>NZ_LQOM01000001.1 GCF_002101595.1 Mycobacterium celatum
GCTGTTTGGATTTCGCCGAGTTCGATGCGATACCCGCGGATCTTGACCTGCTCATCGGCGCGGCCCAGATAGTCCAGTTGGCCGTCGGTGCGCCAGCGCACCAGATCACCGGTGCGATACATCCTCTGCCCGCCAGCCCCGAACGGGCACGCCACAAACCGCGACGCCGTCAACGGTGCGCGGCGCACATACCCGACCCCCACCCCGGTGCCGGCCACATACAACTCCCCGACCACCCCGACGGACACCGGGCGCAACCAGCCGTCGAGCACGAACAACGCCGCACCCGGAACCGGCGCACCGATCGGCACCGCCCCCGAGTCGGGTGTCAGCGGCGCGCTGATCGCCGCGTACACCGTGGTTTCGGTGGGCCCGTAGGCGTTGATCATCACCCGTCCGGGCGCCCAGCGATCCACCACCTCGGCCGGACACGACTCCCCTGCCACCACCAACGCCGTCGAATCCAATCCCTCAGGTGTCAAAACGCTTACCGCCGAAGGGGTCTGGGTCAACACGTTGACGTGTTCCGCCGTCAGCAGGCGGTGGAAGTCTTGCGGGGTGCGGGCCACCGGCTCGGGCACCACCACCAGCCGCCCGCCGTGCAGCAGGGCACCCCAGATCTCCCACACCGACACGTCGAAGGCGTAGGAATGCCACTGCGTCCACACCTGCCCCGGCCTCGGCTGCAGGCCGACGTCGAACGAGTCGAACAGCCGGATGACGCTGTGGTGGGTGACCGCCACCCCTTTGGGCACACCGGTGGTGCCCGAGGTGTAGATCAGGTAGGCGATGTCATCGTGGGCCTGCGGGGGCAACGCTGTTCCAGGCTGGTCCTCGATGCGGGGGTCATCCGTATCGACAACCGGTAATTCACAGTCGTCGAGCCGCGATCGTAGGTCCGGGGTTGTAACAGCGGCGGTCGGTGCCGCGTCGTCGAGCATGAACCCGATCCGGCCCGCCGGCAGCGCTGGGTCGATCGGCAGATACGCCGCTCCGCTCTTGAGCACTGCCAGAATTGCCACGATCGCGTCGACCGACCGCGAAAACAGCAGGGCCACAGACTGTCCCGGCCCCGCGCCATGAGCGGCGAGCAGGTGCGCCAACCGGTTGGCAGCCTCGTCCAGCTCGCGGTAGCTCAGTGAGCGGCCTCCGCAGCTGACCGCCACCGCGTCCGGTGTGCGGGCCACCTGGGCGGCGAACAACACCGGAACCGTCATCGGCGCCGCTGCCGGCGGCCGGGTCAACACCGCCCGGTGACCGATCTCGTCGAGGCGGGCGTGCTCCGGCACGTCGAGCAGATCGATCGACGACACCCGCCCGCTCGGGTTGGTGGTCATCGCTCCCAACACCGTTTCGAACCGGTCGATGAGCGCCTCGATGCTGTCTTCGTCGAACACGTCGGCGTCGTATTCGACGCGAAGGCCCAGTTGCGGGCCCGGCATGGCCACGAGCGTCAGCGGATAGTGGGTGGATTCCCGCACGCTGAACTCGGTGACGGCGATCTGGTGTTCACCGCTCAACGCGGCGGCATCCACCGGGTAGTTCTCGTAGGCGAACAGCGTGTCGAACAGTTGGTCGTGCCCGGTGATGCGGTGAATCTCGCCCAGCGCCAGGTGCTGATGCTCCAGCGTGTTGTTGTGCTCGGTTTGCAGCTGGTCGAGCAGCTCTGCGGTGGTCGTTGTCGCGGTGATGCGCGCCCGCGCCGGCACCGTGTTGATCAACAGGCCGACCATCGAGTCCGCACCGACCACGTCTGCGGGCCGACCCGAGACCGCGACACCGAATGCGACATCGTGTTGCCCGGTCAGCCAGCACAAAAGCTGCGCCCACGCGCCCTGCAACACGGTGTTGACGGTGGTGTGACACGAGCGGGCCAGTTCGCCGACTGCGCGAGAGGTCTGCTCGGGCACCTGGGTCGACTTGACGCCTCGATGTCCGCGCCCCGACATTTGCGGCGGCCCCACCAGGGTCGGGGTGTCGAAGCCGGCCAGGACCTCGCGCCAGGCGGCGCGGGCGGCGTCGAGGTCACGATCAGCCAGCCAGCTCACAAACCGGCGATACGACGACGCGGCAGGCAGTCGTTGTCCGCT
>NZ_LQOM01000002.1 GCF_002101595.1 Mycobacterium celatum
AATTAAAAAAGGGCACCTTGTGGGTGCCCTTTTTTGTGGGTGTTCGGCGGTGTCCTACTTTTCCACCCGGGGTGGGTAGTATCATCGGCGCTGGCAGGCTTAGCTTCCGGGTTCGGGATGGGTCCGGGCGTTTCCCTGCCGCTATGGACCGCCGTAACTTTATTGAATTCTAGTTGTTGGTGGTGGGGTGTGGGGTTGTGGTGTGGTTGCGTGTGGGTAAGTTTTCGGCCGGTTAGTGCCAGTTCCCTGAGCCCGTTGCCGGGTGTGTAGGTCTGGTCTATTGATCCCGTGGTCTGCGGGGGGCCTTATCCCACTGTATGGGTGAGAAGCCTGGTCTTGGAGAAGGTTTCCCGCTTAGATGCTTTCAGCGGTTATCCTGGCCGAACGTGGCTATCCAGCGGTGCCCCTGGCGGGACAACTGGTGCACCAGAGGTTCGTCCGTCCCGGTCCTCTCGTACTAGGGACAGGTTTCCTCAAGCTTCTGACGCGCGCGGCGGATAGAGACCGAACTGTCTCACGACGTTCTAAACCCAGCTCGCGTGCCGCTTTAATGGGCGAACAGCCCAACCCTTGGGACCTGCTCCAGCCCCAGGATGCGACGAGCCGACATCGAGGTGCCAAACCATCCCGTCGATATGGACTCTTGGGGAAGATCAGCCTGTTATCCCCGGGGTACCTTTTATCCGTTGAGCGACACCCCTTCCACTCGGGGGTGCCGGATCACTAGTCCCGACTTTCGTCCCTGCTTGACGTGTGGGTCTTGCAGTCAAGCTCCCTTGTGCACTTGCACTCGACACCTGATTGCCGTCCAGGTTGAGGGAACCTTTGGGCGCCTCCGTTACATTTTGGGAGGCAACCGCCCCAGTTAAACTACCCGCCAGGCACTGTCCCTGAACCCGGTTCAGGGTTCGAGGTTAGAGGTCCAATACGATCAGAGTGGTATTTCAACAACGACTCCACCAAAACTGGCGTTCTGGTTTCACAGTCTCCCACCTATCCTACACAAACCGCATCGAACATCAATACCAAGTTGTAGTGAAGGTCCCGGGGTCTTTTCGTCCTGCCGCGCGTAACGAGCATCTTTACTCGTAGTGCAATTTCGCCGAGTCTATGGTTGAGACAGTTGAGAAGTCGTTACGCCATTCGTGCAGGTCGGAACTTACCCGACAAGGAATTTCGCTACCTTAGGATGGTTATAGTTACCACCGCCGTTTACTGGGGCTTAAATTCTCAGCTTCACCGGATCGCTCCGGTTAACCGGTCCTCTTAACCTTCCAGCACCGGGCAGGCGTCAGTCCGTATACCTCGTCTTGCGACTTCGCACGGACCTGTGTTTTTAGTAAACAGTCGCTTCTCACTGGTTTGTGCCACCGGATCCCGCTCCCCCAGCTCGTGGGTTCACGATAGTCCGGTCCCCCTTCTCCCGAAGTTACGGGGGCATTTTGCCGAGTTCCTTAACCATAGTTCACTCGTACGCCTCGGTATTCTCTACCTGACCACCTGTGTCGGTTTGGGGTACGGGCCGTGTGCGCACTCGCTAGAGGCTTTTCTCGGCAGCATAGGATCACCGAATTCACCCCAATCGGCTATGCATCACCTCTCGGACTTGTATGAACGACGGATTTGCCTATCGTTCGTCCTACCGGCTTGCCCCAGCACTACCATCGGCTGGTACGGCTACCTTCCTGCGTCACCCCATCGCTTACCTACTACCAGCGAAGATCCCACGCAGCCCCCCACCGCCACACCCCCGAAAGGGCACGGTCAGCGAGGTTTTGGGTGGTTAGTACCGCTGATTCGGTACGGGCGCGCACACACGGGTACGGGAATATCAACCCGTTGTCCATCGACTACGCCTGTCGGCCTCGCCTTAGGTCCCGACTCACCCTGGGCGGACTGGCCTGGCCCAGGAACCCTTGGTCTTTCGGCGGGCAAGGTTCTCACTTGCCTTATCGCTACTCATGCCTGCATTCTCACTCCCCACACCTCCACAGCTAGATCACTCTGCTGCTTCGCTGGTGAGGGGACGCTCCCCTACCCAACCCACAATTACTTGCAGGTTGCCGCGGCTTCGGCGGTGTGCTTGAGCCCCGCTACATTATCGGCGCACAATCACTTGACCAGTGAGCTATTACGCACTCTTTCAAGGATGGCTGCTTCTAAGCCAACCTCCTGGTTGTCTTTGCGACTGCACATCCTTTCCCACTTAGCACACGCTTAGGGGCCTTAGCCGGCGATCTGGGCTGTTTCCCTTTCGACGCACGGAGCTTATCCCCCGCCGTCTCACTGCCACACTCACCACTACGGCATTCGGAGTTTGGCTGACGTCAGTAACCTAGTAGGGCCCATCGGCCATCCAGTAGCTCTACCTCCGCAGTGAACCATGCGACGCTGCACCTAAATGCATTTCGGGGAGAACCAGCTATCACGGAGTTTGATTGGCCTTTCACCCCTACCCACAACTCATCCCCTCAGTCTTCAACCTAAGTGGGTTCGGGCCTCCACGCGGTCTTACCCGCGCTTCACCCTGGCCATGGGTAGATCACTCCGCTTCGGGTCCACAACACACCACTACACCCCCACATCGCTGCCGGGGATACGCCCTATTCAGACTCGCTTTCGCTGCGGCTACCCCACAACGGGTTAACCTCGCGACATGTCAGTGACTCGCAGGCTCATTCTTCAAAAGGCACGCCATCACCCCACCACAAAGGGAGGGCTCTGACGGATTGTAGGCACACGGTTTCAGGTACTCTTTCACTCCCCTCCCGGGGTACTTTTCACCATTCCCTCACGGTACTCATCCGCTATCGGTCATCAGGAAGTATTCAGGCTTACCGGGTGGTCCCGGCAGATTCACAGCAGATTCCACGGGCCCGCTGCTACTCGGGTATTGATACAAGGCAGGCGTCGGGTTTTCACGTACCGGGCTCTCACCGTCTACGGCAGACCATCCCAGGCCACTTCCGCTAACCACAACACTTTCTGACTACCCCTTAGCCAGGTAGAGCTAAGACGTACCAATCCCACAACCCCGCACACACAACCCCTACCCGGTCACACATGCGCGCGGTTTAGCCATCCTCCGCGTTCGCTCGCCACTACTAACGGAATCACACTTGTTTTCTTCTCCTACGGGTACTGAGATGTTTCACTTCCCCGCGTTCCCCCCCACCGCCTATACATTCAACGGTGGGTGACACCACATCACTGGTGCCGGGTTACCCCATTCGGACATCCTCGGATCCACGCTCGGTTGACAACTCCCCGAGGCATATCGCAGCCTCCCACGTCCTTCATCGGCCCCTGATGCCAAGGCATCCACCATGCGCCCTAACACACTTACACACACAACACTCGACAAAAACCGTCAAACAACAGCTTTTGCTTAGATGCTCGCAACCACTATCCACAACTCAAACACCACACCCCACCACCAAGATGGAGCGACACCACCCAAAACAAACCAGGTGTTGCCTCAAAGCCCAATAGTGTGCCCAGCGATTTTTCCCATTTGTTGTCGCGCACCCAACCCACACCCACTACAGGCACGGGCTCCCTCACGGCTCACACCCCACCGGATGCGGAGTGTTTTTCGTGGTGCTCCTTAGAAAGGAGGTGATCCAGCCGCACCTTCCGGTACGGCTACCTTGTTACGACTTCGTCCCAATCGCCGATCCCACCTTCGACAGCTCCCTCCCTTGCGGGTTAGGCCACTGGCTTCGGGTGTTACCGACTTTCATGACGTGACGGGCGGTGTGTACAAGGCCCGGGAACGTATTCACCGCAGCATTGCTGATCTGCGATTACTAGCGACTCCGACTTCACGGGGTCGAGTTGCAGACCCCGATCCGAACTGAGACCGGCTTTAAAGGATTCGCTAAACCTCACGGCATCGCAGCCCTTTGTACCGGCCATTGTAGCATGTGTGAAGCCCTGGACATAAGGGGCATGATGACTTGACGTCATCCCCACCTTCCTCCGAGTTGACCCCGGCAGTCTCTCACGAGTCCCCGCCATCACGCGCTGGCAACATGAGACAAGGGTTGCGCTCGTTGCGGGACTTAACCCAACATCTCACGACACGAGCTGACGACAGCCATGCACCACCTGCACACAGGCCACAAGGGAAACCACATCTCTGCAGTCGTCCTGTGCATGTCAAACCCAGGTAAGGTTCTTCGCGTTGCATCGAATTAATCCACATGCTCCGCCGCTTGTGCGGGCCCCCGTCAATTCCTTTGAGTTTTAGCCTTGCGGCCGTACTCCCCAGGCGGGGTACTTAATGCGTTAGCTACGGCACGGATCCCAAGGAAGGAAACCCACACCTAGTACCCACCGTTTACGGCGTGGACTACCAGGGTATCTAATCCTGTTCGCTCCCCACGCTTTCGCTCCTCAGCGTCAGTTACTGCCCAGAGACCCGCCTTCGCCACCGGTGTTCCTCCTGATATCTGCGCATTCCACCGCTACACCAGGAATTCCAGTCTCCCCTGCAGTACTCCAGTCTGCCCGTATCGCCCGCACGCCCCCAGTTAAGCCAGGGAATTTCACGAACAACGCGACAAACCACCTACGAGCTCTTTACGCCCAGTAATTCCGGACAACGCTCGCACCCTACGTATTACCGCGGCTGCTGGCACGTAGTTGGCCGGTGCTTCTTCTCCACCTACCGTCACCACCGGAAAACCGGCAGCTTCGTCGATGGTGAAAGAGGTTTACAACCCGAAGGCCGTCATCCCCCACGCGGCGTCGCTGCATCAGGCTTGCGCCCATTGTGCAATATTCCCCACTGCTGCCTCCCGTAGGAGTCTGGGCCGTATCTCAGTCCCAGTGTGGCCGGACACCCTCTCAGGCCGGCTACCCGTCGTCGCCTTGGTAGGCCATCACCCCACCAACAAGCTGATAGGCCGCGGGCCCATCCCACACCGCAAAAAGCTTTCCACCACAAGACATGCATCCCATGGTCCTATCCGGTATTAGACCCAGTTTCCCAAGCTTATCCCGAAGTGCAGGGCAGATCACCCACGTGTTACTCACCCGTTCGCCACTCGAGCACCCCCAAAAAGGGGCCTTTCCGTTCGACTTGCATGTGTTAAGCACGCCGCCAGCGTTCGTCCTGAGCCAGGATCAAACTCTCCAAACAAAACCGATTCAGAGAAA
>NZ_LQOM01000003.1 GCF_002101595.1 Mycobacterium celatum
GTGCTGGGCCCAGGCCGTGTTGAGGTCCTCCAACAGCACCCGCCACGACACCGCGTCGACCGCCAGGTGATGAATGATCAGTACCAGTTGGCTGCTGTCGGCCACCCACAGCGCGCTGAGCATCATCCCGTCGGCCGGGTTCAATCGGGACCGCGACTTGATCACTGCCTCGTCGGACAGCGCGTCCACGGATTGCAGGCAATCGCGCGCATCGACCGACCCCGCCTCGGGCACCGTCAGCAACCAGTCGCCCGCGTCGTCGTCGACGCGCGCGCGCAGCATGGCGTGGCGATCGAGCAACGCCTGCAGCAGCACCACGACGTCGGCCTCGGTGACTCCCGTCGGGGCCTGCACCAGCATCGTCTGGTTGAACTGATCCACCGGGCCGTCAATGCTGTTGAGCCAGCGCATGATTGGCGTCGCGGGCACCGGCCCGACGCCCTCGTCGGGGGCGCCCGTCTCCTCGTCGGCCGCGGTGACCACCCGTGCTAGCCGGGCCACGGTCTGTTCGACGAACACATCGCGCGGCCGGCACATCAGGCCCGCTGCGCGAGCGCGCGCCACCACCTGCATCGCCAAAATGCTGTCGCCGCCCGCGTCGAAGAACGAGTCGTCGACGCCGACGCGCTCGAGGCCCAGCACCTGAGCGTAGATGCCGGCCAGGATCTCCTCGACCGCGCTGCCCGGCGCGCGGTAACGCTCGACATCGGTGTATTCGGGCGCGGGCAGGGCGCGTATGTCGAGTTTGCCGTTGACGGTCAGCGGCAACGCCTCCAGGGCAACCACCGCGGCCGGAACCATGTAGGCCGGTAACCGCTCGGCCAGCGCGGCCCGGACATCGACCGGGTCCGCGGTGCCGGTGAGGTAACCGACCAGCCGCTTGTCACCGGGGCGGTCTTCGCGGGCGATCACCGCCGCCTGCTCCACCCCGTCTAGGTTGAGCAGCGCCGCCTGGATTTCGCCGAGTTCGATTCGATACCCGCGGATCTTGACCTGCTCGTCGGCGCGGCCCACGTAGTCGAGCTGCCCGTCGGCGCGCCAGCGCACCAAGTCCCCGGTGCGATACATCCGCGTCCCGGCCGCCCCGAACGGGCAGGCCACGAACCGCGACCCGGTCAAGGCGGCCCGCCGCCAATAGCCGCACGCCACGCCGCGACCGGCCACGTACAACTCGCCGACCACGCCGGTCGGCACCGGCCGCAGCCATGCGTCGAGCACGAACAACGCCGCCCCCGCCACGGGCGAGCCGATCGGCGGCACCCCCGACCCCGGCGCCAACGGCGCGCTCCGGGATGCGCACACCGTGGTCTCGGTCGGGCCGTAGGCGTTGACCATCACCCGCCCGGGCGCCCACCGGTCCACCACCTCGGCCGGGCTGGGCTCACCGCCCACGATCAGCGCCACGGAATCCAGTCCCTGCGGTGGCAACATCGCTACCGCAGAAGCGGTTTGGCTCAGCACGGTGACGTGTTCGTCGACCAGCAGGGCGTGGAAGTCTTCCGGTGAGCGGACCACCGATTCGGGCACCACCACCAGCCGCCCACCGTGCAGCAGCGAACCCCAGATCTCTTCGACCGAGGGGTCGAAGGCATACGAATGGCACTGCGCCCACACCCGCTCCGGGCCCGCCGGCAGCGGTGAGTCCGGCGACGTCAGCAGCTGGGTGACGTTGTGGTGAGTGACGGCCACGCCCTTGGGCACCCCGGTGGTGCCGGAGGTGTAGATGATGTACGCGATGTCGTCCGGGCCCGGAGCCGGTAACGCGCCGGCGGGTTGGGCCTCGGCGGCGGGATCGTTGACGTCGACGACGAGCACGTCGTGTCCCGCTAGTCGCCCGGCCAGCTCGGCGGTGGTGACCACCGCCGCCGGCGCGGCGTCGGTGAGCATGAATCCGATCCGCGCCCGCGGATGCGCCGGGTCGATGGGCAGATAGGCCGCGCCGGCCTTGAGCACCGCCAGGATCGCGATGACGGCCTGGGCTGACCGCTCCGCCAGCAAGCCCACCACCTTCCCGGGGCCCACATCACGGCTGGCCAGCAGGTGCGCGAACCGGTTAGCCGCCTCCTCGACCTCGCGGTAGGTCAGCGAAAGGCCTTCGCAGGTGATGGCCACGGCGTCCGGGGTCCGCGCCGCCTGGGCGGCGAACAACGCCGGGATCGACGCCGGCGTCGACGTGGCCGCACTCAATACGGCCCGGTTGCCGAGCTCATCCAACCGGGCGCGCTCGGCCTCGTCGAGCAGATCCAGCGAGGCCAACTGCCGGGTGGGATCGGCGGTCATGGCCACCAACACCCGCTCCAACCGCTCGATCAGCGTTTCGATGCTTTCGGCGTCGAACACGTCGGTGCGAAATTCCACTGCCCCGCCGATGCCGGCGGGCTCACCAGCCTCGGTGAAACGCTCTCCGACCGAAAACGCCAAATCGATTCGGGCGCTGTGGGTGTCCACCGGCATCGGCGTGACGTCAAGGCCGCCCAGCGCCAAACCGGCAGCCGGGTCGGTGTGCCCGGCGAAATTCTGCCAGGCCACCATCACCTGGATCAGCGGATGATGGGCCAGCGACCGGGACGGGTTGAGCCGCTCCACGAGCAGTTCGAAAGGCACGTCTTGATGTTCGTACGCCTCCAAACTGCGCGCCCGGACCTGACCCAGGAGTTCGGTGAAGTCGGCATCACCTGGCACCTGTACCCGCAGGACCAAGGTGTTGACGAAAAAGCCGACCAGGTCGTCAAGGGCCGGATCGTCACGACCGGCGACCGCGAAGCCCACCGCGACGTCGGTGCTGGCGCTGAGCCGCGACAGCAGTACCGCCAGCGCGGTCTGGATCACCATGAAGCTGGTCGCGTTGTGCTCGCGAGCCACTCGGGCCACCCGCTGCTGCAGCTCTGCGGGCCACTGAAGCACCACACTGGCGCCGCGCTGATCCGCAACCGCCGGGTAGGGCCGGTCGGTCGGCAGATCAAGTCGCTCGGGCATCCCGGCCAGCGCCTGCTGCCAGTAGGCCAGCTGGGCGGCAATCGGGCTGTCCGGATCGCCTAGCTCGCCGAGGTGTGCGCGCTGCCACAGCGTGTAATCGACATACTGCACCGCCAGCCCGGCCCAGCCCGGGGCCTGCCCGGCGGACCGGCTGGTATACGCTAGGCCCAGGTCAGCGGCCAGCGGCTTGAGCGACGACCCGTCGGCGGCGATGTGGTGCACCACGATCACCAGGACGTGTTCCTCGTCGGCGACACGGAAAAGCCTTGCCCGCAAGGGAATCTCGGTTGCCAGGTCAAACGTGAGGCATGCTGTCGCGTTGACGGCATCGTCGAGCTGGCTTGCCGGCCAGCCGCTCGCGTCGATGACCTGCCACCCGAAATCGGCCTCGTCGCAAGGGATCACCACCTGCCGGGGTGTTCCGTCGACCGCCGGGAACAACGTGCGCAGGCTTTCGTGGCGGCTCACCACGTCGGCCAGCGCCGCACCCATCGCGTCGACATCGAGTTGCCCGCGCAGCCGCAACCCCGCCGCCATGTTGTAGATCGGCGACGGCCCCTGCAATTGGTCGATGAACCACAACCGCTGCTGTGCGTATGACAGCGGAATGACCGCGGGCCGCTGCGCCGGCACCAACCGCGGCCGGCCCGCACCCACTTTGATGCGCGACGCCAACTGGGCGACCGTCGGTGCCTCGAACACGGTGCGCACCGCAAGGTCGGCATCCAGGCTGGCGTTGATCGCGGCGATCAGGCGCATCGCCGAAAGGGAATCCCCACCGAGGTCGAAGAACGAGTCGTCGACCCCGACCCTCTCCACGCCGAGCACGTCGGCACAAATACCGGCGAGGATCTCCTCGACCGGGGTGCCGGGCGCGCGATATCCCGCGGCGCTGTACTCGGGTACGGGCAGGGCGCGGGTGTCGACTTTGCTGTTGACCGTCAGCGGCAGCTCCGCCAACACCATCACGGCCGCCGGAATCATGTACGCCGGTAGCCTTTCGGCCAGTGCCGCGCGTATCTCGGCCGGGTCTGCCGTGCCGGTGACATAGCCGACCAGGCGCTTGTCGCCGGGACGGTCCTCGCGGGCGACCACCACGGCCTGATCCACCCCGTCGCAGGCGGCCAGGGCGGCCTGGATTTCACCGAGTTCGATGCGATACCCGCGGATCTTGACCTGCTCGTCGGCGCGGCCCACATACTCGAGCTGACCGTCGCTGCGCCAGCGCACCAGATCGCCGGTGCGATACATCCGGGCCCCGGCCGCCCCGAACGGACAGGCCACAAATCGCGAACCCGTCAAACCGGCCCGGCGCCAATACCCGATGGCCACCCTGGCGCCGGCCACATAGAGCTCACCGACCACACCGGCGGGCACCGGGCGCAACCATCGATCCAGCACGAACAACGCCGCCCCCGCCACCGGCGAGCCGATCGGCACCACCCCGGACCCGGGTGTCAACGGCGCGCTGACCGCCGCATACACCGTGGTCTCGGTCGGGCCGTAGGCGTTGACCATCACCCGCCCGGGCGCCCACCGGTCCACCACCTCGGCCGGGCAGGCTTCACCGCCCACCATCAACCCTGCCGAGTCGAGCCCCTGCGGCGACAACATCGCTGCGGCAGAAGGGGTTTGACCCAAAACCGTGACGTGTTCGGCAACCAGCACATCGTGCAGATCGGTCGGGGAACGCGTCACCGAGTCCGGTATCACCACAAGGCGGCCGCCGTGCAACAGCGCGCCATAGATCTCCCACACCGAGAAGTCGAAGGCGTGCGAATGGCACTGGCTCCACACCTGCCCGGGTGCGGGGTTGAGGCCGATATCGAGCGACGCAAACATCTGCGCGACGTTGTGGTGACTGACGGCCACGCCCTTGGGAACTCCGGTGGTGCCCGACGTGTAGATGATGTAGGCGACGTCGGCGGGGTTCGGCCCCGGTGGTGGTGTGCCCGGTTGGGTGTCGATCGCCGGATCGTCGACGTCGATAAGCTCCACGTCATGCCCGGCCACCCGCTCGGCGAGACCGGCGGTGGTGACTACCGCCACCGGTGCGGAGTCGGCGAGCACGAAATCGATCCGACCCTGCGGGTGTTCCGGGTCGATCGGCAGATATGCCGCCCCGGTCTTGAGTACCGCCAGCATCGACACGATCGCCTCGGCCGAACGGGGCAACAGCAGCGCCACACGTGCGCCCGGACCCGCACCATGGCCAATCAGCAAGTGCGCCAACCGGTTAGCCGCTTCGTCAAGTTCGCGGTAGGACAGTGAGCGTCCGTCGCAGCGCAGCGCCACCGCGTCCGGCGTCCGATCCACCTGCGCGGCGAACAACGCCGGAACCGACACTGCCGTCACCGGCTGAGCCGACGCCGCCCGGTTGCCCCACTGCGCCAAGCGGACGTGCTCAGTGTCATCGAGCAGATCCACCGAAGACAGGCGCCGCGCCGGGTCGGCCGTCATCGCCGTCAATACCCGCTCGAACCGCCCGATCAGCCCCTGGATGGTGTCGGCGTCGAACAGGTCGGTGCGAAACTCGACGTCTCCGCCGATGCCCGCGGGCTCGCCGGTGTCGCTCCAGCGTTCGGCCAGCGAAAACGTCACGTCCATGCGGGCGGTGCGGGTGTCCACCGGCAGCCGCGTGGCTTCCAGGTCACCCAACGCCAGCCCGCCGACGGGTTCGTTGGCGTGCCCGGGGAAGTTCTGCCAGGCCAACACCACCTGTACCAGCGGGTGATGCGCCAGGCTTCGCACGGGATTGAGCCGCTCCACCAGCAGCTCGAAGGGCACGTCCTGGTGTTCGTAGCCGGCCAGGTTGCGCGCTCGCACCTGGGCCAGCAGGTCGGCCACGCTGGGATCACCGGTCAGGTCGACCCGCAGCACCAAAGTGTTGACGAAGAACCCCACCAGATCATCCAGTGCGGGGTCGCGGCGCCCGGCGATCGGAAACCCAACGGCCACATCGGAACTCGCGCTGATCTTCGACAGCAGCACGGCGAGGGCGGCCTGCAGCACCATGAAGCTGCTCGCATTGTGCTCGCGCGCTACCCGGGCAACCTGTTGCTGCAACTCGGCCGGCCAGTTGACGGCCACCGTGGCGCCGTGTTGATCGGCAACCGCCGGGTAAGGCCGATCGGTGGGTAGCTGCAGCCGCTCCGGCATGCCGGCCAGCGCTTCCTCCCAGTAAGCCAGCTGCGCGGCCAGCGGGCTGTTGCTATCCGCGAGGTCACCGAGGATTTCCCGCTGCCACAGCGTGTAGTCGACGTACTGGACCGGCAACTCGGCCCACTGCGGCGCCTGCCCGGCGCACCGGCTGGCGTAGGCCGCGCCCAGGTCCCGCACCATCGGGGTGATCGACCAGCCGTCCGCGGCGATATGGTGTGCCACCGCCACCAGCACGTGTTCGTCGTCGCTGACGCGGAAAAGCCTTGCCTGCAACGGGATCTCGGTGGCCAGGTCGAACGTGTGGCGGACCACGTCGCCGACGGCCTCGTCCAGCCGGCTTGCCGGCCAGCCGCTCGCATCGATGATCTGCCAGTCCACCTCGGCCCGCTCGGCGGGGACAACCACTTGCTGCGGCGTGCCGTCGAGCGCCGGGAACAGCGTGCGCAGGCTTTCGTGGCGCGCCACCACATCGCTCACCGCCGCGCCCAGCGCGTCGACGTCGAGTCGCCCGCGCAGCCGCAACGCGGCTGCCATGTTGTAAACCGCTGAGGGGCCTTGCAACTGGTTGATGAACCACAGCCGGCTCTGGGCATACGACAACGGAATCACCGCGGGCCGCGGGGCAGCCGTCAACCGCGGCAGCCGGCTGGCACCCACTTCGATCCGGGATGCCAACTGGGCAACCGTGGGCGCCTCGAACACGGTGCGCACTGCAAGGTCGGCTTGCAGGCTGCTGTTGACGGCGGCCACCATCCGCATCGCCGACAGTGAATCGCCGCCCAAGTCGAAGAACGAGTCCTCGACCCCGACGCGCTGCAGACCCAGCACCCGCTCGTAGATGCCCGCCAGAATCTCCTCGACGGGGTTGCCCGGCGCCCGGTATCCGCCGGCGGTGTACTCCGGTGCCGGCAGAGCCCGCTTGTCGAGTTTGCCGTTGACCGTGAGCGGCAGCTCCTCCAACGCCACCACCGCGGCCGGCACCATGTACGCCGGCAGCCGCTCGGCCAGCGCCGCGCGGACCTCGGCCGGATCCGCCGTCCCGGTCACATAACCCACCAGGCGTTTGTCGCCGGGGCGCTCCTCGCGGGCGATCACCGCCGCCTGCTCGACCCCGTCCAGCCCCATCAGGGCCGCTTGGACTTCACCGAGCTCGACGCGATGCCCGCGGATCTTGACCTGCTCGTCGGCGCGCCCCACATACTGCAGCTGCCCATCGGTTCGCCAATGCACCAAGTCCCCGGTGCGATACATTCGGGCCCCGGCTCCCCCGAACGGGCAGGCAACGAACCGCGACGCGGTCAGCCCGGCCCGGCGCACATACCCATAGCTCACCCCCCGGCCGGCCAGATACAACTCGCCGACCACGCCGGCGGGCACCGGACGCAACCAGCCGTCCAGCACGAACAACGCCGCCCCCGCCACCGGCGAACCAATCGGCGGCACTCCCGAGCCCAGGGCCAACGGCGCGGTCATCGCCGGATAGAACGTCTCGGTGGGGCCGTAGGCATTGATCATCACCCGTCCGGGTGCCCAGCGGTCCACCACCTCGGCCGGACATGCCTCACCCGCCACCACCAGCGCCGTCGACTCGAGGCCCTCCGGCGACAACACCGCCACGGCCGAGGGGGTCTGGCTCAAGACGTCGACGCGCTCGGCAACCAGCAAGGCGTGAAAGTCGTCCGCCGAGCGCGCCACCGACTCGGGCACCACCACCAGCTGGCCACCGCGCAGCAGCGCGCCGAAGATCTCCCACACCGACACGTCGAACGCCAGGGAATGCCATTGCGTCCACACGCCGGGCCGCGGCAGACCGGCATCGAGCGTCTCCAGCAGCTGCGTGACGTTGTGGTGGGCCACCGCCACACCCTTGGGGACACCTGTGGTGCCCGAGGTGTAGATGACGTACGCGACGTTGTCCGGGTCCGGCTCCGGCAGGGCCGTTGCGGGTTGGCGCTGGACAGCAGGATCGTCGACATCGATGACCGGCAGGTCGCACCCCGACAGCCGGTCGGCCAGCCGTGCGGTGGTGACCGCGGCGACCGGCGCGGCGTCGGCAAGCATGAACTCGATCCGCGCCTGCGGGTGCGCCGGGTCGATGGGCATGTAGGACGCCCCCGTTTTGAGCGCCGCGAGGATCGCCACGACGGCCTCGGCCGATCGACCCGTCAGCAGCGCCACGCACTGCCCCGGACCCGCACCCTGCTCGGCAAGCAGGTGCGCCAACCGGTTGGCGTCCTCGTCGAGCTCGCGATAGGTCCACGACCGATCGCCGCACACCAGCGCCACCGCATCCGGTGTCCGGGTCACCTGCGCGGCGAACAACGCCGGGATCGACACCTTGGTCGCCGGCTGGCTCAACACCGCCCGATGACCAATGTCGTCCAACCGGGCGATCTGTCGCTCGTCGAGCAGATTCACCGACGACAACGGCCGCCGCGGGTCGGCGGTCATCGCCACCAACACCCGCTCCAGCTGCTCGGCTAAATAGCTGACGTCACAGTCGGGAAGCAACCGCCCGGCACCCGGTGTGCTGAGGAACAGCTGATCGCCCGAGCCGAAAAAGAACATCCCAAACTGGTCCGCGAGGCCGGCATGGGTCAGCGTGGCCCATACCGGCGCGCCACCGAACTGCCCCATGCGTGTGGTCGGAATGAAATTGACCACGACCCGATTCGACGGTTGCCCGGAGCCGCGACGCATCTTGTTCTCGAGAACGTGCACCGGGAACCGCTGATGCTGCAGCGCCTCTTGCATCCGCGCGTGCACATGTTCGCAAAAGTCAGCGACTGCCGACCCCGGCGAAGCTTTCAACACCATCGGTACGATCCCGGACACCATGCCGGGCACCGTCTTGGTTTCCGGCCGCACACGCCGGCTCACCGGGAAATCGAGCACAACCTCCGAGCCGTCGACGCTCCAGCCGCGCACCAAAAGTGCGCACGCCGCCGTAATCACCGACGGCCGATCTACGTCCAACGTTTGCGACAGCTCGTCGACGGCAGCAACGACCGACGGATTCAATCGGACCGGTGGGGAAGATTCATCCGATTGATGCCCGTCTGCGCCGGCACCCGCCGACCGATAATCCGGTACATTTTCCGGCGGAAGGTTCTCGGCCCAGTAGGCCTCATCGTTCAGGTAATCATTTGAGGCTTCGTATTCTAATTCGCAGTCGATCAGATCATTTAGCGTCCCGAAAAAAGCCGGCGGAATGGACGTCCCAGAAGCAACGGCAGAATATATGGCCGCGGATCGATGGCAAATAAGCCCCAGACCGATTCCGTCGACAACGATGTGGTGGCAGCACGCGAACAAATAGTATTCATCGGTCCGCGTCTGGAGCAAGGCAAATTTGAACAACGGACCACTGAGCGGCATCGGCGTACGTTGGATTGACGAAGCCACTCGATGTACTTCTGCCACCGGATCTTCCGAGGCTGTGAGGTCGTAACGAGCAAGCTCGACCTGCGGGTCGTCAACTAGCTTCTGGAAGACCTGGCCATCTACCTGGAAAAAGGCAGCCCGCAGTGGCTCGGCCTCACGCACCGTCCGGCGGATCGCCCACTCGAGCAAATCAGGGTCGATCGCGCCCTCGACTCGCCCCAATAGGCCGAGCTGCCACCCCGTACTGGACTGACCTGTTTCTTGCGCAAGCCAGATATCCAGTTGTTCCCGCGTCAGCGGGAAGACGCGGTCACCAAGTTCCATTCGGCTCCCCCCACGGATTTACTGAACAAAAGCTCGACCTTCTGCCAGCCTGTCGCGCAGACTCTTGGGCCGTATATCAGTCCAGTTCTGCTCGATGTAGTCCAGACACGCAGCACGGTCCGCTTCTCCGTAAACGACCCGCCACCCGGCCGGTACATCGGCGAAGGCCGGCCACAGACTGTGTTGCTCCTCGTGATTGACCAAGACAAAAAAGCTACCATTGTCGTCGTCAAACGGATTGATGCTCACCGGCTCTCCAGAGCGCCTAGTCGACATGAGTGTAACCGTTCCAAACTGTACTGAAGTCCCAGAGGGTCGGTCCGGTGTTTCGGCAAAGTCCCTGGTGTGGCTCCCGATGTCGCATGAAATTGATACGCGACACCCGCTTCCGCGGTGCCTGCTTTCGCTCCCCCGCCGCGCGCAACGGTTTGGCTTTGTGGTGTTTCGCTGTCTGCTTTAGTGCCACTTTGTCAACGGAGACACGCCGCAGGCGACACAGACGACGCTCGCTACCTGGCGCGGAAGTTGCCGGCCCGGTGAGCTGTAATGCGCCCACCTCGTTGCGCTCTACCCCATCGACCAGTCGTTCGTCAACCGGTTCGCCATCGCCGTCCGGCCTACGACACACGCTGGCAAACACCTGGACGCTAAGTTTGTTGCCGGACAACGGTTCACCGCCGCGACGACCTGAACGATTCATGCAAATCCTGCGCGCGGCTACCTGTATTTTCATCCTTGCAACACTGTTGCGGTGGCGGCAATCGAGCCGGCGGGTATAGCGCCTTTCCGGCTCCCCACGCGCACTGTTAGCGTGCAGAACCTGATGGACGGTAAGGAGGCTCGGTGAAGACCCTTCCTAAAACGTTGGTATTCGGTCTCGTTGAGCCCGCGGCGTTCGGCTTGTTGATTTTTCTCGCGGCAGGCACATTCCATTACTGGCAAGCGTGGGTTTTCCTGGCGGTGTTCACCCTTTCGATGTGGATTCCGGGCGTCTACTTGCTGCGTACGAATCCCGTTGCGCTCCAGCGGCGAATGCGGGCCGGCCCGGGCGCGGAGACCCGAATGGCGCAGAAGGCCATCAGCGCCGGCTGGTTCTCGTCGCTGGCGGCCATATTCGTGTTCAGCGCCGTCGACCATCGCTTCGGCTGGTCGGTGGTGCCGACGCCGGTCTGCTTGCTTGGTGATGCGCTGGTCGCGGTTGCCCTCGTCGTGGTGATGCTGGTGGTCGTTCAAAACAGCCACGCTGCCGCGACGGTCCGCGTGGAGGACGGTCAGAAAGTGGTCTCCACCGGCCTGTATGGGCTGGTGCGCCACCCCATGTACACCGGCAATGTGATCATGATGGTCGCTATTCCCCTTGCGCTCGGTTCCTACTGGGGACTTCTCGGTGTCCTCGCCGGCCTTTTTGTGCTGGCCTTGCGCATCCGCGACGAAGAAAAGATGCTCCGGGAAGAGTTGGCAGGATACCGCGAGTACGCACAGAAAGTCCGCTATCGCCTCGTGCCGTGTATGTGGTAGGGGCCGCCGCAATGTTACTGATTGCCGGGCGGGTTCGCGGCAGGAACTTCAGCCAATAACCGGCTCAAGCTTGTAATGGTCGGCGCATCGAACAAGGCGGACACCGCCAGGCGCGTCTGAAGGACCGAGTTGACCGCGGCGATTACGCGCATCGCCGACAGCGAGTCCCCGCCAAGGTCGAAAAACGACTCGTCGACCCCGACCCGGTCCAGGCCCAGCACTCGGGCGTAGATGCCAGCCAGGGTCTGCTCGACACGGGTAGCCGGCGCGCGATAATCACAACGGGCGTCGCGGTTTTCGACGGGGGTCGGCGCCGCCCGATAGCGCCGCTCACCCTCGTCGAACAGATCCATCGACGTCCACGGCCGCGTCGGGTCTGCGGTCATGGTCGCCAACACCTGCGTGTACCGCTCCATCAGCGCCGCGATGCTGGCCACGTCGAACACATCGGTGCGGAATTGGACGCGAAGCTCCAATTCTTTGCCGGGCCCGGCCTGCACGGCCAGCGGGTAGTGGTAGTAGTCGCGGACGCTGAACTCGGTGATGGTCGTTTCGAGTTTGTGCGCCAGCGCGGGAGTATCGATCGGGTAGTTCTCGAAGACGAACACGGTGTCGAACAGTCTGGGCAGACCGGTAAGGCGGTGAATCTCGCTGAGCGCCAAGTGCTGATGCTCGAGCGTGTCGTTGTTGGTGTCGCGCAGCTGGGCCACCAGGTCTGCGGGCGTGGTCGCCGCGGGGAGGTTCGCCCGCACCGGGACGGTGTTGATCAACAGGCCCACCATCGATTCCGCGCCGGCCACGTCCGCCGGCCTACCGGAGACCACGGCGCCGAAGGCGACGTCACGCTGACCGGTCAGCGAGCTCAGCAGCACTGCCCAGGCGGCCTGCAGCACGGTGTTGACGGTGGTGTGGCATGAGCTGGCCAGCCTGCTGACGGCACGCGTGGTCGTCTCCGGCACGTGGAACTTGGCAATGCTTCGCGGCCCCAGGCCCAGCCGATCCGGTGGACCCACCAGTGTCGGTGTGTCGAAGCCGGCCAACACCTTGCCCCAAACAGCTTGGGCGCCAGCATGATCCCGACCGGCCAACCAGGCGACAAACCGACGATACGGCGCGGCCGGGTGCAGGGGCTCCCCGCTGTAAGCGGCGAATATTTCGCCCAGCAGGATCGGCGTCGACCAGCCGTCGAGCACGATGTGGTGATTGGTGAGCACGAACCGGTGCTGGTCTGCCGCGGTGCGGATCAACGCCGCTCGGACGGCCGGCAAGTGGGCGAGGTCGCACACAGCGGCGCGTTCGGCCGCGCACAGCCGCTTGATCTGCTCGTCGATATCGGCATCCTGGGCATCCAATTCCGCATAACGCCAAGGCACGACGGGATCGGCCGGGATGATCTGCACCGGCTCGTCGAATTCTGCACAGAATCGGGCCGCCAGGTGCGGATGACGGCTGACCACTGTGTGCATCGCGTCGTGCAGCCGATGGGGATCGAGCGGGCCGTGCAGCGTGATGTCCAGCTGCACCGCATACACGTCGTCGATGCCCTGTGCGACGCCGGCATGAAACAGCAGCCCCTGCTGCAGCGGGGTCAGCGGCAACACATCGTCGATCCGGTATTGCCGTTGCAGCTCATCGAGCTGCCGCTGGTTGAGGCGTGCGGGCGCGATATCCGACGGCGTCAACCCGCCGCCGCCGCGCCGTACATGCGCACACATGCCGGCCAGAGCCTCGAACCACAAGCGGCTCAACCGGGTGACCGCGCCCCGATCCAGGGCTGAGGGCGCCCACACCCAGTTGGCTTGCAGCTGCGGTCCGGCCTCGGCGTCGTCGATGGTCCCGGCGTTGAGCAGCACCGTATGTATCAATGGCATCGGGATGGCCGTCGCGGCGCCGGCCGGCGAGAGGTCCTCCTGGCTGAACCGCCACACGTCACCGGAGGCGTAAGCTGCCGGCGCTCCGAGGCGCCCCAGATAGTTGAAGCCGATTGGCGGCTCGGACCCGGTCAGCTCGACGTCGGGGTTCAGATACCGCAGCAGACCATAGGTCACCGGGTCCGGAGAGGCGCGAAGCTGCTCCTTAGCGTCCTTGATCACCGCTCCCAGCTCCGCCTCGCCGGCCACCACCTGCGCCCAGGACAGCTCACCGACGGTGAGCGCCACCGGATACTTCGTCGTGAACCACCCCACGGTGTGCGACAAGTCGACATCGGCGGCCAGGTGCTCGTCACGCCCGTGGCTTTCGACGTCGATGCCGATCGGGCCGCCGGGCTTGCCCAAGAACTGCGCCCAGGCCAACGCGAACGCGATCAACAGAATGTCGTGTATCCCGGCGTGAAACGCCGCCGGCACCTCGGCCAACAGCATCTGGGTGGTCTCGACATCCAACGACTCCGCCAGGTGTCCGGCAGTGGCGAACATGTCGACCTCCGGGCGCACCGACGGCACCGCGGCCGGGGTTGCCGCCACCTGCCGCCATGCCTGCGCCTGGTCGACGATCTCGGGGCGGCGCGCCTGCTCGGCCAGCAGTGATGCCCACCGCGCGAACGAGGTTCCCGTCACCGGCAATGTCACCTGCCGCCCACCGCGACGCTGGGCCCAGGTAATGTTGAGGTCTTCCAACAGAATCCGCCACGACACCCCGTCGACCGCAAGGTGGTGAGCGATCACCACCAGCTGGCCAGTGGTGGCCACCCACAACGCGCTGAGCATCACCCCGGCACCCGGGTCGAGCCGCAACCGCGCCGCTACCACTGCCTCTTCGGAGAGCACGTCCACCGACTGCAGGCAAGCGCCCGCATCCACCGTGCCCGCCTCGGGCACCTGTAACGACCAGCCGCCGGCGCCGTCGTCCTCGACGCGCACCCGCAACATGGCGTGGCGATCCAACAGGGCCTGAAGCACGACCACCACGTCGGCCTCGGTCACTCCTTCGGGTGCCTGCAAAACCACCGTCTGGTTGAACTGCTCGATCGGGCCCTGCTGGCCGCGCAACCAACACATGATCGGGGTCGCGGGCAGCTGCCCGGTGCCGTCGTCGACCGGGCCACCCGCGCCGCCACCCACGGTGACCACCCGGGCCAGCCTCGCCACGGTCTGCTCGACGAAGATGTCGCGCGGTCGGCAGACCACTCCGGCGGCAAAGGCCAACGCCACCACCTGCATCGACAAAATGCTGTCTCCGCCGAGGTCGAAGAAGGAGTCGTCGGCTCCGACGCGGTCGAGGCCTAGGACTTGGGCGTAGATGCCGGCCAGGATCTCTTCGGTGGGGGTGGCCGGGGGGCGGTAGCGGTCGGTGTCGCTGTATTCGGGTGCGGGCAGGGCCCGTTTGTCGAGTTTGCCGTTGACCGTCAACGGCAACGCCTCAAGAGCCACGACCGCCGCGGGCACCATGTAGCCCGGCAGCCGCTCGGCCAGTCGGGCACGCAACCCGCCCGCATCGACACGACCGGTCACATACCCGACCAGACGCTTATCACCGGGACGGTCCTCGCGGGCGATCACCACCGCGGACTCCACCCCCGCGCAGTCGGCTAGCGCGGCCTGGACCTCGCCGAGCTCGATGCGATACCCGCGAATCTTGACCTGCTCATCGGCGCGCCCCACAAACTCCAACTGCCCATCGGCCTGCCAGCGCACCAAATCCCCGCTGCGATACATCCGAGCCCCGACCCCGCCGAACGGACACGCCACAAACCGCGACGCAGTCAAACCCGCCCGGCCCACATACCCACACGCCACCCCGTCACCGGCCACATACAACTCACCGACCACACCGACCGGCACCGCACGCAACCACCCATCAAGCACAAAAAACCCAAGATGAGCCAACGGCACCCCAATCGGGCTGACGCTGCCCTGCACATCAGCGGACACGATCTCCCGAAACGACGCATGCACCGTCGTCTCGGTAATCCCATACATGTTGATCAGCCGCGGCAACCCCGGATGAGCACCCAGCCACGTCCGAAGACGCTGCGGCTCAAGGGCTTCCCCACCAAACACCACCGTCTCAAGCTTGAACTGAGCCCCCAACTCCGGCTGCAGCGCATCGACCGCCTGCAACGCATAAAACGCCGACGGCGTCTGACTCAACACATTGACCTGCTCGCCAACCAGCACCGCATGCAACTCCTCGGGCGAGCGCACCACCGCATCGGGCACCACCACCAGCCGACCACCATGCAACAACGCGCCAAAGATCTCCCACACCGAAAAGTCAAACGCCAACGAATGACACTGCGACCACACCTGCCCCGCCGACAGCTCCAACTCGCCGCCGATCGACTCCAACAGCCCCACCACACTGCGGTGGGTGACCGCCACCCCCTTGGGCACCCCGGTCGTGCCCGAGGTGTAAATCACATACGCCACCTCATCGGCCCCCGGCCCCGCCAGCGCCGAATCCGGCTGCGCCCCAAGCCCGGGATCATCAACATCGATCACCGCCACACCGCAACCATCAAGCCGCCCCGCCAACTCAGCGGTGGTGATGGCGGCAACCGGGCCGGCATCACCAAGCACAAACCGCAACCGCGCCACCGGCACCACCGGATCAACCGGCACATACGCCGCCCCCGCCTTGAGCACCGCCAACACCGCCACCACCGCCTCAACCGACCGCGGCAACAACAGCGCCACACACTGCCCCGCACCCACCCCACGACCAACCAACAAATGCGCCAACCGATTCGACGCCTCATCAAGCTCGCGATACGTCACCGAACAGCCCCCACAGCTGATCGCCACCGCCCCCGGCGCACGAGCCACCTGCTCGGCAAACAACACCGGCACCGACACCCCCGGCCCCCCAGAGC
>NZ_LQOM01000004.1 GCF_002101595.1 Mycobacterium celatum
CCCCAGCCGTGCATCCCGGCAGGCACGCGCCGAGGGGGTACGCGTCTTGGCGGCATAGTAGGTGCTCGGGGCCACCGGTCATTGCGACCCGGCGCATGCGTCCGCACTCGCGAATTTCCTCGATGAGCGGGTAAATGTCGGTCGCCGGATCGATGTCGATTCTCACCAGCCGCGACAAGGGATCACCGCGCCGAGCTTTGCAGTTTCCACACCGGACGCAGCACTCCATAGCCAACCGCCCAATGCGTCCACTCCCGGACGAGCACCGCCTTGTGCTCACTCCCTGCCAATCGGCTTCACATCAGCCTAATGCCACGCAGCCGACCTGGCCCAGCAAAAAAGGGAGCGTCGCTACGAGCAGGCCGGCGTCCGCGGCTTGCCGAACCGGAAGATCAGCATGCTGACCGCGATCACCGCGGCGGCCAGTGCGATTACCGGGGCGACGGTGATCCGCGACAACGTCGCGCCGACAATAGCGCCGCCGCACATCGCGGCGATGACGCTGTAGCGCAGCTTTTCCCGCTCACCGGTGCCACCGGCCAGCCTGCTGTCAAAACCGATACCGACAATCGTCGAGGTCAGCACCGTGGTACTGAGTTCCTGGATCCCGAACTGGCGTGCCGCGACGTTCTGCGCGCCGAAAGTCATTGCCAGCCCGGCAATCAGGATGAGCTTGGTGTTGTCGTGATAGCGCAGCACACCGATGCCTGCCAGTATCGACAGGGCCACTAGCATACCGATCTCGATACTCAGCGCCACGGTGAGCCACCGTCGGGTCTGGTCCCCAAGTATGCGGGTCAGTCGGCCGCCGATCACCGTTCCGCACAGGAATCCCAGGAACGCGACGACGGCAGCAGTCAGGTCGATTCCGGAGCCGGGAACAAACCAGAAGCCCAGGAAGATGACGTTGCCCGTCATGTTGGCCACGAACACGTGGCCGAGGACCAGCACGCTGATCGCGTCCACCAAACCCGTCGCAAACGTCAGCAACAGCAGCGCCACGACAGTGAGCCGGTCGGACACCGGCGAGGCAACTGCCATGGAGTCCAATACCTTTCGGCAGGCTGCCCTATATCTGCGGCGTCAAATCCAACGACGTGATGGTCGTCATCTTGGTCACCAGCCAGCGCGCGTGATCGCGTTTCATGGTCAGCCGGTAAGACAAATACCTCAGCGCCGGAACGTTTTTCGACAGCGGGCTGGTGGATGTCGTGTTGGTGTACACGATCGCGGTAGCGTTGTTCGCATTCAGTGACTCCACCGCCGCCCCGGTTACTTCGGTGGTGTTGGTGATTTGGGCCTGCTTGTTCGGCGCCACAATTGCGTCGATGTACTTGCGATACTGCGCTTCAAAGTCGCCGCTGAGGTACTGGGCCGCCCGATCGGCCAGCTTGTCCATGTTGTCTGGGTTGTAAGTCCACAACGTGGTGATGGCGTTGGCAGCGGTGCTTGCGACTCGCAGCTTGGTGTCCACGGTGGCGCGGTCCTTCACATACGGCTGAACCATCGCGCCGGCGAACGCCGCGGAGGCCACGAACAATACGGCAGCGGCGCCCACCACGATGGCGAGCCGACGACCGACAGGTCGCCTGGCCGCGTCGGTCTCCGTGACCGCCGCTTCCCCGGCTTCGTCGACGGCGGCCCCGTCAGAATCGCTGGCCTCGTCAGAATCGCTGGATTCGGCCGTTGCCGTGTCGCTTTCAACAGCATCGTCGGTCGGCGATTCAGACGCTTCCACCTCAGACTTGTCGGAATCCGGCTCGACGCCCTCGGTCGCAGCAACCGCGGACTTGTCGCGTCCTCGGCTAGGCCACCAGCGGCGCTTCCGCGGCGGCTGCTCGGCATCGGTCAGATCACCTGTTGCAGGCTGCTGATCTTCCACTGGTCGCCTTCCCGCTGAGCGGTTAACACCCAACGATTTGTGCTCTCGATTGTTTGCTTGCCGTCGGGAGTCTTGTAGGTGACTTCGGTAGCCACCAGCACGCTCGCGCTGCCGTCGTCATTCCACCGCTCCACCCCGGCATCCAGAGCTGTGCCTTTGGTCGGCTCCGCTTGCGCGACGTTGAGGAGGACCTCGTTCACTTTGTCCCGGTACTGCTTGGCGAAATCACCTGTGCCGTTGGCTAATATCCGGTCGACGTAGGCGTTGGCGTGAAACGGGTCCAGCGACGTGAACGTTGTCATGAACGATCGAGCGAACCCAAGCACGTCGACTTCCTTCATGGCCAACTCGTGATGTCTGCGATGGTTGACCAGGATGACCGACGACGCGGTGATTGCGCCTGCCGCGACAAATACGGCGACGGTCATTGCCAGCGGCATGACCCACTGCCGGGACGGCTTCCACCACTGGCGCGGTAATTTCCACTTTCGCAACGACATCCGCGACCACAACGGAGTTTTCGGTATCCGCTGGGATAGCAGCGGCTGTTCGCCAGGCTGAACGCGGCGGCGCGGGCTCATTTTTGACCCTTCGCTGGTTTGGGTTTGGTCACCACGGTCAGGTCGTCGACGAGCCAGCGCGCGTCTGGGCTCTTGGCGAACGCAACTCGGACGGTGGCGGTGATGAATCGCTGCTGCTTTTCTCCGCCGCGATGACCCTGCAGAAATAACAGCATCTCCGCCCGATCCGGTGTTGCGGACTTGACCGCGCTGTTGGTCACCCAGTACTCGTTCACCACGGGCTGGCCCTTTTGCACAACCTCCTGTTGTTTGGCGAGCTGGTCGCGGTATTTATCGGTCGTTAGTGAGCGGGCCCGTGCGAAATCCTGCTGCAGTGTTTTCGGGTCGTAGGTCAACATCTCGGCGACGATCTTCGGCCCCTGCGCCTGGATCGCTGCGCGTGTCTGGTCGGAAGCCCGCTCGTGCAAGAACACCACCGTGAAGCTCAATGCGGCACCGCCCGCGCACAGCGCCGCCGCGGTCGCCACGACGATTGCGGCAAGCCGGCGCGCGACCGCGGGGCGCTGATTCGGTTCGACCCGGCGCACCTCGGTGCGCAGCAGCAGGTCGGCAAAGGTCCGTCGGCGCGAATCCCACAGCGGCCAAAGCCAACCCACGAATACGGCTAGGGTGTCCAGCACGTGGGCGAGGTCTCTCAGCAGCAGCCGCCCCACCCCGGGGCAGTTCCCGTCGCGGCGTACCACGGTGATGCCCACCAGGGCACGGCCCAGGCTCCAACCGCGGTTCGCCGGCCACACCGTCCGGTTGATCAAGGTCAGCAGGATCACCGTCGCCGCAACCGCAACGCACAGCGACCACCACGCGCTGCGTAGCGGTACCGCCAACGAGCCCAAAATCATCGTCGCCACCACGGCGACGCTGGGAAGCACGTCGACGGCGAACGCAGCCGCGCGGATGTGCCAGCGCGCCAGGCTATACGGCGCCGTCGCTTCGACTGCCGGCACGGTGTCGGTTTCGGCGACCACCGCCGTCACTTGGCCACCTGGTCGAGCTTGGCAATCCGGTACTGCCCTTCGTCGGGCGCCATCTTCGCCCGCAAGCGGTAGCCGATTTCTCGGTTCTGCGTTTCGGTGTTGGACATTTTGACGCGGAGGGCCACGAGGACGTCGAACGAGCCGTCCGGATTGCGCCGTTCTACCGCCCCGCGCAGATCGGACACCTGGACCTGAACGTTGGCAACCTGATACGCCTGGACGAACAGGCTGCTGTACAGCACCGCCTGGGACCGGAAATCTCCGGTGCTGCAGTCGATGATCTTCTGCGCCCCGGCCGACATCGCCTCGACATCGGGCGCCTGGGTTGCCGCGATGCAGTCCTTCGCGGCCGCTACGGCCTGCGCCTCATGGCGCGCGATAGCCTGGCTCTCCTGATTGGACCGCAGCGCGAAATATCCACCGGTGCCCATGCCGGCGGCCACCAGAAGAAGCGCCGCGGCGATGCCGATCCACCACCTGCGTCCCAGCCGCGACGGATTCTGGTCGTCAACGGAAGCGCCTTCAGCGGCGGGCTCATCCTCGGATTCTGGCGAATCCTCGGCGGCCACCTCCGAACCCGAATCCTCGGCCGTCGTCTCCGACGACGAGTCTTCGCTTGTCACCTCGGTGCTGGTCTGGTCTGACGACGAATCGTCTGTTTCGGCGGGATTCAGCCGGCTGGCGCCAGCATCTCCTTCCATCCGTCGTCTCCTGTGTTGCTCGAGTTGTTGACGGAGTATTTGACTCCGTCGGGGCCCGTCACCTCACCGCTCTGCGGACTATAGACCGCGGTGGGAGGCCCGCCCGGGGTGTAGATGCACGGGTTGGGCTGTTGCCCGTTGCACTGGACGGTACCCGAACCCGGCCGCTGCAGCGGGTCGCTGATCGGTGGCGGCGTCAGCCCTCCCGGCGGGAGCTTACTGGCGGGCAGCGGGTTGAGTCCGTTGTTGATCGACGGCGCCGGTATCACCTGTCCCGGATTCACCGGCTGATCACAGCGGGCGCCGGGCGCCGGGCAGTTGAGGATCTGGTTCGGGTCGCCGTACCAGGGGTTGGTACCGGCCGGCTCGTAGGGCTTGTTGCTGCGGCACTCCTTCGGTGTCGCCGCGCGTTTACCCGGAACGTCGACACACGGAATGTTGCGCGCTCCGCGCACCACGTTGGCGGGAGTCTCCTGCGGGATCTTGCAGTACGCGCCTTCCGGCAGGGGCGCCAGGCTGACATCCGCCGGCGACCGCCACTCCGCTGCAGCAGGCCACCCGGTCAAACACGGCGGCGGCTGGTTAATCGCCACGCCGAGGTCCAGCACCGCGTTGTGTTCTTGCTCGTACGGGGTCGAGATCGTCTGGATGATCGAACCAGCCTGGGGCAACAGCACCAGCACCTGCTCGACGCCGGCGTGGTAACGCTTGAGCATCTCGATCACGACCGCGAGATTGGCCAGAGTCTGCGGCAGTGAATCCCGGACGTCGCTGAATACCGAGTTCAGATCGTCGGCGGTCGGCGCCGCCTTCGGCAGCAGATCCCTGAGGTTCTGGTCCTTCTCGGCGGCCTGTGCACCCAGAACGTTCAGGTTGTGCGCCCAGCGCTCGATCTGCGGGCTGGACGTGGCCTGGCTGTCCAGGATCGGCGCGGAGTTCTGGATGATGTCGTCGACGTCGCGGATATTCGTTCGGAAGTCACCGACGATCGCCTGAGTGGAGTCGACCAGCCGCTGCAGCGCCGGGCCCAACCCGCCGACCGATTGCGCCGTCTCGTCGAGCAACTGGCCGATCTTTTCCTTGGGCAGCACTTCCAGCCCGCGGTTGGCGGTGTCCAGGGCCGGCCCGATCTCACTGGGCACCGTGCCCTTGGTGATGGTCTGGCCGGGCGAGAAGAACCTGCCCGGGTTGCCCGGCGACACCAGGTCCAGGTATTGCTCACCGACCGCCGACACCGAATGCACGTTGGCCGACGCATCGGCGGGGATCTTGTAGCGACTGTCGATGCTCATCGTCGCCTGGGCGCCGTGCTCGGTCGGCTCGACATCGGTGACCTTGCCGATCGTGATACCGCGATAGGTGACGTTGGCGGTGGGGTACAAGCCACCCGACGCGGGCAGGTCGGCCTTCAGCTGGTACTGGCCGATACCCATCAAGGTCGGGATGCGCAGGTAGTACCAACCCAGCACCAGCAGCGCCACCACGGTGATGATGCCGAACAGGACCAGCTGGCGTTTGATCAACCGAGTTAGCATGTCGCCCTCTCCACCAATGGTCCGCCGGGGGCGTCGTTCGGGTTCGGCGTGTAGCGAACGTCGGGAATCATCGTCGCCGGATCACGACCGTACGACTGCTCGAGTGCCCGCAACGCACCGGACAACCCGGTTCCGGTGAGGAACGCGTTGTCGACCGTCGACAACGTCGTGTCGAGATTGAGCGACGCGTTCATGAAGTCGCCGCGAATCAGCTTCGGCGCGGTGTCGATGTCGAACGGGATGGTGGCCAGGATCTTCAGCGTGCCGAGCAGATACGGCGCGGCTCGGCCCAATTCCCTCAACGGGCACTGCAGCAGCTGCAGGTTCTGATGCAGCGGACCCCGCGTTTCCGAGAGGTATTGGTCGGCCGCCAGGCTAAGCCGGCCCAGCGCATTGGTGGCGTCGATCAGCAGTTGCTGCTTTTCGGCGAAATGCTTGATCAGAGGCGGGAATTCGGTCAGCACCCGATCCAGCACATCCGCGCGGTTGCCCGCGTATGCCAGCAGCCGGTTGGTGGAATCGATGGCGTGAGTGATGTCGTCGCGCTGTTGGTTGAGTTCGCGCGTGAAGGTGTCCAGCTTGCCCAGGAACGCGCGGATCTGCGGTCCACGACCGGCCAGGATGTTGTTGACCTCGTTTTGAATCACCTCGAGGTTCGAGATACCGCCGCCGCGCAAAATCATTGCGAGACTGGCCAAGGTGCGCTCGATGTTGGGCCACGCCGACGAATTCTTCAGCGGAATGGTGTCGCCGTCCTTCAGCAGTTGCGGCGACGGGTTGGGCGGTGCTGCCAACTCGATGTGCTGAGTGCCCAGCAAACTGGTCTGTCCGATCTTGGCGGTGGCGTTCTTCGGCAGCTTGACGTTTCCGTCCACTCCCAGCGTCAGGGTGGCCACCCAGTTCTTCAGCTGGATGTCGCGGATCTTGCCGACGAACACGTCGGCGACCAGCACCTTGCTGTTGCCGTTGATCGCCAGCGTGTCCGGCACCTGCACGTAGAGGGTGTAGGCGCCGGCGCCGCTGCCGGGGCCGCCGGGCAGCGCCACGTTCGCGATGCCGCGCCACCCGCACGAGCTCAGCATCAGCGCAGCCAGCACCAAGGCCAACCCCTGCCAGGCCCGGTGGCGGGCCAGGTGAATCACGCGGCTCACGAGCCCCCTCCTGTCGAAGAGGCTGCCTCAGCGGGCAGCGGTGGTCCGCCGGGACCGGGCGCAGGCCCGGCCGGTCCCGAAACCGGCGCCGGGGTCGGCGCGACCGGTCCGGGCACCACGCCGGGTGCGGGCGGCGGCGGTGGTATCGGCTGCGGATTGCCGGGTACACCGACGAACGGCAGCGGACCGGGCTCTTCGTTGTACGCGTTCGGCGGCCCGGGCGGGGTTTGGTACTGCGATTGGACCGGCTCGATGTTCGGGCCGCCCATCAGTTCGGCCAGCGATTCCGGGGTCAGCAAGCCTTCCGTGATCGGGCCGACCTGCGTCCCTTGCATTCCGGGGGCGACGATCCAGCCCGGCTGCGTGTTGCGGTGCGACGTCGGTGTGTCGGGCACCCAGATCCCCGGCACGGTGGTGTCCTTGTAGCCCGGTGGCGGCTGCAGCCGCGGCTCGGAGTAGGCGACCTCCTTGGGCAGCGTCGCGGCGGTGCTGAAGAAGTTCAACCCGAACGGGATGTAGTTGAACTTGATCGCGTCCAGGATCGGCGCCAGGTACTGCGCACACAGTTCGGCGGATTCCTGATAGCCCGCCCGGCTGAAGGCCTGAATCGTGCTGCAGATCAACTGCATCGGGTTCGCGAAGCCGATGCCGCCGAGGATCGACACCGGCTGGCCGACGACGGCGCCGATCGACGGGTGGTAGATCTGGTTGAGGTTCGCCAGCGCCGTCGGTGCCACGTGCAAAACGGTTTCCAAACCATTCAGCGGATCGGGCTGCAGCAGCGTGTTGGTTGCGGTGGCGAGGTTGTTGACGTCGTGCGTCAGCACCTCACGGTTCTTGGCCAGGAACGGCCGAAGTGTGGTGAGCAAACTGTCGAACTGCTGAATGGCGTTGGCCAGGTCCCGGTCGGAGCCGGCCAGGCTGTCGGTGAACTGGGCGAGGTTCTTGTTGAGCGCGACGAACTTCTGGTCGTCTTCGTGCAGCGCGTTGACGAACAGCGCCAGGCTGCGCACCACGGCGAAGAAGTCGCCTCGGCCCTCGTTGAGCGCGTTCAACGACCGCGACAGGGCGTCCAGCGTGGTGTTGATCTTCTTGCCCTTGCCGGCCAGCCCGTTGGCGAACGATTCGATGATGTCGCCGAACGGCCCCTTGGGCTGTTCCTTGGTGGGGCCGAGTTTGGAGATGATGTTGGTGACGGTGTTGCGCAGCTGGTCCCACTCGGTGGGCACCTGGGTGCGCTCGATCGGGATCACCGCGTTGTCGCCCAGCACGGGGCCGCCCTTGTAGGGCGGATCCAACTGGATGTAGCGCGACGCCACCAGGGTGGGGTTGAGGATCTCCGCCGAGGCGTTGGCCGGGACCTTGTACTTGTTGGCGTAGTGGAAGGTCACCTTCATCTTGTCGCCGGCCGGCTCGATCTTGTCGATGGAGCCCACGGGCACACCCATGATCCGGACCTCGTCGCCTTTGTATAGCGCGTTGGCCTCGGGGAAGTATGCGACGACGGTGTTGTTGGTCAGCTTCTTGAAGAGCTGAATCCCGACATAGCCTGCGACCAAGGCAAGCACGATCACCAGCGAGCCGATGATCACCGCCGCCCGCGACAGCTTGGGTAGCCGCAGGTTGCGGATATCGAAGACGGTGCTCAACCTTCTCTACCTCCCAAGCTTCCTCCCCCACCGCCTGGCTGGCTGTTTCCGCCTTCGCCCGGCGGGATGAACGGCGCCGGCAATTGGTTGCCGGGCCCCGGCGGCGCCGGCGGTCCGGGAGCCAGAGGTGGTGGCGGCGGCGCGGCGGCGGGATTCGCAGGCGCGGGACCCGCCACGGGCCCGGGCGGCTCGGAGCGTCCCCCGGGCGGACCCGGTGCGATCGGCACCGGCGTGCCCGGAACGTCGGGTGCGACCTCGCCCGGCCGCCCGCCGATCGAGATCCCCGGAGTGGGCGGCAGGCCGTTGGGGTTCGGTGGCGACGACAACACGTCGGGCAACGCCGGGTACGGCCCGTTTGGCCCGAACGGACCCATGTTCTGGTCGACGCCCGCGCACGGCATCGGGTTCCACGGCCGCGGCAGCAGGTCCGGCGTCGGCGCATACGAGCACGGCGAACCCGGCGCCACGGCCGGTCCCGGATGATCCGGCGTGCCCTCCAACACCGGGGGAGCCGGCGGCGGCGCACCGTTGGGGAATCGGGTGCCGTTGGGGTCGGGGAACCGGAACGCCGGCAGCCCCGCGCTGCGCCAGAACTCCTCCGGATCGAGGCCGCGCTTCTTGAACGCCGCATCCACCCACGGCTGCAGGATCCAGCCCGGCGTCAGCAAAAAGTTGGCCAGCGACACCTTGAAATACGGTCCTGACGCGACAGTTTCGTTGAAGGCGGCGATGGTCTTGGAGAGCAGGGTGACCGCAGTAGCCAGATCGTCCTTGCGTGCCACCAGCAGGTCACTGACGGTGCGCAGCTGCTCGAGCACGTGATTCAGGTTGGGGTTGTCGTTGATGACGCCCTGCAACTGCGTCGAGAGGGCGGAGACATTACCCAGCAGGGCGCCGATGGCCCGGCTTCGTTGGTTGAACGCCGCCAGCAGCGTGTTCGAGTTCACGAACAGGCGGTCGATTTGATCGCTGCGGTCCCCGAGCACACTGGCCACCTGGTTGGCCTGCTTGAGCAAGTGCGTGACCTGCTCGTCGCGCTTGCCGATGGTGTCGGAGAACTTGGCCACCCCGTCGAGGGCCTCACTCAGGTGCGGATAGGTCTCGTCGATGGTCTCCGACAAAACGTTCAGAGACCGCTTGACGGTGTCGATGTCCCAGCCCGCGGCGGCCTTGGTGACGTCGAAGAACGCGTCGTAAATCTGGTACGGGGTGGTGCTTTGCCCCAAGGGGAGTGTGCCGTTAGGACGCAGCGTCTGGGTGCCTCGCGGGTCGATCTCGAGCACTTTGCGGCCCAGGATGGTGTCGGTCTTGATCGCGAGCCGGCTCTCGGTGCCGATGGTTTGGGTGCCGGTCGAGAACCTCATTACGATGTGGTCGCCGTCAATCTTGATTCCCTCGACCTTGCCGACGTTCATGCCGGCGATGCGCACCTTGTCACCCTTGGCCAAGCCGCCCGAATCCGGGAACTGCGCGAAATAGATCGGACTGGCGAACAACATCGGGACACTGGTCAACGTTTGGCCCACGCCGACCACGAGCAGCGTGACGACAATGCCCATCAGGCCGATACGAAGCCGGTTGGCGGGTTCGAGCGTTCTCATTGCGGCGTGCACCTACCCGTCGGCTGCGTCCAGATCCTGACCGTGCGGACCGGCCCGCCTGGCTGTAACCCGTTGGTCTTCAGCGTCACATCGCACAAGTAGAAGTTCACCCAGTCTCCGTAGCTACCGACCGCGCGGCCCACTGTGTTCACCCCGGTCGGCGCGCGTTTCAGCAGATCGTCGTACTGATCGCGCTGATCGATGATCGCCTGCTGGATCGGGTCCAGGTAGTTGATGGTGTCGTGCAACAGGGCCCGGTTCTCAGCCAACAGATCGGCCACTGTTCCCGCGGCGTCACTGATGTGCGCGGTGTTGGCGGCCAGCGAGTCGGCGTGATTGTTCAGCCCGCTGATCAGTTTCTCGAAGTTGTCGACGGTCTCGTCGAACTGTTTGCGGTGCCTGACGGTGGTGTCGAGCACGATGTTGAGGTTCTTGATCACCTCGCCGATGGCCTGGTCACGCTCGGCGATGTGAGAGGTCAGTTGTGCTGTCTGGTCGAGGATGTCGTTGATGGTGCCGCCTTGGCCCTGGAAGACCGTGATGATGGACGAGGCGATGTTGTTGACCTTGTCCGGGTCCAGCGCCCGAAACAGCGGCTTGAAACCACCGATCAACGCGTCGAGGTCCAGAGCTGGCTGGGTGCGCGACAGCGGGATGAATCCACCGGGCGGCAGCACCCGATCGGAACCTTCGCCCTCCCCGCGCTTGAGCTCCATGTAACGGTCACCGATCAGGTTCAGGTAGCGGATCTGCGCGGTCGTCGACTGGTACAGCGGCACCCCGCGGTCGACGTCGAAGTCCACATGCACCTTGTGGCCGTTGTCGACCAGCTTGATCTTCTTGACCTTGCCGATCTCCACCCCGGAGGCGCGGACGAACTGCCCGTTGCGCAAGCCGCTGGCATTGCTGAATTCCGCAGAGTAGCTGTAGGTCCGGTCGAAGCGCATCTGACCGAACACCACGACGAGGAGCGCCGTGAATGCCAGCAACACCGTTCCGATGATGCCGAGCTTGATGACAGTGCCTCTGATACTCATGGGTTGATCGTGTTGTCCCCTACTTGGCGGCCCCAGACGTACTCGATTGCGTACGGCGACCCGACGTCCACGTGGTTGTACGGTGCCAAGCTGACGCCGGTATCCACCACCAGATACGGCGCCGGCCACAGCTCACGCGTGATCTTCTGCCAGCAACCCGGCGCACCGCCGGGCCCACCGCGAGCGTTGATACGCGGCAGGTTCTCCGGGTAGATATAGGGATTCGGCGACCCACCGACGAGTCCAGCCAACCCTGCGAGCCCCTGCGTAGCCGCTAACATCCCGATCCCCGGGAGAGACGCCAGGAGTCCCAACCCGGAAAGCAGCGCGACGTTGGTTCGCAGCTCGTAGCCGCCGAAGCCGCCGGTAAACGCGGCGACCTTCGGTTCGGCCTCGCTGATGTTGCGGACGGCACAGAAAACCTCCGGGGCGTAGGTGCGCAGCAGCTGGGCGCTGGGCACCAGATCGGCGGCGCCCCGGGCCAGGTACGGCCCGCCCCGGTTGACGACGTCGGCGCCGGTGTTGCCAAAGCCCGTCGCCGCCAACAACGCTTGATCCAGGTCCTTTTCGTGCTGGTGCAGTGTGCGCGCGGTGACGACCGCGTTGTTGAGGAAGTCGAACAGGTCCGGCGAGGCGTTGGCGTAGGTGTCGCCGAGGGTGGCCAGTTGCTGAATGTCGTGGCGGATGGTCGGCATCCGTGGGTTGACGTCGTCGAGGATGGCGTTGCCGTTGACGATCGACTGACCGAACTTGTCCCCCAACCCGTTCAACGCCTCCGCGGCCGCGGAGAGGGTCAGGTTCACCTTGACCGGATCAACCTTCTCCGAGATCGACATGATCGTCTGGAACAAGGTGTTGAACTCGGTGGTCACCGACCTGGCGTCGATCACATTATGTGGGGTGATCCGTTGCGGCGTGGGGTTTTTCGGTGATGTGAGCGAAACATACTTCTGGCCGAACACGGTGGTGGCTTTGATGTTGGCATCCACGTTGGCCGGAATCAGCTTGAGGTAGCGCGGGTACACGTCCAGGGTGAACTTGGCCGTTGGCCGACCGTCATTCTGGATCTCGGAGATGCTGGCCACCCGGCCGATCTGCACGCCGTTGTAGGTGACCTTCGCTCCGGGGTCCATCACCAAACCCGCCCGGCCCGACAGCATCGTCAGCTGCGTCTTGGCGGTGAAGTCTCCCTTGTATTGCAGGTACACCAGCCACAGCACCAGTGCACTGACCAACGCAACCACCACACCGGCCAACCTGTACGGCTGCGCCGGTGGCTTGTTTACCTTGCCTTGCAGAGTCGTCATGGCGTATCCCGTTGCCTTACACCGTGAATGCGAAGTTCGGGTCGACGCCGTAGAGCGCCATTTCGGCCAACAGCATGACGACGGGCGTCGAGACCAGCGAGAAACGCATCGAGCGGCCGACTGCCTCACCGACCCCGACCGGACCGCCGCTGGCGTTGTATCCGTAATAGCAATGGGTGAGCATCACGACCCCGGCGATGATGATGACCTCCACGAATGACCAGAACACGTCGTTGGGGCGCAAGAACGTTCGGAAATAGTGCTCGTAGGTGCCGGACGACTGTCCGTACAACACGGTCGTAAGCGCCTGCGGGGACAGGAAGGACAAGATCAGGCCCACCGAGTAGAGCGGGATGATCACCACGAGCCCGGCCAGCGCCCGAGTGGACACCAGGTACGCCATCGACTTGATGCCCATCACCTCCAGCGCGTCGATCTCTTCGCTGATTCGCATGGCGCCGAGTTCGGCGGTGGCGCCGGCGCCGACCGTGGCCGCCAGAGCGATGCCGGTGACGATTGGCGCGACCAGACGCACGTTGATGAACGCGGCGAGGAACCCGAGCAGGGTCTGCAGTCCGATGTGGCCCAGTGACGCGAGGCCTTGAATGGCGACCAGCGAGCCGGCGGACAGCGACACGAACGCGATGATGACCGCGGTCCCGCCGACGACGGCCATGGCGCCGGTGCCCATGCCGATCTCGGCGATCAGCCGCAGGATCTCCTTGCGGTAACGCGTTACCGCCCAGGCCATGTCGCGGCCGCCGATGACCGCGAACCAGCCCAGCTTTCCGGCTTCGTCAAGTGGTCGGGTGACGCTGCCGCCGTAGCGACGAAGGTTCGCGGATGCCCGCGGGAAGCGGGTCCGCAGGACTTGGGCCATGCTCATCCCAGGGCCCCCGTTCCGAATCGCACACCGATGGTGGTCAGCACCACGTTGACAGCGAACAGCGCCACCACACACAGGACCACAGTCTCGTTGACCGCGGTACCCAGACCCTTGGAACCGCCGCGCACCGTCAGCCCGCGGTAGCAACCGACCAGGCCCGCAATGAGTCCGAAGGTCAACGCCTTGACCGTCGCGATGACCACCTCGGGCAGTCCCGTCACCAGTGTCAGCGAGGACAAGTAGGCGCCGGCCGAGATGTTCTGCATGTAGACGCCGAACAAGAAGCCGCCGACAAGGCCGACCATGCACACCAGGGCATTGAGCAACATCGAGGCCAACGCGCAGGCCAGAACCCGGGGAACCACCAACCGATGGATGGGGTCGATGCCCAACACTTCCATCGCGTCGATCTCTTCGCGGATGGTGCGCGCACCCAGGTCGGCGCAGATGGCCGTGGACACCGCTCCGGCGACCACCAGCACCGTGTTGATCGGGCCGATCTGCGTGATCACGGCGATCCCGGCGCCGGCGCCGGAGATATCGGCGGCGCCGACCTGGATCAGCAGGATGTTGAACGTGAAGATGAAAAGCGCTGTCACCGGGACCGAGACCGCCATGGTCGGCAACAGCGCAACCCGCATGATGAACCAGCACTGCAGGATGAACTCGCGCCATTGAAATGGCACGCGGAACAACGCCTTTCCGGTCAGCGTGCACATCCGGAAGAAGCCACCGACGAGCACCAGCGGTGGACCGAGTTGGTCGCGAACATAATCGTGAAGCCGTGGCTGCGTCGTCGTCACCGGAGTCCCCTTACGACGGAACCGCGCGCCTTGCGACGTCGCGGCGGATCATGTCGCACGCCTCCTCCTTGCCCCATCCCAACGTGTGTGACCGCCGCCTCGTTACCCAGGGGTAGTAAGCGAGACCACAGGACCATACCCGATGGCACGCTCGCTGCGCACCGCATCCGCACTATTGACCTTTCGTCAGTTTGACCTGGGACCTTATTGTTATGTCAGCCTCCCGGGCCGCTGGCAGAATCACTTGATGCAGACGCGGTTTGGGAGGCTTTCGGCGCACCGTAGCGAGCCCGCAGTTCGGTCTTGAGCACCTTGCCCGCCGGGTTGCGCGGCAGAGCGTCGACGATCTCCAAGCCTTTCGGATGCTTGTAGCGCGCGAGCCGCTCGGTGAGGAACTCGTCGAGGTCCTTGAGGCTCAAGTTGTTTTGCGAGTGGTCCGCCGCGACCGCGGCCACCGCAATTGGCACCTCACCCCACTTCTCGTCCGGACGACCGATCACAGCGACCTCGACGATCGCGGGATGACTGGCCAGTACGTTCTCCACCTCGGCGCAGTAAATGTTCTCGCCGCCGGAGATGATCATGTCCTTCTTGCGGTCGACCACCCACACATAACCGTCCTCGTCCATCCGGACGAGGTCACCGGAGTGGAACCAACCGCCGGCAAATGCCTCCGCCGTAGCTTGCGGGTTGTTCCAATAGCCGCTCATCAATGTCGGTGCGCGGTAGACAATTTCACCCACTTCGCCGACAGCAACGTCGTTCATGTTGTCGTCGACCACCCGCGCGGAGACGGTCGGAATCACTTTGCCGACCGATCCTCGCTTACGAATCGCATCGTCACCGAGCAGCATGCAGGTGACCGGCGACATCTCGGTCTGACCGAACGCCGCCAGGATCTGGGTGCCCGGGAACGTTTCCGACATCTGGCGCAGCAGGGTGTCCGACGCAGGTGCAGCACCCCACGACATCACCCGCAACCGGACGTCGCGCGGATTCGCCTGCTGCGCAGCGCAAACCGCCTGCCACTGGGCCGGCACCAGGAAAATCCCGGTCACCTTCTCTGCGGCCAGGACGTCGAGCAACTGTCCGGGATCGAACGCGCCCAGTGGATGGATCACGGTCGGGATGCCGAGCAGCATCCCGGTCAGCATGTTGCCGATCCCGGCGATGTGAAAAAACGGCACCCCGATGAACCCGACGTCGTTGTTCAGGTCCGCGCCGCTGGTATAGAGGGCCGTCATTGTCTGCCCGGTCAGATTTGTGTGGGTCAGCACCGCGCCCTTGGGCCGTCCCGTGGTGCCCGAGGTGTACATGATCAGCGCCGGCGAGTCGTTGGGAATGTCGACGGGGTCGGGTGCGTCGCCGGATTCGTTGACCAGTTCTTCGTAGCCGACCACGCCGTCATCGCCGGCGGCCTCGGCGACGATGATCATGTCGAGTACCGGGGTGATGTCGCGGACGCCGGCGGCGACGGCGGCAAGCACGGGTTCGGTGACCATCGCCCGCGCCTGGCAGTCGTCGACCAGGAATGCGAGCTCGGTCGGCGTGAGCCGGAAGTTCACCGGGACCGCGATGGCGCCGAGCATGTTGGCGGCCAGCACCGATTCGACGAACTCGGGCCGGTTCAGCATCAGGATCATGACCCGGTCCCCGAACGCGACCCCGCGGCGGCTCAGCGCAGCGGCCAACGCGGTGACGCGGTCTCGAAGCTGGCCCCAGGTGATGGTTTTGCCCAGGAAACGCAACGCTGTCGCACCGGGCTGCATCAGTGCATGGCGCTCGAGTTGATTCACCCAGTTCTGCCGGCGGGACAGGTAGGGCTGTTCGGTGGTGGCGGTCAACTGCGCGGTCAACTAGCGGTCCCTTCGTCTTGTGGCGAAGTTGATATTTGATAAAACTTGGTGTTGTCTGGGTCACATTATGGTCTTGACGCCGCGAAGACAAGTCCCGTGAACGCGCCCGCTTCCGCGCATCCGCGTAGCCGTCCCCCGCTACGCCGGGCGCAGCTGTCCGACGAGGTCGCAGGGCATTTGCGGGCCGCGATCATGTCGGGCGCCCTGGCGCCGGGGACGTTCATCCGGCTCGACGAGACCGCTGCCAAGCTAGGCGTCAGCATTACCCCGGTGCGCGAGGCGCTGCTGAAGCTGAGCGGCGAGGGCATGGTGCAGCTGGAGCCGCACCGCGGTCATGTGGTGGTGCCGCTGACCCGCCAGGACATCGACGACATCTTCTGGTTGCAGGCCACCATCGCCAAGGAGCTCGCCGCGACGGCTGCGCAACGGATCACCGACGCGGAAATCGACGAGCTTGAACGGATCAACCAGTCGCTGGCGGCGGCGGTCGCGTCCGCCGACGTCGAGGCGATCGCGACCACCGAGTTCGCGTTTCACCGGGCCTTCAACCGGGCCACCGGGCGGATCAAGCTGGCCTGGTTTCTGTTGCATGCCGCGCGGTACATGCCGCTGCGGGTGTACGCCGCGGACCCGAGTTGGGGTGAGGCGGCGGTGGAGAACCACCGCCAGTTGATCGCCGCGTTGCGCCGCCGAGACGCCGCCGGCGTCGTCGAGCACACCAACTGGCAGTTCGTCGACGGCGCACGCCGGCTCACCGAGAAGCTGGACGACAGCGGGATCTGGGACTAAGAGTTGGCGGCGAGCTGCTCGGCGCGTTTTTTGAGATTCTCCGCCAGGTAGTCCAACACGTTGTTGGCCATCGACTTGACCATCGGTTTGGGCACCGACATCTCGGTCTCCACATCCATATCCACGGTCAGCAGCGATGTCGGTCCCATTTCGACGACGCTGAACAACTGCTCCTGTTTGGTGAACAAATCGCCCTGCTGCATGACGGTCTGAATCTGGTTCGGGCTTGGGTAGTACACCGCCTGGATGTAGGTGCCCTCGATGCCTTGCCATGCGGCGTCGAGCCGTAGCTGGCTGGGCCGGCCGTCGTCGTAGCGGGCCAGCACCCACAGACCTTTGATCTCCTCGTTCCATTGGGGATACGACTCGAAGTCGGCGACGATGGCCATGATCGAGGCCGCGTCGGCGGCGACTTCGACGGTCTTGCTCACGATCGGCATTGGGCTAGGTTATCCGACGCGAAACAGAAGCCATGGTCGTGATTTCGCAGGCTCCACAGCCTTGGCTTCTGTTTCGCGGCGGCGGCGCTACTCGACGCAGGCCGTCGAAAGCAGTGCCCTAATGGGGTCGGGTATCGGGTGCGGTTTGCGGCTGGTGCGGTCGACGTAGACGTGCACCCAGTGCCCGAGCGCGGCGATCGCCTGGTCTTCGCCGTCGGCGAGTTCTTCACCGGCCCGGAACACGCCCAGCCGATAGGTGACGCTGCTGCGCCCGAGTCGGGTCACGGCCAGGCCGACGACCAGACGCTGCGGGAAGTGCAGTTCGGAGAAGTAGCGGCAGCCCGATTCGGCGACGATGCCTTGCACCGGCGTCGTGACGGGATCGACGTCTGTGATGGTCGTGTTGATCCAGGCGTTGATCGCGGTGTCGAAGAGCTGGTAGTAGACGGCGTTGTTGAGGTGGCCGAACATGTCGTTGTCGGCCCATCGGGTGAGCACGGGCCAGAGCACCGGAAAGTCGCGGCTGGTCAGATTGTCCGGTGTGGGCGGTACCGACGTCATGGTTGTATTCGAACATGCTGCAAATCCGGGGCGCCGTGCTGGAGCGCATCGGATTGCCGCGGCCGTACGCGCAATCTCGGCCGATCAGTGTCACCGAGGTCGAGCTGGCGCCGCCCGGCGCCGGTGAACTCCAGGTGCGCATCGAGGCAGCCGGCGTATGCCACTCCGACCTGTCGGTGGTCGACGGCAACCGGGTGCGGCCGGTGCCGATGCTGCTGGGCCACGAGGCGGCCGGGATCGTCGAACGGGTCGGCGACGGCGTCACCGACGTCGAGGTGGGCCAGCGGGTGGTGATGGCGTTCCTGCCGCGCTGCGGTCGGTGCGCGGCGTGCGCCACCGACGGGCTGACGCCCTGCGAGCCGGGTAGTGCCGCCAACACCGCCGGGACTCTGCTGGGCGGCGGCATGCGGCTTCGTCGTGACGGGAAACCGGTGTATCACCACCTGGGGGTGTCGGGGTTTGCGACGCATGCGGTCGTCCATCGCGCCAGCGTCGTTCCCGTCCCGGACGACATTCCGCCCGGTGTGGCGGCGCTGCTCGGTTGCGCGGTGCTGACCGGCGGCGGCGCGGTGCTCAACGTCGGCAAACCGATCGCGGGGCAGACGGTTGTTGTCGTCGGCCTCGGCGGAGTGGGCATGGCGGCGGTGCTGACCGCGCTGGCGCACGACGACGTCCGCGTAGTCGCCGTCGACCAACTACCTGAGAAGCTCACGGCCGCAGAGGGTCTCGGCGCGCACCAGACCTACACGCCGAAGGAGGCCGCCGATGCCGGCGTCAAGGCGCCGATCGTCGTCGAGGCCGCCGGTCACCCCGCCGCGCTGCAGACTGCCATCGAGTTGACCGCTCCGGGCGGCCGCACCATCACGGTGGGGCTGCCGCCGCCAGAGGCCCGGATCACCGTGTCGCCGTTGGGTTTTGTTGCCGAAGGCCGGTCGCTGATCGGCAGCTACCTGGGCTCCGCGGTGCCGGCCCGTGATATCCCGCGGTTCGTGCAACTATGGCGTGCGGGCCGGCTGCCGGTGGAGGCGCTGGTGTCTTCGACGATCGCCTTGGACGACATCAACGAGGCGATGGATCGCCTCGCCGACGGCACAACCGTGCGTCAGCTGATCGCCTTCTAGGCGTGGCGATCGCTCCGCAATGTTTCGATCGGGTCGACCACCGCCGAAATCCCCGCCGCGGCGAGCGCATGGCGTTTGAACACGCGCGCCGCGGCGCTGAGCCGATGGTGGACAGCCGTCGTCGCGCGATCGACGCCTAGCGGCCACTCGTCGCCCCACAGCGTCACTTCGGTCAGGCTGTGGTCCAGCGCCTTGAGCACCATGTCGCGGATGCCCGCATGGGCCGCGAAAGCCTCTGCGCCGACGGCCAATCCCGCGCTGCCGTCGAGGTCCGCTTGCCACTGAAGAGTCCGGACGCCCAAGATCCGCAGCGGCAGGGCATCGGAAGGCTCGGGAAGTAGAACGCTGACCTCCCAGCCGGCCATCGCGCGGTCGAACAGCCATCCTCCGGCTGACAGCACGACGTCGGCGACGTCGACGGCCACGACGTCGAGCCGATAGTTCAGGTCACGGCTGCGTGAGCTGCTGGCCGGTGCAGCGGCGAAGGCCACAGTGGACGTCGTCATCGCATCATCCTCGGTGCGTAGCGGGCTGAGCGGCTACAGCGTGACATTCTCGCGCTAATCTGTAAAGTCCTAGTCGCCCCGGGGGGCCGCAAGTTCGGCCCGGATCTCGTCGGTGTGCTCGCCGAGGGCGGGCGCGGTGCAGCGCGGCTCCCAGGGCGTGCCGTGGAAGTCGGCCGGCGTCGCGACCATCGGCACACCGCCGTCGCCGTCCGGCACATGCACGAGGCCGCCGGCCGCGTGGAACTGCTCGTCGGCGATCACGTCCTCGACCGAGTTGATCGGCGACCAGAAGAAATCCGGTTCGGCCGCAAAGGTTTCCGCCCACCCGTCCAGCGGTTTGGTGGCGAAGATCGCGTCCAGTTCAGCGATGAGCTCGGCGGCGTTGGCCGCGCGCGCCCGCGGCTGCGCGAAGCGGGGATCGGTCAGCCATTCGGGGCGGCCCACCGCCCGGCACAGCGGCGGCCAATGCCGCTCGCCCTCGAGCCCCACGATCCAGAACCGCCGCCCGTCGCCGGCGGTGTAGTTGTTCATGCAGGGGTTGCCCATCGACTCGCGCTGCCCGATCGCGATCTGGTGGCCGGTGAGCAGGAAGGTGTTGAGGTCGAAGCTGACGGTGTAGGCGCCCTGCCGGTACAGCGAGGTGGTCACCAGTTGTCCGGCCCCGGTGCGGGTGCGGGCGATCAGCGCCGCGCAGATCGCAGCGGCAAGCGTCATGCCGGCGGTGTGGTCGCCCATCCCGCCGCGCTGGAACGGCGGCGTGTCGCCGGGACGGGTGAGCAGATGCGCCAGCCCGGCGCGGGCCCAAAACGCCGCGATGTCGTAGGCGGCGCGGTCGGCATCCGGTCCGGTCAGCCCGTAGCCGGTGATCAAGCCGTACACCAGAGCGGGATGGCCCGCCGCCACGCTCTCGTAGTCCAGCCCGAGCCTTCGCAGTGCACCGGGACGCACGTTTGTCAGGAAAACATCTGCGTCGCTGAGCAATTCGAGTGCGGTAGTGCGGTCGTCGTTGCTGGTGAGGTCCAGCACGATGCTGCGTTTAGAGCGGTTGTCCATCTCGAACGGCGGACTGGTCCCGTCCTCGACCCCTAGCATCCGGCCGAACATCCGGGCCGGATCACCGGTCGGCGGCTCGATCTTGACGACGTCGGCGCCCCAGTCGGCGAGGATGCCGCCGGTGGCCGGAGCCGCCACCCAGACGCCAAGCTCGATGACCCTCGTGCCTTCCAGTGGTCCCACCACGCAGGCCCCCAATCGTATTTACACTTTTGCTTGGATTTGTAAGCTAACCGGGTACGCTAGCGGAATTAGGAGGCTATCGACCGGTGGCGAGCAATTCCGCGGTTTCGTTGGTGGCGCCGGTTGAGGTGGCGCCGCCCGAGAAGTCGCTGTCGTCATGAGCACCCGGGACCGGATCCTGATGGCCACCACCGAAGTGCTCAGCCGCAACGGCCGGACCAAACTCAGCCTGTCCACTGTTGCTCAGCAAGCCGGGGTTTCGCGGCCGACGCTGTATCGATGGTTCGCGTCCAAGGAGGAGCTGCTCGACGCATTCGGTGACCACGAGCGCCAGATGTTCGACACCGGCATCAGCCGTGCAACCGCCGGCTTACACGGGACTGACAAACTCGACGCCGCATTGCGCTTCATCGTCGAGTACCAACAGTCCTATTCGGGTGTCCGGCTCGTCGATGTCGAACCCGAAGTCACCATTGCCCAACTGTCCGAAGTGATTCCGGTGATGCGGGCACGCCTGCAGCGGCTGCTTCCCGGGCCCAATGGAGCGGTCAAGGCAGCGACCGCAATCCGGGTGGCGGTTTCGCATTACCTGGTGCGTAGCGACGACGGCGACCAGTTTTTAGCACAGCTTCGCCACGCGGTAGGGCTCAAGCCATGAGTCTGGTGGCGGGTAGAGGACCGTTGAGCCCCGACCCGGCCGGCCGGTTCTCGAAGCCGCTGCCGGACGATCTGGTGTACGTCGAGCCGCATCATCGTCGCGTCCAGGCTGTCAAAGGCGGGCGCACGGTCATCGACACCGAGCGGGCATTGCTGGTGCACCGCGCCAATTGCCCGCTGTCCTATGCGTTTCCGGCCGAGGTGGTCGGCGAACTGCCCAGCGAGCCCGAGCCGGAGGCGCCGGGCTACGTCCGGGTTCCTTGGGATGCGGTCGACACCTGGGTCGAGGAAGGCCGCAAGCTCGTGCACTACCCACCCAACCCGTATCACCGGGTGGACTGCCGGCCGACGCGACGCCGGCTGCGTGTCGAGGTGGCCGGCACGACGCTGGTGGACACCGACGACACGGTGATCGTGTTCGAGACCGCACTGGCGCCGAGGCTCTATGTCGAGCCGTCGTTGGTCCGCATCGATTTGCTACGACGCACCGAGACGTCGACCTATTGCAATTACAAAGGGACAGCGACGTATTGGGCGGCGGTCATCGGCGACACGGTGGTCGACGACGTTGCGTGGAGCTACCCGGACCCGCCGCCCGAAAGCCTGCCGATCAAGGGGTTTCTCAGTTTCGACGCGACGCGGGCCGATGTCGTCGCGGAGCTGCCGTCCGCCACCTACTTCCGAGGAGCGTCATCAATTGATGACGACGCCAGGCGGAGACGGTAGTGGTGTTGTCGCGACCCGCTATAGCCGCGACTGGACCGCAATTGAGCTGTCAGTCTGTCGCATCGGGCGGATCAATGCCTCCTGCGTAAACGAGGCCAGCAGCTCGCCCTCTTCGGTGTGCACGGTGCCGCGGATGTACGACATCCCGGCACCGACCTGCGTGCTTTCATGCGAGTACAGCAGCCAGCCGTCCCAGCGCACGGGCTCATGGAAGCTGACCGTGACCGTCATCGGCGCCGTCGACACCGTCAGGTGTGACTGGCTGGTACCGATGCCGGCGTGCGCCCGCATCGTGGTCGAGATGCCCAGGTGGCCGGTGAAGTACGCAAGCAACGCCTTGGCCAGGTCGTCGCGCGCCGGGATCGGGTCGTAGTGCAGCCACGCGTACAACTCCGGCGGCCCCACCTCGTCGGGGCTGTTGACGTCGACGACGTCGACCAGCCGCAGTTCCCGCCCGACCATCGGCATCTCCGAGACGTTGGCCTCCGCGGGCCCGACGACCTCCGGCCGCGGGATGTGGTGGCGGATGACGTCCGGCGACGGGACGTCGGCCAGCACGGTCACCGTCACGCACCGCCGCCCGTTCTGCATGGCCGTCACGACCGCGGTGGCCGTCGACCGGCCCTCGTGCACCACGTCGACCTCGAATTCGACCGGCGGTCCGACGGCGACGGCCCGGGCGAACACCGCGTGCGCGGACCGCACCGATTTCTCCGGAAACCGTTTGGCCACAGCGACAATCGCCTGCGCCAGCACCTGGGTGCCTTCCACCACCTGACGCTCGTCGGCCCCGGCGAGTCCGGTGTCCGCACTGAATCGGCTATCACCGTCGGCGCGCGCGTCGAACAAATCAAGCAGGCCCGTCACGGACCACTGGGTCTGATCGGCATCGGTGCTCATGCCCTCCAGCGTGACACTTTCGGACATATATGTAAAGTTAACGGCGGCGAGCAGAGAGGTATGAGATTGGGCATCGTCACCACCAGTTCCCAGACCGCGTCCACCGACCTGGCCAACTGGACCAAGACCTACCCGGGCCAGGGCGTCACACTGTTCGGGCGCACGATGACGATCGACGCCTACCACGCGGCCGTCGCGCGAGAACTGTGGGCGATCGCAAGCGCGGCGAAGCCGGGCGCCGCGGGTCGCCCATGAGAACTCCGATGAAGCCCACTCCGCTGGCCAAAGGGTTCTGCTTCGGGGAAGGCCCGCGCTGGTTCGAGGGGCTGCTGTGGTTCTCCGACATGCTCGACGAGGCCGTGCACACCGTCACCCTGGGCGGTTCGGTCACCACCTTGCCGCTGCCCAATCACACGCCATCCGGGCTCGGGTTCCGTCCTGACGGATCGCTGCTGATCGCCTCGGCCGAAGACCGGCAAGTGTTGCGCTACGACGGCGAAACCGTCACTCCCGTCGCCGATCTCGCCAACGTGGCGCCCGCCAACCTCGGGGACATGGTGGTCGACGACGCCGGGCGTGCCTACATCGGGTCCCAGGCGTTCGAGGGCGGCGTCATCGTGCGCGTCGACCCCGACGACTCGGTCACCGTCGTGGCCGACGGCCTCGACTTTCCCAACGGGATGGTGATCACGCCCGACCGCAGGACGTTGATCGTCGCCGAGTCGATCAGCCGGCGACTCACCTCATACACCATCGACGAAACGGGCGCCCTGCATGACCGCCGCGTTTTCGCCGACGGCCTCGACGGCCCGCCCGACGGCATTGCGCTCGACGCCCAGGGCGGCGTGTGGACGTCGATGACGCTGGCGCATCAGTTCGAGCGAATCACTCCCGGCGGCAACGTAACTCACCGCATCGACATCGGTGAGCGCTCCGCGATCGCCTGCACGCTCGGCGGCCCGGGACGCCGCACCCTGTTTCTGCTGTCCAGCGCCGACGCCTACCCCGAACGGCTAAAAGGAACCCGCGTCTCCCAGCTCGACACCGTGACCGTCGACGTCCCGGGCGCCGGCCTGCCATGAAAGGCGCAGCATGAGCGACTCGTACTACGAGCTGATCGACGCCGACGACCAGCTCGGCGAAAAGTTCAGGGCCACGGATCTGGTACGCAGCACCTGGTCGGCGGCCATCCAGCACGCCGCACCGGTGTCGGCGCTGTTGGTGCGTGCCCTTGAGCGCTGCGCGCAGCGCGACGACACCCGGCTGAGCCGGGTCGTCGTCGACCTGCTGGGACCGGTTCCCGCCGAGGGAGACATCTGGGTGCGCGCACAAGTCGACCGCGCCGGCAAGCAGATCGAGTTGGTCGGCGCCGAGATGCTGGGCCTCGGGCCGGACGGCCGGCCGCGGCCCGTCGCCCGCGCCAGCGGCTGGCGGCTGCAGCACCTCGACACCCTGGAGATGGCTCACGCAGCGGCGCCACCGCTGCCACCGCTGAGTAAGGCCAAAAGCCGTGACCTCGCAAAGGATTGGGACCGCAACTACGTGCACAGCCTGGACTGGCGGTGGCTGACCGAACCGCTGAACGACGGCGCCGGCGAGTCCTGGATCAGCCCCACCGTCGACCTCGTCAAGGGTGAGACCATGACGTCCCTGGAGCGGCTTTTCGCGGTGGCCGACGATGCCAACGGCATCGGCTCGAAACTCGACATCACCAAGTGGACGTTCCTCAACACCGATCTCGTCGTGCATGTGCACCGAGTTCCCGACGGGCAGTGGATCGGTATCCGCGCCGAAACCAGCTACGGCCCCGACGGGATCGGCACGACGATCGGCACGCTCTTCGACGAACAGGGCGCGGTCGGCGGCATCCAGCAGTCCGTGCTGGTGCGCCGGCGTCCGGACTGAGAGCTATCGAACGTCTGGCTCCTTGCTCAATCTCGGCGCGGCCACTGGCGGGACGATCTCGACGTGCCGCAAGTGCATTCGGCCGCGGGACCCCACCATGGCGGCTAGCAGACGCCCGACGTCGTGCGGCACCGCCCGACTTCCGACCGGTGCCGAGCGGATCAGCGAGGCTCGCACGCCGGTGCCGACGAATTCGGCGTCCAGCGCCGACATCCACGTGTCCAGGTCTCGCCGCGCCCCGCACGGCGGCGCCCCGAAGAGCTCGGGGCCTACCAGGATCACGTCGCCCTGCCCCGCGTCAACCATCGGTGGAATGAGTTGTGCCGCAAGGTGTTGCGCACCGATCCAAGAGCCGTCGGTGAGACCGGCGCCCGTGACCAACACGTCAGCCTCGCCGATCAGATAGCGTGCGGCCTCGACGAATCGGTCGATCGAGGAGGTGTCGGCCAGATCCAGCTGGGCCGCGAACGCCGCCGCGCCGCACGCCCGCAACCGGGCAGCCAGCCGCTCACAGACGTCGGCGCGGCGGGCGCCCATCAGCACCAGGTCGCCGCGGCGGGCCAGTCGCGCAGCGGTCGCGAGCGCGACGGGCGACGCGGCCTCGGTGACCACTACGGCGCGAAACTCGGTCATGACCTGCTTGTCGTGGCTAAAATCTGGGGGTCGACAGCCGTTGACGGTGGCACCAGGCCAGCGTGACATTTCAACGGTATTTTGTAAAGGTTCGGATGTGAGCACGACGTCTGTGGGCGACACCTCCACACAGGAGCGCATCCTTGCCGCCACCGCCGAAGTGCTCGGCCGTAACGGCAAGCGCAAGCTCAGCTTGTCCGACGTCGCGACCCAGGCCGGTGTCTCCCGCCCGACGCTGTACCGCTGGTTTCCGTCGAAAGAGGACCTGCTCTCGGCATTTTCGCGCTACGAGCGGCAAGTGTTCGACAGCGGTTTGGCCCAGGCGACGGCGGGCCTGAAGGGCGTCGACAAGCTCGACGCCGCGCTGCGCTTCATGGTCGAGTACCAGCACTCGTACACCGGTGTGCGGATGGTCGACATCGAACCCGAGCACGTCATCGCCGAGCTGTCCCGGATCATGCCGGTCATGCGGGCGGGGCTGGAGCGGCTGATGCCCGGGCCCGGCGGCGCGGTGAAGGCGGCGACGGCGATCCGGGTGGCAGTCTCGCACTACATCGTGCGAAGCGACGACGCCGACCAGTTCCTCGCCCAGCTGCGCCACGCGGTGGGCATCAGCCACCGCTAATGCCCTGTTCCTCCTCGGGCCGCTTCACGGCCCGCATCGTCACAGGGGCGCGGGACTGAACAGCACCGCCGCGTTGAGGTAACCCGTCGGGTCGAAAGCGGCTTTGATCCTTCGCATCGCCGCGACGTCGGCCGCTTCACGCGACATGCCGACGTAGCCGCGTTTGCGGCTACCGACCCCGTGTTCGGAGCTGACATTGCCGCCACACCTCGCGATCAACTCCATCATCGCCGCGTAGAGCGCGGCTTCCGCGTCCGATGTGCAGCGCAGCACGTTGAGATGCAGATTGCCCTCGCCGATGTGCCCGAACAGCACGGGAAGCGCATCGGGCGCATGCCGGCGGATCAGCTCGTCGGCTGCCGCGGCGAACCCGTCAACCGCCGAAAGCGGGAGGGACACATCGAACTTCAGCGGCGGGCCGTACGCACCTAGCACCTCGGCGACCGATTCCCGCACCCGCCACAGCCGCTGCTGGGCGGCCGGGTCCACGCCGACGGCCGGCTCGCTGCACATCGCCACGCCCGCCAGCGCGCCGGCCAGCCGCTCGGTCTGCTCGTGGTCGGATGCCAGCTCCACCAACAGCAGCCAGTCACCGTCTACCGGCACGGCCGCCGTGGCCCGCCTGTCGATCAACTCCAGCGCGGCAATGCCGTCGAGGTCGCGGAACAACCGCCCGGCGTCCACCAGTGCTGCCAGGTCGGAAAACCCGCACACCGCTGTCACCCGGTGCGTCGGGGTGGGGTGCAGCCGCAGATCCAGTCCGGTGATAACACCCAGGGTGCCTTCGGCGCCGACGAACAGCGCCGGCAGGTCGTAGCCGGTGTTGTCGGCCCGCACTCGGCTGTGCCGGCGCAGCACCGAGCCGTCGGGCAGCGCGACGTCCAGACCGACGACCTGCGCGCTCATGGTGCCGTATCGCACGGTGCGCAGGCCGCCGGCATTGGTGGACGCCATGCCGCCGAGCGTGGCGGTGTCACGCGCGGTGAGGTCGACGCCGAACACCAGGCCCGCGTGGGCCGCGGCGCGCTGCACCGCGGCCAGCGTTGCGCCGGCGCCCACTTCGATGCGGCGTTCGGCGGTGTCGACATCGCCGACGGCGCTGAGCCGTTCGGTGGACAGCAGCACGTCGTCGTGCTCGGGCACGGTGCCGGCCACCAGCGAGGTGCGGCCGCCCTGGATTGTGACGTGCGCTCCCGCGTCGCGGCAGATCCGCAGCACCTCGGCCACTTCGCCGGCCGACCCCGGCCGCACGAGCGCGCTGGCCCGTCCCCGGTAGCGGCCGGTGTGGTCGACGCTGCGGCCGGCCAGCACGTCGGGGTCGGTGCTGACGTGGTGGGGGCCCACCACCCCCGCGAGGCTCGCTAGAACCACCGCGGCTGCATCTCCAGCGTGGTGCGGTCCAGGCTTTCCAGCAGATCGAGTTGCGGTGCGGTCCTGGGTAATTCGTAGCGAAAGAAGTAGCGGGCCGCTTGGCGTTTGCCGTCGTAGAAGTCGCCGGTCTTGCCGTGGGCGGCCAGCAGTTGCTCCAGCCACATCCAGGCGATGACGATGTGGCCGAAGGCTTCGAGGTAGATTGCGCTGTTGGCCATCGCTGCCTCGATGTCTCCCGACGCGAACATCGCCGTGGTCACTGCGGTCAACCGTCGGCGCACCGCGTCCAGTTCCGCGGCGAAGCCCGCCAGGTCGCCGCCCGCCGCCTCGGCCGCAGCGATGCTCTGCCCTACCGCGTCGTTGAGGGCCAGCAGGCTGGCGCCGTTACGTTGAGTGACCTTGCGGCCCAACAAGTCCAGGCTTTGTATGCCATGGGTGCCCTCGTGGATGTGGTTCAGGCGATTGTCACGGTAGTGCTGCTCGACGTCGTACTCGCGGGTGTAGCCGTAGCCACCGTGTACCTGGATCGCCAAGTCGTTGGCCGCCAAACACCACTGCGACGGCCAGCTCTTGGCGATGGGCGTGAGGATGTCCAGCAGCAGCGTGACGTTGTCGCGCTCTTCGGCCGACTCCGCGCTGTGCTGGAGGTCGACAAGCCTGGCGCAGTACAGCGCCAACGCCAGCGCGCCTTCCACATAGGACTTCTGCGCCAGCAGCATCCGTTTGACGTCCGCGTGCTCGATGATCGGAATCTGCGGGACTGCCGGGTCTTTCGACGTCACCGGGCGGCCTTGGGGGCGCTCGCGGGCGTACTGCAGCGACTTGAGGTATCCGGTGTAGCCCAGCGCGATTGCGCCCATACCCACGCCGAGCCGGGCTTCGTTCATCATGGTGAACATGTAGGTGATGCCGCGGTGCGGTTCGCCGACCAGGTAGCCGACGGCCCCGGCTTCCCCGCCGGGCCGGAAGGCTCCTTCACCGAAGTTGAGGACGGTGTTGGTGATTCCGCGGTACCCCATCTTGTGGTTGAGCCCGGCCAGCACGACGTCATTGCGCTCCCCGAGCGAACCGTCCGGCCCGACAAGGAATTTGGGCACGATGAACAGCGAGATACCCTTGGTGCCCGCCGGCCCGCCGGGGATCTTGGCCAGCACCAGATGCACGATGTTGTCGGTCAGTTCGTGTTCGCCGCCGGATATCCACATCTTCGACCCGAACAGCCGGTAGCTGCCGTCGTCGTGAGGTTCGGCGCGGGTGGTGATGTCGGCCAGCGACGATCCCGCCTGGGTTTCAGACAGGCACATGGTGCCGAAGAACCGGCCGGTCAGCATCGGCTTGACAAAGGTCGAGATCTGGTCGGCGGTACCGAATTTCGCGATCAGATTTGCGTTGGCCATCGTCAGCATGACGTAGCCGGCGGTGCTGACGTTGGCCGCCGCCAGCCAGCCGAAGCCGGCTTGCGCCACGGTCGCCGGCAGTTGCGCTCCGCCGAGTTCGGTGTCCATCGCCATGCCGAGCAGATCGGCGGCAGCGAAGGCGTCCAGCGCCTCCTTCACCTCGGGAATGATCGTGACCGTCGCGCCGTCGAAGCCGGGCTCGTGCGCGTCACTCTTCTTGTTGTGCGGCGCGAAGTATCGGGTCGCCAACTGCTCGCACAACTCGAGCACGTCGCAAAACGTCTCCCGGGAGTGCTCGGCAAAGCGTTCCCGCTTGGTCAGTTCCTCGACCCGCAACCACTCGAAGAGCAAGAAGTCCAGGTCTCGCCGCGAGAGCAGTGTCGACTTCACCCGCGTCCTCCACCGTCGGTCTTTCGTGTCACCTCACCGTACGGAATGATGCGGCACATGGCGCAACGGGAGGACGTTTGGTTCAACTCCGGTCACGACCGGATCAGCGCGTGGCTCTACCGACCGGACGGCACCGGCGATGCGCCGCTGCTGGTGATGGCTCACGGGCTGGGCGCGGTGCGCACCATGCGGCTGGACGCCTACGCCGAACGGTTCAGCGCCGTCGGGTATGCGTGCCTGGTGTTCGACTACCGCAACTTCGGCGACAGCGAGGGCCAACCGAGGCAGCTGCTCGACGTGGGTATGCAGTTGCAGGACTGGACCGCCGCCGTTGCCTACGGTCGCACCTTGCCTGGGATCGATGACAGCCGGATCGGCCTGTGGGGCACGTCTTTTGGCGGCGGGCACGTGATCGCCACCGCAGCGCAGCTGCCCGGCATCGCGGCCGTCGTCGCGCAATGTCCGTTCACCGACGGGATCGCCTCGGCGCGGACCCTCAGCCCGCGCGTCACCGCACGCCTCAGTGCGCTGGCGATCCGCGACCTCGTAGCGGCGCGGCTTGGCAGGGATCCGGTGATGGTCGCGACGGCAGGCATGCCGGGCGAGGTGGCGCTGATGAACGCCTCCGACGCGTATGCCGGCTATCTGCGGCTGATGCCCGACGGAGCACAGCCGCCCAACGAGGTCGCGGCCCGGATCGGAGTCAAGATCCTGGCATATCGGCCGGGCCGGCTCACCGCGAGAATCCCGTGTCCGATCCTGTTCTGCGTCTGCGAAACCGACTCGGTGGCGCCGGCCGGCCCCACGCTGCGCTACGCCGCCAAGGCGCCCAAGGGAGAGGTCAAGCTCTATCCCGAAGGCCATTTCGCGATCTACGTCGACGACGCCTTCGAGCGTGTCGTCGCCGACCAGATCGCGTTCCTCGACAAGCACCTGAAGGCCGGCAAGGCGAATTAACGGACGGTGCTCACCTGTCGCTCGGCAATTACTACCGCGCCAAAGGAGGAAGCGGTGACGGACAAGGTCGACTTTTCCGGGGTGCGCTGGGGTTCGGTGGAATGGACGAACCTCTGCACGCTGTACCTGCGCGCCTACGAAAGCCGTTTGGCGCAGCCGATTCTCGGTGACCGGGCGGCCGCCGACGCCGTGGACCGGATCGACTACGACTTTGCCCGCGTGCACCGCAGGGTCCAGCCGTCAGTCTACCAGTTCTTGGTTGCGTTGCGCGCCAAGCAACTTGACGATTGGGCGGCGGACTTCCTGGACCACAATCCGGACGCCGTGGTGCTGCACCTGGGCTGCGGGCTGGATACCCGGTATCTCCGGCTGCAACCGACACAGCAATGGTTCGACGTCGACGTCCCGCAAGTCATCAGCTTGCGTCGCCAGTTGTACGACGACACCGACGGCTACCGGATGATCGGGTCCTCGGTGACCGATCCGCAATGGGTCGACCAGATACCGGCCGGCCGTCCCGGATTGATCGTCGCCGAAGGACTGCTGATGTATCTGAGCGAGGCCGAGATACGGGCTCTGCTGCAGCGGCTGCTCGATCGCTTCGACCACGGCGAACTGCTGGCAGACCTCGAAGCGCCGTGGGCGCCGCGACTGTCCAAGATCTTCACGAAGGGGATCGTCAAATCAGGCACGCGCGACGGCCGCGAATCCAGCGAGTGGAACCCGCGGCTGAAACTCGTCGAGATAACACCGATCGTCGACCCGGCACAGATCCCGTTGCGGCCGCAACGCGCGTTCTACCGGCTCGTCGGCGCGATCCCGGTCGTCAGGAACTTTGACCGGCTGTTTCGATTTCGGTTTTGACCCCGAGCGGTGACTCCGCACGGATCGTCTCGTCACGGATCAGGCCGCGCAGCAGCGCGGTGCTGAACTCGGCGGCGATCTCCTGTGCCGTGCGGCGGCCGTGTGGCCGCAGCCACCGGTAGGCGCCCAGCGTCATCCCGATGTAGCCGAGTGCCAGCACATGGGAGTCGCATTCGTAGAATTCGCCGCTGGCGATGCCGCGGTCGATGAGGCCGTGCACGTGTTCGTAGACCTGGACCTCCTTCTCCCGGACAGCCGCAACCTGCTCCTCGGTGAACCACTCGGTGATGTAGGGCTGCTCCTGGAAGTACACCGCGGCGCCTTCGGGGTTGGCGGCGATCTGGTCCAGTAGCCGGACGGTGTACTGGTACAACGCCTCGCGCGCCGAAATCGACGGGTCGTCGTGCACAGCGGCCAGCGTGCGCTCGGCCGCCTGCTGGTAGATGTCGTAGAGGATCAGCGACTTGCTGGCGTAGTAGTGATAGACCGTGGCCTTGTTCAAGCCGACCACGTCGGCGACGTCGTCCATCCGGGTACCGTGATACCCGCGTGCCGCGAACAGCTTGGTGGCAACGGTCAGCAACTCTTCGCGGCGGGAGAGCCCGTTCTCGGATGGCATGCGTACTCCCTGTCGGCCGGCCGGGTCCACGTGCCGGTATCAATCAACTGGTTAGTAGTCTAGGCAACTACTGTCGCGCCGTCGTGCGATGGGACTAGACTTGCCTGGCGAACCGCGTCGTCAAGTCGAGAGGTGCTCAGATGAATCCCGATCCTGACCCGAGCTACGACGTTTCCGACGAACTCGAGTTCTTCTTCAAGTACATGCCCTGGGGCTTGCGCGGCGTCGTCGACGGCAACGGCTACCCACCGCCCGCGTACCCCCCGGTCTAGGCAGCGCGGGTCTCCGCGTCTGCCCGTCAGAGAGCCTTGAGCTCCTCGGTCACTTCTGACACCGACTTCTTGGCGTCGCCGAACAGCATCGTGGTGCCCTCGGCGTAGAACAGCGGGTTGTCGATACCGGCAAACCCAGAATTCATCGACCGCTTGAGCACGATCACCGACTTGGACTTGTCCACGTTAAGGATCGGCATGCCGTAGATCGGGCTGGACGCCTCGTTGCGGGCCGCCGGGTTGGTGACGTCGTTGGCCCCGATGACGATCGTGACGTCGGTGCGGGCGAACTCGTCGTTGATGTCGTCCATGTCCTTCATCGCGTCGTAGTCGACCTCGGCCTCGGCAAGCAGCACGTTCATGTGGCCGGGCATCCGGCCGGCAACCGGGTGGATCGCGTATTTCACCGGCACCCCACGGCTTTCCAGCAGCGTGGCCATGTCCTTGACCGCATGCTGGGCCTGCGCGACCGCCAGCCCGTAACCCGGCACCACGATCACCTGGTTGGCGTAGGCCATCTGGATCGCGGCATCGGCGGCCGAGGTGGCCTTGACGTGCTTGTCGCCGCCGTCGCCGCCGCCCGGGGCCACCCCGCCGCCGCCGAACCCGCCGGCGACGATCGCCGGGATGGAGCGGTTCATCGCCTTGGCCATCAGGTTGGTCAGGATCGAACCGGACGCGCCGACGATCATGCCGGCGACGATCATCGCGGTGTTGTTCAGCGCCAACCCGGCAGCGGCCGCCGACAGACCCGTCATCGCGTTGAGCATCGAGATGACGACGGGCATGTCGGCGCCGCCGATCGGCAGCACCACCATCAGACCCAGCACACCGGCGGCGGCCAGCAGCCCGATCATCCACCACAACGACGCCCCGCCGCTGCCCGGATGGGCGCCGAGCCCGATGACCACCGCGGCGGCGATAGCGCCGGCCAGCAGCAACATGTTCAGGGGTTGCTGCGCCTTGCCGATCCCGATCGGCCGGCCGGAGATGATCTCCTGCAGCTTGCCGAACGCCACCAGGGAGCCCCAGAACGAAATCGACCCGATGATGGCGCCGAACAACGACGCCACGACGACGTGTGCGGTTGGCGACTCATCCGCCGGGAACGCCGAAAAGCCTTTTGTGTCAATGAATTCCGAGAGCGCGATCAACGCGACGGTGCCACCCCCGACGCCGTTGAAGAACGCCACCAGCTGTGGCATCGCCGTCATCTTGGTCAGCCGCGCCGGCGGCACACCGAGCACAACGCCGAGCACCAGGCCGGCGATGATCAGCGGCCACTGATGGGTATGACGGATCAGGATCAGCGTGGCGGCCACGGCGATCGCCATGCCGACCGCAGCGATCAAGTTGCCGCGCACGGCGGTCTTGGGCCCGGTCAGGCCCATCAGCCCGTAGATGAACAGCGCGAACGAGATGATGTAGAGAACCGTGACGAGGTAGTTCATTTCGCCACCGGCTCCTCTGATTTCACCGGAGCGGGCTTCTTGCCCTTGAACATGCCCAGCATCCGGTCGGTGACGATGAAGCCGCCGATCACGTTCAGTGTGCCGAACACCAGCGCAACGAACAGGATGATCTGCAAAGCCAGCGACGGGTGCTCGATCGTTCCGAGCACCAGCAGCGCGCCGAGCACTACGATGCCGTGGATGGCGTTGGTGCCCGACATCAGCGGGGTGTGCAGTGTGTTGGGCACTTTGGAGATCACGGCAAAGCCGACGAACCCAGACAGCACCAGGATCGCCAAGTTGGCCAGAAGTTCGTCGTACATCTAGCTGTCCTCTCCGCGCGTCACACAGGCGGCGGCCACGACTTCGTCGTCGAAATCCGGGGCCAGTTTGCCGTCCTTGATCAGCAGCTCCAGCAGTGCGGTGATGTTCTTGCTGTAGAGCTCGCTGGCATGCTCGGGCATGGTCGCGGGCAGGTTCAGCGGCGCGGCGATCGTGACGTCGTGTTTGACGATGGTCTTGCCCGGCTCGGTGAGTTCGCAGTTGCCGCCGGCTTCCCCGGCCAGGTCGACGACCACGCTGCCGGGTTTCATGCCTTGCACCGCCGCAGCGGTCACCAGCCGCGGCGCCGGCTTGCCCGGCACCAGCGCGGTGGTGATCACCACGTCGAACCCGGTGATGGCCTCCTCCAAGGCCTTCTGCTGCTGCGCCCGTTCCTCGTCGGTGAGCTCGCGGGCGTAGCCCCCCTCACCGGACGCTGAGATTTTTTCGGCGATGCCTAGCTCGAGCCACTGCGCGCCGACGGACCGGACCTGGTCGGCGACCTCGGGCCGCACGTCGTAGCCCGACGTGCGCGCACCGAGCCGTTTGGCCGTCGCCAGCGCCTGCAGCCCGGCCACCCCGACGCCGAGCACCAGCACGCTGGCCGGTTTCACCGTGCCGGCCGCCGTCGTCAGCATCGGGAAGAACCGGGTCGACTCGGAGGCCGCCAGCAGCACCGCCTTGTATCCGGCGACGTTCGCTTGCGAGGACAGCGCGTCCATCGCCTGCGCGCGGGAGATCCGCGGGATGGCCTCCAGCGCGAACGCCTGGACGCCGGCCTTGGTCAGTGCCTCGATCTGGTTGTCGGCGTTGCGGGGCGCGAGGAACCCGATCAGCGTCTGGCCTTTGCGCAGCCGCCCGACCTCGTCGGCGGTGGGCGGTGCCACCTTGACGACGATGTCGGCGGCCCAGGCATCGCCGATGCCCGCCCCGGCCTCGGTGTAGAGGTTGTCGGGAAGCAGGGCCCGCTCACCGGCGCCGGATTCCACGATCACCCCGATACCACTCTTGACCAGCGGGCCGACCGCTTTGGGTACCAGCGCGACCCGTCGCTCGTCGGCCCCGGACTCGGCGACCACCCCGACCGTCGTCTGCGTTTCCGTCATAGCGCTTCCGTCTTCTTTCCCTGCCCCGTTGGATCGGCACTCACCCTATCTGGCGCCCGCACCGCGCCTCACGAGCAGACAGAGAGTCGCACGATCGGGGCCGGAATCGTGCGAATTTGCGTCTGCTCGCCACCTGCTACTACCAGAGCGGGATGTCCTGGCCGTACTCCGCTTCGGGGCGGGGCCCGAAGTAGCGGCGCTCGGATTCGGAGATCGCGACGTCGTTGATGCTGGCTTCCCGCCGCGACATCAGGCCGGTGTCGGTGAATTCCCATAGTTCGTTGCCATAGCTGCGATACCACTGACCCGCGTCGTCGTGGCATTCGTACTGGAACCGCACGGCGATCCGGTTTCCGGAAAACGCCCACAGGCTCTTGCGCAGGCAGTAGTCCAGCTCGCGCTGCCACTTACGGGTCAGAAACGCGACGATCTCGTCTCGCCCGATGATGTGCAGGTCGCGGTTGCGCCAGTGCGAATCCACCGTGTAGGCCGCCGCAATCTTCTCCGGGTCGCGGGTGTTCCAGGCGTCCTCGGCGGACTGAACCTTCTGCATTGCCGTCTCGAGCGTGAACGGCGGGAGCGGCGGTCGGGTTTCGGTCATGACTGCCATCCTGCTCCGGGACAGCGGTGGCATATCGTGAGCGTCATGGACTTCGCGATGTCGGCCAAGGGCAACGACTACCACAAGCGGCTGTCCGACTTCATGACCGAGTACGTCTTTCCGGCCGAGGCCGAATACGACCGCTACCGCCACGAAGCCGGCCCGGGCGACCACACCGTGCCGCCGGTCGTCGAGGAACTGAAGATCAAGGCCAAAGAGCGCGGGCTGTGGAATCTGTTCCTGCCCGCCGAGTCGGGGCTGACCAACCTGGAATACGCCCCGCTGGCCGAGCAGACCGGCTGGAGTGTGGAGATCGCTCCGGAAGCGCTCAACTGCGCCGCACCCGACACCGGCAACATGGAGATCCTGCACATGTTCGGCACCGAGGAGCAGCGCACGCAGTGGCTGCAGCCGTTGCTCGACGGCCAGATCCGCAGTGCGTTCTCGATGACCGAACCCGCTGTAGCCAGCAGCGACGCCCGCAACATCGAAACCACGATCACCCGCGACGGCAGCGACTACGTCATCAACGGCCGCAAATGGTGGACCTCGGGCGCGGCCGACCCGCGTTGCAAGCTCCTGATCGTGATGGGCCGCACCAATCCGGATGCAGCCAGCCATCAACAGCAGTCGATGGTCCTGGTGCCGATGGACACTCCCGGCGTCACGGTCGTCCGGTCGACGCCGGTGTTCGGCTGGCAGGACCAGCACGGGCACTGCGAGGTGATCTACGACAACGTCCGGGTGCCGACCACCAATCTGTTGGGCGACGAAGGCGCCGGCTTCGCGATCGCGCAAGCCCGCCTCGGCCCGGGGCGCATCCACCACTGCATGCGCGCCCTGGGTGCGGCCGAACGCGCGCTGGCGCTGATGGTCAACCGGGCCCGCAACCGGGTGGCGTTCGGCCGGCCCCTGGCCGAGCAGGGTGTGGTGCAGCAGTCAATCGCGAAGTCCCGCAACGAGATAGATCAAGCCAGGCTATTATGCGAAAAGGCGGCGTGGACCATCGATCAGCACGGCAACAAGGCCGCTCACCTGTTGGTGTCGCAGATCAAGGCGGTGGCTCCTCAGGTTGCCTGCGAGGTCATCGACCGCGCCATCCAGGTGCACGGCGCGGCCGGCGTCAGCGACGACACACCGCTGGCCCGGCTCTACGGCTGGCATCGCGCGATGCGGATCTTCGACGGACCCGACGAAGTACACCTTCGTTCGATCGCTCGCGCCGAAATCGGCCGGGAGAAAAGCGCTTTCGCGGCGGCGGTCACCTAAGGTGCTTTCCGAGATCCGGGAACTGCCCGGCGCGTTGAACTTCCGGGATGTAGCGCTGTCGGCCGGGATTCGCCCCGGCCGGCTGTTTCGCTCCGGTGAGCTGAGCCAACTCGACGACGACGGCCGAGATGCGCTGCACCGGCTGGGAATCACCGATGTCGCCGACTTGCGCTCGCCCCGCGAAGTCGAGCGTCGCGGGCCGGGCCGGGTTCCCGACGGCATCGACATTCACCTGCTGCCGATCCCCGACCTTGCCGCCGAGGAGACCAACGGCGCTGCGCCGCATGAACATGCGTGGCAACGGATGATGACCGAGAAGCCCAGCGAGGAGTCGGTCGCGGACGCCGCCGCCCGCTACATGGTCGACGAGTATCGCCGGTTCCCCACCTACAACGGCGCCCAACGCGCGCTGCGTCGCGTGATCATGTTGCTGGCCGCCGGCCGCCCGGTGCTGGCACATTGCTTCGCGGGCAAGGACCGCACCGGGTTTATGGTCGCGACGGTGCTCGAAACGATCGGCATCAACCGCGACGCCGTGCTGGCGGATTACTTGCGCAGCAACGACGCCGCCCCTGCGCTGCGGGCGCAGATCCTGGAGATGGTCAAGCAGCGCTCGGAGACCGAATTGACGCCCGAGGTGATGACGTTCACCGAGGCACGGCTTTCCGACGAGGTCCTGGGCGTCCGCGAGGAGTACCTCGATGCCGCGCGGCAGACGATCGACGAAACGTTCGGCTCGCTGGAAGGCTACCTGCGCGACGCCGGCATCACCGAGTCCGACGTGGACCGGCTCCGCGAAGCGCTATTGACCTGACGAGCTTTCGGGCCCTTCGTCGAGTGTGCCGTTCTATACGCCTGCATCGGCGTGTCGCGTACGAAACCGCACACTCGGCGCGCAACTACGGCTCGAGGACGACCTTGCCCAGCACACCGCCGTCGGCCAGGGCCTGCAACGCGGCGCGGCCTTCTGACAGCGGATACCGTTGCGGCGGCGGCGGTTTCAAGCCACGGGCCACCAACTGGTTCAAGCCCCAGGCGAACACCTTGGCCGAACCCGGAACCTTGTTGAGGTACTCGCCCCAGGCGACTCCCACCACGCTGACGTTGCGCAGCAGCAGCCGGTTGACCTTGACGGTGGGGATGCTGCCGGCGGCGAACCCGATCACCAGCAGCTTGCCGTCGATGGCCAGCACCCGGATGGCGTCGTCGAACGCCGCCCCGCCCACCGGGTCGACGACGATGTCGACTCCGCGGCCGTCCGTCACGTCGCGCACGGCCTGCGCCCAGCCGTCAGTCAGCGGCAGGACTACGTCGGCGCCCAGCGATTCGACGAAATCCATTGCGTCCGTTCGATGAACCATGGCGATCACCTTGCCGGCGTCCATCGCCCGGGCGACCTGGATCGCCGCGCTGCCGACTCCCCCAGCCGAACCCAGGACCAGCACCGTGTCGCCGGGCCGCATCGCCGCGCGGCGGGCCAGCGCGAAGTACATGGTGTTGTAATTCACCAGCAGCGCAACGGCTTCGGCGTCGTCGAGTTCGGCGGGGCTGGGCATCACATTGTCCAGCGGAACCGCCACCTGTTCGGCGAAGCCGCCGAGAATCCCGAACGCCGACACCCGGTCACCGACGGCGAAACCGGATTCTTCGGGCGCCCAAGCCACCACCCCCGCCGTCTCCGTCCCAGGGATGAACGGCGGCGGCAGCTTCAGCTGGTACTCACCCTTGCTCAGCAGCAGGTCCGGAAAGCACACACCGGCGGCACGTACGTCGATGACCACCGTGTGGTCATTGCCGACGACGTCGTCGACATCGGTGTACACCAAACCCGACGGTCCCGAGAGCTCCTGTACCACACAGGCTTTCACGGCCTAAGGCTCAGAGTGAGAACTTGGCCAGCTGAGCTCCGGACAGGTCGGTGATCTTCGACCACTGCGCGGCGACCTCGTCGACCGACGGCGGATCCTGGAACGTGACACCGTCGTTGGAGAACAGGGCGGTCCGCTGCACCTTGCCGCCGCCGACGATGAACACCGACCCGGTGTCGTCCGACTCCTCGGTGCACAGGTAGGCCACCACCGGCGCCACATACTCGGGCGTGAGTTTCTCGAACACCTCGGGCGGCAAGATGTCCTGGGTCATCCGGGTCGCGGCGATCGGCGCGAGTGCGTTGGCGTGGATGTTGTACTTCGCGCCCTCCTGGGCCAGCGTGTTGATCAAGCCGACCAGGCCCAGCTTGGCCGCCCCGTAGTTGGCCTGGCCGAAGTTGCCGAACAGCCCGCTGGTGGATGTGGCGACCACCACCCGTCCGAAGCTCTGCTCGCGGAAGTGCGGCCACGCCGCGCGGATGACGTTGTAGCCGCCGTAGAGGTGCACTTTGAGCACGGCGTCCCAGTTCTCGAACGACATCTTGTGAAAAGTGCCGTCCCGCAGGATTCCGGCGTTGCTGACCACGCCGTCGACCTTGCCGAACTCGTCGAGCGCCGTCTTTATGATGTTCTCTGCGCCCTCTTGTTCGGCGACGCTGTCGTAGTTGGCGACCGCGCGCCCGCCCGCGTCCTTGATCTCGGCGACCACCTGGTCGGCCATCGAATGACCGGCGCCCGTCCCGTCGCGGGCTCCGCCGAGGTCGTTGACGACGACACTGGCGCCTTCACGCGCCAGGGTCAGCGCGTATTCGCGCCCCAATCCCCCACCGGCTCCGGTGACGACGATGACGCGATCCTGCACTCCGGGCATAACTGTCCTTTCTGGCTACAAGGGGGGGGGGGGACGCGACGGGTCAGAACAGCCGGCGCGCCAACTTCCACGCCTTCTCTGTATACGGCGGGTAGATCATGGCCGACACATCGGGTCGGGTCGGCTTGGTCAACACCGACTTGCGGTGGCTGAACTCCTCGAAGCCGAAGCGGCCGTGGTAGGCGCCCATCCCCGACGCCCCGACCCCGCCGAACGGCAGCTTGGCGGTGGTCACCTGGAACGCGAGATGGTTGACCAGCATCCCGCCGGCGGGCACCTCTTTGATCACCCGTTCCCGGACGGCCCGGGTCTTGGTGAACAGGTACGCCGACAACGGCTTTGGCCGCGAGTTCACGAATTGTATTGCCTCGTCGAGGGACTGGACGGTGATCACCGGCAAGATCGGCCCGAAGATCTCGTTCTTCATCAACGCATCGTCGTGATCGGGATCGACGACCACCGTCGGTTGGATACGTAGATCCGCGGGGTCGGACTTGCCGCCGACAGCGATCTTCCCCTTCGTGTCTGCCAGATAGCTTGTCAGCCGGTCGAATTGGCGTTGATTGACGATCCGCATCCCGTTCGGATCCTGGGATCCGAACGTCGTGATGGCTTCGCCGATCTTGCTGACGAGCTCGTCGCGAATCTTGGCGTCGGCCAGCACGTAGTCGGGCGCGACGCACGTCTGGCCGGCGTTCATCAGTTTGATCCACGCGATCCGCTTGGCCGCGACGTCGACGTCGGCGTCGGCGGCGACGATCACCGGGCTCTTGCCGCCGAGCTCCAGCGTGACCGGAGTCAGGTGCGGTGCCGCGGCTTCGTAGACCTTGCGGCCGATCTCGGTGCCGCCGGTGAACAACACGCGGTCGAAGCCCTGCGCCAGCAACTCCTGGCTGACCGATGCGTCGCCTTCGACCACGGCGATCGCGTCGTTGTCCAGGTACTGCGGCACCAGCTCGGCCATCAAGTGCGCCGACGCCGCCGCAACCTCAGATGGCTTGAGTACCAAGGTGTTTCCCGCCGCGATCGCCCCCACACCCGGACCCAGTGTCAGGTAGAAGGGGTAGTTCCAGGCACCGATGATCAGCACCGTGCCGTACGGCTCGTACTCGATCCAGCCGCGGCCGGGCAGCTGCGAAAGCTCGAGCCGGGTGTACTTACGACGCATCCACTTCTTGACATGCTTGGCGGCATAGCGCGCCTCGCCGGCAGTGGTCGCCACGTCGGCCATCCACGCCTCGAACGGTTTGCGGCAGAGGTCTTCGTTCAGGGCATCGGCGATCTTGGCCTCGTTTTCGGCCATCATGCGTTCGAGGTTGCGAAGCTGCTCGCGGCGCCACTCCACCGGCCGAGTCTTGCCGGTGGCAAACGTTTGCCGTAAGCGAGCGACCGTCTTCGCGACATCGGTCGAGGTGACAGTGGTTTCTGGGGCTTCGGTGGCCATGAGGGCCAATCGTAGCCAACCAGCTAGTTGGGCAACAGGTGGCTACTACGCGCGCTCGGCGGTGACGAACTGGGCGAACGCGTCTTTGTCGTCGGCCATCGGCACGCCTTCCACCCACCGGCCGAGCCGGCGCATTTCGTCGCCCGAGTTCTGCGCGGTGACCTTCCAGCCGTGGTCGGCAAGCCAATCAGCGACCACCGCGCGATTCTCGTCGTGGTAGATCAGGTCCTGCACGTCGACGGTCTGCTCGAGGCCAAGTTGGTCGGCGACCTTCTGGAACCGCTCGCGCATTTCCTGGCGCCGCTCGTCGGCGTGGCTGGCAGCGGTTTCGACCGCGATGCGGCTACCGGCCGGGCTCAATTCGGTGATCTGTGCGAACAGCCGATCCTGGGCCTCGGCGGGCAGGTACATCAGCAGGCCTTCGGCCAGCCAGGCCGTCGGCGCCGCCGGGTCGAAGCCCGCGCCGCGAAGCGCGGCCGGCCAGTCCTGGCGCAGGTCGATCGGCACCTCCCGACGGTCGGCCGACGGCGTGACACCGTGTTCGGCCAGCGTCGAGGACTTGTAGGCCAGCACCTTGGGCTGGTCGATCTCGTACACGACGGTGCCGGGCGGCCACTGCAGCCGGTAGGCGCGCGAATCAAGCCCGGACGCCAGAATCACCACCTGGCGGATACCGGCGGCGACCGCGGCGGCGAAGTACTCGTCGAAAAAATGGGTGCGCACCGCCTGGTAGCTGCGCATGTGCTGGAAGATCGCCGCGGTCTCGGGGTCGAGCGACTCCACTTTGGCGACCATCGACTCGTCGAGCATGGTCTCCCACACACCGGTGCCCGCCCGGCTCACCAAGAGTTTGGCGTAGGGGTCGCGGATCAGCGGGTCAGGCTTGTCGGTCTCGATGGCGCGGGCCGCGGCCACCATCACCGCCGTGGTCCCCACGCTGGTCGCAATGTCCCAGGTGTCGTCGTGGGTGCGCATGACGCTCATCGTCCTCCCAGGCGTGCCCGCAGCAGCGTGCTACTGACCGCCTCCTCGGTCAGATCCCCGGGAACCGGTCGACCCAAGCGGGCCATCTCCTCGCGATTGCCCACCGCGTGCACCTGCCAGCCGTGGTCGGTCAGCCAGGCGGCGGCGTCGGCGCGGTCAGGGTCTCGGTAGGTGAGGGTTTCGACGTTGATGTCCAGGCCGAGTCGCTGCATGCGCAGCCACCGCGCACGCCGAGCGGCCCGGCGCCGCTCGTTGCCGCTGTCGAGGCTGAACACCTCGACGGCGATCTGACTGCCGGGTGCGCTGAGCGCGGTGACCATCTCGAAGAGCCGGTCTTGAGCGTCGGGCGGCAGATAGGGCAGCAAACCCTCGGCCAGCCACGCGGTCGGTTGGGAACGGTCAAAGCCGGCCGCTGCCAACGCAGCCGGCCAGTCCTCGCGCAGGTCGATTGCGACGGCCCGCCGCGTCGCCTTGGGAACGGCACCCGCCGCTTCCAGGGTGCTGGTCTTGAACTCCAAGACTTTGGGCTGGTCGATTTCGTACACCGCGGTTCCGGCCGGCCACTGAAGCCGGTATGCGCGTGAGTCGAGTCCGGCGGCCAGGATCACCGCCTGCCGGATGCCGGTCTGCGTGGCGGCGTCGAAGTACTCGTCGAAGAAGTGGGTGCGCACGGCCTGGTAGTCGCAGGCCACCCGGTGTGAGCGCCGGCCATGCTCGTCGTCGCCGATCCACTCCAGGTCGGGGCTGGCCAGTCGCTCCCACGCCGGGCCCGCCGCCGACACCAACACCCGCGCGAACTCGTCGCGAATCAGTGGATCGGGGGACGCCGTTTCGACGGCGCGGGCCGCAGCCACCATGACGGCGGTGGAGCCGACGCTGGTCGCAATGTCCCAGCTGTCGCCCTCGGTTCGCGCGGAGCGCACTTCGTCCAGATCAGTCATGCCGGCACCATGCTACCTAATAAGTTAGTCAAGCTATATGCCGCTGTGCGCTATCTCACTACGGCTGCCGAAGTGCCGCGGCCAGCAATCGCTCGACCTGGTCGATGATCGCGGCCATTTCATGGGCGCTCTCCACGAAACCCGAGTAGAAGCCGACACCGCACAGGACCGCCACCAACACCTCCGTCAGCGATCCGGCATCGGTGTCGGCTGCGAGTTCGCCCTGCTCGATTGAGTCCCTCACAGCCCAGCCAACGAATTCGCGCGTGCGTCGCAGCGAGTCCGTCTCGGCGTCACCAAGGTCGGGATGCCGCTGCGATTCCAGCACTGCGGTAACCAGAAACCTTGCGGCGGAACGGTTTTCGGAGTCAGCCTCTGCTGCCGCGGCCAGCAACGTCGAAATCCGCTGGACGAGGGTCGCCTCGCGCCGCGCACGTGCGATAGCGGCATTGACGACCAGTTCGTTGGTCTGCTCCAGCACTTCCCGGTACAACATGCGCTTGTGCGAAAAGTAGTGGTTGATCGCCGGGCGCGTCAGGTCCGCGCGCAGGGCAATCTCCTGGAATGTCGCAGCGTCGTATCCGCGTTCGCTGAACACCTCGCGAGCCGCAAGCACGATGCGCTTGCGGGTCTCGGCCGCCTTCGCTGCGGGGGGGCGACCGGGTCCCCGGCTCGCGGGATGCGGCACTCTCTGATTGTGCCACAGATCACTTCACACACCTCGGGAAGGCCGACCTGCCGACGGGCACTCTACGCGCGTCTAACGACGTCAAGGGGTTTCGTTGCCCACGGAGTCACATGCCCCGGCGACGGTTGACGTTGCCCCGGGCTGGCGTCAGCGGGCCCGTCGACGGCCGCGCTCCCGGGTTCGTCGAAGTTTGCCGGATCGGGGCTGCTGTCGAGGTGCACGCGGGTCAGGTCGAGTTAGCCGAGCGGCGGGGATGGTACGGCATCAGCGCGTTCGGCGGGATGCTGCCGAACTTGCCGGCACCAAAGTACTCGAGTGCCTGGATCACCTCGGTCTTGGTGTTCATCACGAACGGTCCGTAATGAAACACCGGCTCGCGAATGGGCCGGCCGCCCAGAATCAGCACCTCCAGCGAGGGCCGATGCGCATCCTGGGACGGTGCGGCGGCGACCGTGATGCGGTCACCGGGGCCGAGAACCGCCAACTGGCCTTGCTGGATCGGGTGAGCAACCGGGCCGACGGTCCCCCGTCCGGACAGGACGTACACCAGGGCGTTGAAGTCGCGGTCCCATGGGATGTTCAGCCGCGCACCGGGCGCGATCGTGGTGTGGGCCAACGTGATCGGCGTGTGGGTGACGCCGGGGCCATGGTAGCCGTCGATGTCGCCGGCGATGATGCGGATCAGCGCTCCACCGTCGTCGGAGGCCAGCAATGTGACGTCGTGAGCCTCGATGGCCTGGTAGCGGGGAAGGGTCAGGGTGTCTGCGGTTATGGCGGGCATGGCTACCTCCTGGTGCCGATACCCGCTTTAATCGGACCGCAGTCCGATTAATTCCCTGCGCCGCTATGCCTTGCCGCGCGCGGCCTTGGCGGCGCCGCGTTCGGTGGGTTTCCCTTCGTGGGCCAGCTTGCCGCCGGCGTTTTCCAGGTGTGCCCGCACAAACCACTGGAACTTCTCGAGCTCGGCGGCCTGGTCGATCAGGATGTCCTGGGTGACCGGGTCGAGTTCCTCGGTCTCGTCGATGGCTTGGCGAATGTCCTCGATGACGCCGTTGTAGACGATGTCGAGCGCCGCCAGATGCGCCTGCACCGTGTCACGGCCGACCGAGTAGTCGTCCCAGCTGCGGTTCCGAATGATCGCCCCCGGGGTGCCCTGCGGTGACGCGCCCAAAGTCGCGATGCGCTCGGCGACCTCGTCGGCGTAGCCGCGCACCAATTCCACTTGCGGATCGATCATTTCGTGTACGCCAATGAAGTTGGGTCCGACCACGTTCCAGTGAATGTGCTTCAGCGTCAGATGCAGATCGTTGTAGGTGCTCAGCTGCTTCTGCAGCAACTCAGCGACCCGGGCGCCCTGCTTGTCGGTCATCCCGGGGACAGTGAACTGCGTCATCGATTGCTCCCTAAGGTCGTTCGCACACGGTCGCTTCCGGGCTGCCGGGTACCCGATGACCGCGCCCGGTAACCACTAAAGCGAATGGATGTTCTGCACCGGCAACCGCGCGCCGCGCCGCGGTTCGTAAGCCAGACCGCTGGCCTCCAGCAGGCGGACCACCCGGTGGCGGTGCGGCCGCATGGGTTCCAGCAACTCGACCATGACGTCGTCGACGATCGGATGGCCCAGCAGCGTCCAGCCGATCATCTTGGGAATGTGGTAGTCGCCCACCGAGAGTGCGTCGGGGTCGCCGAACGCGCGCTGCGTCGTCTCGGCCGCCGTCCATATGCCGACTCCCGGCAGTGTCGTCAGCGCTCCGCGGGCCTGTACGGCGGGCCGCGACACCAGCCGTTCCAGCGACCCCGCCCGCTGCGCGCAGCCGACGACGGTGCGGGCGCGGCCGGGGTCCACGTTGGCGCGGTGAAACTCCCACGACGGGATCCTGCGCCATGCGTCGGCCGACGGGGGCACCCGCATGCGTGCCGGCGCCGGCCCGGGCGCCGGCGTCCCGAACTTGGTCACCAACACCCGCCAGGACCGGAACGCGTCCTTGCCGGGTACTCGCTGCTCGAGGACGGCCGGAATGAGCGCCTCGAGCACTCGACCGGTGCGGCCCAGCCGCAGATGTGGCACCTTCCGGTGCGCAGCGGCGACGGTCGGATGGCTCGGCACGAAATCCGAGGTGTCGTCGTCGGCGCCGAGGAAAGCCGGCAACGCGTCGAGGAACTCTTGCGCGCCGTTGCCCCATGCCGTGCACTCGACCGCGTTGGCCGCCGCGCGGGTCAGCCGCGCCGTGACGGGCCCGCTGGGCAGCAGACTGGTCCGCCAGATCGCGCCGTCGTCGGCTACCTGGAAGCACGGGTCGCCCGGGCCCCGGCGCAGCGGCGCCAGCGTGATCCCGGGACTGACCACGCCCGGGAACGTGACGGTGCGGGCGGTCTTCACTTCCCCAGGATCATAGGTTCCGCCGTGCACAATTGACCCCTTACTGTCTTCCGCGCCAGGATGGCGGTTGTGACCACCCCGTTCGACGACCCGCAAGCCGAACTGGCGTGGATGTTTTTGCAATGCCTTTCTGAGGGCGCGGACGTCGACGAGTGCTTCACCTTGCTCAGCGACGACTTCACCTACTGGAGCATCGTCACCCGCAAATCGGTCGACAAGGCAGCGCTGCGGCGCGAGGTCGAGCGGCGCACGCGCAGCCTGCACCTCAACTTCGACCTCATCCGCTGCCTCAACGACGGCGAAAGCGTCGCGATCGAAGCGCAGGGCGAAGGTGTCACCGCCGACGGGGTGCGCTACGAGAGCCCGTTCGTGTTCATCGTCGAGACCCGCGACGGGCTGATCACCTCGGTGCGCGAATACAGCGATACCCGTTTGGCGGCACAGGTTTTCGGATAGTCGGCGAACCCTAGTCGGGCTCGATGCTGATCTCGGCCTTGTCGGGGTAGAACGCTACGTGCCCGGCGATCGCCGCCACCGCCGGGTACGGCTCCCGGTAGGTCCAGATCGCGTCCTCGACTGTGTCGCCGGCCGCGGTGGTCACGTTGTAATAGCTGGCTTCCCCTTTGAATGGGCAGTAGGTGGTGGTGTCGCTGGGCGTCAGCCGCTCTGACACTACGTCGTCGAACGGAATGTATTGCACCACAGGTATAGTCGCCTCACGCAGGCCCAGCGCTGCGCGCGTGTCCGCCATGACCTCCCCTTTGACGCGAACCCGGACCCGTCCTGTAGTCGGCTCGATCGTGATCGGATGCCCAGCGGTCGGTTCCAGGACGGGACGGTGGCTCATGGTGACATCTCCTTAAAGGTGGCTGTCTAAGTGGTCTGGGTCGGAATTTCGGTGACGTATTTGCGTGTGGCGTTTAGGCGGCTGGCGTCAGCTGAGCGTTCTC
>NZ_LQOM01000005.1 GCF_002101595.1 Mycobacterium celatum
TTGAGGGAACCATGACACGTAATCGTACAAAAGTGTGGGATCTAAATTACGTCACTGTAATTATGTCGCAGACCACTTAGCCTCGCGACCGGGCTAGGCTCGGTAGACGTTGGGCTGCATAGACGGCGAGTCGGCACCGCATTTCGTCTGTCAGTCGACTTTGCATCAGCGGTCTTCGGGCCGCACACATCGAAGCGGGTGAATGGATGGAGTTGTTGGCGGTCGACTGTGAAGTGGTGCCGGAAGCAGTCGTCGTGCACGTCAAGGGCGAAGTGGACTCCAGTACCGTCGGCGGGCTGATCTCGGATCTGGGCGCCGCGCTGCGCCAAGCCGAAACACATGTCGCCAAGCTGCTCGTCATCGACCTGCAGTCGCTGACCTACTTCGGCAGCGCCGGGCTCAATGCAGTGCTCGACTGCCACCGGCAAGGAGCCGAAGCGGGAACGTCGGTGCGGCTGGTGGCCGACAACGACCTGGTGATCCGGCCGATCGAAGTAACCAACCTGGACAGCGTCCTGCAGATCTTCCCGACGCTGACCGATGCGCTGCAGGATCGCCATCCTCAACAGACGTGAGCGAGCACCTACCGGCTGATCTCGCCGCTGCGGTCGAACTCGGCGGCGAACTGGGTCAGCTGTTCGCCGAATTCGACTGGGCCGCACATCCTTTGGGGTCTGCTCAGGATTGGCCCGCCGAAGTGCGCTCGGCGGTGGCGCTGGTATTGACCTCAAGGTTTCCGATCGTGCTGTGGTTGGGCGCCGAGGATCTGTTCCTGGTCTACAACGACGCCTACATCCAGATCCTGGGCGACAAGCATCCCGCGGCGCTGGGCCGGCCCGGCCGTGACGTGTGGTGGGACATCTGGGAACCGATCAGCCCGATGCTCGCCGGCGTCATCGCCACTGGCGAGGCCACCTGGTCGCATGATCTGATGCTGCCGATGGCGACCGGCGGCCGGCGCCAGGAACGCTATTTCACGTTCACCTACAGCCCGCTGATCGGCGAGGACGGCTCCATCTACGGGATCTTCTGCCCGTCGTTCGAAACCACCGAACGGGTGCTCAGCGACCGGCTCGCCGCGCGGCTGTCCGCCGCTGCCCGCGAAAGACGTTCTGCTGCAACGGAACAACTCGACATCGCGCTGCAGGCCATCGAGTCGGTCCCCGGCATCCTGCCCGCGCTGCTGCAGTCGGCCGGTGACGCCACCGCTGTCGGGATAGGGCTGCTCGACGACGAGGACAACATCCACATCGACTACGCCGGCGCGGTGCCCACCGAGCTGCGGGACCGCTACCATGTGGTCGGGCTGCACGCGCCGTTGGTGCTGGGGGACGCCATCAAAACCGGTGAGCGGGTGGTCATCTCCGACACTTTCAGCCTGCCGCCGCGCTATCAGCACGCCGTGCAGGACGGCGCCGACGTCGTTCGTGCCCTCGTCATCCATCCGCTGCGCGGCGGGGCCGGGCGGGTGATCGGCGCTCTGATGCTGCTGTGGCCCGAACCCCGTACGTTCAGCGACGCCGAGCTCGGGTTGTCTGCCCGCATGGCGGAGATCACCCAGTCGGCCGTCGACCGGATCCGCGACTTGCAGCGCGAGCACCAGATCGCCGCCGACTTCCAGGAGCATCTGCTCGACCTGGACCGCGGGAGCACCGCCGCCGTCGTCGCCGCCACGTACCAGCCCGCCGGCGAGGCGCTGCGCGTCGGCGGCGACTGGTATCTGGTCACCCCGCTCGATCGCCACGGGCGGCTCGCGGTCTCGGTCGGCGACGTCGTCGGACACGGGCTTCCCGCCGCGATCGTGATGAGCCGGCTGCGCGCCGCGGTGGCCGCCACCGCCCTCACCGACGCCGACCCCGCCGCAGTGCTCACCGCGATGGACCGCTACGCGATGACGGTTCAGGGCGCGCGCTGCGCGACGCTGACCTACGCAGTCATCGACGTCGGCAACGATGGGGCCGGCATCAGCTACACCTGCGCCGGCCATCCCTACCCGTTGCTGCTCGCGCCCGGTAAGGAGCCGGTCTTCCTGCAGTCCGGCCGCCGGCCGCCGGTGGGGGTATGGGAACGCCAGTCCGCCCGCGACGCCGCGGGAACCGAGTTGCCGCCCGGAAGTCTGGTCCTGTTCTACACCGACGGGCTGATCGAGCGACCCGGCGAGGCCCTCGACCACGGATTCGCGCGGTTACGGGCCGCAGCCGCGGACTGTACCGATCTGCCGGTTTCAGACATCTGTGCGGTGCTGGTCGACCGGATGCGCCCGCCGGGCGGCTACACCGACGACGTGGCCGTGCTGGCGCTGCGGCCCAGCCACGCCGCCGCGCGCAGCTTCGCCACCGTGATACCCGCCGAGGTGAGCCACATCGCGGATGCGCGGCACCGGCTGCGCCGGTGGCTGTCCGCCGTCGTAGCCGACCCGCCACGCGAGGCCGACATCCTGCTGGCCACCGGCGAGGCGGTCACCAACGCGATCGAACACGGCAGCCGCGCCGATCACGCCGGCACGGTTTCCATCGAGGGGTTCGTGTGCGGCGGCAGTGTGGCCGTGACCGTCAGCGATGCCGGCCGGTGGTCAGGGGATTCGTCGGCCAGCCTGCGCAGCCAGCAGCGCGGACGCGGGCTCACGCTGATCAACGGGCTCGCTGACCACGTCCAGACCGAGCGCACCGCTGCGGGGACCCGGATCAGCCTGCGGTTCGATCACGCGGCGGGTCAGACCTCTTCCATGGCCTGACCGAGCTCCTCGAGCAGTTTGTTGTGGTGGTTGCTGGCCAGGATGTGGCCCGCGGCGATCACCAGCGCGACCGGCCAGTCGATCAGCTCGAACGCGGCCAGGGCGGCCAAACCGCCGTAGTAGGCCAGCTGCTCGGGCCGCGGAACTTCGACCCGTCCCACGACCGGCAGGTTCACGAAGAAGGTCTCGCCCTCGCGGATGTGGTCGACGGCTTCGCGCTGGGAGGTGCCGCGGCGCGTCTTCTTTTCCACCATCATTTGCCTTTCTGACACGTTGGGTTTGCCGTCGGGCCGGGTGCTGCCATCACTGTCGGACGTATGTCGACGACCGATGCTCTGGCCGATCCACTAGCTTGCGCGTTCGCTGTTGTGTTGACCGTTCCGGTGATCGAGTTGTACGCGGCGCTGTGGCGGGCCGGTGTTCTGGAGGTTGTTCCGGCTGGTCAGAGTCGCTGCGCTGACCCGACAGCAGACGGTTCGCGACGGCCACCGCGCCGGTTGCCACCGCGGCTGATCCCAGCCCCTGCGCCCAGCCGATCGGCCCGAGCGGTGTACAGCCGAGCAGCTGGCTGACGCCGGGGATGCTGATCAGCGTCCCCATGGCGACCAGCGAGCCCCCGGCGGTGAGCACCACCAGCGGGGCGTGCGAATCGAGCAGCGTCTGCCCCAGCTGGGCGGACACCAGCGCGACCAGGGCCACCGTCGAGGCGCGCCGCGGCCGCCCGGTGACCCCGGCCATCGCCCAGGCCGCGGTCGCGGCCGCCGCCGTCGTCGTCCCGCGGATCGCGACCGCACGCCACAGCGCGTGCTGATCGGGTCCGCGTCCGTCGCGGTTGCCCGAGCCGCTCGTCTGGCTGACGGCCAGCGCCGCTGCCGGCAGCGCGTCGGTGAGCATGTTCACCAGCAGCAGCTGGCGGGTGTTCAGCGGCGAACTGCCGGTCAGCGCGCTGCCGATGATCGCGAACCCCACCTCGCCCGCGTTGCCGCCGAGCAGCACCGACACCGCCGCCTGCACCCGCCGCCACAGCTCGCGGCCTTCGTCGATCGCATGTAGCAGCGCCTCGATCCGGCCGTCGACGAGCACCACGTCGGCCGCCACGCTGGCCGGGTCGCTGCCGCGGGCGACGACGGCGATGCCGACGGTCGCGGCCCGGATCGCGGCGGCGTCGTTGGAGCCGTCGCCGACCATCGCGCACACCTTGCCGGTGCGTTCCAGCGTCTGGACGATCTGCACCTTGTTCTCCGGCGACATCCGGGCGAAGATCACCCGCTCGGCGACGGCGCGTTCCTGGTCCTTGCGGGACAACTCGTCCCACTCTGCGCCGGTGATCACCTGCTCGGGTGTCACCGGCATGCCCAGCTCCGCGGCGATCGCGGTGGCGGTGATCGGGTGGTCGCCGGTGATCAGCCGGATGGCCATGTTGCGTTCGGCCAGGTCGGCCAGCAGACCGGTCGACTGGGCCCGCGGAGTGTCGGACAGGCCGAGGAACCCGGTCAGTGACAAGCCGTCGCGGCACAAGTCGTCGATGGCGTCCTCGTCGTCCTGGACCGCCTGAGCCTGCTCGGGGGTCAGCTGCCGGCGTGCCACGGCGATCACCCGCAGCCCTTCGCCCGCCAGGCGACGCACCGTGCGCTCGGAGTCGGCGGCGCCATTTCGGCAGGCGCGCAACACGACTTCCGGCGCGCCCTTGACGGTGAGCTGGTCGCCGGACACCGAGGCCGAGAACGACCTGCCCGACCGGAACGGCAGATGAGCGTCGGGCTCGTCGGTGGGCTTGTACCCATCAACGGCGCCGTTCACCGACTGCGCCGCCTCGATGATGGCCCGGTCGGTGGCGTGCACGTGCGGGTTGCCGTTGGCGGTCGGCGCGGCGTGCGCGGCACAGTGCAGCACCTCCTCGCGCGAGCGGCCCGCCACAGGATGCACCTGCGACACCCGCAGCCGGTTCTCGGACAGCGTGCCGGTCTTGTCGAAGCACACCACGTCGACGCGGCCGAGCGCCTCCACCGACCGCGGAATGCGTACCAGCGCACCGTAATTGGTCAGCCGCCGGGCCGACGCCGCCTGGGCGAGGGTGGCCACCAGCGGCATCCCTTCGGGCACGGCGGCCACGGTGACGGCGATGCCGCTGGCCACCGCCTGGCGTAAACCCTTGCGGCGCAACAACCCCAGCGCGCTGACCAGTACGCCGCCGGCCATGCTGACCGGGAAGGCGCGGTTGGTGAGCTGGCTGAGCTGGTGTTGCAGCCCGACGTCGGGCAGCTCACCGGACGCGAGTTCGGCGGCACGCCGGGCCTGGGTGTCGGCGCCGACGGCGGTGACCAGCGCCCGCGCGGTGCCGGCCACGACGGTGGTCCCGGCGAACACCATGCAGCGACGGTCGGCAAGCTCCACGCCCGGGGTCGGCTCGGTTTGCTTTTCGACGGGCAGAGACTCACCGGTGAGCGTGGACTCGTCGACCTCGAGGTCTTCTTCCTCGATCAAGCGAGCGTCGGCGGGCACTACCTCGTGGGTGCGCACCTCGATCACGTCGCCGGGCCGCAGTTGCGCCGCTTTGACGTCGACGTAGCCGTCGGCGGTGACTTTGCGGGCCGGCGGAATCTGCAAGGCCAGCAACTGGTTCAGCCGGCTCTCGGCGCGCAGCCGCTGGCTGGCGGCCAGCACGGCGTTGCCGGTGAGCACCGAGCCGACCAGCACCGCGTCGACCGGTGAACCCAGCACCGCGCTCGCCGCCGAGCCGAGCGCCAGCACCGGGGTCAGCGGGTCGGACAGCTCTGCGCGCACGGCCTTGGCGAAATTCCAGACCGCGCGGCCGGGCCGTGCGGTGATCTCGGCGCCGCGTTGAGCCGTGGCGACCGCGCGGCTGGGCTTGGCGACGTCGGGCGCGGCGGGCGGCGGCAGCTCCCGGCGGACCTGCTCGACGGTCATCGCGTGCCACTCTTGGACCGGAGCCGGGCGCGGTGTCGGCGCACCGATCACCCCGCGGGCCAGCCAGTAGCCCGACAGCAGGCCGGCGGCCGCGCCGGTGGTCACCGGGCCGGGGCCGCGGCCGCGGACGCCGGGAAGCATCAGCAGCGCGCCCAAAGCCGAAGCGCCGGTGGATATTTCGATGCCGCGCCGGGTGGCGGCCTTCGCGGCCGGCAGCGCGTGCAGTACCCGCCAGACGCCCGCCAAATCGGGTAGCAGCAGATCGGCATACCAGGGCGGCGGCTCGCCCTCGTCGCTAGGGATGAGGCCGAGCGCCACGTCGGCCGACGACAACGCCTGCGCCGCGGCCGACGACAGCACCGCCACGGTGTGACCGTCTTGCTGCAGCTGCGCCAGGGCGTCGGTGAGCGCGTCGTCGACCGATCCGACATCCAGCGGCCGCACGTCGTCGAACGCGGGCCGCAGTTCGCCGAGCGCGTCAGTGTCGACGGAGATCAGGTCCACACCGCAGCGGCGGGCCTCGGCCATCACCGCCGGGGCCAGCGGGTCGTGGGTGGGACAGATCAGCGCTTCGACTCTGCGTCCCCGCCCGCCGGGAACCCGGTGCCAGCCCACATCGGCGTCGTCGAGCAGCGCCTGGGCGCGCTCCCACGCCTGCGCCAGTTCGTCGTCGCGGGCACCGCGGACGCGCACCACCCGCAATTTGTCGGTGCACAACACCCGGGGGTCGACGAGAAGCGCGTCGACCTGGTCGAGCCGGCGCAGGCTGTGCGGACGCAACGGCAGCACCCCGTGATGGTCGGACAACCCCTGGCCGAGCGCTGCGGCGAACGACTCGCGGGTGGTACGCAGCGCCTTCGGCGCGGCCACCAACGCCGCCGTGCCGGCCATGTTGACGCTGCGGGCGGCGGCGCCGACGACGCCTGCCCCGACGGCTTGCGCGTACGCGGCGCGCTGGGCGTGGCGCTCGGCGGGCCCCGGTGGCGCCGGCACCGGCCGCGACGGCGGGTGAAGGTCGAGGTGATCGGCGTGGGCCGCCAGCCTCGGCTCGTGGCGGCGCCAGGCCTGCGCCTCGGCGCGGCACTCGACGGCCTTGATTGTTTCCATCATCAGGTCGACCGCCAGCGACGCCGGTGCGAGCGAGATGATGTGCGCGGCCGTCATCGCCAGCGTCAGGGCAGTGTCGGTGGCCGGGTGGCCGATCCGGTCCTCGAGCAGACGGCGCAGCCGCGGTTGGTAGTCCACGGCCACTACCGCCGCCTCGACGGTGTCCGGCAGGCGCGGCCAGCGCAGCACCCGGCCGGCCAGCGCCGCGCCCATTCCGGCGGCGGTGGCGCCGACCGCGACCGCCTTGGTGGCCATCAGCAGGCCGTCGCCGGGCAACGGTTGGGGGCGTTCGCCGTCCGCGCGGCCGGTTTCGGCGTCGTCGACCGCCCGACACAGCTCACGCAGTGACACGTGGTCGCCGTCGAGCTCGACGACCACCCGCGACAGCGGACGGTTCAGCTTTGCCGCGACGACCCCAGGGCGGGCGGTGATCGCGTCGAGCACTGCGAGTCCCAGCGCGTCGCCGTCGGGGCGGTCCAGGCCGCGCACCTCGATCCAGGCGCGGTTGTGTCCGCGCCAGCAATGCCGGTTCAGTGGCGGGCCGGGCAGCTCGCCCGACACCGCTCTGACGGCTTCGCGCACCGGGATGGCGACCATGCTGGCGCCGACGGAGGCTGTCGTGCTCAGGGTTTGAAAGCCCATGGCGACCGCGCGCAGAGGCATGGATCTTCGCACGGATTCGACGGTACTCAATCCGGTGAACTAACGGCGGGCACGCGATTGGGTGCCGCGCGAGCGCCGTGCTGGTGTTTTTTTGGCCTGGGTTGTCGAACCGGTCGACTTCTTCGCGGGGGCGGACTTCTTGGCCGGCGCGGCGCCGGCAGTGGTCTTCGCCGGCGTGGCGGTGTCGCGCGGGCGGTTCAGCTGCCGCAACACCAATGCGCCGCCGCCGACGGCCAACAGCACCGGCCACTCGACCAGCCCGGCAACGCCCAGCGCACCCAATGCCAGCGCCGCCGCCGGTACCGAATGGCTGCCGGAGCTGATTCCCTTTTGCACGCCGGCCGCCGCACCGGTCACGGCTCCGACCGTGCCATTGACCGCGGCGCCGCCCACCGCGCCCGCGGCGGCAGTGGTGGCCGCGGCGGCGCGACCCACCGTTCGACTCGCTTTGCGCACCGCGCCGTCAATGACACCCATGATGACTCCCTGACCGCTTGAGTTGTCGAACCCCGATTCGACGACGGTTGTATACCCGCAGACCGCTGGAGTTCACCGAATCAATGAGATTCTGTTCAGCTTCATAAATGCTATGACCGGTGCAGGGCAAACGTACAGAGAACGCACAGCCGTCCGACAGGTGCCGGCCATAACTCAATCCCGGCGCAAATCCACCAAAACGGGGGCGTGATCGCTGGGCGCTTTGCCTTTGCGCTCATCGCGCACGATCTGCGCGCCGGCGACGCGGGCGGCCAGCGCGGGTGAGGCGAGGATGAAATCGATGCGCATCCCGCGTCCTTTGGGGAAGGCCAGCTGGGTGTAGTCCCAGTAGGTGTACACGCCGGGTCCGGGCGTGAAAGGCCGCACCACGTCGGCGAATTGAGCGTCGACGATCGCGTTGAACGCTTTGCGTTCCGGCTCGGAGACGTGCGTGCAGCCGCGGTAGTAGTCGACGCTCCAGACGTCGTCGTCGGTCGGGGCGATGTTCCAGTCGCCGACCAGCGCGATCTGCGCCGACGGGTCGTCGCGAAGCCAGCCTGCGGCCGTATCACGCAGCGCGGCAAGCCAATTCAGCTTGTAGGTGTAATGCGGATCGCCCAGCGCGCGTCCGTTGGGCACATAAAGACTCCACACCCGGATCCCGCCGCAGGTTGCGGCCAAAGCGCGTGCTTCCGCAGCGGCCGCGATATCCGGCGTGCTGCTCCAGCTCGGTTGGCCGTCGAAGCCGACCTCGATGTCGTCGAGCCCGACCCGCGATGCGATCGCCACGCCGTTCCATTGGTTGAACCCGCAGTGGGCCACCTCGTAGCCGAGTTCGAAGAACGGCAGTGTCGGAAATTGGTCGTCGGCGCATTTGGTTTCCTGCATCGCTAGCACGTCGACCTCGGCGCGGTGCAGCCAATCGAGCACGCGGTCGAGGCGCGTGCGGATCGAGTTCACGTTCCAGGTGGCGAGCCGCATGCTTAAAGCGTATGCACGTCGAGGTAGCGGCCCCGGTGGTGCGCTGTGAAACCCAGCGATTCGAGCAGGCTTCCGGCCGCGTGCTCGTCGTCGAGCACCCGCACATAACCGCGGGTTGCACCGCGGGATGCGCCCCATGCCAGCAGCGCCTCGCACAAGCGGTCGTCGGATATCGCCGACAGGCCGACCCAGCGGGTGCCGTCCGGGGCGTCGGTCACCGCCGCCCGCGCCGCCGCCCGGTCGTGGAGTCCGAATGCCAGCTCGCCGTCGAGCACGGCGGTCAGCACGTCGACGGGCTCCGCTCCGCGGTAACAGCGCAGCCAGTCGTCGTCGGGGCGGGTGGTCAGCCTGACGGCCGGGTCGGGGTCGGTGGTGCTCACGTCACGCACCAGCACCCGGTGAGCGTGCTCACCGGCATCGGGCAGCCGCAGCAGTCGGTCGGGTACAGCGAGCAGTGGCGTCAGGTTGCGCTGCGTGTACCAATCGACGATCGATGGGACGGCTCCGGTTGTCGCTGAAACATCCAGCGGCACAGCTGAATTCACTTCGACGCTAGCGCCATGTCCCGCTCGCAGCAGCCAGCCGCCCAACCACTGCTGCTCGAGGCCCGGCCAGGCCAGCGCGGCCGCATGCTCTAAGGCGCGGATCTGGGAGGTACGCACCGGCGCGTCGGTCAGCGCCCGCACCGCCACCGCGTCGTCGGGCGAAAACTCCACCACCTGACCGCTTTTCGTGCGAACCCGCACCAGCGGGGCGACGGCCAGCAGGTGGCCCACCGCGTCGGTCAGCGGCGGCACACTGCCGGCCGGCCTGCGGTAGCGAACCGTCACCCGGGTCCCGAGATCGGGCCACGAAACCATCAGTGCCCGAACGGGTCCGGCCCCTCGCCGGGTGTCCAGGACAATCCAGGAACGCCCCAGCCGTGCGACTTGACGGCGCGCTTTGCGGCGCGTGCGTGCCGGCCGATCAGCCGGTCCAGATACAGAAAGCCGTCCAGATGCCCGGTTTCGTGCTGCAGCATTCGGGCGAACAGACCGGTGCCTTCGACGGTGACCGCGTTGCCGTCGGCGTCGAGTCCGGTGACCCGCGCCCATTTTGCGCGTCCGGTCGGAAACGACTCGCCGGGCACCGACAGGCAGCCCTCGTCGTCGTGATCCGGGTCGGGCATGGTCTCGGGGACCTCGGAAGTCTCCAGCACCGGGTTGATCACGACGCCGCGACGCCGCGCGGTTTTCCCGCGGTCGTCGGCGCAGTCGTAGACGAACACCCGCAGGCTCACGCCGATCTGGTTGGCGGCCAAGCCGACGCCGTAGGCGGCGTCCATGGTGTCGTAGAGGGTGGTGATCAACTCGGGCAGATCGGTTGGCAGCGAACCGTCCGCGCCCACCGGCACCGGCTTGGTGGGCGTGTGCAGGACCGGATCTCCCACGATCCGAATGGGTACGACTGCCATGGTCGGCAAGCTTAAGCGGGCGACTCGCGGGCGAGGGTTACGGGTCAGCTGTTGCGGGCGTGGTTGAATAATCGCCGGAACAGCCAGCATTCGAGATTCGAAGGGTCTTGGGAAGGCTCAGAGGAGCGATATGGACAGCGCTATGGCGCGGGCTAATCGATCGGGGGACGACTCTGAAATCGTTGATGGGCTGACCCGCCGCGAACACGACATCCTGGCGTTCGAGCGCCAATGGTGGAAATACGCCGGCGCCAAAGAAGAAGCCATCAAGGAGTTGTTCTCGATGTCGGCGACGCGCTATTACCAGGTGCTCAATGCGCTGGTCGATCGGCCTGAGGCGCTGGCCGCCGATCCGATGCTGGTGAAACGGCTGCGACGGTTGCGCGCCAGCCGGCAGAAGGCGCGGGCCGCGCGGCGGCTCGGCTTCGAGGTCACCTGACCTTTATCCGGTTTTGTGGGTTTGGGCCCACTCCTGGATACAGTGGGCTGAAATGAACGAACGTGTTCCGGACTCTTCCGGCCTACCCCTGCGGGCCATGGTGATGGTGCTGCTGTTTCTCGGCGTCATCTTCCTGCTGGTGGGTTTCCAGGCCATGGGATCGAGTGGGCACTCCGACGACGATTCGGTGTCGACCGTGACGACGAGCACAATGCCGCCGAAGAAGTCGACGTCGGCCGCGGCGAAGTCCCAGGTGCGGGTGTACAACATCTCCGGCCAGGAGGGCGTCGCCGGGCGCACCGCCGACCAGCTCAAGGGCAAGGGTTACGACGTTGCCGAGGTCGGCAACCTGTCGTTGCCCGATGTCTCGACCACCACGGTGTACTTCAGCAATGCCCCCGGGGAGCGGGAGACCGCCGACGCGGTGGGCAAGTTGCTGGATGCTCCGGTTGAACCCCGCGTCCCCGAGGTGGCCGACCAGCCGCCCGGCGTCATCGTGGTGGTCGCGGGATAGTCTCTACCCATGGTCAAGCCCGTGAGCCGCAAAGTCGTCGCCGCAACCGCCCTCGGAGTGCTCGCCGTCCCAGTCGCGCTGCTGAGCGCTTGTTCGCCCAACCAGCCGCCGGCGACGTCGCCCGGGACCACGCCGTCGGTGTGGACCGGGTCGCCGCCGCCGGCCAGCACGCCGCCGACGGGCGGTCCGGGACGGCCGGAGAGCCTGACCACGCATTTGATGTCGCCCACCGGCGTGCAGGTTGCCACGGCGAAGTTCGAATTCGACAACGGCTTTGTGACCGTCACGATCGAGACCACCGGCCTGGGCCAGCTGTCCCCCGGGTTCCACGGCGTGCACATCCACTCGGTGGGCAAGTGCGAGCCCAACTCCGTTGCCCCGACCGGCGGTCCTCCGGGCGACTTCCTTTCTGCCGGCGGCCATTACCAGGCTCCCGGGCATACCGGAGATCCCGAAAGTGGTGACCTGACCTCGCTGCAGGTCCGCAAGGACGGCGCCGCGCTGCTGGTGACCACCACCGACGCGTTCACCAAGGAGGATCTGGTGTCCGGCGACGGCTCGGCGATCGTCATCCACGAGGGTGCCGACAACTTCGCGAACATCCCGCCGGAGCGCTACACCCAGGTCAACGGCGCGCCCGGACCCGACCAGACCACCATGGCCACCGGCGACGCCGGCAAGCGGGTGGCGTGCGGTGTCATTGGTTCCGGTTAGCCCGTCGGGCAACAGGGTAACCGAGCGTGTGGATTTCGCCGGCTCGCCAAGGCCGACGATCGGAGTGGAATGGGAATTCGCGCTAGTCGACGCGCAGACCCGTGACCTGAGCAACGAAGCCGTCGAGGTCATGGGAGAGATCGGCGAAAACCCCCGTGTCCACAAGGAATTGCTGCGCAACACCGTCGAGATCGTCAGCGGCGTCTGCGAGTGCACCGCCGAAGCGATGGAAGACCTTCGCGAGACGCTGCGCACCGCGCGTCCCATCGTCCGGGACCGCGGCATGGAGCTGTTCTGCGCGGGCGCCCATCCGTTCGCGCGGTGGTCCGCCCAAAAGCTCACCGACGCACCGCGTTACGCCGAGCTGATCAAGCGCACCCAGTGGTGGGGACGGCAGATGCTGATCTGGGGTGTGCACGTGCACGTCGGGTTGTCCTCGGCGCACAAGGTGATGCCGATCATGTCGTCGCTGCTCGACTACTACCCGCACCTGCTGGCGCTCTCGGCGTCGTCGCCGTGGTGGGGCGGTGAGGATACCGGATATCCGAGCAACCGGGCGATGATGTTCCAGCAGCTGCCAACCGCCGGCCTGCCGTTCCAGTTTCAGACCTGGGCCGAGTTCGAGAAATTCGTGCATGACCAGAAGAAAACCGGGATCATCGACGATATCGACGAAATCCGTTGGGACATCCGCCCTTCGCCACACAACGGGACACTGGAGGTGCGGATCTGCGACGGGGTGTCGAACCTGCGGGAGCTCTCCGCGTTGGTGGCGTTGACGCACTGCCTGGTGGTCGACCTGGATCGCCGGCTGGAAGCCGGTGAGACGCTGCCGACCATGCCGCCGTGGCATGTCCAGGAGAACAAGTGGCGGGCTGCCCGCTATGGCCTGGACGCGGTGATCATCCTCGACGCCGACAGCAACGAGCGCCTCGTCACCGACCATCTGGCCGACGTGCTCAATCGCCTTGAGCCGGTTGCCAAATCGCTGCACTGCGCCGACGAACTGGCTGCCGTGGCCGATATTCCGCGGCTCGGGGCGTCGTATCAACGGCAGCGCCGGGTGGCCGAGGAGCACGACGGCGATCTGCGCGCTGTCGTCGACGCGCTTGTTGGCGAACTGGACATCTGATCGTGGAAACATTTGAGCTGCCGATGTTTCCGCTCGAGTCGGCGTTGCTGCCGGGCGAGGACCTGCCACTGCGCATCTTCGAGCCGCGCTACACCGCGCTGGTGCAGGACTGCATGCGCAGCACCGAGCCGTGGTTCGGGGTGGTGCTGATCTCGCGCGGCCGCGAGGTCGGTGGCGGCGATGCGCGTTGCGATGTGGGGACTGTGGCGGCGATCAACGAATGCATCGATGTGGGCTCCGGCCGGTATGCGCTACGCTGCCGTACCCGCGGGCGGATCCGGGTGAGCGAATGGCTGCCCGACGACCCCTACCCGCGGGGCCTTGCACGGTTCTGGCCCGACGAGCCCGGGGATCCGGTGGGCGCCGACCAACTGCGCGAGGTCGAGGACCAGGTGCTGGCGCTGTTCGAGCGGATCGCCAGCGCCCGTGGTGTGGTGCTGCCGGGACCCGACACGCTGTTAGGTCCGCGCCCCGATGACGCGGGAGAGCGGTTGTACGCGTTGGCAAGTCGGGTACCGATGGGTCAGGCGGACCGCTATGCAGTGTTGTCCGCGCCGTCGGCGGCAGATCGTTTGGCGGCGCTTCGCGAGGCCGTCGAGTCGGTCGCCGCGATAATCGAATTCCAGCTGTCGGAGTAAGCCGAAGTTACTTGTCGGCGCGCTGTGGCATAATCGAATGTATGTTCGATGAAGTGGCGCGGGAGGCGGTGGTTGCCCGCTTTGATGAGCTGTTCGAGCGGCACTATCCGACTCCCACCCGCGAGTCGGCGGTGCTGCTGGATCGGATCTGTGCGGGCGCACGGGCGGAGAATCGGGCTGCGGCTGCGCAGCTGGTCGCGATCGGGGAGTTGTTTGCCTATCGGCTCTCGCGCTGTTCGGACACCGAGGAGTGGGCGATCGACACCGAGGCGGCGGTGGCCGCGGAGGTGGCGGCGGCGTTGCGGATCAGCCAGGGGCTGGCGGGCAGCCGGTTGCGCTACGCGCGGGCGATGCGCGAGCGCCTGCCGAAGCTCGGTGCGGTGTTTGGTGCCGGCGACGTCGACTTTCGGGTGTTTCAGACGATCGTGTATCGCACCGATCTGATCACCGATCGCGAGGTGCTGGCCGGGGTGGATGCCCAGTTGGCCCTCGCGGTGCCGCGCTGGCCGTCGATGACCCAGAGCCGGCTGGCCGGGCAGGTGGACAAGATCGCCATCGCCACTTTCCATTTCGTCAACCGTCAGGGATTCCCGAATGTTCTGTTCCCGGTACGCCAATTGCCCGACCCGGTGTGCGACCACCGGTGCGGTGATCACTGTGAACGCCCCGGTCAGCACCAGCATTCCGACGTCGTAGTTGCCACGCAGCCGGATCGCGGCGCCAGCCAGCACCAGCAGCAGACCCAGCACCTGTGGCTTGGTCGCGGAATGCATCCGCGAGAGCGTGTCGCCGAAGCGGACCACGCCGATGGCGGCGGTCAGCGCCAGCACTGAGCCGGCCAGCACCAGCACACCGGAGACGACGTCGAGGGGGCTCATCGGCGGTCCCGGTCGGGGACTCGGAAGCGGGCCACGCTGACCGAGCCGACGAAGCTGATCAGCGCCAGCGCCGCCAGACTGTAGGTCACTGTGCTGTCCAAACTGGCTGCGGCCCAGGTGCCTATCGCGCACATGGTCACCGCGATCAGCGTGTCCACCGCCACCAGCCGATCCAATGTGCTCGGCCCGGCCAGCAGTCGGAACATCGTGATGGCCGCCGCGGCGCCCAGCAGAATCCCGGCGATCAACCAGACGCTCATGCGGCCTCCTCGGCAGGCTGCCAATCCTCGTCGCGCTCATAGGCGGCCACCACCAGCCGCTCCACCTCGGCGACCTGGCGGTAGAACCGGTCGACGGCCACGCCCGAGCCGACGTCGATCACGTGGCAATACAACACCCGGCGCAGCTGGTCGATCTCCAGCACGATCGAGCCCGGGATCATCGTCAAGATGTTGACCGCGAAGACCAACACGAGGTCGGACTTGATCGACACCTCGGCCCGCAGCACCCCGGACGGCGGCGCCGGACCCGGTTTGATCGCCAGCCAGGAAACCTGAACGCTGGACACCACCAGATACCACGCGACCCGCACGACCAACCGCAGCACCGACAGCGGATGCACCCGGCCCTGGACCGGCACCGGCGGCATCGGCAGCAGCAGCGTAATCGCGAGGGCGACCGCCAGCCCGCTGACCGCATTGGCCGCGGAATAGTTGCCCCACAACAACACCCACACGCCGGTCAGCGCGACCAGGATGGCGATCCGCAGCAGCGTGGCCCTCATCGGTCTCATGGCCCGGCTCCTCCTCGGGCGTTTCCGCCCGCATCGTCGCCAGGCGGCGACAGCACCGCCGAGATGTAATTGCCGCGGTCGAGCACCTCGGCAGCCGCCCGGTCGCTGTAGGCGAAGATCGGCCCGGCCAACACGGTCAACGAAAGCCCGACGCCGATGAGTGCCAGCGTCGGCGCGACCATTCCGATCGGCATGTGGCCGACGTCGTCGCGGTCGTCGAACGCAACGTCCTCGACTTCCTCCAGCAGCGCCGCCGTGCGGGCCGCCACCAGGTCCCCGTCGGGCGCGTCGACGCGGGGACGCCAAAACGCCTTGGACCACACCCGCGCCACCACGTACAGCGTCAGCAGGCTCGTCAGCACTCCGCCGGCGACCAGCAGCCAAGCCAGCACCGACCCGTCGGCCGTGCCCGCCCGCAGCAGCGCCACCTTGCCGATGAACCCCGAAAACGGCGGAATACCACCGAGATTCAAAGCGGGCAGCAGAAACACGAAGGCCAGCAACGGGTTTGCCGCCAGCCCGCCAAGCCGCTGCAGAGAAGACGCCCCGCCCTGGCGTTCGATCAGGCCCGCCGCCAAAAACAGCGTGGTCTGCACGACGATGTGATGCGCCACGTAGTAGATGGCCCCGGACATGCCGGCCTGCGTGGACAGCGCGACCCCGAACACCATGTAGCCGATATGGCTGACCAGGGTGAAGGACAGCAGCCGTTTGATGTCGCTTTGCGCGATGGCGCCGAGGATGCCGATCAGCATGGTCAGCAGCGCGGCCACCAGCAGCAGATGATTCAGCCCGGCGTCGGGGAACAGCAGCGAATGCGCCCGGATGATCGCGTAGATGCCGACTTTGGTCAGGATGCCGGCGAACACTGCGGTGACCGGCGCGGGCGCGGTGGGGTAGGAGTCGGGCAGCCACGCCGACAGCGGGAACACCGCGGCCTTGATGCCGAAGGCGACCAGCAGCACCGCGAACATCGCGCTGCGGATGCCGGGGCTGACGGTGCCGACGCGGATTGCGAGCTCGGCCATGTTCAAGGTGCCGGTCGCGGCGTAGATCAACGCGATGCCGAACAAAAAGATCAGCGACGACAGCAGCGACACCATCACGTAGCCGATGCCGGCGCGCACCCGCGCGGCGCTGCCGCCGATCGTCAACAACACGAAACTCGCCGAGAGCAGCACCTCGAACCCGACGAACAGGTTGAACAAATCGCCGGCCAGAAACGCCATGCACACGCCGGCGGCCAGCGCGAGATAGGTGGGCAAGAAGATCGACACCGGCTGGCGGTCGTCGCCGTCGCGGATACCCTGACCGATCGCGTAGGCCACCACGGTCAGCAACACGACCGACGACACCACCAGCATCAACGCCGAGAGTCGATCGACCACCAGCGTGACGCCCAGCGGACCCAAAGGTGTTGGGCCCCAGCCGCCGACGTGTAGGGCCAGCGTGCCGTTGCGATCGGTCAAGAACAGCAACGCGATGCCGACCAGGACGATCGTCGCCAGCGCGGCCCACGTGATCAGGCGCTGCAGCCGTGGGCGTCGGCCGGCGACCAGGGTCGCCGCGGCGCCGAGCATGGGCACCAGCACGGGCAGCGGGATCAGCGTTGCGGCAAGGGTCATCGCGACCCCCGATGGCCGGGCAGCGCGTCGAGTTCGTCCGGTTCGTCGGTGTCTGGGTACGGCTCCTCCGGGTCGGCGTCGACGTCGGCGGCTTCCTCCGGCGAGAGCTGCGCGACGCGGGTGTCCTCGGGGTCTTTGCCGACGGCTTCGGCGGCAGTCAGCCGGTACGAGCGGTAGGCCAGCGCCAGCACGAACGCCGCTACGCCCATCGTGATCACGATCGCGGTCAGCACCATGGCCTGCGCCAGCGGGTCGGCGGTGGGTTTGCCGGGACTGCCGCGGCCGTGCACCGGCGGATTGCCCGGCGCACCGCTGACGGCGATGATCAGCAGATTGACCGCATTGCCAATCAGCAGCAGCCCCAACAACATTCGGGTCAGCGTGCGTTCGAGCAGCAGATACACCCCGCAGCTGACCAGCGCGCCGATCGCGAGCAGCGGAATCAGGTAGACGGTCATGTGAGGGCCGCCTCGCGAGCCGCGGCCTGGTCCTCGCCGACTCGCACACCGAGGCTGCGCAGCACGTCGAGCACCAGGCCGACCACGATCAGATAGACGCCCAGATCGAAGAACAACGCGGTGACGAACGTGACGTGGCCCAGCACCGGCAGGTCGACAGCCAGCACCGCCGACGACAGCGCCGGCGCCCCGCGCAACAGCGACGCCGCCGCGGTGCCCGCGGCCAGGCCCAGCCCGACGCCCAGGATCTTGCCGGCGTCCAGCGGCAGCGTCTCGCCGAGTTCATAAGGGCCGCCGGCCAAATAGCGCAGCACCAGCGCCAGCCCGGCGGTCAGCCCGCCGGCGAAACCGCCGCCGGGAGTGTTGTGGCCGGTGAAGAAGAAGTACACCGACACCACCATGATCAGCGGGAAGATGATGCGGGTGGTCACCTCCAGCACCAGCGAGCGGTGGCGGGGATCACGGTATTCGCTGCCGCGCAGCCAGGTGGTGTCGCCGATCGCCGGGCTGTAGGGCGTGATCGGAATGTTCCCGATATCCGGCTGCCCGGCCCGCGGCATCCGCGGCGCAGACCCGAACCGTCGGTGCCGAAATACCAGCGACGCCACGCCCGTCGCGGCGACCAGCAACACCGAGATCTCGCCGAGGGTGTCCCACGCCCGGATGTCGACCAGCAGGACGTTGACGGTGTTGGCGCCGTGACCGCGCAGGTAGGCGGCGTCGGGCAGCAGGCTCGCGATCGCGGTGCCGTGGCGGGCCGCTATGGCGAACATCGCCAGCACGGTGACGGTGGCGCCGACGGCCAGCGCCAGCGCCGCGCGGGGCAGCCGGTGGCGCCTGATGTCGGCCGGATCGATTTCGGCCGGCAGTGTGCGCAGCACCAGCACGAAGATCACCAGCGTCACCGTCTCCACCAGGAACTGGGTCAGCGCCAGATCGGGCGCGCCGTGGAAGGCGAAGATGGCCCCGCAGGCGTAGCCGGTGACCCCGACCATCAGCACGGCGGCCAGCCGGTTGCGGGTCATGGTCGCGCCCAGCGCGGCTGCCACCAGCAGCGTTGCCAGCGTGGGCTGCAACGGCGAACCCCACAGCGCCAACCGCGGCCGATCCCGGGCGCCGAGCAGCAGCGCCGCCGTCGGCACCAACGCCAGCGTCGACAGGACCACCGACTGGGTGGCGGGGATCGAGCCGCGCTGCGTTTCGCCGGTCAACCGCACCGATATCAGGTCGAGGCCGCGGACCACGGCGTCGTAGGTGCGATCGGCGTTGCCCAGCGGGATCCAGCCAACCCGGGCACGACGCAGCCGGGCCCGGCCGAAGAAAGCCGCGGCACCCAGCGTCGTGACGCCCGCCGACAACGCCAGCGGCAGGCCGACGCCGTGCCACAGCGTCAGGCTATTCGCGCTGCCTGCGTAGCCATCCAGCAGCCGGCCCAGTGGTGCCGGTTCGACGCCCAGCACCAGACCGGCGGCGGCCAGGATCGCCGGCGCGGTCAGGAACGTCGCGGTGGGCGGGTGCATGCCTGCGACCGGGGCGCTCGGTTCGCGACGGCCTTTGCGGGCGAACGCGCCCCACAGAAACCGGACGCTGTAGATCATCGTGAACACCGAGCCGGCGGCTATCACGCCCAGCACGTACGGCGCGTGTGCAAGCGTCGCAAACGCGGCCTCCTTGGCGACGAAACCCAGAAACGGCGGCAGCGCGGCCATGCTGGCGGTCGCCGTGGCAGCGATCACCAGCAGCGACGGGCAGCGCTGTCCCAGCCAGGCCAGCCGGCGCACATCCCGGGTCCCGGTGGCGTGGTCGACGATGCCGACGACCATGAACAGCGCGGCCTTGAACATCGCGTGCGCACACAGCACCGCCAGCCCGGCCAGCATCAGGTCGCGGCCGCCGCTGCCGACCAGCACAGTGATCAGCCCGAGCTGGCTGACCGTGCCGAACGCCAGGATCAGCTTGAGGTCGTATTCGCGGACCGCGCGCCAGCCGGCCAGCAGCATGGTGGTCACGCCGAGGATCACGACGGTGGGGCGCCAGCCCGGCGAGTCGGCGAATCCGGGGGCCATCCGCGCGATCAGGTAGACACCGGCTTTGACCATCGCGGCGGCGTGCAAATAGGCACTAACCGGCGTCGGCGCGCCCATTGCGCCCGGCAACCAGAAGTGCAGCGGCACGATCGCCGATTTGCTCAGCCCGCCGACCAGCATCAGCAGCACCGCGACGGCGACCGCGGTGCCCGTCGGGGGAGCGGCCAGGATGTCGGAGAGCTCATAGCTGCCGGCGGCGTGGCCCAGGATGACGATCCCGGCCAGCATCGCCAGCCCACCGGCGGTGGTCACCAGCAACGCCTGGACGGCGGCGCGCCGGCTGACCAGCCGCTCGGCGTAGTGGCCGATCAGCAGGAACGACAACACCGTGGTCAGCTCCCAGAACACGTAGAGCACCAGCATGTTGTCGGCGACCACCAGCCCGAACATGGCGCCGGAGAACGCCACCAGTTCGGCGGCGAAGCTGGGCAGCCGATTTTCGGTGTGACCGTCGCGGTGGTGGAAGTAGTCGGCGCAATAGAACAGCACCAGCGCGCCGATGCCCAGCACCAACACGCTCATGATCGCGGCCAGCGGGTCGAACCGCAGGGCGATGTCCATCGACAGCTCGGGCACCCACCTGATGTCGACGCGGTGGTCTGCGCGGCTTGGCCAGTGCAGCACCACCCACCCCAGCGACCCGAGCGGCACCAGGGCGAGCGGGTAGAACGCCAACCGGCCCCATGTGCGCACCAGCAGCGGCGCCAACGCAGCAGCGACCGCGTGGGCGAACAGGATGGCGAGCATGGCACTCCGGTGTCGGGGTGTCAGCCTGATAGGAAGGCTATTTCGCTAGGCAGTCTAGCGGTTGGTCGGGCGCTGCATGCTGCGACGGAATCCAAGGGCGTACCGTCGGCGTGTGGGACGTGTTGCAGCTCAACGCGTTTCGTGAGTGTATGGATTAGCACACAGCCATAGGTGCCGAGTGTGCGGTTTTATACGCGACGCGCCGAGGTCTGCGTATCGAATCGCACACTCGCGAAGGCCAACAGCCGCGGCGCAACGACTCGATGCAGCGGACCAACCGCCGCCCAGACCGTTCGGGCGACGAGCTTGCGCCGGTAGTGCAGGCGGGTCGTTAGTGAGGCGCGGCCGTCGTGGCGCCGCAGTGTCAGGGTCGCCCGCATGAGCGGCCCGTCCGCCGCGAGCACGCGCTCGTCGGGGTCCGAACGGACCACCGTCCACCCGTCGAATCTCAGCACGTGGCGGTGAATCCACCGCACCACACTGCCCAGTGCGCCAGATTCGACACTGCGCGAATCGCCGTCAAGGATCGGCGCTTCGAACGTGTCTGTGTAGTCGGCATCGGTTTCAGCCGCTGCCGCAATGCGTTTGAGCGTCCAGCGCACCGCCACGCGATGTCCGCCGCTGCCGATGACCAGCGCCCGGTAGATCTTGCCGTGCAGACCGGGAAATGCCGCCCACGTCTGCGAGCGCACGCGGGTGCGCTGCAAACCTTCGGGGTCCAATTCGAATATCCACCGGTAGACGGCGAACGGGTGCCGGCCCTTCAACGCCAGCCGCGCCGGCGCCGTCGCGGAAGCATGAGACCGATGGGATCCTCGACGCGACGCGCGCGCTGGTGCTCGCCGAAGGACCGCGGGCGGCCAGCGTTGCCGCGATCGCCCAGGCCAGCGGCGCGCCGGCCGGGACGCTGTATCACCGATTCGGCAATCGCAACGGCATCCTGACCGCCGCCTGGCTGCGCGCGCTCGAACGATTCCAGACGCGCGCCATGGCCGCCGCGGCCGGCACCGCCCTCGAATCCGCGGTCGCGATGGCCGTCGCGGCCATCGGCTTCATGCGTGAGCTCCCGGAGGACGCGCGGCTGCTGCTGACCATCCGGCCGGGTGACCTGCTCGACGGCAAACCCGACGCGGCGTTCGAGCAGACCCTGGCCGCCATGAACGCGCCGCTGCAGGAGCGGGTGCGCAGTCTGGCCGACGAGCTCTACGGCAGCACCGATCCGCGCAGCGTCGACGCCGTCGCCAGAGCGGTCGCCGACCTGCCGTACGCGGTTGTTCGCCGGCACGCTCGCGACGACCCGATCCCGGCGTGGCTGGAGGACGACGTCGCCGCTGCGGTGCGTGCGCTGCTCAGGGCCTACCGGGCTTCCGCGTAGGCGCGCAGCGCCGCCACCTGCCCGGGGTCCAGCGACGGGCTCACGGTTTTGCGGGCCGCGGCAATGTCGTCGGCGGTGATGTCGGCGGTGTCGATGGACCGCCGCATCGCGGCCAGCGCGGCCTCCCGCAGCAGCGCCGCGCAATCTGCGGCGCTGTAGCCCTCCAGCGCGTCCGCGAGCGCCGCCAAGTCGACGTCGGCGTGTAATGGGATGGATTTGCCTGCAGTGCTGAGGATTTCGTGGCGGGCGGCAGCGTCGGGTGGTTCGACGAAGACCAGCTTCTCCAGCCGGCCGGGTCGCAGGAGCGCCGGGTCGATCAGGTCGGGCCGGTTGGTGGCGCCGACGACGACGACGTCGCGCAGCGGGTCGATGCCGTCGAGCTCGGTCAGCAGCGTGGCGACGACCTTGTCGGTGACGCCCGAGTCGAAGCTCTGCCCGCGTCGCGGCGCCAGCGCGTCGACCTCGTCAAGGAACACCAGCGACGGCGCCGAATCCCTTGCACGGCGGAACAATTGACGGACCGCCTTCTCGGAGGCGCCCACCCATTTGTCCAGCAGCTCGGGGCCTTTGACCGCGTGCACGCTCAGCCGGCCGGTGCTGGCCAGCGCGCGCACCAGGAACGTCTTGCCGCAGCCGGGCGGTCCGTACAGCAGTACGCCGCGAGGCGGGTCGACGCCGAGTCGGGAGAAGGTATCGGGATGTTGCAGTGGCCACAGCACCGCTTCGGTGAGCGCCTGTTTGGTGGCTGCCATGTCGCCGACGTCGTCGAGGGTGACGTCCCCGGCCGTCGCTTGGTCCCCGGTCGAGCGGGACAGCGGCCGGATGACGGTCAACGCGCCTAGCAGGTCGTCCTGGGTCAATGTCGGCGTCCCGCCGTCGGCGCTGGCCCGCGCGGCGGCCCGCAACGCGGCCTCGCGCACCAAAGCTGACAGATCGGCAACCACGAAACCCGGTGTACGGCCCGCGATCTCGGCAAGGTCAAGCTCATCGGTGGGCGCCCGCGACAGCAGCGAGCCCAGCAGCGCGGCGCGGGTTGCGGCGTCGGGCAGGCTCAGACCCAGCTCGCGGTCGCACAGGTCGGGCGCACGCAGCCTGGCGTCCAGGTTCTCCGGCACCGCCGAGGTGGCGATGAACGCCACCCCGGGAGTCGCTATCGCCGTGCGCAGTTCGGCAAGGATTAGCGACGCCACCGGCTCGGCGGTGGCCGGCAGTAGCGCGTCGACGTCGGCGATCAGCAGCACCCCGCCGCCCTGGCGTATCGAGGCCACTGCCGCGGCAACGGCTTTCAGACGTTCGTCGGCGGCCAGTGCGCCCACCCCGGGGCCGTCCAACTCCACCAGCCGCCGCCCGGCGCACACCGCCCGCACCAGCGTTACCTTCCCGACGCCGGCCGGCCCGGACACCAGGACACCCAAATTGGTTGTGGCGCCGAGTGTTTGCAGCAGACCCGGCTCGTCCAGGGACAGCTTGAGCCATTCGCCGAGTTTGCGGGCCTGGGCGTCGACGCCCTTGAGGTCGTGGACCGGCGTCGGCGCGACCGGCTCGACCGCGGCGGGCACACCGGGTCCCCAGGTCACCAGTGAGTTCGGCTGCACGCTCACCGGGCCGCCGGGGTCGACGCCGGTGACCGTCAAAAGTTCGGAAGTCCAGCTGATTCCGACGGCCGACGCCAGCAGGCGGGTGGTTTCCGTCGTCGACGTGCCCGGTCCGAGGTCACGAGGCAGCAGCGACACCGCATCGCCGACCGTCAACACCTTGCCCAACAGAGCCTGCCGCAGTGTGGCCGGCGTGATCGACCGGGTTGCCAGCGACGAGCCGCTCAGCGTCACCGACCGCGCGCCGCATATCGTCGCCGCCGCCACGATGACCGGGTTTCCTTCGCGCAGACCGGCATTCGACAGCGTGACGTCGTCGAGAAGTATGGTGCCGGCCGGCGTACCCGGAGCCGTGCCGACCACCGCCGCGGTGGTCCGCGACCCGGTCAGCGACACCGCGTCCCACTCGCGAATACCGAGGGCCGCAATTGCTTCCGGGTGCAGCCGGACAACGCCGCGACGCGAATCCACCGCCGAGGTGTTCAGCCGTGCGGTCAACGTCAGCTGGGCCATTCAGCCCCCCGGCTTGCGCAGGCCCAGCCGCGCCATCGAGCGGCGGTTCGGTTGCGCTCGCCGGATGGCCCGACGCACGGCCCGCCGCTCTTTGGGCCGCTCGCCCCACACTTCGGGATGCTCGGCCAGCCAGCGGTGGCTGCGAACCGAAAACGGAATGTGGCACAGATACGCCGCGATGGCCACCATCACCAGGATGTACGGGAAGAGGAATGCGGCCGCCGCGACGATCGCCAGCACCGCCAGCAGTAGCGCGGCGAAGTTCGGCGGCACCGACACCGCATGCATCTTCTTCATCGGGATCCGGCTGACCACCAGCATGGAGCAGACCACCACCCACGCGCACACGAACCACGGCGAGCTCCACCAGCCGACACCGAACTGCAGCTTGGCGGCCAGCGGGCCGAGCACCGCGATCGCGCCGGCGGGTGCAGGCATGCCGACGAAGAACTCGCGCGTGTAGGCGGGCAGGGTGGCGTCGTCGAGCAGCGCGTTGAACCTGGCCAGCCGCAACACGATGCACACCGCATACAGCAGCACCGCCACCCAGCCGGCCGGCAACGACGCCAGCAGCGACACGTAGACCACCACCGCGGGCGCCACCCCGAAGTTCACCGCGTCGGCCAGCGAGTCGATCTCCTCACCCATCCGCGACTCGGCGTCCAGGATGCGGGCCACCCGGCCGTCGAGCCCGTCGAGGATGGCGGCGGCGGCGATCAGCGCCATCGCCGCGTGCGGCTGGGCCTCCAGCGCGAACCGGATCGAACTCAGCCCGGCGCAGATGGCCAGCACGCTCATCGAACTGGGCAGGATGCGCAGGTTGACCGATCGGCGGGGTTTGGTCGTCATGTCAGTTGGGCCAGCACCGTTTCGCCGGCCACCGCCCGTTGCCCGACGCTGACCAACACCTCCGTCCCGGCGGGCAGGTAGGTGTCCAGCCGAGACCCGAACCGGATCAGCCCGTAGGTGTCACCGATCGAGAGTTTGTCGCCGACGCGGGCGTCGCAGACGATCCGGCGCGCCAGCAGTCCGGCGATCTGCACAACGACGATCTCGGCGCCGGCATCGGTGCGGATCCGCACGCTGGTGCGTTCGTTGTGTTCGCTGGCCGCGGCCAGCTCGGCCGATCCGAAGCGGCCCGGCCGGTGTTGCACGTCGAGCACCTCGCCGCTGATCGGGGCCCGCTGCACATGCGCGTCCAGCAGCGACAGGAAGATGCTGACCCGGGGCAGCGGAGTGTCGGGGAGGCCGAGTTCGGCAGGCGGAGCGGCGGATTCGACGAGGCAGACCAGGCCGTCGGCGGGTGCGACGACGACGCCGGGCCGGGTCGGCGGCACCCGCGGCGGGTGACGGAAGAAGCCGGCGCAGGCACCGGCGGCCAGCAGACCGGTCCGGCGCAGCCAGCGATAGCGGCGGCCGACCAGCGCCACCCCCAGGCCGGCGGAGATGAACGGCAGCCCGGCGGGATGCACGGGGGGAATGGTCGACCGCAGCAACGCCACCAGGCGTTGGGGGCGGCTCAGGCCGTCGGACGGGCGTCGTGCCACGCGGTCATCTTACGGAGCGGACAGGTCCCAGAGTTCTACTTGTGCTCCGGCCGCGATCTCGGTGACCTCTTCGGGGATGTCGAGCAGGCAGTTCGCCGACGCCAGCCACCGCAGATGGTGGGATGCCGGCGGGCCGTAGCTCATCACCGTGCCGGCGTCGGCGTCGAACACCCCGCGCCGGAACTGCCTTTTGCCGCGCGGTGAGGTCAACGTCTCGGTGAGCACCGCGGTTCGTCGCGGCCGATGCGCCGCCGGCAGGCCCATCGCCGCGCGCAACGCGGGCCGGACGAACACCTCGAACGACACCAGCGCGCTGACCGGGTTACCGGGCAGCGTGACGATCGGCGTGCCCGCGACCCGGCCGGTGCCCTGCGGCATGCCCGGCTGCATCGCGACTTTGACGAACTCCACGCCCTGATCGCCCTCGCGGCCGAACGCGTCCTTGACCACTTCGTAGGCGCCCGCACTGACCCCGCCGCTGGTGATGATCAGATCCGCCTCGGCGGCGTAGCGGTCCAGCACGGCGGCGAACTGCGCGACCTCGTCCTCGACGGCAGGGCTGGCAACCACCTCGCCGCCGGAGCCGCGGACGGCAGCGGCCAGCATGATCGAGTTCGACTCGTAGATCTGGCCCGGCTGCAGCGGTGTGCCCGGCGACACCAATTCGGTTCCGGTGGAGACCACCAGCACTCGCTGCCGCGGGATGACCGGCAGCTCGGGCAGTCCCAGCGCGGCGGCCAGCCCGACCACCGCCGGGGTGACCAGCTGCCAGGCCCGCAACACGGTGGTGCCGGCGGCGACGTCCTCGCCGGCGCGACGGATGTGACGCCCGTCGGCGGTGGGGGCGGTGATCGTGACGACGTCGGTGCGTCCGTCGGTGTTCTCGACCGGCACGACGGCCGTCGCCCCGGCCGGCATCGGCGCGCCGGTCATGATCCGGTGCGCAGTCCCGGGTTCCAGCGTGGGAATGTCCGTGCGTCCGGCCGGAATATCTTCGGCCACAGGCAATTTCACCGGATGGTCGGCAGATGCCGTCGCTACTTCGTGGGCCCGCACGGCGTAGCCGTCCATCGCGGAGTTGTCGAACACCGGCAGCGACACCGTCGCGATCACATCGCCGGCCAGCGCGAGACCTTCGGCGTCGGCGAGCGTGGCTGTGCCGGCCGGCCGCGCCGTGATCAGTTCGGCGACGACCCGCTGATGTTCTTCGACCGAGCGCATCAGACCGGGAACGTGACGCCGGTGAGTTCTTTGGACACCGCCCACAGTCGGCGCCGCAGCTCCTCGTCGTGGGACTGCGCGCTGGACTGGACGAGCTTGGGGTAGCCGCGCTGCTGACCGAGACCGTCGGGGCCGTAATACTGCCCGCCCTCGACGTCCGGGTCGGCGGCGGCGCGCAAGGTCGGCAGGGCACCCATCGCCGCGCTCTGGAACAGCAGCGGGCCGAGCAGCGCGTTGGCCGGCTTGAGGATGGTGGGCAGATTGCGGGTGAGCTCGGTGTTCGAGGTGCCGGGGTGTGCAGCGACGGCGATGGTGTTTTTCTGCTGAGCGGTCAGCCGGCGCTGCAGCTCGTAGGTGAACAGCAGGTTGGCCAGTTTGGACTGCCCATACGCGGCGATCCGGTCGTAGCTGCGCTCCCACTGCAGGTCGTCGAAGTGGATCGAGGCGCGGAACCGGTGGGCGTTGCTGCTGACGGTCACCACTCGCGAACCGCGGACCCCGAGCATGTGGTCGAGCAGCAGCCCGGTCAGCGCGAAGTGCCCGAGATGGTTGGTGCCGAACTGCATTTCGAAGCCGTCGGCCGTGAGCTGCTTGGGGGTGTACATCACGCCGGCGTTGTTGATCAGCAGGTCGATGCGCGGGTAGTTCGTCCGCAGCGCGTCGGCGGCCGCGCGCACGGAGTCCAGCGAGCTCAAGTCGAGTTCGGCCAGCGTGACATCGGCCTGCGGCTGGGCGGCGACGATGCGGGCCAGCGCGGCGTTGCCCTTCTCCAGGTTGCGCACCGCGAGGACGACGTGCGCGCCGCACCGGGCGAGCACCGCGGCCGTGTGGTAGCCGATTCCGGTGTTCGCGCCGGTGACGATCGCGATGCGGCCGCTCTGGTCTGGCACATCGGCTTCCGACCATTTGCCGTTGGAACTCATGGCCGAAAACGATACCGACGGATGCCCGACGCCGTCGGGTGGCATTCTCGACGCCATGGACGACGGCACGCCCGGCGTGGGCGTGGTGGCCATGGCCGACCCTGCACATCCGCCCAGTCAGAAGGCGCCGCTGATGTGGGCGGTGGGCGGCGCGATCCCGTGGCTGGCGCTGGCCGTCGGGCAGCTGATTTGGTTCTCAGTAGATCAGCGGGTGTTGTGGGTGCACGGGTTGTGCGCGGCCGTCACTGTACTCGGCGCGGCGGTGGCCGTCGGCGTCGTGCCGTGGTGGCGGTATCGGGTGCACCGCTGGGAGATCAGCCCGCAGGCGGTATACACGCGCACCGGGTGGCTGGTCCAGGAACGCCGCATCGCGCCGATTTCGCGGGTGCAGACCGTCGACACCTATCGCGGCCCGCTGGACCGGTTGTTCGGGCTGGCCAATGTCACGGTGACGACGGCGTCGTCGGCCGGAGCCGTGCGGATCGTGGCGCTGGATAACGCGGTCGCCGACCGTGTGGTCGCCCAGTTGACCGACATCGCCGCGATCGGCGCCGAGGACGCCACGTGAGCTGGCAGCGGCTGAGCCCGCGAATGTTGTTGGTGCATCCCGTACATGAGCTTCTCCGCCAGTTGCCGCTGCTGATCGGCGCGATCGTGCTGGGTTCCACCACCGGCAACCCGTGGTGGACGGTGGCGGCACTGGCGGTGACGGCACTGCTGGGGGCGGCGCGCTGGTTCACCACGAGCTACCGCATCGAGCCGGACGAGGTGCAGTTGCGGGCCGGTGTCCTGCACCGCAAGGTGTTGTCGGTGCCACGCAACAGGATTCGCTCGGTGCAGACCGACGCGCGGCTGTTGCACCGGCTGCTGGGGCTGGCCGTGCTGCGGGTGAGCACCGGACGAGAAGCAGCGGGCGACAACGTTTTCGAGCTCGACGCCGTCGAGGTTGCGCAGGTTCCGCGGCTTCGGGCGATCCTGCTGGCCGAATCCGAGCCGCCGGCCGACCAGGCCACGGGCGTTATGTTGGCGCGCTGGCAGCCGTCCTGGTTGCGGTACGCGCCACTGAGCCTGTCCGGGTTGGTGACGATCGCCGCCGCGGTGGGTGTCGTGTATCAGAGCGGATTCGCCGCGCCGCTACGGCAATTCGGGATGGACACCGCTCAGCGGTACGGGGTGGCGGCGACGGTGGCCGTGGTGCTGCTCGCATCGGTGTTGCTGGCGGTGATGCGGTCGTTGCTCACCTACGGCAACCTGGTGTTGCTGCGGCGGGAAGGGTTCCTGGAGTTGCGGCACGGGTTGTTGAGGGTCCGCGAGCACACCTACGACACGAGCCGGCTGCGCGGCGGGACGCTGCGGCAGCCGCTGCTGGTGCGCGCGCTGCGCGGCGCCCGGCTGGACGCGGTGATGACGGGTGTACACGGCGCCGGCGAGTCGTCGATGCTGCTGCCGCCGTGTCCGGCTGCGGCGGCCGAGGGGGTGCTGACGGGCCTGGTCGGCTCTTCCGACGTGGTGACCGGCCCGCTGCGTGGGCATGGCCCGCGGGCGGCGGCGCGACGGTGGACCCGCGCGCTGGGTCTGCCGGCGTTGGCGGGTGTGGTGCTGGCGGCGCTCGGCGGGCCGGCCTGGGTGTGGCTGGTGTGGGCCGGGGTGATGGTGTGTTGCGCGCTGATGGCCGCCGACCGCGTGCAGGCCCTCGGGCACCGGGTGGACGCCGATTGGCTGGTCGCGCGGGCCGGTTGCCTGGAGCGGCGCCGCGATTGCCTTGCCACCGCGGGCATTATCGGCTGGACCGTGCGGCAGACGCCGATGCAACGGCGGGCCGGCGTCGTCACGCTGGTGGCCGCCACCGCCGCCGGGGTCAAGCGCTATCCGCTGATCGACGTCCCCGAGCAGCAGGCCTGGTCGGTGGCTGCGACGGCGTCGCCGTGGGTGGCGGGCAGCGTCTGGGCGACGCGCTAAAGCTCCCGCACCGCCGCGATGCGGGCCTGCAACTGGTCGCTTGTTGCCGCGGCGACCGGCGGCCCGCCGCAAATGCGGCGCAGCTCGTTGTGAATCCAGCCGTGCGGCTTGCCCGTTCGGTGATGCGCCGCCGACACCAACGCGTTGAGCTCGCGGCGCAGATCGCGTAGTTGGCCGTGCCGGGTGACCGGTTCGGGAGCACTTCCCCCGGCGGCCGCGAGCTGCTCGGCTTGCCTGCGCCGCAACAGTTCACGCATCTGCTCGGCATCCAAGAGGCCGGGGATGCCGAGATAGTCGGCCTCGTCGCCGCCGGTGCCGAACGACGCGCCGTCGAAGATGACCTGGTCCAGCTCGGCGTCGGCGCCCAGGGACATGAACCCGTTCTCGATGTCGGACGGCTCGCTTTGGCGGCGCTGCGCGGCGGCCAGCTCATCGGTTTCCCGATGCGGTTTGCCGAGCACGTGGTTGCGCTGCGCCTCCAACTCGCTGGCCAGCAGCAGCAGCGACGGCACCGACGGCAGGAACACGCTGGCCGTCTCGCCGGGTCGCCGGGACCGGACGAACCGCCCGATGGCCTGGGCGAAGAACAACGGCGTAGAGGCGCTGGTCGCATACACACCGACCGCCAGCCGCGGCACGTCGACACCCTCCGACACCATCCGCACCGCGACCAGCCAGCGGCTGGTGCCCGCGGCGAACTGCGCGATGCGCTCCGACGAGCCGGGGTCGTCGGACAGCACGACAGTCGGCGCCTCGCCGGTGATCCGCTCCAGCAGAACGGCATACGCCCGCGCGGCCTTCTGGTCCGAGGCGATCACCATGCCGCCGGCGTCGGGCATGCCGCCGTCGCGCAATTGCCGCAGCCGGGTGTCGGCCGCCGAGATCACCGACGGCATCCATTCCCCGGCCGGATCCAGCGCTGTGCGCCACGCCCGGGCGGTGTGCTCGGCGCTCAGCGGCTCGCCGAGCCGGGCGGCGTACTCCTCGCCGGCGCTGTCACGCCAGCGGGCTTCTCCCGAGTAGGCCAGGAACACCACCGGGCGGACCACCCCGTCGGCGAGCGCCTCGGTGTAGCCGTAGGTGTGGTCGGCCTGTGAGCGCAGCAGGCCGTCGCCGCCGGGCTCGTAGCGGACGAACGGGATGGCGGCGTCGTCGCTGCGGAACGGTGTGCCGGTCAGGGCCAGCCGGCGGGTGGCGTCGCCGAAGGCCTCCAGGATCGCGTCGCCCCAACTTCTGGCGTCGCCGCCGTGGTGGATCTCGTCGAAGATGACCAGGGTTCGCCTGCGCTCGGTGCGGACCCGGTGCCGCGTCGGGTGGCTGGCCACCTGTGCGTAGGTGACGACGATGCCGTGGTACTCCGCCGAGGTGTGGGCGGCGGTATTGCGGAACTTCGGGTCCAGCGCGATGCCGCCGGCGGCGGCCGCCGCGGCCCATTGGTTTTTCAGATGCTCGGTGGGCACCACCACGGTGATCGCCTCGACGCTGCGATCGGCCAGCAGCTCCGCGGCGATGCGCAGAGCAAACGCCGTCTTACCCGCACCCGGGGTTGCGACCAGCAGGAAATCGCGCGGCTGGGCGGTCAGGTACCGCACCAGGGCTCGCCGCTGCCAGCCCCGCAAAGCTCGGGTGTCGGGCGCATCAGTTGCCCGCACCCGAGGCCTCCTATCCAACGAGATGCACTGTAGCGCAAGGACATCGGTCAGCGCATCTTGGCAGGAAGCCGCTCAGACGAAGAAGTTGTCGTGGCGAATGAACCACTCGCGGCGTTCGTCGTCGGTCATGTCGGCCAACGCGGCAAAACCCTCGAAGTAGGCCTCCCGCGGTGCGCCCGGAGCGAACAACATCAAGATCGACGCCGGCGTGTCGGCCTCGTTGCGGAAACCGTGGATCCCGCCCGGCGGAACATAGAGGAAGTCGCCCTGGTGGCCCTCGAGCCAGTCGTGGCCGTCGTAGAGCCTCATGGTCCCGGACAGCACGAAGAACGCCTCGGACATCGCCCGGTGGTAGTGCGGGCCGGGCCCGCCGCCTTGTGGGCTGATGTCGACCCGGTACAGGCCGTAGTCGCCGTCGGTGGCCTGCTGGTTGGCCAGGTAGTGGTACTTGACGCCGAAGGTTTCGTAGTCCGGCGGTTCGTCGGCGCGTTTGAGCCAGGCGCTGACCTCGGGCTCGTCGTTAAGATACCGGGGCCCTGGATAGGGCGGCACCACGAGCGACATTGGCCCAGCCTGCCACGTCCGTAGCCACCGGTGCGGCGAAGGCGTGGCCGGCAGGTCACCGACCCCGGATCACCGCCGACATGTATACCGCTGCGCCAGCCTGCGCGCCCGACCCGCGACCGATTTAATACCGCGAACAGCCGACGGTCAGACGATCGGTGTTCTTGCACTCTCCATAGGCGAGTGCTAAGAATGACTTGGCACTCGCGACCGGTGAGTGCTAGGTCGGGACGGTGAGATCCAGCTCAGGATCGTCCGTCGCGGGCACTGCACCCGGCCAGGACGTGTCATCCCCAATCCGGAGGAATCACTTCGCAATGGCCAAGACAATTGCGTACGACGAAGAGGCCCGTCGCGGCCTCGAGCGGGGCCTGAACAGCCTCGCCGACGCGGTAAAGGTGACGTTGGGTCCCAAGGGCCGCAACGTCGTCCTGGAGAAGAAGTGGGGCGCTCCCACGATCACCAACGACGGTGTTTCCATCGCCAAGGAGATCGAGCTGGAGGACCCCTACGAAAAGATCGGCGCCGAGCTGGTCAAGGAAGTCGCCAAGAAGACCGACGACGTCGCGGGTGACGGTACGACGACGGCCACGGTGCTGGCCCAGGCGCTGGTCAAGGAGGGCCTGCGCAACGTCGCCGCCGGCGCCAACCCGCTCGGCCTGAAGCGCGGCATCGAGAAGGCCGTCGAGAAGGTCACCGAGACGCTGCTCAAGGGCGCCAAGGAGGTCGAGACCAAGGAGCAGATTGCTGCCACCGCGGCCATCTCCGCCGGCGACCAGTCGATCGGCGACCTGATCGCCGAGGCCATGGACAAGGTCGGCAACGAGGGCGTCATCACCGTCGAGGAGTCCAACACCTTCGGCCTGCAGCTCGAGCTCACCGAGGGTATGCGCTTCGACAAGGGCTACATCTCGGGTTACTTCGTCACCGACGCCGAGCGTCAGGAGGCGGTGCTCGAGGAGCCGTACATCCTGCTGGTCAGCTCCAAGGTGTCGACGGTCAAGGACCTGCTTCCGCTGCTGGAGAAGGTCATCCAGGCCGGCAAGCCGCTGCTGATCATCGCCGAGGACGTCGAGGGCGAAGCCCTCTCCACCCTGGTCGTCAACAAGATCCGCGGCACGTTCAAGTCGGTGGCGGTCAAGGCCCCCGGCTTCGGTGACCGCCGCAAGGCGATGCTGCAGGACATGGCGATCCTCACCGGCGGCCAGGTCATCAGCGAAGAGGTCGGCCTGACGCTGGAGAACGCCGACCTTTCGTTGCTGGGTAAGGCCCGCAAGGTCGTCGTCACCAAGGACGAGACCACCATCGTCGAGGGCGCCGGTGACACCGACGCCATCGCCGGCCGGGTGGCCCAGATCCGCCAGGAGATCGAGAACAGCGACTCCGACTACGACCGCGAGAAGCTGCAGGAGCGGCTCGCCAAGCTGGCCGGCGGTGTTGCGGTGATCAAGGCCGGGGCGGCCACCGAGGTGGAGCTCAAGGAGCGCAAGCACCGCATCGAGGACGCGGTGCGCAACGCCAAGGCAGCCGTCGAGGAGGGCATCGTCGCCGGTGGTGGCGTGACCCTGCTGCAGGCGGCCCCGACGCTCGACGAGCTCAAGCTCGAGGGTGACGAGGCCACCGGTGCCAACATCGTCAAGGTGGCGCTGGAGGCTCCGCTGAAGCAGATCGCGTTCAACTCCGGTCTGGAGCCCGGCGTGGTCGCCGAGAAGGTCCGCAACCTGCCGGCGGGTCACGGCCTCAACGCCGCGACCGGCGAGTACGAGGACCTGCTCAAGGCTGGCGTCGCCGACCCGGTCAAGGTCACCCGTTCGGCGCTGCAGAACGCCGCGTCGATTGCGGGCCTGTTCCTGACCACCGAGGCTGTCGTCGCCGACAAGCCGGAGAAGGAGAAGGCCGCCATGCCCGGTGGCGGTGACATGGGCGGCATGGACTTCTAAGTCCTTTACGGAAAAACCCGGCTCACCAAGTGAGCCGGGTTTTTTTCGTGGCTCCTGGGCCACCACCGCCTCGAGTGTGCGGTTTCATACGCGACTCGCCGAGGTCGGCGTATCAATCCGCACAGTCGCGGGCAGGGTCTGTGGACAGCCGTCGACACCGTTGTGGGCCGACGTGCCACTGTCCGGTGATGCAGCCGATCGAGTGGCCGTTTCGAGCGGCGGAGGCGCTGGAAGCCGGAGTGCTGACGTTCCGCGAGCTGCGCCGCTTCCACGCCGCGGTCTACCCCGGTGTGTGGGCGCCGCGCGAAGCCGGGCTGTCAGCGGCTCAGCGGGCCCGCGCCGCCTGGCTGTGGTCGGATCGCAACGGCGTGCTGGCCGGATTGTCGGCCTCAGCGACGTTGGGCGCCAAGTGGATCGAAGCCGGCCTGCCGGCGGAACTCGTCCATACCAACCGGCGACCGCCGCCGCTGATCGTCGTCCACACCGACGCCCTACTAGCGAACGAGAAGCAAATGATCTGCGGAATGCCAGCAACGACGGCTGCTCGCACCGCCTTCGACCTCGGCAGGCGACTCGGGCTGAAGGAGGGTGTTCAGCGTATCGACGCTTTGATGAACGCCACCGACCTCAAGGTCGACGAGATCGAGGCGGTGACCGACCGACATCCGGGCGTTCGGGGACTCCGGCAACTGCGTAAGACGCTGGAGCTTGTCGACGGCGGCGCCGAGTCGCCCTACGAGTCGCTGACTCGATTGCTCTTGATAGAAGCCGGATTTCCCCGCCCGCAGACCCAGATCCCGGTGTACGACAAGTACGGGTTCGTGATCGCGCGCATCGATATGGGTTGGTCGGAATGGCGTGTCGGCGTCGACTTCGAGGGCACGCACCACTGGACCGATCCGCGGCAGCGGGATTGGGACGTCGAGCGATATGCCAAGTTGTCTGAACTGAACTGGATTGACGTCAGGTTGACCGCCCGAACGCTGCACCACAGTCCGCGGGTATTCCTCAACCGCGTCGGCGACGCGCTGAGCGACCGCGGCTGCCCGAAGACGTGGTGACTGTGCGAATTCATCCGCCCCGACCGGCGAGTCGCGTATGAAACCGCACAGTCGGCGGGTTACGGCGGGTTACGCGGGCTCGCTGAATACCACGCAGTCGTGCAGGCAGCCCTTCGCCGCAGAGGGGGAGTCGGCGTTGCGGTGCAGCAGCGCTCGAGTGGGCACCACCGAGAGCCGAACGGTGTCCTCGCCCGCGTCGGTGACCTCGGCCCGGCCGTCGACGATCAACGAGTAGCCGCCCGGCTCGCGCGGCGGCCACAGCAGCGTGACGTCGCTGCGGTTGGCGAGATTCTTGGTGGTGCGCCCGCCGATCAGCCCGACGTCGAGGACACCCCCACGCATCTCCGGCTCGACCGTCACGGTGTGGGCGCGGTAGTCGTCGCCGACGGTGATCAGGTAGGCGAACGGAAAGTCGCCCAGCGCCGCGGCCAGGCGTTTGAGGTCGACCTTCTTGGCGCTCATGACGTCGGTGCGGGTTGGTGGCCGCGGACCAGCCGGCCCGGCCGCGCCGACGTGGGCACGCCGTTCTCTGAAATGACCTCACCGGACACGATCGTCGCGACGTAGCCGTCGGCGGTCTGGTCGAGCCGCCGCCCGCCGGCCGGCAGGTCGTGGGTGACCACCGGCTTGTGCAGCCGCAGCCGCCCGTGGTCGATGACGTTGAGGTCGGCTTTGTAGCCGACGGCGATGCGCCCCCGGTCGCCAAGCCCGGCGACGCGGGCCGGCACCGATGTCAGCTCGCGGACAGCCTCGGCGACGGGCAGCCGGCCGGATGCCCGGTCGCGCGTCCAGTGGGTGAGCAGGTACGTGGAATAGCTTGCGTCGCAGATCATTCCGTAATGCGCCCCGCCGTCGCCCAGGCCCAGCACCACGTCGTCGCGGCGGATCAGCTCGCCGACGGTGTCCAGCGACGCGCCCTGGAAGTTGGCCATCGCACCGAGCAGGATGGCGTGGCCGTCGTCGTCGAGCAGCCGGTCGTAGGCCTCCGCCAGCGGCGAAACACCTCGCGCGCGTGCCCGGGCGGCGATGCTGTTCGCCGCGTCGGGCTCGTAGTCGGGATTGTCGCCGAGCGGGAAGATCCAGTCCCAGGCCTGCGCCAAATAGAACAGCGGATTCATCGCCGTCTCTGTCGGCTTGTCGGCCAGAATGCGGGCCCGCACCTCCGGCCGGCGCATCGTGGCGACCCGCTCCGCCAGCGGCAGCCCGGCGATCTCGCGGTAGCTGGGGTAGAGCATGAAGGGGTTGACGGTCAGGTCCAGGCCGATCATCAGCCCGATCGGCCGCGGCAAGACCTGTGCGGTGACCTCGCCGCCGGATCCGTTGGCCTTCTCGACCATCGTCACAGCGTCTTCCCACAGCGGGTCGCCGGCGTTGCCGACCACCAGCGTGAACGTGACCGGCAGCCCGACGTCGCTCGCGGCGTCGAACACCTGCTGCAACACCGGCTGATACCCGCCGGCCGGGATGTCGGGCACGAACTGAATCAACCCGCCGCCGCCGTCGGCGATGCCGCGGCCGATCTCGAGGATCTCGTCGTAGGCGGCGTTGTAGCTGGGAATCTGCCGGCCGCCCTCGGTGCGGTGGGTGGCCAGCCGCGACGACGCGAAGCCCAGCGCGCCGAGCTCGACGGCCTCCTTGGCCAGCGCCCGCATCTTGGCCAGATCCTCGGCGGTGGCAGGTTCGCGGTCGGCACCGCGCTGGCCCATCACGTAGACCCGCAGCGGCGAGTGCGGCAGATAGGCGGCCACGTCGATGTCCCGCCGGCCCGCGTCCAACGCGTCCATGTACTCACCGAAGGTCTCCCACGTCCAGGGCAGTCCGTCGGTCATCACGACACCGGGAATGTCCTCCACGCCGGCCATCACGTCGACCAGCACGTCGTGGTCAGCGGCGCGGCACGGCGCAAACCCGACGCCGCAGTTGCCCATCACCACCGTTGTCACGCCGTGCGCCGACGACGGGTTCAGCCGGTCCGACCAGATCGCCTGCCCGTCGTAGTGGGTGTGCAGGTCGACGAAGCCCGGCGTGACCAGCAGCCCGGTCGCGTCGATCTCCCGGGCCCCGCCCTCGGAAACCTCCCCGACGGCGGCGATGACGCCGTCGCGCACCCCGACGTCACCGACGTAGGGCTCACCTCCCAGCCCGTCGACGATGGTGCCGTTGCGGATGACGAGGTCGTAGGTCATCTAAATAATCTACGACCGTGTCGGTGGCACATGCCAGGCTCTAGGCCATGATCGATCACTTCGGTATCAACTGCGCCGACTACGCCAAAGCCCAACAGTTCTACGACCGGGTAGTCGGGGTGCTCGGCTACACGCGGCAGATGGATTTCGGCGAGGCCATCGGCTACGGCCGGGACGGCCACCCCACGTTTTGGATCGTCGACGGCGCCGACATGGGTCCCAACCGCGAAACTCATTTCGCTTTCCAGGCTGCCGACGCCGACGCGGTCAAGGCGTTCTACGACGCCGCGCTGGAGCTCGGCGCCGAGTCGTTGCACGCGCCGCGGCTGTGGCCCGAGTATCACCCCGGCTACTTCGGCGCGTTCGTGCGCGATCCCGACGGCAACAACGTCGAAGCGGTCTTCCACGGGGCGTAGCGTCGCCGATATGACCGAAAACGCTGCTGCCGCTCAAGAATTGCTCCGCGACGCGTTCACCCGGCTGATCGAGCACGTCGACGAGATCACCGACGGATTGACCGACGACGAGTCCAGATACCGGCCCAGCCCCAACGCCAACAGCATCGCCTGGCTGATCTGGCACAGCGCCCGGGTGCAGGACGTCCAGGTCGCCGACATCGCCGGTGTGGAGCAGGTGTGGACCCGCGACGGCTGGGTAGACCGCTTCGGGCTCGACCTGCCGCGCGACGACACCGGCTACGGGCACAGCCCCGAGGATGTGGCGAAGGTGCTGGCCCCTGCTGACCTGTTGGCCGGCTACTACCACGCCGTGCACAAGCTGACACTGGAGTACGTCGCAGGCATCACGGCCGAAGAGTTGGCCCGCGTCGTCGATACGCGTTGGGATCCGCCGGTGACCGCCAGCGTTCGGCTGGTCAGCGTCATCGACGACTGCGCCCAGCATCTCGGCCAGGCGGCATATGTGCTGGGAATCGCGCACCGGCGGACTTGACACCTGTCGAGCCCGGTTAGCATGGCGGCTATGACCGCCATCACAACTCACGAGTTCTCCGGCACCGGCACCGTCCTCAACCCAGCCACCGGCGCCGTAGCCGGCGAAGTGCATTGGACCGATCCGGCCGACGTGCCGGGCATCGCCGCGAAACTTCGTGCGGCGCAACGTGACTGGGAGCAGCGTGGCGCCAAGGGGCGCGCCAAGGCGCTGGCCGGCTTCGCGGTGTGGCTCGGCGAGCATCGCAGTGAGATCGAAGAGCTGCTGGTCAAGGAGACCGGCAAGTCCGCGGTCGACGCCGCACAAGAGGTGCCGCTGCTGATCATGATCTTGTCGTACGTCATCAAGACGATGGAAAAGGCGCTTGCCCCTGAAAGCCGGCCGGCCGCGCTGCCGTTCCTGGCGATCAAGAAGATCACCCTGCACTACCGGCCGCGGCCGGTGGTCGGGATCATCGCGCCGTGGAACTACCCGGTGGCCAACGCGATGATGGACGCCATCGGCGCGCTGGCCGCGGGGTGCTCGGTGCTGCTCAAGCCGTCCGAACGCACCCCGCTGACCGCCGAGGTGCTGCGGCGCGGCTGGCTGGAATCCGGCGCGCCCGACGTGCTGGCGCTGGCTCAGGGCGCCCGCGAGATCTCCGAAGCCGTGATCGACAACGTCGACTTCGTGCAGTTCACCGGCTCCACGCCCACCGGGCGCAAGGTGATGGAGCGTGCCGCCCGCCGGCTGACGCCGGTCAGCCTGGAGCTGGGCGGCAAGGACCCGATGATCGTGTGCGAGGACGCCGACATCGACCTGGCCGCCCACGCCGCGGTGTGGGGCGCGATGTTCAACGCCGGCCAGACCTGTGTCTCCGTCGAGCGGGTTTACGTGCTGGAGCCGGTCTACGACCAGTTCGTCGAGGCGGTGGTCCGCGACGTCAAGGCGCTGCAGGTCGGCGCCGGCGAGGGGCACTTCGGTGCGCTGATCGACGAGTCGCAGGTTGCCGTCGTCGAGCGGCACGTCGCCGACGCCAAAGCCAAGGGCGCCCGGGTGCTGACCGGCGGGGAACGCCCGGACGGCCCGGGTAGCTTCTACCCGCCGACCGTCCTGGTCGACGTCGACCACTCGATGGCCTGCATGACCGAGGAGACCTTCGGACCCACCCTGCCGATCATGAAAGTCGGCTCGGTCGCGGAAGCGATCCGGCTGGCCAACGACAGCGAGTACGGGCTGAGCGCGTCGGTGTTCTCCCGCGACGTCGAACGCGCCAAAGACATTGCACTGCAACTTGATTGCGGGGCAGCGAACATCAACGACGTGATCTCGAACCTGATGTGCACCACCGCGCCGATGGGCGGCTGGAAGGCGTCGGGCATCGGGGCGCGGTTCGGCGGCGCCGACGGGCTGCGCAAGTACTGCCGGGTGGAGACCGTCGTCGCGCCGCGCACCAACGTCGGCGCAGGCGGTAACTACTACCACAATTCGCTCAAAGCGCTGGCCCGGATGAACCGGATGATGACGAAGATGGCGCTGGCGCGTCCGCGTCGCACCGCCAAGCGGGGTTGATCGTCTAGTGCGGTTCGCGGCCACGGCGCTGTTGTGGCTTTTCACCACGGCGGCGCTGGCGGCGGCGGTGCCGATCGCGTGGGTGCAGCAGAACCTCGTCGACGCCGACGGCTACGCGGCGCTGACCCAGAAGGCGGCCGACGATCCAGCGTTGCAGTCCGCTGTCGCAGCGGAATTGAGCGCCAACGCAACGGCGCTGATCAGCCAGCGCGGCTCGGTCGTCGACCCGTCGACGGTGCACGACATCGCCACCGCCTACACCGCCGGCCCGTCCTTTCCGGCGCAGTTCGCGCAGGCCAGCCGGTTGGCGCACCAATGGATGTTCACCCGGCCCCGAACCCAATCCGACCCGTGGGTGGTTGACCTGGCACCGATGTTGGCGGACAGCGCTTTTCAGCAGATGCTGGCCGACTACCACGTGCGAGTACCCACGTCGCTGAATGTCCCATTGACAGTGACGCCGCCAAAGACGTTGCAGCCAGGCAAGTTACGGCCGGTGGCGATCTGGGGTCCGTGGGTGAGCATCGCCATGGCAGTGCTGACCGGAATCTGCGCGTTGCTGACCCTGGCCGTGGCGCGCAACCGCGGCCGGGCGCTGGCCGGCCTCGGTGTGTCGGCGCTGCTGGTGGGCGCCGCCGGCTGGGCGGGCGTCGAAATAGCGCGTCGCCGAATCGACGCCGCGCTCAACCACACCACCGGCGACGTTCGCCGCATCGCCGAGATCATGGTCGGCCATGCCGAAGCCGGTCTGCACCAATGGCTTGACCTCACCCTGGCTGCCGGCGGTGTGCTGGTGGCGCTGGGGGTGTTGGCCGCGATCTACGGCACGATGATGTGCGACGGGTCGGGGCGCAGCTCGGGCGGGGCCTGGCTGTAGTCGCCGAACGGGCCGTCGCGGCGCTCGATCGCGGACCGCACGCCCTCGGTGGCGGCGGTGCGAATGAACTCGAGAGCCTCCGGTGTGTTGCGCATCAGCCCGTCGAGGATGCCGCCGAGCATCTGGGTGGTCGCCAAACCCATGTTCTCGTAGGCCTGGTTGACGATCAGCTTCTGAGCGCGCAACTGCGACAACGGAATTCGCGACAGCTCTAAAGCGATCTCCGCGACGCGGGCCTCCAGCCGCTCGAACGGCACCGCCTCGTTGATCAGCTCGACCTCGGCGGCCTGCGCCCCGGTCAGCGGCCGGCCGGTCAGCGAATGCCACTTGACCTTGGCCAGGCTGAGCTGGTACAGCCACATGCCGGTCAGGTAGGCGCCCCACATCCGGCTGTACGGGGTGCCGATCACGGCGTCCTCGCTCGCGATCACCAGGTCGGCGCACAACGCGTAATCGCTTGCGCCGCCTACACACCAGCCGTGCACCTGTGCGATCACCGGCTTGGACGCCCGCCAGATCGCCATGAACTTCTGCGTCGGCCCGGTTTCACGGGCGGTGACCATCGCGAAATCCTTGCCCGGATCCCAGCGGCCGTCGGTCATCATGGCCTCGCCCCACTGCTGAAAGCCGCCGCCGAAGTCATAGCCGCCGGAGAACGCCCGCCCCGCGCCGCGCAACACGATCACCTTGACGTCCGGGTCGCGTTCGGCGAGCCCGACCGCGGCCTCGATCTCGTCGGGCATCGGCGGCACGATCGTGTTGAGCTGCTCGGGACGGTTCAACGTGATCGTGGCGACCGGGCCGGCCGTGCTGTACAGCAACGTCTCGAATTCAGGCATAGCCGAAGCGAAGTCGCCCCAGGGTGGAGGTGTCAAGGCCCGCAGTTTCCTCACCGTTATCTTAAAATCCTTACGATTCTCTTAATTATTATGTAGGGTGAGCTGGCATGGCAGACCGGTTCGACGTGGCGATAGTCGGTGCACGATGTGCGGGATCCCCGCTGGCGACGATGCTGGCGCGGCAGGGCTTGAGGGTCTGCATGCTCGACCGGGCGCATTTTCCGTCCGAGACGCCGTCGACGCACATGATCCAGCCCTGCGGTGTGCAGGTCCTGGATCAGCTCGGGCTGCTCGACGGGATCCTGGCCGCCGGTGCGGTACCACTCGACCGACTTTCGCTGGTCAACGACGACGTTCGGATCGAGGCTACGGTCGATGAAGAGTTGTCCGCGCACCCCGCGTTGTGTGTCCGCCGCTTGACCATGGACGAGCGGCTGGTCGACGCCGCCGGCGCGGCCGGCGCCGAGGTGCGCACCGGTTCGCGGGTCACCCAGCTGATCGCGGACGACGGCCGGGTGACCGGTGTGCAGACATCCACGGGGCTCGTGTACGCGCAGTTGGTGGTAGGCGCCGACGGCCGTCACTCGACGGTCGCGTCGTGCGTCGGCGCGCGCGAGTACCACCGCACATCGCCCGGAAAGCTCTACGCCTGGGCGTATTTCGAAGGCGTCGGCGACCGGGAAGGCCACGCGCGGCTCGGCCGGCAGGGCGCCGTCGGCTTCCTTGCCGGACCCACCGACGGGGATCTGTACATGGCGGCACTAGGGATCGACATGCCCGAGCAAGCTGGATTCGACGCCGACCGCGACAATGGCTTTGCCGCGCGGATTCAGTTGTGGCCCGAGCTGGCGGATCTCCTTACGGGCGCGCGGCGCGTCGGCCCGATCCGGGTAGTTGCCAACTGGCACGGCTATTTCCGGCAGTCCGCCGGTCCCGGATGGGTGCTGGTCGGCGACGCCGGACACTTCAAGGATCCGGCGCCCGGCCAAGGCATCGCCGACGCGTTCCGTCAGGCCGGCAAGCTCGCGGCGGCCGTCGTCGACGGGCTCGGCAACGACAGCCCGGATGCGGCCCTACACAAATGGTGGCGCTGGCGCGACCACGACGCCTACGAAATGTATTGGTACGCGCGCGAAACGGGCGCTCCCGGAGTCACGTCGCCGTTGACTAGACGGATGCTGCGCGAGATCGCCGCCGACGCGGAGGCCACCCGAGCGCTGCTAGGGATCTTGAACCACCAGGTTCGCCCGTCGCAGCTGTTCACGCCGGCAAGGCTCGCCCGCGCCGCGGCACGGACATTTCTCGATGAACCCCGCCAGATAGTGGCAACCGTCAAAGAGATCGTCAGCGCAGCGAAGCGAAACGCGCGACAAGGGCGGCAACGACGGCTGCGCCCGCCGGGTATGGCGGATATGGCCTGGGAACGACGGTAACCGCGACGTCGGGCAAGATGTGTCCTCGTGGAACCGGGCAATCGGGTGTATCGGCTGCTGATGCGAATGCTGTCGCTGCGGACCATCGTCGTGGTCGGTGCGCTGTCGGTGATCGCTCTTGTCCTGACGCTCGGCGCGTGGGTGTGGTTCGGCGTCACCAACGATCAGCACAGCCAGTTGGACCGGCGGCTGGACTCGGTGAGCAGCCTCGGCGACATCAGCACATTGCTGAGCAACCCGGACCAGCCCACCGCGAACGGTGATCTGGTGCGCACCGCGCGGATCGGCCCCATGACCGTGTCGGTGCCCAGCAACATCGTCTTGCCGAAGCTCGACAACGGCTTTGCCAATACGACCATCAACGGTGTCGAGTACCGGGTCCGCACCTTCAACGCCGGCCACGCCTCGATTGCGCTCGGGGCGCCGCTGGCCGAAGCGCAGCATCGGATCAACGAGCTGCACCTGCGGGTGCTGTTGATCTGCGGGAGCGTCATTGTCGGCACGATTGCGGCCGCCTGGGTCATCTCGCTGATCATGGTCAATCCCTTCCGCCTGTTGGCCCAGCAGGCGCGTGCCATCAACGCCCAGTCCAACCCCGACGAAGTTCAGGTCCGCGGCGTGCAAGAGGCGGTGGAGATCGCCGAAGCCGTCGAGGGAATGCTGGACCGCATCGGCAACGAACAACAGCGCACCAAGGCGGCATTGGAGTCGGCCCGCGACTTTGCCGCCGTCGCCTCGCACGAACTGCGCACGCCGTTGACGGCGATGCGCACCAACCTGGAGGTGCTCTCGACGCTCGAGCTGCCCGCCGAGCAGCGCAAGGAAGTGATCGGCGACGTCATGCGCACCCAAAGCCGGATCGAAGCGACGCTGAGCGCGCTGGAACGGTTGGCGCAGAGTGAACTGACCACGGTCGACGACTTCGTCCCGTTCGACATCACCGAGCTGTTGGATCGCGCCGCGCACGATGCGCTTCGCGTCTACCCCAACGTGAACGTCTCGTTGGTGCCGTCGCCCACCGTGCTGATGGTGGGGCTCCCGGTCGGGCTGCGGCTGGTGGTCGACAACGCCATCGCCAACGCCGTCAAGCACGGCGGCGCCACCGAAATCCTGCTCAGCGCAACAAGTTCCGCCTATGGTGTGGAGCTCATCATTGACGACAACGGCAGCGGTGTGCCGGAGGAGGAACGCGCCACCGTCTTCGAGCGGTTCTCCCGCGGGTCGACGGCATCCCGGTCGGGCTCGGGACTGGGGCTGGCGCTGGTCGCCCAGCAAGCCGAGTTGCACGGCGGCACAGCGTCATTGGGCGAAAGCCCCATGGGCGGAGCCCGGCTGCGGCTGCGACTTCCCGGTACCCACAACGGCTAGGGCTAGGATGACCCGCCATGGATGAGATTGCGGAGATCAGCGGCATCGGCAAGGTCGGCCTGCTCAGCATCGGGGCGTACCGGCCGGACCGTGTGGTCACCAATCACGAGATCTGCGAAAACATCGATTCGTCCGATGAGTGGATCTACACCCGCACCGGGATAAAGACCCGGCGATTCGCCGGCGACGACGAATCTGCGGCGTCCATGGCGACCGAAGCCGGGCGTCGGGCCATCGCGAACGCGTTGCTCACCGGCGCCGAAATCGACGCCGTGATCGTTGCGACCAACACGCATTTCCTGCAAACGCCGGCGTCGGCTCCGACGGTCGCATCCGCGGTGGACGCTCACGGAGTCCCGGCATTCGACATCAACGTCGGCTGTGCCGGCTTCGGGTACGCACTCGGCGTCGGGGCCGACATGGTGCGGGCCGGCAGTGCCGGCAAGGTGCTTGTCATCGGTTCGGAGAAACTGTCCCCGACGCTGGACATGCATGATCGCGGCAACTGCTTCATCTTCGGCGACGGTGCCGGGGCGGTTGTCGTCGGCGAGACGCCCGAGCAAGGCATTGGACCGACTGTATGGGGCAGCGACGGCCGGCAAAGCGATGCGGTGCGTCAAGACATCGACTGGATCGACTACACCGAAAACCCCTCTGGCGCACGCCCATTTCTGCGGATGGAGGGCACCGCGGTATTTCGTTGGGCCGCTTTCGAGATGACCAAGGTCTGCCAGCGAGCGCTGGAGGCGGCGAAGGTGAGCACCGATGAGTTGAAAGTTTTTGTGCCGCATCAGGCCAACAGCCGGATCAACGAGCTCCTCGCCAAGAATCTGAAACTGGCGCCACATGTGGTGGTGGCCAACGACATTGTGCATACTGGCAACACGTCTGCTGCCTCGGTTCCGTTGGCCATGGAGGAACTGCTGTCGACCGGCGCTGCTCAACCCGGCGACGTGGCCCTGCTGCTGGGCTACGGCGCCGGTCTGAGCTACGCAGCGCAAGTGGTGAAGATGCCGCCGGTCCCGTTCGAGTGACGAGGGTAGAGGATCGCGATGAGGATCAACTTCACGCCAAACCCACAGCTTTACCCGTTTACCTCGCAATGGTTTGACAGCTCACGCGGGCGGGTGCACTACCTCGACGAGGGCGCCGGGCCGCCGATCCTGTTGTGTCACGGCAACCCGACGTGGAGCTTTCTCTACCGCGGGATCATGACGCGCCTCCGGGACAAGTTCCGTTGTGTGGCCGTGGATTATCTCGGATTCGGACTGTCCGACCGTCCGACGGGATTCGGCTACACGATCGAAGAGCACGCCCAAGTGGTAGGCGAGCTGGTAGATCACCTCGGACTTGATGGCTTTCTGACGGTGGGCCAGGACTGGGGCGGACCGGTCAGCATGGCTGTCGGTACGGCGCGGGCAGATCGGGTGCGCGGCGTCGTGCTGGGGAACACCTGGTTCTGGCCCGCGGCCGACGTCTCAACCAAAGCCTTCAGCAGGATCATGGGCAGCTGGCCGCTGCAGTGGGCGATCCTGCATCGAAACTTCTTCGTGGAGCGGCTGATTCCGGCGGGCAGCGCGACGCGTCTCAGCGAGGAAGTCATGGACCACTACCGCGGAGTGCAACCGAGCCCGGAGGCCCGCAAGGGGGTGGCAAGAATGCCCAAGGAAATCCTTGCGGCATCACCGCTGTTGGGGCGTCTCGCGGCCGACGTGCCCGCGAAGCTGGGGTCGAAGCCGGCCTTGTTGGTATGGGGCATGAAGGATTTGGCTTTCAAGCCGGGCAGTAACCTTCCGCGCATGCGCGCGACGTTCTCCGACCACGTTGTCGTCGAGCTGCCCGACGCCAAGCACTTCATCCAGGAAGATGCGCCCGACCGCATCGCCGACGCGATCGTCGAGCGGTTCGGCTAAGTCCATCTCAAGGTGCTCGGACGGGCCGGCCCTGTCCGCGAGTAGCCTCAGGCCATGACGCGAATCCTCCAGACGCAGGTCTGTGTGGCGGGTGGTGGTCCCGCCGGTTTGGTTCACGCTCTGCTGCTCGCCCGCGCAGGCATCAAGGTCGTTGTCTTGGAGAAGCACAACGACTTCCTGCGCGACTTCCGTGGCGACACCGTGCATCCGACCACGCTGCGGATCATGGACGAGCTGGGTCTGATCGACGAGTTTCTACGGCTGCCGCACACCAAGATCAACCGCGTCGCCTTCGACGCCGACGGCTCCATTCGCACCTTCGGGAACTTCCGTGCGCTCAAATGGCTCGGCTTCAAACAGCCCTATATCGCGCTGATGCCGCAATGGGATTTTCTGGACTTCCTGGCCGAAAAGGCTTCTGCCTATCCGGAATTCACGTTGATTCGCAACGCCGAGGTCACAGACCTGATCTTCGACGACGATCGGGTCGCCGGGTTGCGCACACCGGAACTGGAGGTGCGTGCCGAGCTGGTGGTGGGCGCCGACGGGCGCAAGTCGGCGGTGCGTGCTGCGGCGGGTCTGGAAATCGCGAGGGCGCATTCCCCGATGGATGTGCTGTGGTTCAGGCTGAAATGGCGCCCGGGGGATCCCGAGGAGCTGTTCGGCGTGATCCGTAAGGGCCTCCTGATGGCCATGATCTACCGGAGTGATTACTGGCAGGTCGCGTATCTGATGCCGAAGGGGTTGAATCCCCGGGACGGCTCGCTGGAGGAATTCAAAGAGCGCCTGGTGTCCGCGCAACCCCGGCTCCGCGAACACGTCGACGACCTACGCTCCTGGGACGACACCAGCCAGCTCGACGTGCGTGTGGACCGGCTCAAGACTTGGTGGCGGCCCGGCCTTCTGTGCATTGGCGATGCCGCACACGCCATGTCGCCAGCCGGTGGGATCGGCATCAATCTCGCCGTTGCCGATGCGGTGGCCGCGGCGAACATCCTTCACGCCCCGCTGCGCGATGGTCGAGTGACCGATGCCGACCTCGCCAAGGTGCAGCGCCGCCGGCAGCTGCCCACCCGGATCATCCAGGCAGGGCAGGTGTTGCTGCAGGATGCGGCGATCGAGCCAAATTTGAACGGTGACCTATCGCCGATCCGTATCCCGGCGATCGTCGGCCGGGGGCCGCTGCAGTTCATTCCGCCGATCGTGGTCGGGCGGGGTTTCCGCCCTGAGCATGTCCGCACTCCCGACGTCCACGCTGGTTAGTGCGCGACGACGAGCTCCCCGAGGCTGGCGACGGCGGCACCCACTCCACCGATGTAGGCCTTGGCGATGTCGCGGGTGGATACATCGCCGCGTTTGGGTAGCGATGACAGCCATTTGGCATACACCCGCACCGGGCACGGCATCCACGCGCCGATACGACGGCTTGGCCGGCGGACCCAACCGATGTCGCTCACGACCGCGCAGCCGTCGAGCAACCGCACATAGCTCATCCCGAGGCGCGTGTCGGCCCACAGCGCGCCCGCTGTGATGCGCTCGAAGGCCGGCCCGAATTGGTAGAGCAACCGCATCCGGCTTCGTGTTCGTCGCGCCTGATCGACCAGCGGTGCAAAGACCCGTGTGTAATCGTCTGCCGTCACTGTCCCGACGGCCTCCATAGCCTGAATATCGTCGGGCATGCCCGTAAGTTCTTTGAGCACGAATCCAGTCTCGTCGTAGACGGGGATTTTGTGAACTCCTACGGGGGTATTGCTTAATGGATGGACAGAACAAACCAATCCGCTGCCGCCGCACGATGAAATCCGGGGTTCCCCTCAGCCCGGAGGATGTCGGCTGCGAACTGCCGCCGTTGCGCTCAATCGAATTCCCTGGCGGTATGGGGCAGGCCATGGTGCGCGTCGCGGCGGGCGCAAACCCCGTGCTACTACTGCACGGGTGGGCGATCACCGCGGACTTCAACTTCTGCCATGTGATGAGCCCGCTTGCGCAGCGTTTCGGGGTTGTCGTCATGGATTTGCGCGGACACGGTCGCGGCCTACCGCTGTCGCGGACCGAACGGTTCGGCATCACCCAGTGCGCCGACGATGCCGCCGCGCTGCTCGATGCGCTAGATCTCGACCGGGTCGTTGTCTGCGGCTATTCGTTAGGTGGGCCGGTCGCACTGGAATTCGCGCGCCGCCACCGTCGTCGCATCGCCGGACTGATCCTGCAGGCAACCGCCTTGTCCTTCGACACCCCAGGCGACCGGATCAGCCGCGTCGCGCTGCGGGCGTTGCGCCCGTTGGCTGATCGCAGCCGCGGCGTTGGCCGGTCATTGCCGCTGCGCTATTTCAACCGCATGCGCGGTGTCCATCCGAACACGAGCTCGTGGTGGCCATGGCTGCGCGGCGAGCTCGTGTTGTGCCGCCCGCGCGTGATCGTCGATGCGATTCTCGACGAATACGCCTTCGACTTTCGCCCGCATGCGCCGACCATCGCCGGGGTGCCCACCGTAGTGGTCGTCACCGCCCGCGACCGAGCGGTGCCGGCCCGCGACCAACGTCTCATGGCCAAACTGCTTGACGCCACGGTGATCGAGATCGACGCCGACCACGACGTATTTCTCGCCGATCCGGACGCCTACATCGACGCGACTGTCTCGGCTATCGACCGGCTGCGCTGCGAAACGTGATTTTTCAGTTTCAGTTGGGCGGGCCGCTTTCGATGAGCCGGAGTACTTGGTCGGTACGGTGGCCGGGCCAGAAGGCATGCATCGCCCATGTCGCTCCGGCACTCTGGAAGTTGTCGAGGTCGGTGTCGCGGCGGGCCACGATCGCGACATCGAAACCGTCGATGCCGCCGCGGATCTCGGCGACGGCTTCGAAAATGCGCTGGACGTCGGCGGGCTTGGCGTGGAGAGGAAAGAGTCCGTCGTAGTGGGCAGCTCGCGCGACTGGTGACCCACTGACGCGCTCGGTGCCGAACCAAATCGGGATTCGCGGCTGCTGAACCGGGCCGGGAATTGCACGCACACCGTCAAGGATGACCTCGTGCGTGTAATTCACCGTTACGCCGGACCACAAGTCGACTAACGCCTTGGTCCCGACCTCGAGCATGCGAGCACGCTGACGCGGATCGGTAACCTCGCCGAATGCTGACAGCTCGCGGCCCGTGTCGATACCGATGCCCAGTCCCAGGATCAGTCGACCGTCGCTGAGGCGATCCAGGGTGACGGTTTCGCGTGCCACTTTGATGATTCTGCGGCGCGGCAGAGGGGTGACCATGGGGCCTAACCGGATGCGCGAAGTCACAGTGGCTCCGCCGGCCAAGGCAATCCAAGGATCTGCGATCGCCCACTCGCCAGGGACCGGACTGAGGACGTGGTCCCAGACGAAAAGCCCGTCCCATCCGTGCGTTTCGGCCGCAAGCGCGATATCGACTAAAGCCCGAGGATCAGCAAGGTCTCCAAACAATGGCAGATAGATCGCGTGGCGCACGAAGCCGACCGTAGCCTGCGCGCCGAATCGCCGTATCAGCAACCGACCGGGGCGGATCGGTGGCGGCGGC
>NZ_LQOM01000006.1 GCF_002101595.1 Mycobacterium celatum
GCCTGACCGATCGTCGAGCGCATCAACCCCGCCTTAGCCGCAAACGCCGACTGCGACGCCACCAACTGCGGAATATGCGCATCCAACAAACTCATCACTCACATCCTTTCCTCATCGACTACCACTCATGCGACATGTACGGTGCTGTCTCAGTTGTGTTCTCCCCCTTCGCCGTTGGGATGGCTGGCCGACTCCGATTCCCAGGTGCCGGGTACCATCGGCATCGTCGGGCCGCCGCCGAATTCATCGCCGGCAAGCGTCGCCAACCCCGACGCCGCGGTCACCGTGTCCTTGCCCACCGTGCCGGCGAACCCCAACCGTCCGGCGCCGTTGCCCGAGGCCATCGTCTCCGGCTCGGCGGTGGCGCCCGGGTCGAAATCGGTCTCCATGTCCGCGAATTCGTCGGCGTGGTCGTGCAGCGCCGCCCGGCGGCGGCGCCGTGCGCGCGCCTTCTCGCGGCTCGATGCCCCGACTGCGGCGGCGGCCGGAATGTGCGCGGCCGGCGCCTTGGTTCCCTCGCGATCGCGCAGGCTCGGACCCGGTCCGCCGTCCGGATAGATACCGCCCACCGCGTAGGCGAAACCGGGTGCCGCCGATGCGGCGGCAGGTGCGGCGCCCGCCGCGGCGGTGCCCGCGGCCGGCGCGGATCCGGGTGCGGCCGAGGCGGGAACACCGGGGGCCAGGGCGGCGACCGGCAACGCCGCGGACGATGCGGTCCCGGCCGCGGCGGGTGCTCCGACCACCGCCGGCACGGGCGCCGGCGCAATCGGCGCGTCGGCGGTCATCAGTGCGCCGACCCCGAGACCGATCGCGAGCGGCAGCACAAACGGGGCGCTGAGAATCATCGCCCACGTCGGCCAACCGACGAGGTTCCAGAACACCTGGTAACCGATAAAGAACAGCAGCGGAAAATAGGTCACCCAGGCAGCGGGATTGGTCAGCAGTGCTTGAAGCACCTGGCCCGGATTCTGGAACAGCTGCATCAGCTGGTTGAACATCTGGCTGAGGAAGTCCGACCCGGACGGCGCCTGGCTGGCAGCCTGCGCGACGCCGTTCGACTTCACCACCGTCGGCGCCGCCGTGGTGCGCGGCGCGGAGGCCAGCGCGATGCCGGAAACCGCGTGATAGGTCGCCATTGTGGTGGCGGCCTGGACCCACATCCGGACATAGTCCGCCTCGTTCAGCGCAATCGGAATCGTGTTGATCCCAAAGAAATTCGTGGCCACCAGAATCCCGTGGATCGCGTGGTTGGCGGCCAGCTCGGGCAACGTCGGCATGGCGGCCAGCGCCGTGGTGTAGGCCGCCGCCGCCACCTCGTGCTGGGCGGCCACCCCGGCGCTGTTCGCGCTGGCCTGCGTCAGCCAGGCCAGGTACGGCACATGGGCCGCGACGTACTGCTCCGCGGTGGGACCTTCCCACGACCCAGCCTGCACCGCGCCCAACAGCGTGGTGAGTTCACCCGCGGCGGAAGCGTATTCGTTACTGAGCGAGGTCCATGCCGCCGCGGCCGCCAGCAGCGACCCGGGCCCAGGACCGCTGCTGAGCAGCGTCGAATGCACCTCCGGCGGCGAAGCCATCCACACCGGCGCAGTCATGGTCAGCCGCCGGCAACCAGGTAGGTCGAGGCCGCGGCCGCGTCACCGGTGGCGTAGCTGACACCGGATTCCCCGACGCCGACACCGGCCCGGCCCAGTTCCTCGACACCCTGGGCGGCCACGGTCGCGTGCTCGCTGCCCTGGGCGCTGAAGCCGGCAGCGGTTTGCAGCGAAACCGGGTCGGCCGCAGCCGGTATCACGGCACTGATCACCGGAGCCGCGCTCGCGTGGGCAGCCGCGAGCTTGGCGGTGATCGCTTCGACCGCGGCACTGGTGGCGGCCAAGCCCTCGGGAACAACTTGCAGCGTCATTGCAAATACTCCTTTCGACCGTCGACGGTCACTCCCTCATCGACCAGAGGGTTGACCAACTGCACATACGTGGGACTGTCGCTGTCGCCCAACAGGATCGCCCGGCCGGCGGGCAACCGTTCGAATCGTTGACCGCGGATCTTGCCGCCGTCGGCCGGATTGCCGGACAGCATCAGCGTGGTCGCCTGCAGGTCGTTGAACCGGCGCAGCAGGGGGCTGGTCATCAACGCGTGCGCAGACCCGCTGGCACGCGCGGTGATGATGACCCGCAAGCCCAGGTCGCCGGCCTGCGCCAGCAGCCCGATCAGGCTGGTCCACGGCCGTTGCCCGATGAACGGCCCGCTCATCGCCGGTGTGTCCGGGAACTGGTCGACGTCGTCGATGATCAGGTAGTGGGTGTGCCCACGGTATCGCCAGCCGGCCAGCTCGTGCGGCGCCAAACCCGCTGGCGGGCGGCGCTTTTCGATGAGGGCCGACAGCCCCAGCATCGCCGGGATGACGCGGTCGATGTTGGTGGTGTACTCGTTGTCACCGAACAGCGGCTCGTCGACCAGATGCAGCCGGCGGTCCAGCACTGTGAAAGCGACCTGCTCGGCGGTCGAGTGCTCGCGGACGGTGCGGATGATGTGGCGCAGCAGCGTGGTCTTACCCGACTTGGTGTCTCCGAAGGCCATCAGCAGTGGGTTGTCGGCGAAGTTGACTTCCACTGCGGCCAAGTCCTCTTCGCGCTGGCCGATGACGACCCGGTCCGGACCCCGATACACGGCGCCGACATCGCTCGGCGCGAGATTTGTCGGCAGCAGCCGCACCGGCGGCGCCACCGCTCCCGGGTAACGGGCGTTGACCGCGGCCACCTGGTCCGGCTCGGGAGCCGCGAACAAGAAGTGTTCGGCGGCCATGGTCAGCCCGCGACCCGGCTGGTCCGGCGGCACCGCCTCGGCCGGCCGGCGCAGCGCGCCCACCACTCGGACATTGCTGTCGCGGGCGTCGTGCAGCTTGAGCTCCAGCCGCAGCCCGAGACCGTCGCGCATCGCCAGCGGCACCTCCAGCCAGCTCGGTGTGGTGACGATCACGTGGATGCCGTAGGCCAGGCCGACGTTCACCAGCTCGGTCACCTTGGCCAGCAAGGGGTTACGGGTGTTGAACTGGTCGGTGTTATCCCGGCTGAACGCGTAGAGGTTGTCGATGACCAGGAACACTTCGCCGAATCCGTCGTCGAGCGCCGAGCGATCCCGGAAGACCTCCCGCTGCTGACGTGAGCGCAGCAGCTGCTCGAGCTCGCCGAAGGTACGACGGATGCGCTCGGGCTCCAGCGGCGAGGCCACGCTGCCGACATGCGCCAGGTCCTCCAGCGCCCGCAGGCCTCCACCGCCGTAGTCCAGGCAGTAGAAGCTCACCTCGCCGGGCGCGTGCAAGTTGGCGGCCGAGAGGATAAAGGTCTGCAGCGCAGTCGACTTGCCCGACTTGGCGCCACCGTGGATCACCATGTTGCCGGCCGCCGAGCGCGCGTCGAACACCAGCGGGTCGCGGCGCATCTCGAACGGCTTGTCGATCTCACCGAGCGGCCAGCGCCACTGGCCTTGCGGTATCGCGGCGCGGGCCAGCACCGTCCTCAGCGGGATCGGCTCGTCGAGCGGCGGCAGCCATAGCTCCGGCGCGCGCGGCCCGTACCGGGCCAACTGGTCGCCGATCGTGGCGATCAGCTTGCGCGGTGGACCGGTCGGTTCCTCGTCGTCGCCGCCGGTGATCACGGTGTCCTGATCCGGTTCGACGCGCCCGGCGCTGAACAGCTTGGGCTCCGGAGCCGAGTGCACCACAAGCGTTTTCGCCGCCTGCGGCGGATCGTAGATGCCGTCGACATACGTGCTGCGGAACTTGATCGGCGCCGCACCCGGCGCGGGCACCAAGAACCCCACGCCCTTGTGCTCCTTGCCGGATTCGATGTGGTAGGCGTCCTCCACACCGATGATCTGCCGCGACACCGCGGGGCTGGCCACCTTCAAACCGATCCGGTAGGACGTGTTCTTGTCGATGTCCTTGATCTTGCCGATGTCCAGGGTCTGCGACGCGAACAGAATGTGGATGCGGAACGAGCGGCCTTTGCGGGCAACGTAGTCGAACAGCTCCGCGTATTCGGGGTGGTCGGCCAGCATCAGGGTGAACTCGTCGGCGACCACGAACAATGTCGGGATCGGCGCCAGGTCGTGGCCCGCCGCGATCGCGTTCTCGTACTCGGTCACCGAATTGAACGCACTGCCCTGGACGCGACGGCCCGCTTCCCGCAGCAACACCTCGCGGCGCGCCACCTCACCGCGCAGCGTGTCGGCGAACCGGTCGGCCAGCGACTTCTTCTCCGCCATGTTCGAGATCACCGCGACGACCTGCGGGAAATTGCGGAAGCTGTCGGCGCCGGCCTCACCCTTGAAGTCGGCATAGATGACGATCAGCCGGTCGGCGGGGTGAGTTGTCAACAGCGACAACAGGATCGACATCAGGGTCTGCGACTTGCCGGAGCCCGTCATGCCGATCATCAGGCCGTGCGGACCCATGCCGCCTTCGGCCTCGTCCTTGAGGTCGAAGATCAGCGGCTCGCCGGTCGCGGTGACGCCGATCGGAACCCGCAGCTCGTCCTCGCGGCGCCGCGGTGCCCACAGCGTCGGCACGTCCAGGCGCGACGCGTCCGGAATCCCCAGCAGCGTCGTGAAAGTGGCGCCGCGGGTGGCCGCCGACTGCAGCCCGCTGTGGGTGGGGTTCGAGTCCCAGCGGGACAGCCGCCGTGCGAGATACGCGGCGTCGTCGGCGCCGAATGTGTCGGCAGTGTCGACGTAACGCTGCCAGCCGCCGGTCTGCCAGCGGTCGATGACGCCGTCCGCCACAAGCAGGATCGGCCGCTCTGGATCCGAATACTGTTCGCGGTGCGGCGGGGTGGCCGAACGGTGGATGACGGTGACGCCGGCCCACCCGGCAGCCAGGGTCGACGCGTTGACGTCGTAGTCGGGGTCGTCGACGACGATCAACAGGTGCCGCAGCGCGTCGGCCGCAGCGCCGTTGAACGCTGGGCGGTCGGCCAGCGCCGGGCCCAGCTGGGCGGCCAGCTCGTCGATGTTGGTGGACAGGTAGCGCGCCGGACCGACGCCGTCGACCTGGCCCGGAATGTCAACGTGCGGCAGCCATTTCAGCCACGACCAGTCCGGCGACTCCAGGTCGGGCGTGGCCAGCGCGACGCCCAGCACGGTCGGGTCGTGCCAGGTCACCGCCTGGGCGATCCAGGCGCGCAGCGCCCCTCGCACGTCGTCGGTGTCGCCGAGCACGGTGATCCGCGAAACCTTGGCCAGGTCGATGCCGGCCGGCACGTCGCGCACGGTGCGCTGGGTGTCCAGCAGGCTGCGTAAAGCGCTGTGCGACACCGGTTCCAGGTCGATCTCGTCGGCGGTGTCGTTGACGCGCAGCGCGGTGGCGAGCGGCGCCGAATGCAGTCCGGCCCGCACCACCAGGAAGTCGTCGTCGGCGGGGTCGCGCTCCCACTGACGTCGCGAGCCGGGGATCGCGACCAACTCGGCCGGGTCGGGATGCGACCACTGCGCGGCCGCGCGCTGCTCGGCGGCCTGGGCGCGGATGTTGTCCCGCACCACCGACAGGTAGCGCAGATAGTCGGCCCGCTCGGCGTCGACCTCTTCGGTGCGCATCTTGTTGTCGGTGCCGCGGTACAGCGCCGTGGCGGCCAGCAACAGCACGAACGGGAAGAACAGGGTCTGCGGGGAGATCACCCGCATCCCGGTGGCGACCATCGCGACGATCATCCCGACGATCAGGATGACGATCACGATCGGCAGCGCGCGCCGCAGCAGCGACGGCGGAATCGCCCGCGGCAGCTCCGGGGGCGCCTCGATGTTGATGGCACCCTTGCGGCTCACCGGCCGCGGCACCCGGCGGCGGGCCTCAAAGATCAATCGGCTCATCGGGTCTCCTCAGCTGAGGTCGTTCGACCGGGCCGTTTGTCGGGCGCCAGGCCGTCGTGGGCGAGCAACGCGTCGGCGCGTGAGAGCGTCGGTCCGGGCGCGAACAGCGACAGCATCGACCATGGGATCGGAGTCGGCGGCGGGTTGAGGCCGAGAGCTTCAACGGTTTTCGCGTGATCGGTGGTTCCGGCTTCGGTGTCGATGCCGTAGCGCACGCCTGTATCGGAGATCCAGAACAGCGAACCCGCCGCAGGAGACTCCGCACCCTGGCCGACGCTCTGGGCGAAGTAACCCGTGCCGGGTGCCAGCGCGACACGGGTCGCCGTCCCGCCGGCGCCGGCACTGACCAGATCCTCGGTGTGCACCGCTTCGGGCACCGGCAGCGCCGAACCGGACAGCAGCGTCAGGGAGTTGGTGGCGGCGCCGGCCGGCTTGCTCCAATGCGCACAGGTGACCGGATCATGGGCGGCGTCGACCAGACTGATCCGCTGATCGGGGTAGCGGGCGGTGTCCAGCACCCGCGATACCGGCAGCTTGGCGACTTGGTCGGCGCTCAGCCGGGGCGGCTGGTCCAGGCCGTAGGAGTTGGCGTTGCGCAACATCGCGGCCAGCACCGCCGAAATCGGTTGCAGCCCATCGGGTAACACCGCGTAATACAGCGGGGTGTTGTCCGCTGCATAGGCGACGACGACCGCGCCGACCGGCGCTCCCACCGGCAGCGGGAACTGCGGCGGGCTTCCGGCATCGGGGACGGCCGGGGCGGTCAGGGCCGGCGCCTCGGGAATCGCATTGAACAGGCCGGCGGCGATCGTCCGCGGAGCGGGTACGTCGGTGCCCAAGCCCAACGCTCCGGTGACCGCGCGGTCGGCCAAGTCGATCCTGCTGCGCCTGCCGTCCCACAGCAGCCAGGTGCCGGCGTCGTTCTTGGTCAGCACGCCGTGCCCGGCCGCCAGCGTCGCCGCGCGGGCGCCGCTGCTGTCCGGGGTTCCGGCGATCACCGTGACCCCGGCATCCGGACCGCTCACGGCGTCGCACACCGTCCAGTTGGCGTCCTTGCTGGTGTTTTGCACCATCCGCTCCGGCGCGCCGGGGATGCCGATCAGGTTGCCGCGCGGGAATTGGTCCAGCGCACTGCTTTTCACGGTGGTGGGGTTGACCGGCCGGCCGGCGATCAGCCGTGCCGACGTCAGGTTGAGCACCGGGTGCAACCGGTCCCCGACCCGCACGTACAGCGCGGCGGTGGAGCGGTCGGCCAGCACCGGGTTGTTGGCCGGCGACCCGTTGGGCCGGATCAGCGAGAACACGAAGCAGCCCACCAGGGTGGTGGCCAGGATCAGCACGCCCATGACCACCGAGCGGGTCTGGGTGCGCAGCGGGTCGACGAGCATGCGGGTGTCGTGCAGGGCAACCCCAGAAGCGATGCGGCGCATGACGAATCGCCAGCCGCTCACCTGGTGGCGGGTGACGAAGCCGCGGCGGTAGACGACTTTGTCCGGGTTGTCGTTGACCGGCGTGCGCGACGAGAACGAGCGCCGCTCGTCGTCAGGTTCGCGGGCACTCATGCCGGCACCGAGAGGCCGAGGCCGCGCAGCAGCGGCTCCACCGAGTTCGCGACGTCGCCGGCGGTGATCGTGATCAGTTCGTCGTCGGTGAACTCACCGGTTCCAGCCTGTTCCGAGTGATCCAATCGGAATTCTCTTTCTTCCTCGGACTTTTCCACGATGTTGCGGACGAACCGGCCGTTACCGGCGATGTCGAGGCTGCGCCGGTTGACGCCGTTGGAATCGGGAGTCGTCGAGTCAGCCAGATGGGCGAACAACTTCTCCAGATCGTCGAGGGCGGCCTTCTCGAATGCGCTGTCGCGTTGCTCGGCCATCTTGCGCGCGATTTCGACGAGTTCGCCCGGGTTGTACGACGGGAAGTCGATGCTGCGGGTGAACCGTGAGCGCAGACCCTCGTTGGTGTCGAGGAACTTGTCCAGGTCGGCGCGGTATCCGGCGATGATGACCACCAGCCGGTCCCGGTCGTTCTCCATCCGGGCCAGCAGGGTGTCGATGGCTACCAGGCCGAAGTCGTTCTTGGCGCCGGTGGCCACCAGCGCGTAGGCCTCGTCGAGGAACAGCACGCCGTCCAGTGCGCTGTCGATGATCGCGTTGGTCTTGGCTTCGGTCTCGCCGATGTGCTGGCCGATCAGGTCTGCGCGGTGCACCTCTTTGATGTTCTCTTTCTTCAAAAGGCCCAGCCCGCAATAGATTTTGGCGACAACTCGGGCGATCGTGGTCTTACCGGTGCCAGGCGGTCCGGCGAAGACCAGGTGGTGGGTGCGCTGGGCTACCGTGAGCCCGCGCTGCTTGCGCACCAATTCCATTGCCACCGAGCTCTTCAGGCGCGCCACCTGGTTTTTGACTTGTTCCAGTCCGATGAACTCGGCGAGCTGGCGTTCGGCCTCGGCGAGCAGCTCGGCCTTACGCTCGCGCGACTCGGGGTCGATGAAGTCTTCGGCGCTGGGCTCGGTCTCCGGGTTCCATGGATCGGTCCGCGCGTCGATCCGGGCCGCGGTGGTGGTGACGATCCCGAAGCTGGTGTCGGACAGGGCATGTTCGATCTGCTCGTTTTCCGGATTGGCCGCGTAAAGGTCCTGCAGGACTTCGCTTGCCGACTCTTCGTCGACGTGTGCGCGCAGTACGAGCGCTTTGGCCAGCGCGCCGTCGACGGCGGCGACCGCGACCGGACCGTCGGGTTCCTCCAGGTACGACAGCGCGGGGGCGAACATGCCGAGCCGGGCCAATGCGATGCCCAGCGTGATCTTGGCGGCGTGCGCGTAGGTCTCGTCCAGGTCGGGGTCGTTGACGACGGGGGTTAGCAGCTTGACGACGTCGGACCAGCGCTCGGCGCGGTAGTGGATGGCCACCATGACCCAGCGGGCGTCGCGCCAGCTCGGCCGGCGTTCGGTGATGTCGCTGACCAACTTGTGCGCGTCCGCGTAGCGGCCCTCGGCGGCCAGCGCCGCCGCATAGGCGAGGTGGAAATCGTCGGGGTCGGTGGCACGAAACCGTAGATACAGACCGGTGTCGTAGTAGAAGCCCAAAGCGCCCGGCGCCAACTCCACGCGGCGCTGCAATATCCCCGCGGTGGGCGCGGTGCGCGAAACCGCTTCCAGCACACGGGCCGACACGTCACCGGCAGCGGCCAGCCCCGTCCAGGCATCGCACTGGTCGTAGGCAATGCGGGTGAGTGCGCTGAAGCCGGACCGGGCGGCGGCCAGGTCGGCGGGGCGCCGGCGGTCGTAGACCTTGAGCCCGAGGGCTCGGCAGCAGGTGGCGAATCGGCTGATGACGTCGTCGTCAACCCGGGCAGTTGCGGGCCGCGTCGCGAGCGTGCCGGTGTCAGCGCTGTCCACGCCCCCGTCTCCTCCTGTTGTTAGTGCTACCTAACTTCGCTGAAGTTAGCATTGCATAAGCTAAGTGTCGAGACGCCCCTATTAGCGCAGCGAGTGACTCCGGCAGCGAGACTGAAGCAACAAGACAGCCTCCTTCCGGCTCCACGCGTTGATGAAAACCATTTTCGATAACGTCTCATCGGGACGATACCCCACGCTGACGCTCTCGACTGAACGGGTCTCACTATCAGTCGGTCTGCCGACGTGTCGGGTTCCCCGACTCAGCGAGCATCGCGCCGGCGGGACCGCCACCGCACGAATCCGCAGTGTCGGCACAGCACGATCCTATCTACGTAGGCGCGGGTATAGAAGCCGATCTTCACAGCTAATGCGGAGCAAAACGCGCTAGAACTCCGTATCTACGGTCGTAGAATATCGTCCTACGTGCTATGTGGGGGCGGTTTCGACCACCGCCCGCGTCGCAACGCCCCGAGGTGCGGAGGCGACGTGGCGTGGCCGACGCCGACGAGAGTTATCGGGAGAGGTTTGTGATGACCGCGCCGATCTGGACGGCCTTCCCACCTGAAGTTCATTCGGCGCTGCTGAGCAGCGGACCGGGCCCCGGGCCGTTGCTGGCGTCGGCCGCCGCATGGGATTCGCTCAGCACCGAATACGCCTCGGCCGCTGACGAACTCACCGCAGTGCTGGGAGCGGTACAAGCCGGAGCATGGGCGGGCCCGAGCGCCGAGTCGTATGTAGCCGCCCACGCTCCTTACCTGGCCTGGCTGATGCAGGCCAGTACGGATAGCGCCGCGACGGCGGTGCAGCAGGTGACCGCGGCAACCGCTTACACGACCGCGCTGGCGGCCATGCCGACACTGGCCGAACTGGCCGCCAACCACGCCACCCATGCCGTGTTGGTGGCGACCAATTTCTTCGGCATCAACACCATTCCGATCGCCCTCAACGAGGCCGACTACGTGCGGATGTGGATCCAGGCTGCCGCCACCATGACCACTTACCACGCCGTGTCGACCGCGGCCGTCGCCGCGACGCCACGCAGCACGGCGGCGCCGCAGATCATGAAAGCGGACATGCGCAGCGGTTCCGATATGGGCAACGGCTCGGGCATGGGCAATATGCCCGGCATGGGTACTACCCTGCCCACCACCCCCGAGCAGTGGATACAGGCCATCTTCCCGCCGCAGTTCAATCCGTTTTCGCCAAATTCCTTCCAGATGATGCAGCCGAGTTTGGCGACGTTCCTCCCCCGCGCAGAAGCCATGCTTGCCAACTACGCAGGCAACCCCGTGCAATTCCTCGAGGCGTTAGTGCTCCTCGGTACCCAATTCGTCGTGCACCGCACGATGTATCTGATCTGGCTCATTCTCTACAACCCGGCGGGCCTGATCGGCTTTGTGCTCAGCAATCCGATCTACACCCTGGGGTTGACCGCACCCGTGGCAATCGCGCCCACCGCAGCGCCGGGCGGATTCGCCGGCCTGGCCGGGCTGGCCGGTGTGACGGCGCCGGCACCGGTTCCCGCTGCTGCGGCACCGGTTCCCGTCGCGACGGCGCCCCCGGTGCCGGTCGCCGCGTCCGCTCCTGCTCCCGGCGCTGTCCCGGCGCCTACTCCGGTCGCGACGGCACCCACACCCGCGGCCGCACCTCCGCCCACCGCTCCGCCCCCATCCCCGCCGCTGATGGGCCCGGAAGCTACCCTCGGCGCCCAGAGTTCCGTCTATCCATATCTGGCAGGCGTTCTGGGATCTGGCGCGAAGTCGAGCGCCGGCGGCAAGGCTCACAACCCGGTACTCGACGTCGGCGCGGCACCGGCCGCCGCGGCTTCGACGGCGAAGCCGGAGCAAATCCGGTGGCGTCGGAGCCGGGCACCGAAACGCATCTACCGCGGTTACCGCTACGAGTTCCTGGGGCCGGACTCAGAACCCCTTCAGGGGCCTACGACGGTGGCCTCCGACCAGGGCGCGGAACCGCTGGGTTTCGCCGGCACCGCGACCAAGTCCGCTGCGCGGCAGGCGGCAGGGTTGGCGAGGCTGGAGGACGGTCGGTTCGGCGACGGACCAACCGTGCCGATGGTGCCGGGCAGCTGGTCCTGATCAGCCCTTGACGGCGCTGACCAAGGTGTTGCGGGCGATCATCGGTCCAGCCTCGGTGTCCGGGCCGGGTACCGGGCGCCCGACTTCCCGCAAATAGTCGGCCAGCGGGGTCGCGACGGCGGTCCAGCCGCGCTCGCCCAACCACTGGTCGGCCGGCGCGAACCGCTCGTTGTAGACCAGCTGGAAGAACACGCGCTGGTCGCCCGCGGCGGTCGCCTTGCGTTCTTCCTCGACGGCGGCGGCGAACTGGTCGGCCGGCAGCGGGGCGCCGTCCTCCACCGCGATATGACTTCCGGACGCGGCCAGCGCATCGATTCCGGTGAACAGTTGCTGCTGTGCGGTCGCCGGAAGATAGATCAGTAGGCCCTCGGCAATCCAGGCCGACGGCTTTGACGGGTCAAAACCGCTGTCCCGCAACGCTTGCGGCCAGTCTTCGCGAAGGTCGATGGCGACCTCGCGGCGCTCGACTTTAGGCTCAGCGCCGTGTTCGGCGAGCACCTCGCGCTTGAACTCCAGCACCTGGGGCTGGTCCAACTCGAAGATCGTCGTCCCGCCGGGCCAGGGCAGTCGGTAGGCGCGGGAATCCAGTCCGGCGGCCAGGATGACCACCTGACGCACGCCGGCGTCGGCCGCCTGGCGGAAATAGTTGTCGAAATATCTGGTGCGGGCGCCTTGGAAGTTGATGAAGTGCTGGCCGAAATCGTCGGTCTTCAGCTGGTGGTCGGGCACTTTGCCGTCGAGCACGCCGGCCCAGTCGCCGCCCACCGCGCGGCAGAACACCTCGGCGAACGGGTCAACGGCCAGGGGGTCGGGCTTTTGCGCCTCCAATGCTCGGGCGGTGGCCACGAATAACGCGGTCGAACCGACACTCGTCGTGATGTCCCAGGTGTCACCTTCAGTACGCACGTAACCGACCATACGCCAACGCGATTCGGGCCCAGTCGCCCACGAGATCGGTGACCGTGAGCTGCAGATCGGGCTGGCGGTCCGGCCCGTACACCGGTGATGCGTGTGATGCACTAGCGTTGTCATCATGCGCACCACAGTGTCGATCTCCGATGAGCTTCTCGCGGCGGCCAAGCGGCGAGCGCGTGAGCGAGGTCAATCGTTGGGCGCGGTGATCGAGGACGCGCTTCGTCGCGAACTTGCCGCGGCCGACGACCGGACACCTCGGCCTGCAGTGCCGGTGTTCCACGGCACCGGCCCGCGACTGGGCCTGGACTTGACCTCGAACCGGACCTTGACCGAAGTTCTCGACGAAGGGCTCGACCTGACCAGGCGTCGGTGAGGATGTTCCTTCTCGACGTCACCGTCGTATTGGCCGCCCACCGCGGTGACCACCCGGATCACCACACCGTCCGCCCCTGGTTCGATCAACTGCTGGCGGGCGACGAGCTTTTCACCGTGCCGAGCATGGTGTGGGCGTCTTTTCTTCGGTTGGCGACAAATCGACGGATCTTCGAGGTTCCGTCACCGCGAGCCGATGCGTTCGAGTTCATCGAGGCGACCAACGCCCAACCGCACTACCTTCCGACGAGTCCCGGCCCACGCCACATCGCGTTGCTTCGCGAAATATGCGATGAGGCCGAGGCTTCCGGTGACCTCATCCCCGACGCCGTCCTCGCCGCGATCGCCGTCGAGCATCACTGCGACGTGGTGACCCTCGATCGGGATTTCGCCCGATTCACCTCCGTGCGTCATATCCGCCCGGCGATCTGACCCCGCTATACCAGCGGCCGGCCCGTCCTGATCCGCCGGTCGAGGTCCCACAGCAGCACGTTGAACGGGAATTTCCGGACGAACCGCGGCATCAGGTTGTTGACCGTCCGCAGCACCGCCATCAGCCGGTCGAACCGCCGCTGCTGGGCGGCGTCCCACGAGAACCGCATCTCGTCGCGAAACCGTTGCGGCAGAAAGCCTGCGGTGATCAGCAGGCCGAAACTGTCGAGCCAGCGCTGCACCGGCCCGGGCAGGGTCACGCCGGGCATCCGGCCCACCGCGATGGGATACAGGTACTCGCGCACGGCGTCGTCGATGTGCACCTTGTCCAGCGACTCCTGCCAGTACCGGTCGAACGCGGCGCGATCGGCCGGCCACATCTCCGGCGGAACCTGAAGTGTGGTGCCCAGCGCCATCCCCTCGCGATAGTGGCGCTCGGCCTCTTCGTCGTCCATCTCGCCGACGAAGATGCGGTAGATGTCGACCCCGCCCTTGTACAGGCAGGCGCCGACCCAGCGCTGCAACTCCGGGTCAAACGCGTTGTAGGACACCGGACTTTCGTCCGTCGAGTAGACCTGCGCGTGCGCGCGGTTGACCGCCCGGCGAAACGCCGCCTTCTGTTCGTCGCTGCCCGCGCTGGCCACCGCCAGGTAGGTGAACGTGGTGCGTGCCCGCTTGATCGGATGCAGGTCGACGCGGCCGCTTTCCACCCGGCTTTCCAGCACGCCGTAGCCGACGCCAGGGCGGGCCAACTGCATGATCACATTGGCCGGGCCGGCCAGCAGCGCCACGCCCATCAGGCCGTCGTCCATCCCCGCCGTTCGTAGCCGACGTCCGCGCCGTTTCAACCGCGGGTCGGGCGGGTCGCTCACCGCACGCTCGACCTGCCCGAGGGGTTCGCTGATCGTCATCGCCACACCTGCCCGCTAATTGTGAGAACGCTTGTTTCCTGATATTGCCGCCCGGGTGACTTCGATGTCAAGATGGTGGCCATGCCCCCGACGGAGACGACGAGTGTGCGGCCCTATCGGGGCGTCGAACCGGCCGAGCGGCTGGCCGCGCGTCGCAGCCGTCTACTGGCCGCCGGCCTGGATTTGCTCGGCACCGATCAGCAGGACCCGGCCGAACTGACCGTGCGGGGCGTTTGCCGTCGCGCCGGGGTGGCCGCTCGCTACTTCTACGAGAGCTTCGCCAACAAGGACGACTTCGTCGGCGCAGTGTTCGACTGGGTCATCGCCGATCTGGCCGCCACCACCCAGGCCGCGGTGGCCGCCGCGCCGCCCGAGGAGCAGACCCGCGCCGGCATGGCCAACATCGTGCGCACCATCGACGGCGACCCGCGTGTAGGGCGTTTGCTGTTCAGCTCGCAACCGGCCAACGCGGTCCTGGTACGCAAACGCGAGGAGTCCAGCGCGCTGTTCGCGATGCTCTCCGGCCAGCACGCGGGCACCGCGCTGGGAATGCAGCGCAACGACCGGATCACCGCCACCGCGCATTTCGTGGTCGGCGGCGTCGGGCAAACACTGAGCGCCTGGCTGGCCGGCGAGGTGCGGCTGGATTCCGAGCAGCTCGTCGACCACCTGGCGTCGCTGCTCGACGAACTGGGTGACCCGGCGCTGTACCGCTAATTGCCCACCGGCACCCGGCGATCGGCCGCAGTCTTCGGCACCGCCTTCGCGTCGCTGCCGCTGAACTCCTTTGTCCAGCAAGCAAACTCGAGCGTTATGCCGTCCGGGTCCTGGAAGTAGAACGATCGCACATAGACACCCGGGTGCACGATCGGCGAGACCTGCATCTCGCTCTCGTCGTGGTTGAGCACCGGACCGACCCGGACGCCCTTTTCTTTGAGACGCTTTCGGTAGTCGTCGAACTTCTCGGGCGGAACGTGAAAGGCCAAGTGGTTCATCGTGCTGACCGCGCTGGTGATCTCCCCGATCCCAGGGATCGCGGCAGGCGACGACACGCCCGGCACCCGGTCCGGCGCATCGGCGAACCAGAAGAACGCGACGCAGTCCCCGTTGCCGGCGTCGAAGAAGAAGTGCTGACCCTGGCCGCCCGGCAGGTCCAGCGATTTGATCAGCGGCATGCCGAGGATATTGCTGTAGAAGTCGACGGTGCGGGCCATGTCCGAACACACCAGCGCGACATGGTTGATCCCGCCGAGCTCGAATTCGGTGTTGGGGTTATGCGGCTTGATCATCTGCCGGGCTCCCGTCGGTCGGCGCGCGTATCGCTGATCCGTACACGAAGATCTGAACCTGAATCTAACATCAGATTCAGCTCTCTTCCAGGGGTCGCACGGGTCGTAGCGAGAGGAGGCGCCGCCGGTGTACACCGTGTCCGAGCAGCCCGGCCAGCGCGCCGAATTGCCCACCCATCGCGGCCGGCGAACGCAAGCCGCCATCGACGCCGCCGCCCGGGCCGTCATCGCGCGCAAAGGAATACTGTCCGCCACCATCGCCGACATCGCCGCCGAAGCGGGCCGGTCGACGGCGTCGTTCTACAACTATTACGACTCCAAAGAGGCGATGGTCCGCGAGTGGGCGCTTCGATTTCAAGACGAAGCTAATCAGCGCGCGAAAACCGTTGTCCAGCATGGTCTTTCCAACTGGGAGCGGGCACACGAGGCCGCAGCTGCGCACTGGCACACCTACCGCAACCGGCTCGCGGAGATGATCAGCGTGTCACAGCTGGCGATGGTCAACGACGACTTCGCCCAGTACTGGGCCGAGATCTGCGCGATCCCGGTCTCTTTCATCACCGAAACGGTGCGACGTGCTCAGGCCGAGGGGTACTGCGCCGGCGACGACCCGCAGCTGATCGCGGTGGCGATCGTGGCGATGTTCAACCAGTTCTGTTACCTCCAGCTCAGCGGCGCTCGTTCGTATTTGGCCGGTGATCCAGACGACGAGGCTTGCATCAACACGCTGGCCAACATCTTCTACCGCGCCATCTACTACAAGGAGGTCCGCTGAGATGGCCACCCCTGGAGTGATTCGCGAGTTCATCGGGCTGCCCTCGCCCACCGCGCGGCGGGCCGGTGCGGGCGGGAACCCTTGCCAGGGGCTGTATCACCGCGGGGTCGGTCGCAAGCCGAAGGTGGCGATGATCGCCACGCACTACCAGATCGACTTCTCCGAACACTATCTCGCGGACTACATGGCCACCCGCGGTATCGGGTTCCTCGGCTGGAACACGAGATTCCGCGGCTTCGAGAGCAGCTTCCTACTCGACCACGCCCTGGTCGACGTCGGCGTCGGCGTGCGGTGGCTACGCGAGGTCCAGGGTGTGGAAACCATTGTGCTGCTGGGCAACTCCGGTGGCGGCTCCCTGATGGCCGCCTACCAGTCGCAGGCGGTCGAGCCGAACGTGACCCCGCTGCCCGGCATGCGGCCCGCAAGCGGCTTGACCGAGCTGCTGCCCGCCGACGGCTACGTCGCCAGCGCCGCCCACCCCGGTCGTCCGGACGTGCTGACGGCCTGGATGGACGCCGCCGTCGTCGACGAGAGCGACCCCGTCGCCACCGATCCGGATCTGGACCTGTTCAACGAAAGCAACGGCCCGCCGTTTTCCGAGGAGTTCGTGGCGCGCTACCGCTCGGCCCAGGTCGCCCGCAACAATGCGATTACCGACTGGGCCGAAAAGGAGCTGAAACGTGTACGGGCGGCAGGGTTTTCCGATCGGCCGTTCACTGTGATGCGGACCTGGGCCGATCCGCGGATGGTCGACCCGGGCATCGAGCCCACCAAACGCCAGGCCAACATGTGCTACGCGGGGGTTCCGGCCAAGGCGAACCGCTCGGCGCACGGCATCGCCGCGGCTTGCACGCTGCACAACTGGCTGGGCATGTGGAGCCTGCGGACCGCGCAGACCCGGGCCGAGCCACACCTGGCACGCGTCACCTGCCCCGCGCTGGTCATCAACGCCGACGGCGACACCGGAGTCTTTCCCTCGGATGCCCAGCGCATCTACGACGCACTGGCCAGCACCGACAAGTCGATGTGCACCATCGACACCGACCATTACTTCACCACCCCGGGAGCGCGCAGCGAGCAAGCCGACACCATCGCCAAGTGGATTGCCAAAAGGTGGCGTTGAGAGTTCTCGCCCACTTCGTTCCCGGGGCGAAGGTGCTGGATTTCGTTGCGCCCGAAGCGGACTGGCTGGACATCCGGTGGTGTGCCGGCGACGACGACAGCGCCTTCTATCGCGAGCTGCCCGACGCCGAGGTGATCTGGCATGTGCTGCGGCCGCTGTCGGGCGCCGACCTGCGCAGCGCACCCAAGCTGCGGCTGGTGCACAAACTCGGTGCCGGGGTCAACACCATCGACGTGCAGGCCGCGACCGAGTTGGGCATCGCGGTCGCGAACATGCCGGGCGCCAACGCGCCGTCGGTGGCCGAGGGCGCGGTGCTGCTGATGCTGGCCGCGCTGCGCCGGCTGCCGGTACTCGACCGGCTCACCCGCCAGGGCCGCGGCTGGCCTTCCGATCCGGCGCTGGGCGAAACGGTGCGCGACATCGGCGGCTGCACCGTAGGCCTGGTCGGCTACGGCAACATCGCCAGGCACGTCGGGCAGATCGTCACCGCGATGGGCGCGACGGTGCTGCACACCAGCACCCGCGACGACGGGTTGCCGGGCTGGCGCGCGCTGCCGGACCTGCTCGCCGCCAGCGACATCGTCTCGCTGCACCTGCCATTGACGGACTCGACGCACCACCTGCTCGGCCGCGACCAGTTGGCCGCGATGAAGCCGGGCGCGGTACTCGTCAACACCTCGCGCGGTGAGATCGTCGACGAGGCGGCCCTGGTGGAAGCCCTGCGCACCGGCCGGTTGGCCGCCGCCGGGCTCGACGTCTTCGGCGTCGAGCCGGTGCGGCCGGACAACCCGCTGCTGAGCCTGGACAACGCGGTGCTGACGCCGCATGTCAGCTGGTACACCGCCGACACGATGCGGCGCTACCTGATCGAGGCCGTCGCCAACTGCCGTCGGCTGCGTGACGGGCAGCGGCTGGCCCATGTAGTCAACCAACCGACCGGTTATTAGATTGAGGGGGACGTGGCCCCTACGAAAGGCAGGGCAAGGCGATGCCGATCGCGATAACTCCTGAGCATCAAGACTTGGCCGACTCGGTGCGGTCCCTGGTGGCGCGGGTAGCGCCGTCGGAGGTTTTGCACGCCGCACTGGAAACACCGATCGACAATCCCCCGCCGTACTGGCAGGCCGCGGCCGAACAGGGTTTGCAGGGTGTGCATTTGGCGGAATCGGTTGGTGGCCAAGGGTTTGGCGCCCTCGAATTAGCGGTGGTCCTCGCCGAATTCGGCTACGGTGCGGTCCCGGGCCCGTTCGTGCCGTCGGCGATCGCCAGTGCGCTGATCTCGGCGCATGACCCGGACGCGAAAGTCCTCAACGATCTGGCGTCGGGTGCGGCCATCGCCGCCTACGCGCTGGGCCCCGGCCTGACCGCCACCCGCCACGGCGATGAGTTGGTGATCCGCGGCGAGGTCCGGGCGGTGCCCGCGGCGGCGCAGGCGTCGGTGCTGGTGTTGCCGGTGGCCATCGACAGCGGCGAGGAATGGGTTGTGCTGCACGCCGACCAGCTCGAGATCGAGCCGGTCAAGAGCGTCGACCCGCTGCGCCCGATCGGCCATGTGCGCGCCAACGCTGTCGAGGTCGGCGACGACGCGGTCTTGAGCAACCTCTCCAAGACCGTCGCGCATGCGCTGATCTCCACGCTGCTGTCCGCGGAGGCCGTCGGCGTCGCGCGCTGGGCCACCGACACCGCCTCGGAGTACGCCAAGATCCGCGAACAGTTCGGCAGGCCGATCGGCCAGTTCCAGGCGGTCAAGCACAAATGTGCCGAGATGGTCGCCGACACCGAGCGGGCCACCGCGGCGGTGTGGGATGCCGCCCGCGCGCTCGACGAGGCCAGCCAAAGCGACGGCGACACTGAGGGTTCCAAGGTGGAGTTCGCGGCTGCGGTGGCGGCGACGCTGGCGCCGGCGGCGGCTCAGCGCTGCACCCAGGATTGCATCCAGGTGCACGGCGGGATCGGGTTCACCTGGGAGCACGACACCAACGTCTACTACCGGCGCGCACTGATCCTGGCCGCATCGTTCGGCCGCCGCACCGACTACCCGCAGCGGGTGGTCGACACCGCGACGAGCACCGGGATGCGCAAACTCGACATCGACTTGGATCCGGACACCGAGAAGTTGCGGGAGCAGATCCGCGGCGAGGTGGCCGCGCTCAAGGCGATGCCGCGCGAGCAGCGCACCGTCGCGATCGCCGAGGGCGGCTGGGTGCTGCCGTATCTGCCCAAGCCGTGGGGACGGGCCGCCGGACCGGTCGAGCAGATCATCATCGCCCAGGAATTCGAGAGGGGGCGGGTCAAGCGGCCGCAGATCGGCATCGCGTCGTGGATTGTGCCGTCGATCGTGGCGTTCGGCACCGAGGAACAGAAACAACGCTTCCTGCCGCCGACGTTTCGCGGCGAAATGATCTGGTGCCAGCTGTTTTCCGAGCCCGGCGCCGGATCGGATCTGGCCGGGCTGAGCACCAAGGCGACCAGGGCCGACGGCGGCTGGCGCATCACCGGGCAGAAGATCTGGACCACCGCCGCGCAGTTCTCCCAGTGGGGGGCTCTGCTGGCCAGAACGGATCCGAACGCCCCAAAACATAACGGCATCACCTACTTCCTGCTCGACATGAAGAGCGAAGGCATCGAAGTCAAGCCGCTGCGCGAGCTCACCGGCGGCGCCATGTTCAACACCGTCTTCATCGACGACGTGTTCGTGCCCGACGAGCTGGTGCTCGGTGAGGTGAATCGCGGCTGGGAGGTCAGCCGCAATACGCTTACCGCAGAACGGGTTTCGATCGGCAGCAGCGAGGCGCCGTTCCTGGCCAACCTGGACGGGTTCGTCGAGTTCATTCGCGACGGTCAGTTCGACCAGGTCGCGCAGAACCGGGCGGGCCAGTTGATCGCCGAGGGGCATGCCGCCAAGGTGCTCAACATGCGCTCGACGCTGCTGACGCTGGCCGGCGGTGACGCGATGCCGTCGGCGGCGATCTCGAAACTGCTGTCGATGCGAACCGGGCAGGGCTACGCCGAATTCGCGGTGTCCACGTTCGGCACCGACGCCGCCATCGGTGATCCCGAGGAGCTGCCCGGCAAGTGGGCGGAGTACCTGCTGGCCAGCCGTGCGACCACGATTTACGGCGGCACGTCAGAGGTGCAGCTCAACATCATCGCCGAGCGGCTGCTGGGCCTGCCCCGCGACCCGTAGCCCGCACTCTCCTGGCGCGAGCGTGCGTGTCCCCGCACGACACGCCGCGGTGAAACCCGTTTTTGCGCACGCTCGCGGGCGTCGACCCAGCCGAAAACCCGTCGCGCCGAGGCCTTGCTCCCTGCTAGCTTCGCCGTCATGACCGAAGCCGCGCCCAATCGTCGCGACCGTGCCGATGCCGGCGAGCGCGAAACCCTGGAGTGTTTCCTCGACGACTACCGAGACATCCTGGTACGCAAGGTCTCCGGCCTATCCGACGCCGACGCCCGCCGTCACCTCGTCGCGTCGGCGACGACGGTGGGCGGGCTGGTCAAGCACCTGCGCTGGGCGGAGTACGGCTGGTTCGATCAGCTATTGCAAGAGCGGGTCGACGACAACCGCCGCCTGCACGAGCGGTCCTGGGAGTTCGAATTCCTGGCCGAGGAGTCGCTGGACACGCTGATTGCGGAATACCAAGCGCAATGCGAGGAATCGCGGCGCATCGCGGCCGAGTATCCGCTTGAGTACACCGTGCCGCACCGGCGCCTCGGCCGTGTCTCGCTGCGCTGGATCTACGTGCACATGATCGAGGAGACGGCCCGCCACACCGGACAGCTGGACATTCTGCGCGAACAACTCGACGGCGCAACGGGATTCGACGGCTGAGCCCGCGCGCCCGCGAGCGTGCGCAAACCCGGCGATTCGACCGGCGTGTCGGCCGGAGACACGCACGCTCGCGCCAAAAGGGATTAGACGTCCATCTCGCGCAGTTCGCGTTTGAGGATCTTGCCGGTGGGGTTGCGCGGTAGCTCGTCGAGGAAGATCACTTCGCGCGGCACCTTGTAGCGGGCCAACTGATCTTTCACGTACTTCTTGATGGTGTCCTCGTCGATGTCGGCGCCTTCCTTCTTGACGACGAATGCGCGCAACCGGTGGCCCCACTCCTTGTCCTCGACGCCGATAGCGGTCGCCTCGACCACGTCGGGGTGCCCGCTGATGCAATCCTCGACTTCGGCGGGAAAGACGTTCTCGCCGCCGGAGACGATCATCTCGTCGTCGCGGCCGCTGATGTAGAGCAGGCCGTGCTCGTCGAAATAGCCGACGTCGCCCGACGACAACATGCCGTCGATGATCTGCTTGCCCCCGCCACCGGTGTAGCCCTCGAACGGAAAGCTGGTGCCGACGAAGATCCGGCCGACCTCACCTTGCGGAAGTTCTTTGCCGTTCTCGTCGAAGATCTTGACCCGCACCCCTTTGACAACCGGCCCGGCCGTCGATGGGTTGTATTGCAAGTGCTTGGGTTCTGCGATCGTGGCGAACGCGATCTCGGTGGACCCGTACATGTTGTAGACAACCGGTCCGAAGTCCTTGAGCGCGCGCTCGGCCACGTCGGCGTTCAGCGCGGAGCCGGACGCGAAGATGATCCGCAAGCTCGACAGGTCGGGCTTCTTGTCCATCTTTTCCAGTGCATCGAGCATCCGCGCCAACATCACCGGCACGACCACGACCGCCGTCACTTTGTACTTTTCGATGTCTTCGAGCACCTGCGGCGGCTTGAACTTGCGGTGCAGCACCAGCGTCGAGCCCAGGAACGCCCCGATGGTGGCGTGCAGGAAGCCCAGCGCGTGAAACATCGGCGCCGGCAGCGCCGTCACCTCGCCGGCCTTGAACGGAACATGCGACAGGATGCCGCCGATCGGGGCCAGAGTCGGCGGGGTGCTGCGGTTCGCGCCCTTCGGCGTGCCGGTGGTGCCGCTGGTCAAAATGATGATCGACGAGTGCTTGCTCGCCTTGGGTGCCGGCTCGCCGCTGCTGCGTGCGATCAGTTCCGCGAGCGTCTCGTCGGTGCTGCCCGAATCCTTGTCCGAGTCGGGATTGGTCCCCAGGGCCCGCAGCTTGCCCAACGGCGGTTCGGCCTTGCTGACGTCTTCGGCGTATTCGTCGTCGTAGATGATCAGTTTGGCGTCTTCGCGCTCCGACACCTCCTTGATCTGCGGGCCGGAGAACGAGCTGTTCAGCAAGATGATGCGGGCACCGACCCGGGCGCACCCGTACTCCGCGATGGCGAACCAGCGGCTGTTGCGCGCCAGAAGCGCAACGCCGTCGCCGCCCTTGACGCCCTTGTCCAGCAGGCCGTGGGCGACGGCGTTGGCGGCGTCGTCGAGTTCCTTCCAGGTCAACTCGCCGTCGTCGTCGACGATCGCCACCTTGTCGGGAGTGCGCCGCGCATGCAGGGCGGGCAGCATGCCGATCTCGCCCCACTTGCGGATGTCGTTCACCATCGCCGCCACGTTCTGCGGCGGCTCGATCGGGAACCCGCCCGCTTCGAAGATCTTGCGCACGTAGTGCAGTTCGGCCAGGCCGCGGGACGCATACTGCTGGACTTTGGCCACGGCCCCGAACGGGTCAAGCAAACTAGGCATGACCCCACCATATGTGACCCACGTCGCAGTCCGGCCGGGAAAATTACCATGAACCTATGGCCGGCCCGGTGACCCTGGAAATCGGTGGGCGCCGGGTCCGGATCACCCATCCGGACAAGGTGATTTTCCCGGCTGCCGGCCGCACCAAGCTGGACCTGATCCACTACTACCTGGCCGTCGCCGACGGGGCGCTACGAGGTGTCGCGGGCCGACCGATGATCCTGAAGCGTTTCGTCAAAGGCATCGACCAGGAAGCGATCTTCCAGAAGCGCGCACCCGCCAAGCGGCCGGACTGGGTCGACGTCGCCGAACTGCGCTACGCTTCGGGCACCTCGGCCGCCGAGGCCGTCATCCACGACGCCGCGGGGCTGGCCTGGGCCATCAACCTCGGCTGCATCGACCTCAACCCGCATCCGGTGCTCGCCGAGGACCTCGACCACCCCGACGAGTTGCGGGTCGACCTGGACCCGATGCCCGGTGTGGAGTGGCCCCAGATCGTCGACGTGGCCGCCGTCGCCCGCGAGGTGCTCGAGGATTACGGGCTGACGCCGTGGCCCAAGACATCCGGGTCGCGGGGCTTCCACATCTATGCGCGCATCGCACCGCACTGGACCTTTCGGCAGGTACGGCTGGCCGCCCAGACGGTGGCCCGCGAGGTCGAGCGACGCGCGCCGGAGCTGGCCACCGCCCGCTGGTGGAAGGAGGAGCGCCAAGGGGTGTTCGTCGACTTCAACCAGAACGCCAAGGACCGCACGGTCGCGTCGGCGTATTCGGTGCGGGCCACGCCGGACGCGCGGGTGTCCACGCCGCTGCACTGGGACGAGGTCGGCGGCTGCGACCCGGCGGCGTTCACGATATCCACCGTGCCGGACCGGTTCGCCGACATCGACGACCCATGGGCGGGCATGGACTCCGCGACAGGCGGATTGGAGCGGCTGCTGATACTCGCCGAAGAACTCGGCCCCGCCGAGAAAGCGCCGAAAGGCGCGCGCAAACGAGCGGGGCCGGGCCGCCGCCAATCCCCGATGCCGCTCATCGAGATCGCCCGCACCAAGACCAAGGACGAGGCGATGGCCGCGTTGGACACCTGGCGGGACCGCTACCCCGCCGCCGCCGATCGGCTGCAGCCGGCCGACGTGCTGGTCGACGGGATGCGCGGGCCGAGTTCCATCTGGTACCGGATTCGGATCAACCTGCAGCACGTGCCGGAAGACCAGCGGCCGCCGCAGGAGGAGTTGATCGCCGACTACAGCCCATGGCCAACGCGTTAAGCGGGCCGCCAGCGGTACGCGCCGCTACTATCGGCCGTTCCGTGTCGACCGACTTTCGGTCCTGGCCTGCGGCTACGCGATGTTAATGTCGAACTGTTGGCGGACGCGCTTTTTGCGCGTCGCCAAGTTCTTTTAACGGTCGATATTGAGGGGTTGCGATGCGGGTCAATCCCGAGCTCTTGCGCGGTTTCGCCGGTCAGGTCGACACTGCGTCGGCAACCATCCACAGCGCCGAGGTCGGGCACGAGGTGAGCACGGCCGCTGACGGGCTGCCCGGGTCGGCGACCCAGTGGGCGGCTCGTCTGGTCGGCGAGCACATCGCCACAGTCGAGGCCAAGATCGCCAAGAACGTCGCCGACATGGGGACGGCGGTGCGTGGTGCGGGTGATCGTTATGAGGTGGAGGACGACACCCTCGCCGGGAAATTCGAGGGGTTGTTTTAGCCCGTGTTGCCATCGCGCTCGCGGTTGCAAGCATGGAACCCCGACTCTCTGTCACCGGCGGGGAAAGCGATCGACGCTGCAGGTCAGTCGGTGTACGGCGCGGTGCGTGGCCTCGAGGATGGGATCGACCGGCTGTCTGAGGCCGGGGGGTGGGAAGGCCAAGCGCATGACGCGGCGATGGGCATGTTTCGCCGGGCGACCCACCAAACCTCGGACTTCGCTACCGGTGTTGGTGCGGTGGGGGCTGCGGTGAGCAATGGTGACTCGACGATCGGGGCCGCTCGGTATCGGCTGCTGCGAGCAGCAGACGACATCGATCAGGGCGAGTTGCATGTCACCGACCAGTGGGTGGTGCTGATCAAGCCGGCGCGTATGTCCGCCCAGCATGCAGCCGAGCTGCAACATCAGGCCGAGCAAGAACAAGCCGAAATCAATCGGCTATTACTTGACGTGGGTGACGCAGATGATCGCACAGCAGCCAATGTGCAGGCTGCAGCGCAGAAACTTGGATTCACCCTCCCCGGCCCGAATGATATGGCCTCCATCTTCCCGCAGAGTCCTTCGCGGCCCGCAGACGAAGTGCCTAACCCGCGGACGATGCAAGGTCTGATACAGCAGGGCAACATTCGTGGGGAAGACATGGCGATGACGGTGCGTGAGTCCAGCGAGAAAACCACCGAGGATGGTCAACACGTCACCACGCTGATGATGCAGGACGGCAGCAAACATGTGATCACGAACTGGGGCACGTTGACGCCCAAGGTCGCCGACGATTACTACGACAAGAATGGCAAGTTCGTGTCGGGCACCAGCTCGTGGACCGGGCTGGACAACCAAACCAAATACACCCAAACGCAATGGGCCGACGGCACAATCCTCACAATCACCGATGCGCCCGGTAGCAAGCCGACGGCTAGCGTCACCATGGCCGACGGCCGACAAGCCGAAATACCAGCCGACAGCCCGCTTTTCGGCCATCCCGTGCTCAGCACAATAGGCGGCGGGCTGACCGGATTGGAAACCCATGCAGAGCGTGGCGGCCGGATTCCCATGCTCACACCCGAATCGGTGAAAGACGTCGGAAAAGCAGCACGCTACGCCGGGCCGGCGCTGGGCATCGGTGCCATGGCCTACGACGTCGCTACGGCGGCAACCGCACACGAGGCCTGCGTCGCTGGTGTCTCAGGATTATTCGGAACCGGTGGCAGCGTACTGGGTGGAGCAGCATTGGCAGAGGGAGGCCCCATCATGGCCGGACTAGGTGACGTTGTAGGAGGCGCGGCTTTCGGGTGGGTCGGTACGAAGGTCGGCAACGTCATTTGTCCTGGTTGATTTTCCCATGAAGCTATTCAGCTTGGCATTTTCTGGCGGCATCGGGATTCTTTGCGTGGTTTGGACTGCTATTACTCTCGCGCGCGGTGAATTCCTGACGGCGATCGTGGTCTTTGGATTCGCGGTATCTTGCGTGGGCCTTGCTGCCACGTTAATCCGAGTCAGGTTGGGAAGAGTCGCGCCACGCGGGACGTTCGACGCCGCGGGTACCACAATCCGGCCTGATCGGGGTGTTGAGGTGCTCGCTCAGACAATGTCATTAGCCGCAGTCGTCTCTATGGGGCTGTTTGCGATCTTCGCGCCCGTTGGCAAACTAGACATCCCGATGCCCGCCGCACGGCACTTCTACCTTGTCTATCTTCCCTTCGTCGCCGCTGCCGGCGCGGTGACGGGGGCGCTGATCATGTGGCGAGCGTACCGTCGCGGTGGTCCGACGAGCTACCTGCGTCTGACCCCAGAAGGATTCGAGTTCACCGAGGGGTTGTGGTCCTCCGTCGGACATGGTGGTTGGGGCGAGGTGAATGAAGTCACCGATCGACAGCCAGATAGCCGACCTCCGCCACGGAGCGCGATCGTCATGGTGATGTCTGACGGGCAAAACCACACCCTGCCGACGGCCGACGCCTATACGCGGGGCGGGGAGGCTTTACGCCAGATGGTGCGATTCTACTGGCAACATCCCGAGGACCGTGCCGAGCTTACTGACGGTCGTGCATTGGCACGCCTGTCGTCGAATGACTTCAAAGCTGACTGAGCGATCACCAACTTTGCAGCCCCATTGATAACTCAGATACAGGCGATTTACGCCGCGGGACTGCACGGGAGTCATGTCGAGGAGCCGCTCTCGCGGTCATTCTCCTGGCGGGCTTGCTGCAGCGCACCTTAGCGCTCGTCGCTGGCCGCCGTGCGGACCCCGACGACGAAAACTTCGACAAGAGAGCCGAATTCGGCATCCGGGCAGAAAATACCGCCGAGGACAGACGCAGAGATCGCAACGGCTGGCCTTAGTGGACTCCGGACCTGGCTTGCATAGTCTGGAGGCCCGCGACGTTAGAGGGATCGTAATGTTGGTTGATGACGGGGAGCTGGTTACGGCGACCGAGGTGAGCCGTGACACGGACCGCTACCTCGCCTCGGCAGCCTCGGGCAAGCAATTTGTGGTGTTCAGCGACGGTGCCCCCAAAGCGGCCATAATTGGCATCGACGACTTGCGGCGCTTCGACGCGATGAGACGCGGGTCCGACGGCCCCGCGCCCGACGACATCGACACCACCGGCGTCGACTACCGCTCGTTGCTGCGGCCGCACGATCCAACGGTGGCCCCCATTGGCGTCTATGCCGACGGCAGCGCGGCCATGCTGACCGTCCGGCGCCACCACACCATCATCGCCAGTGAGCACTCGGGCCGTGAGGATCTGCTGACCTCCGCAATCCTGGGGGGCCGCACTCGTCAATCCGCCGACTCGGCTGAATTATGTGCTTGCCACAGGGCGCTCTGCCACCGGGCTGCCGGCACAGCTGGCGAACCTGCCTCACGTTGTCGCCGAAGAAACCGATCTCGACGACAAAGCGGCGTTGGCCCGTTTTCTCGACCATATTCGCGGCGAAGTCCAATCGCGCCGGGCGCTGCTGCAACGACACCGGGTGCGGTCTTTCGCTGAATTGCGCGTCGGACAGCCGCTATCCCGTGAACTCACCGAGCTGGTTTTCGTCATCGACGACGCCACCGAGCTGTTGGACACCGACTACGAGTTGCGCGACTTGCGCGACCTAATCACCCACATCGCGGTCTCCGAAGACGCTTACGGACTGTACCTGTGGCTGACCTCCCCGACACCTCTGCCGCACGGGTTGAGGAACGTATTTCCCAGTCGTGTTGCGCTGCAAGTACTTTCCGGCTCCCACTCACGGGAGGTCATCGGTGTGAGCGACGCGGCGCAATTGACCAGGCGCGGCAGCGGATACGTCAAAGCGGACAATGTCACTATACCGCGGCACTTTCAAGTAGTCGCCCCCGCCGATCTACACCAGGTGATCGCCGACGTCGCACCGGAGTGGAACCACGGCAAGTTTGCTCCTACTGCCGAGCCCGCCGAGCGACTCCGTTGGGCTGCCGAACTTCCACAGAAACTGACCATCGCCGAGCTCGTGTCACGATGGGAAACCGAAGGCGGCGTTCGCCATTGGGCTCGTGTACCGATCGGCGTCGTTGACAACTCCGCTGAACATCGACACAGTGTGTTGACCCTTGACTTCGCGAACAATCCCGGGATCGTCACGATTGCCGGCGGCAACCCCGATCACGTCACCGCGGCTGTGGCCACCGTCATCGCCGCGGCGCACGACACTAACGCCCCCGGAAATTCTGCAATTCATCTATCTGGGACCCGCTTACCACACCGCTGCGTTTCCGGAGTTGCTCCTGCCCAACGTCAGCGAAATCATCAGTTGGGATTCGTCCGAGCGCATCGACGCGACCATCCAGGCTCTCGCACGACGGATCGCCACCGGCGCTCCCGGTCCCCGCCACCTCGTCTTGGTAATCGACGGCTGGCGGGCTTGGCAGCGCGACCGGGTCGATAGGTTTGATGAAATCGCCGACATAGCGCGGCGCGGACACCCGGCCGGTGTCCACCTCGTCATCGGTACCAGCGGTTACGACTACCGCATGACCAGCCTGGCGCCCTTTGTCAGCGAGACCATCGAGCTCCGCCTCAGCGAGACCTACGGGTCACAGTTCGAACGTGCCGCAGCCAAACTCGTTCCAGACGACCCGCGCCGAGGGCTCACCAAGCACGGCCAAATCCTGCTCGCCACCAGCTGACGAACAGCCGTTAACCAGCGGTTTTCCCGCCTGGCCCACACCGAGCTTGCCCGATTTATATTCGAGCCCATTGACTCCACGGTTGTGTCGAGATCTTGCGGCGAAGCCCTCCCGCCCGGGGCCGAACAGCAGTAGAGGTTGGCTACCCCAGTCGGCCAGCGCGTCGCACGATCTGCGCCCTCTTCCCGCCATCCATAAGAGAGAATCGCTGCATGCAGGAGACCGACCATGTCCGCGGTCTGGAGAGTAAATGGAGTCGGCGCGAATTCCTGGGCGTTGCCGGCGCGGCCGGGCTGCTGGCCGCCACGGCCGCGTGCTCGTCGCACAAACCGGCCCCAAGGACCGATGGCCCTGGGCCCGTGACGATCCCGCACGTGTTCGGCGAGACAACCATTGCCGCGCCACCCAAGCGGGTGGTCAGCGCCGGCTACACCGGGCAGGACGACCTGCTCGCGGTCGGCGTGGTACCGATCGCGGTGACCAACTGGTTCGGCGACCAGCCGTTCGCGGTGTGGCCCTGGGCCCAACCGAAGCTGGGCGACGCCAAACCCGTTGTGCTGAACCTGGATAACGGAATCCCGGTCGACCAGATCGGCGGACTGAAACCCGACTTGATCGTGGCGACCAACGCCGGCGTCGACGCCGACACCTACCAAAAGCTCACGGCGGTCGCGCCGACGATCGCGCAAGCCGACGGCGAGGCGTTCTTCGAGCCGTGGAAGCAACAAGCGACCGCCATCGGCCAAGCGGTCTACCAAGCCGATCAGATGAAGTCGCTGCTCGACGGCGTCGACCAGAAGTTCACCGCCGTCGCGCAGCAGAACCCGCAATTCAAGGGCAAGAAGGTGCTGCTGCTGCAGGGCCGGCTCTACCAAGACAATGCGGTGGCGACCACCGGCTGGCGCACGGAGTTTTTGACGCAGATGGGTCTGGTGGTCGGCGACAGCACCACTCCGTTCGCCGTCGACGCGCAGCGCGCGTTCATTCCCCGCGACAAGATGCAGGGCGTGCTCGCCGCGGCCGACGTGGTGATCTGGACAACTGACAGCGAAGACGATCAGCAGGCGCTGCTGGCCGTCCCCGAGGTGGCGGCCCGGCAGAGCCACAGTGTTTTCACCACCAAGGACCAAGCCGGCGCAATCGCCTTCGCATCCCCGCTGAGCTACCCCGTGGTGGCCGACCAATTGCCGCCGCTGATCACGAAAGCCCTTGGCGTCTAAGCATTTGCTAAGGCTGCTCTGGCAGTGCTCGAAAATTTCTCGCCGCCTCGCAAACCCGGAGTTACTGTCGAGTAATGAGCGTGGCAATGGATTTGACGGTGGCCAACACCGTCCTCGACTACGGCGATCGGGCACTGCTGCTGCAGTTCGGCAGCACCGCCGAGGTGCTGGCGGCCGCCGCTGCGCTGCGTGAGGCGGCGCTGCCCGGCGTCCTCGACATCGTCCCGGCTTCCCGCACCGTGCTGGTGAAGCTCGACAGCCCGCGCTACCAGGGCGTCGTCCGCCATCGGCTGCGCGGGCTGCGGGTGGACACCGACGCCGTCGAGACCGCGCCGCCGGGCGGAAACGTCGACGTGGTCATCGACGTCGTCTACGACGGCGCCGACCTCGCCGAGGTCGCCGAGCGCACGGGGCTGAGCACCGCCCAGGTCATCAACGCCCACACCTCGACGCCGTGGCGGGTCGGATTCGCCGGTTTCGCACCGGGTTTCGCGTACCTGGTCGGCGGCGACGAGCGGCTGGCGGTACCGCGGCGGTCGGAGCCGCGGGCGTCGGTGCCGGCCGGCGCGGTGGGCCTGGCCGGCGAGTTCACCGGCATCTATCCGCGCCGGTCCCCCGGCGGATGGCAGCTGATCGGCCACACCGACGCCGTCCTGTGGGATATCGACCGTCCCAACCCGGCGCTGCTGACGCCGGGCATGTGGGTCCAGTTCCGAGCCGCGTAAGGAGATCACCGGTGACCACTTTGGAAATCCTGCGCCCCGGACCGCTGGCCCTGGTCCAGGACCTCGGACGGGTCGGGCTCGCCCACCTCGGCGTCACCCGGTCGGGGGCCGCCGACCGCCGTTCGCACACCCTGGCCAACCGCCTGGTGGCCAACCCCGACGACCGCGCCACCATCGAGGTGACCTTCGGCGGGTTTTCGGCCCGGGTCCGCGGCGGCGACGTCGACATCGCGGTCACCGGCGCCGACACCGACCCGACGGTCAACGGAATTGCCTTCGGCAACAACAGCATTCACCACGTCCGCGACGGCGACGTGATCTCCCTGGGCTCGCCCTACTCGGGCCTGCGCAGTTATCTGAGCGTCCGGGGCGGCATCGACGTGACACCGGTGCTCGGCTCGCGCAGCTACGACGTCATGTCGGCGATCGGGCCGCTGCCGCTGCAGGCCGGTGACGTGCTGCCGGTCGGCGAGCACACCGACGACTACCCGGAACTCGAACAGGCCCCAGTCGCCGCAATTGAAGAGCACCTGGTGGAACTGCTGGTGGTGCCGGGCCCGCGCGACGACTGGCTGGCCGATCCCGACGCACTCGTGCACACCATCTGGATGGCCTCCGACCGCAGTGACCGGGTGGGGATGCGGTTGGAGGGACGCCCGCTGCAATACCGCTGGCCGGATCGACAGTTGCCCAGCGAGGGTGCCACCCGTGGCGCAATCCAGGTGCCGCCCAACGGTTTACCGGTAATCCTGGGTCCCGACCATCCGGTGACCGGAGGCTATCCGGTGGTCGGCGTCGTCGCCGACGACGACATCGACAAGCTGGCCCAGGTGCGGCCCGGCCAGTACGTCCGGCTGCATTGGTCGCGGCCGAGGTCGCCGCTGGCGGCGGTTTCCGGATCAGTGACGGCAGGCCCCCTGGCCTGGTAAACCGAAGGTGTGCACACCCAGGTCCACACCGCCCGCCTGGTTCACACCTCCGATCTCGACGCCGAGACCCGCCACAGCGCCCATCACATGGTCACCGCGGCGTTTGCCGGCGAATTCGGAGACACCGACTGGGACCACGCATTGGGCGGGATGCATGCCCTCATTTGGCACCACGGCGCGATCATCGCCCACGGCGCAGTGATACAGCGGCGGCTGATCTACCGCGGCACGCCGTTACGCTGCGGCTACATTGAAGCGGTGGCGGTGGCCGAAGAGTGGCGCGGCCAGGGCCTGGCGATCGCAATCCTCGACGCGTGCGAGCAAGTGATTCGGGGCGGCTACCCGCTGGGGGCACTGAGCTCCTCGGACCGGGGACGACGGCTCTACACCGTGCGCGGGTGGCTGCCGTGGCGCGGACCGACGTCGGTGTTGGCGCCCACCGGGCCGACGCGCACTCCCGACGACGACGGGTCGGTGTTCGTGTTCCCGGTCGGCATCAGCCTGGACACCTCGGCCGAGCTGATGTGCGATTGGCGTGACGGCGACGTGTGGTAGTCGCCGAAAACCATTGCAGCCAGTGGTATACGGGCAATGTGATACAGGCCACGCGCAGCCTATGAATCACACCGCGTCACAGAGCGGGTGATCGGAAGTTCACACCAGGGTCACGCCGGACAGCATTGGGGCAACAAAAAATTCCTAGCGTGACCGCCATGCCACGTTCGCACTTGATAACCGACTGGGATCCCGAGGACGTCGTCGCCTGGGAGGCCGGTAACAAGAACATCGCCCGCCGCAACCTGATCTGGTCAGTGGTTGCCGAACATGTCGGCTTCTCGGTCTGGTCGATCTGGTCGGTGATGGTGCTGTTCATGCCCCAGGCCGTGTACGGCTTCTCCGCTGCCGACAAGTTCCTCTTGGGTGCCACTGCGTCGCTGGTCGGCGCATGCCTGCGTATCCCGTACACGCTGGCAACCGCCACCTTCGGCGGCCGCAACTGGACCATGTTCTCGGCTTTCGTCCTACTGATCCCGACGGTTGGCACGATGTGGCTGCTTGCCCACCCCGGCTTGCCGCTGTGGCCGTACCTGGTGTGCGCCGCGTTGGCCGGCTTCGGTGGCGGCAACTTCGCGTCGTCGATGACCAACATCAATGCCTTTTACCCGCAGCGGCTCAAGGGGTGGGCACTGGGACTCAACGCCGGCGGCGGCAATATCGGTGTCGCGGTGGTCCAGATCGTCGGCCTGCTGGTGATCGCCGTCGCCGGTAACCGGCAGCCGTACTGGGTGTGCGCGTTCTACCTGGTGCTTCTGGCCATAGCCGGCATTGGGGCGGCACACTTCATGAACAACCTCGACCAGCATCGAATCGACCTGACGTCCATGCGGTCGATCCTGTCCGTGCGCGACACCTGGATCATCTCCTTGCTTTACGTCGGCACCTTCGGCTCCTTCATCGGATTTTCCTTCGCGTTCGGCCAGGTGCTTCAGATCAACTTCATCGCCGACGGGCAGAACGCGGCACATGCGTCGCTGCACGCGGCGCAGATTGCATTCGTCGGACCATTGCTCGGCTCGGTGAGCCGGGTGTACGGCGGCAAACTCGCGGACCGCATCGGTGGCAGCCGAGTCACCCTGGCCGTATTCGCGGGCATGATCGCGGCCGCCGGCCTGCTGATAGGCGTCAGCACTCACGCGGGCCGCGGCGCTGCGACCACCGCCACGATGGTCGGCTACGTCGTGGGCTTTATCGCCTTGTTCGTCCTGTCCGGGGTCGGCAACGGCTCGGTGTACAAGATGATTCCGTCGATCTTCGAGGCGCGCAGCCACTCACTGGAGGCCACCGAAATCGAACGCCAGCATTGGTCACGCGCCATGTCCGGGGCGTTGATCGGGTTCGCTGGTGCGATCGGCGCCCTGGGCGGCGTCGGCATCAATCTGGCGCTGCGCCAGTCCTATCTGAGCAACGGCTCGGCGACGGCGGCATTCTGGGCCTTCGTGTCGTTCTACGTCGGTGCGTCGATTCTGACCTGGGTGCGCTACGTTCGCCGGCCGGTGTGGGCATCCGCTACAACGTCCGACATGGCGGCTGCCGCTTTCGCCCAAACGTGAGCAGCTAAATGCGTTGAGGCCAGGGCTAACTGCGTGCGCTAGGCAGAAGCGGGCGCGAAGCGCACTGTGATGCAACGAGGTTGCGCAACTCAACCGCCTGCCAGCTTCCTTTCAGCTAACTGGGACAGAACTTTCAGCCGCTATCGCCGGATCTGGCTTGACCGGGTTTGGGTCCTGATGTGAGATTGCCGCATACATCGTTGCAAGTCCCAATAAGGGGTGCCTGCACCGACATAGGCGTGGGCTAATTCGCTTGCGGCTTGCCGAGGCCGGAGATTTCGTGTGGCGGCGAACTCCGGCGCCAGGGGTGCCGTGCACGCACCGGTTCGGTCGTGCCGGCACCCCTGTTAATGCAACGACGCCTCTGGGACCCGAAAGGTTAGGACTGCATGGCTCGCTCGCATCACATCGCCGACTGGAATCCCGAGGACACCGCGGCCTGGGAAGCCGGTAACAAGGCCATCGCGCGTCGCAATCTGATTTGCACGGTGGCCGGCGACCACGTCGCGTTCTCGATCTGGTCGCTGTGGTCGGTGATGGTGCTGTTCATGCCCCAAGAGGTCTACGGTTTCTCGCCGGGTGACAAATTCCTGCTGGCAGCGGTCGCGACCTTCGTCGGCGGATGTGTGCGTATCCCTTACACGATGGGTATCGCGAAATTCGGCGGGCGCAATTGGACGACGTTTTCGGCGCTGGTGCTGCTGATCCCTACCGTGGGAACGATCCTGCTGCTTGCGAATCCGGGCCTGCCGCTGTGGCCGTATGTGCTGTGCGCGGCGGCCACCGGCCTGGGTGGCGGCAATTACTCCGCCTCGCTGGCCAATGTGAATGCCTTCTACCCGCAGCGGCTCAAGGGCTGGGCGCTGGCGGTCAACGCCGGCGGCGGCAACCTCGGTGTGGCCGTCGTGCAGGCGGTCGGGCTGCTGGTGCTCTCGATCGCCGGCAACCGGCAGCCCTACTGGGTGTGCGCGTTCTACCTGGTGTTGCTGGCGATCGTCGGCATCGCGGCGGCGCTGTTCATGGACAACCTCGATCACCGCATCGAGGTGGGCCACATCGGTTCGATTCTGCGCGAGCCCCACACCTGGGTGATCTCGCTTCTCTACATCGGCACATTCGGCTCGTTCATCGGGTTCTCCTTTGCCTTCGGCCGCGTGCTCTACATCAACTTCCTGACCACCGGCCAGACCGCCGCCCAGGCCTCACTGCATGTCGCGCAGATCGCGTTCCTGGGGCCGCTGCTGGGGTCGCTGTCCCGCATCTACGGCGGCAGGATGGCGGACCGGATCGGCGGCGGCCGCATCACGCTGGCAGTCTTTGGCGGCATGATCCTGGCGTCCGGGCTGCTGGTCGCCATCAGCACGTACGACGAGCACACCGGCTACGCGACGAGCACCGCTGCGCTGGTTGGGTACGTCGTCGGCTTTATCGCCCTGTTCATCCTGTCCGGCATCGGCAACGGGTCGGTGTTCAAGATGATCCCGTCGATCTTCGAGGCCCGCAGTCGTACGTTGAACGGCAGCGAGGCCGAGCGCCGCCACTGGGCGCGGGACATGTCGGGGGCCCTGATCGGCTTCGCCGGCGCGGTGGGCGCGTTCGGCGGCGTGGCGATCAACCTGGCGCTGCGCCAGTCGTATGCGAGCACCGGCGAAGAGACAGCTGCGTTCTGGGTCTTCTTGGCGTTCTACGTCGCGGCGTCGGTGCTGACGTGGGCGATGTATGTGCGCCCGCCCGTGTCGGCGCGCGGCGTGGCCGGCGGAGAGGTCGAACCGACGCACGCCCGGGTGTGAGCGACGCCGCCCGGGTGTGACGACCGGGCAACTCGTCGGAAATTGCGAGGTAACGCAGCGGCAATCTCCCGGGCTTACATACTTCATATGGGTCAACCGGACTCGCCACCCCTTGCCGGCTACCGGGTGGCGGTCACCTCCGCGCACCGCGCCGACGAGCTGTGCGCGCTGCTGCGCCGGCACGGAGCCACCGTATGTAGTGCCCCGGCCATCACCAAAGTCGCACTGCCCGACGACGACGAACTGCACCGCCACACCGAAGCGCTGATCGCCCGTCCGCCGGACATTCTGGTGGTGACAACCGGTATCGGATTTCGGGGCTGGGTCGCCGCCGCCGACGGGTGGGGGTTGGTGAACCCGTTGATCGCCGCACTGGGCAGCGCCCGGATCGTCTCGCGTGGACCCAAGGCGACCGGCGCGCTGCGCGCCGCCACGTTGCTCGAGGAGTGGAGCCCGGAGTCCGAATCATCCCGCGAGGTACTGCATTACCTGCTCGAGTCCGGCGTGCATGGGCGGCGCGTCGCGTTGCAGCTGCACGGTGCCAGCCAGGACTGGGATCCGTTCCCGGAATTCGCCGACGAGCTGCGCGCCGCAGGCGCCGAGGTGGTGCCGATCCGCGTATACCGATGGAAGTCGGCACCGAGCAGAGAATTCGACCAACTGGTCGCCCAGATCGCCCAGCGCCAAGTGGACGCCGTCAGTTTCACATCCGCACCCGCGGTGGCAGCCACCCTGCAGCGTGGCCGCGAGCTGGGGATGGGCGAGGCGCTACTGGCCGCAATGCGCACCGAGGTGCGCGCGATGTGCGTCGGGCCGGTGACGGCTCAACCGCTGGTCCGGTTGGGCATTCCGACGTCGTCGCCGCAGCGGATGCGGTTGGGCGCGCTGGCCCGTCATATCGCCGACGAGCTGCCGCGGCTGCGATCCCGCACGGTACAGGCGGCCGGGCATCTCATCGAGATCCGCGGTTCGTGTGTGGTGGTTGACGGCACCGTCAAGTCGCTGTCACCGGCCGGGATGGCGACGTTGCGGATTTTGGCCCAACGCCCGGGTGTGGTGGTGGCCCGCAGTGAGCTGCTGCGGGCCCTCCCAGGCAACGGCACAGACACCCACGCGGTCGACACCGCCGTGCTGCGGCTGCGAACGGCCTTGGGCGACAAGAGCATTGTGGCAACCGTGGTCAAGCGCGGTTACCGGTTGGCGGTCGACGAAGAGTCGGGTGTGGCGTGAGCCTGATCTTGGTGGCGCACGGCACCCGCAGACCCGAGGGAATCGTTATGATCGGCGACCTCGCCGAGCAGGTCAGCGCGCTGCTGAACCACCCCGTGCACGTGGGTTTCGTCGACGTGCTGGGCCCCACGCCCAGCGAAATACTGTCCGACGCAACGGTCGCGGCTGAACCGGCGGTCGTGGTGCCGGCGTTCTTGTCCCGCGGATATCACGTTCGCACCGACCTGCCCGCGCACGTCGCCGCCAGCTGCCATCCCGATGTCACGGTCGCACCGGCGCTGGGGCCCAGCGCGCAACTTGCGCGGATCGTCGTCCGTCAGATGCGCGAATCTGGTTGGTGCCCAGGTGATTCCGTCGTCCTGGCCTCCGCCGGAACATCGGATAAGCCAGCGCGTGCCGATTTGCGTACCACCGCGTTACTGCTGTCCGCGCTCACGGGATCGCCGGTCGAGTTGGCGTTCGCGGCCACCGGCGAACCCAGCGTGGCCGAGGCGGTCGCGCAGGCGCACAGCAGATCCGCCGGCCGGGTTGTGGTGGCGTCGTATCTACTTGCCGAGGGTTTGTTCCAGGAGCGGTTACGCAACTCCGGCGCCGACATCGTCAGCCGACCGCTCGGCGCTCACCCGGCTCTGGCGCGGCTGATCGCCGGCCGGTTTCAGGCCGCCCGCGCGTGCGTGCCGGTGTGACCGTACCGGCCCACCTGCACGATCCCGTCGATCACCCGCGTCGGATAGACGGGCACGGCCACAGCGGGGTCGTCGAGGCAGCGACCGTCATCGAAGGCGAAGGCCTGCTTGGCGATCGGTGACTGAACCACCGGTCGCCCGCCGCGATCACCCACGATGCCGCGGGACATCACCGCGGCGCCCGAGAACGGGTCGATGTTGCCCAGCGCATGCAGCGAGCCGTCGGAGAGACGGAACAGCGCCGCCTGCGATCCGTCGTCGAGCAGCACGCCGACACCGCGGCCGGGGATGAGGTAGTCGTAGGCGCACGCCGCGGTCCAGGTCTTGGTCATGTCATCGAGCAGCGTCATGAGATCTCCTTGGTGTCGTGCACTTTCACGCCGGCATCGTCGGCATACCGATGGGAACGGGCGCGGGCCTCTTGCGGCCGTTGTATTCCGTGAAGGTCACCGTCGAGTCGACGGCGTCGGGCGCGTTGACGAAGGACACGAACCGCGACAGTTTGTCCGGATCCTCCAGCACGCCTTTCCATTCGCATTTGTAGTTCGCCACATGCCGCTCCATCGCGGCCTCCAGCTCCTCGGCCAGGCCCAGCGAATCGTGGCAGACCACGTCGCGCACGTGATCCAAACCGCCCTCGAGTGATTCGATCCACGGCGCTGTGCGCTGCAACCGGTCGGCGGTGCGGATGTAGAACATCAGGAACCGGTCGATGTAGCGGACCAGCGTTTCCTCGTCGAGATCGCTGGCCAGCAGCTGCGCATGCTTGGGCGTCATCCCGCCGTTGCCGCCGACGTAGAGGTTCCAGCCTTTTTCGGTGGCGATCACGCCGACGTCCTTGGCGCGCGCCTCGGCACATTCCCGCGCGCAGCCCGACACACCCATCTTGATCTTGTGCGGTGCGCGCAGGCCGCGGTAGCGCAGTTCCAGATCGATGGCCAGCTGCACCGAATCCTGTTGTCCGTAGCGGCACCAGTCGCTGCCCACGCAGCTCTTGACCGTGCGCAACGCCTTGCCGTAGGCGTGCCCGGATTCCATACCGGCGTCGACCAGCCGCTTCCAGATGGCCGGCAGTTGGTCGACCCGCGCGCCGAACAGGTCGATGCGCTGGCCGCCGGTGATCTTGGTGTACAAGCCGAAGTCCTGGGCGATCTGGCCGATCAGGATGAGGTGCTCGGGTTTGATGTCGCCGCCGGGAACTCGCGGCACCACCGAGTAGCTGCCGTTGCGCTGGATGTTGGCCAGGAAGTGGTCGTTGGAGTCCTGCAGCGCCGCCTGCTCGCCGTCGAGGATGTGCTCGGAGCCGGTGGACGCCAGGATGGAGGCGACGACGGGTTTGCAGATGTCGCAACCCATTCCGGTGCCGAAGCGCTCCAGCAGCCCAGAGAACGTGCGGATCGAGGTGGCGCTGATGATCTCGAAAAGCTCGGCGCGGGACTGGCTGAAGTGCTCGCAAAGCGCCTTGGACTGCTCGACGCCCTCGGCCTCGAGCAGCTGCTTGAGCAGCGGAACGCAGGAACCGCACGACGTCCCTGCCTTGGTGCAGGATTTCAGGCTCGGCACATCGGTGCAGCCGGCCGCGATGGCGTCGCACAAGTCGCCCTTGGTGACGTTGTTGCACGAACAGATCTGCGCCGAACCGGGCAGCGCACCCACTCCCAAAGCCGCTGCGCCGCTGTCGGATTGGGCCGGCGAGATCAGCGCCAGCGGGTCGCCGGGCAGTTCCTCGCCGACCATCGGCCGCAGCATGCCGTATGCGGACGCGTCGCCGACCAGGATGCCGCCGAGCAGTGTCTTGGTGTCGTCGGAAAGCACCAGCTTGGCGTAGGTCTGGTTCACCGCGTCGTTGACGACGACCTCGAGGCAGTTCTCCGTCGTGCCCATCGCGTCGCCGAAGCTGGCGACGTCGACGCCGAGCAGCTTGAGCTTGGTCGACATGTCGGGCTCGGGAAATTCGGCCGCGCCGTCCAGCAGTCGATCGGCGACCACCTCGGCGGAGGTGTATCCCGGCCCGACCAGGCCGTAGCAGCGACCCTCGATGGCTGCTACCTCGCCGATCGCGTAGATGTTGAAATCGCTTGTCCGGCATGACAAATCGGTGAGCACGCCGCCGCGCTCGGCGATCGCCAGCCGCGCCGCGGAGGCCAGCTCGTCACGCGGCCGGACGCCGGCGGCAAAGATCACCAGGCCGGCGTCGATAGCCTGGCAGTCCGACAGGTGTACCCGCAGCGATCGCCACCCGTCCAGGTGCTCGAACGATTCGATCCAGTCGGTTTTCACGTCGAGATGCACCGAGATGCCGAGGTCGGCGATCATGCGGCCCAACAGCGCCCCGCCCGCCTCGTCGAGCTGCTGGACCATCAGTCGCGGCGCCAACTCCACGATGTGGGTCTGCAGTCCGAATCCGCGCAGCGCGTTGGCGGCCTCCAGCCCCAGCAGGCCACCGCCGACCACGACCGCGGTCTTGGTGTGGCCCGCGTCGAGCGTGCGCTGGGCATCGGCGCGAATGGCGTCGAGGTCGTCGAGAGTGCGGTAGACGTGGCAACCGGGCAGGTCGTGGCCGGGAACCGGGGGAACAAACGCATACGACCCGGTCGCCAGTACCAGCTTGTCGTAGCCGAACTCTTCACCGGTGCTGGTGACCACCTTCCTGGCTGCCCGGTCGATATCGACGACCCGGGAGTTCAGCAGCAGCCTGACGCGCTCGTCACCGGCGTAGTCGTTGCCGGGCAGGGCAAGCTGCCGGCGTTCCCAGTGCTCGGTGTAACCGGTGAGACCCACTCGGTCATACGCGGCGTCGGATTCCTCGGCCAGCACAGTGATTCGCCACAAGCCCTCGGTGTCGCGGGCGCGAAGCGCCTCGACGAATCGGTGCCCCACCATGCCATGCCCGACCACGACGACATCGCGAATATTGCCGTCGTCACAGCGATTTCGGGCTGAAGCCATGGCCCGAGGCTATGGAAGCGATGTTGCCGATATGTTTCGTGAACTTGGCCGCGAGCTGTGAGACTGTTTCGCAAATCTCTCCGCCTTCGGCAGAACCGTTCGCTCCCGGCGAACGTCCAGGTGGAACTTAAGCGTGGGCGACTCATGTTTACTCCGATGACAGGCCGGCGCGGTGTCGGCCGGATCACGACGAGGAGGACTCATGAGCAACGTCACACTGTGGTCGCGACCCGCTTGGGACACCGAGCGGTGGGCGCGTGAATTTTTCGGCCCCGCAGCCGCGTCCGATTGGTTCAAGCCGCTCAATGGCTTCAGCCCCGCCGCGGAAATCGTCAAGGATGGGGACGACGCGGTGGTCCGCGTGGAGCTGCCGGGAGTGGACGTCGAGAAGGACGTCAATGTCGAACTCGACCAGGGCCGGCTGGTGATCCACGGGGAGCGCCGCGACGAGCACGCCGAGAACAAGGATGGCCGCACGCTACGCGAGGTGCGCTACGGATCGTTCCGCAGGTCATTCAAACTGCCGTCGCACATCACCAGCGAGGCGCTTTCGGCGTCCTACGACGCCGGCGTGCTGACCGTCCGGGTAGCCGGGGCTTACTCCGGTACACAGGCGAAGCGCATCGCGATCACCAAGTAACCAGCAGACGCGAAATCCCCCGCACGCACGGCGCGTCGGGGGATTTTGTGTCTGCTCGCGCTCAGGCCCAGCGGGCCAGGATCTCCTTGGCCCGGCTCGTCAGCGCGGCCTGCAGGAACGGGCCGAAACTGACGCGTCCGACACCCAGCAGGCCGAACGACGCGGGGTCGTCCTGGTCGGGCGGTGCGATCGCGTTGACAGGCAGCGGCAGCTCAGAGGTCAAGCGCCGCAACGTATCCGGGTCATGGCGTCCCACCGGATAGAGGACGTCCGCACCGGCGGCCGCGGCCTCTTTCAGCCGCGCCACCGCCCGCTCGACCCGGTCCGATTCGTCACCGTCCTTGCGCAAGAACAAATCCGTGCGGGCATTGATCACGACATGCACGCCGGCGGCGTCGGCGGCTGACCGCAAAGCACCGACGAATTCGGCGTGTTCACTCGGCGAGCGCAGCCGCTTGCCCTCGCTGTGCACGGTGTCTTCGATGTTGAGACCGACCGCGCCCACACCGAGCAGCCCGTCGATCAGCCGCGCGGCCGGCAGCCCGTAACCCGATTCGATGTCCACCGACACCGGGACGTCCACCGCGGCGGTGATCTGTGCGACCCGGCCCAACAGGTCGTCGAACGACATGCCCTCGTTGTCGGGTTTACCAACCGAATCGGCGACCGGGTGGCTGCCGACGGTCAGCGCGGCGAACCCGGCACCCGTCGCCAGCCGCGCCGACCAGGCGTCCCAGACCGTCGGCAGGATCACCGGGTCACCCGGCTGGTGCAGCGCCAGCAGCGCGGCTGCGCGGTCGGCGGGTGTGCTGTCTGCCGGCATCGATGCGGCCCTCCGTCGCACGGACGTGACCTACCTCACCTCCGCTGTGTGAGATGGATAGTATCGAGGTGAGTACTGTGATCCACGACACCATCAGCTCAGGAGATCCGTTGTCGAGCCCCACTGAATTAGCGGAACTGCACAATCTCATCGGTGGTCTGCGGCGGTGCGTGACCTCGCTGAAGTCGCGCTACGGCGACGCTCCGGCGATGCGGCGCATCGTCAACGACGCCGAGCGGATCCTCAACGATGTCGAACTACTCGACATCGACGCCGGGGAACTGGAGTTGGCGCACGCCAGCATCCCGCACGCCGGTGAGAAGATCCCGATTCCCGACACTGAATACGACGCCGAATTCTGGCGCGACGTCGACGACGAGGGTGTTGGCGGGCACAGCCGGCCCTGACCACCCCCGCGGTTCGGGTGCGCATGTGTGACTTAGTACCCTCCAACGAGCCCCACGCGAAGAGGATCACAGTTGATGAGCGCACCTACCGCGAACCGTTCTGCCACCGGCGTCTTCTCGCCGACCCGCGCGCAGCTGTCGGAGCGCACGCTGCGAACCGACCGGTGGTGGATGCCGATCTTTTGGACAGATCTGGGTCTGTCGGTGTTCATCGTGTACGCGACGATCCGGGCTTTTTGGGGCAGCGCCTATTACGTCGAGGACTACCACTACCTGACGCCGTTCTACTCACCGTGCGTCAGTGCGTCTTGCGTGGAGGGAGCCCGGCATTTCGGCACATGGGTCGGTGAACTGCCCTGGTTCATCCCAATGGCTTTCATCTCGCTGCCGTTCCTGCTGGCGTTCCGGCTGACGTGCTACTACTACCGCAAGGCTTACTACCGGACGGTGTGGCAGTCCCCGCCGGCATGCGCTGTGGCAGAACCACATTCGAAATACACCGGCGAGACGCGGCTTCCGCTGATCATGCAGAACGTGCACCGTTACTTCTTTTACGTGGCATGCGTCATCTCGCTGATCAACACCTATGACGCCATCAAGGCGTTTCACTCGCCGAGCGGTTTCGGCATCGGACTGGGCAACGTCATCCTCACGGGCAATGTGATCCTGCTGTGGATCTACACCCTGTCCTGCCATTCGTGCCGCCACGTCACCGGTGGGCGGCTCAAGCACTTCTCGAAACATCCGGTGCGCTACTGGCTCTGGACGCAGGTCAGCGTGATCAACACCAAGCACATGCAGTGGGCCTGGATCACATTGGGCACCCTGATCCTGACCGACTGCTACGTCATGCTGGTTTCCAGCGGCGTCATCTCCGACTTGAGATTCATTGGCTGACAAGACGAGTGAGGTTTCATGGTTGAGGTCGAACGGCACTCCTACGACGTAGTCGTCATCGGTGCCGGCGGCGCGGGGTTGCGTGCGGTCATCGAGGCGCGCGAACGGGGCCTGAAGGTCGCCGTGGTGTGCAAATCCCTTTTCGGCAAGGCACATACGGTCATGGCCGAAGGTGGCTGCGCGGCGTCGATGGGCAACGCCAACCCGAAAGACAACTGGCAGGTGCATTTCCGCGACACCATGCGTGGCGGGAAGTTCCTGAACAACTGGCGGATGGCGGAGCTGCACGCCAAGGAGGCCCCGGACCGGGTCTGGGAGCTGGAGACCTACGGCGCCCTGTTCGACCGCACCAAGGACGGCAAGATCAGCCAGCGCAACTTCGGCGGGCACACCTACGCGCGGCTTGCCCACGTCGGCGACCGCACCGGGCTGGAGTTGATCCGCACGATGCAGCAGAAGATCGTGTCGCTGCAGCAAGAGGACTACGCCGAACTCGGCGACTACGAGGCGCGGATCAAGGTGTTCGCGGAATGCACGATCACCGAACTGCTCAAAGATCAAGACGCCATCGCCGGAGCGTTCGGCTATTGGCGCGAGTCCGGCCGGTTCGTCTTGTTCGAGGCGCCCGCGGTGGTGATGGCCACCGGCGGGATCGGCAAGTCGTTCAAGGTGACGTCGAACTCCTGGGAGTACACCGGCGACGGGCACGCGCTCGCATTACGGGCCGGCGCGACGTTGATCAACATGGAGTTCGTCCAGTTCCACCCGACCGGCATGGTGTGGCCACCCAGCGTGAAGGGAATCCTGGTCACCGAGGGTGTTCGCGGCGACGGCGGAGTGCTGAAGAATTCCGAGGGCAAGCGGTTCATGTTCGACTACATCCCGCCCGTGTTCAAGGGCCAGTACGCCGAAACCGAACAAGAGGCCGACCAGTGGCTCAAGGACAACGACTCGGCCCGTCGCACCCCTGACCTGCTGCCCCGCGACGAGGTGGCCCGGGCGATCAACTCCGAGGTCAAAGCGGGCCGCGGCAGCGCGCACGGCGGGGTCTACCTCGACATCGCCTCACGGCTGACGCCGGCGGAGATCAAGCGGCGGCTGCCGTCGATGTATCACCAGTTCATGGAGCTGGCGGGTGTCGACATCACCAAGGAGCCGATGGAGGTCGGGCCGACCTGCCACTACGTGATGGGCGGTATCGAAGTCGACCCGGACACCGGCGCGGCCACGGTCCCCGGCCTGTTTGCCGCCGGCGAGTGCTCCGGCGGGATGCACGGCTCCAACCGGCTGGGCGGCAACTCGCTGTCGGACCTGCTGGTGTTCGGCCGGCGCGCCGGCCTGGGCGCCGCTGACTACGTCCGCGCCCTGCGCAGCCGCCCGTCCGTCTCGCAAGAGTCCGTCGACGCCGCCGCCAAGCTCGCCCTGGCGCCGTTCGAGGGACCCAAAGACGGTGGGCCGGCGGAGAATCCGTACAAGCTGCAGATCGACCTGCAGGACACCATGAACGATCTGGTCGGGATCATCCGCAAGGCCGACGAGATCTCCGAGGCGCTCTCCCGGCTGGAGGAGTTGCGCACGCGGTTCACCAGGATGCAGGTGGAGGGCAACCGCCAATACAACCCCGGCTGGAACCTGGCCATCGACCTGCGCAACATGCTGATGGTCAGCGAATGCGTCGCCCGGGCGGCCCTGGAACGCACCGAAAGCCGCGGCGGGCACACCCGCGACGACCATCCCGCCATGGAGGCCAACTGGCGCAACACGTTGCTGGTGTGCCGCGCGCAGAATGGCGACTCCGCTATTCCCCACATCAGCGTCAGCCGCGAAGAGCAGGTCCCGATGCGGCCCGACCTGCTGGAGCTCTTCGAGATCTCCGAGTTGGAGAAGTACTACACCGACGGCGAGCTGGCCGACCATCCCGGACGGAGAAGCTAAATGACGTACAACGCCAGCATGCGGGTGTGGCGCGGCGACGACGACGGCGGCGCGCTACAGGACTTCACCGTCGAGGTCAACGAGGGCGAGGTGGTGCTCGACGTCATCCACCGGCTGCAACAAACCCAGACACCCGACCTTGCGGTGCGCTGGAACTGCAAGGCCGGCAAGTGCGGGTCGTGCTCGGCGGAGATCAACGGCCGGCCCCGGTTGATGTGCATGACGCGGATGTCGACGTTCGCCGAGGACGAGGTCGTCACGGTGACGCCGCTGCGGACCTTCCCGGTGATTCGCGACCTGGTCACCGACGTGTCGTTCAACTACGAAAAGGCGCGCGAAATCCCGTCGTTCGCTCCGCCCAAGGAGTTGCAGCCCGGCGAATACCGGATGGCGCAGGTCGACGTGCAGCGCTCGCAGGAATTCCGCAAGTGCATCGAATGCTTCCTGTGCCAAAACGTCTGCCACGTCGTGCGCGACCATGAGGAGAACAAGAAGGCGTTCGCCGGACCGCGCTTTTTGATGCGGATCGCCGAGTTGGAGATGCATCCGCTGGACACCCTGGACCGGCGCAACCAGGCGCAGGAGGAACACGGCCTGGGTTACTGCAACATCACCAAGTGTTGCACCGAGGTCTGCCCGGAAAACATCAAGATCACCGACAACGCGCTGATCCCGATGAAGGAACGGGTCGCGGACCGCAAATACGATCCGGTGGTGTGGCTGGGCAACAAACTGTTTCGCCGCTGACGGTTACGTTAGCCCCGGCTGGTTCGGGGTATTCCGTTGCGATGGCCCTCCGACAATCCCACAGCATCAACGACATTCGAACCGCGATCCGGGAGCTGTCCAGTCGCGCCGAGCTCGCACGCAAAGAGGGGCGACACGAGGCGGCCGACGAGATCGAGCAGCGCATCCAGGCCTACCGCGACGAACTGGGTCATCGCCCGTAGCGGTCAGGCGCCGAGGCGGCGGAAAACGCTGCGGTGAAACACGATGGGAGCCACGTCCGGGTCCACCCGGACATCGCTGACCCGCAGCACGACGATGGTGTGGTCCCCGGCCGCGACCAACTGATCGACGCTACTTTCCAACCACACGCTGGTGCCCTTGATGAAGACGGCACCGCTGTCGTAGGACACCGTTTCCAAGCCGGCGAACCGGTCGCCCGTCTTGGCCGCCAGCGTGCGAACCGCCTCGTCGTGTGCCTCCCCCAGCACGCTGATGCCCAGTGCCGGTACATCTTTGAGCTTCGGCCACGTCGTCGACGTGTTCTGCACGCAGAACGAAACCAGCGGTGGATCCAGCGAAACCGGAACGAACGTACTGGCTGCCAGCCCTTCGCGTATGCCATTGACCTCGGCGGCGATCGCGATCACGCCGGACGGGAAATGGCCGTAAGCTTCACGCAGTGACGACGGTGTCAGCTTGTCGGGTGAGTTCACCGGGCTTCATTCGTGTCGAAGGGTTTTCGCCTCACGACCCTACCGAGTAGCCGTGCGCCGCGGCGACGTCGGGGTGCGCGCGCAGTCTGCTCTTCCAGGCATTACGTCCGTAGACCGCGAAAATCGGGTCCGACGAGTCCGGGCGTCTGCCGCCGCGTGCCGCCAGGTCCGGCGGCAACGACAAAACGGGCAGCTGCGCGTCGAGCCGCGGGTTGAAGAAGTACGGCACCGAGATCCGGTCGGCCGCCTCGTGGAGGTTCACGCGGTGCTCGGTGGCGCGCAGATATCCGCCGGTCGCGAGCTCCAACAGCTCGCCGATGTTGACGACGAACGCGCCGTCGCGCGCGGGGACGTCGATCCAGCCGCCGCGCCGGCCGCGCACCTGCAGTCCGCGGCTGCCCGGCTCGGCGAACAGCAGCGTGAGCACCCCGGCGTCTCGATGCGCGCCCACCCCCTGCGAGGTCATCGCCCCCGCCGGATAGCGGACGATTTTGATCAGGGTGGCCGGCGTCTCGGCGAACGCCGTGTCGAAAACGTCGGGCGGGCTGCCCAGTGCGGCCGCCCAATGCCGCAGCAGGGTGCGGGCCACCCGGGAAAGCGCCGCGTCCCACGAGTCGATGAGGCCGGGCAGCCCGGGCAGGCCGGCCGGCCACTGGTTGGGGCCCTGCAGCCACAGGTAGTCCGGCTGGCCGGTGCCGCCGACGGGTTGGCGCTCCGGCCCGATGTCGATCTGCTCGCGCCAGTCCACCCTGCCGCCGGTCAGCTCGCCGCCCAGCCTGGTGTAGCCGCGGAAATGCGGACTGCGCACCATCGCGATGGCGTCCTTGTCGGCCTGCGGCAACGCGAACAGCCGCCGCGCCTCGTCGAGCAGCGACCGGGTCAGCGACTCGGGAACGCCGTGCCCGGTCAGGTAGAAGAAACCGACCTCGTGAGCGGCCTCCCGCAGCTGCTGTCGCAACCTACTAGGACGGTCGCTGAGGTCGACGACAGGTAGCTCAGTGACGGTTGCCACAGATCTCACGTGTCCATCATCGTTGCAGGTGAGCAGGGCCGCCAGGGTAGCAATCGGGCGGGTCCCAACCGGTTGGTTGCTTAGCCGATGAAATTTAGCTCACACCCGCTTGCGTTGAAGTTACTGACCCGTTAAGTTTAGCCGTGTTACTGGTGGGTAACTTAGCCGTAGTACCCAACCAACAGGTGGCATTCTCATCGAGGAGGAGCACGTGAGCCACTACAAGAGCAACGTCCGCGACCAGGTATTCAACCTCTTCGAGGTCTTCGGCGTGGACAAGGCATTCGGCGAGGGCAGCTTCAGCGATCTCGACGTCGACACGGCGCGGGAGATGCTGGGCGAGATCAGCCGACTGGCCGAAGGCCCGGTTGCCGAGTCGTTCGTCGAGGGCGACCGCAACCCGCCGACCTTCGACCCGGAAACGCACGCGGTGACGTTGCCCGAGTCCTTCAAGCAATCCGTCCGCGCGGTTCTCGACGGCGGTTGGGACAAGGTCGGCATCGACGAGGCTCTGGGTGGCATGCCCGCGCCCCGGGCGTTGGTGTGGGCATTGCACGAGCACCTCCTGGGCGCCAACCCGGCGGTGTGGATGTACGGCGGCGGCGCAGGCTTCGCCAACATCCTCTACCACCTGGGTACCGAGGAGCAGAAGAAGTGGGCCGTGCTGGCCGCCGAGCGTGGTTGGGGCTCGACGATGGTGCTCACCGAGCCGGACGCCGGTTCGGATGTGGGCGCCGCCCGCACCAAGGCTGTGCAGCAGGACGACGGGTCCTGGCACATCGACGGTGTCAAGCGGTTCATCACCTCCGCGGACTCCGGCGACCTGTTCGAAAACATCTTCCACCTGGTACTGGCTCGCCCCGAGGGCGCCGGCCCGGGCACCAAGGGTCTGTCGCTGTTCTTCGTGCCGAAGTTCCACTTCGACCCCGAGACCGGCGAGCTGGGCGAGCGCAACGGCGTGTTCGTGACCAACGTCGAGCACAAGATGGGCCTGAAGGTCTCCGCCACCTGTGAGCTTTCCTTCGGCCAGCACGGCGTACCGGCCAAGGGCTGGCTGGTCGGCGACGTGCACAACGGCATCGCGCAGATGTTCGAGGTCATCGAGCAGGCCCGGATGATGGTCGGCACCAAGGCGATCGCCACGCTGTCCACCGGCTACCTCAACGCGCTGGACTACGCCAAGGAGCGTGTGCAGGGCGCCGACATGACGCAGATGACCGACAAGACCGCGCCGCGGGTGACGATCACCCACCACCCCGACGTGCGCCGCTCGCTGATGACCCAGAAGGCCTACGCCGAGGGGCTGCGGGCGCTGTACCTCTACACCGCGACCTACCAGGACGCCGAGGTCGCCAAAGCGGTGCACGGCGTGGACGCCGATCTGGCGGTCAAGGTCAACGACCTGATGCTGCCGGTGGTCAAGGGCGTCGGCTCCGAGCAGGCCTACGCCAAGCTCACCGAGAGCCTGCAGACGCTGGGTGGCTCCGGCTTCCTGCAGGACTACCCGATCGAGCAGTACATCCGCGACTCGAAGATCGACTCGCTCTACGAGGGCACCACGGCCATCCAGGCGCAGGACTTCTTCTTCCGCAAGATCGTCCGCGACAAGGGTGTGGCGCTGGCCCACGTGTCGAGCCAGATCGAGGAGTTCGTCAAGAACGAGGGCGGCAACGGCCGGCTGAAGGCCGAACGGGCGCTGCTGGCCACCGCCCTGGCCGACGTCCAGGCAATGGCAGCGTCGCTGACCGGCTACCTGATGGCGGCCCAGGAGGACATCTCCAGCGTCTACAAGGTGGGCCTGGGTTCGGTGCGCTTCCTGATGGCCGTCGGCGACCTGGTGATCGGCTGGTTGCTGCAGCGTCAGGCCGCGGTGGCCGTCGAGGCGCTGGACGCCGGCGCCAGCGACGCCGACCGGGCGTTCTACGAGGGCAAGATCGCGGTGGCGTCGTTCTTCGCGAAGAACTTCCTGCCGCTGCTGACCAGCACCCGGACGGTTCTGGAGAACCTCGACAACGACGTCATGGAGCTTGACGAGGCAGCCTTCTAAGCCTGCCGACCAGACGTAAAGGTCCCCGCACGCACGGCGTGTCGGGGACCTTTACGTCTGCTGGCGCAACAACGCGCGGGTGCGGGCGCGAACGTCGGCGGAGCGGTCGAACACGACGCCGACGAACTCGTCGACGCCCGCGGCGCGCAGGCTCTCCAGGCGCTCGGTCACCGACGCCTCGTCGCCGAGGATCACGGCATCTTCCGGGCCGGCGTAACCCTCCCTGTCGAGCATCGCGCGGTACGACGGCAGTTGGCCGTACATCGCGAACTGCTCGGCGGCCTGTGCCCGGGCGGCGGCGACGTCGTCGGTCACGCTCACCGGTAGCGCGGCGACCACCCGCGCCGAGCCGTCGGGGCGCCCGGCCTCGGCGGCGGCCTGCCGCAGTGTCGGCCCGATGTGCTCGGCCAGCGTCTTGGGGCCGGTCATCCAGGTCACCGTGCCTGCGGTGCGCCGGCCCGCCAGCCGCAACAGCTGCGGACCCAGCGCGGCGATGTACACATCGGGCGCCTTGGCTCCCGGAATCTGCAGCGCGCCGCGCGTGGTGATGGTCTCGCCGACCGCATCGGCCTTCTGCCCCGACAACAACGGCTGCAGGCCGTCGAGATATTCGCGCAGCCGCCGAACGGGTTTGTCCCAGGGGATGCCCCACATGCCTTCGGTGACGGCCTGGTGCGTCATCCCCAGACCGAGGATGAAGCGGCCGCCGCTGATAAGGCTCAGCGTTAATGCGCGCTGCGCGAGCAGCATCGGATGCTGGTTTTGGATCGGTATCACGCCGGTGCCGACCTCGATGCGGTCGACTTCACGCAGCGCCACGGCCAACACGGTGAGCAAATCCGCCTCGTAGGGCATCTGCGTCATCCAGACCCGGCGGAAGCCCTCGTCGCGCAAGTTGGCGAGGTTCTCCACGGTCGCGTCGACGGGAGAGCGGCCGTCGGTGTCGCTCAACGAACCAAGAATGCTGATCTGCACGACTCATCGTAACGACGTCAGACCGACAAAAAGGGGCCGCCGCTGGATCCCCTCTTTTCAGCGGCGGCCCCTAAATCCAGGGATGCCCCGCGCTGCCATCGGGTCGGGGGTCGGACGACAACACGGAGCTATCCGGTCTATCGGATAGCCGTGGCGTCCCGTTACTAAACTTTTCGGCGGAATTTTTTTCCGCTGTTTCCGCCGTTTCCGCTGGGTAGCGGCTCAGGCTTCGAGGATTGCGGCCACGCCCTGACCGCCCGCCGCGCAGATCGAAATCAGTGCGCGCAGCGGCTTGCCGCCGGCCCCTTTCTGCTCTGCTTTCTTCTCGGCCAGCTGCTTGGCGGTCTGCGCCAGGATCCGCCCACCGGTGGCGGCGAACGGGTGGCCGGCGGCCAGCGACGAGCCGTTGACGTTCAGCTTGGACCGATCGATCGGCCCCAGCGCGGCGTCCAGGCCCAGCCGTTCCTTGCAGTATTCCTCGGACTCCCAGGACTGCAGGTGCGCCAGCACCACCGAGGCGAACGCCTCGTGGATCTCGTAGAAGTCAAAGTCCTGCAGGCTCAACCCATTTCGGGCCAGCAGCCGCGGCACCGCATACGTCGGCGCCATCAGCAGCCCGTCGGCGCCGCTGACGTAGTCCACTGCCGCGGTCTCGGCGTCGACGAAATAGGCCAGCGGGGTCAGCGAGTGCTCCGCTGCCCACTCTTCGCTGGCCAGCAACGCCACCGAGGCGCCGTCTGTCAGCGGTGTCGAGTTGCCGGCCGTCATCGTGGCGTCGCCGGCTTTGACCCCGAACACTGGCTTGAGCTTGGCCAGCTTCTCCACCGACGCGTCGGGCCGCAGGTTGTCGTCGCGATAGAGCCCCAGGAACGGCGTGACGAGGTCGTCGAAGAAACCCCGGTCGTAGGCGGCGGCCATGTTTTGGTGGCTGGCGGCGGCCAGCTCGTCCTGGGCGATCCGGGTGATGCCCAACTGCTTGGTGGTGATGGCCTGGTGCTCGCCCATCGACAGCCCGGTGCGCGGCTCGCTGTTCACCGGGATCTCCACCCCGAGGCTGGCGGGCAGCTTGCCCACCAGCTTCAGCCGCTCGACGTTGGTCTTGGCCCGGCGCAGTCCCAGCAGCGTGCGTCGCAGGTCGTCACCGAACCCGATCGGCGCATCTGAGGTGGTGTCGACCCCGCCGGCGGCGGCAACCTCATAGCGACCGGCGGCAACGCCGTCGGCCGCGGCGACGGCGGCCTGCAGCCCCGTTCCGCAGGCCTGCTGGATGTCGAATGCCGGCGTGTAGGACGACAGCTTCGACCCGAGCACGCATTCGCGCATGAGGTTGAAGTCGCGGCTGTGCTTGAGCACCGCGCCGCCGATCACCGCGCCGAGCCGTTCGCCGGCCAGACCGAACCGGTCGACCAGGCCGCCCAGAGCCGCGGTGAACATGTCCTGGTTGGACGCCTCGGCGTAGGCGCGGTCCGACCGCGCAAACGGGATGCGGTTGCCGCCCAATACGGCGACGCGCCGCCGGGTGCCGGTCGTGGAACTTGCAGAAGAATTGTTAGGAGCCACGCTTATCTCCGTCAGTTGGGGGTTATTCGCGGTTGAGGGTCATACTACCCACTGTTCTTACTCTGGAGTAAGTTCGGTCTTCGATACGGTTGTCGATAGACGGCACGCTCGACATGGAAGGCAACATCAGTGGCCCCCAAGCTTTCATCGGATCTATTCTCCCAGGTCGTCAACTCCGGCCCCGGGTCATTTCTGGCCAAGCAGCTCGGCATCCCGCAGCCCGAGCCGCTGCGCCGCTACCGGGTCGGCGAACCGCCGCTGGCCGGCTCGCTGCTGATCGGCGGCGAAGGCCGCGTCGTGGAACCGCTGCGCGCCGCGCTGGAGCGGGACTACGACGTGGTGGGCGCCAACTTAGGCGGTCGTTGGGCCGACTCGTTCGGCGGACTGGTATTCGACGCCACCGGAATTACCGGCCCGGCGGGGTTGAAGGCACTGCACGATTTCTTCCCCCCGCTGCTGCGCAACGTCGGCCCGTGCGGCCGGCTGGTGGTCGTCGGCACCACCCCTGAGGCGGCCGACAGCACCGACGAACGCATCGCGCAGCGCGCACTGGAGGGCTTCACCCGCTCGCTGGCCAAGGAGCTGCGGCGGGGCGCCACCGCCCAGCTGGTCTACCTGGCCCCGGACGCAAAACCGGCCGCCACCGGTCTGGAGTCGACGATGCGGTTCATCCTGTCGGGCAAATCGGCCTACGTGGACGGCCAGGTGTTCTACGTGGGCGCCGAGGATTCCACTCCGCCGGCCGACTGGGACCGGCCGCTGGACGGCAAGGTCGGCATCGTGACCGGCGCCGCCCGCGGCATCGGCGCGACGATCGCCGAGGTGTTCGCGCGTGACGGCGCCAGGGTGGTCGCGATCGACGTCGAGTCCGCCGCCGATGCCTTGGAGAAGACCGCCAGCCGGGTTGGCGGCACCACGCTGACACTCGACGTCACTGCGGACGATGCCGTCGACAAGATCACCGAGCACCTGCGCGATCACCACAACGGCCGGGCCGACATCCTGGTCAACAACGCCGGCATCACCCGCGACAAGCTGCTGGTCAACATGGACGAGGGCCGCTGGGACGCGGTGCTCGCCGTCAATCTGCTTGCCCCACTTCGTCTTACCGAGGGGTTGGTCGGCAACGGCAGCATCGGCGCGGGCGGCCGGGTGGTCGGACTGTCGTCGATGGCCGGCATCGCCGGCAACCGCGGGCAGACCAACTACGCCACCACCAAGGCCGGCATGATCGGTCTGACCCAGGCGCTTGCGCCCGACCTCGCCGGCAAGGGCATCACGATCAACGCCGTCGCACCGGGGTTCATCGAAACGCAGATGACCGCGGCGATCCCGCTGGCCACCCGCGAGGTGGGCCGTCGGCTGAACTCGCTGTTCCAGGGCGGCCAGCCCGTGGACGTCGCCGAGACTATCGCCTACTTCGCCAGCCCTGCGTCGAACGCGGTGACCGGCAACGTGATTCGGGTGTGCGGCCAAGCCATGATGGGGGCCTGAGGTGACCCAGCCGAGTGGTCTGAAGAACCTGGTGCGCGCAGCGGCCGGAGCGTTGCCGTTCGTTCCGCGCGGCGATCAACTGCCCAGCCGAACGCTGACGGTGAAGGACGTGTCGATCGACCGGGCGAACGTGGCCGCCTATGCGGCGGTCACCGGGCTGCGTTACGGCGACAACGTGCCACTGACCTATCCGTTCGCGCTGACCTTCCCGGCGATGATGTCGCTGGTGACCGGATTCGACTTCCCGTTCGCCGCAATGGGTTCCGTTCACGTCGAAAACCACATCACCCAGTACCGGCCGATCGCGGTGACCGACACCGTCAACATCTCGGTACACGCGGAAAACCTTCGGGAGCACCGCAAGGGCCTGCTCGTCGACCTGGTGACCGACATCAGCGTCGGCAACGAAGCGGCGTGGCATCAGGTGACGACCTTCCTGCACCAGCAGCGCACCAGCCTGTCCGACGAGCCCAAGCCGCCGCCGCAGAAACAACCGAAATTGCCTCCGCCCACCGCGATCCTGCGGGTCAGCGCGGGGCAGATCCGCAAGTATGCCTCGGTGAGCGGCGACCACAACCCGATCCACACCAACCCGATCGGCGCCAGGCTGTTCGGCTTTCCGACCGTCATTGCGCACGGAATGTTCAGTGCGGCAGCAGTATTGGTGAACCTGGAGGGCCGGCTGCCCGACAAGGTGAGCTATTCGGTGCGGTTCGGCAAGCCGCTGGTGCTACCTGGTAGCGCGGGGCTCTACGTCGAACAGGTCGATGACGGCTGGGATCTCAGCTTGCGCAACATCGCCAAGGGTTACCCGTACCTGACCGGCACGATCCGCGTGCTGTAGGCGGCCGGCGATTCGCGAAACTTAAATGTCCGCTACTCCTCTCGGCGTGTCGTCGCAGAGGTTTAAGTGTCGCGTTAATCGCGCGCGAATTAGGCGGAGCTGGTGCTGATTTCCGACGGCGCGCCTTTGAGGCCGCGCCAGAACAGGTTGATCATCAGCTCGGCCGCCTCGTCGACATCGGTGTCGCCGGTGCTCAGCCGGGTGGCCATCGCCTCGCCGGCTCCCACCAATGCCACGGCCATCATCTCGAAGTCGGTGCCCGGCTCGGGGTTTCGGGTGCCAGCCTGCAGCAGACGGGCCACCAGCTCGATGATCCGCTCGCGGCCCTCACGCACGGTCTGCGCGAACGCCTGCGAACTGGTGGCCTGGGTGTACATCACGATCCACGACGCCCGGTTGGCGTCGATGTAGCGCAGAAACGACACAATGGTGTTGCGCAGCAAATCCTTTGGGCTCTGCTCGAGGTCGATGTCTTCGCGAACGCCGTCGATGAACCGGGACAGCTCGCGGTTCAGGCAGGCACCGAACAGTTCCTCCTTGGAGCCATAGTACAGATACAGCATCGGTTTGGAGATCTCGGCCTTGGCGGCGATGGCGTCCATCGAGGTCTCGTGGTAGCCGTTGACCGAGAACATCTGCACGGCGGCGTCGAGCATCTGCTGCTCGCGGACAGCACGCGGTAACCGCTTGGTACCACCTGCCATGGACTGTCCTTCGCCTGCAACCGGGTTATCTGACTCCAGGGTAAGCAATGCTTGCGCTCTACCTGCCACATCCGGGCGACGACTTCTTCATCACCGCAATCCGATGCAGCGAGGCGTCGACGGCCGGCTGGGCCAACTCGCCCGCCGCCAGCGCCTTCTCCAGCCGGTCCAGCACGGCCGGCACCTCGTCGGTGGTGACCCACAGCGCGACGTCACTGCCGGCCTGCAGGGCGTGCAAGGCCGCGTCGGGCACCCCGTAGCGTTCGTTGATCGCGGCCATGCTGGACAGGTCGTCGCTGAACACCGGCCCGTCGAAGGGCGGTCCGCCGTAGCCGCTGCCGGTGCGCAGCAGCTGCACGGCGGCCGGGCTCAAGCTGGCCGGCTGGTCGCCGGTCAGGCCGGGGACCTGCAGGTGACCGATCATCACCCCGACCGGTGACGCGGTGACCAGCGTCCGGTAGGGCACCAGGTCGTCGTTCTTGAGCTGGTCCAGCGGCGGCGTAATCACCCCGCCGGTGTGCGAGTCGCCCGAGCCATGCCCGTGGCCGGGGAAATGCTTGAGCACCGGCAGCAGTCCGGCGTCGCGCAGTCCCCGCGCATACGCGCCGGCATAGTCGGTGACCAGCGCCGGATCCGAACCGAACGACCGGTCACCGATCACGGTGTCGTCGGCGGCGTCGGTGACGTCGACCACCGGAGCGAAGTCGATCGTGATGCCCAGGCCGCGCATCTTGTGGCCGCGCTCCAGCGCCATCGCGTAGACCTCGTCGGGGGTATGGGTCTGCGCCAGCACCCGCGCGGACGGCGCCGTGCCGATCAGCGGCGACAACCGGGACACCCGGCCGCCTTCTTCGTCGACGCTGATCGCGAGCGGCAGCGGGCCCGTAGCGCCGGTAATGCCGCCCAGCGAGCCGTCGGTAAGCATCGACAGGTCGGTCCAGCTGCCGATGAAGATGCCGCCGACATGGTGGTCGGTGACCACGGCCTTGGCGTCGGCGGCGTTGCGCACCCCCACCATGAGCAGCTGGGCCAGCTTGTCGCGGGCAGACAGGCCGGCTGTCGGGTCCCCGCAGGCAGTCCGGTGACCGGCGGCTGGGGTCGACGGCGCAGCGGATGGTTTGGTGTGGTGGCCGCATGCGGCAACCATCGCCGACACCACGGCAAGCACCGCCAGGATGCGTGAAAAGGCCATCGGCCCATGCTGTCATGGGCACGAGTGCGCGACGGTCGTGGCTCCGGCGGCAGCGAACGCTCTGCTAGGTTGGGCGACTAGGTTTGGTGACCGCCCGGTCCAGGTATTTCGAGGAGTTTCCGGATGAACCGGTTCGTTGCGCCCGCCGCAGCCAGCATTGTGGTCGGTCTGCTGCTGGGCGCCGCCGCGATCTTTGGGGTCACCTTGATGGTGCAGCAAGACACCAAGCCGCCACTGCCGGGCGGCGACCCGCAGTCGTCGGTGCTCAACCGGGTTGAGTACGGCAACCGCACCTAACCCGGCGGTGCCGGCCGTTTCGGCCGAGACCGCTTCGTCCGCTGTGACTCCGCTTTCCCGTCGTTGGCTGTGGTTGGTGGGGGCGGTGGCGCTGGTCCTGAGCTTTACCCAGGCGCCCGGGCAGATCTCCCCCGACACCAAACTCGACCTGACCGCCAACCCGCTGCGGTTCCTGGCCCGCGCCACCAACCTGTGGAACAGCGAGCTTCCGTTCGGGCAGGCGCAAAACCAGGCATACGGCTACCTGTTCCCGCACGGCACGTTCTTCCTGGCCGGGCATCTGCTGGGGTTGCCGGGCTGGGTGACCCAGCGGCTGTGGTGGGCGCTGCTGCTCACCGTCGGTTTTTGGGGGCTGCTGCGGGTCGCCGAGGCGCTGGGTGTCGGAAGCCCGACGTCACGCGTGATCGCCGCGGCGGCGTTCGCGCTGTCCCCGCGGGTGCTGACCACGCTGGGGTCGATCTCGTCGGAAACCTTGCCGATCATGCTGGCGCCCTGGGTGCTGCTGTCGACGATCCTCGCGTTACGGGGCGAGGGGTCGCTGCGACGGCTGGCCGGGCAGGCCGGACTGGCGGTGGCGCTGATGGGCGCGGTCAACGCGATCGCGACGCTGGCGGGGTGCCTGCCGGCGGTGATCTGGTGGGCCTGCCATCGGCCGAACCGGGTGTGGTGGCGCTTCACCGCCTGGTGGCTGCTGGCGCTGACGCTCGCGATGACGTGGTGGCTGGTGGCGCTGGTGTTGATGGCCCGAATCAGCCCACCGTTTCTGGACTTCATCGAGTCGTCGGGTGTGACCACGCAATGGTCGTCGCTGGTGGAGGTGCTGCGGGGCACCGAGAGCTGGACACCGTTCGTGGCGCCCAACGCGACCGCGGGTGCGCCGCTGGTCACCGGCACCACCGCGATCCTGGCCACCAGCCTGGTGGCCGCGGCCGGGATGGCCGGCCTCGCGATGTCCGGCATGCCCGCTCGCGGTCGGCTGGTGACGATGCTGCTGGTCGGGGTGGCGCTGATCGCCGCCGGCTACTCCGGCGGGCTAGGGTCGCCGCTGGCCCATCACGTGCAGGCTTTTCTGGACGCCGGCGGGGCACCGCTGCGCAACGTGCACAAGCTGGAATCGCTGATCCGGATCCCGCTGGTGCTGGGTTTGGCGCAGCTGCTGAGCCGCGTGCCATTGCCGGGCAGCGCGCCGGCGCGGGTGTGGCTGCGGGCCTTCGACCACCCGGAACGCGACAGGCGGGTCGCGGTCGGGATCGTCGTGATGGTCGCGCTGATGGTCAGCACGTCGCTCGCGTGGACCGGTCGGCTGACCCCGCCCGGCGCGTTCCGCGCGATACCGCAGTATTGGCACGACGCCGCCGGCTGGCTCGACGAGCACAACACGGGCGGGCGGGTACTGGTCGTCCCGGGCGCGCCGTTCGCCACCCAGGTGTGGGGCACCAGCCACGACGAGCCGCTGCAGGTGCTGGGCGGAAGCTCGTGGGGTGTGCGCGATTCGATTCCGCTGACCCCGCCGCAGACCATCCGCGCGCTGGACTCCGTGCAGCGGCTGCTCGCCGCCGGTCGGCCGTCCGCGGGTTTGGCGGATACCCTTGCCCGGCAAGGTATTTCTTATGTCGTGCTGCGCAATGACCTGGACCCCGACACGTCGCGCTCGGCGCGTCCGATCCTGGTGCACCGGGCCATCGTCGGCTCGCCGCGGCTGGCGAAGGTGGCGCAGTTCGGCGCGCCGGTCGGGCCCGGGCCGGTGTCGGGGTTTGTCAGCGACAGCGAACTGCGGCCGCGGTATCCCGCGGTGGAGATCTACCGGGTCGACGCCACCGCCGGGAATCCGGGAGCGCCGTACGTCGCCGACATCGACGAGCTGCCCCGGGTCGACGGCGGGCCTGAAGTGCTGTTGCGCCTCGACGAACGCCGGCGGCTGCGCGGTCGGCCGGCGCTGGGACCGGTGCTGCTGACGGCCGACGCCCAGCGCGCCGGTCTGCCGCTGCCCGTCGTGACCGTCAGCGACACCCCGGTCGCGCGGGAGACCGATTACGGCCGCGTCGACCACCACTCGTCGGCGATCCGTGCGGCCGGCGATGCCCGGCACACCTTCAACCGGGTACCGGATTACCCCACACCGGGCGCGCAGACCGTCTACGGCGGCTGGACCGGCGGGCGGCTGACGGTATCCAGCTCGTCGTCGGATGCCACCGCGCTGCCCGACGTCGCACCGGCCGCCTCACCGGCGGCCGCGATCGACGGCGACCCGGCGACCGCGTGGGTCTCCAACGGGCTGCAGTCCGCCGTCGGCCAGTGGCTGCAGGTGGATTTCGACCACCCGGTGACCAACGGCGTCATCACGCTCACGCCCAGCGCGACCGCCGTCGGCGCCCAGGTCCGCCGCATCCAGATCGAAACCGTCAACGGCACCACCACGCTGCGCTTCGACGAGGCCGGCAAGCCGCTCAGTGCGGCGCTGCCCTACGGCGAAACCCCGTGGCTGCGAATCACCGCGATCGGCACCGACAACGGCTCCGCCGGTGTGCAGTTCGGCATCACCGACTTGTCGATCACCCAGTACGACGCGTCCGGCTTCGCCCACCCGATTGATCTGCGGCACACCGTGCGGGTTCCGGCGCCGCCGCCCAACAGCGCGGTGGCGGGATGGGATCTCGGTTCCGAGCTGCTGGGCCGACCAGGCTGCGCCCGCGGTCCGCGAGACATGCGCTGCGCCGCCTCGATGGCGCTCACCCCGGAAACACCGGCCACCTTCAGCCGCACGCTGAACGTGCCGGGCCCGGTGTCGGTGACGCCGACGGTATGGGTGCGGGCCCGGCAGGGCCCGAAGCTGGCCGACCTGCTCGCCGCGCCGGACACTGCCCGGGCGCGCGGCGACTCCGACCTGGTCGACGTCCTGGGTTCGGCGTACGCGGCCACCGACGGCGATCCGGCGACCGCGTGGACGGCGCCGCAGCGGGTGGTGCAGCACAAGACGCCGCCGACGCTGACCGTGAGCTTGCCGCGGCCGGCAGAGGTGGCCGGTTTACGGCTCACCCCCAGCGCTTCGGCGGTGCCCACGCATCCGAGCATGGTCGCCGTCGACCTGGGCGACGGCCCCCAGACGCGCGAGCTGAAATCCGGCGACGGGGCGCCGCAGACCGTGCTGTTGAAACCGCGGGTCACCGACACCATCAGGGTCAGCCTGCTCGACTGGGTCGACGTGATCGACCGCACCGCGCTGGGCTTCGACCAGCTCAAGCCGCCGGGACTGGCCGAGATCGCGGTGCTGGGCAGCGACGGCAAACCGGTCGCGGCCGCCGATGCCGCCCGCAACCGCTCCCGCGAGGTCACCGTCGACTGCAGCCGGGGCCCGGTCGTCGCGATCGCCGGGCGGTTCGTGCACACGGCGATCAAGTCCACGGTGGGCGCGCTGCTCGACGGCGAGCCGGTGGCGGCCCAGCCGTGTGACCATGAACCGATCGCGTTGCCGGCCGGTCAGCAGGAGCTGTTGATCAGTCCGGGCGAGCAGTTCGTCGTCGACGGCGCCCAGCTGAACGCCGCCGAATTGCCCAGCGCGACAACGAATCCCGTGGAAGCCGCGGTGTGGGGTCCGGCGCATCGCGAGGTTCGGGTAGCCGCGGCGACGACCACTCGGGTGCTGGTGGTGCCGGAAAGCATCAATCGCGGCTGGGTGGCGCATACCAGCACCGGGACCCGGCTCAACCCGGTCGCCGTCAACGGCTGGCAGCAGGGCTGGGTGGTGCCGGCGGGAACCTCCGGCCCCATCACGCTGACATTCGCGCCCAACTCGGCTTACCGCGGCGGCCTGGCCGGCGGCCTGGCTCTGCTGCCGCTGTTGGTGCTGATGGCGTTGTGGCGCGGTCGCCGGCGACCGCCCGATGACTCACCGGCGCAACCGTGGGCGCCGGGCCGGTGGGCGGCCGTTGCGATGCTGGGAGCCGGCGTCGTGATCGCCGGCGCGGCCGGTGTCCTGGTATTCGCCGCCTTCCTCGGCGTGCGATGGCTGCGACCGCACCACCGATGGACCGTCGGTTTGAGTGCGGCCGGACTGATCCTGGCCGGCGCAGCGCTGTCGCGGCATCCGTGGCGGTCGGTGGACGGCTATGCCGGGCATTCGGCCGGTGTGCAACTGCTGGCGCTGATTTCGCTCGGGGCCTTGGTCGGCTCGGTGGTGGTATTGCGACCACGCGAACCTGGGTAAGCGAGACAATAGAAGTCCACCGTCCGAGGAGCCGCGGGCATGGGATGGTTCAGCGCACCCGAATATTGGCTGGGCAGGCTGGTACTGGAGCGTGGTATCGCAGCCGTCTACCTGATTGCGTTCGTCGCGGCAGCCCGGCAGTTCCGTGCGTTGATCGGCGAGCACGGGATGCTGCCGGTGCCGCAGTTCCTGGCTCGAGTGACTTTCCGGGACGTCCCGAGCATCTTCCATTTCCGCTACTCCGATCGGTTTTTCGCCGCCGTCGCCTGGTTCGGTGCAGCGCTGTCTGCCGCAATCGTCGCCGGCGTGGCGGGTCTGGTGCCGCTCTGGGCCGCCATGCTGATGTGGCTGGTGCTGTGGGTGCTCTACCTGTCGATCGTCAACGTCGGGCAGACCTGGTATTCGTTCGGCTGGGAGTCGCTGCTGCTCGAGACCGGCTTCCTGGCGATTTTCCTCGGCAACGACCATGTGGCCCCGCCGGTTCTGACCATGTGGCTGGCCCGCTTGCTACTGTTCCGGCTCGAGTTCGGCGCGGGGCTGATCAAGCTGCGCGGTGATCGATGCTGGCGCGACCTGACCTGCCTGTACTACCACCACGAGACGCAGCCGATGCCGGGACCGTTCAGCTGGTTCTTCCATCACCTGCCCAAGCCGCTGCACCGGATCGAAGTGGCGGGCAATCATTTCGCGCAGCTGGTCGTGCCGTTCGCATTGTTCGCGCCGCAGCCGGTGGCCAGCATCGCGGGCACGATCGTTGTGATCACCCAGCTGTGGCTGGTGGCGTCCGGCAACTTCGCCTGGCTCAATTGGCTGACGATCCTGTTGGGTTGCAGCGTGATCGACGTGTCGTCGGCGTCGGCCGTGTTGTCAATTCCTCAGCAGCCGGCGATGACCGAGCCGCCGGCCTGGTTCGCGGTGTTGGTGATCGCGTTCGCCGCGGTGTCGGTGTTCTTGAGCTACTGGCCGGTGCGCAACATGATCTCGCGCCGGCAGCGGATGAACATGTCGTTCAACCCATTTCACTTGATCAACACCTACGGAGCGTTCGGCAGCATCGGTCGGACTCGTTACGAGGTGGTCATCGAGGGGACCGACGAGCCGACCATCACCAGGCAGACGGTATGGAAGGAATACGAATTCAAGGGCAAGCCGGGCCCGGTGGACAAGCTGCCGCGACAATGGGCGCCCTACCACCTGCGGCTGGACTGGCTGATGTGGTTCGCCGCGATCTCCCCGCACTATGCATATCCGTGGCTGCGCGCGTTCCTGGTGCGATTGCTCGAAAACGATCCGCCGACCCTACGACTGTTGCGCCGCAACCCATTCCCGGGTTCACCGCCGAAATTCGTCCGCGCCCAGCTCTACCATTACCGGTTCACCACGGCGCGGGAGCTGATCCGGGAACGCGCGTGGTGGCATCGCACACTCGAGGGTCTCTACGTTCCGCCGGTCGCGTTGGAGAAAGTACATCGGGCTACCCCGTAGCGCTTGCCCTACCGGTTCGCCCTGGCGCGGATGCCGTCTTCGATTTTTTTGCCGATGTCGGGGTCGATGTTGTACCAGTATTGGACTACTCGGGACAGCACGGGTTCTTTGACGCCGTCGGTGACGTGGTGAACGACGTTGTGTACCAGGCGTTCGCGCGCCGCGTCGTCCATGACCTCGGGCACCAGAGCGCCGGCCTGGCTCCAGTCGTCGTCATCGGGTCGCAGCGTGTAGGCGGCGCGCATGATCTCCCCGTCGGTGGCCCAGCGCACCTCAGAGGCGCGGTCGGGATCGGCTTTGGGCCCGCCGACGGAGTTAGGGGCATACACCGGGTCGGTGGAGTTGACAAATCGCATCTGCCCGTCCTTGGAATAGGAGCGCACCGCACAGCGGGGGGCGTTGACCGGGATCTGGTTGTGGTTGGCCCCGACCCGGTAGCGGTGGGCATCGGCGTAGGCGAAACTGCGCCCCAGCAACAGCTTGTCCGGGCTTAGCCCACAGCCGGGCACCAGGTCGTGCGGCGCAAAGGTGCCCTGCTCGACCTCGGTGTGGTGATCAGTCACGTTGCGGTCCAACGTCATCGTGCCCAAATCGATGAGCGGATAATCGGCGTGCGGCCACACCTTGGTCACATCGAACGGGTTGAGCCGATACGTTTTCGCGTCGGCGAACGGCATGATCTGCACCTTCAGCGACCAGCTCGGATACTCCCCGCGCTCGATCGCCTCATGCAGATCGCGCATACAACAATCCGGGTCGGTGCCGGCCAGCCGATCCCCCTCCTCCTGGGTCAACCACTCGATACCCTGATTGGTTTTGAAGTGATACTTCACCCAGCAGTGTTGATCCAGCTAAAGGCATGCAAGCCATAGCCATGCGGTTGATTGGCATGTCAGACAGCAGAATCCGTCGGCGTCGCCATCGGCGGTACAGAACGAAACCTTGGAGGTCATACGCTCTTTGGTACATCCCGGAGGCGTGGCCCCGGAAGGGGAACACTTCATCCCGTGGAATGAGTCGCTCGATCATTCGATGCACAAGGTTTTCCACGGCTACGTCAAGCATTACGACGACCTCGAGCGATGGATGTACTCCGCTTACCTGCAGCTCACCGACACGGGTCAAGAGCTGGCACGGTCGATCGAAGACAAAGACATACAGGGGTACAGATAGGAACCCTAATAGTGGGCCTCCAAGGCTGAAGCATCGCGGAACGCCGTCGAAGCTGCTTTGACAGTGCGAGACTTGTCCGCAGCACTAGCCGGCAGGGCTTGCTGAAGGACGCGCGTGCGGAAGGAGGTGTCGTGCTCTTCCGCCAACTGGAGTATTTCGTCGCGGTCGCCGAGGAACGCCACTTCGCCCGCGCGGCCGAGAAGTGCTATGTGTCGCAACCCGCGCTTTCCGCGGCGATCGCCAAGCTCGAACGCGAACTGGATGTCACGCTTATCAAACGCGGACGCAGCTTCGAGGGCCTCACCCCAGAGGGAGAGCGGTTGCTGGTGTGGGCCAAGCGGATAATCGCCGAACACGACGCTTTCCGCGACGAGGTACGCGCCATGAGGTCCGGGGTCGTCGGGACCCTGCGGCTGGGCGCCATACCTACTGCCTCGACCACTTCGTCTCTGGTGCTCTCAGCGTTCTGTTCGGCTCATCCGCTGGCCAAGGTGCAGATCCGTTCGCAGCTGGCGACCTCCGATCTGTACCGGCGGCTGCGCGGGTTTGAGCTCGACGCCGCCATCGTCCCCGTCGGGCCGGAAGAGACGCGCGGCTTGGATGTGGTGCCCTTGTATGAGGATCGCTATGTTCTCATCGCGCCCGCCGACATGCTGCCCACGGGTACCTCGACGATGCGGTGGCCGGAGGCGGCACAGCTGCCGCTGGCCTTGCTCACCCCGGACATGCGGGTCCGCCAGATCATCGACGCGACCTTCGCCGGCCACGGCGTCACGGTGAGCCCGCACGTCGAGACCGACTCGGTCAGTACGTTGCTCGCCCAGGCCACCACCGGCGACAGAGCGTGCATCGTTCCGCAGACCTGGCTGTGGGCCAACCTGATGGCCGCCGATTTGCGGGCGGTGGAACTCGTCGACCCGGTCCTGAAGACGCAGATCGCCGTCGCCGCCAACTCGACCGGGCCCGGTTCGCCCGTGGCCCGGGCATTCGTGGAGAGCGCGCACAAGCTGAAACTCGACGAGTTCTTCGCCAAACGGCTCGGCAGCCTCTATCGTCAGTGACTCTCGTGACCCGCGCCTTATGGCCAATCGCGCAGACCGCGATCGCCGCGAGCCTCGCCTGGTACCTCGCGCGCGACGTGCTCGGCCACCACAACCCGTTTTTCGCACCCATCGCCGCTGCGGTGTGCTTGTGGGCGACCAACGTGGTTCGCGCGGAACTCGCCGTCGAAATGGTGATCGGCGTGACGTTGGGAATCGGCATCGGTGCGGCGGTGCACGCCGTGCTGGGCAGCGGGCCGCTCGCGATGGGTGCAGCCGTGCTGATTTCGCTTTGTATCGCAGATTTGATCGGCCGGGGCTTCACGCGGCAAAGACCGATGTTCGTCAACCAAACCACCATGTCGGCGATCCTGATTCTGGCGTTTCCGTATGGCGGTGTCGGCCCGGAACGACTGTTCGACGCGCTGATCGGCGGCGGTCTGGCGGTGGCCTTCAGCATCTTGATCTTCCCCAAGAACCCGCTGGCCGTGCTGCGCGGTGCACGCGACGGCACACTGACCGCGCTGCGTGACATCCTCGTCCAGATCGCCGATGTCACTGATGATTTGGCACCAGACTGGGCACTGAAAGCCGCGGACCGACTGCACCGGCAGCTGGCGCGGCTCATCGAAGCTCGCAGCACCGCAATTCAATTGGCGCGGGTCTGCCCACTGCGATGGCCATTACGTGAGGCCACTCGCGCCGCTGATCGTCAAGCGGCGCAGCTCGCGCTGCTCGCCAATTCCGTTCTGCAGCTGGCCCGCACCGTCACCAACCATCACAGGATCGCCGAACCGTTGCGCGCCGCTATTCGCGACCTCGCCGATGCTGGCACAGCGCTCGCCGAGGACCAACTCGCCGTCGCCGTCGTGCACGCCAGCTCCGCACACAATCACACCGTGGAACTCTGCCCGACTACTCACACCACTGAGCAAGTGCGGTTGGCGGCGGTGATCGATGCCTGCGCCGACGAGCTGCAGCAGGTGGTCGAGCACTAAATCTCACCGTGAGAGTGCAACTACCTACGTATTTCTCGAGTAGATGCGTCGCCAGTTGCACTTTCGCGGCGACGAATAATGCGGTCGGGACGGCTGTAGACGTTCATCGAGTCCCCCCGCAAGAACGCCACCAGCGTCACACCGGACTGTGTGGCGAGGTCCACCGCCAGCGACGACGGCGCGGAAACCGCGGCCAGCACCGGGATCCCGGCCATCACAGCCTTCTGGGTCAACTCGAACGACGCGCGGCCGCTGACGAGTAGCACCGTGCCGGACAACGGGATTCGACTCTGCTCGACGGCCCAGCCGATCACCTTGTCGACCGCATTATGGCGGCCGATGTCCTCGCGTACCACCAGCATCCGTGCCTCGGCGTCGAACAGTGCCGCACCATGAAGGCCGCCGGTGCTGGCGAACACATTCTGCGCAGCGCGGAGTCGGTCTGGCATCGCGGTGATCGCTTGCGCGTGGACGGTGACCGGGTCGTCGCCGGGACAGTACCGGCTGATCGACTGCACCGCTTCCAGGGAAGCCTTGCCGCACACGCCGCACGACGACGTGGTGTAGAAGTTGCGGGTGACGTCCACCTCGGGCATCGGCACGCCGGGCGCCAACGTCACGTCCAGCACGTTGTAGGTGTTGAGGTCGCCGCCGTCGGCCCCTCGGCAATACCGGACGGTGAGCACGTCGTCGCGGCGGGCGATCACGCCTTCGGTAAGCAGAAACCCTTGGGCCAGCTCGAAATCGGAGCCGGGCGTGCGCATCGTGACCGTCAATGGGCGGCCGTTGACCCTGATCTCCAGCGGTTCCTCGACCGCCAGCGTCTCGGGCCGTTCGGCCGCATGACCAGCCGCCAGGTGGCTGGCTCTCCGGCGTGCAGTAACGCGACCCATGGTTATCGAGCCGCCGAGCGGGTGACTTCGATCGGGACGTGCTTCATCACCGGTTGACCGCTCTCGGCGTTGAAGTTCCCGATTGGGCACAGCACGTTGAGCTCGGGCATGTAGCCCGCCGCGCAGCCGCGGGGAATGTCGTAACCCACCGCGCGGTAGCCGTACACACTGCGCCGGGTGCCGTCCTTGGCGATGCTGGTGATGTCGATGTAGTCAAACTCGGAGATACCCATCTCGGCCATGTCTATGGTGTTCATAAACAGTAGCGTGCGCAGGTTCTTCACCCCCCGGTACCGGTCGTCATCAGAATACACCGTGGTGTTGAACTGGTCGTGGGAGCGCATCGTGCCCAAGATGAGTTGTCCCTCGGGGGGAACCACGTTCGGCAACTCGGCAGCAGAAAATTCGGCCTTGCCCGAGTCGGTGAGAAACACGAGCTCTCGTGCGGGCTGGCGGATCCGGAAGCCCAGCGGTTGACGCACCCGCCGGTTGAAGTCTTCAAAGCCGTACAGCCCCTTGGCCATTCGGTTTCGGATCAGGTCGTAGTCGGCGACGAGTTCGCGCCACGGGGTCTTAGAGTTCGGCAGGGTGGCTTCGGCGATGCCAGCGACGATGGCCGGCTCCGACAATAGGTGCGGTGACGCCGGTTCTTTCATGCCCACCGACAGGTGCACCATGCTCATCGAGTCTTCGACCGTGATCGACTGAATCCCGCTGGCTTGCCGGTCGATTTCGGTGCGCGCCACGCAGGGCAGGATCAGTGCGCGCCGGCCGTGGACCAGATGGCTGCGGTTGAGTTTGGTGGAGACGTGCACGGTCAGCTCGCATTGGCGCAACGCTTCGAAGGTGTAGGCGGTGTCGGGTGCGGCCAGGGCGAAGTTGCCGCCCATTCCGAAGAACACCTTGACGTCGCCGCGGTGCATCGCATTGATGGTGGCGACCACGTCCAGCCCGTGCTCACGGGGCACGTCTATCTCGCAGGCGGCCGCGATGCGGTCGAGAAACTCCTCGGACGGATGATGGTCGACGCCGCAGGTCCGGTTGCCCTGCACGTTGCTGTGGCCGCGAATCGGGCAGGGCCCCGCGCCTTCTCGGCCGATGTTGCCGCGCAGCAGCAACAGATTGACGATCTCACGAACGGCGTCGGGCCCGTGGGCGTGCTGGCTCACGCCCAGGCACCAGGCAATGATGCTTGCCCTCGCGTTCCGATAAACGTCTGCGAGACCGCGGATTTGGTCGACAGGCACACCCGACTGGTGTTCGATCTCCGGCCAGCTCACCGCCTCGCACGCCGCTTTGTACTGGGCGAAGCCGCGAGTGTAGCGCTCGATGAACAGCTCATCGATTGCCGCCGGGTCGTCTTTGGCGGTTTCCAGTAGCGCCTTTGCGACGCCACGAATCAGCGCGAAATCTCCGCCGGTGCGAGGCTGGATGTTCATCGTGCTGATGTCGGTGGCGCGGAACAGCGCCATGTCGAGCATCTCGTGCGGCACGATCGTTCGGGTCGCGGCAGCTTCGATCAGCGGGTTGATATGCACGATGGCCGCCCCGCGGCGATGCGCCTCCACCAACGCCGTGAGCATCCGCGGGGCGTTGGTGGCGGCGTTGACGCCCATGATGATGAGGCAGTCGGATTCTTCCCAGTCGACCAGGTCGACGGTGCCCTTGCCGGTGCCCAGCGTCGTCAACAATGCGACACCGCTGGCCTCCTGGCACATGTTCGAGCAGTCCGGGAAATTGTTGGTGCCGAACTCGCGGACGAACCACTGGTAGAGGAAGGTTGCCTCGTTGCCCAACCGGCCCGAGGTGTAGAAGGAGGCCTGGTTAGGCGAGTCCAGACCGCGCAGAGTCTCTCCGATCAGTGCGAATGCCCGCTCCCACTCGATGGGTACGTAGTGGTCGGATTGCGGGTCGTACACCATGGGTTGGGTGAGCCGACCAGCATCCTCCAGCGCAAAATCGCTCCATGTCAGCAACTCGGTAACACTATGGGCGGCAAAGAAATCAGGGCCGACGCGCTTGGGGTCCATTTCCCAGGTCGAGTGCTTGATGCCGTTCTCGCAGATATCCAGGCGCAGGCCCTTGCGGTCGTCCGGCCAGGCGCAGCCCGGGCAGTCGAAGCCGCCGTTTTCGTGGTTCATCCGCACGATCACCTGCGGACCTTCCAGCAGCTCGCGACGTTGCAGCAGTACCTTGCTGACACTCATCGCTGCGCCCCATCCCGCCGCGGGGTGGTGATAGTCGCGTTTCTTCGGGCGACCCTCCCCCGGCCCGCATCCGGGTGCCGCCGATTCTGGCGTGCCCTGTCCCAGCAAAACCTCTGCACCCTCGCCGGGCAGCCGGGATGCCGACTCGTCAGGTGTTGTTGTGGTCATCGTCGTACTCTCCTTATGCCGCAGGGGCTTTCCGGTCAACAGCGATGCGCGGCCCTGCCGCGTCCCTGCGCAATCCGATCGACGCCGGGATGGCCTCGGCCGAAATCCGGCGGCGGAACACCCAGTACGTCCACGCCTGGGCAACCAGCACCGCCGGGGCGGTGATCAGCGCGGCCCACGTCATGATCTTCAGCGTGTACGGCGTCGACGACCCGTTGTAGACGGTGACGCTCCACTGCGGGTTCAGCGTCGACGGCACCAGGTTCGGATACAGCGCGCCGAACAGCAGCACGACTACCGCGGCGACGACGAGCGTCGTGCACACGAAAGTCCAGCCTTCCCTGGGGTTTCCGGTCATGACTTTCAGACCGATCCACTGACGCCACACCAGCGCGACCGCGACAAGCTGAGCGATCACGGCGGCCGCCAGCACATACCAGGTCCAGTTTTTCCCGTGGGCCAACTGCGTCCACAGCCCGAACGCCGCGACGACAGCCGTGACCGGCAGCGACAAGACGGTTGCGAAACGCAACGCATCCTCGCGAACTCCCTGCGCGGTCTTGAGGACCAGGAAAACCGCGCCGTGGAACAAGAACAGCGCGCCGGTCGCCACGCCGCCGAATACGGTGTAGGGATTGATGATGTCGCCGAACGACAGATGGACACGATGGTTCGCGTCGACCGGAAGGCCACGCACCAAAATGGCGAACGCGACACCCCACAGCACGGCGGGCAGCCAGGATCCGGCAGCGATGCCGACGTCGGCCCACTTGCGCCACCCGGTGTCGTCGACCTTGCCCCGCCATTCGATCGCGACGACACGGAGGATCATGCCGAAGAGGATTGCAAGCAAAGGTAGATAGAGCGCAGAGAAAACCGTTGCGTACCAGTTGGGGAACGCGGCGAACATCGATCCGCCGGCGACGATCAGCCACACCTCGTTGCCGTCCCACACCGGTCCGATCGTGTTGAGGACCGCCCGTCGGTGCATCTCAGGGTCGCCCTTGGCGACACGGCCCAGTGGCGCCATCAGCATCCCGACGCCGAAGTCGAAACCTTCCAGAATGAAGAATCCGACGAACAGCGCGGCGAGGATTACGAACCACAGTTCATGCAAGTCCACCGATGAATCAATTCCTTTCAGTACGCGAACGACAGCGGTGCAACCTCGTCCGCGCTCGGTACGGCCGGCGGCGCAGGCTCGGCATCGTGCTCCTGGGGACCGGCAACCACGTAGCGGCGCAACAATCCGAACCAGATCACCGCGAGCACCGCGTAAACCAACGTGAGTGTGATGACCGAGAACAGCACCATGCCGGCGACGTGATCCGACACCCCCTGCTGCACGGTGATGTGGATCATCTGATCGCCGGTCGGGTTGGGCGCCACGATCCACGGCTGACGGCCCATTTCGGTGAATATCCAACCCGCACTGTTAGCCAAAAAGGGGGTGGGGATCGTCAGTAATGCGAACCAGGATAACCAGCGCCACTTGGGGATCCGGCCACCGCGAGTCAGCCAAAGGGCGACCAGGGAAAACAACACCGGCACCGCCAACAGGCCGACCATCGCGCGGAAAGACCAGTACGTCACGAATAGGTTTGGCTGATAGTTGCCCGGACCGAACTGCTTTTCGTAGCGCAGTTGAATGTCCTTGACGCCTTCGAGAGTGACGCCGCTGAACTTTCCCTCGGCCAGGAACGGCAGGGCGTATCGCGCCTCGAGCACACGCGCCACGCTGTCGCAGTTGTTATGGGTGCCCACTGTCAGGATCGAGAAGGTCGGGTCGGTCTCGGTGTGGCACAACGATTCCGCGGATGCCATCTTCATAGGCTGCTGCTTGAACATCAGCTTGCCCTGGATGTCCCCGGTGAAGAACAAGCCCACCGAGGCGACCAGCACAACCAGACAGCCCAGGATGGTTGCCGGACGGTACATGGTGCGTGCGTCGTCGGCCGTGGGTTCGCGCACCATCAACCAGGCGGAGACCGCGGCGACGAACACTCCTGCGGTTAGCCAGGCGCCCACGACCGTGTGAGTGAACGCCGCTATTGCCGTGTTATTGGTGAAAAGCACGACGATGCTGTCGAGTTCGGCGCGTTTGGTTTCCGGGTTGTAGTGCGCTCCGACCGGATGCTGCATGAACGAGTTGGCCGCGATGATGAAGAACGCCGATACGTTGACCGAGATGGCCACCACCCAGATGCAGGCCAGGTGCACGAGTCGCGGCAGCCGGCTCCACCCGAAGATCCACAAGCCGACGAACACCGACTCGAAGAAGAACGCGGCGAGCCCTTCCATGGCCAACGGTGCGCCGAAGATGTCGCCGACGAAGCGCGAATACTCACTCCAGTTCATCCCGAACTGGAACTCCTGCACGATCCCCGTTGCGACGCCCAGCGCGAAGTTGATCAGGAAGAGCTTGCCGAAGAACCTCGCCAGTCGATACCACGATGTGTTGCCGGTGGCCACCCAAGCGGTCTGCATCAGGGCGATCAGCGGAGCCAGCCCGATCGTCAGCGGCACCATGATGAAGTGGTAGACGGTCGTGATCCCGAACTGCCACCGCGAAACGTCGACTACATCCATCAGCGCGTCACCTGCTTACGCCCCCACCAACTGGAGCACCACGCTCATGACCAAACGATAAGCCGGGAAAGCACCTGGGCGCGCGAGTTCCGCCAGATTATCAATAGATAGTTTCTATTAGTCCTGCGCCTTGCCAGCCAAACATTTTTCCGGTAGTGATTTTCTCGTTCGGCAATGGACGACAACTCACCCGTTTGCTCCCCCGCACTTTCGCATAATTCTGGGCGATAATCACGACGTAACGGCGGGAACCGTGGAGCGCACCTCCAGACCGGCCAGATCGTCACGTCGAGCCGCAACTCGTAATCGCGGCGCCTGCAAGAGTTCTGGACTTGAGCCTGACGACCGGTCGTCTCATCGCCGAGCCGTCGGCGGTGACACGCGACATCGTCATATTCACTATCGATGAGCCGATACATGCTTTTTATGGTCTTTACCCGCTTCTGTCATCGCAACTTCGGAACCTCAGCGGCCGTATGTTCTCAGGTGCGTAGTGATGACGGCTATCTTTCCGCTCAGACGGCGGTTGCTTCTCGGCGATGCGCTACGTTGGCGTGTTTCCTAAATTTCTCCAGTCGATAGCACCGCTATTTCGGTGCACAATTCGAATTCTTCAGCTACCGGCGGGCCATCTAATACGACGGACTCGGATGCGGCAAGCCCGCCGGCCATGACATGAACGATCCCGACCCCGTCCAGCCAGCTCGCTCGACGAGCGCGATCGGCGGGTGATGCACGGCGGCACCCACGCGTCTCCGATAAACACGGTCAATCACCGCATAGGAATTCGTTCTTGGACGTAAGGTCAAGCACCCTGCAAAGGTGATCGACAGGAACCATCAAACGAACGAGGGGTGTGGCGGTGCTCGCGTTGACCGCACCGGAATCCGGTGTCGAGACTCAGCAGCAGCGCCGCGAACGCGTTTTGGACGCCGCGCTGGCGATTGCGGCTACGGGCGGCTACGAGGCGGTTCAAATGCGCCTGGTGGCCAAACGATCAGGTATCGCCGTCGGTACGCTCTACCGCTACTTCCCGTCCAAAGTGCACTTGTTGGTGTCGCTCCTGGGCCGGGAAATTGAACACGTTGATACCACCGCCGAGCTCAACGCCGTCGCCGGCAGCGCATCTGAGCGACTGCACCACATCATCGACCGACTCAACAGGTCAATGCAGCGCAATCCGCAACTGGCAGAAGCAATGACGCGTGCCTTCGTCTTCGCCGACGGGTCGGCGGCCGCCGAGGTTGACCGGGTCAGCAGGATGACGGACCGAATGTTCGCCCGGGCGATAAGCGATGGGCAGCCTGCCGAGCAGCATTACCGCACCGCCAGGGTGATCTCCGATGTCTGGCTGTCGAATCTGCTGGCGTGGCTGACCCGGCGGGCATCAGCTGCCGACGTCAGCAGGAGGCTGGACCTCGCTGTACGCCTCTTGGTCGGGGAATCTATCTGCCGCTAAACAGCGGGACGCTGCTGGGGAAGGGCGACCGCACGCAGCTGTGGCCTCTTCGCGGTTGCGCCGCGGGCCCGTCGGACGCCTGTCATGACCTTGGGGCCAACAGTGACTGCCACTGGAATCCACAGCGGGAACATGATGAAGAACATGAAGACGGTGAGCTGTAGAAATGCCACGATGTGCTCGCTTTCTTCGCAAGGCGGAATTGGGATTTCGTGCGCTCGGCCGTCGCGCTGCAAAGGAAATTACCCAGGCGGGCCGCAGCGGGCGACGTCGTCAGCGGACCAAGTTTCGGCGCAGCCTTGTCTGCGGAAGACAAAGCGGCCACAATCTCAGCAATTACCAAAATCGAAGCACGTCAACCGGGTTACGATGCCAACCACCAGACGAGGAAATCCCGACGGGCCGGGCGAAATGATCGAATTGACGACAGCGTCATCGTTTATTGATTGGGAAGAGCTGACCGGTCAATCTCAGTTCGTGGTGGACCTTGTCAGCATTCCGATCTTCAGCGCAATCGCGGGTCTGATCACGAATTGGACTGGCGTGCTGATGCTTTTCGCGCCGGTCCATTTCACCGGCTTCCACATGCGTGGCCTCAAGACAATCTTTCCGCTTCTGCCGCGCAAGGTGCAGATCTTGCCGATCTTCGCACCCAACGGCGTCCTGGGCTTCCAGGGGTTCATCCCTTGCCGGGCGGAAAAGATGGCCAGCCTGATCGTGGACAAATCGATTTTCCGGATCGGCGGCATCGCGGACTTCTACCAGGAGCTCGAGCCCGACGTCCTCGCGGAACAACTATCCAAAGCAGCGCGGCCGAATATTCGCCAGCTGGCGACCGACGTTCTCGAGAAGGAGCATGCGCTGCTGTGGCAGATATTGCCGCAGCCGGCGCGCAATGCGGTACTCGCCACGATCGACGAACGGCTACCGGTGATTTCCCGCAAGGCCTTCGCCAAGATCGGCGAGCACATCGACGACCTGCTCAACGTCAAGCTGATGACCGTCAACTACCTGCGCAGCAATCCGGGCATCCTGTGCGACATCTTCAAAGGCTTCGGCGGGCCGGAGTTGAGGTTCATGGTCCGCATCGGCGCGCTGGGATTTTTGTTCGGCTTTCCCCTGGCCCTGTATCTGACGTTCGTGCGCGAGTTTCATCCGCCGGTTCTGAGTGCGATCCCCACTTGGATCATGGTTCTCGGCGGCGCGGCTCTCATTGGAGTCGTCGTCAACATCCTGGCAATCAAGGTCGTGTTCGAGCCCGGCGACCCGCAGCCGCGGTACAGGTACCTGTGGAAGCAAGGACTACTGCCGAGGCGACAGCATGAGGCGGCGGCCCAGTTCGCTCACATGCTGTCGACGGAAGTGCTCACCGTCACCAACTTCGCCCGAGAACTGCTCTTCGGCGCCTGCGGTGACAAGACCGCGGCGTTTATCGGTGAGGTTGTCTCCGACGAGGTCACCGGAATCCTGACGCCGGTGGTCTCCAGCCTGGCCCATACCTTCGGGCTGGTTGATTTGGACTCACTACAACGACGGGCGAGTATGGAATTCGTCAACTTCGCGCCGGAAGTATTCTACTCCAAGGAGTTCAACGAAGAGAAGGCGAAAAAGATCGAAGCCTTTGCGACGCAACGGTTCCGGGCGCTGCCGCCGGCCGAGTTCGGCGAGATGCTTTATACGGCAATCGAGCAGGATGCGTGGCTGCTGTATGTCCACGGCGGGTTGCTCGGGGTGGCGGTCGGCGCCGTGCACCTACTGCTTTTCGGATGGTGAGCTGCCGATCAGGCCTCGCCCAGTGGCCAGTTATTGCACGGTTTTAACGAAATCCCGTGTAATAACTGGCCACTCGCGACCTGGCTGGTGCAAAGCGCCGTGTCACGCCTGCCCGCGGATTTTGTCCTGCCGGCCGTCGGTATCCCAGCCGCCGGCGTTGTAGCCTTCCGTATCGATGCACGCATCGATGAATTGCCGACCAAACGCGGTAAGGGCGATGCTGCGGTAGATCGTGATGGTCTTCTGCCCGCTTTCGATCGCGTGCAAGGCGGCGGGTTGCACTTCCAAGAGCGCATACCTGCGATAGTCGTCGACCGGTTCGCGCGACAGGTCGATCAGGCCCAGGCGTTCGAGGTTCGCGAAGTAATGGTGGTCGCGGTCGGGCCAGTGACAGCCCGCCATCGACGCGACCATGCTGACGTCGCCGGCCAACAACACTGAGCCCACTTGGAACAGCGTCTTGGTTCGCACGTCGAGCAGTGGCTGGGTGCCGGCCACGGCCAGGAAGCGCAGGATTCGCGCCTCATCGGGAAGCAGTTCGTCGAGGATGCGTGAGAAGGACGGGTGCACATCGCGGCGTTGCAGCTCCGGCTTGTAGGAGATCCGGATCAGTGCGTTGCCGCGCTTCCGCAACGCATCTATCTCGTCGCGCGGGCCGACGACCTTGTCGATCACATCTCGAACGCCGGTCAATGGTGCTGTCGCGACTTGGCGTAACCCCTCCCCGACTTGCTCGACGACCGGTTGCACCGGTTCGGTGGCAGCACCGATGACCCTGCCCAAGACGTCGGTGGCGGGGTTTCTGCCCAAGACCGCGCTGACGAGGTTGTCGGGCTGGGTGGCCGCCGACGGCGCCGATTTTCCGTTCGCGGTCGCGGGATCGGACGTCGACGGGCTCGTCGGCTGTTCGCGCCCGGGTGTCCCCACTACCTCATTGACCGCATCGCTCACCGCTGCGAACGGGTTCCACAAACCCGGCTCGTTCACAGATTCGGACGCCGTCGCCCGCTCGGTGGGCGGCGCCGACGTGCTGCCCGTTTGAAAGTTCAACAGGCGGCGGATGTCCGTCACACCTGCGGCCCGCCCAACAGCGCCAAGAGGATTCAGTAAATCGTCGACCGGGCTTCGTCCTGCCGCTGCGCCTCCCAACAGCCCGGCGGATGCATCGCCAGCGCCGTCTGGATATCGCAATAGCTCCAACGCATTCCATACATTTGTCGCCGCGCTGCGCAGATGTTCGACGGCGTTGACAACTTCGGTGGCCAGGTTCCTGATAAGAATCACCGACGCGCCGGACTCACCGAGGGAGTCCAGATTCAGATCGCCAAGCGGCGGCACCGATCCCGGCTTGTTGCGATCTTCTGGACTCGGAGTGCTCATGCTGTTCCCGCCACGGGCGACTTGTGTCTTACGTCACATTCTACGCGACAGCCTGATTCCCCACCCGGCCCCGCTCGGGTGGGGAATCAGTCGTGCTGTCACCTCTTGGCTGTCGTCTTCTTGGCGTTCTTTTCCTTAACCTTGGCGAGCTTCTCGATCTGCTCGTTCAAAGCCTTCGACCGCGCACGCAGCGCTTCGATGCTCGAATCCTTCGTGTCCTTCGCCATGTCCGTGACATCTGATTCGAGTTTCTCGACGTTTTCGAGCACGTCGTCGACAAATTCTTTGGTGTTGTCGAGAAGCTTCGACACCAGACCGGAGACGGTTGGGTCTGCCATTTTGGATTTCCTCTCGTCGTGCTGTGTAGGTGAATGTGTGTCCTTGGCAATGACTTTGGTAACAGCCTCCTCCCTTACTGCAGCCGCGGCTGGCTCACGTTTGGCAACCCCGCGTGGTTACGCACTCGCATTGGCGGCTCCGACTAAGGCGTCTGCGGCCATCAGACCGAGGCTGTGTGACGCCAGCGGACTGTCACCGGTGAGAAGAGTGCGGTCTTGGTGCGTCTTGCCGGTCATGTCATCGTTGACGACGGTGATACCCTGCTTGCTCAGCAGATCGGCGACCAGCCACTGTAAACGGCCTGGCAGGTAACCGATCTCGATATTCGACCCCTCGTCGAGCGCATCGGGAAAGACACAAACCGAGTAGCCCTTGAACGGCGATTCTTGCCTACCCAGCGATGCAGCGAGCAAAGCTGCCGGCCCATGGCACAGGGTGATGATCAACTTGTCCTGCGACAAAGCCCAGTCGAGCGTCCGCCCCACTGCCGGGCTTGCCGGTAGCCCGACGACGGCGCCGTGGCCGCCCGGGATGAAGACCGCAAGGTAGTCCGAGTCCGGACCGAGATCGTGCGTCACGACATCGGAAAGCTTCTTGGGCTGCTTGAGCTTTGGCTTGAGCGCCTCGTAAGTCGCGAGGACGGCCTGGTCCTCGCGCGGCATCGCCCACAGCTCCAGCTTGGCCGGATAGCCAGCCACCGTTGCGACATCGACATCGAAGCCCGCCGCCATCATGTGGTGCACAGGAAGCAGCATCTCGACCGGATGATTGCCGGTGGAGAACATCTTGCCGTTGCCCAGAAGGACGTAGCGCTCCTCGGTCGCGATCATGAGCACCTTCCACCTGCCGTCGGTATAGGCGCCCTTGTGCCGTACGCCATCGAAGTTGGTCTTCGGCGACGTGTACTGGCTCAGTGAATACGGGGACGGAAAGAACGCGTTGTCCTCGGCCGGGTCCGGGGTCGGGTCTTTGCTCAGTTCGGCTGCATGGCCGGACATTTCGTTTCTTCCTTCCTGTGTCAGTCGAGCCGCAATGCCGCCGGCGCGTGGTCAGGGACAACGGGTTTGAGCGGCTGCACGGGACGGATCCGCTGGTAGCCCGAACCGAGCTCCGGTCGGGTGTCGGCTTCGCCCTTGTTGGGCCAGAAGGAGGTGGCCCGTTCGGCCTGGGCGGTGATCGTCAGCGACGGGTTGACCCCGATGTTGGCGGAAATCGCCGAACCGTCGAATACGTGCAGACCGGGGTGGCCGAACACCCGGTGATACGGGTCGACGACTCCGCGTTGCGGCGAGCCGCCGATCACGCACCCGCCGAGAAAGTGCGCGGTCATCGGGATGTCGAGGATCTCCCCAACGCTGCTCCACGGCGTGCCGTCGATCTCGCGGGCCATCCGACGGACCGCCTCGTTGGCCGCGGGTATCCAGGTCGGGTTAGGCACCCCGTGCCCCTGCCGTGACGACAGCTTGAAGCGCCCCAGCCGACTCCGCTTGGGGAACAGCGTCAATGAGTTGTCCTCGGTCTGCATCACCAGCGCGATGACCGTGCGCTGCGACCAGTCACGCAGTCCGACATACAGCGACGCGGCCTGCGCGGGATGGCGCACCAGTTGTCCCAACCACTTCAGCCATCGGGGCACCTTTCCGCCGCCGTCGGTCATCACGGTGGTCAGCAGCGCCATCGAGGTGGAGCCCTTGCCGTAGCGGACCGGTTCGATGTGGGTCTTGTCGTCGGGGTGGATCGACGATGTGATCGCAATGCCGGTGTGGAAGTCGGCGCCCTTGCGGTGGCGCAGTTTGACGCTCGCGGTACACAGCGCCTCAGAGTTGGTGCGGGTGAGCTCACCCAACCGTGGCGAAAGCTGCGGTAAGACGCCCTCGGCCTTCATGCGGTGCAGTAATTGTTGGGTCCCCCAAGTGCCGGCGGCGAACACGACTTGTTCGGCGGTGAAGGTTCGAGCGGTCTTTTTCGCCCTCCAAGAGCCGGTGCGAACGGTGTCGACGGCGTAACCGCCGTCGATCGGCCGCACTTCGGTAACAGTTGTCAGAGGGTGAATTTCGGCGCCGGCCTGCTCGGCTAGGTAGAGGTAGTTCTTCACCAGCGTGTTCTTGGCGTTGTGCCGGCAACCGGTCATGCACTCGCCGACTTCGAGGCAACCGCGCCGACGGGGACCAACGCCACCGAAGAACGGGTCGTCCACTTCCACACCGGGCGCCTTGGTGTTGTTTGGCCCGAAGAACACGCCGACCGGCGTCATGCCGAAGGTGTCTTGTACTCCCATTTGCTCGGCGACGCTAAGCATCACGCGATCGGACCGGGTCATCGTGGGGTTGCGCACCACCCCGAGCATGCGTTTGGCTTGGTCGTAGTACGGTGCCAGCTCTGCCTTCCAGTCGCTGATATCGGCCCATTGCGGATCTTTATAGAAGGCATCGGATTTCGGCTCGTACAGTGTGTTGGCGTATACCAGTGAGCCGCCGCCGACACCGGCGCCGGCCAGGATGAGCACGTCGGGCAGCGCGTGAATCCGCTGAATTCCGGTGCAACCCAGCTTCGGCGCCCAGAAGAATTTGCGGATTTGCCAGTTGGTCTTGGGCAGCTCGTCGTCTTCGAAGCGCCGCCCGGCCTCCAGAACGCCGACCGAATAGCCCTTTTCGGTCAGCCGTAGCGCCGCCACCGATCCGCCGAATCCCGATCCGATCACCACAACGTCATAGTCGAATGTCATGCGTGTTCTCCTACTTGACGCCGGGGAGTCGCTTGAGGGCGCGCAGACCGGTGGTCATGATCCGCGCGTAGCGGCCCGGGTTGAGCCATGTTGGTGCACCGACCGGTAGCAGGCGCTCGGTCGCAATCGTCTGCGACTCGGTGTATTTGAGAATTCCGTGTTCCCCGTGGCGGCGCCCAAGGCCGGACGCCTTCATGCCGCCCATCGGCGCGTCGACCGATCCCCACGCCGCCGCGTAGGCCTCGTTGACATTGACCGTGCCGGCCTGCAGACGGGCTGCGACGGCCTGCCCGTGCTTCGGGTTCGACGTCCACACACTGAAATTGAGCCCGTAGTCGCTGTCGTTGGCCTTCGCTATCGCCTCGTCTTCGCTATCCACCCGGTACAGCGAGACCACCGGTCCGAACGTTTCGTCGGCGAACGCGGTCATGCCTTCGCGAACCCCGGAAAGGATTGTCGGCTCGTAGAAGTGCGGGCCGATGTCCGGGCGCGCCTTGCCGCCGGCCAGCACGGTAGCGCCCTTGCCCACTGCGTCGTCCACGTGCTCGACCACCGTCTTGAGTTGCTTCTCGGAGATCAGCGAACCCATGTCACCCGAATAGTCCAGGGCTGCTGAGAGTTTCATCGCCTTCGCAGCGTCGGTGTAACGGGTGGTGAATTCGTCCCACAGCGTTCCCGGGACATAAATGCGTTCGACCGAGATGCACAACTGCCCGGCGTTGGAGAAGGCCGCCCGAATCGCGCCGGACACGGCCTTACCGACGTCGGCGTCGTCGAGAACCAATAGTGCGTTCTTGCCGCCCAGTTCCATCGAGCAGTCGATCAGTCGCTCACCTGCCTGCGCGGCGACGGTGCGTCCGACCGCAGTGGACCCGGTGAACATCAAATAGTCGGATTGTTCGATGATCGACCCGCCAAGTTCCGAGCCCGATCCGGTGACGACCTGCACCAAACCCGGTGGCATGCCGGCCTCTTCGAGCAGTCGCACCGCCCATAGCGCCGAAAACGGGGTCTGCTGGTCCGGTTTGGTCAGCACGGCGTTGCCGGCGACGATCGCCGGTATGGCGTCACTGATACCGAGCGTCAGTGGATAGTTCCACGGCGAGATGATGCCGACCAGACCCTTGGGGTGATGGAGTTCGGTCACCTGGGTGAGCACCAGCTGCACACCCTGTCGCCGCTTGGGGCGCAGGTAATCAGCCGCAGTGTTCGCGTAGTAGCGGGCCGTCAAGCAGACGTCGAGGACCTCTTCGAAAGCATGCCGGCGCGCCTTGCCGTTCTCGAGCTGGATCAGGTCGAGAACTTCGTCCTGGCGTTGCAGCACCAGATCGTGGAAGCGCAGCAGCATGGCGGCGCGTTCTTTGATCGGCCGGGCGGCCCAATCAGGCTGTATCGCGCGGGCGCGCTCGGCGGCAGCGGCGACGTCGTCGGTCGTGCAGCGAGGGACATCGCCCAGCGGCTGGCCCGTCATCGCATTGGTGACTTCCAGGCGGGAATCCGCAGCGGACTCCACCCGGCTGGCCAATTCCTTGATCAGAACCGTGGTCATGACGACGCCAGAATCCGGTTCAGCGTGAAGCGCCCGGTTTCCTCGTCGACCATCTCCATCGCGATGCGCCGCGCCCGAACCGCGACGCGGTCGGCCTTGACGTTGATGTCGCGGCGCGGCACGGTCTCCTCGCCCAGGCGGCGCTGAATGGTCTCCAACACGACGAAGTCGCGCACCGCCCACTCGTGGAACATGGCGCGGAGAAAGTCGGCGACGCGGGCATCGCCGCTCGCAAAGTTGCGCCCCATCTGTAGAAAGACGTGCGTCACGCCGGGCGATTGCGGTGTGAACCCCTGAATTCGCAAGAGCTCGTGGGATTTTCCGGTCTCGGGAGCAATGACGTAGTGCTGGACGTGCAGCGCCGGTGAGACGAACGTTCCTTCCTCACGCCGGCTACCCGTGGTCTCGGAGGGAAGTCCGGTGATCTCTGCCTCCCACGGGGCAAGCCTGCTGGGCGGCGTCGTGCGGGTGTAGGAGACCGAGCGTTCGGAGACTTCGACCTCGTCGAGCTGCGGCAGCACCTCGATATCGGGCGGCACAACCTCCGGATGCATCACGAACACATCTGTCAGGTCGAGGTAATGCTCATGCAGCAGTAGGTAATTGGCCTCGACACGCAGTACTTCGGTGGTGCTCTCCCAGCCCGTCCCGTCGGCGTACCACGGAACCCGCGGCGGCGGGCGCAGTGCGGCCACGCCGGGGTCGCCGAGCCAGATCCACACGAACGGCGACTGCTCGTAGACCGGGTAGGTGCCCACACGGGCGCCCGGCGGAACGTTCTCCTGCGACGGCACGTCGGCCAGGCAGCCGTCGGGGTCGTAGGCGAAACCGTGGTAGCCGCAGACCACGCGATCGCCGTCGCGCCGGCCCTCCGACAGCGGATAGGCGCGGTGGATGCAGCGATCCTCCATGGCGACCACGTCGCCAGAGCCACGGCGATATAGCAGTACGGGCTTGTCCAGCAGGCGACGGGCGAGCAGGCTCTCCCCGACCTCGTCGGTGGTCGCGGCCACGTACCAACAGTTGAACGGGTAGTTCGATCTCATAAGTCCAGCACCAGCCTTTCCGAGCGCGAGCGCGAAACGCAGGTCATCATCACGTCGTTGCGGGCCTTCTCGGCGTCGTTGAGCACCGAGTCGCGGTGATCGGGTTCGCCGTCGAGCACGTCGCATTCGCAGGTGCCGCAGACTCCCTCCATGCAGGAGCCGAGCACGTCGACACCGGCTTCTTCGCACACCTGGTAGATCGACTTGTCCGGCGGCACAGTCAACGTCACGCCGGAGCGCTGGCATTCGACTTCGAATGTCTCCAACGCTCCGGGTGACGGCTCCTCGATCGCTTTGGCCGAGAACCGTTCGATGTGCAGGCTGCCCGGCGGCCAGGTCTTGCACGCGTCCTCGACCGCGGTCAGCAGGCCTTCGGGGCCACAGCAGTACACCAGCGTGTTCTCGCCCGGGTCGGCTAACGCCGAACTCAGATTTGCGCGGAAGTTCGCACCGTCCTGGGCATCCCGCGCGCAGACGGTGACGCGGTCACCGTAGCGCTGCAAGCTGTCGACGAACGCCATCGACGACCGCGTCCTACCGCCGTACAGCAGCCGCCACTGCGCGCCGGCGGCCTCGGCCGCCGCGATCATCGGTATCAGCGGGGTGATGCCGATGCCACCGGCGATGAACAGGTACCGCGGCGAACCGACGAGCGGAAAGTGGTTGCGGGGGCCGCGAATACGAACCGTGCTGCCCTCGTGCAGCTTGTCGTGCACGAATTGGGATCCGCCGCGACTGTTGGGGTCGAGGAGCACGCCCACTTGCCATTCGGCGCGGTTGGCGGTGTCGCCGCACAGCGAGTACTGCCGCACCAGCGACGGCGTCATGAGCAGGTCGATGTGTGCGCCGGGCGCCCATTCCGGCAGGTCGGCGCCGGTCGGGTCGGCGAGCGTCAGCGTGACGACGCCGTCCGACACCTCCTGGCGGCGCCGAACCTCGACGTCGACCTCGACCTCGCGGTAGGCGGGTCGGGCCCGGGCCGTCTCCGTTGCGGTCACGATGTTCTCCGGACCGGAATCGAGTTGTACTGGTTGAGGAACAGCGCCCGCACGCGTCTGGGGTCGCCGTCCAGTTCCAGGTCGGGGAAGCGTTCCAGTGTCCGCTCGATCCACAGCTTCAGCTCGAGCCGGGCGAGGTTGGCGCCCAAGCAGAAGTGCTTTCCCCGGCCGCCGAAGGCCTGGTGTTTGTCGGCGAGGCCCTCGCGGGTGATGTCGAACTTGTGTGGGTTCGGGAATACGCTCTCGTCCCGGTTCGACGCGATGTACCACAGCAGCAGGCGGTCGCCTTCCTTGATCGTCTTGCCGTGCAACTCGGTGTCTTTGGTGGCGGCGCGCGCCATGAACGAGAATGCGGGATAGCAGCGCAGCCCCTCTTCCACTGCGGCCGGGATCAGTTCTGGGTTGTCCTGAAGCTGTTGGCGCAGCTCGGGATTGCGCAGCAACTCCAGCATCGTCGCGCTGTAGGTTGCCCGGGTCGAGTCGTTGCCCGCCGACATCAGCAAGACGAAGAATGTGGCGATTTCGAGTTCGTTGAGCTTGTCGCCCTCGACCTCGGCGTCGACCATGGCGGTGAGCAGGTTGCCGCCGATGGAGTCGTCGCGCTGCGCGATCCTGTTCTGGGTGTACTCGACGATCTCGCCGACGACACCCATGGTGTCTTTCCACTGCTCGCGGATTACCGGGTCTTCGAACGCGGTGAAGACGTTCGTCCAGTGCACCAGCGTGGCGTCGTCCTCTGGCGGCGTGCCCAGCAGTGAGCCGATCACGCGGGACGGGATGGGCCGCGCCACGTCGGCGACCAGGTCGAACCGTTGCTTGTCGGCGACGCTGTCCAGAACACCGTCGATGATTTGCCTGACTTCATCCTCGTGGGCGGCTACCGCCTCCGGGGTGAACTCCTTGATCACCAACGCCTTGAGCCGGTCGTGGCGTGGCGGGTCCATCGAAATCAGTTGCAGCCGCTGGATATCCAGCGGAACGCCGACGTCGTCCCAGTGGAAGATGCCGCGTCGTTCGGAGGAGAAGGTCCGGTGGTCGCGGCTGATGGCGCGCACGTCGTCGAAGCGGGTGATGTCCCAGAAGCCGCCCTCCTCCGGCCTGTTGCGTTGCGGGCTGAAGTGTGCCGGGTCCTCGCGCTGCATCCGGGCGAAGAGGTCATACGGCGGCCCGTCGTCCCACACCGAGGGGTCGGCCAGGTCGACGCTGTCCAGATCCAGTCGGTCGATGGTGGTCATCGCTTCTCCTTCAACTTATGTACAACTGCGCCAAAGCATTCCTGGCTGCGATGGCCTTCGGTGTGCGCCGCAGATGCCTTGACGGGGAGTGGTTCGACCGCAATGATTGACCTCAACCGGCGGCCGCGGCGGTCACGTGGACGCGCGGATGGCTGCAACCAAAAATCCTGTAGTACAACGGTTTTCATCACGCCTCCACCGGGATGGCGATATCGCGTTTGAGGATCTTGCCGGTGGGGCCCTTGGGCAGTTCGTCGACGAACCAGACGCGCCGCGGGTACTTGTAGCCGGCCACCCGGTCCTTGACATAGTCGCGGATCGCCGCCGCGTCCGCCTCGGCGCCAGGCTTGAGAGCGATCGCCGCGCCCACTTCTTCGCCGAGCATGTCGTCGGGGATACCAACGACCGCCGCCTCACGCACGGCAGGGTGCTCGTAGAGCACTTCCTCGATCTCTCGCGGATAGACGTTGTAGCCGCCGCGGATGATCATGTCCTTGGAGCGGTCGACGATGAAGTAGTAACCGTCGTCGTCGACACGGGCCAGATCGCCGGTGTGGAACCAGCCGTCGGCGTCGATCGCCGCGGCCGTCGCGTCGGGGCGGTTCCAGTAGCCCTTCATCACGTTGTGGCCGCGGATGGCGATTTCGCCCACGCCGTCGGTGACGTCGACCAGCTTCATCTCGACGCCGGCGACCGGTGTGCCGATCGATCCCGGCTTGCGCTCGAGGCCAGGGTGGTTGAACGACGCCGCCGGCGAGGTTTCGGAGAGGCCGTAGCCCTCGAGCACCATGGCTTCGAAGGTGTCTTCGAACCCGCGCATCACTTCGACCGGCATGGCGGCGCCGCCGGACACGCACAACCGCAGCGACGACGTGTCCGGGCGCGCGTTGCTGTGCAGCATCGCGGCGAACATCGTTGGGACGCCTTCGAATACGGTGACGCGGTCGCGCTCGATGATCGACAGCGCCTTGGCCGGATCGAACCGTGGGATCAGCGTCAGGCAGGCACCGGCGGCCACTGCCGCGTTCAGCCCTGCGGTCTGCCCGAACGCGTGGAAGAGCGGCAGGGCACCGAGGATCACGTCGTCGGCCGCCAGATCCACCATCTCGACGATCGTTGCGACGTTGCGGCGCAGGTTGGCGTGGGTCAACTCGGCGCCCTTGGGCGTGCCGGTGGTGCCCGACGTGTAGAGGATCACCGCGGTGTCGTCGTCCTCGCGCGCGACGGGTTCGGCGATGGGTCGGGCCGCGCAGATCAGCTCCTCGAATTCGCCTGGGCTCACCACGATGCACTCGGCGCCGGCGGCCGCCGCGCCTGCCTGGGCGGCGGGGGCGAACTCATGCCAGGCGATGATCGCCTTGGCCTGCGAGTCCGACAGGTAGAAGGTGGTCTCGCGTTCCTTGAGCAGAACGTTCATCGGCACCACCACCCCGCCCGCTCGCAGCACGCCGTAGTAGGCGACGGCGAAATACGGAACGTTGGGCAGCATGACGCCGACCCGATCGCCCGGCCGCAGCCCGTGCGCTGCCAGCAGACCGGCCAGGCAGGCGCTCGCCGCGTCCAGTCCGGTGTAGGGAATCTCGACCTCGTCGAGGCGCAGCGCAATGCGCTCCGGATGCCGACGGGCGGCGTCAATCAGGTTGAGGGCCAGGCTGCTCATGATGGATCACCCCAGTACCGGGAAGCTGCGGCGTTTGGCCAGCTGATCCATGCCGTCCTGGATCGCGCCCTTTACCTCGTCGTACACCTTGTCGACGTAGTCGCGGTCGTCGGCACGATCCGGGTCGGTGTCGACCCGGATCGGGTCGAGAAACTCGGTGCGGATCTTCGCCGGCAGCGGCAGGTGTGCGGGCAGTATTTCGACGGCCAGCGGGAACGGGAAGCCCGCGATGATGGGCATCGTCGCGCCACGCAGCCGCTTGCCCAGCCCGGTCCAGCGGGCCAGAAACCGGCCCTCGGAGAGCACAAAGACGGTGTCGTGGCCGCCCACCGTCGCGACCGGGACAATCGGCACGCCCGAGCGGATGGCCTGCCGCACAAATCCCTTGCGGCCGGCTAGAACCGCTTTGTCACGCCGGCGCCAGTTTCGCATCGCGTCTTGCTCGCCGCCGGGCCAGACGATCACGTCGTGGCCGGCCGCCAGGGCGGCGGTCACGCCTTGGCGCGAGGCCGGGATCACGCCGAGCGCCTTGAAGTAGTCACCGAGCAGCGGGGCTGCCATCAGCACGTCGTGTGCGGTGCCGTGCAGGATTCGGCGGCCTTCGAACCGGCGATACCAGGAATGCACCAACGTCCACGCGTCCATCGTCAAAGACCCACCGGAGTGGATGCCGATCAGCAGCGACGGCTCGTCGGGAATTCGATGCCAGCCGTCGATCTCCAGCCGAAAGTAGTGGTCGCACAACAAGTTCCAAACAGGGTTCTGCGCGTAGCGCATGAACGTCTCGTTCGGCCCGCGGAGCGACGGCGCTTTGGGTGTTGTCATCTGTGTCTCCTCGCGTTCAGGGTCCGTCCACCGCCGACCGGTGGCTACGGAGCCGTGTCCGATATTTCGGGTCACGTCTTGGGGGCCGCTACAACCGCATGGCCGAGAGTTCGAGGGCCCACCACACCTCGAAGAGAACCTGTGTTTCACGCAGGCTCGCCCCGGTCAGCTCTTCGAACCGGGCGAGCCGGTACCGGACAGTGTTCTGGTGGACGAACAACCGCGTCGCTGCCCGTTCCACGTGCATCCCGCACGCCAGGTAGGCACGCAACGTCGCTATCAATTCGCAAGCCGAACCGCCCGCCGTGAGTGGTTCGAGATACCGCTGGCGCAGCCAGTCGCCGACGTCGGCATCCATTGCCACCGCCGCGCGAAGGCCAAGCGACGCAATGTCGTAAGCACCGAGAAGACCGCAGGCCTGCACGGTCATCAGTGCACGCGCGGCCAGCCGGTACGACTCGGCCAGCCGGTCCAACGGGCGCGGCGGACCATAGCCGACGACGCCGTCGACGCTTGCCGGTGGCGGATCGCTCAACAAGCCGGCGATGTCACCGTCAACCAGGGCGCACAGGCCGCGCGGACGTTGCAACGGGTCATGAAAACCGAGGGCCCGTTCCAACTCACGCTGCGAGACACCCTCCGCCAGGCACGCACGGACCGCCACATATTCGCGGGTCGGGTCCAGACCGTACGCCTCGGCTTGGATGCGTAGCTCGGCGGCCGGGGCCGTGCCGAACAGCGCGCCACGGACAAACGCTGCTCCGCAGGTCTCTTCCGAGACGGCAAGTGCCAGTTCGGTTTTCCGGTGTGCCTTGGCCGTGGTGACCATGGCGATGTCGGACCAGGCCAGGGCCGACTGCACGAACTCCAGCACCTGGGCGTCCTCGATGCCGAGTTCTGGCGCCGCCTCACGCGCATATCCGATGACAACCTCGATTCCGATGCGCCATGCGCGGAGCATGTCGTCAACGGGGACGCCCTGCTGTGCGCGTGCCTCGCCGATCGCGGCCAGGCCCACGAGCTCGCTGTCGCTCAGCGCCGCACGTCCGGCGTGCGCGGAGCCCAAGACCTGCTCCACCTGAAACCCGATTTCCTCGGTGAGGGACTCGCAGGACATGGCGCGGTAGGACTGAAGCTGGGCCTGGATCGCCTCGCACACCCGCCCCGCCAGCACTACCCGGTCGCCGAGCAGCGTGTCGAAGAGGACGTCCCAGGAGACCGCCAGATCGGGCATCATGCAGTGCGAAGGTTACCCAGCAGCGCGTGGGATGCGTGGATGAGCGCCGGGACCAATGCCGGCCACAGCACGAACATGAGCATCGCGGTGATGGTCAGGTAAGCCATTTCGTTCCTCCTAGAGACGGCGTGGAAGCTGAACCAAACGCTAGGAAGTTCCTCCCTTTGCGACGACGTCCGCGGGGGACCAACTATTGGCGGATTGTCGTCCGCTGAAGACAACGCAACTGTGGCGGCGCCCAAACCGGCGACCGCGGACTTCGTTTGCCAACACGAAGACAGGCGTGCGCCGGCGTGATCTGATGGCGCGTGATGGGGGTGTGTGATGAGCGAGAGTCAGAACGGGCTGCCGGGTACCACCGTCGCGATCATCGGCGCCGGATTCGGCGGAATTTGCATGGGCATCAAACTCGGCCGCGCCGGGATCCCCTACACGATCTTTGAAAAGGCCCCGGCGGTCGGCGGGGTGTGGCGGGACAACGTCTATCCGGGTGCGGCGTGTGACGTCCCGTCGCACCTCTACAGCTACTCGTTCGAGCCCAGCCACGACTGGTCACGCACCTACGGCCAGGCGTCGGAGATTCGCAGCTACATCGAAAGCTGTGCCCGCAAGTACGGGGTGCTCGAGCACGTCCGCTTGCGCACCGAAGTCACCGCCGCCGAATTCCAGAAGAACTCCGGCCGCTGGCGTATCACGCTGGGCGACGGCACCCAGGTGCACGCCCGGTTCCTGGTTGCCGCGACCGGTCAGCTGAGCCTGCCGGCCGAGCCGCAATTCCCGGGACTCGACACCTTCGGAGGCAAGGTATTCCATTCGGCCCGTTGGGATTACGACTACGAAATGACCGGCAAGCGGGTCGCGGTGATCGGCTCGGGCGCAAGCGCCATCCAGTTCGTGCCGCAGATCGCGCCCAAGGTCGCGCAGTTGTACCTCTTCCAGCGCTCGGCACCCTATGTGCTCCCCAAACCGGACCGGCCGTACACGCCGCTGGAGAAGTACGTGTACCGCCATTTCCCGATCGCGCTCGCCGCCAGCCGCACCCGCAAGTACCTGTACCACGAGGCGCGGGTGATCCCGATGACCAAGGGCCATGGGATGTGGCTCATCAAGATGATGTTCAACCGGAATCTGCGCCGCCAGGTCCCCGACCCGAAGCTGCGCGCGACGCTCATGCCCGACTACCCGATCGGCTGCAAACGGATCCTGATCTCCAACGAGTGGTATCCGGCGATCACCCGTCCCAACGTTGAGGTGATTCCGGCCGGGCTGAGCGAGGTCCGTGGCAGCTCGGTCGTCGGCGCCGACGGGAGCGAGCGGGACGTCGACGCGATCGTGTTCGGAACCGGGTTCGCGACCAACGACTTCCTCGCGCCCACGTCCATCACCGGCCTCGACGGGCTGGACCTGCGGCATGACGCATGGCGCGATGGCGCCGAAGCCTATTTGGGAATGACCGTTTCCGGATTTCCGAACATGTTCATCCTCTACGGGCCCAACACAAACCTGGGGCACAACTCGATCATCTACATGCTCGAAAGCCAAACCGACTATGTGCTTTCGGCGATCCGCCACGTGGGCGCCTACGGCAACGGCTGGGTCAACGTCCGCCCCGAGGTGCAAGCGGAATACAACCGAGAGGTGCAGGACCGGCTCGGCGACACGGTATGGGAGGCCGGCTGCACCAGCTGGTATCGCACCGCCGGCGGCAAGAACACCAACAACTGGCCCAGCTACACGATCGAGTATCGGCGCCGCACCAGGTTCTTCGATGCCGGCAACTACGAGGCCTATCCCCCAGTCGAATCAAAGCCGCTGACGACCGTCAGCGCTGCTGACACCAGGGCGTGATGGCCGACGGCACGGACGACGCCGTCGTTGCCCAGGCTGCGACAACGATCATCGGCAGGCTGGAAGACCGGCTGGCCGAGCTGACGCGTTCGACCCAGGAGTTCCTGGTCAGCGAGATCGTGGACCTGCGCGGGGATGTACAGTTGCTGCAGCTGTTGCGGGACACCGTCTCCAGCAATATCGACACGTTCTTCTCGGCCGTTCGCAACCGCATCCCGGTCGAGCACATCGAGCCGCCGGCGGCCGCACTGGAGTATGCCCGGCGGTTGGCGCAGCGCGACGTGTCGGCTAATGCGTTGGTACGCGCATACCGGCTGGGGCACCAAGAGGTGCTCAAGACCGCGCTGGAGGAGATACGTGCATCGGAGCTGGATCCGAAGCTGAGCCTGGCCGTGTACGAGCTCATCGCGACAGTCTCGTTCGGGTATATCGACCGGATTTCGCAGCTGGTGGTTGTGACCTACCAGGACGAGCGGGAACGCTGGCTGGAACGCCGGAATACTCTGCGCGCGTTGATGGTTCACAAACTGTTGTCCGGAGCGGACGTCGACATCGATGCGATGACAACCGCAATCCGCTACCCGCTCAAGCAGAACCACCTGGCGCTCGTGGTTTGGTGCCGCGAGTCCGAGCGTGGCGACGAGCTGGCGTCGATGGAGCGATTCGTGCACAAGCTCGCCGAATCGCTTGGCGCCCGCGACAGTCCGTTGTTCATTTCGATCGACCACGTGACCGGCTGGGCATGGATTCCGCTGCTGGGCAAGGCGGCATCGGACACGCCGTCGCGGATTCGCGAATTTGCGAGCACGACGGCGGACGCGCCCTGGATGGCAGCGGGCAACCCGTTGCCGGGGATTGAGGGCTTCCGCCGCTCACATCAGCAGGCGCTGGATGCCCGCACCGTGGTGACCGCCTCGGAAACGGAAGTCCCGCAGGTGATCACCGCCAGCGATCCCGGGCTCGCGGTGGCGGGGCTGGTCGCCGACAACGCCGGGGCGGCCGCGGCCTGGGTCGGGGAAGTGCTCGGCCCGCTCGCCTCTCCCACCGAGGGCGACGAACGTTTACGCGAAACACTGCGCGTGTTTCTGCGGACCGGCTCCAGCTACAAGGCCGCCGCCGAGGAGCTGCACCTGCACGTCAACTCGGTGAAGTACCGGGTTCAGCGGGCGGTCGAACGCCGCGGCCGTCCGATCGGCGACGACCGCCTCGACGTCGAAGTCGCGCTGCTGCTGTGCCACTGGTTCGGCCCGGCAGTCCTGCGCGACGACTGACTACAGCGTGCTGTCGAGTTGGCCGAGGCGCTCGGTCAACCGCAGGTTCTCCGAGTAGTCCACCGGGCAGGAGATCAGCGAGACACCCTCGTCGTCGAGAGCGGCTTTCAGTGTCGGCAGCAGCTCGTCGGCGCTTGTGATGCGGTATCCCTTGGCGCCGAAGCTTTCCGCGTAGCTCACCACGTCGGGGTTGCCGAACTTGACGTAGTAGTGGTCGCCGAGTTCGAGATCCATCTTCCACTCGATCAGCCCGTAGCCACCGTCGTCCCAAATCAGCACTACCAGCGGGATCTTTTCGCGAACAGCGGTCTCGATCTCCTGCGAGTTCATCAGGAACGCGCCGTCACCCACGACGGCCAACACCTTTGAATCGGGCCGGGCCAGCTTGACACCCAACGCTCCGGGCAGCGCAAACGCCATGGTGGACAAGCCATTCGAGATCAAGCAGGTGTTGCGTTCATAGGTCGGATACAGCCGGGCCATCCACATCTTGGTGGCGCCGGTGTCCACCAGGACCACGTCGTTGCGGCCCAGCGCGGCACGGGTATCGGCGACGACCCGCTGCGGAGCCAACGGGAAACGCGAATCCTGTTGTCCGCGAGCGAATTCCTCGGCGAGGAGATCACACCCTGGAGCCGCGGCGTCGGTGCTGAAGCGGTGTCCCGCAAGCGCGTCGGTGAGCGCGTCGAGCGAGGCGCTGATGTCACCGATGATGCCGACGGCCACCGGGTAGTGCACGTCGACCTCGGCGGGGAACCGGTGAATGTGGATGATCTGTTTGTCGCCGTTCGGATTGATCTGCACCGGGTCGAACTCCTGCAGCTCGTACCCGACTGCGACCACGACGTCGGCGTTGTCGAAACCGAAGTTGACGTAGTCGTGCCGCATGAAACCCATGGTCCCGATGCTGTTCGGATGGTCGTCGGGCATCACGCCCTTGCCGTGAAAGGTGTTGGCGACCGGGATCGCGAGCTCGCCGGAGAACCGGACCAGGGCAGCGGTGGCGTCGTTGCGGGCCGCGCCGTGGCCGGCCAGCACCACCGGCCGTTTCGCGGTGCGAAGGATGTCGGCCGCGCGCTGCACCTGTCCCTCGGCCGGCGCCTCGGCGCGGGGGACATTGCGCGGCAACGGCTTCAGGTCTGAATAGTCGGCGGTATCTGTATCTATGTCTTCAGGCACCGCCAGATAAACCGCCGCCGGGCGTTCGGCCTCGGCCAGCTTGAACGCTTTGCGAAACATCTCCGGGATCGCACGCGCGGTGGGCACGCCGTCTGCCCAGCGAGTGATCGGTGCGAACATCGACACGAGGTCGACGTACTGGTGTGACTCCTTGTACTCCCGGTCATGGCCGACCTGGGCGGAGATCGCGACCATCGGCGTGCTGTTGGTGGTGGCGTCGGCGACCCCGAGCTGCATGTTGATGGCACCCGGACCCAAGGTGGTGGAGACCACCGCGGCGCGGCCGGTCACCCGCCCGTACATCTCGGCCATGAACGCCGCCGCCTGCTCGTGGCGGGTCAGCACGTAGCGGATGTCGGAGTCGGCCAGTGCCTGCACGAAGCGGATGTTCTCCTCACCCGGTATGCCGAACACCACCGACACACCCTCGTTTTCCAGGCACTTCACCATCAGCTGGGCGGCGCTACTCACACTCCCCACAGTAGTGGCAGGCTGGAGGGCGGAATCCGTCCAGCGCTCGAGGAGGCCCAGGTGTCCATCGCCACGATCAACCCCGCCACCGGAGAGACGGTCAAGACCTTCACCCCGGCGACAGCCGAGGAAATCGACGCCGCCATTGCCCGCGCGCACGACCGGTTCGCCGAATACCGTCGCACTAGCTACGCGCAGCGTGCCGAGTGGACGAACGCGACGGCGGATCTGCTGGAGGCCGAAGCCGACCAGGTCGCGGCGATGATGACGCTGGAGATGGGCAAAACGCTTAAAGCGGCCAAAGCCGAGGTACTGAAGTGCGCCAAGGGGTTTCGTTACTACGCAGAAAACACCGAGAAGCTGCTCGCGGACGAGCCTGCCGACGGCAAAGCGGTGGGCGCGACCAAGGCGTACACGCGCTACCAGCCGCTGGGCGTCGTACTGGCGGTGATGCCGTGGAACTTCCCGCTGTGGCAGGCGGTACGCTTCGCCGCGCCGGCGCTGATGGCCGGCAACGTCGGGATCCTCAAGCACGCGTCCAACGTGCCGCAGACCGCGTTGTATCTCTCCGACGTCATCCGTCGCGGCGGCTTCCCGGAGGGCTGCTTCCAGACGCTGCTGGTCCCGTCGAGCGCGGTCGAGGACATCCTGCGTGATCCGCGGGTGGCGGCCGCGACCCTGACCGGCAGCGAACCGGCCGGTCAATCGGTCGGAGCCATCGCCGGCGACGAGATCAAGCCGACGGTGCTGGAGCTCGGCGGCAGCGACCCGTTCATCGTGATGCCGTCCGCCGATCTCGACGCGGCGGTGTCCACCGCAGTCACCGCACGGGTGCAGAACAACGGCCAATCCTGCATCGCAGCCAAACGCTTCATCGTCCACACCGACGTCTACGACGAGTTCGTGGACAAGTTCGTCGAGAAGATGGCCGCTTTACGGGTGGGCGACCCGACCGACCCGGACACCGACGTCGGCCCGCTTGCCACCGAGTCCGGCCGCGCCGACGTCGAGAAGCTGGTCGACGAGGCCGCTGCAGCGGGTGCCGTAATTCGTTGCGGCGGAAAACGAGTCGACGGGCCGGGCTGGTTCTACCCGCCGACGGTGATCACCGACATCACCCGCGACATGCCGATCTTCTACGAGGAGGTGTTCGGGCCGGTCGCGTCGGTGTACCGGGTGGCCGACATCGACGAGGCACTCGAGATCGCCAACGCCACCACCTTCGGGCTGGGCTCCAACGCGTGGACCCGCGACGAGTCGGAGATCAGCCGTTTTGTCGATGACATCGAAGCAGGGCAGGTCTTCATCAACGGGATGACGGTGTCCTACCCCGAGCTGCCGTTCGGTGGCGTCAAACGATCCGGGTACGGCCGCGAGCTGGCCGGCCATGGAATCCGGGAATTCTGCAACGCCAAGACCGTCTGGATCGGGTCAGCGGACAGCGGTGACGCCGGCGGCGGGTCGAAGGTCGAGTAGCAGTTCGCCGGCGATCGCTGCACCGAGATTGACGCTTTGCAGAGAAAGTTCGAGAGGCGACCTGCAAAACGTCGATCTCGGTGAAGCAGTCGGCGCTATGCGGAGGCGGCCAGGACCCGTTGGTCCTCGTCGGCGAAGGTGTCCTCCAACTGCAGCGGCGAGTAGTCGAGGTCGATCTCCTCGACCGGGCGGCCGCGGGCGCTGCTGATCGTGCCGAACCGTCGCATGCCCTTGTCGCTGGCGTAGGCCAGGAACTCTTCGGTGGATAGGCCGAACGGAATGTCGGGGGCATACAGGGCAAAGCCCTCTTCGGTGAGCCGCAGCGCCAACGGCATCAACTCGTTCATCCGCGTTTCGAACACCGTCCAATTGGCGTCGTCGGCGGCGACGTGGCGCCGGCAGGTGAACGTGCCCCACGCCATGTGGCGCCGCTCGTCGTCGCCGATGTGCCGGACCAGTGCCTGCATTCCGGGCAGGATGCCGCGTTCCACGCAGATCTTGTGCCAGGCGTAGTAGCCGGTCAGTGCCAACATGCCCTCGACGATGTGGTTGTAGGTCACCGACGCCCGGACTTGAGCCGCCGGTGAGGGATCGACCGACAGCGCGTCGAGCGACTGCGGAAGTTCCTCGTTGAACATTTGCCGATAGGCCGGCAGGTCGTCGAAGTAGCTGTGCAGGTCGGCGTCGATCCCGACGGCATCGAGCCACCGCCGGAACACCGACACATGTTTGGCTTCCTCGAAGGCGAACTGGGTCAGATACATCTCGTCGCCCAATCGGCCTTCGGCGCGCATCGCGCCCATGAAGGGCTGGATGTCCTTGGTGACCGCTTCCTCGCCGGCGATGAACTCGGCGCACAGCCGGGTGGCGTAGTCGCGTTCACGGTCCGAGAGCTTCTCCCAGTCCGCGCGGTCGCGGGAGAAGTCGATATCGGCCGGGTCCCAGAATTTCGCGTTGCCGCCGGCAAAGAGCTTGAGCGGCAAGCTATCCCAGTTGAGGCCGCCAGCGGCCAGCGAGCCGTATCGTGTCCGTGTCATGCGTTGACCTCCTTGATAGTTGGCTGGCCGGCGAAGGCTGCCGCCAGCACGGCGACCAGCCTGCGCACCGCCAGCGCCGGTTGCTCCGGCGTGGGCTCGTCGAGCCCGAGGACCGGGTCCATGCCTCGCACATAGGGCGCGAGCGCCAGGTGCGGAAAGATCAGCAACATCAACGACAGCAACGCGTCGGTGTCCGCATCCGCCCGCAGGTCGCCGCGGACCTGCGCGTCACGCACCAGCGGCCTGAGCACTTCGAGGTAGTGCCGGTGGATGACGGTCCGCACACTGACGCGGGCGTCGGTGTCGACCTCCAGGCTGGCGGCGGCATGCAGCGAACGTTCCCGCGGATGGTCGGCGAAGTAGGCGACCCAGTCGTCGAGCAGGTCGGTGAGGAACTCGAAAAACGGTCTGCTCGGGTCGAGTTCGCGGATGCGGTCCTCCATGTAGGAGCGCACGCGCTGGCTACCGACGTCGGCGATGAATGCGTAGAGGTCGCGCTTGTCCGCGAAGTATTGGAACAAGCTGCCCTTGGCGACGCCGGCGCGCCGGGCGATGACGTTGAGGCTGCCGCGGGAAAACCCGTGCGCGCCGAATTCCGCCTCGGCGGCTTCTATCACGGCTGCTCGACGAGCCGGGTCGACGCGGGCCCACGTCACCGTCGGCATCGGTCCCTCCTAGCGGTCGATGACCACTGGTCATGCTAGTGTGACGCGGCTCACTCTTCAAGGTGCGATGATGCTCGGGTGGATCGGGCGTTCGACGACCTTGTGGCCGAGGCCGATTCGGTATCGGTCGCGGGCTGGGACTCTTCCTGGCTGGAGGGCCGGGCCGCCGAAGAGCGACCATCCTGGGGGTACCAACGGCTGCTTCGGGCTCGGCTCGCTGAGGTGCAGTCTGCATTGGACATCTATACCGGCGGGGGCGAAGGTCTTAGCCGGCGCTGGACCCTTCCCCCCGACGATTGCTGCCACCGAGCCGTGGCCGCCGAACATCGCCCTGGCCACCCGGCTACTCCATCCGCTGGGTGTGGTCGTGGTTTCCACCGGTGACGAACCGCCACTTCCGTTCGCCGAGGCCGCATTCGACCTGGTGACCAGTCGGCATCCGTCGGCCGTGTGGTGGGACGAGATCGCCCGGGTACTCAGGCCAGGCGGTACCTATTTCGCCCAACATGTCGGCGTTATCTACCTGCGCAAACTGATTGAATACTTTGTGGGGCCGCAGCCGCAGACGCGGATCCGTGGGCAATTGAACCCGGATACCGTCGACGACGAGGTCGCGGCAGCCGGACTGGAAGTAGTCGACTTGCGCCACGAGCAGATACAGCTTGAATTCTTCGACGTCGGCGCCGTCATTTATTTCCTGCGCAAGCTGAGTTGGGTCGTCCCGGACTTCGCAGTCGACAAATACCGCGACAAGCTACTCAGAATGCACCAGGAGATCGACGCCAACGGAGCTTTCGTCACCCACAGCTCACGAGTACTGATAGAAGCGCGGAAGGCGGGGTAAAGCTTCACGGAAAGAGATCAGCGGTGAGCCAGCCACATCCACCACGGAGCGCGATCATCGGCGCCGGCATGGTCGGCTCGGTGCATGCGCACGCCGTCCATCGAGCGGGCGGAAAGCTCGCGGCGATCTGTGGCAGTACGCCGCAAAGCAGTCAGCGCTCGGCGCAGCGCCTCGGGGCCGAACGCGCAGCCACTACAGAAGAGATCTTCGCTGCTGATGACGTCGACGTCGTGCACATCTGCACACGGAACAACCTGCACCTGGAGCAAGCCGCCGCGGCCCTGGCCGCGGTGAAGCACGTCATCTGTGAAAAGCCTTTGGCCACAACAGTTGCCGACGCCGCCGCCCTCGTCGACGCCGCCGATAGCGCCCGCACAGTTGCGGCCGTGTCATTCATTTACCGTTTCTACCCGATGGTGCGGGAGGCTCGTTGCCGGATCGCCGATGCGCCGGTGTGGCTCATGCACGGTGGCTACGTGCAAGACCATATGGCCAAGGCCGATCCGAAGGGCTGGCGATCCGACCCGACACAATGCGGTGTTTCGATGACATTCGCGGACATCGGCTCGCATTGGTGTGACCTGATGGAGTTCGTTACCGGTCATCGCATCAGCTCTGTCATAGCAACTGAGGCCACCGCACCGCAGGGCGACGGTGCGGTGGTGGCTTTTCGCACCAACCGAGGCGCGATCGGAAGTGTCGTCGTCAGTCAGGCGTCGCCGGGCCGAAAAAACCAGTTGTCCTTCTCATTCGACAGCCGTGAGACGGCGGTGCAATTCGACCAGGAATATCCCGATGAGCTCATCATCGGCGGGCTGCACGCTAACACGGTGCTATCGCGCGACGGAGATGCGCTCGATCCACGCAGCGCACGCTACTCTGTGCTGCCGCCGGGACATCCCCAGGGATACCAGGATTGCTTCAACTTGTTTGTCGCCGACGTGTACGAGACCATCCGCATCGGGACCGCACCGGAAGGGCTGCCGGTGTTCGCGGATGGCTTGCGGTCAGCCAAGATTCACGCCGCGGTAGCCGCCTCGGTGTCCAGCGGCACCTGGACCGAAGTCGAACCGCTATGAGCACCGCGCCGGTGCGCCTCGCCCTCATCGGGCTGGGCAACATGGGCATGGAGCACCTGGCGATCTTCGCAAGCCTGCAGCCGCGGGCACATATCCGTGCACTGGCCGACAGCCATGCTCCGTTCGCCGAACGCGCCGCTGCTGCTGTGCCGACCGCAGCCGTTTACCACGACCCGTTGGACTGCGTGAACAATGCCGACGTCGACGCGGTTGTGGTGGCGACCGCTGACAACACTCACCACGAGATCGTCGAAGCGTGCATCGCCCGTGGCCTGTTTGTGTTCTGCGAGAAGCCACTTACCACGTCGGCTGACCGGTCGTTGCGGTTGGTCAACGCCGAACGGGCCACTGGTCGGCGACTGGTGCAGGTCGACTACATGCGCCGTTACGACGCCGATTACCAGGATGTCTACCGCGCGCTGCAGTCCGGCCGCATCGGTGAACCAGTTCTGATCAGTCAGCGCCACCGTAATCCGCTGGCGGTCATCAACTTTGACGAGCAACAGCTCATCACGAGCTCTGCGTCCCACGACATCGACGTGTTCCGCTGGCTGTGCGGCGAGGACGTCAGCGAGGTTTCCGCCATCGCCAAGGCCAGCCGCGACGAATCCACCGTGTTCGTGGTCCTCACGCTGACCTCGCAGTCGGGCGTGCTTGGCATTATGGAGCTCGGCCGTGGACCGGGGCTGGACTACGACATCGGCTGCGAGATCGTCGGCAGCTCCGGCGTACTCACCCTCGCCTCGCCCACACCGACCGACAGCTCAGCCGATGGCGATGCCCCGCTGCCCGAGGCCTGGATGCAACGTTTCCACCGGGCGTATCGCTCGCAGGACGCCGCATGGCTCGCCGGCGTGGTCGGCGGTTCATTCACGGGAGCCTCGAGCTACGACGGATACGCCACGAACGTTGTCATCGATGCCGCTTTAGCTTCGCTGGCCAGCGGTCGCCCGCAGTCGGTACGGCAGACGTGAGGTCGGGGGTCTGACGTCCCAACCAATTTGGTGTCCATGCTGACGCCGCAGCGCGGTTGGCGGCGGTGGCTTGTCGGACCTGGCTGTAATGATGCGGTTATGTCGTCGACTACCGCTTCGTCTGCTGCGGCGCTGAGTCCTGCCGAGCGTGTGGAGGTGTTGTTTGAGGAGTTGGCGGAGTTGGCGGGTCAGCGTAATGCGAT
>NZ_LQOM01000007.1 GCF_002101595.1 Mycobacterium celatum
TGTTCGTCCCTCCTTGAGGGAACCATGACACGTAATCGTACAAAAGTGTGGGATCTAAATTACGTCACTGTAATTATATCGCAGACCACTTAGGTGGGCTCGGCCCGCATCGCCGAGCAGTATGCGGATGGTATGAGGCGCACTCGAAATGAACCCGCGAACGTCATGGAGTCGGCAGCAGCGATGCGACAACCGCACAAAGGTGCTCGATTTCCGCTAGGGGGGACTGCATTTCGTAGGCGTGCAGGTGGCATGCGCTAGTCAGCCGATGCCAGGCCGATGCGGCTTTGACAGCATCATCCGGAGAACCGATCGCGCGCAAAAACTAGCAGCTTGCTGCGCGTGTTTGTGTACGGAGCTACCACGCCGAGATCGGCGCGACGCCGTTCGACGATCTGCTCCAACGCCTGGCGGGCGAGGAACGACTCGGAACGGGCCAGCGGATGGCGCAGTCGCTGGTGAACGACGCCAACCAGAGCGGGTCGTTGCCGCGGTGGGCGCTGGCGAATGCTTCGACGGGAGAAATGACGGGGGACAACGGGGTGCCGTTGATCGCGAGCCTGTATGCGTTCGGCGCCAAGGACGTCAGACGCGCGCTCTACTACATGGCGAACGGCGCGACCGACAGCGGTGTCGGGCGGGACGGTTGTGTGGAGCGGCCGGGAATCGCCAGCTACCTGGAGCATGGCTACGCGCCGCAGACCGAGGAGTTCCGCGGCGATCACGGGATCGAGGGGGCCTCGATAACGCTGGAGTGGTCGGTCGACGACTTCGCGATCTCCCAGTTTGCGGATGCGTTGGACGAGAACATGATTAGCGCCGAATTCCTGCGGCGGGCGCAGTTCTGGCAGAACCTGTTTAACCCGGCGACGCGCCGCATCACTCCGCGTGGCGCCGACGGTGCTTTTCTCGTCTGGCCGGGGTTCACCGGGCCGACCTCGGACTTGGGAGAGGACGGATTCAACGAGGGCAACTCCGAGCAGGATTTGTGGATGGTGCCGCAGAACATCGTCGGGCTGGTGGCCACTTTGGGCGGCCGGGAGGCGCTGGCAGAGCGGCTGGACCGGTTCACGACGGAGCTCAACGCGGGCCCCCACGAGCCGTATCTGTTGGTCGGTAACGAGCCACCAACTTCGCCGGTTCGACCCGCTCGCCGACATCCCGCTGCGGGTCTGGCAAACCGAATGGCCTCGCAGTTTCGAGGCTTCGCTGAATGCTTTCGAGCGCCTGCTAGGGCATGCATCAGACCCACAGTAGTCCACGTGACCATTGACGCGATACCAGATGGGATACCAGTGCACTGCCCCCCGTCGGCGAGGCCCGTGGACCTCAACCGACACAGCCTTAAAAGGCGGAGATACATGATTGACTGCCGCACAACGGGATCGAGCCTGCTAAGTCCTGATGGCGACCTGTGCTGGCGACGCGTTGGGTGCCCGACGCGACTCGCATGTGCGTGGAAAACGGACCGCTTGCGGCTAGCTTGAGACCGTGGCCTTTTCCCAGCCGTCCGACCCGCGCCCAGACGACGACTTCAAGTTGTCGATCACCCGCGCGCTGGCCGACCAACTTCATTCAGCTTTAGACCGGTTAACTCCCACCTCGTTGTCTGTTGACGAGCTTGCCCGCCTGCAGCAACGGGGTGGCGTGTACGTGCTCTTTGTGGATGGGTCGCGTGTCTATGTCGGCAAGGCCGACGCTTCGCTCCCCGCGCGATTGACGCAGCACATGCGGAAGTTGTCAGGCCGGATTGGGCCCTTCGCCGCCGGGGCGGTCACCTTTGTCTGTCTCTACGTGGATGAGGATCTTGAGGCGTCAGCGCCTGAGAAGTTATTGATCAAGGCGTACCTGGACGAAGGCGGCGTACCATGGAACAACAACGGTTTCGGCAACAAAGACCCTGGCAGGAACCGGGACACCACCATAGTCAGGGCGAACCACTTTGACGCCCTTTATCCGATTAACCTCAACTTTCCCGTAGCCCTTGATGCCGCAGTAGTCGGTGACAGCGATGCTCTCGCGTGCCTAACAGATTTAAAGAAGAAGCTTCCGTATCTCCTTCGCTTCGGACGCACGGGCCACACGCGGGAACTTCAGGCCGCCAAATTAACGGTCCCGGCCGTGGAATTGCCATTGAGGCAATGGATGAAACTCATTGTTGGTGCTCTTCCCGGCTGGCTGGCGACCGCGTTACCGGGCTACGTGATCCTGTACAAAGAGCAGGACCCCGACCGCTACCACAGCGCAATCACGTATTGGCGAAGGGAGGCCGATGGCGTAGTAATCGAGGCTGCCGGGCAGGGTCAGCAGGCGCCCGCAGGGGTCATCGATGAGGACGAGGAAGCGGGCGAGGTTGCGGACGCCCCGCCGCAAGCTGACGCCGCCGACGACTCGTGAGACACTCGCCCGGCTTGCGGGACCGTGTCGTGGTGGCGCGGTAACTTGATCGCGTGACGAAGGGATCCGCGAATACTCGCTCGCAGAATCGGGGCAAGCGGTTCGTGGGCACGAGCATCGAACTGTTCACTGGTGGCGGTGGACTCGCGCTCGCACTTCATGAGGCCGGGTTTCAGCACCTGTATGTAAACGAGTTCGAGCGGCGGGCCTGCGACACTCTCCGAGCGAATGGAGCCGTTGACGTTGCCCCTCCAGGCATCCGCAACACCAGCCTTCCGGCGGCCGCAGGCGTGCTGAGGGCCGCGAAGTGGCCACTACTAGAGGCGGACGTCCGCGAGCTTACATTCACAGAATGTGCCACCAAGGTCGATCTTGTAGCGGGCGGCGTGCCGTGTCAGCCGTTCTCGCTCGGAGGAGTCCACAAGGGCCACCTCGATGAACGCAATCTCTGGCCTGAGTTCGAGCGAGTGGTTCGGCAGACAGGCCCGCGCGTATTCCTTGGCGAGAATGTCAAGGGCCTGACTCGGCCTTCGTTCGCACCGTATTGGCAGTACATCCTGAGATCGCTTCGCGCCCCGTTTGAGTCACGTAGGGACGGCGAGACTTGGGAGCAGCATGACCGCCGCTTAATCAGAATCCTTAAGAAAGACGGCGACCCGACTGAGCGGTACGACGTCGAGCCGTACCTAGTCAACGCTGCCGACTACGGCGTGCCTCAAGTGCGCTGGAGGGTGTTTGTGATAGGAATCCGACGCGACCAGGCACTCAACTGGGAATTCCCGGCAGCGACGCACAGTCGCTACGGGTTGCACCGTGCCCAGAAGGAGGGCACGTACTGGCGGGATCATTCGCTTAAAGCCGCGCCCTCGCAAGCCATCCCCTGTAATGATACTGAAGACGATTTGGACCGTTGGTTAACTCTGCGCGATGCCATCGCGGACCTCCCTGAGCCATTGGAGGGCGCGGAAACCCCAGGGTGGTTGCATCACAAGGGGCACCCAGGCGCCCGCATCTACGTGGGTCACACTCCGAATGAGCTAGACCGTCCAGCCAAGACGGTGAAGGCCGGTGTGCATGGTGTGCCCGGGGGTGAGAGCGTTCTGAGGAAAGACAACGGTCAGGTTCGCTATCTGACGGTACGGGAAACGGCAAGAATCATGTCATTCCCGGACACCTGGCAACTCGCAGGGCCCAGAGGCGAACAGATGCGTCAGCTGGGTAATGCTGTGCCGGTTCGTTTGGGCCGAATCGTCGCCGACTCGCTTGCCGACGCTTTCGTCAGTGGTCCTGAGGCGCGATCGGCCTGACGCTTGAGGTTTCGGAGTTCCCGCCCTGTCCTCGAAGTAGCGCAGTAATCTCTGCTACAGCGTCTTGCACGGGTTCGTGCTCCCATATCCGAATGACAGTCCAGTCGTTTTCTAACAACACGGCGGTCTGATGCGCATCCCTCTCGACATTCCCTTGTAGTTTGCGTGACCAAAACTCAACGTTCTGGCGCGGGCGTCGACAGTGCTCCGGGCACCCATGCCAAAAGCAGCCGTCGACAAAGACCGCCACCTTCTTGCGACTGAACACAATGTCAGGACGTATGACCGAACCGCCGAGGCGGAGCGGAACGTCCTTGCGAAATCTCAAGCCAGTCCGGTGTAGGGCGGAGCGGAGCGCGACCTCGGGCTTAGTATCGCTTCGCTTGTTCGCTCGCATAATCCGCGAGTGAACCGCACTCGGAATCCAAGTTGTCGGAGTCTCGGGGTTGGTCGATTCATCCACAATGGCGCTCTCTCGCCTGATTGACACTGCCCCGCTACCAATATTGCACCCGACGAGGGTCGGCGCTGGATCATAGAGCGCCGACTCGTCGCCATGGCCAAGTCCGGAGGCGTGGTGTAAGAGTTCGCTCGATCGCGTGACCCTTCGGCTGGCAGTTTAGGCGGTCAGGGCT
>NZ_LQOM01000008.1 GCF_002101595.1 Mycobacterium celatum
CGGTTGGAGCGGGTGTTGGTGGGGATGGCGGCTGCTTCGGGTGGGTTGTTGTCGTCGTTGGGTGTGGTGGATGAGGTTGAGTGGGTTCGGTTGTTGGGGTGGGGTAATCGGGGGGTGTTGACGGGGTCGGCGGTGTCGGTGGGGTCGATTCCGGCGGTGTTTGGTGAGCAGGTGGTGCGTGCGCCGGAGGCGGTGGCGTTGTGTGGTGGGGGCCGCTCGGTGACGTATGGCGAGCTTGATGAGGCGTCGAATCGGTTGGCGCACTTGTTGGTTGGTTGTGGGGCGGGTCCTGGGCAGCGGGTGGGGTTGTTGTTGCCGCGTTCGGTTGAGGCGGTGGCGGCGATTTTGGCGGTGTTGAAGACCGGTGCGGCGTATGTGCCGATTGATCCGGCGGTGCCGGCGGCGCGGGTGGCGTTTGTGGTGGGTGATGCCGCGCCGGTGGCGGTGATCACCTCGGCGGGGTTGGTTGATCGGCTGGATGGGTTGGATGTGCTGGTCATCGATGTCGATGATCCGGTGGTGGATGCTCAGCCCAGTGCTGGTTTGCCGGTGCCGGCTGCTGATGATCTGGCGTACATCATTTACACCTCGGGTACGACGGGTGTGCCCAAAGGGGTTGCGATTTCTCACCGTAACGTGGTTGAGCTGATGGCGTCGTTGGGCGACAGCGTGGAGTTGGCCGGGCAGGTGTGGTCGCTGTGGCATTCGTTGGCTTTTGACGTGTCGGTGTGTGAGATGTGGGGTGCGCTGCTGCATGGGGGCCGGTTGGTGGTGGTGCCCGAGTCGGTGGCGCGCTCGCCGGAGGATTTCCACGCGTTGTTGGTGGCCGAGCAGGTCAGTGTGTTGAGTCAGACGCCGTCGGCGTTTTATGCGTTGCAGACTGCTGATGCGTTGGCGCCGGAGTTGGGTCGTCAGCTCAAGTTGGAGACGGTGATCTTTGCCGGGGAGGCGTTGGAGCCGGCGCGTGTGGGGGGGTGGTTGCAGCGTCATCCGGGGGCGCCGCGGTTGGTCAATATGTATGGGACCACCGAGACGACGGTGCATGCGTCGTTCCGCGAGATCGGCTCTGGTGATGTCGATAGTGCGGTGAGCCCGGTGGGGGTGCCGTTGGCTCATCTTGGGTTTTTTGTGCTTGATGGGTGGTTGCGGCCGGTGCCCGCCGGGGTGGTGGGTGAGTTGTATGTGGCCGGTCGTGGTGTGGGTTTTGGGTATGTGGGCCGGGCGGGGTTGACGGCGGGGCGGTTTGTGGCGTGCCCGTTTGGTGGTGTGGGGCAGCGGATGTATCGCACTGGGGATGTGGTGCGTTGGGATGCTGCTGGGCAGTTGGCCTATTTGGGGCGCGCCGATGAGCAGGTCAAGATCCGCGGGTATCGCATCGAGCTTGGTGAGGTGCAGGCTGCGTTGGCCGGCTGTGCGGGGGTGGGGCAGGCGGCGGTGATTGTCCGTGAGGACCGCCCCGGTGATAAGCGGCTGGTGGGCTATGTGACCGGTGCCGTCGACCCGGTGGCGGTGCGTGCCGCACTGGCCGAACGGTTGCCGGCCTACATGGTGCCCGCGGCGCTGGTCGTGCTGGACACGTTGCCGTTGACGGTCAACGGCAAACTCGACAAGCGTGCGCTGCCGGCACCGGAATACGCCGATGTGGATCGCTACCGCGCCCCGGCCAACGCCATCGAAGAACTGCTGGCCGGCATCTACGCCCAAGTCCTGGGCCTCGAACAAGTCGGCGTCGACGACTCCTTCTTCGAACTCGGCGG
>NZ_LQOM01000009.1 GCF_002101595.1 Mycobacterium celatum
GACGTCCTGCACGAAGTCGATGTCGGCCGCCAGGATGGCGCCGTCGTCGTCGAAAGCCATTCGGGCCGAGCCGGTTACGTGGCGGGCCTGCCCGGCCGACATCAGGTTCTCGCGGCGGTCCTCGATCCACTTCACTGCGGCAGGCACCTTGCGGGCGGCCAGCATGATGCACATGTCCTCGCGCATCGGCACCACCTTCTGGCCGAAGCCGCCGCCGGTGTCGCGCATGATCACCCGCACCCGCTGCGCCGGAATCCCGAGCAGCCGCGCGGCGAACGCCCGCAGCTCATGCGGCGTCTGGGTGGACGCCCAAATGGTGAGTTCGTCTGCGGCAGCGGCCCATTCGACGACGATGCCGCGAGTCTCGATCGGCACCGGCAGGTAGATCTGCTGGTAGACGTTCTCGGCCACCACGTGGGCCGCGGAGGCGAACGTCTCCTCGTCCGGCGGTGCCCCGGCCATGCCGCCAGCGACGTTGTCGGGGTAGGCCTCGTGGACCACCACCTCGGAGCCCACCGCGGTGGTGAAGTCGGCGACGGCCGGCAGCGGCTCGTAGTCGACCTCGACCAGCTCGACCGCGTCCTCGGCGATATAGCGGCTCTCGGCGACCACCAACGCCACCGGGTCGCCGACGAACTTCGCCTCGCCTTCGGCCAACGGCGGGCGCGGGGTGTCCGGGACGTCCTTGCCCGCGACGGCGTGCCAGGCCTCCTTGACGTCCGGATTGAGGTCGGCGGCGACGAACACCGCCCGTACCCCGGGCAGCGCCAGCGCGGCCGAGGTGTCGATGCCGTTGATCCGGGCATGCGCGAACGGGCTGCGCACGAAACAGGCGTGCAGCATGCCGGGCCGGGTGACGTCGTCGACGAACGTGCCGCGGCCGGTCAGCAGCCGGGTGTCTTCCACCCGCGGCACCCGAGTGCCCGTGTAGCGGGGCGAGACGGTGTCCGTCATGGCTATCGCTCCAACGCCGTTATCGCAAGATGAGAAGACAAATGTCATCATATGAGAGTCCGGTTACCGCAGTCGAGAGGCCCACGGTGCGTGACGTACTGCCGGAGTTGACGGCGATCGTGCGAGCCGGCGGCACCGCTGGTGTCGCCACCGTGGTCCGCACGCTCGGGTCCTCGCCGCGGCCGGCGGGCGCGGTGATGGTGGTTGCGCCGGACGGGACGGTGACCGGCTCGGTGTCCGGCGGCTGCGTGGAGGCCGCGGTCTACGAGCTGGCCACCGAGGTGGTGCGCACCGGGCGGCCCGCGTTGCAGCGCTACGGCGTCGGCGCCGACGACCCCTTCGCCGTCGGCCTGACCTGCGGCGGGGAGATCGACGTCTTCGTCGAACCGGTGTCGCGCAGCACCTTTCCGCAACTGGAGACGGTCGCCGAGCGCATGGCCGCGCACCGACCGACCGCGGTCGCCACCGTGATCGCTCACCCCGACCCGGCCTGGCCGGGACGCCGGCTGGTCATCACCGCCGATTCGGTCCACGGCACGCTCGGCTCGGCCCGGGTCGACGATGCCGTCACCGACGACGCTCGCGGCATGCTGACCGCCGGGCGCACCGGTGTGCTGACCTACGGACCGGACGGCGAGCGGCAGGACATCGGCATGGAGGTCTTCGTGGCCAGCCACGCCCCGCCGCCGCGGATGCTGATCTTCGGTGCGATCGACTTCGCCGCCGCGCTGGCACGCCAGGGCGCAATCCTCGGCTACCGGGTCACCGTGTGCGACGCCCGCCCGGTCTTCACCACGGCGGCGCGATTTCCCGCCGCCGACGAGGTCGTCGTCGACTGGCCTGACCGCTACTTGCGCGCGCAGGCCGAGCAGGGCGCGATCGACGCCCGCACCGCTATTTGCGTGCTCACCCACGACCCGAAGTTCGACGTGCCGACGCTGCGGGTGGCGCTGCGGCTGGCCTGCGTCGGCTACGTCGGTGCGATGGGGTCGCGCCGCACGCACGACGACCGGCTGGCTCGGTTGCGCGCCGCCGGGTTGACCGACGCCGAGCTCAGCCGGCTCGCCAGTCCGATCGGCCTGGATCTCGGTGCGCGCACCCCGGAAGAGACGGCGGTGTCGATCGTCGCGGAGATCATTGCCCGCTCGTGGGGCGGCGGCGGACGTCCGCTGACCGAGGTCGACGGCCGCATCCACCACGACGTCTCATGAGAATCACCGGCGTATTGCTGGCTGCCGGTGCCGGCCGGCGCTATGGCAAGCCGAAGGTACTGGTCGACGGCTGGCTCGACATTGCGGTGCGGGCATTGCGCGACGGCGGGTGCGACGACGTCGTGCTGGTGCTCGGGGCGGCAGACGTCCCGCCGCCGCCCGGCGTCACGGCGGTGACCGCCTGCGATTGGGACCAGGGCTTGAGCGCGTCGGTGCGCACCGGCCTGGTGCAGGCTGAGCGTAGCCAGGCCGACTACGCCGTGTTGCACGTCGTCGACACCCCCGATGTCGAGGCCGATGTGGTGGCCCGAGTCCTGCAGCGCGCGTTGACATCTCGCGCCGGGCTGGCCCGCGCCTGCTTCGGCGAGCGGCCCGGCCACCCCGTCGTGCTCGCCCGCCAACACTGGCCCGGCGTGCTGGCGGGCCTGACCGGAGACCGCGGCGCGGGCGCCTACCTCGGCGGCCGTGACGACGTCGAGCACGTCGAGTGCAGCGACCTGGCCACCGGCCGTGACATCGACGAACCAGGGTGAGCCCGGCGGTACGGTACTGGACGGTACTTGCCGGGCGGCTCTATCGTGGGCGCTGTGACCCAACTAGCCGATCATGCGGCCGAGTCACCGTGGTCGCCCCGGGAAACCGAGCTTCTGGCGGTGACACTGCAACTGCTGCAAGAACACGGCTATGACCGGCTAACCGTGGACGCCGTCGCGGCCACCGCCCGCGCCAGCAAGGCGACGGTGTACCGGCGCTGGCCGTCGAAGGCCGAACTGGTGTTGGCGGCGTTCATCGAAGGCATCCGCCAGGTCGCGGTTCCCCCCGAAACCGGCACCTTGCGCGGCGACCTACTGCGGCTGGGGGAAATCGTGTGCCAGGAGGTCGGCCAGCATGCCGGCACCATCCGCGCCGTCCTGGTCGAGGTGTGCCGCAACCCCGCGCTCAACGACGTCATGCGGCGCCAGTTCATCGAGCAGCGGAAAGCGTTGATTCATCACGTGTTACGGCAGGCGGTCGATCGCGGGGAAATCAAGGAATCCGCTATCAGCGACGAATTGTGGGATCTGCTGCCCGGCTACCTCATCTTCCGGTCCGTCATCCCCAACAATCCGCCCACCGCAGAAACCGTGCAGGCTCTTGTCGACGACGTCATCATCCCCAGCCTGACCCGGCCCCTGAAATAAGTGTCCGATTTCTGCAGTGTGAACGACATCGTCTCTTGTGCAGTCCGGTCCCGTACCGTACTGTCTACGCCATAAGTCTCGTCCCAGCGTCGAAGGGCTACGGGTGAAACGGTTTTCATTTACCCGCGTGCTTAGGCGCTGGTGGATAGTGCTGATCACGGTCGCCGTTGTGGCGCTGGCGGGATTCGGCGTCTACCGGCTGCACGGCATCTTCGGATCGAACAACGACACGTCGACTCCGACCGGCGTGCTGAACGACAGCGTCCCGTTCAACCCCAAACATGTGGTCTACGAGGTGTTCGGTGACCCCGGGTCGGTGGCGACCATCAACTACCAAGACATCCATGCCGCGCCACAGCGCGTCGACCGGGTCCCGCTGCCGTGGAGGTACGAGGCCATCACCACCGACCCGGCCGTCATCGCCAACCTGACGGCACAAGGCAACAGCAGCACACTGGGCTGCCGCATCATCATCAACGACGAGGTCAAGGACGAGAGGATCGTGAACGCAGTGAACGCCTACACCTTCTGCCTCGACAAATCCGGATGAGCACCCAGCACGCCCCGCGAAATCGGGTGCCGCACACCATCCGTCGGCTCGCGGTGCCGATCATCCTGTTTTGGCTCGGGCTGACCGCCTTCACGAATATCGCGGTACCGCGGCTAGAAGCTGTTGCGCAAGCACACCAGGTGGGCATGAGTTCGCCGAGCGCGCCGAGTCTGCAGGCGATGAAACACATCGGCAAGGTGTTTCACCAGTTCGACTCCGACAGCGCGGCCATGATCGTGCTGGAAGGCGACAAGCCGCTCGGAGACGACGCCCACAAGTTCTACGACACGCTGATCCATCGCCTCGGGCAGGACACGAAACACGTCGAGCACATCCAAGATTTCTGGGGGGATCCGCTCACGGCGTCGGCCTCGCAAAGCAACGACGGCAAGGCCGCCTTGGTCCAGGTGTATCTCGCCGGTAACCAAGGCGACGCGTTAGCCAGCGAATCCGTCGACGCCGTCCGCAACATCGTCGACCACACGCCCGCGCCGCAGGGCGTCAAAGCCTATGTCACCGGCGCAGCGCCGTTGATCACCGATCAATTCGAGGTGGGCAACAAGGGAATCCTCAAGGTCACGCTCATCACCTTCCTGGTGATCGTGATGATGTTGGCGTGGGTCTATCGCTCCGCGATCACGACGCTGGCGGTGCTCATCACGGTGCTAGTCGAAATGGCTGCGGCGCGCGGGGTTGTGGCCGTTCTGGGCAACCTCAATCTGATTGAGCTGTCGACATTCTCGGTCAACATTCTCACGCTGCTGGCCATCGCAGCCGGCACCGACTACGCGATCTTCGTGCTCGGCCGTTATCACGAAGCACGCGGAGCAGGCGAAGATCGAAAAACGGCCTTCGACACCATGTATCACGGCACCGCCCACGTCGTCTTGGGTTCGGGTCTGACCATCACCGGGGCGGTGTTCTGTCTGAGGTTTGCTCGCCAGCCCTACTTCGAATCGATGGGCATTCCCTCCGCGGTGGGGATGCTGGTGTCGGTTCTGGCCGCGCTCACCCTGGCGCCGGCGGTGCTTGCGGTGCTCAGCCGGTTCGGTCTGCTCGAGCCGAAGGTCATGATGCGGACGCGAGGCTGGCGGCGCATCGGCACCGCGATCGTGCGCTGGCCGGCACCCATTCTCGCGGTGACGATCGCTGTCGCGCTGATCGGTCTGCTTGCGCTGCCGGGATACAAGACGAGTTACGACTCCAAGCCTTACCTGCCGGCGGCGACGCCGGCCAAGGTCGGCTACGCCGCCGCCGAGCGTCACTTTTCGCAGGCGCGGCTGAATCCCGAGCTGCTGATGGTCGAGGCGGATCACGACCTGCGTAACCCGGCCGACATGCTGGTCTTGGAACGGGTGGCAAAAAACGTCTTCCACACCCCGGGCATCGCGAAGGTGCAGGGGATCACCCGGCCGTTGGGAACGCCGTTGGACCACAGCTCGATCCCGTTTCAGCTCAGTCAGCAAAGCGTCGGTCAAGTCATGAACCTGGAATACCAGAAGGACCGCGCAGCCGATCTGCTGAAGCAGGCCGCAGAGCTGAGGAAAACGGTCGGCATTTTGCAACAGCAGTATGCGCTGCAAAAGCAAAGTGCCGCAGCGACACACGAGCAGACGCAAAGCTTTCACGAAACGCTCGACACGATCAACGAGCTCCGGGACAAAGTCGCGAATTTCGACGACTTCTTCCGGCCGATCCGCAGCTATTTCTACTGGGAGAAGCACTGCTACGACATCCCGGTCTGCTTCGCGCTGAGGAGTGTCTTCGACGCCATTGACGGGGTTGACGAACTCGCCGACCAGTTCCAGAGCATCATCGCGTCGTTGGACAAGCTGGATGCGCTGCAGCCGCAACTGGTTTCGCTGATACCGCCCCAGATCGACAGTCAGATGACGAATCTGGCGCTGACACTGTCGAACTACGCCACCAACTCCGGGATCAATGCCCAGTCGGCGTTCGCCAACGACAATCCGGCCGCGATGGGACAAGCGTTCGACAAGGCCAAAATCGACGACTCCTTCTACTTGCCTCCCGAGGTTTTCTCGAACCCCGATTTCAAGCGTGGGGTGAAGCTGTTCATGTCGCCGGACGGCAAGGCCGCCGAAATGATCATCACCCATGACGGTGACCCCGCCACGCCGGAGGGCATCAAGCACGTCGACCTGATCAAGAACGCGGCAAAAGAGTCCGTCAAGGGAACTATTCTCGAGGGCTCCCACATCTATCTCGCGGGAACCGCGGCGACCTACAAAGACATTCAGGACTCGGTCAAATACGACCTGATGATCGTCGGAATCGCGGCGTTGAGCCTGATTTTGCTGATCATGCTGATCATCACCCGAAGCCTGGTGGCCGCGATCGTCATCGTCGGCACCGTGGCGCTGTCGCTGGGCGCGTCGTTCGGGCTGTCGGTCCTGGTGTGGCAGGACATTCTCGGCATCCAGTTGTATTGGGTTGTGTTGGCGCTGGCCGTCATTCTGCTGCTGGCGGTCGGATCCGACTACAACCTGCTGCTGATCTCCCGGTTCAAAGAGGAGATCCACGCCGGGCTGAAGACGGGCATCATCCGCGCGATGGCCGGCTCGGGTTCGGTGGTGACCTCTGCCGGTCTGGTGTTCGCCGCGACGATGTCGTCGTTCGCCTTCAGCGCGTTGGTGATTCTCGCCCAAGTGGGAACCACGATCGCGCTGGGTCTGCTGTTCGACACGCTGATCGTGCGATCGTTCATGACCCCGACGATCGCGACGCTGCTCGGCCGCTGGTTCTGGTGGCCGCTGCGGGTGCGCCCCCGACCGGCCAGCCAGATGCTGCAGCCCTACGGGTCACGTCCGGCGGTTCGGCAGCTCCTGTTGTGGGATGACCCTGAAGACGTCGGCGCTGCGGCTTCCCGCTGAATCGACTGTGCGACAGTGGATTCACGCTCGACAGTCGGCGGTGTCGCCCGTCAGCGCCTGCACCGCCGGCCCGAACATCGTCTGCTTGATGGCGCCCAGCGTGCTGGCATCCTTGCCGTCGAGCGGACGCAGTAGCTCGACCGCGGCGGCGGTCACCGCACCCTCGGGAGCGGTCGCGTCGACCAGGCAGTGGGCTTCGGCGTCGGTGCCGCCGAAGCGACGCCCGGTCGTCATCGAGGCGACCGCCGCCTGCGGCGTGAGCTTGGCCTGGATCAGTGCCGCCATGCCCGGCGTGAACGGGATGCGGATGTCCACCTCGGGAAAGCAGAAATAGCCTCGGTCGGCCCGCATCACCCGAAAGTCGTGCGCCAGGGCCAACATTGCCCCGGCACCGAATGCGTGGCCCACCACCGCCGCCGCGGTCGGAATGGGCAGTGTCAGCATCCGGGCGAGCAGGCTCTGCACCCGCCCGACATACCACTGGGTCTGCTCGCCGTGCGCGCTCAGCCAGTCCAGGTCCAGCCCGTTGGTGTAGAACTTGCCGCCCGCCGTCGTGACCAGACCCTGTGCCCCGCCGCCGACGATCTCGTCGAGGTGAGAGTCCAACTGGTCGAGAAAATCGGGGGAGAACCGGTTTTCGTCGTCGCCGAGATCAAGGACGGCGATCTTGTCTTGGTAACTCAGGCTAATTCCCATCGGTTTTCCCTTTCGCTGCCGGTGGTGGTCCGACGTCCAAAACCGCCCGCACGGCCGCGCGAAGATGCTCGCGGGCCGTGGTGTTGCCCAAGCGGTCTCGGCGTAACAGGATGGCGGTCGGCAAGTCGACGATGCAGGTGGTGATGGCGTCGACGGCGCGGGCGTCCTTGCGGTCCCAGACGCCGGCCGCGAGCCGGATCATCAGCCCAACCAACGACTGGTCGAGATCCCTTAATTCAGTAGTGATTTCGTCAGGCAGATCCGCGTCGAGCAACTCCTCGCGCCGCACGGTCAACAGCAGCTTGGCGGAATCCGGATAGCGCTCGGCGAACACCACCGGCGCCTCGGCCGCGGCCACCACGGCGTCCGCTGCGGACGGGCGGCTCGGTTCGGCCAGCGCCTGGTCGACCAGTGTGGTTTGCAGCGTGAGGAATCGGCGTCCGGCGCGCAGCCACGCCTGTGCCATCAACCCGGCACGCGACCCGAATGCGTGATACACCGCGCCGTTGGAAACCCCGACGGCGTCACCGATCGCGCGGATGGTCACCGCGGCCGGGCCGGACGCCGCCGCCAGGCGCTCGACAGCGCCGAGCACCCGATCGGGGTCATGGACACGAGGGCGTGGCACACCGGCAGCATAACAGAGCGGGTGCTCTATTACTTCTCGGGTTACGAGAAGTCGCGGAACGCGAGCGCAAAACCGGCCGCCGCGATGACAGCGGCCGTGCCGTAGCCGATGGTCGACCACCAACCGCCGTGGAGATAGGCGGTGACGGCGACGATCGCGATGGCGAGAAGAACCATCGCCATGCCATACAGCGGCGGCGTCGCCGCATATCTGTTGCGGCTCACGGGTTCACCTCCTGCGCTGCGGCCATCACCCGGCGGCGGACCAGGTACCAGCCCCCGATGAGCGTCGGGGTACCCAGTACCAGGGTTCCGATAATCCAGGCACCGCGCTGATCGTCGATGATCATCAACACCAGCACACCCGCCAGGAATGCCAACGTGGCATAGCCGCTGTAGGGAGCCCACGGCATCCGGAACCGCGGGCGCTGCATGTCACCGGCCTTGGCCCTCCGGTACATCCGGATCTGGCACGCCACGATCGTCGCCCAGGCCGCCATGACGCCCAACGCGGCGATGTTGAGCACGATTTCGAAAGCCTGGCCCGGCTTGACCGCGTTGAGCACGACACCGAAGAGCCCGATCACACTGGTCAACAAGATACCGCCATAGGGCACACCGTTTTTCGACATCCGCGCAGTGAATTTCGGGCCGCTGCCGTTCATCGCCAGCGAACGCAGAATCCGGCCGGTGGAATACAACCCGGCGTTCAGGCTGGAAAACGCCGCCGTCAGCACCACCACGTTCATCAGCGTGCCGGCACCGCCGAAGCCGATCTTGGAAAAGAACGTCACGAACGGGCTTTCGTGATCCTTATAGGCGGTATAGGGCAGTAGCAGCGCCAGCAGCAGGACCGACCCGACGTAGAAGATCGCGATGCGCGCCACCACCGAATTGATCGCACGCGGCATGATCTTTTCCGGCTCGGCCGTCTCGCCCGCGGCGGTACCGACCAGTTCGACTGCGGCATAGGAGAATACGACTCCAGACGTGACCAGCACCAGTGGAAACAGGCCGGTGGGGAAGAACCCGCCGTTGTCGGTCCACAGGCTCAGCCCGGTGTCCTGGCCTTCGATCTGGTAGCGCCCGGCCAGGTAGATGGTCCCGACGACCAAAAAGGTCATCAGCGCCACCACCTTGATCAGCGCCGCCCAGAACTCCAGCTCGCCGAAGAGCCGCACCGAGATCATGTTCACCGAGACCACCGCGACCAGCGCGATCAGCGCGAGCGTCCACAT
>NZ_LQOM01000010.1 GCF_002101595.1 Mycobacterium celatum
AGCCCTGACCGCCTAAACTGCCAGCCGAAGGGTCACGCGATCGAGCGAACTCTTACACCACGCCTCCGGACTTGGCCTGATCCCGTCCAGCCATGGTTGCTCCGGTAGCGCTAAGTAGTTCTGCGGATTTCTGCTCAGGTGCTCACTCCACGGGTTGCCGGTGATCGCACACAGCTTGCCGATACCGACCTGTAGGGCGGCCAGGTCGTCGACACGGAACGAGAGCCACATGGCTTCTCGCTGGTAGATCGGAGCATCACCCCGCCATGGTGCAGCGGAACACGCGGTAGTTCGTGGGGGCTCCATCGAGCGGTGGGTTGCATTCGGCAAAAGCGCAATTGACGACGCTTACCGGCTGCGGCTGACCGCGAGCCGACTACTCGAGACACAAGTTGTCCCGGTTATCGAACAGCTCGGTCCCGAGGTTTGCCTTGAAGTACCACATGTTGTCGTGCAATCGGGACGCGTCTTTTACGCCGCGTGGTCGGTAAACGAACTCGGCATTTCAGGCCGAAGCGCCACGCCGTTGGTTAACACCGACAGTGTTCTTGCACGCGTGGTGGCCCGCGAATTCCCGGCGGCCACACAACTACCCCACCCCCTCGATGGGACGCCGAGCCAAGTGCAGCGTGTTGTCGCATCGATGCCACAACCACATACAGTCACGCTTGAGATGCGCTGGCATCGCATGGGGCGCGACGTTGCGGTTTCAGATGTCGGGCTTATCACCCGCACACTCAATGGAACTGCGGTCGACGAGTCGGTAACGGCGTGGGATGGCGCCGACATCACGCCGACCTGGGTAGCCGAAGCCTGGGAGCCGGTACCGACGCTTCGTGCACACGCGGCGACGAACTCGGTCGAAGCCGTCATCGTCGAAATCGCGTCACTGCTTGCACTGGGTATTCACGTTGACGATCAATCAGGGTGGTACGCCATATCGATCTCGCAACAAGCGCCCGCGGCGACAGCGCTCGCACGGTGGATTCGCGTCAGCGACGCGGACGACGTCAGCGTTTTCACCGATCCGGCGAAGATCATCCGCTCATCGATAACAAACGCGACGGACGTCTCTGTCAGAGTGCACCCGCTGGGCTCTGTCAAGCCGACCTCTGGGCAGCCGCATCCCCGAACAACCTCCGATGCGCTGGCTGCCTGGTTACCGAATGCGCGGGTAGTGACACCCAACCTTGGCGAACTGCCGCAAGAAATCCGCATCTTGCTGGAGCAGCGTTTCAAGACTTCGGCGACTCGAACCACGTTGCTTATCGGTGCCCGCGTCGCGGAAGTCGTCACCGTTGAGGACGGCCAAGTCTGGCACTACGCAACGAATCTTATGCCAGGCCAGACGGATGCTCGTCGATCCGACAGCATTACACGGGTTTTGCGAGACGAAGGCGTCATCGATCGTGAGGGCCACTTTGGCCCTGACGGGTCGAAATGCCCTTACTGCGAAGGCAGGATCTGCCCAATTTGTGCAGACGATATGGCCTCATGTGACTGTTGCAGCCAACCGATTTGCCGACGGTGCATTCATGAGCCGCAGCCCGGCCTCTGGCTCTGCCCGGCTTGCGCCACGATCCGCCCACCGACCCGCAATGAGGCCCGTCAACATGGACGGATCGTATCGACGCGACACATGCTTATCGGAATCGACGCCCAACACGTCGTCGCTGTGGAGCATGCGAAACACCGATGGCATCGGCGAGGAGCAGATGGCGAAAAGCACGCTATCGCTAGCCCTTCTGTCTCAAAGTTCCTAAGCGAGCGCTTGCCCTGAATCCGCCGGGGCCGCCGCCGTTCATCCCCACGGGTTGACCAGATGGACTCCAGTTTCCGCGAAATGTCGGGTGTTGCGTGTGGCAAGTGCCGCGCGGCGGGATGTTGCGATGCCGGCGATCTGGACATCGCGAATCTCCACCGTGCGGCCAGCGCTCTGGCGCGTCGCTGCAATGGACCCGGCGGCGAGAGCTGCCGATTGGTCGAAGGGCTGGACACGACCATTGAGATCCTCGGCCAGCAGTTGCGAAAACATCTGCTCAAGGCGCTTGCGGCGCCGCCCGCGTTCCAATAGCTCGATGCCGGTGCGTATTTCGAAGACCGTGATCGAAGTAGTCCATATCGACTCGACGGGTTGATCGTCGAGCCATTCCACGACTCGCGGATCAGGGGTGCGCTGCATCAGCGCCGAGAGCACATTGGTGTCGAGCAGAATCATGACTCGAACTGCGCCGGCTGTACCGGCTGGCCCCGTAGCTCGGATATCTCTTGTCTGAGGCCCACACCAGAAAAGCGGGCGGCGATGCGTGAGCCCAGCCTCGCGGGCGGTTCATCGACGCTTCGCACCGCGTTACGCAGGATTTCGCGGACCTCTTCCTCGGTACTGCGCCCGTGCTGGCGGGCCAGGCGCTGCAGTTTGTTTTTGGTGTCGTCGTCGAGCTGACGGATCAGGATCTGTGCCACAACTAAATGCTATCATGCTATCAAATTTGCGGGCCGATCATTTCCACGCACCTTCCCCGCAGGTCAGCCACCGACCATCCCCGCGATCGACGATGGTGCGCCAATTCGCCTGATCTTTGGTCCGCAGCTGCCAATGAGCTTGGTGTACCCGTGCGCGCATGACTCGCATCACGGTCGACGTGAATGACGACTGGCTCAACGCCGCCAAAGAAGTGCTCGGCACCGACACCAAGGTCGCAACCATCAATGCGGCCCTGCGTTCTTTCGCGCTGCGCACGCAAGCCCGCAAGATCGTCGCCGCTCTCGACAGTGTCCCCATGGACTTCACCGATTCGCCGAACTCGTGGCGCTACGGCGCCGGCCGCGACCTGACTCGACTCGAACAGGAGGCACGGGAACCTGAAACGGTCTGATGGCGGGTGACGTCTACCTGGCCGACACAATGAACCGGGCATTGAATGTACATCGCGAGCTGGCCACCACCAGCCAGCACCGCCATTTCCGGCTACCAGACCTGATCATAGCGGCGACAGCGGAGCTAAACGGGGCCACCGTCCTGCATTACGACGCCGATTATGACCGCATCGCCGCCGTGACAGGCCAGGCGACCGAATGGGTGGCGGCCAAGGGATCGCTGTAATGCCCTAACCAGCTGCATGCTTACAGCCGCTCGATGATCGTGACGTTGGCCGTGCCGCCGCCCTCGCACATCGTCTGCAGGCCGTAGCGACCGCCGGTGCGCTCCAACGTGTTGAGCATCGTGGCGAACAGCTTGGCCCCGGTGGCGCCCAGCGGGTGACCTAAAGCGATCGCTCCGCCGTTGGGATTCACCTTTGCCGGGTCGGCCTTGATCTCCTTGAGCCAGGCCATCACCACCGGCGCGAACGCCTCGTTGATCTCGACGGTGTCGATGTCGTCGATGGACAGCCCGGTCTTCTCCAGCGCGTAGCGGGTGGCCGGGATCGGGCCGGTCAGCATGAACACCGGGTCGGCACCGCGGGCACTGATGTGGTGGATGCGGGCGCGGGGCGTGAGCTTGTGGTCCTTGACCGCCTGCTCGGAGGCCAGCAGCACCGCGCTTGCACCGTCCGAAATCTGGCTGGCCACTGCCGCAGTCAGCCGCCCGCCCTCCGACAGCGTTTTCAGCGCGGCCATCTTCTCCAGCGACGTCTCGCGCGGGCCCTCGTCGATCCGGAAACCGTCCACGTCGACGATCTCGTTGTCGAAGTGCCCGCCGCGGATCGCCGCGAGCGCGCGCTGGTGGCTGGTCAGCGCGAATCGCTCCATCTCCTCGCGGGAGATGTTCCACCGCTCGGCGATCAACTCCGCGCCGCGGAACTGCGAAATCTCCTGGTCGCCGTAGCGGTGCAGCCAGTGCTTCGACTCGTTCGTCGGCGAGGTGAAGCCGAATTCCTTGCCCACCACCATCGCCGACGCGATCGGGATCTGGCTCATGTTCTGCATGCCACCGGCCAGGATCACATCGGCGGTCCCGGACATAATCGCTTGCGCACCAAAGGAAACCGCCTGCTGGCTGGAGCCGCATTGCCGGTCGACGGTGACGCCGGGGACCTCCTCGGGATAACCGGCCGCCAGCCACGCGTTGCGGCCGATGTTGCCGGCCTGCCCGCCGAGGGCGTCGACGCAACCGACGATCACGTCGTCCACCGCCGCGGGGTCGACGTCGACGCGGCCGAACAGCCCGTGAAAAGCGGCCACCCCCAAGTCGATCGGATGTACGCCGGCCAGTGATCCGTTGCGCTTGCCGACAGCGGTCCGCACAGCATCGATGACATAGGCCTCAGGCATTTTCAGCTCCTTCTTTGGTGATTCCGCCGAGCACGATGGCGAGGTATTGGCGGCCCACCTGTTCGGCGGTGAGCGGTCCGCCGGGTTGATACCAGCGCACCGACACCCAGGTGGTGTCGCGGATGAATCGGTAAACCAGGTCGACGTCGAGGTCGGGCCGAAAATAGCCCTCTTCGATGCCTTGTCGCAGCACCTCGACCCACATCTTGCGCTGTTCTTTGTTGCGTTGCTCGATGTAGGAGAACCGCGGCTGCGACTGCAAGCGTTTGGCCTCGTCCTGGTAGATGACGACCTGCGCATGGCGGTGTTCGATCGCGTCGAACGACGCCATGAACAGTCCCTTGAGCCGCTCCAGCGGATTGGGTTCGGTGTCAACGATTTCCTGGTAGCGCGCGAATAGCCAGTCCAGAAATCCGCGCAGCACTTCGTCGACCATCTCCTCCTTGGAGGAGAAGTGGTGATACAGGCTGCCGGACAGGATGCCGGCGCCGTCGGCGATGTCGCGCACCGTGGTCGCGCGCAGGCCTCGTTCGGCCATCATCGTCGCGGCCAGTTCGAGAAGTTCCTCGCGGCGGGTCATGGGTGCTGGCTCGAAACCGAAATCACTTCTCCAGTCAGGTAACTGGAGTAGTCACTGGCGAGGAAGGCGATCGTGGCCGCCACCTCCCACGGCTCGGCGGCCCGCCCGAACGCCTCCTCGGCCGACAGCCGGTCGAGCAGCTCCGGCGAACTGGTCTTGTCCAGGAACTTGTGCCGGGCGATGCTGGGTGACACCGCGTTGATCCGCACGCCGTAGTCGACGGCCTCGATCGCGCTGCACCGTGTCAACGCCATCACGCCGGCTTTGGCTGCGGCGTAGTGCGCCTGCGAATGCTGTGCCCGCCAACCCAATACGCTGGCGTTGTTGACGATCACGCCGCCATGGTCGGCGTCGCGGAAGTAGCGCAGCGCCGCCCGGGTGGCTCGGAACACCGACGAGAGCGTGACGTCGAGCACCCGGTCCCATTCTTCGTCGGTCATGTCGACCACCGGGGTCTGCCCGCCCAGCCCGGCGTTGTTGACCAGGACGTCGACGCGGCCCAATCGCGCCGTGGCCGAGGCGATCAGGGCGTCGACCTGCACGCTGGAGGTGACGTCGCACAGCACGTGCTCCACCCGGCCGAGGCCCAGCGCGGAGAGCTCGTCGGCGATCTCGGTGAGGCGCCGTTCGTGGTGGTCGGAGACGACGACGTCGGCGCCCTCGAGCAGCGCGCGGCGCGCGGTCGCCGATCCGATGCCGGTGCCCGCCGCCGCGGTGACGATCACGACTTTCCCGGTCAGAAGTCCGTGTCCGTCAATCTCTTTCGGCGCGACGGCTAACGTCATCCTTTAACCTCTCGGGGTAGGCCGAGCACCCGCTCGGCGATGATGTTCCGCTGGATCTCGTTGGAGCCGCCGTAGATGGTGTCGGCGCGGGTGAACAGGTAGAGCCGCTGCCACTCGTCGAAGTCACCGTCGGCCAACACCAGGCCGGCCTTGCCCTGCACTTCCATCGCGATCTCGCCGAGTTCTCGATGCCAGTTGGCCCACAACAGCTTTGACACGTTGTCTTGTCCGGGCTGCTCAGCGTCCATGGTCGCCAGCGCGTACGACCGCATCGCCCGTAGGCCCGCCCAGGATCGGGTGAGCCGTTCGCGGATCAACGGATCATCGGCGGCGCCAGTGCGTTTGGCGAGTTCCACCACGCCGTTCAGCTCGCGCGCGTAGACGATCTGCTGCCCGAGCGTCGACACCCCGCGCTCGAAGGTCAGGGTGCCCATCGCCACCCGCCACCCGTCGCCGGGCGCGCCGACCACCAGGTCGGCGTCGGTGCGGGCGTCGTCGAAGAACACCTCGTTGAACTCCGAGTCGCCGGTCAGCTGCACGATGGGCCGGATCTGCACCCCGGGCTGGTCCAGCGGCACCAGCAGATACGACAACCCGGCGTGGCGCTTGGAGCCCTTCTCGGTGCGCGCGATCACGAAGCACCACTGCGCCCAGTGCGCCAGCGACGTCCACACCTTCTGCCCGTTGATCACCCACTGGTCGCCGTCGAGCACCGCCGTGGTGGACACATTCGCCAGGTCGCTGCCCGCGCCCGGCTCGGAGTAGCCCTGGCACCACAGTTCGGTGACGTCGAGGATCCGCGGCAGAAACCGGCGCTGCTGGTCGGGTGTGCCGTATTCGATCAGCGTCGGCCCGAGCAGCTCCTCACCGAAGTGGTTGACCTTGGCGGGCGCGTTGGCGATCGCGTATTCCTCGTAGAACGCGACCCGGTGCGCGACCGACAGGCCGCGTCCGCCGTGCTCGACGGGCCAGCCCAGGCAGGTCAGCCCGGCCTTGGCGAGATGCTGGTTCCAGGCGCGGCGCTCTTCGAACGCCTCGTGCTCGCGTCCCGGACCGCCGAGGCCCTTGAGCTTGGCGAATTCGCCGACCAGGTTCTCGGCCAGCCACTCCCGGACCTCGGCCCGGAACTCCTCGACCTGCTGCACCCCTGTAGGCTAACCTACCAAGCACTTGCTTTGTTAGTCCGGTGACGAATTCGCGGAAGAGCCGGGCGTTAAGTCCAGAGGAGCGTCGATGTCGAGCCAGCCGCGGACGATTCCTGCGGCACTGGATCGCATAGCGGGCGAGCTTCCCCGCCACAACGCGCTGGTCACGTCGGATCGCACGCTCACCTTCGCGGAGTTGCGCGACGAGGTGCGCCGGGCCGCGGCCGCGCTGATTGCGCTCGGCGTGGACCCCGGCGATCGGGTGGCGATCTGGTCGCCGAACACCTGGCACTGGGCGGTGGCCTGCCTGGCCACGCACTATGCGGGCGCCACCGTGGTTCCCCTGAATACCCGCTACACCCCCTCGGAAGCCGCCGATATCCTGGCCCGCACCGCCGCTCCGGTGCTGGTGGCGATGGGCGAGTTCCTCGGTTCGGACAGGGTCGCCGGCCTGGATCGCGGCGCCCTCCCCGATTTGCGGCACATCGTGCGGGTGCCGGTCGACAATGACGACGGGACGTGGGACGAATTCGTCGCGCACGGGACCGGCCTGCAGGCCGCCGACGCGCGCGCCGCCGCGGTCAGTCCCGACGACGTCTCCGACATCCTGTTCACCTCGGGAACCACCGGACGCAGCAAAGGCGTGCTGTGCGCGCACCGCCAGTCGCTGGCCGGGTCGGGGGCGTGGGCGGCCTGCGGCAAGATCACCGCCGACGACCGCTACCTGTGCATCAACCCGTTCTTCCACAACTTCGGCTACAAGGCGGGCATTCTGGCGTGCCTGCAGACCGGCGCCACGTTGATCCCGCAGCTGACCTTCGACCCCGAGCAGGCCATGCGCGCGGTGGCCGAACACCGGATCACGGTGCTGCCCGGTCCGCCCACCATTTACCAGACGCTGCTCGACCATCCCAAGCGCGGCGATTACGACCTGAGCTCGCTGAGGTTCGCGGTCACCGGCGCGGCGACCGTGCCGGTGGTGCTGATCGAGCGGATGCAGTCCGAACTCGACATCGACATCGTTCTGACGGCCTACGGCCTCACCGAATCCAACGGGTTCGGCACCATGTGCCGCGCCGACGACGACGCGGTCACCGTGGCCACCACCTGCGGGCGTCCGATCGCCGACTTCGAGCTGCGCATCGGCGAACAAAACGAGGTGCTGCTTCGCGGGCCCAACGTCATGCTGGGCTACCTCGACGACCCATCAGCGACCGCGGCTGCCATCGACGCCGACGGCTGGCTGCACACCGGCGACGTCGGGAAGCTCGACGCCGCAGGCAATTTACAGATCACCGATCGCCTCAAGGACATGTACATCTGCGGCGGGTTCAACGTGTACCCCGCCGAAGTGGAGCAGGTGCTGGCCCGGCTGGACGGTGTGCTCGACGCCGCGGTGATCGGCGTGCCCGACGAGCGGCTCGGCGAAGTGGGTCGGGCGTTTGTGGTAACGCGTCCGGGATTTGAGCTCGACGAGCAGGCGGTGATCGCCTACACCCGTGAGCATCTGGCGAATTTCAAGACCCCCCGTTCGGTGAGGTTTGTCGACACGCTGCCCCGCAACGCGGGCGGCAAGGTGGTCAAACCGCTACTGCGAGAGATGCCCTAGATGGACCTTGACTTCGACGACGAAACCCTGGCGTTTCAAATGGAGGTGCGTGAGTTCCTTGCCGCGCACCGTGATTCATTCCCCTCCAAGTCCTACGACACCGCCGAGGGCTTCGAGCAGCACCGGCGTTGGGACAAGGTGCTCTACGACGCCGGGTTGTCGGTGATCACCTGGCCGGAGCGTTACGGCGGCCGCGACGCGACACTGTTGCAGTGGGTGGTCTTCGAGGAGGAGTACTTCCGCGCGGGCGCCCCCGGGCGGGCCAGTGCCAACGGCACGTCGATGCTGGCACCGACATTGTTCGCGCACGGCACCGAAGAGCAACTCGACCGGGTGCTGCCGAAGATGGCCAGCGGCGAGGAGATCTGGGCGCAAGCATGGTCGGAGCCCGAGTCCGGCAGCGACCTAGCGTCGCTGCGGTCGACTGCCACGCGCACCGACGGCGGCTGGCTGCTCAACGGGCAGAAGATCTGGAGCTCGCGGGCACCGTTCGGCGACAAGGCATTCGGGCTGTTCCGCTCAGACCCTTCCGCCGAACGGCACCGCGGGCTGACCTACTTCATGTTCGACCTGAAGGCTGACGGGATCACCGTGCGGCCGATCGCCCAGCTCGGCGGCGACACCGGTTTCGGCGAGATCTTCCTGGACGACGTGTTCGTCCCCGACAACGACGTCATCGGCCAGGTGAACGACGGCTGGCGGGCCGCGATGAGCACGTCGAGCAACGAGCGCGGCATGTCGCTGCGCAGCCCGGCACGGTTCTTGGCCGCCGCGGAGCGGCTGGCCGGATTGTGGAAAGACAGCGGCGACAAGGCTTTCGGGGACCAGGTGGCCGACGCCTGGATCAAGGCGCAGGCCTACCGGCTGCACACGTTCGGCACCGTGACCAGGCTGGCCGAAGGCGGCGAGCTCGGCGCCGAGTCGTCGGTGACCAAAGTGTTCTGGTCGGACCTCGACGTCGCGCTGCATCAGACCGCGCTGGATATCCGCGGCGCCGACGGCGAGCTGGCCGACTCCTGGACCGACGGGTTGCTGTTCGCGCTCGGCGGCCCGATCTACGCCGGCACCAACGAGATTCAGCGCAACATCATTGCCGAGCGGCTGCTGGGCCTGCCCCGGGAGAAGACCAAATGAGATTCGACCTCGACGAAGGGCAGTGCGATTTCGCGGCCAGCATCGACGCGGCGCTCGCGGCGGCAGACGTCCCGGCCGCGGTGCGGGCCTGGGCCGCAGGCGACACCGCGCCCGGCCGCAAGGTGTGGGCGCAGTTGGCCGACCTGGGCGTCACCGCGTTGATGGTGCCCGAACGGTTCGACGGCATCGGCGCGCATCCGGTCGATCTGGTGGTCGCGGCCGAGCGGCTCGGACGTTGGTGCGTGCCGGGACCGGTCACCGAATCCATTGCGGTAGCACCGATTCTGCTTGCCGACGACGAGCGCTGCGCGGCGCTGGCCGCGGGCGAGCTGATAGCCACCGTCGCGCTGCCGCCGCAGGTGCCGCGGGCCGTCGACGCCGACACCGCGGGCCTGGTTTTGCTGGCCGGTGACGGACAGGTGAGTGCGGCTGAGCCCGGCGCATGCCACGAGTCCGTCGACCCCAGCCGTCGGCTCTTCGACGTCACCGCGGCCGGCTCGTCGTGGGCGGCCGATGTCGCGCGCGCCTACGAGTTCGGCGCGCTGGCCACCGCCGCCCAACTGGTCGGCGCCGGGCAGGCCCTGCTGGACGCCGCCGTCGAGTACGCCAAGCAGCGCACCCAGTTCGGCCGGGTGATCGGCTCGTATCAAGCGATCAAGCACAAGCTCGCCGACGTGCATATCGCGGTCGAGCTGGCCCGACCGCTGGTCTACGGCGCGGCGCTGTCGCTGGCCACCGGCTCACCGGACACTGTCCGCGACGTGAGCGCCGCCAAGGCCGCGGCGTCGGAGGCCGCGCTGCTGGCCGCCCGCTCGGCGCTGCAGACCCACGGGGCCATCGGCTTCACCGCCGAACACGACCTGTCGCTGTGGCTGCTGAGGGTCCAAGCGTTGCGGCCGGCCTGGGGCGATCCCGCCGCGCACCGGCGACGGGTATTGGAGGCCTTATGAGTGACGAACGAGAACTGCTGCGCGAGACCGTCGCGGCACTGGTCGCCAAACACGCGTCGCCGGACTCGGTCCGCCTGGCGATGGAATCGGAACGCGGCTACGACGAAACGTTGTGGCGGCTGCTGTGCGAACAAGTCGGTGCCGCCGCCCTGGTGGTACCCGAGGAATACGGTGGCGCCAGCGGCAGTCTCGGCGACGCCGCCGTCGTCGTCGAGGAACTCGGCAAGGCTCTGGTGCCCACCCCGTTGCTGGGCAGCACGCTCACCGAACTGGCGCTGCTCGCCGCCGACAAGCCGGACACCGACGCGTTGGAGCGGCTGGCTCAGGGCGCCGCGATCGGCGCCGTGGTGTTCGACCCCGACTACGTGGTGAACGGCGATATCGCCGACGTTGTTATCGCGGCCGACGGCGACAAACTCATCCGGTGGACCGCGTTCAGCGCCGAGCCCGTCGCCGCCATGGATCCGACCCGGCGGCTGGCCCGGGTTACCGCGCAGAGCACGGCGCCGCTCGGCGACGATCCCGGCCTCTCCGACACCGCAGCCATCCTGCTGGCCGCCGAGCAGATCGGCGCGGCGGCACGCTGCCTGGAGCTGACCGTCGCCTACACCAAGGAGCGGGTGCAGTTCGGCCGGCCGATCGGCAGTTTCCAGGCGCTCAAGCACCGGATGGCCGACCTGTACGTCGCGGTGCAGTCCGCGCGTGCGGTGGTCAACGACGCCGTCGCGAAACCATCGCCGACCTCGGCGGCGCTGGCCCGAGTGGCGGCCAGCGAAGCGTTGTACACGGTGGCCGCCGAAGGTATTCAGCTGCACGGCGGCATCGCGATCACCTGGGAACACGACATGCAGCTGTATTTCAAACGGGCACACGGCAGTTCGCAGTTGATCGGCCCGCCGCGCGAATACCTGCGCCGGCTGGAATCCGAAGTGTTCTAACGTGGCGCTATGAACGACCGCGTCGCGTTGCGCGCCGGGATCCCGCCGTTCTACGTGATGGACGTGTGGCTGGCGGCCGCCGAGCGTCAGCGGACCCATGGCGACCTGGTGAACCTGTCGGCGGGGCAACCCAGTGCGGGCGCCCCCGAGCCGGTGCGCACCGCCGCCAAAGCCGCGCTGGACAGCAGCCCGCTGGGTTACACGGTGGCGCTGGGCATTCCGGAGCTTCGCGCGGCGATCGCGGCGTCGTACCGAGACAGGTACGCGCTGGCGGTCAATCCCGACGAGGTGGTGATCACGACAGGGTCGTCGGGAGGGTTCCTGCTGACGTTCTTGGCGTGCTTCGACGTCGGCGACCGGGTGGTGGTCAGCAGTCCGGGCTACCCGTGCTACCGCAACATTTTGACGGCGCTCGGGTGTGAGGTGGTCGATCTCGAGTGTGGGCCGGAGACCCGATTTCAGCCCACGGCACAGATGCTGGCCGAACTCGACCCGCCGGTGGCCGGCGTGGTGGTGGCCAGCCCGGCCAACCCGACCGGCACGGTCATTCCGCCGGCGGAGCTGGCGGCGATCGCGTCGTGGTGTGATTCCGCCGGGGTGCGGCTGGTCAGCGACGAGGTCTATCACGGGCTGGTCTACGAGGGCGCGCCGGAAACAAGCTGCGCCTGGCAGACGTCGCGAAACGCGGTGGTGGTCAACAGCTTTTCCAAGTATTTCGCGATGACGGGCTGGCGGCTGGGCTGGCTGCTGGTGCCGGCCGAGCTGCGCCGCGCGGTGGACCGCCTGACCGGCAATTTCACGATCTGCCCGCCGGTGTTATCGCAGCACGCCGCCGTTGCAGCGTTCACCCCCGAGGCGGTGGCCGAAGCCGACGGACACCTGCACCAGTACGCAATCAACCGCAGGCTCTTGCTGGACGGTCTCCGCGGCATCGGCATCGACCGGCTGGCGCCCACCGATGGCGCCTTCTACGTCTACGCCGACGTGTCAGACTACACCGACGACTCGATGGCCTTCTGCTCGAAACTGTTGGCCGACACCGGTGTTGCGATTGCGCCCGGCATCGACTTCGACACCGTGCATGGTGGATCGTTCGTCCGGTTGTCGTTCGCGGGCCCGACCGGCGATATCGAAGAGGCGTTGCGGCGCATAAGGGTGTGGCTGCAAAGGTGAGCCTTGTCATCTCCGACCACGAACGGGCCGCACTGGCGCAGGTGAGTGAGTTCCCGTTGTTCGCGGCCATTACCGGACGGCGGTCACGGCGATTTCCCGTCGGCGGCCGGATCCCGGCCGGCGCGCTGGCCTACACCAGTCGACGGCCGGTCCAGCCGCTGTCGGAAGTCGAACGGGCGCTGATGATTTCGGTCACCGGCGGCGTCACCGGCTGGCACTACGGCATAACCCATAACCCGGGCTACGCGCCGTCACTGCCCAACTATTCGGGCAGCGCGACCGGTCGAACTTTCCCGTCGGCGGCGGGCTTTCACACCAGCCAGCTGTTCTTCACCGACGACACCGGCACGTACATGCTGCCCAGCCGCGACGCGCAGCCGCGCCAGTCCGACAGTATCGAGGACTGGATCAGCCACACTGCGGACTCGTATGTGCGGATTTCGGACACTCGCCTGGAGCTGCCGCGCGAGGAACCCCACATGGAGGGCCACAACCTCTGGATCGCCAACCACCCCGGCAGCCTGCTGGCATTTCCGGTGGCCGATCTCGCCGAGCACCTGATGGAAAACCTGTGGTTCTTCGCCGCCAACGGCTATCTGATCACCGATGACGTCACCGGTCGCAATATCCCGGGCACCGAACACTTTTCGTCACTACCCCATGCCGACGACCCGATCCCGTTGTCGTTTGTCGAGCAGTACACGCTGACGGAGGCGAGCGCAGAACTTGCCATCGCCGCCAACAACGGGGCCTTGGCGCTGCAGGCACTGGGACTGGGCGGCTGGATCTACGACGGCCTGAATCGATTGTCGGTGCTGGACGGGCTGGGATTCGTCGCAGACCAAGACGACCGTTGGCCCTTCCCGAACGTCACCGGGCTGCCCGGATACTTCGAGACGCTCAGCCCGCCGCATGTGCCGTCGGTCGCAGAAGGGGTGGACACGCTCGTCGCCCGCAAGTACGGCCCCGGTGGTCCCTTTCACCCGGACACACCCGGACCGTGGTCGGATACACCGACGGTGCGCGCCTCGGCGCTGCCGTTCGACGGTATACGGGAGCTCGTCACCCTCGAAGCGTCATATATCTACGACACCTTCGGCAAGTTGCCCGGCACCGTGCCGACCGTGCACGTGCTGATGTACCTACAGGCACAACACCTGGACACCGATTTCTACGACGAGTTCTTCGCGCCCGGCGCCTACCTGCCGACGCACGCCGAGCATCAGGCCCGCTGGCATTCCGAACGTTAATCCCACTGCTCGTCGGCCACGTCGGGAATGCAGTGGTAGGCGATCACCGGAGTGCCGGGCTGCGCCACGCCCCCGAACACATTGAGGCACGGACCGATCGGGCTGGTGATGTGGCCGTCGGGTTGGTGAGCCCACTGCTCGTTAGCCGTGTTGGCCTGACACGGCGCGAGGGTCACCGGGGTGTTATCCGCTGCGCCGCTGATGTTTACGCAATACCCCGGAAAGGCCGCGCTCTCGAGCTGCCCGGCAGAGTTGAAAAGCCACAGCTGGGATTTCGACCCGTCGCAGGGGTTGACCATCGTGGCGGCGTTGTTTCCGTTCGGACTGTCGAGGCACCAATTGCCCAGCCTGCTCCGTAACTGGACCGGGTCGGCACTCGCCACGCCTGCGCTCAGCAGCGCGGCACCCAAAACCGCGCCGACCAGGAGAACGATCCGGCGCATTTCAGTCCCATCATCGCACCGCAGCCGTCGCAGCGACAGACCAACGTCCTACAGCCAGGTGTCCTGGGTGGTCGTCGTCAGGAAGGCCTCGAGGTCGTCGCGCCACTGCGCCGGGGTGGTCTTGTCGGGTTCGATGCCGGTGTAGTCGCCGCGATAGAACAGCAGCGGCCGCGGCTTGATCTTGGGCACCTCGGACAGTGATTTCACCGCCCCGAATACCACGAAGTGGTCGCCGCCGTCGTGCACCGAGTGCACCGTGCAGTCGATGTAGGCAAGCGACCCGTCAATGACCGGCGAACCGAGTTCCGATGGGGTCCAGTCGATCCCGGCAAATTTGTCGGCCTCCTTGGAGCCGAACCGCGCCGAGATGTGCTTCTGCCCCTCGGTGAGCACGTTGACGCAGAACTTTCCGCTGGCCTCGATGGCCTGCCACGACCGCGACACCTTGGTGGGGCAGAACAGCACCAGCGGCGGCTCCAGCGACAGCGCCGCGAACGACTGGCAGGCGAAGCCGACCGGCGAGCCGTCGTGCACGGTGGTGATGATCGTGATCCCGGTGCAGAACTGACCCAGCACGTTGCGGAACGTGCGCGGGTCGATCGGCGCGGCGCTCACTGGTTCCGGGCACCTACCGTGAAGTCGTGGCCCCACAGGCTCACCGCGGTGCTTTCCCGGGCAATCCAGTCGCTGTCGTCGACTTTTCTTCCCTCACAACCGAATTCGACGTCGAATCCGCCGGGCGTCTTCATGTAGAACGACAGCATCAGGTCGTTGACGTGCCGGCCCAGCGTCGCCGACATCGGCACCTTGCGACGCAACGCCCGATCCAGGCACAGCCCGACGTCGTCGGAGTTCTCCACCTCGATCATCAGGTGCACGATGCCGCTCGGGGTCGGCAGCGGCAGGAAGGCGAGGCTGTGATGACGCGGATTGCAGCCGAAGAACCGCAGCCAGGCCGGGGCTCCGTCGGCGGGGCGACCGACCAATTGCGGCGGCATCCGCATCGAGTCGCGCAGTTTGAAGCCGAGCACGTCGCGGTAGAAGTGCAGCGCCTCGGCGTCGTCGCGGGTGGACAGCACCACATGGCCCAGGCCCTGCTCGCCGGTGACGAATTTGTGCCCGTACGGGCTGACGACCCGGCGGTGCTCGAGCGCGGCGCCGTGGAAGACCTCCAGGCAGTTACCCGACGGATCGGAGAATTGGATCATCTCGTCGACGCGCCGATCCGCCAGCTCGGCGGCGGTGGCTTCCTTGTACGGTGTGCCCTCGACGTCGAGGCGGTTGCGGATCTCTTGCAGCCCTTCGGCGTTCGCGCATTCCCAGCCGGCTGCAGACAGCCGGTCGTGTTCGCCGGGCAGGATCACCAGCCGGGCCGGGAAGTCGTCCATCCGCAGGTACAGCGCGCCTTCGGTGGTGCCGCTGCCCTCGACCATGCCGAGCACCTTCAGCCCGTATTCGCGCCAGGCCGCCACGTCGGTGGCCTCGATGCGCAGATAGCCCAGCGACCGGATGCTCATCACACGCCTCCCAGAAAGTCGATGGTCAGCTTGTTGAACTCGTCGAACTTCTCCACCTGTGCCCAATGTCCACACTGCCCGAAAACGTGGAGCTGCACACGCGGAATCGTCTTCACGGCGACCAGCGCGCCGTCGAGCGGGTTGACCCGGTCCTCACGGCCCCAGATCAGCAGCACGGGCTGGCGCAGCCGGTACACCTCGCGCCACATCATGCCGAGCTCAAAGTCGGCCCCAGCGAACGACTTTCCCATCGCGATCGTCGCGGCCAGCGATTCGGGTGTGCTGGCCAGCGCGAAGCGCTCCTCGATCAGCTCGGGCGTGATCAGCTTCTGGTCGTAGACCATCACCCGCAGGAAAGCCTCGAGGTTTTCCCGTGTGGGTTCGACGGAGAACTTGCCCAGCCGCTTGACCCCTTCGGTGGGGTCGGGCGCAAAAAGGTTGACGCTGAGCCCACCCGGGCCCATCAACACCAGCCGGCCGGCCCGGTCCGGGTAGTCGAGCGCAAAGCGGACGGCGGTGCCCCCGCCCAGCGAATTGCCCACGAGTGGAACACGTCCCAGCCCCAACTGGTCGAAAAGCCCGTGCAGCGCCCTGGCGGCGTAACGGTTGAACTGCCCGTGCTCGGCGCGTTTGTCGGAGTGGCCGTAGCCCGGTTGGTCGACGGCCAGCACGTGAAAATACTGCGCCAGCACGGCGATGTTGCGGGAGAAGTTCGTCCAGCTTGACGCCCCCGGGCCACCGCCGTGCAGCAGCACAATTGTCGGGCCGCTGCCGGCTTCGTGATAGTGCAGCTTCAGCGGCCCGTCGACGTCGACCTCGGCGAAGCGCGAGGTCGACTCGAACGTCAGCTCCTCGGTGGCGGTCATACCATCGTGTCGCCGGGCGGCAGCCCGAACTCGTGGTTCCCGAAGATCACGTAGGCCCGCTCGGGGTCGTTGGCGGCGTGCACCCGGCCGGCGTGTGCGTCGCGCCAGAACCGTTGGATCGGAGCATCGTTGGCCAGCGCGGTGGCGCCGGACGCCTCGAACAGGCGGTCAACGGAGGCGATCGCCCGGCCGGTGGCGCGTACCTGGTCGCGGCGGGCACGTGCCCGCAGCTCGAAGGGAATCTCCTTGCCGGCCACCAGACATGCGTACTCGTCGCTGACGTTGCCGATCAGCTGCCGCCACGCCGCGTCGATGTCGCTGGCGGCCTCGGCGATGCGGACCTTGGCGAACGGGTCGTCTTTGGCTTTCTCCCCCGCGAATGCCGCACGGATCCGTCTGCCCTGGTGCTCGACGTGCGCCTCGTAGGCGCCGTAGGCCATGCCGACAATCGGTGCCGAGATCGTGGTGGGATGCACTGTGCCCCAAGGCATCTTGTAGACAGGCGCGGTGTTGGTCTCATAACCGCCCGCGGTGCCGTCGTTCATCGCCTTGTAGGACAGGAAGCGATGGCGCGGCACGAATACGTCCTTGACGACGATCGTGTTGCTGCCGGTGCCGCGCAGCCCGACCACGTGCCAGACGTCTTTGATCTCGTATTCGGTACGCGGGATCAAAAAGCTGCCGAAGTCGACCGGCCGGCCGTCCTTGATGACCGGGCCGCCCAGGAAGCACCAGGTGGCGTGGTCGCAGCCCGACGACCAGTTCCACGACCCGCTGACCAGATAGCCGCCTTCGACGACGGTGCCGGCGCCCATCGGGGCGTACGACGAGGAGATCCGGACCGTCGGGTCCTCGCCCCATACCTCCTCCTGGGCCTTCTGGTCGAACAGCGCCAAGTGCCAGTTGTGCACCCCGATGATGGATCCCACCCAGCCGGTGGAGCCGCAGGCGCTGGCCAGCCGTCGCGCCGCCTCGTAGAACAGCGCCGGGTCGCATTGCAGGCCACCCCACTGCTCGGGCTGCAGCAACGTGAAGAAGCCGACCTCGTCGAGCGCCTTGACGGTCTCGTCGGGCAGTCGGCGCAGATCCTCGGTGGCCTGAGCGCGCTCGCGCAGCTGGGGAAGCAAGTCGTCGATGCCGGCTAGGACCGCCTGCGCGTCACGCTGTTGAATAGAGGCTGACATAGCAGCAAGACTAGAACACGTTCCGATTTGTGTCGAGCAGGGTATTCCTGCGGCAGGTAGCGCTACCTAGTGGGTTTTCTGTAACCTGTTCTAGTTATGACGGGAGGAAGGGCCGGGTGGTGACGGACATCGTTCCCGACGAGCCGCTCGGCAGCCACGTCCTGGAGCTGCAGGTCGCCGACGTCGTCGCCGAGACCGACGACGCGCGGTCTTTGGTGTTCGCCGTTCCGGACGGCGCAGATATTCCGGCCGACCGGCTGCGTTACGCGCCCGGCCAGTTCCTGACGCTGCGCATCCCCAGCGAACGCACCGGCTCGGTGGCCCGCTGCTATTCGCTGTGCAGCTCGCCGTTCACCGACGACGCGCTGACCGTCACCGTCAAGCGGGACAGGGACGGCTACGCGTCGAACTGGATCTGCGACCACGCCCACGCGGGCATGCGGATCCACGTGCTGGCGCCGTCGGGCAACTTTGTGCCCAAGACCCTCGACGACGACTTCCTGCTGATCGCCGGCGGCAGCGGGATCACCCCGATCATGTCGATCTGCAAGTCGGCGCTGTCGGAGGGCAGCGGACAAGTGGTGTTGCTGTACGCCAACCGTGACGATCGTTCGGTGATCTTCGGCGACGCGCTGCGCGAGCTCGCCGCCAAGTACCCCGACCGCCTGACGGTCGTGCACTGGCTGGAGTCGCTGCAGGGGCTGCCGAGCGCTACCGCGTTGGCGCAGCTGGCCGGCCCCTACACCGACCGGCAGGCGTTCATCTGCGGGCCCGGGCCGTTCATGCAGGCCGCACGGGAGGCCTTGGATGCGCTGAAAGTGCCTGCGGCCCAAGTACATCTCGAAGTGTTCAAGTCACTGGAGTCCGATCCGTTCGCCGCGGTGAAGGTCGAAGACTCCGGCGACGAGCCACCGGCTACCGCGGTGGTGCAGCTCGACGGCGAAACCCACACGGTGTCATGGCCGCGCGGCGCCAAGCTGCTCGACGTGCTGCTGGACGCCGGCCTCGACGCGCCGTTCTCCTGCCGCGAGGGCCACTGCGGCGCGTGTGCGTGCACCCTGCGCAAGGGCAAGGTGACCATGGAGGTCAACGACGTCCTCGAGCAGCAGGACCTCGACGAGGGCCTGATCCTGGCGTGCCAGTCGCACCCGGAGACCGATTCGGTCGAAGTCACTTATGACGAATAGCCGCGAGCGTTAGGTTCTTGTGGTGATCAAGCGGCTGGGTGTGGCACTGACGGGTCTCGTGGCGGCGTTGGCGTTGGCGTCCCCGTCGTCGGCGGCGAGCAATACCGCGACCACGTTGATGCCGGTCGACGAGGCGACCCAGCTGGAGACGCGCGTCCTGCTCGACTGCCATAAGCCGACCGGCAGCTGCGACTTCACCGTCGGGGCCGACTTGCGGACGCCCGACGGGGTGACCGGATTCCCGTCCGATCTCTGGGCGCGCCAAAGCACCGAATTCCGCTCGCCGAACCGGATGGCCTACCTCGACGTGCATGCCGACGGTCAGTACGAGCGGATCATGAAGCAGGGCGGCACCGACGTGATGACCGACATCTACATGGGTGAGGGCCCGCCGGAGAAATACCAGAGCAGCGGTCGGATCGACTCGACCGACTGGCACAACGGGCAACCGAAGACCGACGTGAGCGTCATCGTCTGCACGCACATCCAGGTGGTCTACAGCGGGGTCAACCTCACCTCGCCCAGCACCTGCGCGCAGACCACGTTTTCCTGAGTCGCGAAACGTCGCTCAGGGTCGTGATCCCGCACGAATCACGACCCTGGCAGCAATCTCGCGGGCACTAACCGCGCCTCGCCGTAATAGCTGGCATGCCCTGATTGACCGCTAGCCGCGCGGCAGGCCGAGCAGCCGTTCGGCGGCCACAGTCAACAGGATCTGCTCGGTCCCGCCGGCGATCGTCAGGCAGCGGGTGTTGAGGAAGTCGTGCACCGTCTTGTTCTCGACCAGCCCGCCTCCGTCGGACAGCTCCATCCGGAATTCGGACAGCGCCTGACGGTAGCGGACCCCAATCAGCTTGCGGGCGCTCGATTCTGCGCCGGGGTCCTGACCGCCCACAGCCAATTGGGCAATGCGCTGGTCTAGCAGCGAGCCGACTTGAGCCGACAGGATCAACGCGCCGAGCCGGTCCTGCTCGGCGGGATCGAGATCAAGCGCGGCGACCGTGCGAAGCAGCTCTTCCATCGGATTGCCCAGCGCGGTGCCGTGAGCCATCGCGACCCGCTCGTTGGCCAACGTGGTGCGCGCCAGCCGCCAGCCGTCGTTAACCGCGCCGACCACCATGTCGTCGGGCACGAACACGTCGTCGAGGAAGACCTCGTTGAACAGGTCGTCGCCGGTGATCTCGCGCAGCGGCCGGATCTCGATGCCGGGCGAGGACATGTCGACCAGGAAGTAGGTGATGCCTTTGTGTTTCGGGGCGTCGGGATCGGTACGCGCAAGACAGACGCCCCACTGCGCCTTGTGCGCCGCCGACGTCCACACCTTCTGCCCGGTCAGCTTCCAGCCGCCGTCGACGCGGACGGCCTTGGTTCGCAGCGACGCCAGATCCGAGCCGGCGCCCGGCTCGGAAAACAGTTGGCACCAAAGAATTTCACCGCGCAGGGTGGCCGGAATGAACTGCTCGATCTGGGCCGGTGTGCCGTGTTCGAGGATGGTGGGCGCAGCCCACCAGCCGATCACCAGATCCGGCCGCTCCACCCCGGCCGCGGCCAGCTCCTGATCGATCAGCAACTGCTCGGCGGGAGACGCGTTGCGCCCGTAAGGCTTCGGCCAGTGCGGCGCCTGCAGTCCCGCCTCGGCCAGCGCCGCCTGCCGCTTTTCGACGGGCAGCGCGGCGATCTTTCCGACCGCGGCGCTGATCTCCGGTCGTAAATGCGCGACGGAATCCAGGTCGATGTGCAGTTCGCGCCGAATTCCCTGCTGCGTCAACGCCGCAACGCGGCGCAGCCAGCGTGACCCGCCACCGAGAAACTGCCCGATGCCGTAGGCGCGGCGCAGGTACAGATGCGCGTCGTGTTCCCAGGTGATGCCGATGCCGCCGAGCACCTGGATGCAGTCTTTGACGTTGGCCTTGGCGGCCTGGATACCGGTGGCGGCGGCGACCGCGGCGGCGATGGACAGCTGCTGGTCGCCGACTTCGCTGGCGGCGCGGGCGGCGTCGGCAGCTGCGACGGATGCCTGCTCAGCCCGCAACAGCATCTCGGCGCAGAGGTGCTTGACGGCCTGGAAACTGCCGATCGGCTTACCGAACTGCTCGCGGACCTTGGCGTAAGCGACAGCGCTCTCCAGCGCCCACCGCGCCACCCCGGCCGTCTCGGCAGCCAGTACCGTCGCGGCCAGGTCCTCCAGCTGCGGGGCGTCGAGCACGGTGGCCGGCGCCGACGTCAGCACCACCCGCGCCAGCGGCCGGGAGAAGTCGGTGGCCTGCAGGGGCTCGACCGTCACGCCGTCTGCGGTGGCGTCGACGAGCAGCCACGTGTCGCCGGCCGGCAGCAGCAACAGGCCCTGGGCGTCGGCCCCCAGCACCCACGGCAGGCTGCCCGACGCCCGCGAGCCGTCGAAGTCCACGTCGCCGACCAGCGCCACCCCGGCGACGCGGTCACCGGACGCCAGCGCGCCGCGCAGTTGCGGGTCGGTCACCACCAGTGTGGCCAGCGCCGTCGTCGCAACCGGGCCGGGAACCAGCGCCTTTGCCGCCTCGTCGACCATGGCGCACAGATCGTCGATGCTGCCGCCCGCGCCGCCGCAGTCCTCCGGAACCGCCACACCGAACAGCCCGAGCCCGGCCAGGCCGTCGTACACGGTCCGCCAGGCCTCGGGCTTGCCCTGCTCGATGTCGCGGACCGCGGCCGTCGTTCCTGCGCCGCCGGCCCAATCGCGCACCAACTCACGCGCCGCGAACTGTTCGTCGGTGATGGTGGCTGGCACGTTGAGGCTCCTCGGTCGACTAGAACGTGTTCTAATAGTGCCAGCGATCGGCCGTCAAGTCGAACGCCATCGCAGCAGGACGCTCCGGTGTCCGCGTTGCAGCGAGATGGGAAATTCGCGCTCTGCGTGCGTATCGTTTGAGCGGGAACGCAACAGAAGGAGCTGCCCGTCACATGTCGTCGCCAGCGAACGCCAATTCGGGCCGCCCCGGGGATGCACAGCCCCGCGAGGTCATGAACGTGGCGGTTTTGGCCGAGTCCGAGCTCGGGTCCGAGGCGCAGCGGGAGCGTCGCAAACGCATCCTGGACGCGACGATGGCGATTGCCTCCAAGGGCGGCTATGAGGCGGTTCAGATGCGCGCGGTGGCAGACCGGGCGGACGTCGCGGTCGGCACGCTGTACCGCTATTTCCCGTCGAAGGTGCATTTGCTGGTCTCGGCGCTGGGCCGGGAGTTCGAGCGCATCGACGCCAAGACCGACCGGTCCACGCTGACCGGCGGAACGCCGTATCAGCGGCTGAACTTCATGATCAACAGGCTCAACCGCGCCATGCAGCGCAATCCGCTGCTGACCGAGGCCATGACCCGTGCGTACGTGTTTGCCGACGCGTCCGCGGCCGGCGAGGTCGACCACGTCGAGAAGGTCATCGACTCGATGTTCGCCCGGGCGATGGCCGAAGGCGAACCGACCGAGGAGGAGTACCACATCGCCCGGGTGCTCTCGAATGTGTGGACCTCCAACCTGCTCGCCTGGCTGACCCGTCGCGCATCGGCGACCGACGTGAGCAAGCGGCTGGACCTGGCGGTGCGGCTGCTGATCGGCGACCAGGAGCACCCGAAGATTTAGCTGCGGCGGCTAGCCCGGCGGACCGGCCGTGCGTCCTCGGACCAGCGTGGTTTCCAGCAGTTCGACCGACGGGTGGGTTATATCGCCGCGCAAGAGCTCACCGGCGCGACGGCCCTTGTGCAGGCTCGGCTGTGCGACCGTGGTCAGTCCGCGGCGGCGTGCGTCGGGCACGCCGTCGAAGCCGGTGACCGTCATCTGACCCGGCACATAGATGCCCCGGCCGCGCAAGTAGTCCATCGCCGACAGAGCGAGCACGTCGGCCGTGCACATCAGCGCTGTAATCCGCGGGTTCGCCTGCAGCGCGATCTCGGCGGCGACGCCGCCCGACGTCGGCGTGTGCTCGTAGCTTTCGACGACAGTCAGCGAGTCCGGGTCCAGTCCGGTCGCCGTCATCGCATCACGCACGCCGTGAATGCGCTCGGCTTGCACCTGGAACGTGGCAGACCTCAGCCGGCCCACGTTGACCACCCCTTCGCGGCGGTCCCGCCGTAGCCGCATGCTCAGCAGCCCAATCTGCCGATGGCCCAAGCCCAGTACGTGGTCGGCGAGTTCGCGCATCGCCGCCCGGTCGTCGATCCCGACCCGCGACGTGCCCGGAACGTCTTTGGGCTGGTCGACCACGACGACCGGCAGCCGTCGCTGCAGCGCGACCTGCAAGTAGGGGTCGTCGTCGGACACCGAGTACACGACGAAGCCGTCGACGCCCGCCGCGAGCACCGACTCGGAGCCCTTGGCCACCGTCCGGCTCGGCCCGACGGCAATCAGCATCAGCCCCTGACCCCGTTCCTCACACGACTGTGCCAGTCCCGCAACGAAATCCAGCGCTGCGGGGTCGCTGAACGAATAAGTCAGCGGTTCGGTGCTGACCAGACCGACCGCGCCGGCCTTGCGGGTACGTAGTGACCTCGCCACCGGATCGGGGCCCGGATACCCCAGCCGTTTCGCGGCGGCCAGCACCCGCTCCCGCAGTTCGGGCGACAGTTGGTCGGGCCGGTTGTAAGCGTTCGAGATGGTGGTCCGCGACACCTTGAGCTCAGCGGCGAGCGATGCCAGGGTCGCCCGCCGTCGCGGCGTGGGACTCATGTCCCGTGACGCTACCGGGTCAGGTTCGCTCGCCACGGGCTACCGGCCGCGCGGGATCCGAAATCCACTCCGACCACGAGCCGGGAAACAACGCCGCGTCCACCCCGACGGCGGCCAGCGCCGCGACGAGCACCGAGGCAGTGATCCCTGAGCCGCAGTAGGCGCCGGTGTCTGCGTCATGTCCGGCGAACAGCCGGGCCAGCTCGTCGTCGGGCAGGAAAGTTCCATCGCCGGCCAGCAGGCTGGTGCTCGGCACGTTGGTGGCACCCGGGATGTGGCCGGCGACCGGGTCGACTGGCTCGACATCACCGCGAAAGCGTTCGGGTGCTCGCGCGTCGAGCAGCACGCCCACGGCGGCTACCTGCTCTGCCGTCAGCGTGCGCCGGGCTCCGGCGTACAGGTCACTGTGCGACACCGTGACGTCTGAAGGCTCGGGTGTGACACTGCGGGCCTCGAGCGCGCCGCCGGCCGCGACCCATGCACTCAAGCCGCCGTCGAGGATGCGGACGTCGTCGAGCCCCGCCGCCGTCAACACCCACCAGGCCCGCGCCGAACCGGCCCGATTCCAGTCGTCGTAGGCCACCACCGGCACACCTCGACGGACGCCCCACCGTCGCGCGGCCGCCTCCACGCTGCGGCCGGACGGCAGCGGATGGCGGCCCCGGCCGGTGACCGCATGATCGGTCAGCTCGTCCTCCAGCGACACGTACACCGCGCCCGGCAGGTGGGCCTGCCGGTAGGCGGCACGTCCGTCGGGCTCGCTGAGCTGCCAGCGCACATCGAGAATCGTCACCGGTTGACCCTCGTCGAGCTGCTTCGCCAACTCGGTCGCGGTGATCAAGACCTCGGCACGCGTGCTCTCCACAGCCCTAAGCTAGCGACGTGGCCTCCGCCGTGGATCTCAACGCCGACCTGGGTGAGGGCTTCGGCGTCTGGCGCCTCGGTGACGACGACGCCATGCTCGGCATTGTCACCAGCGCCAACGTGGCGTGCGGCTTTCACGCGGGCGACCCGGCCGGGCTGTTGCGGGTCTGCCGCACCGCGGCCGAACGGAATGTGCGCATCGGCGCGCAGGTGAGCTACCGCGATCTGGCCGGCTTCGGCAGACGCTTCATCGACGTCACCGCCGACGACCTGCTCGCCGACGTCGTCTACCAGATCGGCGCCCTGCAGGGGCTGGCACAGGCCGCCGGCTCGGCGGTGTCCTACGTCAAACCCCATGGCGCGCTGTACAACACGATCGTCACCAACCGCGAGCAGGCCGCCGCGGTCGCCGAGGCGGTGCGCTCGGTGGACCCCGGATTGCCGGTGCTGGGGCTGGCGGGTTCGGTGTTTTTCGACGAGGCCCGTCAACGCGGGCTTCGCGCCGTGCCGGAGGCGTTCGCGGATCGCGCTTACCGGCCGGACGGCCGGCTGGTGTCCCGACGCGAGCCCGGCGCGGTGCTGCACGATCCGGCGGCGATCGCCGAACGGGTGGTGGGTATGGTGACCAACGGCTCCGTCACCGCCGTCGACGGCTCGATGATCTCCATAAGCGTGGAATCTGTTTGCGTACACGGTGATTCACCGGCAGCGGTACAGATCGCCGAGGCGGTGCGCGATCGGCTCGACGCCGAAGGTATCGACCTGAAGGCGTTCAGCTGATGTGGCTGCGGCCCGGTCGCCCCGACATCGCCCGGTACGCGCACCGCTTCACCGTGCCGGCCGCGGATTCCGGTACGCCGCTGGCGGTGACGTGGATGGGAGTATCCACGCTGCTGCTCGACGACGGGTCGTCGGCGCTGATGACCGACGGCTACTTCTCCCGCCCGAGCCTGGCAAGGGTCGCGTTGCGCAAGGTAGCTCCCTCGCCGGCCCGGGTCGACGGCTGCCTGGCCCGCGCCAAGGTCTCGCGACTGGAGGCCGTGATCCCGGTGCACACACACATCGACCACGCGCTGGATTCCGCGTTGGTGGCCGACCGCACCGGCGCGCTGTTGGTCGGCGGCGAATCGGCCTCCAACGTGGGCCGCGGCTACGGCCTCCCCGCCGACCGCATAGTTGTGGCGGCGTCCGGTGCGCCAATTGTGTTGGGCGCCTTCGAGGTGACGTTGATCGAGTCGCATCACTGCCCGCCCGATCGGTTTCCCGGCGCGATCACCGCGCCGGTGGTCCCGCCGGTGAAGGCGTCGGCCTACCGGTGCGGCGAGGCCTGGTCGGCGATCGTGCACCATCGACCGTCGGGCCGGCGCTGCTTGATCCAGGGCAGCGCCGGTTTCGTCACGGGCGCGCTATCCGGGCAGCGCGCCGACGTCGCCTACCTCGGCGTGGGACAGCTTGGCCTGCAGCCGGAAAACTACCTCGCTGACTACTGGGCCGAGACCGTGCGTGCGGTGGGTGCGCGCCGAGTGGTGCCGATACACTGGGACGACTTCTTCCGCCCGCTGTCGAAACCGTTGCGGGCGTTGCCCTATGCCGGCGACGATCTGGACGCTTCGATGCGTGTCCTCGACCGGCTGGCCGCGCAGGACGGAATCAAACTGGATATGCCGACGGTGTGGCGACGCGAAGATCCTTGGAACTGAAGAACATTGGCCCTATTTCTCGCGCTGCTGCTTCTTGCTGTCGTGCTGGGGTTCGCGGTCGCCCGGCCGCGGGGCTGGCCGGAGGCGTTTGCCGCGGTCCCCGCCGTCGTCGTCCTGCTCGGCGTCGGTGCGATCTCGGTGCATCAGGCCGTGGCCGAAGTGGCGAGCCTGGCGCGGGTGGTCGCGTTCCTGGGCGCGGTGCTGGTGCTGGCCAAGCTGTGCGACGACGAGGGACTGTTCGAAGCGGCAGGCGCGGCGATCGCGCACTCCCGGTTCGGGCCGCAACGGCTGCTGCGGCAGGTTTTCGTGATCGCCGCCGTGATCACCGCCGCGCTGAGCCTGGACGCCACCGTCGTCCTGTTGACACCGGTGGTCCTCGCCACGGTCCGGTGGCTACGGGCGCCGGTGCGCCCACATGCTTATGCCAGTGCGCATTTGGCCAATGCCGCCTCGCTGCTGCTTCCGGTGTCGAATTTGACCAACCTGCTCGCCTTCCACGTCGCCGACCTGTCGTTCACCAAGTTCACTGTGCTGATGGCGCTGCCCTGGCTGGCCGCGGTGACCACCGTGTACGTCGTCTTCCGGTGGTTTTTCAGGCGTGATCTCAGCGTGGTTCCGGAGCGGCAGGAAGTCGGGCCGCCGGCCCGGCCACCGGTGTTCGTGCTGGTGGTGGTCGCGCTGACGCTGGCCGGGTTTGCGATCGCCGAGGCTGCCGGCGTGGCACCGGCCTGGGCGGCGCTGGCTGGCGCGCTGGCACTGGCCGTGCGCAGCCTCGCTCGCCGACACACCTCGGTGGTGGAGATCGTGCGCGCGGTCAACATGCCGTTCCTGTTGTTCGTTCTGGCGCTCGGCGTCGTGGTGCAGGCCGTCATGCTCAACGGGTTCGCCGACGGAATGCGGGCCGTGCTGCCGACGGGTTCGAGTCTGCCCGCGCTGCTGGGCATAGCAGCCGTTGCCGCGGTGCTGGCAAACATTGTCAACAATCTGCCCGCGACGCTGGTGCTGGTGCCGCTCGCCGCGAGCAGTGGACCGGCGGCCATTCTGGCGGTACTGATCGGAGTGAACATCGGACCCAACCTGACTTACGTCGGCTCACTGTCGAACCTGCTGTGGCGCAGGGTATTACGCCGCCATGATGTTCCGGCCAGTGTCGGCGAATACACCCGGCTCGGGCTGTGCACGGTGCCCACCGCGCTGGTCGCCGCGGTGCTGGCGCTGTGGGCCAGCGTGCGGCTGCTCGGTGGTCAGTAGCTGGGCGGCAGCGGCATACCGAGGTCGGCCATCACCGCACGCAGGGCCGCGGGATCGTCGGTGATGATGCCGTCGACGCCGTCGTCGATCTGCTGGCGCATGGTCGCGGTGTCGTTGATGGTCCACGGAAGCACCTTGAGCCCCAACGCATGTGCCCGGTCGACAAACGGCTTGTCGACCAGCGAGTAGGCGGGCGAGACGATGCTTGCGCCGATCATCCTGGCGGCGATCACCGGATCACCGACGACGGCGGGGTTGATCCCGGCCAGCCACGGCGAATCCGGTTGCCACGTCGCCTGATTCCACAGCGCTACCACCGGAATCGACGGTTCCGCCTGCCGCACCATCGGCAGCGTTCGCCAGTCGAAGCTTTGTATCTCGACACGGTCGGTCTTGCCGGCCGCCCGGACCGCGGCAACGATCACGTCGACGAACTCCTGCGGGCTGGCCGTTGCGGTCGGCTGCTCGGGATCCACCTTGGTTTCGATGTCGTAGCGGACGTCGGCGCGATAGGAGTCGCTCAGCGCGAAGATCTCCGGCAACGTCGCGATCCGGTCGCCGCAGTCAAGTGTGCGGATCTGCGCCAGCGTGAGCTCGTGCACCAGCTTTCCGACGTACGGGTACTGCGGGTCGGCGGCCGACGCGGGCCCGGTGTCGGTGCACTTCTGCAGCTGCAGGTCTTGGTCGTGCCATACCACGGGTTGGTGGTCTTTGGTAATACCGATGTCGAATTCCAAAGTGCTGACCCCGATTTCGAGCGCAGCGGCGCCACCGCGGTGCGCCACCACGTCGAAGTCCGGTTGTTGTGCGGCCGCCGTCGGCGCCGGACCGAGAAGACCGACGGCCAGCACCAGTCTTGCCGAGCAGACACAAAAGGCCCGAAATCCTCGGCGTGTCGGGGAACTTTGCGTCTGCTCGCTCAGAGGAAGCTACCCCCTGCGCTGGCGCGCGATTTCGGCGAGCACCACCCCGGCCGCCACCGAGGCATTCAGCGACTCGGCGGGTCCGGCCATCGGGATCGACACCACCGCGTCGCAGTTCTCCCGTACCAGCCGGGAGAGCCCCTTGCCTTCCGATCCGACCACCACGGCCACCGGGCCAGTGCCGTCGAGGTCGTCGAGTGTGGTGTCGCCGTCGGCGTCCAACCCGACCAGCTGCACACCGCGATCGGCCCAATCCTTGAGCGTGCGAGTCAGATTGGTTGCCCGCGCAATGGGGACCCGGGCAGCCGCGCCCGCGCTGGTCCGCCACGCCACCGCCGTCACCGAGGCCGAGCGCCGCTGCGGGATCAGCACGCCATGACCGGCGAACGCGGCCACCGACCGCACGATCGCACCCAGGTTGCGCGGGTCGGAGATGTTGTCCAGCGCAACCAGCAGTGCGGGCTGGGATTCCATCGCCGCCGCAAGCAGGTCGTCGGGATGGGCATAGTCGTACGGCGGAACCTGCAGCGCGATGCCCTGGTGCAGGCCGTTGGTGGTCATCCGGTCCAGGTCTGCGCGCGGCACCTCGAGGATCGCAATACCGGAATCGGCTGCGCGGGTGACGGATTCGGTGAGCCGCTCGTCTGCCTGAGCACCGAGCGCAACGTAGAGCGCGGTGGCCGGCACACCGGCCCGCAGGCATTCCAGGACGGGGTTGCGGCCGAGCACCGTCTCGACCTCGTCCCGGGTGTGTTTGGCCGGCCGATGCGGACGTTGCTTGGCGGCGCGCTTGGCGGCCGGATGGTTGGGCCGCATGTGTGCCGGCGGCGTCGCGCCCCGGCCCTCCAGCCCCCGCCGGCGCACGCCCCCCGAGCCGACGGTCGGACCCTTCTTGGTGCCGGGTTTGCGGACCGCGCCGCGGCGCCGCGAATTACCGGGCATCAGTTTCGGCCCCCAGTGACCACTGCGGTCCGTCGGCGGTGTCGGTGACCTCGATGCCGGCGTCCTTGAGCCGGTTGCGGATCTCGTCGGCCAGTGCCCAGTCGCGCTGCTCGCGGGCCTTCTCGCGGCGTTCCAGCTCGGAGCGCACCAGCACGTCGAGGGCGGCCAGCGCGGCCGAGGCCTCGTCGTGGGATTCCCACCGCTCGTCGAGCGGGTCGCAGCCCAGGACGCCCATCATCGCCCGGATCGCGGCGGCATGGGCCAGCGCGCCTTCGTGGTCACCGGCGTCGAGCGCCCGGTTGCCCTCCGCGCGCGCATGGTGCACTTCGGCCAGCGCGATCGGCACCGCAAGATCGTCGTCGAGTGCTTCGGCGAACCGCGGGGTCCACTGCCCGGGCACGACGGCACCAACCCGGTTGCGCACCCGGTGCAGGAAGTCCTCTATGCCGAGGTAGGCCTTGACCGCGTCCTGCAGGGCGGTCTCGGAGAATTCCAGCATCGAGCGGTAGTGGGCGCTGCCGAGGTAGTAACGCAGCTCGGCGGCCCGCACCCGCTCCAGCATCGCCGGGATGGCCAGCACGTTGCCCAGCGACTTGCTCATCTTCTCGCCGCCCATCGTGACCCAGCCGTTGTGCAACCAGTAGCGGGCAAACCGGTCGCCGGCCGCGCAGCTCTGCGCGATCTCGTTCTCATGATGCGGGAATACCAAATCCATTCCGCCGCAATGGATGTCGAACTCCGGGCCGAGGTAGGTGCGGGCCATTGCCGAGCATTCCAAATGCCAGCCGGGCCGCCCCCGCCCCCACGGGGTGGGCCAGGACGGCTCGCCGGGCTTGGCGCCCTTCCACAGTGTGAAGTCGCGTTGGTCGCGCTTGCCGCTGGCCACGCCCTCGCCCTGGTGGACGTCGTCGATCCGGTGCCCGGAGAGCTGCCCGTACTCGGGGTAGCTCAGCACGTCGAAGTACACGTCGCCGTTGCCGGGGTAGGCGTGGCCGGTGCAGATCAGCCGCTCGATCAGCTCGATCATCTGGGTGATGTGCCCGGTGGCGCGCGGCTCGGCCGACGGCGGCAAGACGCCCAGCGCGTCGTAGGCGGAGGTGAACGCCCGTTCGTAGGTGGCCGCCCATTCCCACCACGGCCGGCCGGCGGCGGCGGCCTTGTTGAGGATCTTGTCGTCGATGTCGGTGACGTTGCGGATGAACGCGACGTCGTAGCCGCGGGCCATCAGCCAGCGACGCAAGATGTCGAAGGCCACCCCGCTGCGGACATGGCCGATGTGCGGCAGGCCCTGCACGGTGGCGCCGCACAGATAGATGGAGACGTGGCCCGGCCGCACCGGGACGAAATCACGCACGGCGCCGGTAGCCGTGTCGTGTAGCCGCAGCTGGGCGCGATCGGTCACGACGTGCCAGCTTACCGGCCGCAAGGTTGCTGGCGGCGACCCGCTGCGCCCGGCTTCGCCGCGCTTGCGGTCACCGCCGGACCAGGAGCGCCGTTGCTATGGCCGCCAGTCCCTCGCCGCGGCCGGTGAGGCCCAGGCCGTCGGTCGTGGTGGCCGACACCGACACGGGCGCGCCCAGCAACCCGGACAGCAGCTCCTGCGCCTCGGCGCGGCGCGGGCCGACTTTCGGACGGTTTCCGATGACCTGGACGGCGGCGTTGCCCAGGCGCCACCCGCCGGACCCGATGAGATCGGCGACGTGGCGCAGCATGTCGGCCCCGCTGACGCCGGCCCACCGGGGCTCGTCGACACCGAACACGCTGCCGATATCGCCGAGCCCGGCTGCGGACAACAGCGCGTCGCACAGCGCGTGCGCGGCGACGTCGCCGTCGGAGTGTCCGGCGCAGCCGTCAGCGTCGGGGAAAAACAGGCCGAGCAGCCAACATGGCCGCCCCCGCTCGATCGGGTGCACGTCGGTGCCCAGACCGATCCGGACGTTCATTGGTTGACGATCGCTTGCGCCAACAGGAGGTCCAGCCGGGTGGTGATCTTGAAAGCCAGCGGGTCGCCGTCGACCACGTAGACCTGCCCACCGATGTGCTCGACCATCGACGCGTCGTCGGTGAAATCAGCCGTTGCAGCCCGCTCGTAAGCACGCTGCAGCAGTTCGGTGGCAAACCCCTGCGGGGTCTGCACCGCCCGCAGACCGGCCCGCTCCGGCGTACCCAGAACCACCCCGTTGGCGTCGACGGCCTTGATGGTGTCGGGCACCGGCAGGGCGGGCACGACGGCCGAGTGACCGGACCGCAGCGCCTCGACCACGCGGACAACCAGCTGCGGGGGCGTCAAGGCCCGCGCAGCGTCATGGACCAGCACAAACTCCGGTTCGCCGGCGGCCGCCAATGCTCGCGCGACCGACTCGCTGCGGTTGGCCCCGCCGGCCACGATCGTCGCGACGTGACCCAGGATCAGCTTGCCCTGGTCGGTGCGATCCGCAGGCACCGCCACCACCACGCGATCGACCACTCCGGATTCCAGCAGGCCGGTGACGGCCCGTTCGACGAGGGTTCGCCCGTCGAGGTGAAAGAACGCTTTGGGAACACCCGCGGCCAGCCGCTCACCCGATCCAGCGGCCGGGACTACCGCGACCGTGCCCGTCACAGTCAGGAGGCTGCGGCCAAAACCTCGTCGAGGATGGTCTCCGCCTTGGCGTCATCGGTGCTTTCAGCCAGGGCCAGCTCTCCGACCAGGATCTGCCGCGCCTTGGCCAGCATGCGCTTCTCGCCGGCGGACAGGCCGCGCTCCTGGTCGCGGCGCCACAGGTCACGCACGACCTCGGCGACCTTGTTGACGTCGCCGGAGGCAAGTTTCTCCAGGTTGGCCTTGTAGCGGCGGGACCAGTTGGTGGGCTCCTCGGTGTGCGGTGCGCGCAGCACCTGGAACACCTTGTCGAGGCCTTCCTGTCCAACCACATCGCGGACGCCGACGTACTCGGCGTTCTCGGCAGGGACTCGAACTGTGAGGTCGCCCTGCGCCACTTTCAAGACGAGATATTCCTTTTGTTCGCCTTTGATGGTCCGGGTTTCGATCGCCTCGATTAGCGCAGCACCGTGGTGTGGATAGACAACGGTGTCACCGACCTTGAAAATCATCTGGTTCGAGCCCCTTTCGTTGGTTCAATCCTAACACGCCGCCTCGACACGCGCGGAACAACGGTGCAGGTCAGGGGCACCGCACGCGAAGAGTGGGGGTTGACAGAAGGCTGAATTCGTGCATGGCACCGATCTTTTGGGAACCCGGCAGAGCGCACCGAAAGATCGTACTGCGCTGCCCCGAGCGACCTCCAGCGCCCTGCGCTTCCGCCCACCCAACCGACCTACTACTCTGCATAGTCGAACTGCGACGAGGCCGAGCAGGAGGCTTTGAGTGAACCGCTTAGACAACCGCCGCTCGACGACCGTCGCTGCCCTGGCCGCCGGCGCCCTGGCGGCCAGCCTCGTGTTCACCGGCTGCGGCAGCGGCCAGCTCTCCCAGACCGCCGCCCAGGTCCCCGCCGTCGACGGCGCTTCGGCGGCGGTCCACGACGTCGCGCTGCGCAATGTCCACATCCAGGCGGTGCAGACGGGCGACTTCCTGCGGCCGGGCCAGTCGGTGGACCTGGTAGCGGTGGTCAGCAACCAATCGCCGGATACCGCCGACAAACTGGTCGCCATCACCACCGACATCGGCACCGTGACGCTGTCCGGCGACACCCGGCTGCCGTCGGCCGGGATGCTGTTCGTCGGTACCGCCGACGGTCAGAACATCAAGGCCGTCAACGCCGTCGAGCCCGCTCACACCGCGAAGGCGACCGTGGCGTTGACCAAGCCGATCACCAACGGCCTCACCTACAACTTCACCTTCATTTTCGAGAAGGCGGGCAGCACCAGCGTGCCGGTGCCGATTTCGGCCGGACTGGCCCCGCGCAAGAGCGAAACACCGGTGCCGGCCCAGCATCCTTAGGCCCCGATGTCGTACCCGGCGGATACCGTCGGTCCGTGGCCAAGGCGCGTTCGCAATACCGCTGTTCGGAATGCCACCACGTCACCGCCAAGTGGGTGGGCCGCTGCGCGGAATGCGGTACCTGGGGCACCGTCGACGAGGTGGCGATGCTGTCTGCCGTCAGCGGCAATGCCCGTCGCTCGGTAGCGCCGGCCTCGGCGGCCGTGCCGATCAGCTCGATCGAGCCGCGTAGCGCCCGGCACTGCCCCACCGGAGTTGACGAGCTCGACCGGGTGCTCGGCGGCGGTGTGGTGCCCGGCTCGGTGACGTTGCTGGCGGGCGACCCGGGGGTAGGCAAGTCGACGTTGCTGCTGCAGGTCGCCCACCAATGGGCGCAATCAGGTCGCCGGGCGTTGTACGTGTCCGGCGAGGAGTCCCTCGGGCAGATCCGGATGCGCGCCGACCGCACCGCCTGCAGCCACGACGAGGTTTTCCTGGCAGCCGAGTCCGACCTGCACGCGGTGCTCGGCCACATCGACGTCGTGCAGCCCACGCTGGTCGTGGTGGACTCCGTGCAGACCATGTCGAGCACCGAGGCCGACGGTGTCACCGGCGGGGTCAACCAGGTGCGCGCGGTGACCACCGCGCTGACGTCCGCGGCCAAGACCACCGGGGTGGCGACGATCCTGGTCGGCCACGTCACCAAGGACGGCGCCATCGCCGGGCCGCGCTCGCTGGAGCACCTGGTCGACGTGGTGCTGCACTTCGAGGGCGACCGCAACTCCGCGCTGCGCATGGTTCGCGGGATCAAGAACCGGTTCGGCGCCGCCGACGAAGTCGGCTGCTTCCTCCTGCACGACGGCGGCATCGACGGCGTCACCGACCCTTCGGGCCTGTTCCTGGATCAGCGGCCGCACCCGGTTCCGGGAACCGCTATCACGGTGACGCTCGACGGCAAGCGTCCGCTAGTCGGCGAGGTCCAGGCGCTGCTGGCCACGCCGGCCGATGGCCGTCCCCGGCGCGCCGTCAGCGGCATCGACCATGCCCGGGCCGCGATGATCATCGCAGTGCTGGAAAAGCATGCACGACTGAGGATTTCGGTCAACGACACCTTCCTTTCCACTGTCGGCGGAATGCGGTTGACCGACCCGTCGACCGACCTGGCGGTGGCCACCGCATTGGCTTCGGCCTACGCGAGCCTGCCGCTGCCCACCACGGCGGTGATGATCGGCGAGGTCGGGTTGGCGGGCGACCTGCGCCGGGTCGCCGGGATGGACCGCCGGCTGGCCGAAGCGGTCCGGCAGGGCTTCACCACCGCCTTGATTCCGCCCGGATGCGGCGCGGCGCCGACTGGTTTGCGGGTCCTGGAGGCGCCCACCATCGTGGCGGCGCTGCACCACATGCTCGACATCGTCGACCACGCCGGCAACACACCACCGTCACTGCGCCTGCTTGATCCGCCGCCCGCATAGCACAATGGCTGGTGATGACTGCGAGCAAGGCGACCAGAATCGGCGTGGTGCCGGCGGCGCGCCCCACCCTGCGTGAGGCCGTCGGCTGGCTGGCGCCGGGCACCGCCCTGCGCGACGGCCTGGAGCGCATCCTGCGCGGCCGCACTGGTGCCCTGATCGTGCTCGGCTACGACGACAGCGTGGAAGCCATCTGCGACGGCGGCTTCTCCCTCGACGTCCGCTACGCGCCGACCCGGCTGCGCGAGCTGTGCAAAATGGACGGGGCCGTCGTGCTGTCCACCGACGGCAGCCGCATCCTGCGCGCCAACGTGCAGCTGGTGCCCGACCCGTCGATACCCACCGACGAGTCCGGCACCCGGCATCGCTCCGCCGAGCGGGCCGCCATCCAGACCGGCTACCCGGTGATCTCGGTCAGCCACTCGATGAACATCGTGACCGTCTACGTCGCCGGCGAGCGCCACGTGCTGGCCGACTCGGCGACCATCCTGTCGCGGGCAAACCAGGCCATCGCCACCCTGGAGCGCTACAAAATCCGGCTCGACGAGGTCAGCCGCCAACTCTGCAGGGCGGAGATCGAAGACTTCGTCACGCTGCGCGAGGTGATGACCGTGGTGCAGCGGCTGGAGTTGGTCCGGCGGATCGGCCTGGTGATCGACTACGACGTCGTCGAACTGGGCACCGACGGTCGTCAGCTGCGGCTGCAGCTCGAGGAGCTGCTCGGCGGTAACGACACCGCGCGCGAGCTGATCGTGCGCGACTACCACGCCAACCCCGAGCCGCTGTCGGTGGCCGAGGTCACCGCCACACTCGACGAGCTGGACGCCCTCTCGGACACCGAGCTTCTCGACTTCACCGTGCTGGCAAAGGTTTTCGGATACCCGTCCACGGCCGAAGCCCAGGACTCGTCGATGAGCCCCCGCGGCTACCGCGCGATGGCCGGTATCCCGCGGTTGCAGTTCGCCCACGTCGACCGGCTGGTCCGCGAGTTCGGCTCGCTGCAGGGGCTCCTGGCGGCCAGCGCCCGCGACCTGCAGTCGGTGGAGGGCATCGGCGAGATGTGGGCCCGGCACGTGCGCGAGGGGCTCTCGCACCTGGCCGAGACCATCGCCGACCCGATCAGGTAGCTACTCAGTTGCCGCCGGGAGCGGCCGGGCCGGGCGGTGGGCCCAGCTCACCGGGCGCGGGCAAGCCCGGCGGCGGCGGGGTCCCGGGCGGCGGCGCACCCGGTGCGCCCGGCGGTCCTGGCTCGGCCAGGATGAACGGCACCGGCGCCGAGCGCAGGTTGCCCAGCTGCACCACGAGGTTGTAGGTGCCCGGTCCGATCGGCTGGCGCGGTAGCGGGCAGTGCGGCGCGGACCCCATGCCGGTCCAGGTCACCGCCGTGGTCACCTGTTCTCCCGGCGCAAAGGTCTTCACCAGCGTCTCGTTGGACGGCGCGCAATCCAGGTTGGACCACAGCCGCTTGTTGTCCAGCGAATACACGTAGGCGGCCAGCACCGCGGCACCCACGTCGCGTTTGCAGGCCACCAGCCCGATGTTCGTGACGACCATGGTGAACTTCGGCTGGTCGCCGATCACGTATTGGGGCGCGTTGGTCAGACCCTTGACGGCCAGCGTCGAGTCGGGGCAGTCGTCGCCCTCCTTGAGCACCGGCGGCGGCTGAACGGCCGCGGTCGGCGTCTCGGAGGGGGCTTGGTTCTGCGCTGCCGGCGGCGTCACCGGCGTCTCGACCTGGGGCTGCTGAATCGGCGACTTCGCCGGCGGCGCGGCACTGGGCTTGTCGGTGGTCTTGGCGCCCGCGTTGCTGCTCATGATCGCGACGATGGTCGCGACCACTATTCCGATCACGACGACCGCGATGCCCAGCGCAAGCCCCCTGCGCCGCCAGTAGATCTCCGGCGGCAACGGGCCTTGCGGTTCCAGATCCAGCACATTCACACCGTAAGCCCAGGTCACACTGACACGAGCGACCGTTCTCGGCGTGTCGCGAGGCTGGTCCGGTGGACGGTGACCCGGCGGGGCCACCAAAACCACCGATTCAGCAGCGCCACCAGAGCGGGAAGCAGGAACGTCCGGACGATCAAAGTGTCCAGCAGCAGTCCGACACCGACGGTCAGCCCGGTCTGCGCGACGGGCTGCACGGTGCTGGCCATCAGGGCGAACATCGTGATCCCGAAGACGACGCCGGCTGTCGTCACCACCCCGCCGGTGCCGGCGAAGGCACGCACGATGCCGGTCCCGATACCGGCGCGGACCTCCTCGCGGATCCGCATCGCCAACAACAGGTTGTAATCGGCGCCGACGGCCACCAACGCGATGAACGCGATCGGCGCGACCGCCCAATGCATTTCCTGACCAAGCAGGTACCGGCACACCAGGCCGCTGACCGCCACCGCCGAGGTATACGAGACGATGACCGTTCCCATCACCGCCGCTGCCGCCACCGGGCTGCGCAGCATCATCGCGACGATCAAGAAGATCAGCGCCAGCGTCGCCACCACCAGCAGCCGGAAGTCGTGGGCGACGAAGACCTGCAGATCGCTGGTCACCGGGCCGACCCCGGCCAGGTCCACCTCCGTAGGCGTCAGCGTGCCCTCCTTGGTGGCTTCGGCGACCGCGGTGCGGACCTGCTCGGCGCGCCGCGCGCCGTCGGCCCCCCACTCGTTGTGGTCGCCGTAGACCAGCAGATAGGTTGCGCGTCCGTCGGCAGACATCAAGTATTTCAACACTTCTCGGTATCTCGGGTCCGAGAGGGCGCGCGACGGCAGGTAGAAGCCGCCCGCGGCGCTGCTGCGGAAACCGGCGTCCAGCTCGCGCAGGTAATCGGTGAGCTCACGCACCTGCGGGCCGAGCGACCCCATGGTTTCCCGCAGCTCGCCGGTGGCGGCCCGGGCCTGGCCGAGCACGTCGCGCATCGACTGCAAGGTCCGTGGCAGCCCGGCCAAACCCGCCGTCGCCGTGCCCGATCCTGACGTCAATTTGACTGCCCCGCTTGATAATTCGGCCGAGCTATGGACCACGGCGTCGACGGGCTCGACGACGCGCGCCACCACCGAGCAAATCGGGTTCGCCGGGCAGTCGGCGGTGTTGCTGACGAATCCGCGCAACGGGTCCAGGTACTCCGACACGGTACTGATGCTGGTCTGCAAACCGTCCAAACCGGCCCGCATATCGTCGGCGCCCGAGTTGATTTCGCCCAGACCCGCGGCGCTGCCGGCCATGCCCCGGCCCAGCTGGTCCACCGTCGCGGCCATCCGCGACAACATGGCGTCCAGATCACCCACCCGCTGGAGCCGTTGCACCAGCGAATCGATGCCCGCGCCGAATCGCTCGCCGAGCAGGCCAGCCTGATGACTCAGGGTCGCCTCGTCGGGCACCGTGCCGACCGGTCGGCTCGCCGATTGCACCATCCGCACACCCGGTATCGCCATGACCTGGCGGCTGATCCGCTCGATGGCGATCAGGCCCGCGGGATTGCGCAGGTCGTGGTCGGCCCCGACGGTCACCACATCGGGAAACAACTGGTTCGCCGGGAAATGCCGGTTGGTCGCCTGATACCCGCGGCTGGAATCGGCGCCAGCCGGGGTGGCCGCGGGTTCGTTCCAGCAGGGCCGCAGCCCGACCACCGGCAACGCCAAGACGAGGACAACCAGGCCACTGGCAACCAAGACCGGTCCGGGCCAGCGCGCGACGATCACCCCGATCCGCCGCCAGCGGCGGGCGATCGTCGACGGTCGGGGTTCCAGCAGGCCACGACGCCCGGCCAGGCTGATCAACGCCGGGGTCAGCGTAAGAGCTGCCACCATCCCCGCTAAAATCCCTATCGCGCAAGGCATTCCGACGCTGCGGAACATTCCGACTTTGGCCAGGTTCAGGCACGCCAACGCGACGGCCATCGTCAGCGCGGAACCCACGACGACAGGCGCCACGCCGCGGTACGCCTGCTCCAGCGCGGCCGCCCAGCCTATTCCGCGTCTGCGGCCCTCGTGGTAGCGACCGATCATGAAGATCGCGTAGTCGGTTCCCGCACCGAGCAGCATCGCCGCGATCAGCGCCACCGAGAACAGAGACACCTCGACCGCGCCGTGCTGCCCCAACACCGCCACCAGTGGGCGCGCCACGGCCAGGGCCAGACCCACCGTAATCAGCGGGATGGCAGCGGCGATCGGTGAGCGGTAGACGATCAGCAGCAAGGCCAGGATCACCGCGATTGTGGCCGCAGTGATCAGCAGCATCTGACGGTCGATGGCGGCGAACTCGTCGGAGATGGTGGCGCCCGGCCCGGTGACGTAGACATGCAGACCTTCGGGCGGCGCCAGCCGGGCTACCGTGTGGCGGACCGCGGTGACCGCGTCGGCGGCCGTCGAGGTGCCCAGCATCCCCGACAGGCGCAGCATCACGTTCGCAGCATGCCGGTCATGGCTCAACGCGGCCGATTCGGTGAGCGGTACCGCCCACAGGTCGGTGACGGCGTTGACGTGGGCGGTGTCGGATCGCAACGCCGACACCAGGGCGTCGTAGTAGTGACGATCTGTCGGTTGCAATGGCTGATCGCGTTCCAGCACAACGTAATTGATGTTGTTGCTGGGGACGATGCCGAACTGTTCGGCCGCCCGCGTGGCCGCGGTCTGGCTCGCCGCTGACGCCGGCATGAACGACCGGGAGTGCGACGCGACCACCCGCTCCAATTGCGGCACCAATACGTTGGCCAGTCCGGCCACGACAACCCAGCAGACCACGACCAGAACCGCGTGACGGCTGGTGAAACGCGCGGCGCGGCCGAGCAGTTCACGCAACGGTTTGCTCCTCGCGCTGTAGGGACCGCAGCCGTCGCGACCGCTGCGCGGCCACGTCCAGCAGTGCCCGCAGCCCCGGCTCGGCGGCGGCGATCTCGGCGCGGGCCTGTTCGACCGAGATGTCGCTGTCCAGCCGTGCGGTCACCGCCGTCATCCAGCGCTGCTGCAGCGCCAGCAGCAGACCCTCCTCGCCGCCGAAAAGCCGCTCGACGTCGGGCAGATTACCGTTGAAATACATTGCCGCCTCGGCGTTTTCGGCGGCTCGGTCGATCAGATCGGCCATGAAGGCCATTCGCTCGTGCAGTTGTGTCCACGTCATGTCAGTGACGCTAGGGAAATGCCGCGCGCCCGTCGTCGTGCCTGGGTTCGGTTTTCCGACTCCTACTGCAGTCGGAGTCAGGGTCCGTCCGTAGCATGATGTGCGCGGCCACAAACCCTTCTACGATGGGCCGATGAGGCGCGTGATCGATTTTGTGCGCGATCTGATCCGACGGCGGGGTGAGCTGATCCCGGTCGGCCATTCGTGGTCGTTCGTTGTCAGATTCGAGTCCGCCATGGTGCTGGTCTTGATTGCGTCTACCCTGCAACGAAGCAGCGCCGATCTGCCGGCGGCCGCGCTCGCAACGCTCGTCGCCCTTTCACCGTTGGTGCTTTTCCTCGTGGGGGGCATGGGGTTCAATCCGGCATTCGTCTGGATGGCATGGTGGGCGGCGGGCGCAATCCTGCTGTTTACGACGTCCACACCCGTTACAACGGATTTTGCTCCGCTGATGCTGGTGCTGACGGTGGGATGCGTCGCGTCGCTGGCTCCCACGGTATGGGGGGCACTTTCCTTCGGGTCGGGTGTGGTAACGCTCATTGCGGCCTCGGCGGCGCACCGACTGGATGGTGTCGCGTTATACCTGAGCTTCGTCGCGCTCGGTTGGCTTGTGGGGCATCAAATGCGCACCCAGGCCCAATTGCTGGTCAAACAACAGGAACTACAAGCGGATCTGGCCGAGCACGCCGTGGCCGACGAGCGGCGCCGGATCGCCCGCGAGGTGCACGACGTCATTGCCCATTCCCTTTCCGTCACACTGCTTCACGTGACAGGGGCGCGGCACGCGCTGCAGCAAGACCGCGACATCGACGATGCGGTCGACGCGCTGACCGATGCCGAGCGGCTGGGCCGCCAGGCGATGGCCGACATCCGCCGCACGGTCGGGTTGCTCGATGCCGGCCCGGCAAAAATGGCCCCCGAGCCCGGAATCGCAGACATCCCTGATCTCGTCGACGATTTCGTCCAGGCCGGACTGCCGGTCACACTTCGCGCCGAGGGAAACCCCGACCGGGTGTCGGCGGCGGTCGGGTTGGCGCTCTACCGGATCACCCAGGAATCGCTGGCCAACGTCGCCAAACACGCGCCTGAATCGAAAGTCACGGTGCAGCTGGTGATTTCGCCATCCGCGGCGGCGCTTTCGGTGGTCAACGCGGTGCCGGTGACGGTGGGCGCCGCGCTGGCATCCCAAGGCGGTCGCGGGCTGTCCGGCATGCGCCAACGAGTGGAGCTGGTCGGCGGCGTGATCGACACCGGGCCGTCCGGCAACGCGTGGTCGGTGCGCGCCGAGATTCCGTTGACCGACCCGAGCCCCCGAACGCGACGGTGTCCACTGTAGACATGGACACCACCGAGATTTCCGTCTTGCTGGTCGACGACCAGGATCTGGTGAGGTCCGGTCTCCGCCGGATTCTGCGCCGCAAGGACGGATTCGTCATTGTCGCCGAATGCGCTGACGGCGACGAGGTTTGCGACGCGGTCGCCGAGCATCGCCCCGACGTGGTGGTGATGGATCTGCGGATGAAGCGGGTCGACGGAATCGAGGCCACCCGCAGGCTCGCCGCCATCGATTCCCCACCGGTGTTGGCGCTGACCACGTTCAACGACGACGAGCTGCTTTCCGGCGCGCTGCGGGCCGGTGCGTCGGGATTCGTGCTCAAGGATTCCTCGGCCGAGGAGCTGATCCGCGCGGTGCGGGCCGTCGCAGAAGGCGACAGCTACCTCGACCCGGCTGTCACTTCACGAGTGTTATCCACCTATCGGCGGGTCGCCGGTGAACACCGGCCCGAAGCCGTCGCCGAACTGACTGCGCGTGAGCGCGACGTGCTGCGGCTGGTCGGGCAGGGCCGGTCGAACGCCGAAATCGCCGGCGAGCTATGCATTTCCGAGCTGACTGTCAAAAGCCACATCGGCCGCATCTTCGTCAAACTCAACCTGCGCGACCGCGCGGCGGCCATCGTCTACGCCTACGACCACGGCATCGTCACGCCGCGCTACACGGGTTGAGCCAAGGTGGTTGACAACGACCTTGCAGCCCGTTCTGAGGTTGGCTCATTAACGTAACCGACCGTGAAGATATTCGTGTGCGTCTTCGCGGCGGTGCTGGCAATCGCGCTGACACCCACAGCCGTCGCATACGCGGACTCGGCCGATGGCACCTTCCTGAAAGCCCTTGCCGATCAGGGCATTACCGGAGATCCGGGAGAGCTGATCGCAGCGGGTCGCGGCGTTTGCGACAACGTTTCGGGGCTGGCCACCACGTTGCCCAAGTGGTCGAAGGCCCCAGCGCTGGGTCCTGTCATGAGCGCGCTGAACCTGTCGCTCTTCCAGGCAGAGTTCGTCGTCAGCGCCGCCGAAAGCGCCTATTGCCCGCAGTACCTGGGACTCGGACGCTGACCCCTACGATGCCTCGTCGCCGATCTCGCCGATGTGGTTGCGCAATACCGCCCGCCCGTCGGCAAGGTGGTAGGTGACTCCAACGATCGCCAGCGTGCCGGCGGTGACTCGCTCGGCGATGGCCGTCGACCGCGCCATCAGCTGCGCGCCGGTCTCGACAACATGGCGCGCCTCGAACTCGTCGACCCTGCTCATGCCCTCCCGGCGGCCCAGCAGGATGGACGGCGTCACCCGCTCGACCAGGTCGCGCACATAGCCGCCGGGCAGCACACCGTCGTCGAGTGCGGACAGCGTCGCCTTCACCGCGCCGCAGCTGTCATGGCCCAGGACCACGATCAGCGGCACGTCGAGCACCGTCACCGCGAACTCAATCGAGCCCAGCACCGCGGAGTCGATCACGTGCCCCGCGGTGCGCACCACGAACACGTCGCCCAGGCCCTGGTCGAAGATGATCTCGGCGGCCACCCGGCTGTCGCCGCAGCCGAACACCACGGCGGTGGGCTTTTGGCCCTCGGCCAGTTTCGCCCGATGCTCGATGCTCTGGCTGGGATGTTCGGGCTTGCCGGCGACGAAGCGCTCGTTACCCTCTTTGAGTGCCTTCCACGCGGTTATGGGATTGGTATTCGGCATGGCGCACATTCTGCCGTACGCGCCGATGATCGTCGCGGCGGAGGACCTCCTGAGGTGGTACGAGCGATCGCGGCGCGACCTGCCGTGGCGCGATCCCGGCGTCAGCCCGTGGCAGATCCTGGTCAGCGAGTTCATGCTGCAGCAGACGCCGGTGGCCCGGGTGCTGCCGATATGGACGGAGTGGGTGGCGCGCTGGCCGACGGCGTCGGCGACCGCGGCGGCAAGCCCCGCCGACGTGCTGCGCGCCTGGGGCAAGCTGGGTTATCCGCGGCGGGCCAAACGCCTGCACGAGTGCGCCACCGTGATCGCCCGCGACTACGGCGATGTGGTTCCCGACGACGTCGACACCCTGATGACACTGCCCGGGGTCGGTGCCTACACGGCGCGGGCGGTGGCGTGTTTCGCCTATCGCCAGCCGGTGCCGGTGGTGGACACCAATGTGCGACGGGTGGTGGCCCGCGCCCTGCACGGTCGGGCCGACGCCGGCACGCCGTCGGCGGCCCGCGATCACGCCGACGTCGCCGCGCTGCTGCCGGAAAATGGGGTGGCACATCAGTTTTCGGCGGCACTGATGGAACTGGGCGCGACGGTGTGCACCGCCCGGGCGCCAAAATGCGGACTGTGCCCGGTTACCCGGTGCCGATGGCGGCAAGCCGGACATCCACCGGCCGAGGAGCCGGCACGCCGCCCGCAAACCTACGCCGGCACCGACCGCCAGGTCCGCGGCCGGCTACTGGATGTGTTGCGGGACAACGCTTCTCCGGTCACTCGTGCGCAGCTGGACGTGGCGTGGCTGACGAACAACGAGCAGCGCGACCGCGCGCTGAATTCGCTGCTGGCCGACGGCCTGGTGACACAGACGTCTGACGGTCGGTACGCGTTAGGGGGAGACGCTCCGTAAGAAGGACTCCACCGCTTCGCGGTATACCTCCGGCGCGTCGTCGTGCACCAGATGGCCGGCTTGCGGAACCCGCAAATAGCTTGTCCGATAGCCGGTTTCGCTCATCTGAAGCATCTGGCCGGGCGGCGTGACCGAGTTCCCGGCCTCGATCAGCAGCGCCGGCACGCGCACCGCTTGCCATTGCGCCCAGTAGTCGCGAGTGCCCCACTCGGCGGCGATCTCGATCCAGCGTTCGACTTGACCATGCAGCCGCCAGCCGGTCGCGGTGCGGTCGAAGGATTCCAGGAAGTACCGGCCGGCGATGTCGCCGAATTCGGCGAATACCTTTTCGGCAGAGTCGAATTCGACGGGCAGGGCATGCAGCCACGGCTCCCACGGCCCGGTGGTGCGGCCGCGGAAATCCGGCGCCATGTCCTCGACCACCAGCGCCGACACTAGGTCGGGCCGCTCGGCGGCCAGGCACCACGAGTGCAGCGCGCCCATCGAATGGCCGACCAACCGTGCCGGGCCGCCCAGGGCGGCCACCGCGTCGCCCAGATCCGCCACGAACCGTTCGGTGCTGATCGGGTGCGGATCGGCGATGTCGCGGCCCCGGTGCCACGGCGCGTCGTAGGTGTACACGGCGCCCAGCCCGGTCAGCCAGGGCAGCTGACGCGACCAGGTGGTCCCGCGTCCCATCAGCCCGTGCACCAGCACCACCGGTTCGCCGCGCCCACCGCGACGGGTCAGCAGGTCGGCGGTCATGCCGGGCACGGTAGCCTGACGGCATGCCAGTGGTGAAGATCAACGCAATCGAGGTGCCTGCCGACGCCGGCCCCGAGCTGGAGAAGCGGTTCGCACACCGCGCGCACGCCGTCGAGAACTCGCCCGGCTTCCTCGGCTTCCAGCTGCTTCGCCCGGTCAAGGGCGAAGACCGCTACTTCGTGGTGACCCAGTGGGAATCCGAGGAAGCCTTCCAGGCATGGGCCACCGGGCCCGCCATCGAGGCCCACGCCGGCCACCGGGCCAACCCGGTGGCGACCGGGGCGTCGCTGCTGGAATTCGAGGTTGTGCTGGACGTTGCCGGCTCTGGCTCGAAGGCATAGCCCGCGCCGGGGACGGCACCGCGCGGCGGCACTGGGTGTCGTCGCCACGCTGGTCACCTCCCTGGCACCGGGTTGCAGCCCACCACCCACTCCGTCCGCGAACGCCGCGGATCCCGGCATACGAATAGACACCCGGACGCCGCCCGGTCTGCGGGCCAAGCAGACCGTCGACATGCTCAACTCGGACTGGCCGATCGGACCGGTCGGAGTGCGTACGCTGGCCGCACCCGACGTCGTGGAGTCGGTCGAGCACTCGATGGAAGAACTCTGGTGGGATCGTCCCTTCACCGTGGGCGGCGTCGCGATCGGCGCCGGCGCGGCCACGCTGCAGCTCATCACGTCCTACGGCGCGCGCCAAAACGTCCGCATTCACACTGGCGATGACACGCTGGTCGACGGGTTCGACGTCACCACGCAGTCGCCCGTCATCTCCTCCTGGCGCGACGTGGACGCCACGTTGACACGGACCGGCGCCCGGTACTCATGGCAAGTCGCCAAAGTCGACGACGGCCGCTGCGATCGCGTCGCGGGCACCAACACCGCCGAATCTCTGCCGCTGGCATCGATTTTCAAGTTGTACGTGCTCTACGCCGTGGCCCAGGCGGTCAAGGACGGTACGGTTTCCTGGGATGACCGGCTGACCGTCACCGACAAGGGCAAGGCGGTCGGTTCCGGATTGGAATTGCCGGTGGGAGCGCAGATTTCGGTCCGTACCGCCGCCGAGAAGATGATCGCCACCAGTGACAACATGGCCACCGACCTGCTGATCGGAAAGGTGGGGTCGCACGCCGTCGAGAACGCACTGGTTGCGGCCGGCCATCACGACCCGGCCAGCATGACACCATTCCCGACCATGTACGAGTTGTTCTCGGTCGCCTGGGGACAACCGGATGTGCGTGAGCAGTGGAAGCAGGCCGCCAATCCGGCGGCCCGCGCCCAGTTGCTGCAGCAGGCTAATTCCCGTGTATACCAACCGGATCCGACGCGTGCGCACACGCCGGCATCAGAATTCGGCGCCGAATGGTATGGCAGCGCCGAGGACATCTGCCGGGTGCACGCGGCGCTGCAGGCCGGCGCGGTCGGCAAGGCCGCTCCCGTCAAGCAGATCATGTCCGCGGTGCCCGGCGTCGACTTGGACCGCCGGGTGTGGCCGTACATCGGCGCCAAAGCCGGTGGCCTGCCCGGGGACCTGACGTTCAGCTGGTATGCCGTGGACCGGACCGGCCAGCCGTGGGTGGTCAGTTTCCAGCTGAACTGGGGCCGCGACCACGGGCCGAGGGTGACCGGCTGGATGCTGCAGATCGCCAAACAGGTCTTCGGGCTGCTGCAACGCTAGGCGGGCCCGTCGTCGACATGCAGCGGTGACCCGTATAGCGTCTTTCGCGTAGTCATGTGACGACGAGGAAACCGGTGCATATTCCGGTGCGGTCGCGCCACTGTGACCAGCGTTCGACGCTGGAAGTCAGACCTTCTCGTCACATCGCGGATGAGGACGCGCAATCCTCGGAAGGCGGTCTGATGTTTCCGTTGGCGTCGTCGGGCTGGACTCGCCGCGACCGAATCGAGATCGGCGTCCTGCTGGGCGTCATCGCATTGATGCATCTCGTCGGCTTCGTGACGTTGTTCATGATCATCGCGCCACGCCACTATCACGCCGGAAGCCAGATCTTCGGTGTGGGGCTGGGGCTCACCGCCTACCTGTTCGGTCTGCGGCACGCGTTCGACGCCGACCATATCGCCGCGATCGACAACACCACTCGCAAGCTGATGACCGATGGCCAAAAACCGAAATCGGTCGGGTTCTGGTTCGCCATGGGCCATTCCACCATCGTGCTGGTGATGGCGGTGCTGGTAATTGTCGGCGCCCACGCGGTCGGGGCCCTTGTCGACGGCGACTCGCCGGCCCGGCACGCGCTCGGCGTCGCCGGCACCCTGGCGTCGGGATTGTTCCTCTACCTGATCGCGATCGTCAACATCATCGCACTGGTCGGAATCACCCGTGCTTTCGCCAAGCTTCGGCGCGGCTGCTACTCGGACGAAGAACTCGAAGCGACACTCAACGACCGCGGCCTCCTGGCCCGGCTGCTGCGCCCGGTCATGAACCGCATCCGGCGGCCGGTGCAGATCTATCCGGTCGGGCTGCTGTTCGGGCTCGGCTTCGACACCGCCACCGAGGTCGCGCTGTTGGCACTCGCCGGCAGCGGAGCGGCATCCGGTCTGCCCTGGTACGCAGTCTTGGTATTGCCGTTGTTGTTCGCAGCGGGCATGAGTCTGCTGGACACCGCCGACGGGCTGCTGATGACGGCCGCCTACGACTGGGCGTTCACGGCGCCGGTCCGCAAGATCTACTACAACCTCACCGTCACCGGGCTGTCGATCGCGGTGGCGTTGCTGATCGGGTCGATCGAGTTGGTGTCGATATTGCACGACGACCTCGGCTGGGTCGATCCGGTCAGCAATTGGATCTCCGGCATCGACCTCAACAACGCCGGGTTGGCGATTGTCGGCCTGTTCGCCGTGACGTGGCTGGCCGCGATCGGCTACTGGAAATTAAGTCGCCGCGAAAGTGCAACTGCCGACGCGTATTCCGAGTGAATGCGTCGGCAGCTGCACCCTCGACGGACGTGGCCTACTCGGTGGCGGCGCTGTGCGCTCCGCCCGCGCTGTGCACTCCGGCCTTGGCCAGATCCGGCTCGACCGGCTCGACCGGCTTGGGGCTGCCGGCGAACGTGAACTTCGCGTCCTCGCCGGAGCCTTCACCGTCCCAGTTGTCCACGTCGACGGTGACGATCTGACCCGGCCCGACCTCCTCGTAGAGGATCTTCTCGGAGAGCGCGTCCTCGATCTCGCGCTGGATGGTGCGCCGCAGCGGACGAGCGCCCAGCACCGGGTCGAAGCCCCGCTTGGCAAGCAGCGACTTGGCCTTGTCGGTGAGCACCAGCGCCATGTCCTTGCTCTTGAGCTGCTTTTCCAACCGGTTGATCATCAGCTCGACCATCCGGATGATCTCCTCGCGAGTCAGCTGGTGGAAGACGATGATGTCGTCGATGCGGTTGAGGAATTCAGGCCGGAAGTGCTTCTTGAGCTCGTCGTTGACCTTCTGCTTCATCCGCTCGTAGTTGTTCTCGCCGCCGCCCTGGGTAAAGCCCAGCCCGACCGCCTTGGAGATGTCGGCGGTGCCCAGGTTGGACGTGAAGATCAGCACGGTGTTCTTGAAGTCCACCGTGCGGCCCTGCCCGTCGGTGAGCCGGCCGTCCTCGAGCACCTGCAACAGGCTGTTGTAGATCTCCTGGTGCGCCTTCTCGATCTCGTCGAACAAAACCACCGAGAACGGCTTGCGCCGCACCTTCTCGGTGAGCTGGCCGCCCTCCTCGTAGCCGACGTAGCCCGGCGGGGCGCCGAACAGCCGCGAGGCGGTGAACCGGTCGTGGAACTCACCCATGTCGATCTGGATGAGCGCATCCTGGTCGCCGAACAGGAACTCCGCCAGCGCCTTGGACAGCTCGGTCTTCCCGACACCGGACGGCCCTGCGAAGATGAACGAACCGGACGGACGCCGCGGATCCTTCAGCCCGGCGCGGGTGCGGCGGATCGCCTTCGCGACGGCCTTGACGGCGTCCTCCTGGCCGATGATCCGCTTGTGGATCTCTTCCTCCATGCGCAACAGCCGGCTGGTCTCGGCCTCGGTGAGCTTGTACACCGGGATACCGGTCCAGTTGCCCAGCACCTCGGCGATCTGCTCGTCGTCGACCTCTGCGACAACGTCGAGATCACCTGAGCGCCACTGCTTTTCGCGCTCAGCGCGCTGCGCCACGAGTTGCTTTTCGCGATCGCGCAGGCTGGCCGCCTTCTCGAAGTCCTGCGCGTCGATCGCGGACTCCTTCTCGCGGCGAGCCTCGGCGATCTTCTCGTCGAACTCGCGCAGATCCGGCGGAGCCGTCATCCGGCGGATCCGCATCCGCGCACCCGCCTCGTCGATCAGGTCGATCGCCTTGTCCGGCAGGAACCGGTCGTTGATGTAGCGGTCGGCCAGCGTGGCCGCGGCTGTGATCGCCGTGTCGGTGATCGAGACCCGGTGGTGCGCCTCGTAGCGGTCGCGCAGGCCCTTGAGGATCTCGATGGTGTGCTCGACCGTCGGCTCACCCACCTGCACCGGCTGGAAGCGGCGCTCCAGGGCGGCGTCCTTCTCGATGTACTTGCGGTACTCGTCGAGCGTGGTGGCGCCGATGGTCTGCAGCTCGCCGCGGGCCAGCTTGGGCTTAAGGATGGACGCGGCGTCGATGGCGCCCTCGGCGGCACCGGCACCGACCAGCGTGTGCAACTCGTCGATGAACAAGATGATGTCGCCGCGGGTGTTGATCTCCTTGAGCACCTTCTTCAGACGCTCTTCGAAGTCACCGCGGTAGCGCGAGCCGGCCACCAGCGAGCCGAGGTCCAGCGTGTAGAGCTGCTTGTCCTTCAGCGTCTCGGGCACCTCGCCGTGCACGATGGCCTGCGCCAGGCCCTCGACGACGGCGGTCTTGCCGACACCCGGCTCGCCGATCAGCACCGGGTTGTTCTTGGTGCGCCGGCTCAAGACCTGCATGACCCGCTCGATTTCCTTTTCCCGGCCGATGACCGGGTCGAGCTTGCCCTCCATTGCCGCTGCGGTCAGGTTGCGGCCGAACTGGTCGAGCACCAACGACGTCGAAGGGGAGCCGGACTCGCCGCCCCGTCCGCCGGTGCCGGCTTCGGCCGTCTCCTTGCCCTGGTACCCACTCAGCAGCTGGATCACCTGCTGACGCACCCGGGTCAGCTCGGCGCCGAGCTTGACCAGCACCTGGGCCGCGACGCCCTCACCCTCCCGGATCAGGCCGAGCAGGATGTGCTCGGTGCCGATGTAGTTGTGGCCGAGCTGCAGCGCCTCCCGCAGGGAGAGCTCCAGCACCTTCTTGGCGCGCGGCGTGAACGGGATGTGGCCCGACGGCGCCTGCTGCCCCTGGCCGATGATTTCCTCGACCTGGCTGCGCACGCCCTCGAGCGAGATGCCCAGCGATTCCAGCGACTTGGCCGCGACGCCTTCACCCTCGTGGATCAGGCCCAACAGGATGTGCTCAGTGCCGATGTAGTTGTGGTTGAGCATCCGGGCCTCTTCCTGCGCCAGGACGACGACCCTGCGGGCACGGTCCGTAAATCTTTCGAACATTGGCGGTTACCTGCTCTCCCTCACCATCGGTACTGCGGCGGGCTTTAGGACGGTCCCTGCGTACCTGCCATCCACTGTAATGGGCGGCCGGCCGGGCTTCCTACCTCACGGTCGGCCGCACCACAGCGACACCAATGGAACGCGGTAAATCGCCGAAACGTTTCCCGCGCTACCGGGTGATCAGTTCGCCACCAGCGAAAGCGTTAGCAGCCTTAGGTGGCCGCGTGGAATGCGTCGATGACATCGGCCGGGATGCGGCCCCGGGTCGACACGTTGTGCCCGTTGCGGCGAGCCCATTCCCGGATCGCAGCGCTCTGTTCGCGGTCGATGGCCCCCCGCCCGCGCCCCGAGGAACGTCCGCGCCGACGGCCACCGACACGACGGCCGGCGTCAACCCATTTCTTCAGGTCGCTACGCAGTTTGTTGGCATTCTTGCTTGAAAGATCAATCTCATAGGTCACTCCGTCGAGCCCGAATTCGACGGTTTCGTCGGCGGCGCCCTCACCGTCGAAATCATCGACCAAGGTGACGGTCACTTTCTTCGCCATTAGCTCCCTCAACTTCTTCCTGTGCACTTACTGTGCACGTCACATTGTCCGCCCCGTGGCACTAATCTGCCATAACGGTGCATGGTATTCAATACCACGACCATAGCCGCCGAGTAGTTCAGTTGGTGTGCGGACGAACAATCGGGAACAAAACTGTCTCTCTAATTGACAGGCCAGTCAAAGCCATCAACAACCGATCGATACCCATTCCCGTTCCGGTACACGGCGGCATCGCGTACTCGAGGGCGGCCAAGAAATCCTCGTCTAGCGCCATCGCCTCGTCATCACCGGCAGCGGCCGCGCGCGCCTGCGCCGCGAACCGCTCACGCTGCACCACCGGGTCGATCAATTCGGAGTATCCGGTGGCCAGTTCGACACCGCGCAGGTATAAGTCCCATTTTTCGGTTACACCCGGGATGCTGCGGTGCTGACGGGTCAAAGGCGTTGTCTCCACCGGGAAATCCCGGACAAAGGTGGGGGCCGTAAGGCCGGCGCCGACGGTGTGCTCCCACAGTTCCTCGACCAGCTTGCCGTGTCCATAACCGCGGTCGGCGGGTATCTCGACGCCGAGCCGGTCGGCAATGCTGAGCAAGTGCTCGACAGTGGTCTGCGGCGTGATCTCTTCACCGAGCGCGTTGGATAGGGACGGATACATTTGTATCGAGGCCCATTCTCCGTCGATGTCATAGATACTGCCATCGGGCAACGGAAGTTGTCGGGTGCCGATCGCCTCGTCAGCCACCTGTTGAATAAGCTCGCGGGTCACAACTGCCGAATCGTCATAGGTTCCATACGCCTGGTAGGTCTCCAACATGGAGAATTCCGGCGAATGTGTGGAATCGGCTCCTTCGTTTCGGAACACGCGATTAAGTTCGAACACCTTGTCAAACCCGCCGACGACACAACGCTTGAGGAAGAGTTCCGGCGCGATCCGCAGGTAGAGATCGATGTCGAGCGCATTGGAGTGTGTGACGAACGGCCGAGCCGCCGCGCCGCCGGCCAATGTCTGCAACATCGGCGTCTCGACCTCGAGAAAGCCGCGTTGTTCGAGTGCGGTGCGTATCGCGCGGACGACGGCAATTCGCTGGCGTGCCACGGTGCGGGCCTGCGGGCGGACGATCAGGTCGACGTAGCGTTGCCGCACCCGCGACTCTTCGTTCATTTCTTTGTGCGCAACCGGCAGCGGTCGCAACGCCTTGGACGCCATGTGCCAGGAATCGCCGAGCACCGATAACTCACCGCGCCGTGAGCTGATCACTTCACCGTGCACAAAGACGATGTCGCCGATGTCGACGTCGGTCTTCCACGCGTCGAGCGCTTCCGCGCCGACGCCCGCGAGGCTGATCATCACCTGCAGTTGGGTGCCGTCGCCCTCCTGGAGCGTCGCAAAGCACAATTTGCCCGAATTCCGGACAAAGATCACTCGTCCGGCTACGCCGACAATGTCACCGGTGGTCGAATCGGCCGGCAGGTCGGGGTAGGCGGCCCGGATCTGGGCCAGCGTGTGGGTGCGTTCCACGACCACCGGGTAGGGGTCGTGGCCCTCCGCCAGCAGCCGAGCACGCTTGTCGCGGCGGACTCGATACTGCTCGGGAATATCCGGATCGGCGGAGTTCACGACGTGCCAGCTTAAAACAGCCCGTTAGCGGGCGGTCTTGAGCCGTCCGCGCTGGCTGTCGCGGTTGCGTTCGAACACCAACCGCAGCCCGTGCAGGGTGAGGTGCTGGTCGTAGTCGTCGACACAGTGCAACTCGGGCAGCAGCAGCGGCGCGGTGTGCCCGGTTGCTACAACCGTGACCTGGTTTCCTGGGCCGCCGGCGAAACCCTCCACGTCGTCGCGGATGCGGCCGACCAGACCGTCGACCAGCCCGGCGAAGCCGAACACCGCGCCGGCCTGCATGCACTCGACGGTGTTCTTGCCGACCACCGAACGCGGACGGGACAGCTCGACCCGCCGCAACGCCGCCGAGCGGGCCGCAGCGGCGTCGGACGACACCTGCACGCCCGGCGCGATCGCCCCGCCGAGGAATTCACCTTTGGCCGACACCACGTCCACACAGATCGACGAACCGAAGTCGATCACGATTGCCGCCGACCCGTATTTCTGAAATGCCGCCAGGCAGTTCACAATCCGGTCGGCGCCGACTTCTTTGGGGTTGTCGACCAGCAGCGGGATGCCGGTGCGCACTCCGGGCTCGATCAGCACGTTGGGCACCGACGGCCAGTACTGGCCGAGCATGACCCGTACCTCGTGCAGCACCGACGGGACCGTGGACAGCGCGGCGGCGCCGGTGAGCCGCTCCGAATCGTCGCCGATCAGGCCGTCGATGGTCAGCGCCAGCTCATCGGCCGTCGCTTCGGCCTCGGTGCGGATGCGCCACTGCTGCACCACCTTCGCGTGCTCTTTGGATCCGGAGAGCAGCCCGACGACGGTGTGCGTATTGCGGACGTCGATTGCGAGGAGCACGACTACCGCGGGGAGAGCAGGTCGGATGCGTCGTCGGGCACGAACGCCGGGTCGTGCCCCAGGTCAACCTGGCGATTGGCGGCGTCGACGAACACGATCCGCGGCTGGTAGGTGCGGGCCTCGGCGTCATCCATCGTGGCGTAGGCGATCAGGATCACCAGGTCGCCGGGATGCACGAGATGCGCTGCGGCGCCGTTGATTCCGATCACACCGCTGCCGCGCTCCCCGGTGATGGCGTAGGTGACCAGCCGGGCGCCGTTGTCGATGTCGACGATGGTCACCTGCTCGCCCTCGAGCAGGTCTGCGGCGTCCATCAAGTCGGCGTCGATGGTCACCGAGCCGACGTAGTGCAGGTCGGCTTGCGTGACGGTAGCCCGGTGGATCTTCGACTTGAGCATTGTCCGTAACATCAGTTCCTCCAGCATGTTTCGAGTCGACCGTCGGCGCCGACTGTGCTTCCTATTTCTATGGCGATGTTGTCGAGAAGTCTGGTTGGGCCCAGCCGGGCGGCGACCAGCAGCCTGGCCGGCCCGTGGGCCGGTGTGGGCCCGAGCGCCGGATCACGCAGTTGCAGATAGTCGACGTCGATGCTGGGCACCGCAGACAGCACCGCACGAGCCGCCGCCAGCGCGGCCTCGGCCCCGGCCGGCGCGGCATGCATGCCGGCCAACAGCGCCGCTGAGAGCGTGCTTGCGAGTTCCCGCTGCGCCGGGTCGAGGTAGCGGTTGCGGGAAGACATTGCCAGCCCGTCGTTTTCGCGCACGATCGGTACACCTACTACCCGCACATCGATATTCAGGTCGGCGACCATCTGCCGGACCAGCACGAGTTGCTGATAGTCCTTCTCGCCGAAGAAGATCCGGTCGGGGTGCACGATCTGCAGCAGTTTCAGTACTACGGTCAACATCCCGGCGAAATGCGTTGGGCGCGCGGCACCTTCGAGCTCGGCGCCCAGCGGACCGGGCTGCACTGCGGTACGCGGCCCGTCGGGATACATCGCAGCGACGGTCGGGGTGAAGGCCACCTCGACCCCTTCGCCGCGCAGCAGCGCCAGGTCGTCGTCGAGGACGCGCGGGTAGGCGTCGAGGTCTTCGCCGGCGCCGAACTGCAGTGGGTTGACGAAGATCGACACCACGACCACCGCGCCGGGCACCCGTTTGGCCGCCCGGACCAGCGCCAGGTGGCCGTCGTGCAACGCGCCCATCGTGGGCACCAGCATCACCCGCCGGCCGGTGTGGCGCAGCGCACGGCTGACCGCGGCCACGTCATCGGGTGCGGCATAGACGTTGAGCTCGCCTGCGCTGAATTTCGGTGTCGTCTTCATTGCGCCAGCACCTCGAATACGTCGGCGGGGGCGTGCGCCCGCTCGGCGGTACGCAGGGCGTTGACCCGATACGCCTGGGCGAGCTGCGGGTCGACCGCGGCCAGCGCGTCCAGGTGGGCGACCAGCGCGTCGGCGTCACCGCGCGCGACCGGCCCGGTGAGCGCGGCCTGACCACGCTGCAGGGTGTTCTCCAGCGCCGCCCGGGCCAGCGGCCCAAGAACGCGTTCGGCGACGCCGTCGGGGTCGTCGAGGCCGAGTTCGCCGGGCAGCGCGGCCCGAAGCGCGTCCAGCGCGTCGCCGAGCACCGTGACGACATGGTTGGCGGCGTGGGCCAGCGCGGCGTGATACAGCGGGCGGGCCTCTTCGCGGACCCGGAACGGCTCGCCGCCGATCTCCAAAACCAGCGACTCGGCGATCGCGTAGCCGACCTCGTCGGCCGCGGTGATCCCGAAGCAGGCGTCGGACAGCCGGGCGATGTCCTCGTCGGATCCGGTGAACGTCATCGCCGGGTGAATTGCGAGCGGGGCGCAGTCGGTCAGGGGCGCCAGCACACCGACGCCGTTGGCGCCGGATGTGTGGGCGACGATCGTGCCGGGCCGCACCGCCGAAGTGGCGGCCAAACCGGACACCAGCCCGGGTAATTCGGTGTCGGGCACCGCCAATAGCAGCAGTTCGGCGCTGCCGGCCACGTCGGGGACGGGGAAGATCGGGGTGTCAGGCAGCCGCCGCTCCGCCCGCTCCCGCGATGCCCGGGAGATGGCGCTGCACGCCACCACGACATGGTCGACGCGCTCCAGCGCGACGCCTAACGCGGTGCCCACCCGGCCCGCGGAGATGATTCCCACCTTGAGCCGGGCCGGGCGCAATCCGTCGAACTGCACCATCGCAGACGACCCTCGCAAGTTCCTTGGTTCGTTCCAGTCCCGCGTGGCGGGTACCGGACGGTCACGAAGACTTTACCTGGTGGACGATCTTCGCCGCGACGTGGCGTTCGCCACGCTCACTCTTCGCGGCGCCGGCGCCGGCCGCCTCCGGTCGGGGTGGCCTGCAGCCGCGCCAGCAGCTCGGCGACCGATTGGCCACCGGTTTGCGGGCCGTCGACGTCCGCCGCTTCGGCGCTGCGGTGCCGGGCCGCGGGCTGCGGCGGCGACGACATCACCGGCGCCGCGTGCGACGGCTCCGATGCCGGCTCCGGGTTGCTGTCCGCGGAGTGCCGGGCCCGCGCGCGGCGACCCGAATCGCCGTACCGCCAACCGGGTTCGGTTTCTTTGGGCTGACTTGGCCCGGGCTCGGACGAGCTGGAGTGCCGGCCTCGCCGCTCGGCGGGCGGCGGTGTGGCCAGCGTGGGCTCGCGGACAACGGTGTCCTCGGTTGCGGCATTGCCGTCCGGGCGTGCGCCGGCCCAATGGCTGCCGGGCGTGCTGGGCGTGCTGGGCGGCGACCATTGCCGCTCGGAGGCGACGGGCTGCCAGTCGGTGGCCGATGGCGGCTGAGCGGGCTGCGGCTCCGGCGGGGGAGCCGGGGGCGGTGGTTCGGGAGCGGGTGGCGGCGGCTCGTAATAACGACGGGCGCGTGGTTGCGGCGGGGGCTCGTATCGCTCTTGCGGCGCCCAGCCGCTGCTCTGCGTCTGCCGCTCCGGCGGCGCCCAGCGGCCGGGCGACGGCTGCTGATCTGGCGCTGGCCGACCTGCTCGCTCGGGCTGCTGCCACGGCGAGGCCCGATACGGCTCGGCATGGTCAAACCGCTCGGCGGGACGGTACGCCTCGGCTCCCTGGTAGCTCGGCGGCGGCACCAGCGGTTCCTCCGGCACGTCGATGATCGCGCTGTCGTCGCTGCCGGCAGAGGGCTCTTCCGCGCGGACCGACGCGACCCGATTGACGGGGCTCTCGCTCTCCCGGTCCCACTCGCTGAAGCCGCGCACTGTCGTGCGCTCGGTCTCCAGCGCCGGGCGGTGGTTCAGGTCGGTGTCGAAGAGGATCTCGAGGTTGGTGCGCAGCGCGGACAGCTCGGCACGCAGCGCCGCCACCTCGTCGGCGGCCTGGGCGCGCAGTTCGGACGCCAGCTCGCGGCGCAGCTGGGACTCCACTGTCAGCTCGTATTCGCGGCGCGCCGAGATCTCTCGGTCCAACTGCAGGTCGTAGACGAGCTTGAGGTCCCGTACCCGCGCCTGATCCACATCGCTTTGCCGGCGGTAGATCACCGACACGAATGCGGCGACGACGGCGGCCCACAGCGCCAGGATCACCGCGAGTTTGAGAAGCTCCACCCGGTTGGTGAAAACCAACGCGGAACTGGCCCCGATGGCGAGCACCAGCAACGCCGTCAACAGCAGCCAACCCGGCCTGCGGCCGCCGCGCCGGACCCGGGCGCCGCGGGACAGAACGGTCATGGCCCGACTGTACCGGGCCGAGGTCATTGCGCGTGTCGCCGCACTCCGGCGATTCTCGGGCGCGTTAGCTCTCGGCGCCCTCGCCGCGTTCGCCCGGGTCTTGCGGCGAGCGGCAGCAATGTTGGAGCCACAGCGCGGCAACCACCAGAGCCAGCGCGCTGACGGCCGCGACCGCCGTGCCGGCGGTGTCCTCCCCCGCCACCCGCAGCCACGACCGTCGTGGCAGCAGGTATGCCAGCACCCCGATCCACCACCCCAGCACCAGCGCGCCCACCCACGCCGACGCCTTGGCGATCATCAGGCTGCGGGCCACCGCCAGCGGGTGCAGCCAGCCGGGCCCGTCGCCGATCTCGCCGTCGCTGATCTTGGCCCGCACGTAGCGCGCCCATCCCGCCTCCGCCACCGCAACGGCGAGCAGCGACAGCCCGGTCCACACCGTGATCGGCGGAAACCACCGGTAGGTCAGCACCACGACCAAATAGCCGACCACCGCAGCGCCGATCACCGCGGCCGTCAGGTCACGTTTGCGGGTGGGTCCCATCAGACGTCTCGCGGGTGAAGCGCCAACGTGGTCATCCGCACACCGGCGCGATCGGCCGGATCCAGCTCGTCCAGCAGCTTGGCGACGGGCCGCCGACGGCCGGCCACCGTCAGCTCCGCGCCGGGATCGACCGCCAGCCAGGGCACCAGCACGAAGGCCCGCAGATGAGCCAGCGGGTGCGGCAACGTCAAACCGTCCGCGCGGGAGAACAACTCGGTGCCGTCGTCATAGCAGGCGACCAGGTCGACGTCGAGGGTGCGCGGCCCCCAGCGCTGACCCCGCACCCGGTCGGCCGCCTCCTCCATCTCCTGCGCGCGGCGCAACCAGCCCTGCCCGTCGAGCGCCGAATCCTCGGCGATCAGCACCGCGTTGAGAAACGGTCCCTGCTCCACGCCGCCCCAGGCCGCCGTCTCGTAGACCGGGGACACCGCTTGCACCGCCTCGCCGAGGTGATCGAGCACCGACTGCAGCCGGGCCAGCCGGTCACCGAGATTCGAGCCGATCGACAAGACGACGCGACTCATACGGCGCCTCCCGCAGGAATCATCGAGCCGCGGCCGCCCCGCCGCGACCGCCGCGCCACGACGGCCACGTCGGCAAAGGTCTGCTGGATCGGGGCGTGCGGTTTGTGCACGGTCACCTCGACGGCGTGAACTCGCTTGTCGGCCATCACATCCTCGGCGATCTCGCCTGCGACGGTTTCGATCAGGTTGCGGGCCGCCCCGGCGACGATGTCGGCCGCCCGCTGGGCCAGTACCCCGTAGTCATAGGTGTCGGACAGGTCGTCGCTGGCGGCGGCGTCGATCAGGTCGATCCACACGGTGATGTCGACGACGAAGTCCTGGCCGTCGGTTCGCTCGTGGTCGAAGACTCCGTGCCGACCGCGAACGGTCAAGCCGCGCAACTCGATTCGATCAGCCACTGGCCCAGGCCTCCAGTACCTTGAGTGCGTCGACGGTGGCCCGCACGTCGTGCACGCGCACCCCCCAGGCGCCGTGCAGCGCAGCAAGAACCGACACCACCGCGGTCGCGGTCTCGCGCCCGTCGGGCGGCCTCGGCACGCCGTCGGGGCCGGCCAGCAGCGTACCGAGGAACCGTTTGCGCGACGCCCCGACCAGCACGGGCACACCGGTGTCGACCAGCCGGGGCAGCGCATGCAGCAGGGCCCAATTGTGTTGTCCCGTCTTGGCGAATCCGAGACCGGGATCGATGATCAGCTTCGACGGGTCGACGCCGGAGCTGACGGCCACATCGACACTGGCCAGCAGCTCGGCGCGGACGTCGGCCACCACGTCGTCGTATTGCGGCACCTGGTGCGACACCGATCGCCAGTGCATCAGCACCCACGGCACCCCGGCCTCGGCCAGCAGCGGGGCCATCTCCGGATCGGCCCGCCCGCCGGACACGTCGTTGACGATCTGCGCGCCGTTCTCCAGTGCGGCCCGCGCCACGCCCGCGTGCATGGTGTCGATGCTGACCGTAATACCTTCTGCAGCAAGGCTTTTGACAACCGGCACCACGCGGGCGGTCTCGACATGCGGGTCGATCCGTGCCGCCCCGGGGCGGGTCGACTCCCCGCCGACGTCGATGATCGTCGCGCCCTCAGCGACCAGCGCCACCCCGTGCTCGACGGCGCGGTCGGCGTTGAGGTAGCGCCCGCCATCCGAGAATGAGTCGTCGGTGACGTTCACCACTCCCATGACCTGGATGCGTGTGGTGCTCACTTGCGCAGGATGAGTTCGAGCGCCTCGGCCCGAGATGCCTGGTTGCTCTTGAATTGTCCGCGCACGGCCGACGTCGTGGTGACCGCGCCGGGCTTGCGGACACCGCGCATCGACATGCACAGGTGTTCGGCCTCGATCACGACGATCACCCCGCGCGGATCGAGTTTGCGCATCAACGCGTCGGCGATCTGCGCGGTGAGCCGCTCCTGCACCTGCGGACGCTTGGCGTATAAATCGACCAGCCGAGCGATCTTCGACAGGCCGGTCACGCGGCCGTCGTCGCCGGGGATGTAGCCCACGTGCGCCACCCCGTGAAATGCCACCAGGTGATGCTCGCAGGTGGAGTACAGCGGAATGTCTTTGATCAGCACCAGTTCGTCGTGCTGCTCGTCGAACGTGGTGTTCAGCACGCTGTCGGGGTCGGTGTAAAGCCCGGCGAACATCTCGCGGTAGGTGCGCGCGACCCGCGCCGGGGTGTCCTCCAGGCCGTGGCGGTCGGGGTCCTCCCCGATGGCGTACAGCAACTCGCGGATCGCCGCCTCGGCGCGTGCCTGGTCGAACACCGGTTTGCGCAGGTTCGTGATACGGGAACTCGGCTGCGCTGTTGAAGCCACTGAAGCCTCCGTTTTCCTCAGCCGCGGGCCGGCGGATTGGACCTGCTCGGGTCCCCGCTCTGTTGATCGGGGGACGAGCCGGTCTCCGATGCTGGTTTACCAGGCGACTGATGGGGCTCGTACGGCGGATACGGGGGATACGGCTGGGCCGGGTAGTGCGCAGGCGGCTGCGGCCAGTGGCCCGGCGGCGGCGCCGACTGCGGGGGCGGGTACCAGTAGCCCGGCGGCTGCTGCGGCGGCCAGCCGGGCGCGCGCCATCCGGCCGGCGCTCCATAATCGGGCTGGGTCGGCTGCTGCGCCGCAGCCGGCTCTGTGTGAGAACCGTTGGCGCCGTTGGTAGCCCGCTCCGACTCCGCTTGGGCGGCCTCGGCCGTGGCCTTGGCGATCGCGGCTTTGAACGCGGGCTCGGGCACCGGCGGGGGCCACGGCTCGCCACGCTCCTTGGCCAACTCGCCGGGCGTCTTGATCGGCGGCTTGTCCGACGGGATCCGGCCGCCGAAGTCGTCGAACATCGTTAGCCGAGGGCGCTTCTCGACGTCGGCGAAGATGGCCTCCAGCTCGGCGCGGTGCAGCGTTTCCTTCTCCAGCAGCTCACCGGCCAGGGTGTCGAGCACGTCGCGGTATTCGGTGAGGATCTCCCATGCCTCGGTGTGCGCGGCCTCGATGAGTTTGCGGATCTCCTCGTCGATTTCGCGGGCCACCTCGTGCGAGTAGTCCGGCTGGGTGCCCATCGTGCGGCCGAGGAACGGGTCCCCGTGTTCGGTGCCGTATTTGACCGCGCCCAGCCGTGAGCTCATCCCGAACTCGGTGACCATCGCGCGGGCCACCTGGGTGGCCTTCTCGATGTCGGACACCGCGCCCGTCGTCGGCTCGCGGAACACCAGTTCCTCGGCGGCGCGACCGCCCATCGCGAACACCAACTGGGCGATCATCTCCGAACGGGTGCGCAGGCCCTTGTCCTCCTCAGGCACCGCGACCGCGTGCCCGCCGGTGCGTCCGCGGGCCAGGATAGTCACCTTGTAGATCGGTTCGATGTCGGGCATCGCCCAGGCCGCCAGCGTGTGCCCGCCCTCGTGGTAGGCGGTGATCTTCTTCTCCTGCTCGCTGATGATCCGGCCCTTGCGGCGGGGACCGCCGATCACCCGGTCGACCGCCTCCTCCAGCGCGGCGGCGGTGATGACGGTGCCGTTCTCGCGGGCGGTCAGCAGGGCGGCCTCGTTGATGACGTTGGCCAGGTCGGCGCCGGTCATGCCGACGGTCCGCTTGGCCAGCCCGTCGAGGTCGGCGTCGGGGCCGATCGGCTTGCCCTTGGAGTGCACCCGCAAGACGGCCCGACGGCCGGCCAGGTCGGGGTTGGACACCGGGATCTGGCGGTCGAAGCGGCCCGGCCGCAGCAGCGCCGGGTCGAGGATGTCGGGCCGGTTGGTGGCCGCGATGAGGATGACGCCGGCGCGCTCGCCGAAGCCGTCCATCTCGACCAGCAACTGGTTCAGCGTCTGCTCGCGCTCGTCGTGGCCGCCGCCAAGGCCGGCGCCGCGCTGGCGGCCGACAGCGTCGATCTCGTCGACGAAGATGATGCACGGGCTGTTCTGCTTGGCCTGCTCGAACAGGTCACGCACGCGGGAGGCGCCCACACCGACGAACATCTCGACGAAGTCCGAACCCGAGATTGTGAAGAACGGCACACCGGCCTCGCCTGCGACGGCGCGGGCCAGCAGCGTCTTGCCGGTGCCGGGCGGGCCGTAGAGCAGCACGCCCTTGGGGATCTTGGCGCCCAGCGCCTGATACCGCGCCGGGTTCTGCAGGAAGTCCTTGATCTCGTAGAGCTCCTCGACCGCCTCGTCGACGCCGGCGACGTCGGCGAACGTGGTCTTGGGCATGTCCTTGGAGAGCTGCTTGGCCCGCGATTTGCCGAAGCCGAAGCCCATCCGGGCGCCGCCCTGCATGCGGGAAAACATCACGAAGAGCCCAATTAGCAGTAGCAGCGGCAGCACGTAGATCAGCAGCGACCCCAGGATGTTGCCCTGGTTGACCACCGTGCTGATCTGGCTGTTTTTGCTGCTCAGCGCGTCAAACAACGGTACGGCGTAGCCGCTGGGGTACTTGGTGATGACCTTGTCGGACCCGTCGGTGTCGCCGTTCGGGCTTTTCAGGGTCAGCCGCAGCTGCTGTTCGCGGTCGTCGATCTGGGCGCTCTTGACGTTGTCGGCCTTGATCTGGGCCACCGCCACCGAGGTGTCGACGGGCTTGTATCCGCGGGTGTCGTCACTGAAATAGAAGAACGACCAGCCGAGCAGCAACACGACGGCGATCGCCGTGAGTGTGCGGATCACGTTTTTCCGGTTCATCAATCATCGGCCGTGGCCGGCCAGGTCCTTCCCCGATACACGCAGCTGGAATATCCCAGGCTACCGCCCATGGGATTGGTCGGCGCGCCCCACGGGCACCCGTACTGCTTAGATCAACGAACGAAGGTTCCCGAACGCCTTCCCGACGGATGCGGCGTGTGCTTTGGTGAGACACGTGCCTGATACCGTCCCGTCGACCGAGCGCATTATCGAAACCAACGGCGTCAAGTTGCACACCGTTGAAGCGGGCGAGCGCGGGGCGCCAGTCGTGGTGCTGGCGCACGGTTTTCCCGAGCTGGCCTATTCCTGGCGACACCAAATTCCGGTGCTCGCGGCTGCCGGATATCACGTGCTGGCCCCGGATCAGCGCGGCTACGGCCGCTCCAGCCGGCCCGACGAGATCTCGGCCTACAACATCGCCGAACTGTCCGCCGATCTGATCGGCCTGCTTGACGACGTCGGCGCCGACCGGGCCGTGTTCGTCGGCCACGACTGGGGTGCCCCGGTCGCGTGGAGCTCGGCGCAACTCCACCCGGACCGGGTGACCGCGGTGGTGGGGATGAGCGTCCCGGCGGTACCGCGCGCCCAGGTGCCGCCGACGCAGGCCTTCCGCAAGCTCTTCGGCGACAACTTCTTCTACATGCTCTATTTCCAGGATCCCGGCGTCGCCGACGCCGAATTGGGCGCCGACCCCGCAAAAACGATTCGGCGGATGATGGCGGGTTTGCGACCGCCCGGCGACCACGAGGCCGCGGCGCGCATGCTCCAACCGGGACCCGCGGGCTTCGTCGAGCGGCTACCCGAAGCCGACGGCCTGCCGAGCTGGATCAGCGCCGACGAGCTCGACCACTACATCGCCGAGTTCAGCCGCACCGGCTTCACCGGCGGCCTGAACTGGTATCGCAACCTCGACCGCAACTGGGAGATCCTGGCGGCGCCGGTCAGCCCGACCATCGCGGTGCCGGCGTTGTTCGTGGCGGGCGCCGACGACCCTGTGCTGACCTTCACGCGCCGTGAGCGTGCCTCGGAGGTGGTGACCGGCCCGTATCGGGAAGTGATCATCGAAGGCCCCGGGCACTGGCTTCAGCAGGAACAACCCGACCGGGTCAACGAGGTGCTGCTGGACTTCCTCACCGGTTTGGAGCTGTCATGAACCGCCCGCTGAACTTCGGGGTGTTCATTACGCCATTTCATCCCACCGGCCAATCCCCCACTGCCGCACTGGAATACGACATGGACCGGGTGGTGGCGCTGGATCGCCTCGGATTCGACGAAGCCTGGTTCGGCGAACACCACTCCGGCGGCTACGAGCTGATCGCCTGCCCGGAGGTGTTCATCGCAGCGGCGGCCGAGCGCACCAAGCACATCCGGCTGGGCACCGGCGTGGTCTCGCTGCCCTATCACCATCCGCTGATGGTCGCCGATCGCTGGGTTCTGCTGGACCATCTGACCCGCGGCCGGGTCATGTTCGGCACCGGGCCGGGCGCGCTGCCGTCGGATGCCTACATGATGGGCATCGACCCGGTCGAGCAACGCCGAATGATGCAGGAGTCTTTGGAGGCAATCCTGGCGCTGTTCCGCGCCGAACCCGGGGAACGGATCAACCGTCACTCCGACTGGTTCACGTTGCGTGACGCGCAGCTGCACATCCGCCCCTACACCTGGCCGTATCCGGAAATCTCCACGGCAGCAATGATTTCGCCGTCTGGCCCGCGGCTCGCAGGTGCGCTGGGCACGTCGCTGCTGTCGCTGTCGATGTCGGTGCCCGGCGGCTACGCCGCGCTGGAGAACACTTGGGAGGTGGTGCGCGATCAGGCCCGCAAGACCGGCCGCGACGAACCTGACCGGGCCGGCTGGCGGGTGCTGGGCATCGTGCATCTGGCAGACAGCCGCGACCGGGCGATCGACGACTGCACCTACGGGCTGCAGGACTTCGCCAAATACTTTGGCGCGGCCGGATTCGTGCCGCTGGCCAACCTGGTAGACGGCGCACAATCACCGCACGAATTCGTCGAAGACTATGCCTCCAAAGGCAATTGCTGCATCGGCACCGCTGACGACTGCATCGCCTACATCGAGGACCTGGTGGACCGCTCCGGCGGTTTCGGCACATTTCTGTTGCTCGGACACGACTGGGCCTCGCCTGCCGCAACGTATCACTCGTATGAATTGTTCGCGCGCAAGGTGATTCCACATTTCAAGGGGCAACTGGAGGCACCACGGGCATCCCACGAATGGGCGCGCGGCATGCGAGAACAGCTGCTGGGCCGCGCCGGCGAGGCGGTGGTCAAGGCGATCAGCGAGCACACCGACGAACTCAAGATGGAAAGCGAGAAGGACTGATGCGCGCCGCGGTGCTGCACAACGGCCGCATGGTATTCCGCGACGACGTTCCCGATCCGGTGCCCGGCCCGGGCCAGGTCCTGGTCGGTGTACGCTCGTGCGGAATCTGCGGCTCGGACCTGCATTTCGCCGCCCACGGCGACGAATTGCTGGCGTTGACCGAACAAATGGGCGCCGGGCCGGGCGCTGACTTGGGGCGCGACATCATCATGGGCCACGAATTCAGCGCGGAGGTACTCGAAGCCGGGCCCGACACCGATACGCACCCGTCGGGCACTCTTGTCACGTCGATGCCGGTGGTGTTGTCCGACAACGCGGTGGTACCGATCGGCTTCACCGACCGAGCGGCCGGCGCCTACGCCGAACGGATGCTGCTCTCGGCGCCGCTGCTGCTGCCGGTCCCCAACGGGCTGGATCACCGGCACGCCGCGTTGACCGAGCCGATGGCCGTCGGTCTGCATGCGGTCAACAAGTCCGCGATCCAGCGCGACGAGACAGCGTTGGTGCTCGGCTGCGGGCCGATCGGCATCGCGATCATTGCTGCGCTGCTGGTGCGTGGCGTCGAAACGATTGTGGCGTCAGACTTTTCACCCAAGCGACGCGAGCTGGCAACGACCATGGGCGCGCATCAAGCGATCGATCCCGCTCAGGGGTCGCCGTTCGACACTGTCGCACCGAAGGTGGTGTTCGAGGCGGTCGGGGTGCCGGGAATCATCGACGACGCGATGCGCCGAACGCCGGCGGGCAGTCGCATTGTGGTGGCCGGGGTGTGCATGGAACCCGACACCGTGCATCCATTCTTCGGTATTGCCAAAGAGATCAGCGTGCAGTTCGTTTTTGCTTACGACCCGACCGAGTTCGCCGAATCACTGCGGGCGATTGCCGAGGGTGACATCGACGTTTCTCCTTTGATCACCGGCGAAGTCGGCTTGGACGGGGTGAGTCAGGCGTTCGACGACCTGGCCGATCCCGAGCGGCACTGCAAGATTCTCGTCACGCCGTAGCGCTAATTGGCCAGCGGGTTGCTCCGGATGGTGTTTTCGGCGGCCCGGTCGGTGGTCTCGTAGCCAGTGGCGGCCTTGTCCAGGCTCTCGGCGAACTCGCGGCTGTCGCCGGCGGCCGCTTTCATCTGGTCGGCCAGGTTGGTTTGCGCTGAGCGGCAGACAGTTCCCGTTGCCAGCGAGGGCATGCCGGCAGCCGCGTCACCCAGGGGACCGTCGACGCCTAAACCGGCGATGTCGGCCGCGGCGCCACGAAAACCGCCCGCAGCGCTGCGCAGCACGCCAGGATCGACTCTCAGCTCCTCGCCACCCATCACAGCCTCCGATCGCGCGCTGGCCAACACACCGAATTTACCTGGTCCGTGGGGGCTCACCCGACGGAAGTTTTTCAGCGTTGACCTTGCGGTTGAGGCAGCCTCGATATCTCGCCGTCCTCGCAGCGGCACAGGCGCTTTTCGAAAAAAGGGCTCGAGCGCGATCCTGCCGGAGTTAGCCTGCGTCCTGACCCTTCAACCGGGAGGGGGTGTTGCGCGGCTCGCGGAGCGGTCGTCATCCGACGTCGAGCCCAAGCCAAATTTCAGCACAGAACGCAAGACGCAAGACCCGCCTGCACGAGCGAAAGGAACACCATGATAGGAGCCAGTTCTCGTACGCGCATCGCCGTCTCAGCGGCAGGTGGCGCAGTGGTCGCCGCGTTTGCCGTTGCCGTGGTTCCCGCTGCGCACGCCGACGATGAATCCTGGGGCGCGATTGCCGTCTCGCCGGACGGGAAGTCGGTGGGCGTAGCGACGAATATGCCGAACGAGTATCAGGCCAACACGCATGCGACCGCCGATTGCCACCAAGACAACGCTGCCTGCAACGTGTTGATTACGTTCAAGTACCCCGACTGCGGCGCGGTCGTGAAGAACGGGGACCAGTATTTCGGGGATAGCGGCGCCACGGAGCAGGAGGCGGAGCAGAACGCCCAGAACCAAAGTCCGGGCAGCACAGTCCTCCGCTCGGCATGCAACAACGCGCCGGGCTCGAGCAGCACGCCCACAACCGCGAGCAGCACGCCGACGACGACCACCACCACACCAGCAGGCGGGTAACGGCCGGGGCCGGGGTATCGGTGCGGTGCTGCTTGCCCGACGATCCGCCGTTCTGAGCTACGGATCAGTGGTTGGCCAGCGCAGCGAGATCTTGTGGCCCTGCGGCTGGGTAACCGCCCGCTGACTGAATCTGTCGTGACCACCCGCCGATGATGCCTACCAGCTCGCCGAGGTCGTCACCCAGCGCGGCAGTGATCGCGGCGCAACCGGTGTCGGTGGCCACTTCGATCGTCTCGCGGGCGGCCCGGCCGGTGTCGGTGAACGCGCCGTCGCGAACCAATCCGCGTGATTCCAAGCGTTCTTGGGCCGCGGCGAGGTCGTCTTCGGTCCAGGCTCTGGTCCGTATGTAGGTGCGCAGTCGCAGCCCCCAGTAGAGCTCGGTGAGCAAGCCGATCTCCACGGCATCGAAATCGGCGGTGGTCCAGACGTTCACGTGCACGTCGCCGCGGTATTCGCGCAACTCGTCGGCGAGGCGCCACGCGTCGGCCAGCGGTTCGCCCGGCAGACCTTGGGCAACGAGACCTGCGAAGAGCGGCTTGCCCGCCAACGGCAACGATTCAGTGGCGCGCCCAAGCAGCCCCAACGCACGGCCGAGGCCGTCTGGCGCAGCGCCGAGAATCCGGTGCAGCTGCCGCGCCGCGCCGTCGGTTCGTGCCGCACAGATCGTCTCCGCGTCGGTCAGCGTCCACCCCTTGGCGACCGCAGGCACAACGACCGCCGGGTTGAACACCGCGAAGGCTGCGGCGACCACTTGGCCGGGCACCTGTCCCATCACCGAGCCGCGGCTGCAGAAGTAGGCCGGGCCGTCGGGCATCGCGACGTTTCGCGTCTTTCCGGGGCTGGACCCGAACCCGAGTGCCTCATAGCTGCTGTGGCATTCGGGCGCGAAGTACACCTGCCCCGCGAAGGGCTCGATCGCTAGGGCGAGGGCTCTCGCCGGGGAGACAGCCATGACTCAAATCTCGCCGACTGTGCGGGTTGTGGTGGAGAAACCGGCGAATTCGCGCATAGGGTGCCAGTCATGCCGTTTCGTCTCGTACTCCTGATGGGCCTCGTCGCCGCCGCGCTGTCCGCGTGCGACGGCGATCCCGGTCCGGTCAGGGACAATCCACGGCAGGTGACCGTCGTCGGCGCCGGGCAGGTCCAGGGCGTCCCGGACACGCTGACGGCCGACGTCGCGATCGAATTCGTCGCGCCCGACGTCACCTCGGCGATGGACCAGACCAACGGCCGCCAGCAGGCCGTCATCGACGCGCTGACCGGCGCCGGCGTCGACAGCAAGGACATCAGCACCACCGACGTCACCCTGCAACCGCAATACGGCGGCAGCACCAACACCATCACCGGCTATCGCGCCGCCAACTCGATCCGGGTAAAGATCCGTAAGACCGACGCGGCGTCGCATCTGTTGGCGGTCATCGTCGACACCGGCGGCGACGCCACCCGGGTCAACTCTGTGAGCTACTCGATCGAGGACGACTCGAAGCTGGTCAAGGATGCACGCGCCCGGGCATTCCAGGACGCCAAGCACCGTGCTCAGCAGTACGCGCAGCTGTCCGGGCTCAGCCTGGGCAAGGTGATTTCGATCTCCGAGGCATCGGGTGCCACGCCGCCCACGCCGACGCCAATGCGCGGCGCACCGATGGCCACCGAGGTTCCGCTGCAGCCCGGTCAGCAGACGGTCAACTTCTCGGTGACCGTCGCCTGGGAACTGCGGTAAGAGTCAGTCCTGGTACACCCGCGGGTCCAGGGTCCCGATGTAGGGCAGGTCGCGGTAGCGCTCGTCGTAGTCGAGGCCGTAGCCGACTACGAATTCGTTGGGGATGTCGAAGCCCACGTAGGCGATGTCGACGTTGGCGCGCACGGCATCCGGCTTGCGCAGCAGCGTGCACACCCGCAGCGACCGCGGGCGGCGGGTGGCCAGGTTGCGCAGCAGCCACGACAACGTCAGCCCGGAGTCGACGACGTCCTCGACGATCAGCACGTCGCGGTCGTTGATGTCGCGGTCGAGGTCTTTGAGGATGCGCACCACGCCCGACGACGACGTCGACGACCCGTAAGACGCGACGGCCATGAACTCGAACTGGGTGGGCAGCGGAATCGCGCGGGCCAGGTCGGTGCAGAACAGGACTGCGCCCTTGAGCACGGTGATCAGCAGCAGGTCCCGCGCCTCACCGGTGGCCAGGTCGCGGTAGTCCTCACCGATCTGCGCACCGAGTTCCGCGGTGCGGGTCTGGATCTGCTCCTGGGTGAGCAGCACCGATTTGATGTCCCCCGGGTACAGCTCGCCCGAATCAGCTGTCACGACCACAGCGTGCCATGTCGACGGGCAGAGCTCTAGATCGGCTCGGCTTGCAGCGTCAAAACACCGCCCCGACGGCCGGCCACCAACCGTTGCCCGTGCAGCTTCGACCCCACGGCGACCCCGCCCTGCCCGCGCCAGTCGATGATCAGCGTGTTGACGCCGCGGATCTGCTTGTCGGTCAGCCCGGTCGCCCCACCGGCCAGCAGCCAGCTGCGGATGACACCGCGGCGCACCGGGTCGGGCAGCGCCCGCAACGCGCAAGCGTCGAGCCCACCGTCAGTGGCCGACGTGGACAGCGCTTGCGCGATCAACGTGTCGATCAGCCCGGTGTCCTCCCGTAACGCCGTCGCGGTGCGGGCCAGCGCTTCGGCGACGCCGCCACCGAGCACGTCCTCCAGCAGCGGCAGCACCTCGTGGCGCAGCCGGTTGCGGGTGAACCGGCGGTCGGTGTTGTGCGGGTCCTGCCAGGCGACCAGCCCCAGCTCGTCGCAGGCGGCGTGCGTGACGCTGCGCCGCACGCCCAAAAGCGGCCGACACCACGGCGGATCGTACGGGCGCATCCCGGCGATCGAGCGCGCACCCGAACCGCGGCCCAGTCCGAGCAACACGGTCTCGGCTTGATCGTCCAGCGTGTGGCCCAGCAGAACCGGACGATCTGCACGGGCCGCTTGCAACGCGACATAGCGTGCCGTGCGCGCCGCCGCCTCCGGACCGCCGTCACCGCTCACCTGCACCGAAAGGACTTGGGCGGCAACGCATCCCAAGCCGAGCGCTTGGGTCCGGGCGGTCACGGCGACTTCGGCAGAGCCGCTCTGCAAACCGTGGTCGACGATCAGCGCGGTGGTCGGCAGCATGGCGGCGGCAACGGCGGTGAGCGCCAACGAATCCGCGCCGCCGGACAGCGCGACACACCATTGCTCGGCGGTCGGAAGGTACTCCTTGGCGAACGCTGCGACAGCCGCGTAGAGCTGTCCTACAGAACCCTGTCGATCCATCGTTGCGGGTCTTCAATCTCTGCCGGCAGCGGCAGCGTCTCCGGAGACGACCAGACGGCGTTGAACCGCTCCATCCCGACCCGCGCCACCACGTGGTCGACGAACGCCTTGCCGCGGGTGTACTGGCTGAGCTTAGCGTCGATGCCCAGTAGCGCGCGCAGAAGTCGTTGCAGCGGAGGCTGTTTGCGCTGACGGCGGTCGTCGAACCGGCGACGGATGGTCGCCACCGTGGGGACGACGACGGGCCCCACAGCATCCATCACGTGGTCGGCGTGGCCCTCCAGCAAGGTGCCGAGCACCAGCAGCCGATCCAGCGCCTGGCGCTGCGGCTCTGACTGCACGGCGCGCACCAAGCCCAGCACACCCGACGAGTGGGCGTCGGAGGGACCGCCGCGGCCGCGGACGAAGTCGGCCAGCCGGCCGATCACCTGGGCGACGTCCTCGCCGCTTTCCTGGGTCAGCACGCCCAGCGCCTCCGACATGTAGCCCGACAGCCACGGGTTGGCGGTGAATTGCACGCGGTGGGTGACCTCGTGCAGACAAACCCACAACCTGAAATCAGCTGGCTCCACGCGTAATTGGCGCTCGACTGCAAGCACGTTGGGATACACCAGCAACAGGCAGCCCGAGTCGCCGGCAGCGAACGGGTCGTACTGGCCGAGGATGCCGGACGCAACGAACGCCAGCACCGCGCCGGTCTGTGCGCCGGTGACCCGTCCGGTGATGAAGCCGCGCGGCTTGTCGGTGCCGCCCGTCATCACCCGCATCGACTCGGCCGCCGCCCGGATCCACGCCGGCCGGTCGACGATGCGCGCGTCGGGCACCGCATCACTGGTGTCCAGACCGGTCACGTCGCGCACCGGCGGCTCGGCCGCCTTGGCAGCGCTGGCCAAGTCGTCGATCACCTGGCGACGGGTGTAGTCGGTCGACGGCGGGCCGGGCCGGGCCAGCCATTCGCCGACGGTGGCCGCGAACTGCCAGTCGACAGCGCGCCCAACGGTCAGCTCAGGTGGTGCAGTTACTTCAGGCATCCACACGACCATAGGGCGGCGGCGACGTTGTCGATCGCAATACGGCCAGTTGGGCCCGCGTCGTTGGAGATCAGCGCAAAAGTCAGCACCCGGCCGTCGACGTCGGTGACCACTCCGGCCAGCGCGTTGATGGCGGTCAGCGACCCGGTTTTGGCCCGCAACCAGCCGATCGGCCCGTTGTTGGTGGCGGGGTTCAGGAACCGGTCGCCCAGCGTCCCGCTGCCGCCGGCGATCGGCAGCAGGTCCAGCAGCGGGCGCAGCGCCGGCTGATCCGGCCCGGCCGCGGCCTGCACGACGTCGTCCAGCGCCTTGGCGGTCAGCCGGTCGTCGACGGACAGCCCGCTCGAATCCTGAAGTGCCGCACCGGTGATGTCGATATGCGCGGTGCTCAGCCGGTTGGTCACCGCGTCGACGGCGCCGGCGAAGCTGCGCGGCCGGTGCATGGCCGCGGCGACCTCGCGGCCGATGCATTCGGCCATCACGTTGTCGGAGGCGTTCATCATCTCGTGCAGCCTCTGGATCAGCGGCGCCGACTGCACCGCGGCCAACTGCCGCGCACCCGATGGCGCGGGTTGGGCCGCGATCGACACCTTCGCCGGGTCGACGCCGAGCGCTTGGGCCAGCGCGCGACCGGCGTCCAGCGCCGGGGTGTGCGAGCGGGTGGACTCGTCCGTTGCCGGCTGGACGCGCCCGCCGTCGAGCATCACGGACTCGATCGGGGCGACGTCGCCGCCGTCGATGTCGCCCGGATCCCAACCCGGGGCCACTTTGGGTCCGGTGAATGCCGAGATGTCGACCTGCACGGCGGTGGGTGTCACGCCGCTGCCGCGGACCTGGTCGGCCAGATCGCTGAGGCGCGCCGCGTTGTGATACCAGGTCGCGCCGCCACGTGGGGCCCCTGACAGCGTGGGATCGCCGCCGCCCACCAGGATCACCGTGCCCGGCTGGTCGGCCGCGACGACCTTGGTGGTGACCCGGGCCTCGCGGTCCAGCGCTAGCAGCGCGGCGGCGGCGGTCAGGGTCTTGTTGGTCGACGCCGGCAGCATCGGCACGTTTTCCTGCTGCTGCCAGAGCTCTTTGGCGGTCATCGCGTCGGTGACCCGGCCGCCGAGTTGGCCGAGATTCGGGTCCGCCACGACAGCTGCCAGCGCAGCCGCCAGCCCGCCCGGCGTCGGCATCGGCGCGGTGTCGGCCACCGGCACGACGCCGGGCTCCGCGGTCACTGCGGGCGGCGGCGGCATGATGTGGGCATTGCCGACGCCGCGGCCGTTCGCGGTGAAAAACGCAGCCGCCGCCACCAAAATGGCGACGACCGCCAGCACGGCCGCCCCCACGATCAGGTGGGTTGACCGCCGCCACTGAGAGGGACGCATGACACTCCTGACTGTCTGGTCCCATTCTGCCGAACCACGTGGCTCTACTAGGGTTGACCTCCGACGCCAGCGGATGAGCAGTGAGTTTACGAAGGAGCCGAGACGGTGCAATTCGACGTGACCATCGAAATCCCGAAGGGGCAGCGGAACAAATACGAAGTCGACCACGAGACGGGTCGGGTTCGTCTGGACCGCTACCTCTACACGTCGATGGCGTATCCCACCGACTACGGCTTCATCGACGACACGTTGGGCGAAGACGGCGACCCGCTGGACGCGATGGTGCTGCTGCCCGAGCCGCTGTTCCCCGGTGTGCAGGTGGAGGCGCGGCCGGTCGGAATGTTCCAGATGACCGACGAAGCCGGCGGCGACGACAAGGTGCTATGCGTCCCGGCCGGCGACCACAGATGGGATCACATCAAGGACATCGAGGACGTTCCGGCGTTCGAGCTGGACGTCATCAAGCACTTCTTCTCGCAGTACAAGGCCCTGGAGCCGGGCAAGTTCGTCAAGACGGCCAACTGGGTCGGCCGTGCGGAGGCCGAGGCCGAGGTGCAGCGCTCAATCGAGCGCTTCAAGGCCAGCGGGCACTAACCGAGCGGAGTCAGCCGCCCCATTTGGCGGCTTCGGCTTGGTCGCGGGCCAGCATCGAGACGGTGTTGGTCTCATGGGTTCCGGCC
>NZ_LQOM01000011.1 GCF_002101595.1 Mycobacterium celatum
ATGAGCTATCAGGCGTGGCAGGCGCAGTGGAATCAGGCGATGGCCGATCTGGTGCGCGCCTATCACGCGATGGCCGGCACCCATGAGACCAACACCACCTCGATGCTGGCCCGCGACCAAGCCGAAGCCGTCAAATGGGGCGGCTGAGCTAGCGGGTCGCCGCGCGACAGTTAGGGCACCAGTACGATCGAGCCGACGGTCTTGCGGCCCTGCAGGTCCCGGTGTGCTTGGGCGGCCTCGGCCAGTGGGTAGCGAGCGCTGACCGTCACGCTTACGGTGCCGGCGGCGATCGCGCCGAACAATTCCTCTGAGCGCCAAGCGAATTCCTGGGCGGTGCGGGTGAAGTGCGCCAGCATCGGCCGGGTCAGATACACCGAGCCCGCGGCGTTGAGCCGCTGCGGGTCGACCGGCGGGACAGGGCCGCTGGCCGCTCCGAACAACGCCAGCGTTCCCCGTACGGCCAGGCTGGCCAGGCTGGCGTCGAAGGTGCTGGCGCCGACTCCGTCGTACACCGCGGCCACACCGGCACCGTCGGTCAATTCCCTTATCCGCCTGCCGAATTCGTCGGGGTCGTCACCGGGATAGTCCAGCACGTCGGTGGCGCCGGCTTGCCGGGACAACTCGGCCTTGGCCGACGTCGACACCGTCGTAATCACCCGGACACCCAAACTGGTTGCCCACTGCGTCAGAATCAGGCCCACGCCACCCGCCCCGGCATGCACCAGCACGGTGTCCCCGGGCTGCACTGGATAGACCGACTTGAGCAGGTAGTGCGCGGTCATGCCTTTCAGCAGCGCCGAAGCCGCCACCTCGAAATCCACCGCCGCAGGCACCTGGGTGACCAAATCAGCTGGCGCCGTGCAGAATTCGGCATATGCGCCGGACGCGGCGGCTGTAACAACCCTGTCGTCGACTGCCAGCGCCGTCACGCCGTCGCCGACTGCGGCCACAGTGCCGGCGACCTCGCTGCCGAGGATGAACGGCAATTCGCGCGGATATTGCCCTGACCGGAAATAGGTGTCGATGAAGTTGACGCCGATCGCTTCGGCCTTGATCAACACCTCACCGGCGGTGGGAGAGGGCCGCGGTTTGTCGACATAACGCAGAACTTCCGGTCCGCCTGTTTCGGCGACTTCGATCGCGTGCATAACAACTATCATCCGCAAGTGTGGAGTCCGCATGAAGTTGGCCCGGCCCGATATTCGCCATCCCCGCATCGTGCTGGCCGGATCCGGCGAGGACGCGGGCCTGATCGCAGCACTGCGCAAGCGCGGGCTGCACGCCCGGACGATGCCGTGGCATGACCCGGACACCCTGCGGGCCGACCTGGTGATCCTGCGGGAAGCTTCGGACGACCGGGGTGAGGAGTTTCTGGCCTGGACCAAGCGGGTGCCCAACCTGCTCAACGCGCCCGACGTCGTTGCCTGGAACAGCGATCGCCGATACCTGCGCGACCTGCAGCACGCAGGGGTGCCGACACAGCCGAAAGCCGAAAGCCCGACCGCATTGGTCTTTTTCGGCGGCACGCAGTCATACGCGTTCGGCCCGCAGGGGCCGATCGACGCCGACTTCGAACTGTGGGACGTGGGGCATGCGGCCCTGCGCGCCGCCGCCGATCGCCTGCGTATCGGGGCCGACGAGCTGCTCTACGCCCGCGCCGACGTCACCGATGACGGGCGGCTGACGGCACTGGATTTGGTCGCGCCGTCGCTGGGCTGGGTGCTGCTGGACGACGCGGCGCGTGAGGACGCGCAACGCCAGTTCGCGCTGTGTGTCGAGTCAGCTCTGGAGCGGCTGGGACTGGGCCCGCTCTCGCATCGACGCCCATAGCGCCGCGGTGGCCGCGGTGCACAAGGCCGCACCGGCGACATGCACCGCCACCAGCGCCGGCGGCACCCCGCTGAAGAACTGCACGGTCCCGACCAGGCCCTGAAAGCACACCAGCAGCACCAGGACGCCCAGGCGCAGCAACACCGCTCTCGGGGCTTGCACGGCCAGCAGCCCGAACCCCAGCCCGACCAATAGCGCCAGGTAGGCCACCAGCAGCGACGAGTGCATGTGCACCAGCGTGGTGATCTCGACCTTCAGCCGCGGCACGGTCCGCGTCGGGCTCGTGTCGCCGGCGTGCGGGCCGGCCGCGGTTACCAGGGTGCCGGTTACCAGCACGGCGGCCAGCGTGATCGCGCTGAGCAGAGTGAGTCCGCGCAGCGGCTTGACCACTGTGTGGCTGACCACGCCGGTGTCGGGTTCGCCAATCTTGACGAAGAGCAGCACCGCCAGCCACACCATCGTCATCGACGCCAGCAGGTGGATGGCCACCGTCCACCACAAGAGTCCCGTGAGCACGGTGATGCCGCCGATCACCGCCTGGCCCACAGTCGAGGCGGGCATCAGCCATGCGTAGATCTGGACTTCGGCGCGGCGGCGCGCCCGAGTGACCGCGAGCACCGCCAGCGCCGCGGCGATCACCACGGCAAAGGTGATCATGCGGTTGCCGAACTCGACCGCCTGGTGGACGCGGGGTACCTCGGCGACGGCCATCGGGGTGAAGCTGCCCGGGAAGCACTGCGGCCAGGTGGGACAACCCAGTCCCGACGCCGTGACCCGGACGATCGTGCCGGTGACGGCGATGCCGCCCTGGGTCAGGATGACCAGCGCCGCGATCGCCCGCTGCGCGCGCAGGCTGGGCATCGGCAGCAGGTCCACCAGCCGCAGCAGCCAGCGTGCGACGGGCATGGTCATGGTCGTCACGGACCCGATCGTAGGCGACTGCGAACTACAGGCCGTAGTAGGCCGACCGAGTGTGCGATTTCGTACGCGACGCGCCGACACGAGCGTATGGAGCCGCACAATCGGCGCCGGGTCGGATAGGCCGCCCCGGCCGTCAGGTGAAGCGGAACCAGCGCAGGGCGGCCAATGCGCCCAACGCACCCCACGCGGCCAGGACGGCGACGCCGAACCAGTCGACCGACACGCTCATCGCCTGTGACAGCGCTTCGGTGAGCGCTCCGGACGGCGTGAGCCGCGCCGCCCACTTGACCGCCGTCGGCACCAGGCTGGTCTCCACGGTCAACGCGCCCAGCCCGGCGAAGACGAACCACAGCAGGTTGGCGATCGCCAAAACGATTTCGGCGCGCAAGGTCCCGCCCAGCAACAGGCCCAGCGCGGCGAAGCCCGCCGTGCCCAATGCGATGATCACGGCGCCCAGCGCCAGTCCCGCGGCGTCGGGCCGCCAGCCTAATCCAAAACCAATGGCCCCCAATAGAATTGCCTGCAGGAACACGACGGCGACCACGGCCAGCGACTTGCCTGCGATGATGCCCCAGATCGGCAGCGCGGTGGCGCCGAGCCGTTTGAGGGCGCCGTAGCGTCGGTCGAACGCGACCGCGATGGCTTGGCCGGTGAACGCGGTGGAGATCACCGCCAGCGCCATGATCGCCGGCACAAAGGTGGCCGCGCGGTCGTCGCCGAACGATCCGAGCGGCAGTAACGTCAGCCCGACCAGCAGCGTGATCGGGATGAACATGGTCAGCAGCAGCTGCTCGCCGTTGCGCAGCAGCAGCTTCAGCTCCAGGCCGAACTGCGCGGCGAGCATCCGCCCCACGGTGTTGGGATGCGGATTGGGCGTGAAAGTGCCTGGAGGGAACAGAGATTCGCTCACGATCGCAACTCCCGACCGGTCAGATCCAAGAACACGTCTTCCAGGCTGCGTTGCTCGACGCGCATGTCGGTGGCCAGCACGTCGATTTGCGCGCACCACGCCGTCACCGTGGCCAGTACCTGCGGGTCGACGGGGCCTTCGACCAGATACTCACCGGGTAGCACCTCGCTGGCCCGGTAGTTCTCCGGCAGGGCGGCGATCAGCAGCGACAGGTCCAGCCGCGGCGGCGCGCTGAACCGCAACTGGTCCTTGGCGCCGCTGCGCATCAGCTCGGTCGGCGTTCCGGCGGCGACGGCCGCCCCGTGGTCGATGATCACCAGCCGGTCGGCCAGTTCCTCGGCCTCCTTGAGCTGGTGGGTGGTCAGCACCACGGTCACGCCGTCGCGGCGCAGCGCGTCGATCAGCTCCCACACCAGCAACCGGGCGTGCGCGTCCATGCCCGCCGTCGGCTCGTCGAGGAAGACCAGCTCAGGGCGGCCGACCAGCGCGCACGCCAAGGCCAGACGCTGCTGCTGGCCGCCGGAAAGCCGCCGGTAGGTGGTGCGGGCGGCCTCGGTCAGGCCCAGCGTGCTCAGCAGCCACTGCGGATCTAGCGGGTCGGCGGCGTAGGAGGCCACCAGCTCGAGCATCTCCCCGGCGCGCGCGGCGGGGTAGCCGCCGCCGCCCTGCAGCATCACCCCGATGCGTTCGCGCAGCCGGGCATTGTCGGCGATGGGGTCCAGGCCCAGCACCTCGATGGTGCCGGCATCCGGGCGGACGAAGCCCTCGCACATCTCGACCGTCGTCGTCTTTCCGGCGCCGTTGGGGCCCAGCAGCGCGAAGACCTCGGCGGCATGTACCTCCAGGTCCAGGCCGTCCACCGCGGTCGTCGACCCGTACCGCTTGGTTACCCCGCGCAGCCGCACCGGGACGTTCGAGGCCGAGATCACGGGGATTCAGCGTAAGCGCCGGGTACCGGCGCGGGCTCCCGGGTCTCGGTGTCGCTCAGCACATCCGGTGACAGCGCGTCGTGCAGCAATTCGGCGCCCTCGCTGCGCAACTGGCGCCACGGCAGGCGGGTGTAGGTCGCCGCGATGAGCAGCAGAACGACGATCGTGCTGGCCACGGTGGCATCGACGATCTGGAACAGCGCGAAGCGGTCGCCGTTGGCGGTCGGCCCGAAGACGCCGACGACGATCGTGACGCCGATCGCCGCGATCCGGAAGCCGGCGCGGGTGGCCCAGGCGGCCAGCGGGATGATCGCCCACAACAGGTACCACGGCTGTACCACCGGAAACAGCAGCACCGTGACGCCGAGCGCCACGCCGAGCCCGCCGACTGGATGCAGGCTGCCGCGGAACACCGCCCACAGCAGCAAGCACACCATCACCGCGATGATCAGCACGCCGATGCCGCGGGTCAGCGACAACACCGCGGTGGTGTGATCACCGAGCCCCAGCAGGATGCCCACCTGCCCGGTTCCCAGCGCCAGCAGCGTCGGCGGCGACATCCAGCTGCGCACCACGTTGGCGGTGCCGAGTGTGAAGACCCAGCCGAAGCCCAGCCGGCTGGCCCAGCCGACCAGCGCCATCACTGCCAACGCCAAGGCCCCCATCAGCCCGCCGGCCAGCAGGAATCCCCGCAGGTTGCTGCCCCAGCGGCAGGCCAGCGCCATCGCGACGAACCCCAGCGCCAGCAGCGACGGCAGTTTGACCTGGGAGGACAGCGTGATCAAGACGGCGCCGGCCAGCAGCTCAACCAGCGGGACCCACTCGTGCCACTGGCGTCGATGTTCGGGAATCAGCCGCCGTGTCGAGTCGACGCCGCGCAGGGCGAATTCGGTGCCGGTGAGCATCAAGCCGAGCATCAGCGCTTCGTTGTGGATGCCGGCGACCAGATGCATGATCAGCAGCGGGTTGGCGGCGCCCAGCCACAGCGCGCTGACCTCGGCGACTCCGCAGCGCCGGGCCAGCCGCGGGGTCGCCCACACGATCAGGCCCACGCCGGCCAGCACGACCAACCGGTGACACAACACCGCGGCGACGAGGTTTTCCCCGGTCAGCGCGGAAATCCCGCGCCCGACCCATAAGAACAGCGGCCCGTAGGGAGCCGGGGTCTCGCGCCACAGACTCGGCACCGACAGCGTGAACACATGATCGAGCCCGAGGCCGGGCGCCGGTCCGACTCGGTACGGGTCCAAACCCTGACGGCAGATCTGGCTTTGCGCCAGGTAGGAGTAGACGTCCTTGCTGTACATCGGGGGCGCAGCCAGCAGCGGCAACACCCACAGCAGCAGGGTGCGGTCCAGGTCGCCGCGCGACATGCGCCGGTGGCCCAGCGCGAAGCGTCCCAGCATCAGCCAGGCCAGCGCCATCATCACCGCGCCGGTGGTGGTCATCGTCAGCGATACCGTCTGGATCCGCGACGGCAGGTTGAGTAGCCGGACCCCGAATGAGGGATCCTGGACCACCGGCCGCGCCCCGGCCCCCAGCGCGCCGATCGCCATCAACACCGTGCCGGCGCCGCCGAACAGCCGCGTCCGGCGGACCGCGACCAGCTCGCTAGCGTCGAGCGGCGGCCCCACGGTCTGTTCGTCGCCATGCCAGCGGGCAATCGACGAACTCAGGGTGTGGTGGCGAGCAGCCATCAGTGCAGCGTAACCGCCGGGCAGGCATGGCCAGCTGGACCGGTCGCCGGAATTGCGTCACACTGGTGTTGTGAAAATCCCGTCGGATGCGGCACTGGCCGCAGCTTCGACGCACGACGGCCACACCCGAAGCGCCGTCGTGCGCTTGTTGCTGGAATCCGGGACGATCACAGCAGGGCAGATCGGTGACCGGCTCGGTCTGTCCGCGGCCGGGGTGCGACGCCATCTGGAAGCTCTGATCGACGCCGGTGAGGCGGAGTCGGTTCCCGCCGCGGCATGGCAGCAGGTGGGACGCGGACGCCCGGCGAAGCGGTACCGGATGACCGCGGCCGGCCGCGCGAAGCTGGACCACAGCTATGACGACCTGGCGTCGGCGGCGATGCGTCAGCTCCGAGAGATCGGCGGCGAGGACGCCGTGCGCAAGTTCGCCCGGCAGCGCATCGACGCGATCTTGTCCGATGTCGAGGCGCCCACGTCTGACGCGGACACCGACCTGGAAGCTGCCGCCGAGCGGGTCGCCGACGCGCTCACCAAAGCCGGGTACGTCGCGACCACCACCCGGGTCGAGGGCCCGATTCACGGCGTGCAGATCTGCCAGCACCATTGCCCGGTGTCGCATGTGGCCGAGGAGTTTCCGGAGCTGTGCGAAACCGAGCAGCAGGCCATGGCCGAGGTGCTCGGCACCCACGTGCAACGGCTGGCGACGATCGTCAACGGCGACTGCGCGTGCACCACGCACGTCCCGCTGAACCCCGAGAAGCTACCAACCCTTCGGCGCACAGCCCGCGTCGAAGCCACCACGAGCAAGCAAGGAGCGTCGTAGATGATGACCATCCCCGAGGTTCGCCAGGCGGGCGAACCGCTATCCCAGGAAGAGGCCATCGCGTCGCTGGGCCGGTACGGCTACGGCTGGGCCGACTCCGACGTTGCCGGCGCGAGCGCGCAGCGTGGCCTGTCCGAGGCTGTGGTGCGCGACATTTCGGCCAAGAAGAACGAGCCGGAATGGATGCTGGAGAACCGGCTGAAGGCGCTGCGCATCTTCGAGCGCAAGCCGATGCCGAAGTGGGGCTCCAACCTCGAGGGCATCGACTTCGACAACATCAAGTACTTCGTGCGGTCGACCGAGAAGCAAGCGGCTACTTGGGATGATCTGCCGGAAGACATCCGGAACACCTACGACAAGCTGGGTATCCCCGAAGCCGAGAAGCAGCGGCTGGTGTCCGGTGTGGCTGCCCAGTATGAGTCAGAAGTTGTTTACCACCAGATCCGCGAAGACCTTGAGGCCCAAGGGGTTATCTTCCTCGACACCGACACGGGCTTGCGGGAACACCCCGACATCTTCAAGCAGTACTTCGGCACGGTGATCCCCGCCGGGGACAACAAGTTTTCTGCGCTGAACACGGCAGTGTGGAGTGGCGGCAGCTTTATCTACGTGCCGCCCGGCGTGCACGTCGACATTCCGCTGCAGGCCTACTTCCGGATCAACACCGAGAACATGGGCCAGTTCGAGCGGACACTGATCATCGTCGACGAGGGTGCCTATGTGCATTACGTCGAGGGCTGCACCGCGCCGATCTACAAGTCGGACTCGCTGCACTCGGCGGTGCTGGAGATCATCGTAAAGCCCGGTGGCCGTTGCCGTTACACCACAATCCAGAACTGGTCGAACAACGTCTACAACCTGGTCACCAAGCGGGCCCGCGCCGAAGCCGGCGCCACGATGGAATGGGTCGACGGCAACATCGGCTCCAAGGTCACCATGAAGTACCCGGCAGTCTGGATGACCGGCGAGCACGCCAAGGGCGAGGTGCTCTCGGTGGCATTCGCCGGCGAGGGCCAGCACCAGGACGCTGGTGCCAAGATGCTGCACCTGGCGCCCAACACGTCGAGCAACATCGTGTCCAAGTCGGTGGCTCGCGGCGGAGGCCGCACCTCTTACCGAGGCCTGGTGCAGGTGAACAAGGGTGCGCACGGATCGCGCTCCAGCGTGAAATGCGATGCGCTGCTTGTGGACACAATCAGCCGCAGCGACACCTACCCCTACGTCGACATCCGCGAGGACGACGTCACGATGGGCCACGAGGCCACCGTGTCCAAGGTCAGCGAGAACCAGCTGTTCTACCTGATGAGCCGTGGGCTGACCGAGGACGAGGCGATGGCGATGATCGTGCGCGGCTTCGTCGAGCCGATCGCCAAGGAGCTGCCGATGGAGTACGCCCTGGAGCTCAACCGGCTGATCGAGCTGCAGATGGAAGGCGCGGTCGGCTAGTGGCGAATCTGACCGAAGCGGTTGAGGGTTCGTCGCTCGCCGCTGCCAACAAGGGCGAGGTCTTCACCTCGTGCGACGTCGACGCCTTCGAGGTTCCGCACGGCCGCGACGAGATCTGGCGGTTCACTCCGCTGCGGCGGTTGCGTGGTCTGCACGACGGGTCGGCGCCGGCCACCGGCACCGCCACGATCACCGTCGCCGAGCGCCCAGGCATCACCGTGGAGACCGTGCGCCGCGGCGACAAGAGGCTCGGTGACGGCGGTGTACCGGCCGATCGCATTGCTGCCCAGGCGTTCTCGTCGTTCAATTCGGCGGCAGTGGTCACCGTCAGCACCCCCGAGCCCGTGGAGATCACGATCGAGGGTCCGGGTGAGGGCGCAACCGCATACGGCCACTTGCAGATCCGGGTCGAGGAGCTCGGCGAGGCCGTCGTCGTCATCGATCACCGTGGCAGCGGAACCTACGCCGACAATGTAGAATTCGTCGTCGATGACGCAGCCCGCCTCACCGTGGTATGGATCGCGGACTGGGCCGACGATGCCGTGCACGTCAGCATGCATCACGCCCGGCTGGGCAAGGATGCGGTGCTTCGGCACGTCGCGGTGAACCTCGGCGGCGAGCTTGTGCGGCTGACCGGCAGGGTGCGGTTCGACGCCCCCGGCGGGGACGCCGAACTGCTCGGCCTGTACTTCGCCGACGACGGCCAGCACCTCGAATCACGGCTGCTGATCGACCATGCCCAGCCGGACTGCAAATCCAACGTGCTGTACAAGGGTGCGCTGCAAGGGGATCCGCAGTCGAATCGGCCCGACGCGCACACCGTGTGGGTGGGCGACGTGCTGATCCGGGCAAATGCCACCGGCACCGACACCTTCGAGGTGAACCGCAACCTGGTGCTCACCGACGGCGCGCGCGCCGACTCGGTGCCCAACCTGGAGATCGAGACCAGCGAGATCGTCGGCGCCGGACACGCCAGCGCCACTGGACGATTCGACGACGAGCAACTGTTCTACCTGCGCTCCCGCGGCATTCCCGAAGAGCAGGCCCGCCGGCTGGTGGTGCGGGGCTTCTTCGGCGAGCTCATCGCGAAGATCGCAGTGCCCGAGGTGCGTGAGCGCCTGACCAACGCCATCGAACACGAACTGGCCATCTCAGAAAGAACCACAGCGAAGACATCATGACCACTCTGGAAATCAAAGACTTACACGTCAGCGTCGAAAACCAGGCCGACGGTGTCCAGATCCCGATCCTCAACGGCGTCAACCTGACCGTGCGCTCCGGTGAGACGCATGCGGTGATGGGCCCCAACGGATCCGGCAAATCCACACTCTCTTACGCGATCGCCGGGCACCCGAAGTACACGGTGACCTCCGGATCCATCACGCTCGACGGCGAGAACGTGCTGGACATGAGCGTCGACGAACGCGCGCGCGCCGGGCTGTTTCTCGCGATGCAGTACCCGGTCGAGGTGCCGGGCGTGTCGATGTCGAACTTCCTGCGCAGCGCGGCCACTGCCGTGCGCGGCGAGGCGCCCAAGCTGCGGCACTGGGTCAAAGAGGTCAAGGCCGCGATGGAGGCCCTCGACATCGACCAGGCGTTCGCCGAACGCAGTGTCAACGAAGGCTTTTCGGGTGGTGAGAAGAAGCGCCACGAGATCCTGCAGCTGGGCTTGCTGAAACCCAAGATCGCGATCCTCGACGAGACCGACTCCGGCCTGGACGTCGACGCGCTGCGGGTGGTCAGCGAGGGCGTCAACCGCTACGCCGAATCCGAGCACGGCGGCATCCTGCTGATCACGCACTACACCCGGATCCTGCGTTACATCCATCCGCAATTCGTGCACGTGTTCGTCGGCGGCAAGATCATCGAATCGGGTGGCCCGGAGCTGGCCGACGAACTCGAAGAAAACGGATACGTGCGCTTTACCCAGACAACGGCGGCCACGGGGGCCTGACCATGGCCTCGCTCGATGTTGCTGCGATCCGCGCCGACTTCCCGATCCTCAAGCGCGTGATGCGGGGTGGAAAACAGCTGGCCTACCTGGATTCCGGTGCGACGTCACAGCGCCCGGTGCAGGTGCTCGACGCCGAACGGGAATTTCTGATTACCTCCAACGGCGCGGTGCACCGTGGTGCGCATCAGCTGATGGAGGAGGCCACCGACGCCTACGAGCAGGGTCGCGCCGATATCGCAGCGTTTGTCGGTGCCGAGGCCGATGAGCTGGTGTTCACCAAGAACGCCACCGAGGCGCTGAACCTGGTTTCTTACACACTGGGCGACAACCGCTTCGGGCACGCGGTAGGCCAGGGCGACGTCATCGTCACCACCGAGCTCGAACACCACGCCAACCTGGTGCCCTGGCAGGAACTCGCCCGGCGCAGCGGCGCCACCTTGCGCTGGTACGGCGTGACCGACGACGGGCGCATCGACCTGGACTCCCTGCAGCTCGACGAGCGCGTCAAAGTCGTTGCGTTCAGCCACCATTCGAACGTGACCGGTGCGCGGGCACCGGTCGCCGAACTGGTCGCGCGGGCTAAAGCGGTTGGCGCGTTGACCGTGCTGGACGCCTGCCAGTCGGTGCCGCACGAGCCGGTCGACTTCCACGCCCTCGACGTCGACTTCGCCGCGTTCTCGGGACATAAGATGCTGGGGCCCAACGGAATCGGTGTCCTGTATGGCCGCGGCGAGTTGCTCGCCTCGATGCCGCCGTTCCTCACCGGCGGGTCGATGATCGAGAACGTGGCGATGGAAGCCTCCACGTACGCGCCTCCGCCACAGCGCTTTGAAGCGGGCACTCCGATGACCTCGCAGGTAGTCGGATTGGCCGCGGCCGCACGCTACCTCGGCAACGTCGGCATGGACGCCGTCGACGCGCACGAGCGCCGCTTGGTCAAAGCCGCGATCGACGGTCTCTCCGGGATCGACGGCGTGCGGATCATCGGACCGGCGTCGATGGAAAACCGTGGCTCGCCGGTGTCGTTCGTCGTCGACGGCGTGCACGCGCACGACGTCGGCCAGGTGCTCGACGACGACGCCGTCGCGGTGCGGGTCGGACATCACTGCGCGCTGCCGCTGCACCGCCGGTTCGGGCTGGCCGCCACCGCGCGTGCGTCGTTCGCGGTGTACAACACGCCCGAGGAGGTCGACCGGTTAGTGGCGGGCGTGCGACGAGCGCTGGACTTCTTTGTCGGCGATCGCAAGCGCGGCGAAGCCGGGCGCAGGGGGGCGCCGCCATGGGTCGGGGGAGCCTGACCATGCGTCTCGAGCAGATGTATCAGGATGTGATCCTCGACCACTACAAGCATCCGCAGCACCGGGGGCTGCGAGAGCCGTTCGCCGCCCAGGTGCACCACGTCAACCCGGTCTGCGGCGACGAGGTGACGCTGCGGGTGGCGCTGTCCGACGACGGCGAGCACGTCGCCGACGTGTCCTACGACGGGCAGGGCTGCTCGATCAGCCAGGCCGCCACCTCGGTCCTCACCGAGCAGGTGATCGGCCAAAGCGTCGGCCAGGCGATCAAGACCGTCGCCGCGTTCACCGAGATGGTGTCCTCGCGAGGCACCGTGGAGGGTGACGAGGAGGTGCTGGGCGACGGCGTCGCGTTCGCCGGCGTCGCGAAGTATCCGGCCCGGGTGAAATGCGCGCTGCTCGGCTGGATGGCTTTCAAAGACGCACTGGCGCGGGCCAGCGCAAAGGAGGTAACGGATGAGCGAGACCGCTGCACCGGATAACGAACTGCTCGCCGACATCGAGGAGGCGATGCACGACGTCGTCGACCCCGAACTGGGCATCAACGTCGTCGACCTGGGACTGGTCTACGGGCTGAACCTGGAAGAGGGCGAGGAAGGCACCGTCGCGCTGATCGACATGACGTTGACGTCGCCGGCCTGCCCGCTGACCGACGTCATCGAAGACCAGTCGCGGACCGCGCTGATCGGCGCCGGCCTGGTCGACGAGCTGCGGATCAACTGGGTGTGGAACCCGCCGTGGGGTCCGGACAAGATCACCGACGACGGCCGCGACCAGCTGCGCGCGCTCGGCTTCACGGTCTGAACCGCCGTTTTCTCCTCGCCGCACACCCCGCCGTGGCTACGATCGGGCTGTGACCGATCCCGCAAAGGGCCGGGGGGCCAAGGAGACGGGCAGCAGCGCAGAGCCGCATGTAGTCGTCTTGTTCGGTGCCACAGGCGATTTGGCGCGTCGTAAGCTGCTGCCCGGCCTTTACCATCTTTCCCGTTCTAACCTCGCTCCGGAGATCCGCATCGTCGGCACGTCGCTGGACGATCTCGACAACGACGCGTTTCGCACGCTGGCCGACAAAGCCTGCCGGGAATTCGCCAGACGCGAATCCAGCGACGAGCAGCTCGAGCAATTCACCAGGAACTTGGTCTATGTGCCCCAAGACGCGGGCCCGGAAGGCCTGGCGAAATCCGTGCGCGAGCAGCTCGAGACACTCGGCGGCAACGCGCGCCTGCTGCATTATTTGAGCGTGCCGCCGTCGGCGGCGATGGCCGTATTGGAAACGCTCTACCAGGCGGACCTGGTCGAGCATTCCCGGGTGATCATGGAGAAGCCGTTCGGCACCGATTTGGATAGCGCGCAGGAATTGAACGCGGCCATTCACAAGCGATTCGAGGAAGATCGGATCTTTCGGATCGACCATTTCCTCGGCAAGGAGCCCGCGCAGAACATCCTCGCGTTCCGCTTCGCGAACGGATTGTTCGAGCCGATCTGGAACCGGAATTTCATCGACCACATTCAGATCGACGTCCCGGAGAAGCTCACTCTCGAGGGGCGCGCGAAGTTTTACGAATCGACGGGCGCATTCCGGGACATGGTGGTGACCCACCTGTTCCAGATTCTGGCGTTCGTCGCGATGGAACCACCCACCGCGCTGGCGCCGCTGGCGATTACCGACGAGAAGAACAAGGTGTTCCGCTCGATGCGCCCACTGGACCCCAACGAGGTGGTGCGCGGGCAGTACAAAGGCTATCGGGACGAACCCGGCGTTTCGCCGGAGTCGGACACCGAGACGTTCGTCGCGCTCAAATGCGAGATCGACAACTGGCGCTGGGCGGGGGTGCCGTTCTATCTGCGCACCGGCAAGGCCATGGCGGAGGGACAACGGATCATCTCGATCGCGTTCCACGAGCCGCCGAAGAGCATGTTCCCGCCGGGATCCGGTGTGGGACAACATGGTCCGGACCACCTGACGTTCGACCTGGCCGACGTCGCGAAGATGTCGCTGTCGTTCTACGGCAAGCGACCCGGGCCGGGAATGAAGCTGGACAAACTCAGCCTGCAGTTCGCGATGCAGGAGACCGGGCACGCCGAGGAGGTGCTCGAGGCCTACGAGCGGCTGATCCTCGACGCGATGCGCGGCGACCGGACCCTGTACACCACCGCCGAGGGCATCGAGCGATTGTGGGAAGTGTCGGCGCCGTTGTTGGAGGATCCGCCGCCGGTGCGCAGCTACGACCCCGGCTCCTGGGGACCCAATGCGATCCACCAGTTGATCGCGCCCCGGGCGTGGCGGCTGCCCTTCGAGCGGGTCTGGCGCGGCAAAGACTGAAAGCTCAGTAGGCGAATTCGCCCGTGGACAACATGTCCTGCTCGGCGCGGATGATGTGCACGACGGCGTTGATCAGCGCCAGATGCGTGAACGCTTGCGGGAAGTTACCCAGGTGACGCCCCGTGCGGGTGTCGATTTCCTCGGCGTAGAGCTTGAGCGGGCTGGCGAATGCCAGCAGGCGTTCGCATAGCTGCTTGGCCCGCGTGATTTCGCCGATCTCCACCAGTGCGGACACCAGCCAGAACGAGCAGATGGTGAAGGTACCTTCCTCGCCGACAAGCCCGTCGTCGGTCTCTTCGACCTTGTACCGCAACACCAGGCCGTCGACGGTCAGTTCGTCGGCGATGGCCAGCACCGTCGCGCGAACCCGGGGATCCTCCGGCGGCAAGAAACGAAGCAACGGAATCATCAGCGCCGACGCGTCGAGGGCGGGATCACCGTAGCGCTGGGTGAACACTCCGCGTTCGTCGACGCCGTTGGCCAGCACGTCCGCCTTGATCTCGTCGGCGATGGCGCTCCACTTCGTGGCGTATTCCTTCTCGTTGTGCATCGCGGCCAACTTCGCGCCGCGGTCGAGCGCGGCCCAGCAGAACACCTTGGAGGACACGAAGTGCTGCGGTTCGCCGCGCACCTCCCAGATCCCGCGGTCGGGCAGTCGCCAGTTTTCGATCGCTTCTTCGACCTGTCTTTTCAGGATCGGCCACAAGCGTTCCGGCACGTGCGCGCGGGGCCGCACATGCAGATACACCGAGTCGAGCATGGTGCCCCAGACGTCGTGCTGGCGCTGGTTGTAGGCGCCGTTGCCGATCCGCACCGGGCGCGCGCCGTCGTACCCGGACAGGTGCGGAAGCTCCTCTTCGGTGAGCGTTTTCTCCCCGCCCACGCCGTACATCACCTGCAGCGTCTGCGCGTTGCCGTCCTCGTCGACCGCGGCGTCGGACAGGAAATGGAAAAAGTTGTTGGCTTCCCGGTCCAGGCCGAGCGAATGCAAACCCCACAGGGCGAACGTGGAGTCGCGCACCCAGGCGTAACGGTAGTCCCAATTGCGAACGCCGCCAGGGGTTTCCGGCAGCGACGTGGTCGACGCGGCCATCAGCGCACCGGTGGGCGCATACGTCAGGCCCTTCAACGCCAGCGCACTCTGCTGCAGGTAACCGCGCCACGGATGGTCCGGGAACTTGCCGATGGTGATCCACTGCCGCCAGCATTCGGAGGTCTGCCACATCTTCTTGGCGGCCTCCTCCTGGGTTCGCGGCGCCGGCAGCGGCGACCACGACAGCGCGACGAAGGCCTCGTCGCCCTCGACCATCCGGGTGCGGGCGTTGGCTTCGGGACCTTCGATGCCGAGCCGCAGGTTGGTGGTGAGCTTGAGCGTGGGATAGGAATCGGCGTCGCCGCCGGCACAGGTCGCCGTCGCCTCCTCGTAGACCTGTCCGGTGTAGGCCCACTTGGCTTCGCTGGTGTGGTAGCCGAATGCCGGTTCGCAGCTCACCTCGACTTCGACCGTGCCGCTGACGCACTTGATCACCCGCAGCAGGATGTGCTCGGCGTCCCAGTCGGTCGGCGCGCGCCGATGCGTCTTGGAGCGCTTGTCGGTGTTGTGCCAGGCGCCCATCACCAGCGCGTCGTGGACGGTCAGCCAACCGGTTTCGGTCTGCCACGTCGTCTCCACGATCAATCCGCCGGGCCGGTACACCCGCAGCGACGGGACGTTCTGGCCGTACGGGCCGACCCGGAAATGGCCGGCGCTGCGGTCGAGGATCGCGCCGAAGACACTCGGCGAGTCGGGCCGCGGCAGGCACATCCATTCCACCGCGCCGTTCGGTGCGATCAGACAGGTGTTTTCACAATCGGACAGGAACGCGTACTCGTCGATCGGCGGGAACGGACTGCGCGTCGACATGGCGACGTCGAGTGCGCCCGGCTCGTCGGCGATGCGGGCCACGATGCGTTTCTTGTCGGCCTTCGGGTGCTTCGAAGCTTGCTTGGTGGTGCTCCCCATCTGCACATCATCGCCCGTCGTGCCCGGCCTGTCTGCCGATTCGTACGTCTGACCTGCACAGATTGTTGGGCACAGGTCTATTAGCGCCAGGGCAGGTCGCTGTTGTCTCCGCGCCAGCGCGACGGCGGGATCATCGGCGCGCCAAGCAGTCCGGACGCCTCGACATGTTCGAGGGCGGCGTCGAGATGCCGGCGCATCCGGTGTTCGGCGCGACGCGGGTCGTGGTCACTGATCGCTTTGGCGATCGCGCGATGTGATCTGGCGGCCTCGTCGCGGTCGAATTGAGTGATGTCCTGCTCGACGGCGGCCCACCTGACAGCCTGCTCGACGGCGGCCAAAACCGTTGTCAGCAAAGGATTTCCGCTTGCGCGCACCAGAAGCTCGTGGAATTCGTGATAACCGGTGCCGTCCGGGGCGATACCGCGGTCGGCGACGGCGGCGAGCGCGGCCCGTTCGTCGGGGGAGGCGTGCGCGGCGACGTGTGCCGCGGCGGCCGGCTCGAGCATCTTATGTCGCACCGCACTGCAGCGAGACCCTGCAGCATCCGACCGAGCTGTGGGATGCCCTGGTCGCTGGCGGATTCGTCGGGGTGAACCTGCCCGAGGAATACGGCGGCGGTGGAATGGGCCTGTCCGCCATGAACGTCGTCGCCGAGGAGGCCGCCGCCGCGGGCTGCCCGCAGATCATGCTGATGATCTCGCCGGGCATCGTCGGCAGCCTGCTGGCCCGCCACGCCACCCATGAGCAGAAGCAGCAGTGGCTGGCGCCGATGGCCGCCGGAACACTCAAGATCGCGTTCGCGATCACCGAACCCGACGCCAGCTCGAACTCGCATCAGCTCACCACCACCGCGCGCCGCGACAAGTACTACATCAGCGGGCAGAAGACGTTCATCACCGCCGCCGACCGGGCCGACGCCCTGCTCGTCGTCGCCCGGACCGGCACCGACTCGCGCGGCCGCGCGCAGCTGTCGCCACTGCTGGTCGACCGTGACACTCTCGGCATCGACATGCACCGCATCCCAATGACTTTCGAGATCACCGACAAGTCGTTCACGGTGTTCTTCGACAACGTGGCCGCCCCGGCGGACCGGCTGGTCCTCGGCGAGGGCAACGGGCTGCGCGTCGCGTTCGACGGGATGAACCCAGAACGGGTGATCATCGCCGCGATCTGCAACGGCGTCGGCCGCTACGCGCTGGACAAGGCGGTCACCTACGCCCGCGAACGACAGGTGCGGCAGGTGCCGATCGGTGCGCATCAGGGCGTCGCACATCCGTTGGCCGAAGCCAAGATTGCGCTGGAGTCGGCCCGGCTGATGACCCGCCACGCCGCCGAGAGCTACGACGCCGGAACCGACGCGGGCGAGGCCAGCAACATGGCCAAGTTCCTTGCCGCGGACGCGGCCATCCGCTGTGTCGACCAGGCCATCGAGGTGCACGGCGGCAGTGGCTTCACCCGCGAGGTCGCGCTGGCGAGCATGTACGAGTTCGTCCGCCTGTTCAAGACCGTGCCGATCACCCGGGAGATGATCCTCAACCACATCGCCCGGCACAGCCTCGGACTACCGAAGTCGTACTGAGCAGGGCGGTGCGAAACAGAAGCCAGGGTTGCAACTTTCGCGGATCAACGGCCCTGGCGTCCGTTTCGCGGATCTAGAGTGGTGCCATGTTCTGGCTGTGCAGGACCTGTGGTGTCGAGCACGACAAGCAACCGAATGTCTGCGCGATCTGCGCCGACGAACGCCAATGGGTGCCCGCAGAAGGTCAGCAGTGGGCGACGCTCGAAGAGTTGGCCGCCGAGGGTATGCGCTCCGAGATCACGGTGATCGAGGACGGTCTTGTCGGCATCGGCAGCTCGCCCGCGTTGGGTATCGGGCAAGTGGGAAAGCTGGTGTGCACCAACGGCGGCAACGTGCTGTGGGATCCGCCGAATTTTCTCGACGACGCCGCGATCACCGCGGTAGCCGAGCGCGGCCCGCTCGTCGGGATCGTCGCCAGCCATCCGCACATGTATGGCGCGCAAGTGGAATGGAGTCACCGGCTCGGCGGTGTGCCGGTGTACGTCAACGCCGCCGACGCCCAATGGGTGATGCGCCCCGACCCCGTGATCCGGCAATGGTCGGACATGCTGGAGCTGACGCCCTCGCTGTCGGTGGTACGCGTCGGCGGACACTTCCCGGGCAGCGCGGTGGCGTGCTGGAGCGACGGCGCCGACGGCCGCGGCGTGCTGCTGGTCGGCGACACCGTGTTTCCCAATCCGGACCGACGCACGGTCGGCTTCCTGCGCAGCTACCCCAACCGGTTGCCGCTGTCGGCGGCGGTGGTGCTGCGGATCGCCGACACGCTGGCGGAGCTGCGGTTCGACCGCATCTACGGCCTGTTCACCAACTCGATCGACAGCGACGGCCAGGCCTCGGTCCGGCGCTCGGCGGCCCGGCACGCCGCCTGGGTCCGCGGCGAATACGACTATCTCACCTGACCGTCGGAGGGGCGTCGAACGTGCAGCCAGGGCGGCGACACGCCGATGGGGTCCGCCCTGAGTGCACGCTCGAGCGCCGCAATCCCGGAACACCACGGCGGCCCGCCACGTTGGGCACAAGGTGACTACTCGAGACCTGACCGCTGAACAGTTCAACGACACGATCAACGGCAACGACATCGTCCTTGTCGACTTCTGGGCGTCCTGGTGCGGACCGTGCCGGGCGTTTGCGCCGACGTTCGCGGCGTCGTCGGAGAAACACCCCGACGTCGTCTTCGCCAAGGTCGACACCGAGGCCGAGCAGCAGCTCGCCGCGGCCGCCGACATCCGGTCCATCCCCACCCTGATGGCCTTCAAGAAGGGCAAGCTGGTGTTCAACCAGCCCGGCGCGCTGCCGCCGGCCGCGCTGGAAGAACTGGTGCAAAAGGTGAAGGACTTCGACATCGACGCCGCGATCGCGGCGCAGGAGGGCGAGCCCGAGAGCTGACCCGTTACGTTCAGCGGGTGAGCTATGTACTCGTCGAACATCCGCGGCCGTCGGTCGCGCTGATTACTCTCAACCGGCCGGAGCGGATGAACTCCATGGCGTTCGACGTCATGGTTCCGCTCAAAGCGGCCCTGCAAGAGATCACCTACGACAACTCGGTGCGAGTGGTCGTGCTGACCGGGGCCGGCCGGGGTTTCTCGTCGGGCGCCGACCACAAATCGGCGGGGGACGTGCCGCACGTCCAGGGATTGACCCGGCCCACTTACGCGCTGCGCTCGATGGAGATTCTCGACGACGTCATCCTCGCGCTGCGGCGCTTGCATCAGCCGGTGATCGCCGCCGTCAACGGCGCTGCGATCGGCGGCGGCCTGTGCTTGGCACTGGCCTGCGACATCCGGATTGCGTCGACGGGCGCCTACTTCCGGGCCGCGGGCATCAACAACGGGCTGACAGCCAGCGAACTAGGGCTGAGCTACCTGCTGCCGCGCGCGATCGGCTCGTCGCGGGCGTTCGAGCTCATGCTCACCGGGCGCGACGTCGACGCCGAGGAAGCCGAGCGGATTGGCCTGGTGTCGCGCCGGGTTCCCGACGACCAGCTGCTCGACACCTGTTACGCGATGGCCGAGCGGATCGCGGCGTTCTCCCGGCCGGGAATCGAGTTGACCAAACGCACACTATGGACTGGACTGGACGCCGCTAGCCTGGAAGGGCACATGCAGGCCGAAGGCCTGGGACAGCTATTTGTTCGTCTGCTCACCGCCAACTTCGAGGAAGCGGTCGCCGCGCGCGCAGAGAAACGCGCGCCGGTGTTCACCGACGACCAGCCGTAACCAGCCGTCCGGCGACGATGCAGAGCGCGGAGCGCGATGAGGAGAAGCCGGACAACTTAACAAGGAGAGTGACCGTGATCACGGCAACGGACCTCGAGGTCCGCGCTGGCGCGCGCACACTGCTCTCTCTCAATGCGGGGCAAGCCCCCGGCGCGGCCCTGCGGATTCAGCCCGGCGATCGCATCGGGCTGGTTGGCCGCAACGGCGCCGGCAAGACGACGACGCTGCGCATCCTCGCAGGCGAAGCCGAGCCTTATGCCGGGTCGGTGACCCGCACCGGCGAGATCGGTTATCTGCCGCAGGATCCCAAGGAGGGCGACCTCGACGTGCTGGCCCGCGACCGGGTGCTCTCGGCCCGCGGGCTGGACACGCTGCTCACCGATCTGGAAAAGCAGCAGGCGCTGATGGCCGAGGTCGCCGACGACGACGCGCGCGACCGCGCGGTGCGCCGCTACGGCCAGCTCGAGGAGCGGTTCGCCGCGCTCGGCGGCTACGGCGCCGAAAGCGAGGCGGGCCGGATCTGCGCGAGTCTCGGTTTGCCCGAGCGGGTTTTGACCCAGCCGCTGCGCACCTTGTCGGGCGGGCAACGCCGCCGGGTCGAGCTCGCGCGCATCCTGTTCGCCGCCTCCGACACCGGGGCCGGATCCGACACGACGCTTCTACTCGACGAGCCCACCAACCACCTCGACGCCGATTCGCTGGGCTGGCTGCGGGATTTCCTGCGCGCCCACACCGGCGGTCTGGTGGTGATCAGCCACAACGTCGACCTACTGGCCGACGTCGTCAACCGGGTGTGGTTCCTCGACGCCGTGCGCGGTGAGGTCGACGTCTACAACATGGGTTGGCAGAAGTATCTCGACGCCCGCGCCACCGACGAGCAGCGCCGCCGCCGCGAACGCGCCAACGCCGAACGCAAGGCCACCGCGTTGCGCGCTCAGGCGGCCAAACTGGGCGCCAAAGCCACCAAAGCCGTTGCAGCGCAGAACATGCTGCGGCGCGCCGATCGGATGATGGCCGCGCTTGACGAAGAGCGGGTGGCCGACAAGGTGGCCCGGATCAAATTTCCGACGCCCGCGGCGTGCGGGCGCACACCGCTGGTCGCCAGCGGCTTGACCAAAACCTACGGATCCCTTGAGGTGTTCACCGGCGTCGATCTGGCCATCGACCGCGGCTCGCGGGTGGTGGTGCTCGGACTGAACGGCGCCGGCAAGACGACGCTGCTGCGGCTGCTGGCCGGCGTGGAGCAACCCGACGCCGGAGCGCTGGAACCCGGACATGGTTTGAAAATCGGCTATTTCGCGCAGGAGCACGACACGCTCGACGACGCCGCGACGGTGTGGCAGAACATCCGCCACGCCGCACCCGACGCCGGCGAGCAGGATCTGCGTGGGCTGCTCGGCGCGTTCATGTTCAGCGGTGAGCAGCTCGACCAGTTGGCGGGCACGCTGTCCGGTGGCGAAAAGACGCGGCTGGCGCTGGCCGGTCTGGTGGCGTCCGCGGCGAACGTCTTGCTGCTCGACGAACCTACCAACAATCTCGACCCCGCGTCTCGCGAGCAGGTGCTCGACGCGCTGCGCAGCTATCGCGGCGCGGTGGTACTGGTGACCCACGACCCCGGCGCGGCCGAGGCGCTCGACCCGCAACGCGTCGTGCTGCTGCCGGACGGCACCGAGGACCACTGGTCCGACGAGTACCACGATCTCATCGAGTTGGCCTGACAGCGATTTCGCGAAATCGGTCCGACGCCGACGGTCACTTCCTAGGCTTAGCCGGGAGGGGTTCGGTTCCCAGTGAAGCGGGGAGGCGCCGATGAGGAAATCGAAGAAACCGCGCGAACAATTGTTGGCCGAGTTGCGCCATGCATACGAGGGCGGAGCCAGCATCCGCAAGCTGGTGGCGTCCACCGGCAGATCGTACGGGTCGATCCACAGCATGCTTCGCGAATCGGGAACGTCGATGCGTAGCCGGGGCGGGCCCAACCACCGAACCCGCACAGCCCGGTAGTCGGGTTGCCAACTACCGTTGGCGCACCGAACCTTCGACGAGATCGAGGACGGCGGTAAGGCGTTGCGGGTCTTCGCCGGACGCCAGCCTGGCCACCAGCCCGTCGAGCACTAGGTCCAGGTAGCACTGCAGCACGTCGCTGGGGACGTCGTCGCGCAGCCGCCCCGCCTGCTTCTGCCGGCGTAGCCGATCCGTCGTCGCCGCCGCGAGTTCCGCCGAGCGCTCGGTCCACCCGCGGCTAAATGCGGGATCGTTCCGCAGCTTGCGGGCGATTTCCAAACGCGTGACGAGCCAATCGAACTGGTCGGGAGCGGCGAGCAAGTCGCGCATCACCTGGATCAGGCCCTCTCGCGACGCGACAGCTGCCATCCGCTCCGCATCCTCGCGGGCCAGCTCGAAGAACAGCGTGTCCTTGTCGCGGAAGTGGTGGAAGATCGCGCCGCGTGACAGGCCGATGGCCTGTTCGAGTCGCCGCACCGTCGCCTTGTCGTAGCCGTACTCGGCGAAGCAGCGGCGGGCGCCGTCGAGGATTTGACGGCGTCGGGCCGCCAGATGGTCCTGGCTGACCTTCGGCACCGGCGCCCTAGGACTTCAGCATGTTGCGCAGCACGTACTGCAGGATGCCGCCGTTGCGGTAGTAGTCCGCCTCACCGGGCGTGTCGATGCGCACCACCGCGTCGAACTCGACCGGCTTACCGCCGTCTTTTGACGCCTTGACGCGCACCGTCTTCGGCGTCTTGCCCTCGTTGAGCGCTTCGATACCGGTGATGTCGAACACCTCGGTGCCGTCGAGCCCGAGCGACTCGGCGGACTTGCCCTCGGGGAACTGCAACGGGATCACGCCCATGCCGATCAGGTTGGACCGGTGGATGCGCTCGAACGACTCGGCGATCACCGCCCGCACGCCCAGCAGCATCGTGCCCTTGGCCGCCCAGTCCCGCGACGAGCCCGACCCGTACTCCTTACCGCCCAGCACTACCAGCGGAATGTTTTGCGCCGCATAGTGTTGCGCGGCGTCGTAGATGAACGCCTGCGGAGCGCCCTCCTCGGTGAAGTCGCGGGTGTACCCGCCGGCCACGTCGTCGAGTAGCAGGTTGCGCAACCGGATGTTGGCGAACGTGCCGCGGATCATCACCTCGTGGTTGCCGCGGCGTGAGCCGTAGGAGTTGTAGTCCTTGCGCGCCACCCCGTGCTCGTCGAGGTACTGCGCCGCCGGGGTGCCCGGCTTGATGCTGCCGGCAGGCGAGATGTGGTCGGTGGTCACCGAGTCGCCCAGCAGTGCGAGCACCCGCGCGCCGGTGATGTCGCTGACCGGTTGCGGCTCGGCGGACATCCCCTCGAAGTACGGCGGTTTGCGCACATACGTCGAATCCGGGGCCCACTCAAAGGTGTTGCCGCTCGGGGTCGGCAGGTTGCGCCACCGCTCGTCGCCCTTGAACACGTCGGCGTAGTTCTTGGTGAACATCTCGGAGTTGATCGCCGACGCGATAGTGTCGGACACGTCCTTCTGCGACGGCCAGATGTCACGGAGGAACACCTCGTTGCCGTCTTTGTCTGTACCCAACGGCTGCGAGTCGAAGTCGAAGTCCATGGTGCCGGCCAGCGCGTAGGCGACCACCAGCGGCGGCGATGCCAGGTAGTTCATCTTCACGTCCGGGTTGATCCGGCCCTCGAAGTTGCGGTTGCCCGACAGCACGGCGGCGACCGAAAGGTCGTTGTCGTTGATCACTTTCGAGATCTCCTCGGGCAGCGGGCCCGAGTTGCCGATGCACGTGGTGCAGCCGTAGCCGACCAGGTAGAAGCCGAGCTTCTCCAGATACGGCCACAGCCCGGCCTTTTCGTAGTAGTCGTGCACCACCTGCGAGCCGGGCGCCATCGTGGTCTTCACCCACGGCTTGGAGGTCAGCCCCTTCTCCACGGCGTTGCGCGCCAGCAGCGCCGCGCCCAGCATCACCTCCGGGTTGGAGGTGTTGGTGCACGACGTGACCGCGGCGATCACCACCGCCCCGTGGTCGAGCACGAATTCGCCGAGTTCCTTGGACTTGACCGGCACCGGGTTGCTGGTCCGGCCCTTCGAGTGCGCGGCGGCGGAATGCACATGGTCGTCGGCGTGGCCGTTGGACACCTGACCCGGATCGCTGGCCGGGAACGTCTCGTCGACCACCTCGTCGAGCTTGGAGTACTCCTTCTTCTGCGGGTCGTCGCCGACGTAATTCGGAAGTGTCTGGCGGAACGCCGCTTTCGCGTCGGAGAGCGCGATTCGGTCCTGCGGACGCTTCGGCCCGGCGATCGAGGGCACCACATCGGACAGGTTCAGCTCGAGGTATTCGGAGAACGCCGGCTCGTGCGCCGGGTCGTGCCACAGGCCCTGTTCCTTGGCGTAGGCCTCGACCAGCGCCAGCTGCTTCTCGTCGCGACCGGTGAACCGCAGATAGTCGATGGTCTCCTGGTCGATCGGGAAAATCGCTGCGGTCGAACCGAATTCGGGGCTCATGTTGCCCAGCGTGGCGCGGTTGGCCAGCGGTACCTCGGCCACGCCTTCGCCGTAGAACTCGACGAACTTGCCGACCACGCCGTGCTTGCGCAGCATCTCGGTGACCGTGAGCACGACGTCGGTGGCCGTCACACCGGGCTGGATCTCACCGGTCAGCTTGAACCCGACCACCCGCGGAATCAGCATCGACACCGGCTGGCCCAGCATGGCGGCCTCGGCCTCGATACCGCCTACGCCCCAACCCAATACGCCCAGACCGTTGACCATCGTGGTGTGCGAGTCCGTGCCCACACAGGTGTCCGGATAGGCCACCCCGGCCCGCTCCATCACCACGCTGGCCAGGTACTCGATGTTGACCTGGTGCACGATCCCGGTTCCCGGCGGCACCACCTTGAAGTCGGAGAAGGCGCCCTGCCCCCAGCGCAGGAACTGGTAGCGCTCGGCGTTGCGCTGGTACTCGATCTCGACGTTGCGCTCGAACGCGTCGGCGCGGCCGAACAGGTCCGCGATCACCGAGTGGTCGATCACCAGGTCGGCCGGGGCCAGCGGGTTGACCTTCTCGGGATTGCCGCCCAACTCGGCGACGGCCTCGCGCATGGTGGCCAGGTCGACGATGCAGGGCACCCCGGTGAAGTCCTGCATCACCACCCGGGCAGGCGTGTACTGGATCTCGATGCTGGGCTCCGCCTTGGGATCCCAGTCGGCGATGGCCGCAATGTGGTCCTTGGTGATGTTGCTGCCGTCCTCGTTACGCAGCAGGTTTTCGGCCAGGACCTTCAGACTGTAGGGGAGCCTCTCGGTGCCGGGCACCGCGTCGAGGCGATAGATCGCATAACTGTCCTCGCCGACTTTCAAGGTGTTGCGGGCCTCGAACGAATTCACCGAATCCTTGTTGCTCACATCAACTCCCGAGATTTAGTTCATCGGCGACCAGTCGCCGCGCACGGCTACGCCGCGCTTGCGATCGCCGCTCGTTGCTTCCGCCGACGGGCCGTGCCGGCGGTTGGTGCCACTTTAACAGTACGCTTGTCCTGCATTCCGCCGCCCGCCCATGCGCCTCAGTCTTGTCCTGTTGCCACCGTGCTGTCAGGCGATCAGGGGAGGCGGTACGGTCTTGATCCGTGACCACCCCGCACGCGCCGTCCTACATTCCGGGCGAGATCTGCGGCACCGTCGGCCTCGATCCGTCCACCCCTCCCGATCAGTGCCTGGCGTTGGTCCGGGCACAGGTCGACTTCGAAGGGATCAGCGCGCCGCCGGATGTCGCACCGGGATTACTCCAGGTGGTCAACCAGGCCCGCGCCGACGGCATCGACCTCAAGATCGTGGTGCTCGACCACAACCCGCCCAACGACCCGCCGCTGCGCGATGTCGCCACCGTGGTGGGGTCGGACCATCCCGACGCCACCGTCCTGGTCCTCAGCCCGTCGTACGTCGGCTCTTACAGCACGCATTTCCCGCGGTCCACGCTGGAGATCGGCGAAGACAACGCCAAGACCGGCAATCCGGTGGTGTCGGCGCAGAATTTCCTGCACCAGCTGACCACCCCGCAGTTTCCCTGGACAGCCTTCACAATCGTGCTGCTGATCGTGGTGCTGGCGGCCGCTGTCGGCACTCGGATCCTGCAATTGCGGGCCAGGCGCTCAGCAACGCCGACGGAAGAGCCTGAGGCGGACAAAGAGGACGCCGAACAGGGCAGCTAGCTCCCTGTATGTAGCAATGCAGCGCGGCTACCGCGCGGGAATCTCACTTGGTGGCAAACTGTTCAGGTCACCATTGGGTCACAATCATTTCAATTACACATCTGTAATTCGTTACTAAAGTTTCAATAGAGACTGGTGTGACTTACGGTGCAAGTGATGCTTCCGTTCTGCCCGTGCTTCCAGTGACATCTGGGGCCGACGCCACCGTCCGCGTTGAGCCATAGGAGACTAATGAGACGCTTCCGCCGCGGCTCGCTTTCTCGTTTGGCCGCCTGCCTGTGTGTGCTGATGGTGGTGTGCACGCCGGGGCTGGCGATGGCGGACCCGGGGGCGGACACGCTGGGCGCGCTGATCGCCGACGTCGCGAAGGCGAACCAGCGCCTGGAGGACCTCAGCGCCGCAATCAAGGCCGAACAGGAAAGCGTCAACAAGGCGCTGGTCGACGTGGAAACCGCGCGCGACAACGTCGCCGCCGCGCAGCACGACGTCGAAGTCAGCCAGCAGGGTGTCAAGGAGGCCAACGCGGCGATCGCCGCTGCCCAGCAGCGATTCGACAGGTTCGCGGCGGCCACCTACATGAGCGGCCCGTCGGACAGCTACCTGACCGCCGCCGGCCCGGACGACATCATTGCCACCGCCACCGCGGGCAAGACGCTGTCCGCCAGCTCGCAGCGAGTGATGGAGAACCTCCAGCGCGCCCGCACCGAGCAGGTGAACAAGGAGTCGGCGGCGCGGTTGGCCAAGCAGAAAGCCGACAACGCCGCCGCCGAGGCGCAGGCCAGCCAGGACGCGGCGGTGGCGGCGCTCACCAACGCGCACCGCACGTTCGCCGAACAGCAGCAAGAGGTCAACCGCCTGGGCGCCGAGCGCGACGCGGCCCGGGCCAGACTTGACGCCGCCCGCAGTTGGTCGGCGCCGGGGGGCGGAACCGGCACCGGCCCGCGGGCGGCGTCTTCCCCTGGGGACCGCTGGGATCCCGGCGCCCCGGGGGCGGCGTCGACCCGGCCCCACAACCCCGGGCAGTGGGACGGCGAGTGGGATCCCACGCTGCCGGCGGTGCCCAGCGCCAACGTCCCCGGTGACCCCATCGCCGTCATCAACACGATCCTCGGCATTTCGGCGACGTCGTCGCAGGTCACCGCCAACATGGGGAAGAAATTCCTGCAGCAGATGGGCATCCTCAAGCCCGACGACACCGGCATCACCAACGGCCGGATCCCGCGCGTTTACGGACGGCAGGCCTCCGAGTACGTGATCCGCCGCGGCCTGTCGCAATTGGGCGTGCCGTACTCCTGGGGCGGTGGGAACGCGGCGGGACCGAGCCGCGGAATCGGCTCCGGATCCGACACCGTCGGCTTCGATTGCTCCGGGCTGGTGCTGTATTCCTTTGCCGGCGTGGGCATCAAACTGCCGCACTACTCGGGCTCGCAGTACAACCTCGGCCGCAAGATCCCGTCGTCGCAGATGCGCCGCGGCGACGTCATCTTCTACGGGCCGGGCGGCAGCCAGCACGTGACGATCTACCTCGGCGACGGCCAGATGCTCGAGGCGCCGGATGTCGGTCTGAAGGTCCGGGTCGCGCCGGTTCGCACCAGCGGTATGACGCCCTACGTGGTCCGTTACATCGAGTACTGACCGTGAAAGGGCCTATGCTGCACAAGGTTTCGCGTCTCATCGGGATGACACTGGCGGTGATCGGGCTGCTGCTCGGTCTGGCCGGGCCGGCCGCTGCCGAGGACGGCGCCTGGGACCCGACGCTGCCCCCGGTGATCAGCGCCGGCGCGCCGGGGGACCCGGTCGCCATCGCCAATGCCTCGCTGAACGCCACCGCCCAGGCCACCCAGACCACGATGGACCTGGGGCGGCAGTTCCTCGGGGGGCTCGGGATCAACCTGGGCGGCAACACCAACACCACCCCGGGCAGGATTCCGCGGGTCTATGGCCGCCAGGCCGTCGAATATGTGATCCGCCGGGCGTCGTCGCAGATGGGGGTGCCGTATTCGTGGGGTGGCGGCACCCCCAACGGGCCCAGCAAGGGCGTGGATTCCGGCGCCGACACCGTCGGCTTCGACTGCTCGGGCCTGATGCGCTACGCCTTCGCCGGGGTCGGCGTGCTGATCCCGCGGTTTTCCGGTGACCAGTACAACGCCGGCCGGCACGTCCCGCCATCGCAGGCCAAGCGCGGCGACCTGATCTTCTATGGCCCGGGCGGCGGCCAGCACGTCACGATGTATCTGGGCAACGGTCAGATGCTGGAAGCCTCCAGCATCGCCGGGAAGGTCACCGTCAGCCCGGTGCGCACGCCCGGGATGACGCCGTTTGTCACCCGGATCATCGAGTACTGACTCGCCGGGCGCCGCCCACGTCGACGGAATCCGGGCGGCCTGGAATAGTTGGACGAGGGCACGCCGCTGCCCCGGCGACGTTCGTCGTGCGAGCAGTCGCGTGTGGAGAGCTGTAGCAGGCTTGAGCCAGTAGGAGAGCATCGATGACATCAGCAGGTGGCGCCAGCGGGTACCCCGGCCCGGGCGGGCCAACGACGACCCCGGCGCACTCGTCGTCGGACGGTGGCAACGGACTGGCCGCCGAGGTGCACACTCTGGAACGGGCCATCTTCGAGGTCAAGCGGATCATCGTCGGCCAGGACCAGCTCGTCGAGCGGATGCTGGTCGGCCTGCTGTCCAAGGGCCACGTGCTGCTCGAGGGCGTGCCCGGTGTGGCCAAGACCCTGGCGGTGGAGACATTCGCCCGGGTGGTCGGCGGCACGTTCGCCCGCATCCAGTTCACCCCCGACCTGGTGCCCACCGACATCATCGGTACCCGCATCTACCGGCAGGGCAAGGAGGAGTTCGACACCGAACTCGGCCCGGTGGTGGTCAACTTCCTGCTGGCCGACGAGATCAACCGCGCGCCGGCCAAGGTGCAGTCGGCGCTGCTGGAGGTCATGCAGGAACGCCACGTCTCGATCGGCGGCAAGACCTTCCCGCTGCCCAACCCGTTCCTGGTGATGGCGACCCAGAACCCGATCGAGCACGAGGGGGTCTACCCGCTGCCGGAAGCGCAGCGCGACCGCTTCTTGTTCAAGATCAACGTCGGCTACCCCTCCCCGGAGGAGGAGCGCGAGATCATCTACCGGATGGGTGTGCGGCCGCCGGAGCCCAAGCAGATCCTGGCCACCGGTGACCTGGTGCGGCTGCAGGAGATCGCGGCCAACAACTTCGTGCATCACGCGCTGGTCGACTATGTGGTTCGCGTCGTCACCGCCACCCGCCACCCCGAGCAACTCGGGATGAACGACGTCAAGAGCTGGATCGCGTTCGGCGCCTCCCCGCGCGCGTCGCTGGGCATCATCGCGGCCTCCCGGTCGCTGGCGCTGGTGCGTGGCCGCGACTACGTCATCCCCCAAGACGTCATCGAGGTCATTCCCGACGTGCTGCGGCACCGGCTGGTGCTCACTTACGACGCGCTGGCCGACGAGATCTCGCCGGAGATCGTGATCAACCGGGTCCTGCAGACGGTCGCCATGCCGCAAGTGAATGCCGTTCCGCAGCAAGGACATTCGGCGCCTCCGGTGATGCAGGGTGCGACGGCGGCGGCTAGCGGTCGGTGACTGAATCCAAGACGCCGGCGGTGGTCCATCCGCCGTCGATGCAGCGCGGTGAGATCGGCGACCCGAAGTTGTCGGCGGCGCTGCGTACGCTCGAGCTGACCATCAAACGCAAGCTGGACGGCCTCCTGCACGGCGACCATCTGGGCCTGATCCCGGGTCCGGGCTCGGAGCCGGGGGAGTCGCGCGAGTATGTGCCCGGTGACGACGTGCGCCGGATGGACTGGGCGGTCACCGCGCGCACCACCCACCCGCATGTCCGGCAGATGATCGCCGACCGGGAACTCGAGACCTGGTTGGTGGTCGACATGTCGGCCAGCCTGGACTTCGGCACCAGCGTCTGCGAAAAACGCGACCTGGCGGTGGCGGCCGCCGCCGCGATCACCTTCCTCAACAGCGGCGGCGGCAACCGGCTCGGCGCGCTGATCGACAACGGGGCGCAGACCATCCGGGTACCGGCCCGGTCCGGACGCCAGCATGAGCAGACCTTGTTGCGTGCCATCGCCACCGCACCCAAGGCGCCGGTCGGGGTGCGCGGAAATTTGGCGGCGTCCATCGACGCGCTGCGCAGGCCGGAGCGTCGCCGCGGGATGGCCGTGATCATCAGCGATTTCCTCGGGCCGATCAACTGGCAGCGTCCGTTGCGCGCGATCGCCGCCCGCCACGAGGTGCTGGGCATCGAAGTGCTCGACCCGCGCGACGTCGAGCTGCCGGACGTCGGCGACGTCATCCTGCAGGACGCCGAATCCGGTGTCACCCGGGAGTTCACCATCGACGAGCAGCTGCGCGACGACTTCGGCAAAGCGGCGGCCGCTCATCGCGCCGACGTGAAGCGCACGTTCCGCAGCTGCGGGGCGCCGCTGATGTCGCTGCGCACCGACCGCGACTGGATCGGTGACATCGTCCGCTTTGTCGAATCCCGCAGGCGCGGCGCATTGGCGGGGCGCCAATGAGTGTGCCGTTGCTCGGCCCGATGACGCTCACCGGGTTCGCTCACGCGTGGTGGTTTCTGTTCTTCCTGGTCGTTCTCGGCATCGTCGCGCTCTACATCATCGCGCAGGTGGCCCGGCAGCGGCGGATGCTGCGGTTCGCCAACATGGAACTGCTGGAAAGCGTCGCACCCAAGCAGCCCACCCGCTGGCGGCACCTGGCCGCGATCCTGTTGGTGACGTCGCTGGTGCTGCTGACCATCGCGATGGCCGGGCCGACCCATGATGTGCGGATTCCACGCAACCGCGCGGTGGTGATGTTGGTGATCGACGTGTCGCAGTCGATGCGGGCCACCGACGTCGAACCCAACCGGATGGTGGCCGCGCAGGTGGCCGCCAAGGAGTTCGCCGGCGAGCTGACGCCCGGTATCAACCTGGGCCTGATCGCTTACGCGGGTACTGCGACGGTGCTGGTGCAGCCGACCACCAACCGGGAAGCGACCAAGGCCGCGCTGGACAAGCTGCAGTTCGCCGACCGCACCGCCACCGGCGAGGGCATTTTCACCGCGTTGCAGGCCATCGCCACCGTCGGCGCGGTGATCGGCGGCGGCGACACTCCACCGCCGGCGCGCATCGTGTTGTTCTCCGACGGCAAGGAGACGGTGCCGACCAACCCGGACAATCCCAAGGGCGCGTTCACCGCCGCGCGGACCGCCAAAGACCAGGGGGTGCCGATCTCGACGATTTCGTTCGGCACCCCGTACGGCTTTGTCGACATCAACGGCCAGCGTCAGCCGGTGCCGGTCGACGACACGACGATGAAGAAGGTCGCCGAACTCTCCGGCGGCAACAACTACAGCGCCTCGAACCTGCAGCAGCTCAAAGAGGTGTACGCGACGCTGCAGCAGCAGATCGGCTACGAGACCATCCGCGGCGACGCCAGCGTCGGCTGGTTGCGGCTCGGCTCGCTGATCCTGGCGCTGGCCGCTCTGGCGGCAGTGCTGATCAACCGCCGCCTGCCCACTTAGGGCCGCCGTGGCCAATAGTGGCCGCTCGGCGATGCGATAGGTTGTCCGGGTGACTGACCCAGCCACTGAACTCGCCGCCAGCTACGGCAAACCCGCATTCGTATCCCGGTCGGTACTGGTGACAGGCGGAAACCGGGGGATAGGGCTCGCGATCGCGCGGCGGCTGGCCGCCGACGGCCACAAGGTGGCCGTCACACACCGGGGATCCGGGGCGCCCGAGGGTTTGTTCGGCGTCCTGTGTGACGTCACCGACAACGACGCCGTCGACCGCGCCTACAAAGAGATCGAGGAGCACCAGGGACCGGTCGAGGTGCTGGTGTCCAACGCCGGTCTTGCCGCGGACGCATTCCTCATGCGGATGACCGAAGAGAAGTTCCAGAAGGTCATCGACGCCAACCTCACCGGGGCGTTCCGGGTGGCTCAGCGGGCATCGCGCAGCATGCAGCGAAAGCGGTTCGGCCGGATGATCTTCATCGGCTCGGTCTCGGGTACCTGGGGCATCGGCAACCAGGCCAACTACGCGGCCTCCAAGGCCGGGTTGATCGGCATGGCCCGCTCGATCGCGCGCGAGCTGTCGAAGGCCAACGTGACCGCGAATGTGGTGGCGCCGGGCTACATCGACACCGACATGACGCGCGCGCTGGACGAGCGAATCCAGGCGGGGGCACTGGAATTCATCCCGGCGAAGCGGGTTGGCACCGCCCAAGAGGTCGCCGGTGTGGTCAGCTTCCTGGCCTCCGAGGATGCCTCCTACATCTCAGGCGCGGTGATCCCGGTCGACGGCGGCATGGGTATGGGCCACTAAGGCACTGCGGCCCAACAACTTTCGCATACTCAAAGGACGGACATGGCAGGACTGCTCGAAGGCAAACGGATTCTGGTCGCCGGGATCATCACCGACGCGTCGATCGCGTTCCACATCGCCCGGGTCGCCCAGGAACAGGGCGCGCAACTGGTCTGCACCGGATTCGACCGGCTGCGGCTGATCGAGCGCATCCTGGACCGGCTGCCGCACAAGCCGCCGCTGCTGGAGCTCGACGTGCAAAACGAAAAGCACCTCGACACGCTGGCCGACCGGGTCATCGAGGTGATCGGCGAGGGCAACAAACTCGACGGCGTGGTGCATTCGATCGGTTTCATGCCACCGAGCGGCATGGGCATCAATCCGTTCTTCGACGCGCCCTACGAGGATGTCTCCAAAGGCATTCACATCTCGGCGTATTCGTACGCGTCGCTGGCCAAGGCGCTGCTGCCGATCATGAATCGCGGCGGCGCGATCGTCGGCATGGACTTCGACCCGACTCGCGCGATGCCGGCCTACAACTGGATGACGGTGGCCAAGAGCGCGCTGGAGTCGGTGAACCGGTTCGTGGCACGCGAAGCCGGCCCGTACGGGGTGCGATCCAACCTTGTTGCCGCCGGGCCGATCCGGACGCTGGCGATGAGCGCAATTGTCGGTGGCGCGCTCGGTGAGGAAGCGGGCAAGCAGATGGAGCTGCTCGAGCAGGGCTGGGACCAGCGCGCGCCGATCGGCTGGGACATGAAGGACGCCACTCCGGTCGCCAAGACGGTGTGCGCGGTGCTGTCCGACTGGCTGCCGGCCACTACCGGGGACATCATCTACGCTGACGGTGGGGCGCACAATCAGTTGCTCTGATGGACTTTGACGCGGTCCTGCTGCTGTCCTTCGGCGGCCCCGAAGGCCCGGAGCAGGTGCGGCCGTTCCTGGAGAACGTCACTCGCGGCCGCGGTGTGCCGCCGGAACGCCTCGACGAGGTCGCCGAGCACTACCTGCATTTCGGCGGGGTGTCGCCCATCAACGGGATCAACCGCGCACTGGTCGCCGAACTGCAGGCTGAACTCGGGGGCAGCCTGCCGGTCTACTTCGGCAACCGAAACTGGGAACCCTACGTTGAGGACGTCGTCGTGACCATGCGCGACAACGGGATTCGGCGCGCGGCGGTGTTCACCACGTCGGCGTGGAGCGGCTATTCCAGCTGCACCCAATACGTCGAGGACATCGCCCGGGCCCGTCGCCAAGCCGGTGACGCTGCGCCGGAATTGGTCAAGTTGCGGCCCTATTTCGATCATCCGCTGTTCGTGGAGATGTTCGCCGACGCGGTCGCAGCGGCCGCACAGACCGTGCCGACGGGTGCCCGGCTGGTGTTTACCGCGCACTCCATCCCGGTGGCAGCAGACGAGCGTTGCGGGCCCCGGCTGTACAGCAGCCAGGTCGCGTATGCCGCGAGACTGGTGGCCTCGGCCGTCGGATATTCCGACTATGATCTGGTGTGGCAGTCGCGGTCGGGCCCGCCGCAGGTGCCATGGCTGGAACCCGATGTCGCCGAACATCTTTCGACGCTGACAGGCGCGGTCATCGTGTGTCCGATCGGTTTTGTCGCCGACCACATCGAGGTGGTGTGGGACCTCGACCACGAGCTGCGATCGCAGGCCGCGCAAGCGGGGATCGCGTTCGCGCGGGCCGCCACACCCAACGCCGACCGCCGATTCGCCCGGCTTGCCGTCGATTTGATCGACGAACTACGTGAGGGCCGCGAGCCGGCTCGGGTGGTCGGAGCAGACCCGGTGCCGGGCTGTGGTGCCAGCATCAACGGCGCGCCGTGCGCGCCGCCACACTGCGTCGCCGAATGGTCGTCGCCGGCCGGCTTCAGCCACGCCAGGCCGACTGCAGAATCGCACTGACAGCGGCCATCCGAGCAGAGCGCACCACGGCAGCCAGCGGCCGCAGCGCATTGCTGGCGATCTGGGCCTCCGACAACGACTGTGCCGCAATCGGTGTCAGCCCGGCGCTGACCGTGATGATCGCGTCGACGTGCGCGGCGGTTTCCAGCACCCGTACCGCGCGGGTGGGCGCATGGTCGGGAATCCGGTGGTACCGCATGGATTCCAGCAGCTGCTCGACGAGTCCGCGCGGATCGTCGACGTCGGCGCCGGAGAAGCCGACCCCGACCGCGCTGAGCACTTCTGCCGCCGACCGTACTGCTGACCGTAGTTCGTATTCGGCTTCGCCAAGCTGATGCGCCTCGACCGCGGCCGCGCCCGGCAGCGAGTAGACCGTCCATGACAACGCGGTCAATTCCGGTACGGCGGTGTCGTCGCGGTCGTCGTACATGAAATCGGGGACCAGTCCCACGGCCACGCCGGAATCGTGCGGATCGGCTACCAGCACCGCCTCGCCGGCGGCCAGCGCCTCGTGCTCGAACCGGGTGCCCGCTGCAAGGCCGCGGACGTCGCCGGGTACCGGCAACACCAGGCTGACCGAGGGCGCGGCGATCCCCGACCTGCTGGCGGCGGTTCGCAGGGTCTGCAGCAGCGACACCGCACCTGCGTCATCGACATCGGGCCACGGCAGGCCGGTGTGACCGGCGGCTACCGCATCGTAGGCGGTGACCGATTGCGTTGGGGCCCAACATGATAACGCATCAAGGACGTCGTCGGGGGCGGCCTGGCCGGCGAGCCAGGCGTTGGCCCATACCGAGAGCGTTGCGCTGGGGCACCACATGAATTCGCAGTGTAGTTGTTCGGCGCGATCGAGGCGGATCACGCGATATCCTGACGGCATGCCCGCCGCCCTGATCTGGCTGATCGTCGCGCTGGGTCTTGCCGGTGCGGAGGCGCTGACCGGCGATATGTTCTTGCTGATGCTGGGTGGCGGCGCACTGGCCGCCGCGGGCAGCAGTTGGCTGCTGAATTTGCCCATCTGGGCCGACGGCGCGGTTTTCCTGATGGTTTCGGTGTTGCTGCTGGTGCTGGTCCGGCCCGCACTGCGGCGACGGCTGACGCCGGCGGCGGGTGCGCGGACCGGTGTGCAGGCATTGGAAGGCAAGAACGCACTGGTCCTCGACCGCGTCGCCCGCGACGAGGGTCAGGTCAAGTTGGACGGCCAAATCTGGACCGCGCGCCCGCTCAACGACAGCGACGTCTACCAGCCCGGTGAGCTGGTGACGGTCATGCACATCGACGGTGCCACCGCGGTGGTGTGGAAGAACGTCTAGATAGAGGAGTTCATGATGCAAGGTGCCGCCGCCGGTCTGGTGTTCCTGGCCGTTTTGGTGATCTTCGCCGCCATCGTGGTGGCGAAATCGATTGCGCTGATCCCGCAGGCGGAGGCGGCGGTGATCGAACGGCTGGGCCGCTACAGCCGTACGGTCAGCGGGCAGCTGACCCTGCTGGTGCCGTTCATCGACCGCATCCGGGCCCGGGTGGATCTGCGCGAGCGGGTGGTGTCGTTCCCGCCGCAGCCGGTGATCACCGAGGACAACCTGACGCTGAACATCGACACCGTGGTCTACTTCCAGGTCACCAACCCGCAGGCCGCGGTGTACGAGATCAGCAACTACATCGTCGGCGTCGAGCAGCTGACCACCACCACACTGCGCAACGTGGTCGGCGGTATGACGCTGGAACAGACGTTGACCTCACGCGAGGTGATCAACCGGCAGCTGCGCGGCGTGCTGGACGAAGCCACCGGCCGCTGGGGGCTGCGGGTGGCCCGCGTCGAGCTGCGCAGCATCGACCCGCCGCCGTCGATCCAGGCGTCGATGGAAAAGCAGATGAAGGCCGACCGGGAGAAGCGGGCGATGATCCTGACCGCCGAAGGCCAGCGGGAGGCGGCCATCAAAGAGGCCGAGGGACGAAAGCAGGCGGAAATCCTTACCGCCGAAGGCGCCAAGCAGGCCGCGATCCTGGCAGCCGAGGCCGAGCGACAGTCGCGGATGTTGCGTGCGCAAGGTGAACGGGCCGCGGCCTATCTGCAGGCGCAGGGGCAGGCGAAGGCGATCGAGAAGACGTTCGCCGCAATCAAGGCGGGCCGGCCGACTCCGGAGCTGCTGGCCTACCAGTATCTGCAGGTGCTGCCGAAGATGGCCCAGGGTCAAGCCAACAAGGTCTGGGTGGTGCCCAGCGACTTCGGCTCGGCCTTACAGGGTTTCACCAAACTACTGGGCGCGCCCGGCGAGGACGGGGTGTTCCGGTATCAGCCGTCGCCGGTCGACCAAGACCTACCCAAGCCCGAGGACGACAGCGACGAGGTCGCCGATTGGTTCTCCACGGAAACGGATCCCGCGATCGTGCAGGCAGTGGCCAAGGCTGAGGCCGACGCGCGCAAGCCGGTTGAGGGCGTGCTCGGCGCGCCGTCCGAGCTGACTCAATAAGGTGGTGCGGTGACTTCTCCCAAAACCTATGCGGCGCTGGCCGCTTTCCAGGCCGGTGACGCGGTGGCGTGTGCGATCCCATTGCCGTATATCGCGAAATCGCTTGATACACTGGGTGTTCCGCAGAATATCCGGTGGATTTTGCCAGTGTCCAAGGCGGCCTCGGTCATTGGGTTACTCTCAGTCGGCAGGTTTCCGGTACTGGCCCGGCTGACCACCGCAATGCTGACGCTGTATTTCGTTCTCGCTGTCGGAGCACACATCCGCGTCCGCGATCGAGTCGTCAATGCCGTTCCCGCGGCATCGTTTTTGGTGACGTATGCGGCGCTGACGGTGAAAGGCCCGGACGGCGGTTAACCGAGCCGCAGCTCGACCATCGGCAGCGGCGTATTGGTCTCGGTGATCGGACGTCCCAGCGTTTTCTCCAGCACGCCCTTGAACCCGGCCCATGCGCGGGGGTGGCGGCTGATATAGGCCGCGAGCGCCCGATCGGCCTCGTCCTGGGTGAGCACGCGCGCCGTCGCCGCCGCGGGAGCGCGGCTTCCGGTGTAGACCCGCACCTGCGGGTGGACCTGAATATTGCGGAACCACTGCGCCTTTGCGCCGAAGCCGGAGGCCACCACGTAGCGGTCAGGTGCCGGGTGATCGATGACCTCGAGCACCACATAGCGCCGCGCGCCGGACTTGCGGCCGATGTGTTCGAGCATCAGCAACCGCGACCCCAGCACAGCGCCGGCGCGCGCCTTGTAGATCCAGATCGGCGCGCGCATCAACCGCCGCGACCGCAGCAATCGTGCGGCCCCGGTTCCCAATGACATGCTGCCTCCATTTCGTGGTGTTGGGTCAACCAAGCCCGTCGCGGTAGATCGCGAAAACCTCAGCGGCCCAGCGCGCAATGCCGTCAGCCGACAGCGGATCGAAGCCGAGCAACTCGGTCAGTCGGGGACGCAGGGTGAGCACCGCCAGGTCGTTGACCATCAAGATGGCCGCTCGGACGTCGGGATCCGCGCCGGCGCTCGCGGTGCCGGCCGCGACCATGGCGTCGAGGGTGTCGCGGCTGACGCGGTGAAGCCGCTCGAACAGCGCCGATCCGGCCGGGCCGCCGCCGATCAGCATCCGGCTCAGGTATGCCGGGATCGCCGAGTCGGGCGGCAGGTGAGTGGCGAGGCCGTCGAGCATGCTGGGCACCGCAGCCGGGTCCAATCCGGAAGTGGCTGTGCTCGTGGTCATTTCGCTCAGTACCGCCTCGAGGCTTGCGACGACGTGATCGTCCACGGCTGCCACCAGGCCCTCCTTGGAGCCGTAGTGCCGGATCAGCAAGGCCGGTGACACGCGCGCGGCGGCCGCGATATCGCGCATCGTGACGGCGTCGGGGCCCCGTTCGGCGAACAGCCGCAGCGCTTCGTCGCGGATGCGGGCGCGGGCGGTGCGGTCATCCGACGGCGGTAAATGCACGTTTACTATTGTAAACGGTTGTTTAATAGATGCAAGGCATCGACTGGCGCGCAACCCTGCGGCTCACGACGAGTGCGGCGGAAGTGGTTGCGGCGGTAGCCGATAGCCCGGCGTGAACCAGTTGACTTTGCTGCGCCACGACCGGGCCGAGGCGTATGCAAAGCCCGTCGTGCCCAGGCATCCGCACAGCCACACCGGCAGAGTGACGTCGATGCCCGCCCACGCTGTTGCCATCTGAATCACGTTGGCCGCCACGCCGAATCCGGCAGAGATCAGGTAGAGATCCACGGTGGACCTCGAGCGGGGATCGTGGCGCAGAATGAGCAGCACCCGGCCCGCGTAGCTCAGCAGGTAGATGAGCAAGCTGCCCAGCACCAGCCAATAGGCCCCCAGCCAGACCGTGCTGACGTGGGCCGGGAACAGGTCGGGGTGGTAGGCCTCGTCGGCGATGACGAACACCGCAGCCAGCATCGGCACACCGAGGCGGACGGGCCTTCCGACGTGGCGGTGCAACAGTCCCTGGACTTTCTCTTCGTCGGTGAGCCGCGCCAGCGCGTGGTCGATGATGGCTGCCACCGCGACGACCAGGCACAGGTGGCCCAGCAGATCTTCGACATTCCACAGCCCCAGGATCCGATGCAGCGCCGGCCCGAAGGTCGCCGACGCCCAGGGCGACATGAGCAGCACGGCGCAGCCTTGTAGGGCGATGTTGAGGGTGGCGCCTGCCTCCCACCGTGATTGCCAGGTGTGGCGACGGATCCACAGGCTGCACACGATGGCGGCGAGGGTGGCGCTGATCAGGGCGGCCAGCATCGACTCGATACGTCCGGAATGCGATCAGACGGGAGGCTTGTTGGGGTCCGGGCGAAGATCGCGCAGCCTCGGCAGGCCCGGGTCTGACTGCACGTACTCGGTGACCGCTTCGGGCTGGATCAAACCGTAGCGGACCTGCAGGTCGACTGGGTTGAGTCCGAAGTAGCTGGCCACCTTGATCAGGTTGTCGGCGGTGATCAGCCTGCCCTCGCGCGCGGCCTTGTAGTAGGCGGATTTGCGGTAACCGAAAGCCTCGTAGACCTCGGTCGCGGCAAGCGGGCGGCCGACCAGATAGGGCAGCACCACCGCCGGGTCTTTGTCGCGGTCTTCCATGCCCTGGCACATTAGACCTCTTCAATGAACGCAGCTGCACCCGACGGGAACCCGGGTCGGTGTGTCGGCCGTCTGTGGTCTACTTTGATGGACATTTGTCCACAATGTGATTAGCGGTCAGCCTGGAGGCGTTCGTCATATGGGATCTGCTAATGCCGCGCAGTGCCTTGAATGCGGGAAGGCGTTCACTGTCAGCCACGGTAGCGGGTTCTTCTTTCACCTGCTGCGTTGCGGCGAGTGCGGCAGAACACGGGCGATCGGGTTCGACGAGTTGGGCGACCTTCACCTGCGTTACCTCAAAGGCTCCCCGACGCCGCACTGCGTGGCCAGCGCCAAGCACGACGAGCTCGTCCGGGAATACGTTGACGGCGAGCCCGTTTCGGCGACGGACTATTGGGCCGGTGTTGAAGCGCTGGCCGGGCGTTGTGGCTGCGGAGGCAAGATCACGCTCGATGCGCCGCCGCGTTGTCCGGCCTGCCGCTCGGTGAAATTCGAGGAAGGCCCCGAGCTGATTCGGTACGACTGAGCCGACTGGCGGACACCGACATGCTTTAAGGTGGTAATTAGCGGCTCTATGTTGTGACGTGGTCGTGACGTCCGGGGTCTGACTGGCAAGCAAACTCATGTGGAGGGGTAGTGGACATCGTCCTCGGTGTGTCGATGGCGCCCACAACGGTCCGCATGGTGCTGGTCGAGGGTCAAAACGCCGACGGAGTCACCGTCGATGAAGACGGCTTCGAGGTGCCCGCCGATGCCGACTTGGCAAATACCGGCGTGGCCGATCAAGTCATCGCCGCGATCTTGGGTACCCGCGAAAGCGCGGCCGAGGGTGATTACCACCTGGCGTCGACCGGGGTGACCTGGACCGACCCGGCGGAAGCCGCCGCTTTGCGCGACGCGCTGGCCGCCCACAAGGTCGAAAACGTCATGCTGGTCTCGGCGTTTCTGGCTGCGGCCGCGCTGGCTCAGGCCGTCGGCAGCGCTGTCGGGTACGCCCATACCGGGCTGCTGTTCCTCGAGCCGGAGACGGCGACGCTGGCGATCGTCGATTCCGCCGACGGTTCCATCGCCGACGTGCGCCGCCGGCCGCTGTCCGGCAGCGACGCAGCGACCGAGTTGGCCGACATGATGGCGGGGCTCGAGGCGCTGGAATCACGCCCCGACGGGGTCTTCGTCGTCGGCTGTGGGGTTGACGTCACCGCGATCAAGCCGCGACTGGAGACCGCGACCGCACTGCCGGTCAACGCTCCCGAGGAGCCGGAAACGGCGCTGGCCCGCGGCGCAGCGTTGGCGGCGGCGAATGCGCCGCTGTTCGCCTCGTCGACCGCAGCCGTTGCCTATGCGCAGGTTCCCGATTGGACGACCGCCGAAGTGGTGGAACCCGGTGCCGCAGCAGACCTTTCGGGCTTTGATGACCCCTACGCCGTCGACGATGCCGACTTCGGCGAAACCGAACACGGGCGAAAGCCGTTCCTGGTGGCCCTCAGCGTGATGATGGTTTTTTTCGTTGGTGTGTTGGCCCTGGTCATTTCGCTGGCGGTCGCGGTGCGTCCGGCGGTCAGTCAGCGGCCAAGCTCCGGGGGAAACCTCGTCGTACCCGCCGAGCGGATGCCGGCGCCCGCTCCCAAGGCGGAGGTTCCCGCGCCTCCGGCAGCGCCGCCGAACAAGGTTGAGCAGCCTGCGCCCGAGGTGCAGCAGGTTCCTCGCGAGGCACCTGCGCCGGAAGCGCCGGCGCCGGCGCCCGCGCCCGCGGCCCCCGCACCGGCACCCGTCGCTCCGGCACCCGTCCAGGTGCCCGCGGCTGCAGCACCAGCGCCGGAAGCCCCGGCGCCCGCGCCGCAGGCTCCACCGGCCCCGCCGCCCGCGGCCCCTGCACCCGTGCCCGTGCCGGTACCGGTGCCCGTCGCGCCGGTTGTCCCGCTACTGCCGCCGATCTTCAATCCGCCCGGCAACAGCTCCCCGTGGCAGCCCGGCGGCGGTGACCGTGACCGGGGCGGCTGGCAACCGGGCGGCGGTGACCGTGACCGGGGCGGCTGGCAACCGGGCGGCGGTGGCGGATGGTTCCCCGGCGGTGGTGATCACGGCGGTGGTGGTCGCGGCGGTGGCGACCACGGTGGCGGCTTCGGCGGCTTCGGCGGCATCGGCGGCGGGTTCGGCGGCTTCGGCGGTGGCCACGGCGGCTTCGGCGGCCGCGGCCACTGACCGGCCAGAACCTCGAAAACCGTTGTCGCGCTGAGCCTTACGCCGGCGGTGGAGGCGGCGGACCCCACGGCGGCATCGGGCCAGGAGGCGGGGGCGGCGGCGGAGGCCCCCATGGCCCGGGCGGCGGTCCACCCGGAGGCGGCGGCGGGGGTGCACCCGGTGCGGGCGGCGGAGGTGCCGGCTCGCCCGGCGCCGGCGGATGCTGAGGCGGCTCCGCGCGCCGCGGATGCGGCACGGGCGGGGCTTTCGGCGGCGGTGGCGCGGGTGGCATCGCCTCGGGCGGAGGCCCAGGGGGCACGGCGTGCGGCAGCGGGAACGGTGGCGGCGGTGGCCGCAGCGGCGCGTCGGCGCTGGTCTGCCAACCCGGCGGGGGAGGCGCCGGCGTCGACGTGATGGCGATGACCGCGGCGGTCAGCAACGCGCCCACGATGATCCCGACTACCCCGGCGGCGGCTGCGACGCCGACCGGATGGCGCTGCGCGGACGACCCGCTCCATCGTCGACGCGGCTGCGCTGCAACGGTTTCGGCGACGGGCGGCGAGCTTTCTGGTTCCGGGGTCAGGTTCTGATTCTCTTCGGCGTTCATGGCCGTGACGCTAGGCAGCGAAGTTGAAGTGAACCTGAAGAACCTGCCGCCGTCGTTTCTTCAGCCTGATCTCAGATAGGCGGCGTTAAGAATGAGACATGGCCGATTGTCGCCGTGCGGAGTTCAGTGTCGGCACACCGCGGGTGCTGGTGGTGGAAGACTCCGAGACCATCCGCGAGATGGTCAGCGAGGCATTGTCCGACGCCGGCTACCACACCGAAGCCCGGCCCGACGGCAACGACCTCGAGGAGGTCCTCGACGGGTTCCGGCCCGACCTCGTGGTGCTGGATGTGATGCTGCCGGGCCGCGACGGGTTCGCGCTCATCGACGTCATTCTCGAATGGGGAAAGGCGGGCATCGTGCTGATCACCGCCCGCGACGGCTTACCGGACCGGCTACGCGGCCTGGACGGCGGCGCCGACGACTACGTGGTCAAGCCGTTCGAGCTGGCCGAGCTCGTGTCGCGCGTCGGCGCAGTGCTGCGGCGACGCGGCCGGCTGCCGGAGGTCGTGCAGCTCGGCGATCTGATGCTCGACGTCGACGCCGGTGTGGCCGCGCGCGGTGGTCACCGGCTGGATCTGACGGCCACCGAACTGCGGCTGCTGGCATATCTCGTGGAGCAGCGCGGCCGGATCGTCAGCGCCGGGCAGATCCTCAACGCGGTGTGGGGGTACGACGCCTACGACCCCAACCTGGTGCAAGTGCACATCAGCGGGCTGCGCCGCAAGCTCGAGGCGCACGGGCCGCGGATCTTGCATACCGTCCGCGGCATCGGCTACCGCTTGCAGCCGCAGCGATCATGACCGCCGAGGCCGCGACGCCTACGCCGTCGCTGCAGCGCCGGGTGACGATCATCGTGCTCGGCCTGTTGGCCGTGCTGCTGCTGATCCTGGGCGTCACCATCGACGTAACCCTGGGCGTTCAGGCGCGGCGCAACCTGCACGACCGGCTGGTCGCGGCCACCGCCCGCGCCGACGCGCTGGCCGCCGCGCACACGCCGCCCGCCCAGCTCGCCGCCGAACTCACGGGCGGCAGCGTGCGGGCGCTGCTGATCACTACCGACGGCGCCACCTACGGCGACCCGGGCATCAGCCCCTACGCCACTGCCGGCCCGACGGTGCCACCGCCGCCGCCGCCGTGGTGGTGCATCCTTTGCCGGCCGGCGGGCGGGTGATTCTGGTCGCCGACACCACACAGACCACCCAGGTGACGAGGCAACTGCGGCAGCTGATGATCGGCGCCGGCGTGGCTACGCTGCTCGTGGCGGCGCTGCTGTTGGTCGCCGCCAGCCGGGCGGCGCTGCGGCCGCTGGACCGGTTGACCGGGCTGGCCAAAGACATCACCACCGGCGATCGCGGCAGGCGACTTCACCCGGATCGCGTCGACACCGAATTAGGCCGGGCGGCAAGCGCTTTCGACGGCATGCTGGATGCGCTGGAAGCCTCCGAACAGCGCGCCCAACGGGCCGCGGAAGCCGCGCAGCGAGCGGAGGCAGCGACCCGGCGCTTTCTCGTCGACGCGGCTCACGAGTTGCGCACCCCGATCGCCGGGATCCAGGCCGCCGCCGAGCAGCTCGCCGGCTACGCCGGCCAGGAGGAAGCCGACCCCGAGGCGCGTCGTCAATATCACCGCGCGACACTGCTGCTCTCCGATGCGCGACGTGCGGGCCGGCTGGTCGCCGACATGCTCGACCTGAGCCGGATCGACGCCGGGCTGCCGCTGGACCTGCAGGACGCCGACCTGGCGGCCGTCGTCGACGCCGAGGTCGATCGTGCCGCCGTGCTGGCGCCGCAGCTGACTATCACCCGGACCGGCGCCGACACGGTGGCCGTGCGCGCGGATCCCACGCGGGTGGCGCAGATCCTGTCCAACCTGCTCGACAACGCCCGACGGCACACCCCGCCCGGCGGTCGCGTCGCCGTCGACCTGCAAAAACGTGACCGGACCGCCGAAGTGACCGTGACCGACACCGGTCCCGGGATCCCTGACGACGAGCGCGAGCGCATCTTCGAACGGCTGGTTCGCCTCGATACCGCCCGCGCCCGCGACCATGGCGGCGCCGGCCTGGGGCTACCTATCGCCCGGGCACTGGCTCGCGCTCACGGCGGCGACCTGACGTGCCTGCCGCACCGCGGCGGGGCTCGGTTCCGGTTGACGCTGCCGGTTGCTCGATAGTCAGCCAGTAACAGCCGGCTCCGCGGCATCCTCCGTTTCCGCCAACTGAGCGCGGTGGTGTCGACGGTGATGACGGATTTCGTAGGACAGCAGCGAAACTCCGACCACCCCGGTGCACAGCGACACCAGAAACAGCAGCGGGCTGACGTCGCCGGTGAGCGCATCACCCAAGATCACGATCGCGGCCGTGCCGGGAAACACCCCCGCCAGGGTGGCCAGCGTATAGGGCAACACCCGCACGGCCGACGCGCCGACGGCATAGTTGAGCACCGAAAACGGCACAGCGGGAATCAACCGCAGCGACATGACCGCCGGCCATCCGCGGTTACGGAGCCGCGCGTCGAGCGTTTCGACGGCCTGGTGCCGAACGAGGCGGCTCAGCTGCCAGCCGGCGGCCCGGACCAGCACCAGCGCAATCACCGCGCTGGTCGTACTGGCGACGACCGCCAGCGCGACGCCCAGCACCGGCCCGAACAGCAGCCCGGCGGCCAGGGTGAACGCTGTGCGGGGAAACGGCAGCACGGTCACGACGATGTGGGTGGCCAAAAACGCCAGCGGGAACCACGGCCCCACCGAGGTGGCCCAGTCGCGAAGCTGGACCGCGGTGGGCAGCGGAACAAGCAGCGCGACCGCCACAATCACCGCCACCGCCCCAGCCGTCGCCAAGATCCGCCGGCTGGGCACCTGACGTGCCGTCGCGACCACGGCAGATGCCAGGCCGCGCAAGGTCTCGGCGATTGTCCTGGTCGCGGAGGCCGTCACGAGACCCAAGCTTACGTGGCCGCCGCTGAACAACCCGTTGTGCGCACCTGGCGTTTCCCGACCGGCTCCAGCGCGCCGACGCCCATCAATTAGCCTGGTTAGCAAGTGCAAGTCCCGACCAGGGGGCTGCCGCTTGCTGCGACAACAGGAGACGCCGGTGTCTGTTGATGTGTCCGCCGAGCCCGCCGACCTGGAGCAGGGCCGGGCCCGCTGGCGTGAGGCGGTGGCCGGCGTGCTGGCCAAGAGCACACGACGCGACGTCGACGAGCTGGGTCCCGAACCGGAGCGGCTGCTGGACAGCCCGACATACGAGGGCTTTGCCATCCGGGCGCTCTACACCGCGTTCGACGCCCTGCCGGAACCACCCTTGCCCGGCGAGTGGCCCTTTGTCCGTGGCGCCGACGCGCTGCGCGACGTCAACTCCGGCTGGAAGGTCGCCGAGGCGTTCCCCGGCAACGGCGCCGACGACAACGCGGCGGTACTGGGCGCGCTCGGCAACGGAGTAAGTGCGCTGCTGCTTCGGGTCGGGGAAGCCGGGGTAGCGCCGGCGCAGCTCGAGCAGCTGCTGGCCGGGGTCTACCTGAACCTCGTGCCGATCGTCGTCGACGCGGGCGCCGACTACACCGCGGCCGCCGAGGTCCTGCTCAAGCTGCTCGCCCGGCTCGACGACGACGCGACGCTGTCCGTCGACCTGGGCGCCGACCCGCTGACCGCGCCGCTGCGCGGCCGCGAAGCCCCGTCACTCGACGACGTGATCGCAATCGCCGCCAAAGTGGCCGGCACTCACGGCGTGCGGGCGATCACCGTGGACGGCGCGGCACTTCACAATCTCGGCGCCAACGCCGCCTGGGAGCTGGCCGGCAGCATCGCGGCCGCGGTGGCGTATCTGCGGGTGCTGGCCGAATCGGGCATGGCGATCGAAAAAGCGTTGCGCCAGATCAGTTTTCGGGTCGCCGCCGACGACGACCAGTTCATGACGATCGCCAAGATGCGAGCGGCGCGGCAGCTGTGGGCGCGGATCGCCGAGGTCGTCGGCGAACCGGCCGGTGGTGCGGCCGTCATACACGCCGAGACCTCGTGGGCGATGATGACCCAGCGCGATCCGTGGGTGAACATGCTGCGCACCACGCTCGCCGCTTTCGCCGCGGGCGTGGGCGGCGCGGACACCGTGCTGGTGTTGCCGTTCGACGTGGCGATCCCCGGCGGATTCCCGGGCATGTCGACGAGCTTCTCGCGTCGCATCGCCCGCAACACCCAGCTGCTGCTGCTGGAGGAGTCGCACATCGGGCGGGTGCTCGACCCTGCGGGCGGATCCTGGTTTGTCGAAGACCTCACCGAACAACTGGCGCAGCAGGCCTGGCAGCATTTCCAGGCCATCGAGGCTCGCGGCGGATTCATCGAAGCCCGCGGCTACGTGGCCGAGCAGGTCGCGGAGATTGCCGCACGCCGCAGCGACGACATCGCGCACCGCCGCACGGCCGTCACCGGGGTCAACGAATACCCGAACCTCGGTGAACCCCCGCTGCCGCAAGCGGATTCGTCGTCGACGGTCAAACGCTACGCCGCACGCTTCGAGGCGCTGCGGGATCGCTCGGATGCCTTCCTGGAGCGCACCGGCGCGCGCCCGCAGGTTCTGCTGCTGCCGCTGGGACCGTTGGCCGAGCACAACATCCGGGCCACGTTCGCTGCCAACCTGTTGGCGTCCGGCGGCATCGAGGCCGTCAACCCCGGGCCGGTCGATGCCAACGCTGTCGCACAAGCCGTCTCGGACGCCGGGTCACCTGCCATCGCGGTCATCTGCGGGACCGACAAGCGCTACGCCGCGGAGGCCGCGGATGTCGTCGAGGCGGCCCGCAACGCCGGGGTGGAGCAGGTCTACCTGGCCGGGCCCGAAAAGGCTGTGGAAGGCGCCACGCACCGCCCCGATGAATATCTGACCGCCAAAATCGATGCAGTAGAAGCGTTGTCGAGTCTGCTGACCCGGTTGGGAGCCTAGCCACGATGACTACAACCAAGTCCGCCGTCGGCAGCTTCGCCGATGTCCCGCTGCACGGCGAGCGCGCCGCCGAGCCCGCCACCGAAGCCGCTGTCGAAAAGCACGTCGCCGCCGCCGCGTCGGCGCACGGGTACACCCCGGACCAACTCGACTGGCACACGCCGGAAGGCATTGTCGTCAAACCGCTCTACATCGCCGCCGACCGCGACGCCGTCGTCGCCGAGGGCTACCCGCTGGACAGCTTCCCGGGCGAGCCCCCGTTCATCCGCGGCCCCTACCCGACGATGTACGTCAACCAGCCGTGGACCATCCGCCAATATGCGGGGTTCTCCACCGCCGCCGAGTCCAACGCGTTTTATCGCCGCAATCTGGCCGCCGGTCAGAAAGGTCTGTCGGTGGCGTTCGACCTGGCCACTCACCGCGGCTACGACTCCGATCACCCACGTGTGCAGGGTGATGTCGGAATGGCCGGTGTGGCAATCGATTCCATCCTGGACATGCGTCAGCTGTTCGACGGTATCGACCTGTCCAGCGTCAGCGTGTCGATGACGATGAACGGGGCCGTGCTGCCGATCCTGGCGTTGTATGTCGTGGCCGCCGAGGAGCAGGGTGTGCCGCCGGAAAAGCTGGCCGGCACCATCCAGAACGACATCCTCAAAGAGTTCATGGTGCGCAACACCTACATCTATCCGCCCAAGCCGTCGATGCGGATCATCTCCGACATCTTCGGCTACACCAGCGCGAAGATGCCCAAGTTCAACTCGATCTCGATCTCCGGCTATCACATCCAGGAGGCCGGTGCCACCGCCGATTTGGAGCTGGCGTACACGCTGGCCGACGGGGTGGATTACATCAAGGCGGGCCTGGACGCCGGGCTGGACATCGACAAGTTCGCACCGCGGCTGTCGTTCTTCTGGGGCATCGGGATGAACTTCTTCATGGAGGTCGCCAAGCTGCGCGCGGGCCGCCTGCTGTGGAGCGAGCTGGTCAGCCAGTTCCACCCGAAGAACCCCAAATCGCTGTCGCTGCGCACCCATTCGCAGACATCCGGGTGGTCGCTCACCGCGCAGGACGTCTTCAACAACGTGGCGCGCACCTGCATCGAGGCGATGGCCGCCACCCAGGGGCACACGCAGTCGCTGCACACCAATGCGCTCGACGAGGCGCTGGCCCTGCCCACCGACTTCTCGGCGCGCATCGCCCGCAACACGCAGCTGGTGCTGCAACAGGAGTCGGGCACCACAAGGCCGATCGACCCGTGGGCCGGCTCGTATTACGTCGAGTGGCTGACTCATCAGCTGGCGCAGCGTGCTCGCGCACACATCGCCGAGGTCGGCGAGCACGGCGGGATGGCCCAGGCGATCGACGACGGTATCCCGAAGCTGCGCATCGAGGAGGCCGCCGCGCGCACCCAGGCCCGCATCGACTCGGGACGCCAACCGGTGATCGGCGTCAACAAGTACCAGGTCGACGAGGACCACGAGATCGAGGTGCTCAAGGTCGACAACAGCCGGGTGCGCGCCGAGCAGTTGGCCAAACTGCAAGAGCTGCGGGCGAATCGCGATCAGGAGGCGGTCGACCGTGCGCTGGCCGAGCTGACCCGTGCCGCCGCCGCGCACGGTCCCGCCGGCGAAGACGGGCTGGGCAACAACCTGTTGGCGTTGGCCATCAACGCAGCCCGGGCCAAGGCCACCGTCGGCGAGATCTCCGACGCGCTGGAGAAGGTGTACGGACGTCATCAAGCCGAGATCCGAACTATCGCCGGGGTTTACCGTGATGAAGCCGGAAAGGTGAGCAGCATATCTAAAGCCACCGAACTCGTCGAGAAGTTCGCCGAGGCCGACGGTCGCCGGCCGCGGATCTTGGTGGCCAAGATGGGGCAAGACGGCCACGATCGTGGGCAGAAGGTGATTGCAACGGCGTTCGCCGACATCGGTTTCGACGTCGACGTCGGGTCGCTGTTCTCCACTCCGGAAGAGGTGGCCCGACAGGCCGCCGACAACGACGTGCATGTGGTCGGGGTGTCCTCGCTGGCCGCCGGCCATTTGACACTTGTGCCCGCCTTGAGGGATGCGCTCGCAGAGGTAGGCCGCCCCGACATCATGATCGTGGTCGGCGGGGTCATCCCGCCCGGTGATTTCGACGAGCTCTACGCCGCCGGGGCCACCGCGATCTTCCCGCCGGGAACAGTCATCGCCGACGCCGCAATCGGCCTGCTACACAAGCTTGCCGAGCGGTTGGGGTACACCCTTTAGGTACATGGCAACCGAGAACAGCGACAGCGTCGACGAACTCGCGGCTGCTGTTCGTGGCGGTGACCGTGCCGCACTGCCGCGGGCCATCACGCTGGTGGAGTCCACCCGCGCCGATCACCGAGAGCAAGCCCAGCAATTGCTGCTGGCGTTGATGCCCGACGCCGGAAACGCCCATCACGTCGGGATCACCGGCGTTCCGGGGGTAGGCAAGTCCACCGCGATCGAGGCGCTCGGCATGTATCTGATCGAGCGCGGGCATCGGGTGGCTGTGCTGGCCGTGGACCCGTCGTCGACCCGCACCGGTGGATCGATCCTCGGCGACAAAACCCGGATGCCGCGGCTGGCAGCGCATCCGGACGCCTACATTCGCCCGTCCCCGACTTCGGGCACATTGGGCGGGGTGGCCAAAGCCACCCGGGAAACCATCGTTCTGCTCGAGGCAGCCGGATTCGACGTGATTCTGGTCGAGACCGTCGGCGTCGGCCAATCCGAGGTCGCGGTCGCCCACATGGTCGACACGTTCGTGTTCCTGACCCTGGCGCGGACCGGAGATCAGTTGCAGGGCATCAAAAAAGGCGTTCTCGAGCTCGCCGACATCGTCGTGGTGAACAAGGCCGACGGCGACCACCTGACCGAGGCGCGATCAGCCGCGCGCGAGCTCTCCGGTGCGATCAGGCTGATCTACCCGCGCGAAACCCTTTGGCGTCCACCCGTCCTCACGATGAGCGCGCTCGAGGGAACCGGCCTGGACGAGCTGTGGGAAACCGTCGAACGCCATCGCCACGTGCTGAGCGACGCCGGTGAATTCGAGAAGCGCCGACGCGCCCAGCAGGTCGACTGGACCTGGCAGATGGTTCGCGACACGGTGCTCGAGCGGGTGCTGTCCAACCCGGAGGTGCGCAAGATCCGCGCCGAGGTGGAGCGGCAGGTCATTGCCGGGGAATTGACGCCGGCGATGGCCGCTCAGCAAATACTTAACGTTGCATCAGGCTAACGGAAGGATAACTTCAAAGTTGTTTGCGGACGCGGTCGGTAAATTCGATGGTATGAAGCTTGAAGTCGTTGGCAACCGGCGGTCGATGCTGCCGAGCGGGGTCCTCGGTGCGGCAGATCCACACTTTGCCTGTGCGGTTCGCAGCTTTGCCAGCATGTTCCCCGGCCGTCGGTTCGGCGGCGGCGCACTGGCGGTGTATCTCGACGGGGAGTCCGTGGTTGACGTCTGGACAGGATGGTCCGACCGGCGCGGGCGTGTCCCGTGGTCGGCGGACACCGCCCCGATGGTGTTTTCGGCGACCAAGGGCATGGCCTCCACCGTCATCCACCGACTGGCCGACCGGGGCCTGATCGACTACGAGGCACCGGTTGCCGAGTATTGGCCGGAATTCGGCGCGAACGGCAAATCGGACATCACCGTCCGCCAGGCGATGCGGCACCGGGCCGGCCTTTCCGCGTTGCACGGCGCCAGCAAGGAAGACTTGCTGGATCACCAGTTGATGGAATCACGGTTAGCGGCAGCGCCGGCCGGAAAGTTCCTTGGCAAACCCGCCTACCATGCGCTGACCTACGGGTGGCTGATGTCGGGACTGGCTCGGGCGGTCACCGGCAAGGGCATGCGCCAACTGTTCCGCGAGGAGCTGGCGGGGCCACTGGGCACCGACGGCCTGCATCTGGGCCGGCCGCCTGCCGACGCGCCTACCCGACCGGCGCAGATCATCATGCCGCAAAGCGCCATTCCCAATCCGCTATTCAACGCGGTGGCCCCCAGGATCGCCGCGCTGGAGCTGTCCGCGGGAATGGGCGCCATGTACTTTCCTGGCATGAAAGCCGTTGTGCAGGGCGATATTCCGCTGCTTGACGGTGAGCTCCCCGCCGTGAACGGGGTGGTGACGGCGCGGGCGCTGGCCAAGATGTACGGCGCGATCGCCAACGGCGGTGAGATCGACGGCACTCAATTCTTGTCCCGCGAGTTGGTCGCCGGGTTGACCGGTCGGCGCAGCCTGCGGTTGGACCGCAATATCGGGGTGCCGTTGTCGTTCCACCTGGGCTATCACAGCGTGCCTTTCAACGTGATGCCCGGATTTGGCCACGCCGGACTGGGCGGCTCGATCGGATGGGCCGATCCGGCAAGCGGATTGGCGTTCGCGTTCGTGCACAACCGCTTGCTGTCGCCGTTTGTGCTGGTGGATCACGCCGGGTTCGTCGCTACGGGCGCCTTGTTGCGACGGGGCGCCGCGCAGGCCCGCAGGGACGGGTTCGAGAGAGTCACCGACTTCGGGTCGCCGTTCCCCGAGTCGGGAGCCGTTGCGGGCTAGGTATCTTCCAGCCGGAAGCCGACTTTCATCGTCACCTGAAAATGGGCGACGCTGCCCATCTCCAGGTGGCCGCGCACCGATTGCACCTCGAACCAGTCGAGGTTACGGGTGGTCTCCGCTGCGCGGGCCAGTCCGTTGCGAATCGCCGTGTCGATACTGTCGGTCGACGTTCCGACAATCTCGATCACCCGGTAGGTGTGGTTGCTCACGGCGCCTCCCACAGACGCAAAGCTGCTGCCGCCCGATCGGCTCAGTAGTTGTTGCAGGTGGTGGCAACCTGCGCGATAGTGCCGAGATACTGCTGAGCCTCAGGCACGCCCTGCAACTGCTGGATCATCTGTTGGCGCTGCGGCGGCGGTGAGGCGAGGAACCGACGCAACGCGGACTGCGCCATCGGCGACGAGTTGAACTGCGCCGCGGCTGCCGGGTCCTGCGCGTTGAGCGCCGACACCACTTGCGGGTAGCTGCAGGTGGTGTTCACGGCCGGATCCAGCGGATCTGCGGATGCGACACCGGCCGCGGCGGCCAGGGACAACGCCACACCACCAACAGCGGTGGCGAGTCTGCTCAACGACAGTGTGACCATGTGGGGACACCTTTCCCGGTAGTGACCATCGACATTAGTCGGCGACGGCATCAAGCGAACGGTTACGTCTTTTATCGAGGCTACCAGCGTGCGCGTTACAGGCCGCTGGCGTCGAGCCGAACCGGCGGCACACCCTCGGAGTCGACTTGTCGGACAACCACTCCCAATTCGCACGATGCCGGCCTTACTGGGTCGCTTCGCGGATGCGCCGGTGTTCGGTTGTTTGCGGCCGGTTTGAAATCCGCAGAATCGGATATGATCCCGCCATGCTCCCCGACGACACGGGCAAAGATCTGGCCACGGTGCTCTCGTACATGGCGGGCCGATCGCTGAGCAAAGAGGAGCTGTGGACGGCGATGGAATTGCCCCGGTCCACCTACTATGACCAGCTGGACAAGGGGACCCTGATCACCGCGGACAACCTGCGGAAGGCCGCGGGGAACCTCGGCGTCAACAGGGCCGAGTTGCTGGCCCGGTACAGGTTGATCGAGCCCGAGGAAGTCTTGTCCCTGGCGGCAGAACTTCGCGGAGAGCACCGGGTGCAGGCCGCGTCGGTGACCACCGACGTGAAGAGCCTTCCCAAGACCCGGAAAAAGGTTTCCGAAATGAAGCCCCGTCCGGACGCCCCGCCGCTGTAGAGCGTGCGCGCCTACGGGCGCACGACGGGTCGCTCGAACCACTTGGCCTTTTGGCGCCACGCATGTGCCGAGGCCAACGCGAACACCGCCCCGCAGGCACACGCGAACAGCCAGACCAGGCCCACGGCCGATGGCCCCTGGATCGGCCTGACTAACGCGGTGCTGATCCGCACGACGCAGGCCATGACCCCGCAGGCCGAAGCCACCAGGTACACAGTGGCGATGCGTCGCGACCGAGGGTCTCTGCGCAGCACCAGCAGTGCCCGCATGCCGTACCCGAGCAGGTATGCGAGTGTCCCGCACAACAGCAGCCAGTACATGGTCAGCCAGAAGTCGGTGGGCACCGCGAAGAAGTCCGGCCGATAGACCTTGCTGCCGTTGCCGAGGGAAAAGGTGGCCAGCAGCACCGGGATACATAGCGTGGCGGGTCGTTCGACGAACTGCTTGAACGACGCCTGCATTGTGTCGTCGTCGGCGAGCCGGCCCAGGGCGTTATAGACGATTGCCGATGCCGCAACGATGTAGCAGTCGTGCCCGAGGTAGTCCTCGATGTTCCAGTTGCCGGTGAGGTCGTGCAGCGCGACCCCGAGCGTCGCCGATACCGGGGGTGACATGAGCACCACTGCGCATCCCTGCAACGCGATGTTGAGGGTGGCGGCCACCTCCCACCGGCAGTGCCACGTCACTCGACGGATCCATAGGCTCCACGAGATAGACGACAGGGTGAGGAGGATGAGGACGCCGAGAGCCATCGGAGATGCTCTACGCCCTCGCGTCCGGCATTGTCCCGAACCCAGCCACTTCGTCGCCTCCTCGGAGCAATCGCCTGCGCAACGCAAGACGCAGACGTCCAGGTCATATTAGCGCCAGCGCCAGTCCGCAGTTCGTCAATGACGAACCCAGCCACGCGGGTTCCGAGCCTTGATTGACGCATCAGTCAACAACTCTTTAGTGTGCCGGTATGTCGCAACCGGTGGCGCGGGCGTTGGTGCTGGAGGCGCCGCGGCGGTTGGTCGTGCGAACGTTTCCGGCCCCGGCGCCTGGCGACGACGACGCGCTGATCCGGGTGGCCGCCTGCGGGCTGTGCGGCACCGACCACGAGCAGTACACCGGCGTACTGTCCGGCGGGTTCGCGTTCGTTCCCGGCCACGAGACTGTCGGGACCATCGAGGCGATCGGACCACGAGCGGCTCAACGCTGGGGGGTGGCCGCCGGGGATCGGGTGGCCGTCGAGGTATTCCAGTCCTGTCGGGCCTGTCCGGCGTGCCGGGCGGGGGAGTATCGGCGTTGCGAAAAACACGGATTGGCCGACATGTACGGGTTCATTCCCGTCGACCGCGAGCCCGGGCTGTGGGGCGGCTACGCCGAATACCAATACTTGGCGCCCGACTCGATGGTGTTGAAAGTGCCAGCCGGCCTCGATCCGGTAATCGCAACGTTGTTCAACCCACTGGGCGCCGGAATACGCTGGGCCACAACAGTTCCCGGCACAAAGCCGGGTGACGTGGTCGTCGTGCTCGGTCCGGGTATCCGTGGGCTGTGCGCGGCGGCGGCTGCCAGAGAGGCCGGCGCCGGGTTCGTGATGGTGACCGGTCGTGGTCCGCGCGATGCGGAGAGGTTGGCGCTGGCGTCGAACTTCGGCGCCGACCTGGCCGTCGATGTGAGAGTCGACGATCCGGTGGACGCGTTGAAGCAGGCCACCGGTGCGCTGGCCGATGTCGTCGTCGACGCCACGGCCCGGGCACCAACGGCATTCGCCCTGGCGATCGCGCTGGCCCGCCCTGCCGGAACGGTTGTCGCCGCCGGCACCCGCGGATTCGGCGTTGGCGCACCGGGGTTTTCACCCGACTCGCTGGTGGTCAAGGAGTTGCGGGTGCTGGGCGCGCTCGGCGTCGACGTGGCCGCCTACCGGGCCGCGCTTGATCTGCTGGTGTCCGGCCGCTACCCGTTCGCGAGCCTGCCACGCCGCTGCGTGAGCTTCGACGACGCCGAAGACCTGCTCGCCACGATGGCAGGCGAGCGCGACGCTGTCCCGCCAGTTCACGGAGTGCTGATCCCATGACCGAACCTCGCGTCCCCCCGCTGCCCCTAGACGAGGCCAAGGCCGCTGCCGATGAAGCCGGCGTGCCCAATTACATGGCCGAGCTCAACATCTTCCAGGTGTTGCTGAACCATCCGGGCCTGGCGCGTGGGCTCAACGATCTGCTGGCCACAATGCTGTGGCACGGCACGCTCGACTCGCGGCTGCGTGAGCTGGTGATCATGCGGATCGGTTGGCTCACCGCCTCCGAATACGAGTGGACGCAGCATTGGCGCGTTGCGCAGGGCCTCGGGGTGTCCGCCGACGATCTGCTGGGGGTGCGGAATTGGCAGTCGTACAAGGGGTTTGGCGCAGTGGAGCGGGCGGTGCTGGCCGCCACGGACGACGTGGTGCGCGACGGCGCGGTGAGTGCCGAGAGCTGGGCGGCGTGTGAACGCGAGCTCGGTTCCGACCGGGCGGTGCTGATCGAACTGGTCACCGCGATCGGCGCGTGGCGGATGGTCGCTTCGATTCTGCGCAGTCTGCAGGTGCCTCTGGAAGAGGGCGTCGCCAGTTGGCCGCCCGACGGAACCCCGCCGAGTGGCCAGTTATGACACGAGATTTGGCAAAAAACGTCTAATAAGTGGCCACTCGGCGGGGTTAAACAATCCGATAGGTCTGCACGGCGTGCGCTACGACGTTGCCGTCGGTGTCAGTGGCGGTGATCTCGGTGAACGTGAGCTCCTTGCGCCGGCGGGTGGTCCGGGCATGGCAGAGCAGGTCGCAATGCTTGGCCGCGCCGGTGTACTGGATGCTCATCGCGACGGTGGAGGCCCGCATGCCCTTGTCGAAGTCGTGGTTCGACCAGGCCGCGGCGGCGCCGGCGGTGTCCATCACCGACGCGATCACCCCGCCGTGGAAGTAGACGCCGTCGTTGGTGAGGTCCTCGCGGAACGGCAGCCGGACGGTGACGTCGTCGGGCTCGTAGCGCTCGAACACGATGCCCAACCCGGCCAGAAACGGCGTCGTGGGCATCAGATCCCGGACCGCCAGACGGTGCTTATGCTGCTGCTCGTCGGTCAGCTGGTCCGCCATGACCCGCACCCTACGTGTGATTGACACGTCAATCAATAACTCGGTAGCGTCATCGCCGTGCGAACCAGAGTCGCCGAACTGCTCGGCGTGGAGTTCCCGATCTGCGCGTTCAGCCACTGCCGTGACGTGGTGGCCGCGGTGACCAATGCGGGCGGCTTCGGTGTCCTCGGCGCCGTCGCACACAGCCCGCAGCGGCTGGACACCGAGTTGGCGTGGATCGAAGAACAAACCGGCGGCAAGCCCTACGGTGTCGACCTGCTGCTGCCGCCCAAATACGTCGGCGCCGAATCCGGCGGCATCGACGCGCAGCAGGTGCGGGAGCTGCTTCCCGACGAACATCGCGCCTTCCTCGACGAGCTACTGGACCGCTACGGAATTCACGGTCCCGCAGGGTCTTTGCCGCCCACCGCGGGCCTCAACGTCTCGCCGAAGGGCTACCAGCCGCTGCTCGACGTCGCCTTCGACCACGACATCCGCCTGGTCGCCAGCGCACTGGGCCCGCCGCCACCCGACCTGGTCACGCGCGCCCACGACAACGACGTGCTGGTGGCCGCGCTGGCCGGCACCACCGAGCATGCCCGGCGGCACGCTGCCGCGGGGGTCGACCTGGTCGTCGCGCAGGGCACCGAGGCCGGTGGCCACACCGGCGAGGTGGCGACGATGGTGCTGGTCCCCGAAATTGTGGACGCCGTTGCGCCGACGCCCGTTCTGGCCGCCGGCGGGATCGCCCGCGGGCGGCAGATCGCCGCGGCGCTGGCGCTGGGCGCCGAGGGGGTGTGGTGCGGATCGGTGTGGCTGACCACCGAGGAGGCCGAGACGCTGCCGGTGGTGAAAGACAAATTCCTGGCCGCCTCGTCGTCGGACACCGTGCGGTCGCGGTCGCTGACCGGCAAGCCCGCCCGCATGCTGCGCACCGCGTGGACCGACGAATGGGAGCGGCCTGAAAGCCCTGCGCCCCTTGGCATGCCATTGCAAAGCGCGCTGGTCGCCGAGCCGCAGCTGCGGATCAACCAGGCCGCCACCCAGCCCGACGCCAAGGCACGCGAGCTGGCGACGTATTTCGTCGGCCAGGTCGTCGGCTCGCTGGACAAGGTGCGTCCGGCGCGGTCGGTGGTGCTCGACATGGTGTCGGAATTCATCGATGCCGTCGCGCGCCTCGACGAGTTGGTCGATCGGTGAGCCCGGCCGTCACCCGCACCCGCCGGCGCCGTGCGGTCAGTGATGAGGACAAGTCGGCCAGGCGCGACGAGATCATGGCCGCGGCCAAGAAAGTCTTCGCGCGCAAGGGTTTTCATGCCACCACGATCGCCGACATCGCCAAGCAGGCGGGACTGGCGTACGGGTCGGTGTACTGGTACTTCGACTCCAAAGACGAGTTGTTCCATGCGTTGATGGCCGTCGAGGAGCAGGCTTTGCGCGCTCACGTGTCGGCCGCGGTGGCGGCCCCCGCCGACGGCGTGGAGCCGTTTCGCACCGCCGTGCAGGCCACGCTGGAGTTCTTCGAAGCCGACAAGGCCACCGTCAGGCTGCTGTTCCGCGACGCCTACGCGCTGGGCGACCGGTTCGAGAAGCACCTCGGCGGCATCTACGAGCGGTTCATCGACGACATCGAAACCTTCATCGTCGTCGCCCAGGAGCGCGGCGAGGTGGTGCCCGCGCCGCCGAGGATGGTGGCCTACACGCTGGCGGCGCTGATCGGTCAGCTGGCGCATCGACGGCTGTCGACGGACGACGGCGTCACCGCGGCCGAAGTCGCGGATTTCGTTGTCGCGCTTGTCCTCGACGGGCTGCGCCCGCGCTAGCCGTATGCCTTGCGTTGCCCGCTGGTAAACCTACAGCGGCCGTTCAGTGAATTCACAGGTGTGGTGAATTGACCCGTTCCAGTTCTTCGTGCATCATCGGTTTCGTAAGCACCTCGTTAGGCGAGGCGTCTACACGGATACAGGCCACTGACCCCGAACGTCGAGAGACGCCCAGGGTCAGGACAGCTCCTCCCGGCTTAAGGGTTGAGCCCAAGTGGCTTCCGGGTTCCGGATACGCCGTGTAGTGCCGAAGCTCTGACGAGTGGGGTGCGGCTTCCCGAATCTATTCGGGTTCTGTACTCCTGCTTGCGTGCAACCAGCGCGGACAACCGCGCGTGACGTAGCCGTGAGGAGGTGAGGGACGCATGAGTTCCAGTGACAGTCCGGACCGATATCCGGGCTCTGTTTCGTCCCGATCCGGCCTCCGGCACGCCGCTCTTCGCTGAGCCAGCGCCTACGCCCCGACGGTCCGGTTCGGACGGGACATACGAATCCTGTTGTGCCCGTTTGATTTCCGCCTAGGAGGCGACCATGACCGCTGTACTGTACGACGACGTGGTAACCGCGACGCCGACGCCGAAGCTGCGGGTAGTTCCTGCCCCCAAGCCGGCGGCCGCGCCGGCGTCGAAGCAGGCCTCCCGGCGGCCCGATCGCCCGTTCGGCGGCGACCCGCTGGTCGACGGGGCTGCCCGGCTGTTGTGTGTTCCGCTGCGGCAGCTCTACGCCGCGCTGTGGCGGGCGGGCATCCTGGAAGTCAGCGCCTGACGACTCTCGCTCCCGGGTACCGAGGTGATTTCACCTCGGTCCCGGGAGCGTTCTATGTCCGGGCCGCGGCGATCTCCGCCGGTTTCGCCAGCGGCTCGTGGGGGTCGAGGTGCACTCCGCCGGCCTTCAGCGTGGTGTCCAGCAACAGCCAGACCCACTCGGCCAGCTGGCCGATCAACTCCTCCTGCGAATACGCCCCCGGCTGCTGTAACCACTGCCGTGCGGCCGAATCGACGAAGCCGACGATCCCGAACCCCAACGGCTCCGCCGGCCGCGGGTCGAGCCCGAAGGCGTTCAGATAGTCGGCCAATAGCTGGGCCAGCAGAGCGCCGACGGCGGTTCGGATGTACGTGATCGCGTCGGGAGCATCGGCCTCGTCGGTCAACAAGTGGCAGGCCAAATACAGATACAGGTTGGTGTGGGTTGTCAGCCAGCGGATATGCGCCCCGACACCGATCGACACCATTTCGAGCGGGCTGCCGCTGGGCTTCCACACCGGTTCCAGCTCGGTGATCAGCATCCCCGCCGCCCGTCGCGCCACCTCGCGATGCAGGTCGCCGGCGCCGTCGAAGTAGCGGTACAGCTTGGTCCGGGTGACCCCCACCTGCGCGGCGATCTGCTCGATGGACGTCGCGGGCCCGCATTCCGCGATCGTGTGCAGTGCCGCCTCCACGAATTCGGCGCGACGCCGCTCCCGTTGCCCGGCCCAGCGAACCGCCCGGCCGTCGACGGCTTCAGACACTGAACGGCTCACCTTAAAGCCCAGTCTTTACAGGGACGTGATGTACCCCTATTCTACCTGGTACGCCGCGTACCGCGAACCAGAGGATCCGAGGATGCATCAGCTGGGGGTGGGTCTGCAATGACCGATACGACGCCGACACTGTGTTCTCTGCTCGCCTCCGACGTCGGTGACCCTACCGTCGCGGCTGACGTCGCCCTGGCAAGGACTCACCTTCAGGGCCCCGGCCTTGCGGTGATGACCGACACCGACGGTGCATACGTCCACCGCTGCGACGGCAACGCGTTGGTTCAGGACCTCTCGGACGTGGGTTACCTTGGCATGCAAGGCATTCAGGCGTTGCTGGCGCTGGCGGAAGACTGTGCGAGGGCCGGCGTGGGGTGGCTGCGTCACGCCTGAGCCGCGATGAGCGCGGATAACCCGTCTTTGTAGGCGGCGAGGCTGTGCCGCCAGCCGATGTCGATCGGGCCGCCGCTGTCGACCATGATCTCGGTGCCCACGTGCACGTAGGGCGACGGTGGCACGTGCGGCACGATGTCGAGGAAATTGACCACCCGAAAACAGCTTTCGATGGCGGCGTTGAACGCGGCGGCGAAGTCGGACAGGCCGACGCGCGGGCTGGCGAACGTGATGAGCCGCGGTTCGATCGTGTTCGGCGGCATGCCGCGGAAGATGTCCGGCGCGGCGAGCACGGCCAGCGCCGCGCCGAGGCTGTGCCCGGTGATCAGGATCTGGTCGCAGCCGCTGCTTACGGCGGCGAGGTTCGCGGCGATGCTGGCGCGGACGAGCTCGTAGACCTCCTGAAAGCCGCTGTGCACCTGCCCGAATCCGCTGACCGGGCGGTAGTCCTCGGGAACCGCGTCGAAGTCGGCCACCCAGTCGGCAACATCGGAGCTTCCGCGAAACGACACAAACGCGGTGCGCGTGGCCGCGCTGTGGCCCATCAACCCGAAGATGTTGGTGTCCTTGGTCATTGCCTTGACGGCGGGATGCGGGTCGGTCATCGCGGCAAGCACGGCGGTCTGGACCTGGATCAGCGCGCTCTGGGTGAATCCCGATGGCAGCACGGCGGGGCTGCCGTCCATCACGGTGTAAGCCGCCGCCGCCAGCGGCAGGGCCACGTCGCGAGCAAACGACGCATCGAATGCCACAGCCGCAGTCTAGGGACGACATCGCAGGTTCCGTGTGGCTTTCACGACGGCTAGCGTTAGCCCATGGCGACCGATCTGACGCTGTATGTCGACGACGACCCAGGCGAGCTCGCCCGGGTCGGCGACGTGCTGGGCGAGGCAGGAGTGAACATCGCCGGTCTGTGCGCCGTCACCAGCGGCGGGGGACAGGCCAAGATCCACATCCTGGTGCAGGACGCGACGCCCGCGTTCGAAGCGCTGCAGGGCGCGGGGATTGAAATCGCCGAGGAGCAAGAGGTGATCGTGCTCGACGTGGAGGACCGGCCCGGCGGGCTGGCCGAGGTGGTCCACAAATTAGGCGCCGCGCAAGTCAACCTGGAGACCGTGTATCTCGCGACCAACACCCGGCTTGTGCTGGCCGCCGACAACCTCGCCGACGCCAAGGCCGCACTCGGCTGAGCGGCTGCTACGGAGCCAGCCGGGTGACGGCACTCCAGCGCTTGTTTCCCGGGTTACGGGGGTCAGGCGCGGGCATGCACGCGGCGAAGCGATATGGAAAAGGCAGCCTGCCGAAGCGGTACGCGGCCTGCAATATCGGCTCGGTCTCGACGGGGTTCCAGCCGAGGTCTTCGAAGTAAGCCAGCCCGTTTTCGGGACCGAATCGAAACGGCGCGTTGGCCATGATGCCCCTGGTCTTCCTGCCCATCCACTTCTTCAGGCCCGCACCCCAGAATTCGAGCACCCACCAGGCGATCTCGGGACGCCTCAACGCCCGTGCCAACGCGGCGACGTCGTCGGGCTCCAGGTACATCAACAGCCCCTCCGTCAAGACCATCGCCTTGTGGGTACCCTCGAGCGCCTCCGTCAAGAACTCGTCGCGGGCTGCGGGGTCGGCGAGGTCGACCGCCCGTCGGCTCAGTTGGCACCGCGGTGTCTGGTCGGCGAGCAACTGCTCCTTCTCCGCCAGCAGCGCCGGCAGGTCCGCTTCTATCCAGGTGAAATCCGGCGGCAGGTCCAGGCGGTACGGCCGGGTGTCCAGTCCGGCGGCCAAATTGAGTACGCGATCGCAGCCTTCGCCGATGGTCTTGGCGACGATGTCGTCGATCAGCTTGGTGCGGGCCACCAGCGCCCAGCTGACTCGCGGGGCTGCGGCCACGATGGCATGGCCGCGCTCACCGGCGAGCCGCTCGGCGAGGTGGTCGTGGAACAGCGCGTCGGGGCGGACGGACTCGGTGGCTCGATAGGCCGCGATCCAGCGGGCGGTGTCGGAGACATTGGCGATCAGGGTGTCGGCCCCCGCCTCGGGTCGTGTCATGCAACCGACCTTACGGTGGTCAGTCGCATCACACAACTAACGGGGCTAGCATGGACTGATCATGCTGGACCGCGACTACCCCGACCAGGTCTGCTCCATTGCGCGCGCCCTCGAGGTCATCGGGCAGCGATGGTCAGTGCTCATCGTCCGCGACGTCTTCCTGGGCCGGCACCGGTTCGACGACCTGTGCGCCGGCACCGGTATCACCCGCAGCATGCTCGCCGCACGGCTCGCGCACCTGGTCGACGAGGGCGTGCTGGAGCGGCGGCGCTACCAGAGCCGGCCCGAGCGATTCGAGTACCACCTCACCGAGAAGGGTCGGGCGCTGTTGCCGGTGCTCACGCAGCTGATGCTGTGGGGTGACCGCTATTACGGCGAACCCGGTGGACCGCCGCTGACGCTGGAACACCACGACTGCGGAGGCCATCCGCAGGATGGCCTGCAGTGCGACCGCTGTGGTGCCGCGCTCACCGTCGACGATGTGCGGGCTCGCCCGGCTGGATTTGCGCGCCGCCCGTAGAATCGACCCAACGGCGTCGATCCGGCCATCACCGGGGAGCCTTCGGAAGAACGGCCACTGGCTCAGTAGAACCGAACGGGCAGGCCCGTCACAGCCTGTAATGAGCGGCCACGCCTCGGCGTGGCAAGCGGGGTGGTACCGCGGCGCTCGCGCACAGCGCGTTCGTCGTCCCCGGCCAGAGCAGTGGCACAGGGAGACGACGCTTTGACTTACCCGAAGTCGGCCGGCGGGGCGCCCGACTTTCCAGGGCTGGAGCTCGAGGTCCTCGAGTACTGGGACCGCGACGACACCTTCCGTGCCAGCATCGCGCGCCGCGCCGAGGCGCCGGAGTACGTGTTCTACGACGGGCCGCCGTTCGCCAACGGCCTGCCGCACTATGGGCATCTGCTCACCGGCTACGTCAAGGACATCGTGCCGCGGTATCGGACGATGCGCGGCTACAAGGTGGAGCGCCGCTTCGGCTGGGACACTCACGGGTTGCCGGCCGAACTCGAAGTGGAGCGCCAACTCGGCATCACCGACAAGTCGCAGATCGACGCGATGGGCATCGCGGCGTTCAACGAGGCGTGCCGCGAATCGGTGTTGCGCTACACCGACGAGTGGCAGGCCTATGTCACCCGCCAGGCCCGCTGGGTCGACTTCGAGCACGACTACAAGACGCTCGACTTGTCTTACATGGAGTCGGTGATCTGGGCGTTCAAGCAGTTGTGGGACAAGGGTTTAGCCTACGAGGGCTACCGGGTGCTGCCGTATTGCTGGCGCGACGAGACACCGCTGTCCAACCATGAGCTGCGGATGGACGACGACATCTACCAGAGCCGCCAGGATCCTGCGATCACGGTCGGATTCGTTGTGCCCGAGGGGGAATTGGCCGGCGCGCATCTGTTGGTGTGGACGACGACGCCGTGGACGCTGCCGTCCAACCAGGCGGTCGCTGTCAACCCGGACGTGACGTATGTGCAGGTGCGGGCGGGGGATCGGCGTTATGTGTTGGCGGAGGCCCGGCTGGGTGCCTACGCCCGTGAGCTCGGCGACGAGCCGGAGGTGCTGGGCCGCTACCCTGGCGCGGATCTGCTGGGGCTGCGGTACGTGCCGCCGTTCCCATATTTTATGGACTCCGCCAACGCTTTTCAGGTGCTGCCCGGCGAGTTCGTGACCACCGAGGACGGTACCGGGATTGTGCACATGGCGCCGGCCTACGGCGAAGACGACAAGGACACCGGCGACCGGGCGGGCATCGTGCCGGTCACCCCGGTCGACGCCAAGGGCCGCTTCGACGCCACCGTTCCGGACTACGCGGGTCAGCACGTCTTCGACGCGAACCCCCACATCATCCGCGACCTGAAGAACGGCACCGGTCCCGCGGCGGCCAACGGCGCGGTGCTGCTGCGGCATGAAACCTACGAGCACCCGTATCCGCACTGCTGGCGCTGCCGAAACCCGTTGATCTATCGGGCGGTGTCGTCGTGGTTCGTCAAGGTCACCGAATTCCGGGACCGCATGGTCGAACTCAACCAGCAGATCACCTGGTATCCCGAGCATGTCCGGGACGGGATCTTCGGCAAGTGGCTGACCAACGCGCGCGACTGGTCGATCTCGCGAAACCGCTACTGGGGCACACCGATTCCGGTGTGGGTATCCGACGACCCGGCATATCCGCGGATCGACGTCTACGGAAGTCTCGACGAGCTGGAGCGCGACTTCGGTGTGCGCCCGGACAACCTGCACCGGCCCTACATCGACGAGCTCACCCGGCCCAACCCGGACGACCCCACCGGCCGCTCGATGATGCGGCGCATCCCCGACGTGTTCGACGTGTGGTTCGACTCCGGGTCGATGCCGTACGCGCAGGTGCACTACCCGTTCGAGAACCGCGAGTGGTTCGACAGCCACTACCCGGGCGATTTCATCGTCGAATACATCGGGCAGACCCGCGGCTGGTTCTACACCCTGCACGTGCTGGCCACTGCTCTCTTCGACCGGCCGGCATTCAAAACCTGTGTGGCACACGGCATTGTGTTGGGCAGCGACGGGCAGAAGATGAGTAAGTCGCTGCGCAACTATCCCGACGTGACTGAGGTGTTCGACCGCGACGGCTCCGACGCCATGCGGTGGTTTTTGATGGCCTCGCCGATCCTGCGCGGCGGGAACCTGATCGTCACCGAGCCCGGGATCCGCGAGGGTGTGCGCCAGGTCATGCTGCCGTTCTGGAACGCCTACAGCTTTTTGGCGCTGTATGCGCCGAAAGTCGGTACCTGGCGCACGGATTCACCGCACGTGCTGGATCGCTACATTCTGGCCAAGCTGGCCGCGCTGCGGGAGGATCTCACCGCCGTGATGGACGTCTGCGACATCTCGGGTGCCTGCGAGCAGTTGCGCCAGTTCACCGAGGCGCTGACCAACTGGTATGTGCGACGTTCTCGCCAACGGTTCTGGGAGGAGGACGCCGACGCGATCGACACGCTGCATACCGTGCTGGAGGTGACGGCCAGGCTGGCGGCGCCGCTGCTGCCGTTGACCACCGAGATCATCTGGCGTGGCATCACCGGCGAGCGCTCGGTGCACCTGACCGACTGGCCTCAGTCCGGGGATGTGCCGGCCGACCCCGAGCTGGTGAACGCGATGGACCAGGTGCGCGAGGTGTGCTCGGCGGCGTCGTCGCTGCGCAAGGCGAAAAAGCTGCGGGTGCGCCTGCCGCTGCCGAAACTGACTGTCGCCGTGGACGACCCGGCGCAACTGGAACCGTTCACCGATCTGATCGCCGACGAGCTCAACGTCAAAAGCGTCGAGCTCACCGACGACATCCCCCGCTACGGCCGTTTCGAGTTGACAGTCAACGCCCGCCTCGCCGGACCGCGGCTGGGCAAGGACGTGCAAGCGGCCATCAAGGCGGTCAAGGCGGGCGAGGGCGTCGTCAACAACGACGGCACACTGACCGCCGGGCCCGCCGCGCTGCAGCCCGACGAGTACAGCTCGCGGCTGGTGGCCGCCGACCCGGAGTACACCGCGGCGCTGCCCGACGGCGCCGGCCTGGTGGTGCTCGATGGCACGGTCACACCTGAGCTGGAGGCCGAGGGCTGGGCCAAGGACCGCATCCGCGAGCTGCAGGAGCTGCGCAAGTCGACCGGGCTGGACGTCTCCGACCGGATCAGCGTGGTGATGTCGGTGCCCGCCGAGCGCGGCGCCTGGGCCGAAGCGCATCGCGACCTGATCGCCCGCGAAATCCTGGCTACCAGTTTCGAATTCGGTGAGCCGGGACCGGAGGCTGTGGAAATCGGTGACGGTGTGCGCGTGAGGATCGCTAAAGTCTGACCCGCGAAAGTGCATTCCGCGACGCATTTCTCGAGTACATGCGTCGCCAGTTGCACTTTCGCGGAGGGGGTTATGACGACAAGACCGTTCGTCGGCACCGAAGCGCTCATCGCGGGCGCGTTCACTGAGCGTGAGCTGCGTCGGTCGTGCACCCGCATCTACCGCAACGTCTACCAGCGCCGTGGCGCTGAGTTCACCGCAAAAGACCGTGCACTCGCCGCGTGGCTTTGGTCGGGTAAGCAAGCCGTCGTCGCGGGTAACTCCGCGGCTGCACTGCTCGGTGCGAAGTGGGTCGACCCGCAGGCGCCCGCCGAACTCATCTCCGATCGCAAACGTCCGCCACCATTGATCATCACTCGCAATGAGACGTTGCTTGCCGGCGAGACCACGACGGCCGCCGGTGTGCCGGTGACCTCGCCAGCTCGTACCGTGTTCGACCTCGGTCGGCGGCGGGGCCTGATAACCGCTGTCATCCGCATAGACGGATTGATGCAGGCGACGGGCGTGACGGTCGATGATGTTCAGCCGCTAATCGACGGCCACCGCGGCGCTCGCGGTATGAGGCAGCTGCGACGCGTGCTCCCACTGGTCGACGCCGGCGCCGAGTCACCGCAGGAGACCCGGACCAGGCTCGTGCTCATCGCGGGGGGTCTACCCAGACCGCAGACCCAGATCGTGGTGGGCAACTACCGCATCGACATGGGTTGGGAGAAATGGCTTGTCGGCATCGAATACGACGGTCCCCAACACTGGACCGATCCACGCATCCGTGCCGCTGACATTGAGCGCACCGCTGAGCTACAGCGCCGGGGGTGGATCCTGGTCAGGGTGAGCGCAGACCTGCTGCGTTATCGGCGTGACGTCATCGTGGCCCGAGCCGTCGATGCATTGCGCGCCCGAGGCTATCCGATGTAGGCCGCGAGAGTGCAACGGCCGACACATTTCCCGAGTGGACCCGTCGGCAGTTGCACTTTCGCGGGTTAGGGTTTGACGGCACGCCACCGCACGCGGGAGTCTCGCGCGTCGACTTCGATATCGCCAAAACCCGCTGCGCGCAACTTTTCTGGGAGCGTATTGGGCGACACAGGGTTACACGTGTCGCGGAAATGCACGAGCCGGAATCGAAGCGACCCCACACTGTCGCTGCCGGCGAATGTTCCGCCGCGCCGCAGCACCCGGAACGCCTCGGCGAACAGCTGGTCCTGCAGCGCCGGCGTGGGAACGTGATGCAGCATCGTGAAACACACCACGGAGCTGAACTCGTCGGAGGGCAGTCCGGTGGCGGTGCCGTCGCCGTTGATGATCTGCGCCCGGTCGCCGTAGCGGGCCCGCAGCCGCTGCGCCATCGGTGGGTCGATCTCGACGGCGGTGTAGTGCGGCGCCTTGTCGATCAGCACCCGGATGTTGGCGCCGTAGCCGGGCCCGATCTCGAGCACGTTGTCGCCCAGCTCTACATCGGCGAGTACCCATGGCAGCAGTTGGTTTTCGACCGTCTGCGCCCAGCGGTCCGAACTACAGCACAACCGGTGACACAGATTCATCGCCATGAATCAAGACATTAGCGCAATAGCATCTGCGGGTATGGACTCGCGGTGGGTGCTGCATTTCGACATGGACGCGTTCTTCGCGTCGGTCGAGCAGCTCACCCGGCCCACGTTGCGGGGCCGCCCGGTGCTGGTCGGCGGGCTGGGCGGGCGCGGCGTGGTGGCGGGCGCCAGCTACGAGTCGCGAGTGTTCGGCGCCCGGTCGGCGATGCCGATGCATCAGGCGCGCCGCCTGGTGGGCATCCACGCGGTGGTGCTGCCGCCGCGCGGCGTCGTCTACGGGGTGGCCAGCCGCCGGGTTTTCGACGTCATACGCGCCGTGGTGCCGGTCGTCGAACAACTGTCGTTCGACGAAGGATTCGCCGAGCCGGCGCAACTGGCCGGGGCCTCGGCGGCCGACGTCGAGCAGTTCTGCGAGCAGCTGCGGCGACGGGTGCGCGACGAGACCGGCCTAGTGGCCTCCGTCGGCGCCGGGTCGGGTAAGCAGATCGCCAAGATCGCCTCGGGCATGGCCAAACCCGACGGCATCCGGGTGGTCCGGCGCGTCGACGAAACACAGCTGCTCGCCGGCCTTCCGGTGCGAAGGCTGTGGGGGATAGGGCCGGTCGCCGAGGAAAAGCTGCATCGGCTCGGCATCGAGACCATCGGGCAGCTCGCGGCGCTGAACGAGGCCGAGGTGGCCAGCATCCTGGGCGGCACGATCGGGCCGGCGTTGCACCGGCTGGCCCGCGGGATCGACGAGCGCCCGGTTACCGAACGCGCCGAAGCCAAGCAGATCAGCGCCGAATCCACCTTCCCCGCCGACCTGACCACGCTGGAGGAACTGCAGGAGGCGGTCGGCCCGATCGCCGAGCACGCTCATCAGCGACTGACCCGTGACGGCCGCGGCGCCCGCACCGTCACGGTGAAATTGAAGAAGTCCGACATGAGCACGTTGACCCGCTCGGCGACGCTGCCGTATGCGACAGCAGACGCGGCCGCGCTGATCGCGCTGGCCCGCCGGCTGCTGCTCGACCCGCGCCAGATCGGGCCGATACGCCTACTGGGCGTGGGGTTTTCGGGTTTGTCCGATGTGCTTCAGGAGTCGCTGTTCCCCGATTTGGACCTCTCAGCCGAGACGTCGCAGGCCGACCACGCGGCAGAGGCACCAGCACAGCCGGACGCCGCGACGTGGCGGATCGGCGACGACGTCACCCACCGCGACTTCGGGCACGGCTGGGTGCAGGGCGCCGGCCACGGCGTGGTCACTGTGCGGTTCGAGACCCGCAGCACCGGGCCGGGTCCGGCGCGCACGTTCGCATCCGACACCGGCGACCTGGCCGCCGCCAACCCCGTCGACAGCCTCGACTGGCCGGATTACGTTGCCGGGCTTGTCGAATCAGCCCCAGCGGCCGACGACGTCGCCGACCGGTAGACCGGCCGCCAGCGCCGCCATCAGCAGCACCCGCACCTGGCTCGGCGGCAGCGTCGGCACCATCACCGCGCCCGCGTCAGCCAGCTCGCGGCCGGGGCCGTATCCCGGACTGACCCGCGCGCCCGCGACCCGGCTGGACACCGCGACCACCACGCCGTCGGCGCAATGCCGGCGCGCCCCGTCGATCACGGCGGCGCCGGCGTTGCCGGAGCCGAGCGCCTCCAGCACGATGCCGCGGGCGCCGGCGGCCACGCAGGCATCCAGTGCCACCGCGTCGCCGCCGGGATAGGTCGCGACGATGTCGACGCGCGGCGCCCGGCCCGCGCTCAGCTCGCCCAGGTAGGGCCGGGCTTTGTCGCGGACGACGTCATCGACCGTTCCCAGCGGCTCGCCGGCGAAGCCCGTCGCCACTTTGCGCAGGCCAAGCGGCTGTAACAGCCGACCGCCGAAACACACCAGCACGCCCAGCTCGCGGGCGTCGGCGCTGGCAGCGACCGACAGCGCGTCGCGCAGGTTGGCCGGACCGTCGGCGTCGGGCGCGTCGGCGCTGCGCAGGGCGCCGGTGATGACAACCGGAGCCGCGCCGTCGTAGGTGAGGTCGAGCCACAGCGCCGTCTCCTCGAGGGTGTCGGTGCCGTGTGTGACGACCACCCCACGCGCGCCCCGGTCCACTGCTGTGTGCACGGCCGCGCCGATCACGTCCCAGTCGGCGGGCGTCAGTTGCGAGCTGTCCAGGGACAACACGTCGACGACGTCCACGTCCAGACCAGCGGTCAGTTCGGCGCCGCCGCGGGTCGGCCGTCGCACCCCGTCGGCGTCGGTGCTGGTGGCGATTGTCCCGCCGGTGGTGACGACGGTGAGGCGGCCCATGGGTGGATGCTAGGGGATGATGTAGCTGTGACCGACGAATCTCCTGTGGGAACGAGCGAAGCTCCTGCCCCGCCGCGACGGCTGCGCCTGCTGCTCTCCGTCGCGGCGGTGGTGCTGGCGCTCGACATCGTCACCAAGGTGCTCGCCGTCAGGCTTTTGACTCCCGGCCAGCCAGTGTCGATCATCGGCGACACGGTCACCTGGACGCTGGTGCGCAATTCCGGGGCCGCGTTTTCGATGGCGACCGGATACACCTGGCTGCTGACCCTGATCGCGACCGGCGTGGTGGTCGGGATCTTCTGGATGGGACGCCGTCTGGTGTCGCCGTGGTGGGCGATCGGGCTGGGCATGATCCTGGGCGGCGCGATGGGCAACCTGGTCGACCGGTTCTTCCGGTCGCCGGGCCCGCTGCGCGGTCATGTCGTCGACTTCCTCTCGATCGGCTGGTGGCCGGTGTTCAACGTCGCCGACCCGTCGGTGGTGGGCGGGGCGATCCTGCTGGTCGCGCTGTCGGTGTTCGGCTTCGACTTCGACACCGTCGGCCGGCGCAAACCCGGCGACGAACTGTTGGCTCCCGGTAAGCCCGACCAGACCTGATGCCTGACCGGTCGATGCCCGTGCCTGAGGGCTTGGCGGGCATGCGTGTGGATGCCGGGCTGGCGCGGCTGCTGGGCCTGTCCCGCACCGCCGCCGCGGCGCTGGCCGAAGGTGGCGACGTCGAGTTGGACGGCGCGCCGGCCGGCAAGTCCGATCGGCTGACCCCGGGTGCCCTGCTGCATGTGCGGCTCCCCGATGCGCCGGCCCCGCTGGAGAACACGCCCGTCGAGATCGAGGGCATGAAAGTTCTCTACTCCGACGACGACATCGTCGCGGTCGACAAACCCGCGGGGGTGGCCGCGCACGCGTCGGTGGGCTGGACCGGGCCGACGGTGCTCGGCGGACTGGCCGGCGCCGGCTTCCGGATCACCACGTCCGGTGTGCACGAGCGCCAGGGCATCGTGCATCGCCTGGACGTCGGAACCTCAGGGGTGATGGTGGTGGCCATCTCCGAGAGGGCCTACACGGTCCTGAAGCGGGCATTCAAACAACGCACCGTCGACAAGCGTTATCACGCTCTGGTGCAAGGACATCCGGATCCGTCGAGCGGCACCATCGACGCGCCGATCGGCCGCCATCGTGGCCATGACTGGAAGTTCGCCGTCACCGCGAACGGCCGGCACAGCCTGACCCATTACGACACCATCGAAGCGTTCGTGGCGGCCAGCCTGCTCGATGTACACCTGGAAACCGGCCGCACCCACCAGATTCGAGTGCATTTCGCCGCGCTGCATCATCCCTGCTGCGGCGACCTGACCTACGGCGCCAACCCGAAGCTGGCGAAAAAGCTTGGGCTGGAACGGCAATGGCTGCACGCGCGGTCGCTGGCATTTGCTCATCCGGCGGACGGCCGACGCATCGAGATCGTCAGCCCCTACCCGCCGGATCTGCAGCACGCGCTGGACGTGCTGCGGGCCGAGGGCTGATCAGCCCGTTTTACGCGCCTCGACCAGCGTTCGGGTGGAATGCGCTCGGATGACGATGCGCCGAGCGTGTAACCAGGGCGCGAAATCGTCAAGAAAATCGCCGCCAGTACACGCTCGGTGAAGGTCGCGACTCAAACCTGCGCGGTCTCGGCGTCCGAGGCGATGTCGCCGGCCAGCGGCGCCAGCACGCCGAGTATCTCATTGACCGTCTCGGACGGCACTCCGGCCGCTGACAGCGAGTCGGTCAGATGCCCGGCCACCAGGTTGAATTGGTGCATGGTGATTCCGCGGCCCTGATGCACCTGCTTCATCGACGCACCGGCGTACGGCTCCGGCCCACCCAGCGCCGCGGCCAGAAACGCGGCCTGCTTGCCCTTCAGCCGACTCATGTTGGTTCCCGCGAAGAAGCCGGCGAGATCGTCGTCGGCGAGCACCCGCGCGTAGAAGTCCTCGACAACCACTTCCAGCGCCTCATGGCCGCCGATCTTGTCGTAGATGCTGGTCGCTTTGCGTTTGCGAAACGGTGAAAGCATGCCCATGCGTCTAGGGCATCATTTCCCGGTTGCATGCCCGTTAGACGGTCATCACGGGCGGATTACTCGACGTAACAACCCGATTGCCCGCGAATCACCCGCTGTGGTGTAGGACACTGTAAATCCATGAATCTCGGTGACCTCATCAACCTTGTCGAAAAGCCGATCGCCGCCGTCTCCAGCATCGTCAACACGCCCAATTCGGCCGGGCGATACCGGCCGTTCTATCTGCGGAACCTCCTCGACGCGGTCTCCGGCCGCACGCTGGCCGAGGCCGTCGACGGCACGATCACACTGATCACCGGGGGATCGTCGGGCATCGGGGAAGCAACCGCCAAGAACATCGCCCGCGCCGGCGGCGAGATGGTGCTGGTCGCCCGGACCCCCGAGAAGCTGGAGAAAGTCGCCGACGAAATCCGCGCCGACGGCGGTACCGCCCACGTCTATCCCTGCGATCTGTCCGACATGGACGCGGTTGCCGCGATGGCCGACCAGGTGCTGACCGATCTCGGCGGCATCGACATCCTGATCAACAATGCGGGCAAGTCGATTCGGCGCTCACTGGAGTTGTCCTACGACCGGATTCACGATTACCAGCGGACCATGCAACTGAACTACCTCGGTGCCGTACAGCTGATTCTCAAGTTCATCCCCGGCATGCGGGAACGCGGTTTCGGTCAGATCATCAACGTGTCGTCGGCCGGCGTGCAGACCCGCGCACCGCGCTTCGGCGCCTACATCGCCAGCAAGGCCGCGCTCGATACGCTGTGCGACGCGCTGCAGGCCGAAACCGTCAACGACAACGTCCGGTTCACCACTGTGCACATGGCGCTGGTCCGCACACCGATGATCAGCCCAACCACCATGTATGACCGGTTCCCGACGCTGACGCCCGATCAGGTGGCCGGTGTGCTCGCCGACGCGATCGTGCACCGACCGCGGCGAGTCAGCCCCCCGATCGGGCAGTTCGCCGCCGTCGCCGACGCGGTCCACCCGATGGTGATGGACTACGTCCGAAACCGAGCCATCGCCATGTTCGACGACTCCGCCGCGGCCCAGGGCGGCGAAAAAGCCGAGGAGGCAAAGGAATTCGACAAAGGCAGCGAGACGTTTGTGCGGGCCACCCGCGGAATTCACTGGTGAGCCATCATGAGCCTTCCGAAACCGAGCAACCAGGCAACCGTCGTCGTCACCGGCGCCTCCTCGGGCATCGGCACTGAATTGGCCCGCGGCCTGGCCTGTCGCGGTTACCCGCTGCTGCTGGTCGCGCGCCGTCGGGAACGCCTCGACGAGCTCGCCGCCGAACTGCGCAACCAATACTCCGTCCGCGTCGACGTGATGCCGCTCGACCTCGCCAAGAGCCGGGGACGGGCCGCGTTGGCCGACTTGATTCGCCAGGACCCGATCGCGGGGCTGTGCAACAGCGCCGGTTTCGGCACCAGCGGAGCGTTCCACGAGTTGCCGATCGAGCGGGAAACCGAGCAGGTCACGCTCAACGCGCTGGCACTGATGGAACTGACCCATGCCGCGCTGCCCGGCATGATCGAGCGCGGGGCCGGCGCCGTCCTCAACATCGCCTCGATCGCCGCGTTCCAGCCGCTGCCGGGCATGGCGGTCTATTCGGCCACGAAAGCCTTCGTCCAGACCTTCTCGGAGGCCGTGCACGAGGGACTACACGGCACCGGAGTTTCGTGCACCGTCTTGTGTCCGGGGCCGGTACCCACCGAGTGGGCCCAGATCGCCGACGCCGAACACGTGAATGTCGGCTTCGCCCAAGTCTCGCCGCACGACGTCGCCGAAGCCGCGATCGCCGGGATGCGCGACGGCAAGCGCAGCGTCGTGCCCGGGCTGGTGCCCAAAGTCGCCAGTATGGGCGGGCGGTTCGCGCCGCGCAGCGTGTTGCTGCCCGCACTGCGAATCGTCCGGGACCTGCGCCGCTAGGACGTCTTGCGCGGCCTGATCTTGAACGAGATCCGCAGCTTCGTGCGGTAGGTGATCCCCCCACCCGAGTCCAGGGCCAGGTCCTGCTCGACGACCTCGGCGACCCGGATGTCGTCGATGGTCTCCTGCGCCCGACGCACCGCCTCCGCCGCGGCGTCCTCCCAAGACACGGTGCTCGTCCCGATCAAGTCGGTGACCCGGTACACGCTCATGCCTGTCAAGCTAGAGCAGCCGAGCAGCAGCTGTGGCGAAAAACGGACTTTCCAGACACGCATGCCGACACGCCGAGACTCGTCGGTGCCCGGTCATAGACTGGCGTCTCTATGAACCAATCCTTCGTGCACCTGCATAACCACACCGAGTATTCGATGTTGGACGGTGCTGCGAAGATCACCCCGATGCTCGCCGAGGCGGAGCGGCTGGAAATGCCCGCGATCGGGATGACCGACCACGGAAACATGTTCGGCGCCAGCGAGTTCTACAACGCGGCCACCAAGGCCGGAATCAAGCCGATCATCGGCGTCGAGGCGTATATCGCGCCCGGCTCCCGGTTTGACACCCGCCGCATCTTCTGGGGAGACCCCGGGCAGAAGAGCGACGACGTCTCCGGCAGCGGGTCCTACACCCACCTGACCATGGTCGCCGAGAACGCCACCGGCCTGCGCAACCTGTTCAAGCTGTCGTCGCTGGCCTCGTTCGAGGGCCAGCTCAGCAAGTGGTCCCGGATGGACGCGGAGCTGATCGCCGAGCATGCCGAGGGCATCATCGCCACCACCGGCTGCCCGTCCGGTGAGGTGCAGACCCGGCTGCGGCTCGGGCAACGCCGCGAGGCGCTGGAAGCCGCGGCTCGGTGGCGGGAGATCTTCGGACCGGAGAACTACTTCCTGGAGCTGATGGACCACGGGCTCGACATCGAACGCCGGGTCCGCGACGGCCTGCTGGAAATCGGCCGCACCCTGAACATCCCGCCGCTGGCCACCAACGACTGCCACTACGTCACCCGCGACGCTGCACACAACCACGAGGCGCTGTTGTGCGTGCAGACCGGCAAGACGCTGTCGGACCCTAACCGGTTCAAGTTCGACGGCGACGGCTACTACCTCAAGTCGGCCGCCGAGATGCGCGAGATCTGGGACGACGAGGTTCCCGGCGCCTGCGACATGACGCTTTTGATCGCCGAGCGGGTGGGCTCCTACGCCGACGTGTGGGCGCCGCGCAACCGGATGCCGGTGTTCCCAGTGCCCGAGGGCCACGACCAGGCGTCCTGGCTGCGTCACGAGGTCGACGCCGGGCTGCGGCGACGCTTCCGCTGTTACTCCCAAGGGATACCCGACGTCTACGCGCAGCGGGCCGCCTACGAGATCGAAGTCATCTGCGACAAGGGATTTCCGTCGTACTTCCTGATCGTCGCCGACCTGATCAACTACGCCCGCTCGGTCGACATCCGGGTGGGGCCGGGCCGCGGCTCGGCGGCCGGCTCACTGGTCGCCTACGCGCTCGGCATCACCGACATCGACCCCATCCCGCACGGGCTGCTGTTCGAGCGCTTCCTCAACCCGGAGCGCACGTCGATGCCCGACATCGACATCGACTTCGACGACCGTCGCCGCGGCGAAATGGTGCGCTACGCCGCAGAGAAGTGGGGCCAGGACCGGGTCGCCCAGGTCATCACCTTCGGCACCATCAAAACCAAAGCAGCGCTGAAGGATTCGGCTCGTATCCACTACGGGCAGCCCGGCTTCGCGATCGCCGACCGGATCACCAAGGCGCTGCCGCCGGCGATCATGGCCAAAGACATTCCGCTGGCCGGCATCACCGACCCCAACCACGAGCGCTACAAGGAAGCCGCCGAGGTCCGCGGCCTGATCGACACCGACCCCGACGTACGCACCATTTACCAAACGGCCCGCGGCCTGGAGGGCCTGATCCGCAACGCGGGCGTGCACGCATGCGCGGTCATCATGAGCAGCGAGCCGTTGACCGAGTCGATTCCGTTGTGGAAGCGGCCGCAGGACGGCGCGATCATCACCGGCTGGGACTACCCGGCATGCGAGGCCATCGGCCTGCTGAAGATGGACTTCCTCGGGCTGCGCAACCTGACGATCATCGGCGACGCGATCGAGAACATCAAGGCCAACAGGGGAATTGACCTCGACCTGGAATCGGTGCCGTTGGACGACAAAGCGACGTACGAGCTGCTCGGCCGCGGCGACACTCTCGGGGTGTTCCAGCTCGACGGCGGGCCGATGCGTGACCTGCTGCGCCGCATGCAGCCCACCGGCTTCGAAGACGTAGTCGCCGTCATCGCGCTGTACCGGCCCGGCCCGATGGGGCAGAACGCCCACAACGATTACGCCGACCGCAAGAACGGCCGCCAAGCCGTCAAGCCCATCCATCCCGAGCTGGCCGAGCCGCTCAAGGAGATCCTGGCCGAGACCTACGGTCTGATCGTCTACCAAGAGCAGATCATGCGCATCGCGCAGAAGGTGGCCGGCTACTCGCTGGCCCAAGCCGACATCCTGCGCAAGGCGATGGGTAAGAAAAAGGCTGACGTGCTGGCCGCCGAGTACGAAAGCTTCTCGGCGGGGATGCAATCCAACGGTTTCTCGGCCGCTGCCATCAAGGCGCTGTGGAACACGATCCTGCCCTTCGCCGACTACGCGTTCAACAAGTCGCACGCCGCGGGCTACGGCATGGTGTCGTACTGGACCGCCTACCTGAAAGCCAACTACCCCGCCGAATACATGGCTGGGCTTTTGACGTCGGTGGGCGACGACAAGGACAAGGCCGCGGTGTATCTGGCCGACTGCCGCAAGCTCGGCATCACCGTGCTGCCGCCGGACGTCAACGAGTCCGGGCTCAACTTCGCCTCGGTGGGCGCCGACATCCGTTACGGGCTCGGCGCAGTTCGCAACGTCGGCGCCAATGTCGTTGCCTCCTTGATCAATACCCGTACCGAGAAGGGCAAGTTCACCGACTTCTCCGACTACCTCAACAAGGTCGACATTGCCGCCTGCAACAAGAAGGTCACCGAATCGCTGATCAAAGCGGGTGCGTTCGACTCGCTGGGCCATCCGCGCAAGGGCCTGTTCCTGGTGCACACCGACGCCGTCGACTCGGTGCTGGGCACCAAGAAAGCCGAGGCGATGGGCCAGTTCGACCTGTTCGGCGGCGACGACCCAAGCGCCAACGCCGTTTTCACGATCAAGGTGCCCGACGAAGAATGGGACGACAAGCACAAACTCGCCCTCGAGCGCGAGATGCTCGGCCTGTACGTGTCCGGGCATCCGCTCAACGGGGTCGCGCACCTGCTGGCCACCCAGGTCGACACACCCATCCCCGCGATTCTCGACGGCGATGTCCCCAACGACACCGCGGTCAAGGTGGGGGGCATCCTCGCATCGGTCAACCGGCGGGTGAACAAGAATGGGATGCCCTGGGCGTCAGCGCAATTGGAGGACCTCACCGGTGGCATCGAGGTGATGTTCTTCCCGCACACCTACTCCGCCTACGGCGCCGACATCGTCGACGACGCGGTGGTGCTGGTGAGCGCGCGGGTCAAGATCCAAGACGACAGGGTCTGCCTGATCGCCAACGAGCTTGTGGTGCCGGACTTTTCCAGCGCACAGGTGGACCGGCCGCTGGCGGTGAGCCTGCCCACTCGGCAATGCACCATCGACAAGGTCAGCGCGCTCAAGCAGGTGTTGGCGCGGCACCCCGGCACGTCGCAGGTGCATCTGCGGCTGATCAGCGGAGACCGGATCACCACCCTGGAGCTCGACTCGTCGCTGCGGGTGACGCCGTCGCCGGCGCTGATGGGCGACCTCAAGGCGCTATTGGGCCCCGGCTGCCTGGGCGGCTGAACCCAAAGCAGGCGCCGAATGGCCACTTAATGCACGCATCCGTCCAAAAGCCGTGCCACAATTGGCCACTCGGCGAGGGCGGATTAGTCCAACTCCACCCGGACGATGACACTGTCGGGCCACACGGTGCGCTGGCGACTGCGCCGTAGTTTCTCACGCCAGGACAGATCCTGGTGCACGTTGGTGACGCCCGGGACTTTGATCATCGGCACGGTGTTCCACTGCCAGCCATACCGCTGATGCAGTACGCGGTTGCCGGCTTCCGCGTCGGCACCGGACAAGACGGCGGCATGGCCGGTGAACGTCGTCGCGCCCGGACGGATCCGGCCGCGGTAGTCGCAGGCGGTGAGCTCGACGTGGGGGTGCGCCGTCAGGCGGCGTGTCTTCGGGCCCACCTTGGTTCGAAACAGCAGCGCGTTTCGGTCGAGGGCGAACCAGATCGGCGTGTCAACCGGCGTGCCATCGCGCCGGAATGTTCGGAGCAGGGCATAGCGAGAACGGCTCAGGTCGGGGAACGCGTGCATGGCCACAGTCAACGACTTAGAGTTGGCTCTAAGTCAAGCGGGGAGGTTGCGATGGCCCTGACGATCGGTGACGTTGCCCGCGAATCGGGCGTCGCCCCGACCACGCTGCGCTACTACGAGAAGATCGGCCTGGTGCCGGCGCCGGCGAGGATCGGCGGTCAGCGTCGCTACGACGACGCGGTGCTGGCCCGGCTGGAAGTCATCCGGCTGTGCAAATCGGCCGGCTTTCGCGCTGGATGAAATCCAGGTGTTGTTCGCCGACGACGCGCCCGGGCGCCCGGTCAGCCGGGCCCTGGCCGAGGCCAAACTCGCCGAGATCGACGCCCAGATGGCGTCGCTGGCGCGCGCCCGCGCGGTGATCGAGTGGGGAATGCGCTGCACCTGCCCGTCAATCGACGCCTGCACGTGTGGCATTCATGCCGCCTTGCCCTTGTAGACGACGCCCTCTTTCATCACGAAGTCCACCTGTCCGGTGACCTCGATGTCGGCGAACGGATCACCGGGCATCGCGACCAGATCGGCGACCTTGCCCTCGGCAATCACGCCGAGGGCGTCGAGCCGCAGCAGTTCGGCGGCAACGCTGGTGGCGGCTTGCAGGGCCCGCAACGGGCTGATGCCGGTGGACACCATCATCGGGAATTCGCGCCAATTCTCGTGATGGGGAAACATGCCTGCGTCGGTGCCGAACGCGATGCGCACGTTGCTGTCGGCCAGCCGCTCGGCGGCGTCCAGCAACGGCCCGCGGTACTTGCGGAACTTGCGCAGCGCGTACTCGGGAACGTCGGCCAGAAACGGGTCGTCGGCGGGGCGCCGGGCGCCGGAGAGGATGGCGTACTGCGTCGGGACCATGAAAACCCCAGCGTCCTCCATCATTCGCAATGTCTCGGCAGAGGCGAGGTTGCCGTGCTCGATGCTGCGCACGCCGGCGCGCACGGCGCGCTGGATGCCTTCGTCGCCGTAGCTGTGCGGGGTGACCGGGATGTCGAGGTCGGTGGCCGTGGCGACTAAGATGTCCATCTCATCCTGGCTGTAGGTGGGGCGGCCGGGATCGTCGGACGGCGAGGCGAACCCGCCGGTCGCCGCGAACTTGATCCAGTCGGCGCCGGCCCGGATCTCCTGCCTGACGCGCGAGCGGATCTCGTCACCGCCGTCGGCCGCGGCCAGCTCGAGCGGCCGCGTCGCTCCCTGATATTCGTCGGCGAGAAAACCGCTGAAGTCACCATGTCCGCCGCGGGCGGAGATCATGTGCGGCGCCACCACCATCCGCGGCCCCTCGATGATGCCTGCGGCCACCGCGTCGCGCAGGTCGATCGTCGGATAGTCGACGTCCCCGCAGCCCAAGTCGCGGACCGTGGTGAACCCGTTGTACAGCAAGGCTTTTAGCACCGGCAGGGATTTCAGCGCCTTGGCGGTGCTCGACTTCCCGGCCAGCTCCGGGCCCAGCGGCGGCGCTACGCTCACATGGGTATGGCAGTCGATGAATCCCGGTGTCAGCGTGTGCCCGGACAGATCGACCACCCGCGCGTCGGCTGGCGCTACGAGTGTGTCGGCGACCAGCTGGATCCGGTCGTCGACGACGAGCACCTGCCGCGGAGCGGCGAAGTCTGACATCCCGTCCCATACGTTGGCACCGGTGATCAGCGTCGCCGTCATGTCGGCGAACCTACTCCTGCGCCGATCCCGTTTGTGCTCTGATCGGAGTACCGAAGGGAGACGGACATGACCACCGCCCGAACGTTGCCCGAGGCATTCCAGCGCACCGTGGCGATCGATCCGGATGCCGTGGCGCTGCGCACGCCCGGTGACACGCAAACGTTGACGTGGCGCGAATACGCGGCGCAAGTGCGTCGGGTCGCGGCCGGGCTGGCCGGGCTCGGGGTGCGCCGCGGCGACACGGTGTCGCTGATGATGGCCAACCGGATCGAGTTCTACCCGCTCGAGGTGGGCGCACAACACGTCGGCGCCACGTCGTTCTCCGTGTACAACACGCTGCCCGCCGAGCAACTGACCTACCTGTTCGGCAACGCGGGCACCAGGGTGGTGATGTGCGAGGCGGCCTACGTCGACCGGATCCGCGCCAGCGGTGCGCCCATCGAGCACATTGTCTGCATCGACGGTTCACCGCCGGGGACGCTGTCGGTTGAAGATCTATACGCCGCCGCCCGCGAGGACTTCGACTTCGAATCCACTTGGCGGGCAGTACAACCCGATGATGTCGTCACCCTCATCTACACGTCGGGTACCACCGGCAACCCCAAAGGTGTGGAGATGACGCACACCAACCTGCTATTCGAAGGGGAAGCTCTCGATGCCGTTCTCGGTGTCGAATTCGGCGACCGGATAACCTCTTTCCTTCCCTCGGCGCACATCGCCGACCGGATGATGGCGCTGTACAACCAGGAAGTCTTCGGAACGCAGGTGACCGTGGTGTCCGACGCGCGCGCCATCGCGGCTGCCTTGCCGGATGTGCGGCCCACCATTTGGGGCGCGGTGCCCCGGGTATGGGAAAAGCTCAAGGCCGCAATCGAATTCGCGGTGGCGAACGAACCGGACGAGGAGCGCCGTCTCGCGTTGCAATGGGCATTGGCGCTCGCCGGGAAAAAGGCCGAGGCGTTGATCGCCGGTGAGCCGGTACCCGATGACGTGGCGGCGGAATGGGCGACGGCCGACGAGTTGGTGCTGTCCAAGCTGCGCGCCAGACTGGGGCTGGACCAGTTGCGGTGGGCGGTGTCCGGGGCGGCCCCGATTCCCAAGGAAACCCTCGGTTTCTTCGCCGGTATCGGCATCCCGATCTCCGAGGTGTGGGGCATGTCAGAGCTCAGTTGTGTTGCGAGCGTGGTGCATCCCCGTGAGGGACGCCTCGGGACGGTGGGCAGGCTGCTGCCGGGGCTTGCGAGCAAGATCGCCGACGACGGCGAGTTCCTGGTACGCGGGCCGCTGGTGATGAAGGGCTACCGCAAGGAGCCGGCCAAGACCGCCGAAGCGATCGACCCCGACGGCTGGCTGCACACCGGCGACATTCTCGACATCGATGCCGACGGCTACCTGCGAGTGGTCGACCGCAAAAAGGAGCTGATCATCAACGCGGCCGGAAAGAACATGTCGCCGGCCAACATCGAGAACGCGATCATGGCGGCCTGCCCGATGATCGGTGCGATGGTCACGATCGGTGACGGCCGGCCGTTCAACACCGCGTTGCTGGTCTTCGACGCCGACTCGGTGGCGCCCTACGCCGCCCAGCACGGTCTCGACCCGTCGGCCGCGGCGTTGGCGGCCGACCCGGAGGTGATCGCGCGGATCGCGGCGGGGGTGGCCGAGGGTAACGCCAAACTGTCGCGGGTCGAGCAGATCAAACGTTTCCGGGTGCTGCCCACACTATGGGAGCCCGGCGGCGACGAGATGACGCTGACGATGAAGCTCAAACGGCGCCCGATCGCGGAGAAGTACGCCGCCGAAATCGAAGAGCTTTACGCCAGCGAGCCGGGACCCGACGTACACGAACCCAAGGCCGCCTCGACAGTGCAACCCGCTTAGTCGCGCGACAGGGCCTTGAACCCCAGGCCGGACATGACAGCCACCGCAGCGGCGGCCAGCACCGACGGCGCAGCGCTCGTGGTCAGCAGCCCGACGATCAGGAAGGTAGCCAGGCCGGCAAGCAGCGCGACCAGCTTGTAACGCGGCCATGGCACACCGGCGAGCAGTACGGGTTGCGGGGCTGTCACAGAGTTCAGGATACCGGGCACTCGAGTTTTCGGCCAGCCGAAACACCGGATCCGGGGCGCCTCGGACGGGTGCCTTCTAAGGTGGGTGGCATGCCACTATCAGGTGAATACGCACCGAGCCCGCTCGACTGGTCGCGGGAGCAAGCCGAAAAGTACGCCGCCTCCGGCGGGACCGAAGGCACCGAGATGCAGGGAAAGCCCGTCATCCTGCTGACCACGATCGGAGCCAAAACCGGCAAACTCCGCAAGACGCCGCTGATGCGGGTCGAGCACAACGGCGAGTACGCGATCGTCGCCTCGTTGGGCGGTGCCCCGAAAAACCCCGTCTGGTACTACAACGTCAAGAAGAACCCGCGGGTCGAGTTGCAGGACGGCGCGGTCAGCGGCGACTACGAGGCGCGCGAGGTCTTCGGCGACGAGAAGGCCGTTTGGTGGGAGCGGGCCGTCGAGGCGTGGCCGGACTACGCCAAATACCAGACCAAGACCGACCGGCAAATTCCGGTGTTTGTGCTGACCCCTGTGCACTGAACTGCCTGTTAGGTGGCACCATTGACCGGTGTCCGCCGAACCGAGCCAAACGCCGAGCACCCCGGTCACGGGGCCGTTGACCGCGGCCGACATCGACGCGGCGGCTGACCGGATTGCCGGGGTGGTCACACCGACGCCGCTGCAGCTCTGTGAGCGGCTGTCTGAGATCACCGGCGCCAGGGTCTACCTCAAGCGAGAAGACCTGCAGTCGGTTCGTTCCTACAAGTTGCGGGGCGCCTACAACCTGCTGGTGCAGCTGTCGCCGGAGGAGGTCGCTGCGGGCGTGGTGTGCTCGTCGGCGGGCAACCACGCGCAGGGCTTCGCGTTCGCGTGCCGGGCATTGGGCATCCGCGGGCGGGTCTACGTGCCGGCCAAGACGCCCAAGCAGAAGCGTGACCGCATCCGCTACCACGGCGGGGATTTCATCGAGCTGATCGTGGGCGGCACGACCTACGACCTGGCCGCCCAGGCGGCGCTCGACGATGTGGCCAGGACCGGCGCCACCCTGGTCCCACCGTTCGACGACGTGCGGACCATTGCCGGGCAGGGCACCATCGCCGTCGAACTGCTCGACCAGCTCGGCGCCGAGCCGGATCTGGTGGTGGTGCCGGTCGGCGGCGGCGGCTGCATCGCAGGTATCACCACCTATCTGGCCGAGCGGACGACGAACACCTCGGTGCTGGGCGTCGAACCGGCGGGCGCGGCGGCGATGATGGCCGCGCTGGCCGCGGGGGAGCCGGTGACGCTGGACCACGTCGACCAGTTCGTCGACGGCGCCGCGGTGAACCGGGCCGGGACGCTGACGTACGCGGCGCTGGCCGCCGCCGGGGACATGGTGTCGATCACTGCGGTCGACGAGGGTGCTGTCTGCACTGCGATGCTGGATCTCTACCAGCACGAGGGCATCATCGCCGAGCCGGCCGGTGCGCTGTCGGTGGCGGGTCTGCTGGAGACCGACGTCGAGCCGGATTCGACTGTGGTGTGCCTGATTTCGGGCGGCAACAACGACGTGTCGCGTTACGGGGAAGTGCTGGAGCGCTCGCTGGTTCATCTGGGCCTCAAGCACTACTTCCTGGTCGACTTCCCGCAGGAGCCGGGTGCACTGCGCCGATTCCTCGACGACGTGCTCGGCCCCAACGACGACATCACGCTGTTCGAGTACGTCAAACGCAACAACCGGGAGACCGGCGAAGCGCTGGTTGGCATCGAACTGGGATCAGCGGCCGACCTTGACGGGCTGCTGGAGCGGATGCGGGCCACCGAGATTCACGTCGAGGCTCTCGAGCCGGGCTCGCCGGCCTACCGCTACTTGCTGTAACTAAAGCGAAAAGGGATTCTCCACCCGCACGCCGGCGTAGTCCTCACGGTCGCTTAGATCCTCAGAGAGGACGACATCGCAGCCCAGCGAGCGCCCGGCTTCGATGATCGCGGCGTCCCAATAAGAGATGCCGCACCGCCGACGTGTTGCAAGGGCGGCTTGCATCAACCCGGCTGTGATGGGTGCAACCGGAAACCGCATGAACGATTCCACCAACTCGACGGCCTGCTCATGCGTGATGGGATCCGGCCTGTTGCTTCGGGTCGCTTGGACGTAAAACTCCTGCAGCACTTGGACGGAGAGCGCCACGTCGCGTGAAGCCAGGATCTCGTTGGCGCGTTTCGCCTTGTCCCGCTCCTGCCGATCGCGTGATATCGCGTACAGCAGAACGTTGGCGTCAACGAACCGCACGTTCGTGGACGTCGTCGCGGCTCACGCGATCACTCGCGCGGAACCGTCGGATTTCACTCTGGACTCGCCGCTGCTTTGCCTCAAGGCGGGCGAACTCCGTCTCACGCTCCGAAAGCGAGTGCAGGAACTCCGCGACGAGCGCGCTGAGGGACTTGCCGAGCTCGGCGGCCCGAATCCGCGCCTGGCGATACACATCGTCCGACACCGAGACGGTGATATTCTTCACAGATTCACAGTAACACATTTTCTGTGATCCTCGGGTCTAGACGACCTGGACCAGCGATTCATCGTTGGCGCGAAAGATCGGTTCGAGCGGCACGGCGAATTGCGCGGCCATCGCCGTCAGCTCTTTCGACCAGACCTGGTCGGCCGGTGAAACCGGGCCCCGGCCCGGCCGGGTCAGCAGTAATGCCACCGTGCTGCCCGAAGCGACGTCGTCTAGCAGCGTGCGCAGTGCTGACATCAAATTGTTCAGGATTTCGGGATGCGGTCGCGGCCGGATCGGCAGGTGGCTGAGCACCTTGGTCAAGCAACGATCCGGACCGACGAAAGCGAACCACAGCATCCGCTCGCCAAATCCCAGTGGTCCCATAAGCGCACGCCACCGCTGACGCAGATCCTCAGCTGAATACACCGGGTCGGTTGCGGACTCGACGGGCGGAATTGGCAGCAGTTCGCGATGACTCATGTGCGAATCATGGGCGGGTCGGGGACTGGCCGGTAGTCAGCGATCCACAACCCGCAAAATCGCAAAAGAGTGGCCGGGCAGTTCCGTGGACGTGTCGCCGACGTGCGGCGGGTCCCACTCCAACATCACCTCACCGGTGACCGGAATCGCTGCGGCGTCGGCACCGAGGTTGCAGGCGATGCGAAACCGGCCGCGGCGCATCACGATCCAGCGCTGGTCCTCGTCGTAGTCGATGGCCAGGTCGTCAAGCCACGGATCGGCCAGGTCGGGTTCGTTGTGCCGCAACCTGATCAGATCTCGGTAGACCTGGAGCAGCCGTAAGTGTTCGCCGGCATCGACCTCGTCCCAGTCGAGTTTGGAACGCTGGAATGTCTGCGGGTCCTGGGGATCGGGGATGTCGTCGGCGTCCCAGCCGTGCTCGGCGAACTCTTTTTTGCGGCCCTCGGCGGTCGCGCGGGCCAGCTCGGGTTCGGGGTGCGAGCTGAAGAACTGGAACGGGGTGGACGCGCCCCACTCCTCGCCCATGAAAAGCATTGCCGTGTACGGAGACCCGAGCACCAGCGCGGCTTTGACGGCGAGCTGGCCGGGGGACAGGCTCTGTGATGGGCGATCCCCGAGAGCCCGGTTGCCGACCTGATCGTGGGTACAGGTGTAGGCAAGCAGCCGAGTGGCCGGAATCTTCGACGTGTCGAGCGGTCGGCCGTGGCGCCGGCGCCGAAATGACGAGTAGGTGCCGGCATGGAAAAAACCGGTGCGCAGCGTCTTGGCCAATGTGGCGAGCGACCCGAAATCGGCGTAATAGCCCTGCCGTTCGCCGGAGACCGCGGTGTGGATCGCGTGGTGGATGTCGTCGTCCCACTGCGCGGTGAGTCCATAGCCATTTTCGCTACGCGGGGTGATCAGCCGCGGGTCGTTGAGGTCGCTTTCGGCGACCAGCGAGAGCGGGCGGCCGAGTTGCGCTGCGAGCGCATCGGTTTCGGCCGCGAGTTCCTCGAGGATGTGGATCGCGGTGGTGTCCACCAGCGCGTGCACGGCGTCGAGCCGCAGCCCGTCGGCGTGGAAGTCGCGCATCCAGCGCAGTGCACAGTCGATGATGTAGCGGCGCACCTCGTCGGAGTCGGCGTCGGCGATGTTGATGCCCTCGCCCCACGGGTTGCTGCCCGACGACAGGTACGGGCCGAAGCGAGGCAGGTAGTTGCCCGACGGCCCGAGGTGGTTGAACACGGCGTCGATCAACACCCCAAGGCCCCGGCGATGGCAGGCGTCGACGAACCCCACTAGCCCGTCCGGGCCGCCGTACGGCTCGTGCACCGCGTACCACAGAACCCCGTCGTATCCCCAGCCATGCGTGCCGGAGAACGCGTTGACCGGCATCAGCTCGACGAAGTCGACGCCGAGATCGACCAGGTAGTCCAGCTTTTCGATCGCCGAGTCGAAAGTGCCGGCCGCGGTGAAGGTTCCGAGATGCAGCTCGTAAATCACCGCTCCCTCTACCGACCGGCCGGCCCAGTCTTCGTCGGTCCAGGTCGCTGCCGACGGGTCCCACAGCTGCGACCGCTCGTGCACCCCGTCGGGCTGTCGGGCCGAGCGTGGATCGGGCAGGACGGTCGGGTCGTCGTCGAGCAGGTAGCCATAGCGGGCGGCGGGCGCCGCGTCTACGGTGGCGCGCCACCACCCGTCGGCCGAGCGGCTCATCGCGTGCACCGCGCCGTCGACGTCGAGGCGCACCCGTTCGGGTTTCGGCGCCCACACCGCGAATTCAGGCATCGGTGCGCTCCAGCAGAACAACGGGCAGTTCGGCGAACAAGTCGGCGGCCGCGGCCGGTCCGCTCCATCGCCTGCCGGTCAGCGTGTCGGTCCAGGAGCCGTCCGGTACCGGCACCACAGTGTCGCCCCAGCCGGTATCTTCGAGGCGAAATGTCCAGCGGGTGATCGCGACTACGACGTCGTCGCCGCGCCGGAAGGCCACCACATGATCGGCGGCGTCCCCGGCGGCCAGCACCGGATGGTAACCGCCGCGTAGGAAGGTGTCCGGGCGGGCGTGCCGCAGCCGCAGCGCCGCCGCGACCACCCGGATCTTGGGGTGCGCCAACGTTTTCAGCGCCTCACGACGCGCGGCGTAGTCGACCGGGCGCCGATTGTCTGGGTCGACCAGGCTGTCGTCCCACAGCTCGGTGCCCTGGTAGATGTCCGGGATGCCGGGGACGGTCAACGCCAGCAACTTCTGCCCCAACGCATCGCTTTCGGCGTGCGGACGCAGCTCGGCCACCAAGCTGGTCAGCTCGCGGGCCGCGGGCCCGTCGAGCACTTTGTCGAGCCAGCGGTGCACGGCGCCCTCGAAGTCGCTGTCCGGGTCGTGCCAGGAGGTGTGCCAGGCCGCTTCGCGGATCGCCTTTTCGGTATAGCCGTGCAGCCGCTCGCGCAGCTCCGCGGTGACCTGGCCATCGACGGGCCACACCCCGAAGATGTTCTGCCACAAGAACAATCCGGTCGCCGGGTCGGGAGACGGTGAACGGGTTTCCCAGCGGGCGACGAATTCGGCCCACAGCGACGGCACTTGCGACAGCACACCGATACGCGCCCGGACGTCCTCGCCGCGTTTGGTGTCATGGGTGGTCAGCGTCGTCATGGACTGCGGCCACAGCCGGGCCCGGGTGGCGGCGCTGTGGTGGAACTCCGCGGCGCCGACGCCGAACCGCTGCGGGTCGCCGCCGACCTCGTTAAGAGATACCAGCCGGGCGTCGCGGTAGAACAGGCAGTCCTCGACCGCCTTGGCGGTCACCGCACCGCACAGTTGCTGCAGCCGAACCGCCGGCTCGCCGCCGCCGGCGAGCGCGGCGGCGATCAGCTGTAGCGGCGGTCCGAGTTCCGGTGCGCCCGCTTGGGTTTCGGCCAGAGCAGTCGGCAATATCGCCGCCAGCCCGCGGTAGTCGCTGCGGTACACGCCGATGTGGCCCAGCAATGCCGCCACCGCCTCGGCCAGCAGCGGATGGTCGGCACCGGCAGCGGCCACAACCGAGCGACGCAGCCTGGCCAGCTCGCTGGCCAGCGTGACGGTGGTGGCGACACCCTTGAGTTCACCGAGCAGCGTAGGCATCGCGTGGTAGTCGACGCCGGCGGATTCGAACAGCGCCGTCAAAGCCGGCGCTCCGCCAGGATCGACGAAAAGGCCGCCGACTTCCCGCAATACGTCGTAGCCGGTGGTGCCGGCGACCGGCAGCGTCGGCTCCAGCGCCTCGTCGACCGCCAAAATCTTCTCGATCACGATCCACGTGTCCGGCCCGAGCAGCGCGCGCAGCCACGCCAAATACCCAGCGGGATCGGACAACCCGTCGGGATGGTCGATGCGCACGCCGTCGACGAGTCCCTGGCCGACCCAGCGGGCCACTTCGGCATGCCAGGCGTCGAACACCGCGCGGTCTTCCTGACGCAGCCCGGCCAGCGACGTGATCGAAAAGAACCGGCGGTACCCGCATACTCCGTTACGCCACCCGACCAGCCGATAATGCTGGCGGTCGTGGACCTCGGCCCCGGTGCCGCCGCCCGTGCCCGGGGCGATCGGAAACGCCAGGTCGCCGAGCCGCAGCAGGTCGCCGTCCACGGTCAGGTCGGCGACGTCGTCGTCGGAACCCAACACCGGCAAGATGATTCGGCCCTCACCGACATCCCAGTCGATGTCGAAAAACGCCGCGTAGGCCGACGACTGGCCGTGCCGCAGCACATCCCACCACCACGGGTTCTGCTCGGGTTTGTCGATGCCGACGTGGTTGGGCACGATGTCTACGACCAGACCCATGCCGCGGGCACGCGCCGCCGCGGACAGCCGGGCCAGGCCGTCCGCGCCGCCGAGTTCTGTCGACACGGTGGTCGGATCGGTGACGTCGTAACCGTGCGTAGACCCGCTCACCGCGGTCATGATCGGCGACAGGTACACGTGTGACACCCCGAGCTCGTCGAGGTAATCCAACAGGTCCTCGGCGTCGGCGAAGGTGAACGCGAACCCGCTCGATGCGCCGCGTAGTTGCAACCGGTAAGTCGCCAATACCGGATAAGCCATGCGTTACAACGTCTTACGCAGCACGAGCAGAGCACGGCCCGGCAGCGAGATCTCGTCGCCGTCGTTGACCACCAGTTCCACTTCACCGCATGCGTCGGTGGTGTCGAGCACCGCCGTCCACTCGTGGGCGTAGTCGTCGGGAGGCATGACGAAGTCGACTTCGTGGTCGTGCGCGTTGAAGCACAACAAAAACGAGTCGTCGACAATTCGCTCGCCCCGGCGGTCGGGTTCGGGGATCGCGTCGCCGTTGAGGAACACCGCGATGCCCCTGCCGAAGTCGCTGTCCCAGTCCTCGGGCGTCATCTCCTGGCCGGCCGGTGTCAGCCAGGCGATGTCGCGGACCTCCTCGCCGCGGCGAATCGGCTGGCCGGCGAAGAACCGCCGGCGGCGAAACACCGGGTGCTCGGCGCGCAGGCCGGTCACCTTGCGGGTGAAGGCCAGCAGGTCGGCGTTCTTGTCGGCCAATGACCAGTCCATCCAAGACAATTCGGAGTCCTGGCAGTAGACGTTGTTGTTGCCTTGTTGGGTACGGCCCATCTCGTCGCCGTGCGCGATCATCGGCGTGCCCTGCGACACCATCAGCGTGGCCATGATGTTGCGCATCTGCCGGGCCCGCAGCGCCAGGATGTCGGGGTCATCGGTGGGTCCCTCGACGCCGCAGTTCCACGACCGGTTATAGCTCTCCCCGTCGCGGTTGTCCTCGCCGTTGGCCTCGTTGTGTTTCTCGTTGTAGGACACCAAGTCGTGCAGGGTGAACCCGTCGTGGGCGACGACGAAGTTGATGCTGGCGGACGGCCGCCGCCCGGTTGCTTCATAGAGGTCGCTCGACCCGGTCAGCCGGGACGCGAACTCGCCCAGGGTTGCGGGTTCCCCCCGCCAGTAGTCACGCACAGTGTCCCGATATTTCCCGTTCCACTCAGTCCACAAACCTGGGAAGTTGCCAACTTGATAGCCGCCCTCGCCGACATCCCACGGCTCGGCGATCAGCTTGACCTGGCTGACCACCGGGTCCTGCTGCACCAGATCGAAGAACGCGCTCAATCGGTCGACGTCGTAGAACTCGCGGGCCAGCGTGGAGGCCAAGTCGAAGCGGAATCCGTCGACGTGCATCTCGGTCACCCAGTACCGCAGCGAGTCCATAATCAGCTGCAGGGTGTGCGGGTTACGGGCGTTGAGGCTGTTGCCGGTGCCGGTGAAATCCTTGTAGAACCTCAGGTCTTCGTCTTCCAGCCGGTAGTAGGCGGCGTTGTCGATGCCGCGGAAGTTGATCGTGGGACCCAGATGGTTGCCTTCGGCGGTGTGGTTGTAGACCACGTCGAGGATCACCTCGATGCCGGCCTCGTGGAAAGTGCGGACCATGGTTTTGAATTCGGCAACCGCGCCCCCGGCCTGCCGGTTCGCCGCGTACTGGTGGTGCGGCGCGAAGAACCCGAACGTGTTGTAGCCCCAGTAGTTTCGCAGCCCCAGCTCCACCAACCGGTGGTCGTGCAGGAACTGGTGCACCGGCATCAGTTCGATCGCAGTGACATTCAGCGACTTGAGGTGATCGATGATCGCCGGGTGAGCCAGGCCCGCGTAGGTGCCGCGCAGCTCTTCGGGGATACCGGGATGGGTCTGCGTCATCCCCTTCACGTGCGCTTCGTAGATGATCGTTTCGTTGTAGGGCGTGCGCGGCGCCCGGTCCGAAGCCCAGTCGAAATACGGATTGATCACCACACTGGTCATCGTGTGGCCGAGCGAGTCGACCCTCGGGGGATTGCCGGTGTCGGCGGGATCCTTAGCCGCGACCGCCATGTCGTAGGAGAACAGCGCCTGGCCGAACTTGAAGTCACCGTCGAACGCCTTGCCGTACGGGTCGAGCAACAGCTTGCTGGAGTCGCAGCGATGCCCGGCGGCCGGCTCGAACGGCCCGTGCACCCGAAAGCCATAGCGCTGACCGGGACCGACGTTCGGCAGGTAGGCGTGCCACACGTAGCCGTCGACCTCTTCGAGGTTGACGCGGGTCTCGGCACCGTCCTCGTCGATCAGGCACAGCTCGACCTTTTCGGCGACCTCGGAGAACAACGCGAAGTTCGTCCCGCCGCCGTCGTAGGTTGCCCCGAGCGGATAGCTGTTGCCCGGCCATACCGTGGTCAGGGTGGGCACGCTGTCCGATTGCAGGGCCGAGCTATTCGATGCCATCAGTCAAACCTATCCGTGCCGCGGACGGGTCACCACCAGCCGGTCGCCGCGGCGATCTGCCGGCCCAGTTCGCCCGCCAGCGTCCGCATGTAGGTCGCGGACAGGTGATGAGCGTCGTGGTAGATCAGCACATTTCCCTCTACCGCGCGGCAGATGTCGGGCCGGCAGATCGCATCGCTCATGTCCAGTGGCTTCAGTAGCGGAAACTGCCCGACGAAATCGAGAGTCGGGTTGCGCTCGGACAGCACATCGGAGCGCTTGATCCCGCACGACTGCGGATTGCCGCCCTTGGCCAGGCAGTCGGCCGGCTGGAATGGGTTGCCCTCCTTGACCAGCCACGGCGTGTCGCGCATGGCCAGTACCGGAATGTTGTTGTCGGAGAACGTCTGCCAGATACCGATGTAGGTTGCCGGCATCACGTCCCCGGGTTTGATGTTCCACGGCCGGGTGGACGTGGTGAACACATAGTCGGGACGGTCGGCGACCAACTTTGCCATGGTCTTGCCTACCCACTCATGGCACTGCGGATACGCCGCATTGTTGCCCATGATCAGCGGGACTTCCTCGGTGGACAGCGGGCAACCCATCTTCAGGTAGGTCACCACCTTGAAGTTGTGCATGCGGCCCAGCAGGTCGAGTGCGGTGAGCCAGTGTTCGGCGTGCGACCCGCCGGCCAGCGCGATGGTGCGGGTGGCGTCGTGGTCACCGTAGGTGCAGTTGATCAGCGCCGGGTTGTTGAAGTCGCTGATGCAGCCGTCCCGGGTCGACGGCGGCACGTCCTTCTCGGCCTCCAGCACGGTCGGCCGCATCCGCAGCTTGGGCACCCGCACGTGCTTGACCAGCGCACGCGCTCCCGGATAGTCGCGTGCGCTGAGCCCGCTGAGCTCCTTGCCGTCGGCGCGCTGCACGGTGACATGCTCGCGCCAGGTGAACGATGTGGCGGTGAGGGTGACGCCCAGCAGCGCCACCACCGAACCGAGCGCGATCGTCGGCCGGCGCAGCCGTTGCCGCCACGGAATCACCGGCTGCGGAGCCGCGTGCACCGGCGCCCGGTAGCGCAGCGGATCCTCGACATGGCGCAGGGTCAGGTAGGCCAGCACACCGGAGATCAGCAACACCGCGGTGCCCTCGATGAAGTTGGCCCGCCGGTGGCCGGTATAGGACAGCCAGAAGATCAGCAGCGGCCAGTGCCACAGGTACAGCGAATAGGCCATCGCCCCGAGGGTCACGAGCGGCCCGGTCGCCAGCATCCGGTTGGGCAGTGGCAGCCGGTCGCGGGTGCCGGGATCCGCCTGGCGGTTGGCCCCGGCCAGGATGAACAGCACCGTCGCGCCGACCGGGACCAGTGTCCACGGCCCGGGGAATTCCCGGACGCCGTCGATGAGCGCACCGCAGGACACGATCGCCGCCAGGGCGACGGTCGCGACCAGCGTGCGCAGCCACATCGGCCAGCGGATGTAGGGGACCAGCGCGCCGGCCAGAGCGCCCAGCAGCAGCTCCCAGCCCCGGGCGAAGCTGTTGTAGTAGGCGGTCGCCTGGTTGGCCTGGTGCGCGAAGATCGCGAAGACGAACGACGCCGTCGTCAGCGCGCTCAGCACCACGATGAACGTCGTCCGCAGTCGGTGGCCGAACCGGCGCCGGCACACATACGCCACACCGAAGACGAGCGCCAGGAACGCGACATAGAACTGGCCCTGCACCGACATCGACCAGATGTGCTGCAGCGGGCTGACCGCCTCGCCCGCGCGCAGGTAGTCGGCGACGGTGTGGGCCAGCTCCCAGTTCTGGTAGTAGCCCAGGCTGGCCAGGCTCTGGTTGGCGAACGTCTCCCAGCGGGTCTGCGGCTGCACAAGGATCGTCAGCACGGCGCATCCGGCGAGCACCACCACCAGCGCCGGCAGCAGCCGGCGCACCAGCCGGGTCACTTCGGGCAGCAGCGACAACGACGACGCGGGGTTGAGCGCGGTGCGAAGGACCTTGCCGCCGAAGAAGAATCCGGACAGTGCGAGGAATACGTCGACGCCGCCGGAGACCCGGCCGAACCAGACGTGGAACATCGCGACCAACGCGATCGCGATACCGCGCAGGCCGTCGAGGTCGTGGCGGTAGAAACCTGTCTTGCGGTTCCCCATCGCGGCCGGTGCGGAATCCGACACGGCCGCGGGCGCCGGGCGGGTCGGGGACAGGGCAATCATGATCGACAGTCAATTTACCTAACCTGTCGACCGTTCCCCGGCGCGCTCGTGGCGCCGATTACTCGATGATCCGGGTCAGGTAGGGCGTCATGTTGGTGGTGCGTGCGGCCGAGACCGTGACGGCGGGCTCGGTCGCCTCGATCATCTGCCCGTTGCCCAGGTAGATCGCGACGCTCTGGCTGCCGCCGGGGCCGTAGCAGATCAGGTCGCCGCGACGGGCCTGCGCGGGCGGCACCTTGCGCCCGACATTGCATTGCTGGCCGGAGGTCCGCGGCATCTTGATTCCGGCACCGGCGAAGGCGTACTGGACCAGCCCGGACGCGTCGAAGCCGACGGTAGCCGCATTAGGGACGGTTGCAGCGCCCGGCAGCGTGGGGGTACCCGGGTAGGCGCCGGCCCGTGGAACCGTGCTGACACCCGGGACCGAGTTTCCGCTCTGGCGGACGCCGTTGGTGGGCCCGGAGGCGTCGCCGCCGCCGTAGACGTAAGGCACTCCACGCTGAGACAGGGCACGCTGGATCACGATGTCGATGGGTTGCCCATACCCTGTTCGCTGGTCGGCGGCCGCGATGCCGGCGTTGACGACCGCGGGGGCCGCCAACACCGCCAGGCTGGCCGCGACGGCGTAGACGCGTTTCATGGGATTCCACCCCTTCTCGACGGCTGCATTCACAACAGTCACTTGAGTCACTCTTGTAACAGAGCGTACCGGCAGCCGATGCGCCGGCTACGCCGGCGAGGAGAAATTTGTCGGACCGTGACCCAACGGTGACCGCATTTCGGCGAAACCTCGAATATCGTGCGGCCCGTTGTGATTTGGCTCTCAATCGCGTCAGTGCCAATAGGGTTCGCTGAAGGCGGTTATCGCCGCGCCGGCCAACGAGCTGAGCATGACAATGGCAACCGCCAGCAGCGGCCAGAAGAACAGGTACCAGCCCTTCACTAGGGACACGAACGGGCCGATCACCGCCGCGGCCGCCGCTGCGCCGATGCCGCCCCACACCACCGGGTAGATCCATTGGTCGATCCCGAACGGCACCGGCGGGCAACTGTCCGCCGGACACACGGCGGCGAGGAAGCCGAACAGCGCCGAGGGCAAGCCCGTGGTGGCGGCCACGACCACGACAACCACCCAGATCGCGGCGGTGCAGATCAGGTCCCAGACAGCCAGGCGTACCCGGGGCCTCGGCGGTTGGTCGGGGTCGGTGGTCATGCCGCCAAGTGTTGACGAGCAGACGCAAAATGCCCCAATTTCGTGCGGAAAATGGGGATTTTGCGTCTGGTGGCCGGGCAGGGCCCGGCGAACACTTCTGGACGATCTACCCTCTGTCTCCATGCCTGCGTTGACTCCTGAGCAGATCAGCGCGATCGACGCCGCGCACCTGTGGCACCCCTACAGCACGATCGGCGCGGAAGCCGTGGCCCCGGTGGTCGCAGTCGGCGCCCGCGGCGCGTGGTTGACGCTGATCCGCGACGGCCAACCGGTCGAGGCGCTGGACGCGATGAGCTCCTGGTGGACCGCGATCCACGGTCACGGCCATCCGGTGCTGGACAAGGCGCTGGCCGCCCAGCTGGACACGATGAACCACGTCATGTTCGGCGGGCTGACCCACGAGCCCGCCGCCCGGCTGGCCCAGCTGCTGGTCGACCTGACGCCCACGGGGCTGGAGACCGTGTTCTTTTCCGACTCCGGGTCGGTGTCGGTGGAGGTCGCGGTCAAGATGACGCTGCAGTACTGGCGCAGCCGCGGCCAGTACGGCAAGCGGCGGCTGATGACCTGGCGCGGCGGCTACCACGGCGACACCTTCACCCCGATGAGCATCTGCGACCCGGACGGCGGCATGCACTCGCTGTGGACCGACGTGCTGGCCAGCCAGCTGTTCGCCCCGCAGGTGCCCCGCGACTACGACCCGAACTACACCGCCGCGTTCGAGGCGCAATTGGCCGAGCATGCCGCCGAATTGGCTGCGGTGGTGGTCGAGCCCGTCGTGCAGGGCGCCGGCGGCATGCGCTTCCACGACCCGCGCTACCTGGCCGACCTGCGCGATATCTGCAGCCGGTACGGGGTGCTGCTGGTTTTCGACGAGATCGCCACCGGCTTCGGGCGCACTGGCGAGTTGTTCGCCGCCGACCACGCCGGCGTCAGCCCGGACATCATGTGCGTCGGCAAGGCGCTCACCGGCGGCTACCTCAGCCTGGCGGCCACGCTGTGCACCGCCGAGATCGCGCGCACGATCAGCTCCGGGGCTGCCGGGGCGCTGATGCACGGGCCCACGTTCATGGCCAACCCGCTGGCCTGCGCGGTGTCGGTGGCCAGCGTGGAACTGTTGCTCGGGCAGGACTGGCAGACGACAGTCGGCGACATCAGTGCCGGGCTGACCATCGGGCTCGAGCCCGCCCGCAGTTTGCCCGCGGTGACCGATGTGCGGGTGTGCGGCGCGATCGGCGTCATCGAATGCGACCGGCCCGTCGACCTGGCCGTGGCCACCCCCGCGGCGCTGGACCGCGCGGTGTGGCTGCGGCCGTTCCGCAACCTGATTTACGCGATGCCGCCGTTCATCTGTACGCCCGCCGAGATCGCGCAGGTCACCTCGGCCATGGTCGACGTTGCGGGCCTCGTAGGCTAAGCGCCGATGGAAGCACCGATCGACACGTCGCCGCTGGCCTGGCTGGAGGCGGTGGAACAGCAGCGCCGCGCGGCCGGATTGCGGCGCTCGTTGCGGCCGCGCCCGCCGGTGGCCACTGAGCTGGACCTGGCGTCCAACGACTACCTAGGTCTCTCGCAGCATCCCGCCGTCATCGAGGGCGGCGTCGACGCGCTGCGCACCTGGGGGACCGGCGCCACCGGGTCGCGGCTGGTCACCGGTGACACCGAACTGCACCAGGAATTCGAGACTTCGCTCGCCGAATTCGTCGGCGCCGCAGCGGGTTTGGTGTTCTCCTCGGGATACACCGCCAACCTCGGCGCGGTGGTCGGGCTGTCCGGCCCGGGTTCGCTGCTGGTATCGGACGCCTACTCGCACGCGTCGCTGGTCGACGCGTGCCGGCTGTCGCGGGCGCGGGTGGTGGTGACCCCGCACCGCGACGTCGACGCCGTCGACGCGGCGTTGGCGGCGCGCGACGAGGAGCGCGCCGTCGTCGTCACCGACTCGGTGTTCTCCACCGACGGCGCGCTGGCACCGTTGCGGGAGCTGCACGGGGCGTGCCGGCGACACCGCGCGCTGCTGATCGTCGACGAGGCGCACGGCCTCGGGGTGCGCAGCGGCGACGGTCGTGGGCTGCTGCACGAGCTCGGGCTGGCCGGCGCGCCGGACGTGGTGATGACGACGACGCTGTCCAAGGCGCTCGGCAGCCAGGGCGGGGCGGTGCTCGGCTCGACCGCCGTACGCGACCACCTGATCGACGCCGCCCGGCCGTTCATCTTCGACACCGGTCTGGCGCCGGCGGCGGTGGGCGCGGCGCTGGCGGCGCTGCGGGTGCTGGCCGCCGAGCCGTGGCGGCCGAAGGCGGTGCTGCAGCACGCGCGCACGCTGGCGCAGATCTGCGACGTCCCCGAGGTCCCGGAGTCGGCCGTCGTCTCGGTGATTTTGGGGGACCCCGAGGTGGCGCTGGCCGCCGCGACCGCTTGCCTGGAGGCGGGGGTTCGGGTCGGGTGTTTCCGGCCCCCGACGGTACCTGCGGGCACCTCGCGGCTGCGGCTGACCGCGCGGGCGTCGCTGGACGCCGAAGAGCTCGACCTGGCCCGCAAAGTGCTGACCGACGTGCTGTCAGGTCGTTGACGGTCCTGGTCGTCACCGGCACCGGAACGGGCGTCGGCAAGACGGTCGCCACCGCGGCGCTGGCCTGCCATGCCCGCCAGGCCGGCCTTGACGTCGCGGTGTGCAAACCGGTGCAGACCGGCACCGACACCGGTGACGACGACCTAGCCGACGTGGCCCGGTTGTCGGGGGTCACCAAAGTGGTTGGGTTGGCGCGCTATCCGCAACCGCTGGCGCCGGTGGCCGCCGCCGAGCTGGCCGGGAGGAGTCTGCCCACCCGCGACGACATACTGGGCGCGATCCGCGGCGTCGACCGGGCGGGCCGGTTGACCCTGGTCGAGGGTGCGGGCGGGTTACTGGTCGAGCTGGCGCGGGACCAAATCACCTTGCGCGACATCGCCGTTGGCCTGTGCGCAGCGGTGCTGGTGGTGGCGACCACTGAGCTCGGCACCCTCAACCATACCGCGCTCACATTGGAAGCGCTTAGTGCGCAACAGCTTTCGTGCGCGGGGCTAGTGATCGGCAGCTGGCCGCGGCAACCGGGGGAGGTAGAAACAACCAACCGCTGCGCGCTGGAGCGGCTCGCGCCGGTGCGGGCCGCGCTGCCGGAGGGGGCCGGATCAATGACGCCTGCGGAATTCTCCGCAATGAGCGCGCAGGCTTTCGACCCTGACTGGGTGAGCGCATTGGTCGGCTGATGGTTCATTCGATCGAGCTGGTCTTTGACCCCGACAGCGAGACGGCCATCCGCCGGATCTGGGAAAGCCTGGCCGCCGCCGGGATCCCCAGCCAGGCACCGGCGTCGCGCCCGCACGTGACGCTGGTGGTGGCCGACCACATCGCGCCAGACGTCGACGCGCTGTTGGCGCCCGTCGCGCAGCGGCTACCGCTCCCGTGCACCGTGGGGGCGTCGCTGCTGTTCGGCAAGAGGGCTGCGATTCTGACGCGGCTCGTCGTTCCGACGGCCGACCTGCTGGCACTGCATGCGGAGGTCTACCGGCGCTGCCTTCCGCACATGACACCGGCGCCCATGCCCAATTGCCTGCCCGGGCAGTGGACCGCGCACACCACGCTGGCGCGCCGGGTCGGCGGACATCAACTGGCCGGGGCGTTGCGCATCGCGGGGCGCCCGGCGCAGCTCGACGGCCGCTTCGTCGCGCTGCGCCGCTGGGACGGCAACAAGCGCGCCGAACACCCGATCGGCTAAGCTAAGCGGGCACTCGCGCCTGTTGTACCCAGGCGCGGCGCTCATCGATCGTGCGACAAAGGTCCTGCAGCAGCAGCGGTTTGTGCATCACCAACTCGACGAGGTGATCGCGGTCGATTTCGAGCGCCGTCACTTCCGCCGCGGCATACGCATCGGCCAGGTTGGGTTGGCGGGTCAGCGCGGTCACGCCGAGGAACGAGCCATCATCCAGGGTGCCGACCACGACAACCGACCCGTCCTGGGCGACCGCGGTCAACCGGACGCTCCCGGCGATCAAGAAGGTCATCTTGTCGGGCACGCGGCCGGCCTGCTCGACGATCTCGCTCTCCCCGTAGCGGACGATTTTCGCGTGCGACCGCAGCGCCTGCTGATCCGTTTGGCTGAGCCGCAATACCGACCCGCAACCATTCGCAGCGCTTGTTCGATGCGCTCGGTCGTCGAAATGTCGTCTTCGGCGCCGTCGAGATGAAGGCCTTCACGCCGTGCGCCATACCAGAGCCAACGCAAAAACGTGGCCTGTGCGGCGGAGTCGTCCGCCGGCGACTTCAACCCGATGGTGACGCGATACTCGGTGCCGCCGACGGGCGTCGCCGTCGCGACGACCTCGGTTCTGCGCTGCGGCAAAGCGGTCGCGACCCGGGTCAGCAGCGCGCACACCCGGTCAGGCGGGTCGGCTTCGGAAAACGTGGTCGTGATCACCAAGTGGTGTCCGCCGGGGGGACGGCTGAGATTGGTGAACGAGGTGGTGGCGAGCACCGAGTTCGGGGTGATCTGCAGTCCGCGGCCCGTCTGGATGTGGACCGAACGCCAGTTGGCCTCCACAATTTGCCCTCGGGCGGCCGGGGTGGCCAGCCAGTCGCCGATCCGGAACGGCTGCTCGAACAACATGAACAGGCCCGAGACGATCTGCCCGACGGAATTTTGCAGCATCAGGCCGATAACCACCGAAGTCACACCCAACGCGGTGAAAAGGCCGCCGACCCGCACGCCCCAGACATAGGACAAGATGACCGCCAGGCCCGCGCCGATCAGCAAGAACCGGGTCACGTCGAGGAAGATGCCGGGGATTCGCTGGCGCCAGGACCCCTGCGGTGCGCCCTCGAACACCGTTGCATTCAGCCCGGACAGCAACAGCACAAGCACCACAAAGCCGAACACCGTCGCAAGGACACGTACCGACGTGAACTGAGCGGGCATCTTCGCCACCTGCACGAGCAGCACCAAAAGCGCACCCAACGGGACAAGATAAGTGCGGAGCAGCATGACGGGCCGGGCGAGATGACTGTTCTTGCGGGTAAGGCTCTGATGCCACTCGGTAAGGCCGATCAGCAGCAGCGGCAAGCCGAACACGACGCTCGCGGCCCAGTAAAGCGTTGACGAGCCAATGCTGTTCACTGTTCCTCCGACAATCGCCAGATCTGCTGTTCGGCGTCGCCGACGGTGATGGTGCCTGCCGGCACGAACTGGCGGATGTCGCGCGTCGCCTCGTACACGTCTGCGGTGACATAGATTCCCGACTGCCCGGATTGCGTTGTGCCGCTGCGCATCTGGTATGCCAGGTTGACCGCCGCCCCCCACATGTCGTAAACCATGCTGGATCGTCCAACCAGTCCGCTGATGACGTTGCCGCTGTTGATACCGGCTCGGAGGGCCAGATGGTAGCCCGTTCGACTGTTGAAACGCCGGACGATTCCTTGCATTTCGACGGCGAACTCGACGGTGCGGTGGATGCTGTCGAGGCGGGGGACGTTCAGCGCACAGCTGGCGAGGTAACCGTTGTGCAACGTGCGAATCGGCTCGATACCAAGTGCTTCCGCGGCGGAATCGAGCTCCTGGATGAGCTCGTCGACGATCCCCACCAGTTCGTGGCCCGATAGCCGGTTGGATATATCGTCCAGGCCGATGATGTCGGCGAAGATGACGGTGACGTCTTGGTGTTCTTGAGCAATCTGTTCGCCCTCGCGGTAACGCTGCGCGACCGGCTCGGGCATCAATGACCCCAGCAGGCGGTCATTCTCCTTTCGCTGTTCGGTCAGCAGGTCTTCTTTGAGCTGCAAATTCCGGCTCATCTCATTGAAAGCGCCAGTGAGTTCACCGATTTCATCGCGTGAGGTCACTGGGATCGTGACGTCGTAGTTCCCGGCGCTGATCTCCTGCGTGCCGGCTTGGAGCCGTCGAATGGGCCGCACGAATATCTGGGCGACCAGTAATGCTGCCACACAGACGACGAAAACCATTGCCGTAGTCGTCACCACCAGTGTTCGCGTCAGCGCCACTATCCTGGCGTCGGCCTCGGCGGTTTCCCTGGTCGCCAGGATCGACCAATGCAGATCGGAATTCGGCACGGCCAGCGGAGCGTAGGCCACCAATTCCCGGCGGCCGAGATAGCTGGTGTCGATAACGGTTCCGGTCTGGCCGCGTTGCGCGGCGCTCACAGCTGCTGTCGCGACGGGCTGCACCAGTGTGGTGCCACCCCACCTGATCGCTTTGTCGGCAATATCGGGTCGGGTCCCTGTCGATACCACGTCACTCTTGTATCGCTGGGGGTCTTCGAGGAATAGCCGCGAATCGGACCGCATCGCGTTGTCGGGGCCGGCGAGATAAGTTTCGGCGGTCCGGCCCATACCGGCGGCCTTCCATTGCCTGTCGGCCGTCATGATGCGATTGACCTTGGCGATCGGCAACGGCAGCGCCAGCACTCCCGCCGCTTTACCGGGTGGGCCGATCGGCGCAACCAAACACGCGATGGGCGCGCCGAGTTGAGGCTGATACGGCTGAAAATCGGTGATCCAGACGAAATCTGTGGAGTTCGCGGCCATTGCCTTCTCATAGGCGCCACGCAGGTTCGATTGCCGATACGGGCCGGTGAGGATGTTGGTGCCGAGCGAGGGGCTTTTCCGCACGCTGTAAACCACGTTGCCGCGGGTGTCGAGCAGCAATGCGTCGCGATATTCGAAGCGCACCGCAATCTCTCGGAAGTAATCGTTGAAGCGGGCATTCGCTGCCGACCAAGCGCTGCCGTCGCCGGCGTCGCCGGGCGCGGACGACGCCGGCGCGACGGTGTAGTGGGCCTGCAGATATTTCTGCGAATTGCTGCTGGGCAGTAGGGCGTTGAGGTCCAGCTTGGTGCCGGTGTAGCGTTCGACGGGTTTGATCACTTTGTCGGTGTAATAGTTCACCAGTGCCTGTTGCTGTCCGGGGTCGACCGTCGCGTTGGACAGTTAATCGAAGCCGGCGGTGAACGCCTGGACCGCCTCCATTGCGGTCGACCCGCGGCTGTAAATGACCACCGAATTGGACAGGTCGGAGAACAGCGTCTCCACCGCCCGCTTTTGCGACTCGCGCATCTGCGTCATCCGCTCGGAAGCGGCGGGCAGCAGCGCGTTACGGGCGGCGACGTATTCGACGACGCCGATCACGCCCAATGATGTCAGGCTGGACAGCAGCAGCATCACATGACCTTGGACTGAATGCTGATCCGAGATAGCGCGCGGGCGACGCTTGCGTTTGTAGGCCGGTATCTTTTGCTCCGGGGGACCGGGTCGGTCGAGTGCCGCGACGTCAATTCGCTTCCTTTCGCCCCCGGTCCAGTGCACCAGCGGCTACGCAGGCTCGCCTACCCGCCGAACAGCAGATACAAACCGGTGAATGTGTAGCCAACCATGACCAGCATCATGGTGAGCTGGCCGGTGAGCTGATGGCCGGCCGGCAGCAACCGCAGCGCTTTGTCATGGGCCGCGATCACCGCCACGATGTGGCCGGTCACCACACAGGTCACCTTGACCGCGGCCAGCACCGAGGGATGCATCGACAGCACATACGCCACGTGTAAATGGGCCAGCCCCAACAGGTTCCAGCCCCAGCCGAGCGGATCGGCCAGCGCGAAGACGGCCTGCTGGCCGCGCTCCACGAGGTAGGACAGGTAGTGGGCAAAGATGTAGCCCACCACGATCGGGATCAACGAGTGCGCCATCTGCCCGGGCAGGGCGCGACGCTGCTCGCGGTCCACCCCGCCGGTTGCCCTCGCGGCGAACGAAAACGTCAGCGCCACAACGGAAATAAACACCAGAAGCCCGATGGTTCGCAGCGCCGGCGACGGCAGGGTCGGCGCGAGCCGGTCGGCAAAATTGCGCCAGGTCGGCGACGCCGAGTAGCTGTCGAATGCCGTCGACCCCAGCAGCACCGCCACGATCGCGACTACGCCCGGGCGGACCGGCAGCGACGGCAGATGGTCGAACGGGTTGCCGATCACTATCTGCCCCGAGACGGTGTTTCGGCGAAACGGCGAAAGCCGCGACACCGCCATGCTGTACACCCCGAACGGGTCGACCCGGGCCAGCCAGCGCTGGCCGCACAGCCAGGCCCCGCCCAGCAACACCACGGCGTAGGTCAGCACCCACCACCTGATCCACGGCAGCGACGCCGGGTTGGGGCTGGCCAATTCCATCCACACGAACGCGAACAACCCCGCTGCGGCGGGTCGATAACCCCAGCTTTCGGGATAGGACAGCCGCGGTCGGCCGAGCCGTTCCGGTGTGACGCGCCGCAGCAGTAGATACAGCGTGCGCACCGGCGAGATCACTCGCCACACCGGACCGAACAGCAGCGAAACCGCCACCAGGCCGACCCACAGCAGCACGTAGAACACCCCGAGCAGCGCGTTGTTCGGGGTTTGCGGGCCCCACAGCCCGGCCATCACCACCCACGCGGTGAACAGCAGCGCCGCCACGGCCACCGTCGCGCGCGTCACCCGGGCGTCCACCAGCGCGGTGACCACTTCCGGCAACGGGTGTCCAGGCTTGTCCGGATCGAATCTCGGCTTGCGCCAGGCGAAAGCGACCAACGCGAAGGTGAACGTCAACGCCCAGGCGGCGCCGACCATCGCGTACGCGTAGGGGACCGGAAGGTCGCTCGAGCCGCCCAGGCCGTGCGCCAGAACCGACGTCACGGCCGCTCCTCCTCATCGCTTCGCTCTGCATCGTCGCCGGCGCGCGTCACGGCCGCACTTGGATGGTCGCGACCGTCCGGTCCAGGTGATGCAGTTCGACGTCGACGTTGCCCGGGACGTCGACGCTGAACTGGAACGTCTGGTTGGGCGCGGCCGCGACCTGGAACTCGTGGTCCGGCACCGAGTGGACGTGCAGCTCGTCGGCGGCGTCGCTGGTGACCCGGAACGTGATCGGCTGGTGAACTTTGGCCTGCAGCGTGGCATTAGCCGGGCTGACCTGACCATGCGCGATGGTGACGTCGACGACGAGCGCCTTCGTCGACGAGTCCTTGCCCGGCGAACCGCCGCAGCCGACAAGACCGCAGATCAACATCGCAGCAACCGTGATCAGCGCACTGCGAGCGCTCATCGGCCCCGTCACGCCGCTTGCGGTGGGGACCGGTCGGCTGCTGCTTCTTCGGGTTGGGTGGGGGCGGTGTCGGCGGCGTTGATCCGCCCGGCGCCCCAGGTCAGCGCCGAGATGACCATCAGCGTGAAGATCAGCACCACGATGCCGCCGGCGGTGAACAGCCACGCCGGCACGTTGGGGTCGCGTTCGCGCTGCAGGATCGACACCTCGAGCACGAAAGGCCGCGTGCTGGTGCCCAGCGCGGGAATCTCCGGCGCGGGGATGGCGTCGTCGGCCGGGGCGTAGATCGGCACTGCGGTCATCGTGTAGCCGTCTTGGATGCGCAGCAGGGTTTTCCAGCTGCCCCACACCGGGACGGGCTGGGTGGTGGTGTAGTGCCCGGGCCCGACTTTGTCGAGTCGGTCGATGTACAGGCCGCGGTGATGTTGCATGCGCCCCTGCCAGGACAAGATCGTCAGCCAATCCGGGTGGTCGCTGACGAGGGTGGGCGGATTGATCTGCACGTCGGCGGCCACCATGCGTTGTCCGGGCGGGCTGGGCACGTCGGTCAAGGTGATGGTGGCCGTGTCGTGTTGGGGCACCCGGATATGTAGTCCGTTGGCCACCGCACCGCCGATCACCAGCACGGTCAGCGCCACCACCGCGATGCCGATTCCACGCCCGGGCAGGCGTTGACCGGTCAGCACCATGCCCAGCATGGCCCCGCAGGTTCCGGTCAGCACCGCCGCCGGCGCCGCCATCGTCAGCGCTTGGCCCCACAGGCTGACCGGCCACGGGTAGTGATACACCGCGCCGATCCACAGCGACTCCAGCCACAACCCGATCGTGCCCACCGCCAAGCCAGCCACGGCGCCGAAGAGGATCGGGCGTCGGATAAGCGGTGTGAGGGCCAGCAATTCGACGACTACTGCCGGGCCCAGATACAGCGGAAACCAGTTGATCGGCGCGCCCAGGATCGGGCCGACCACCAGTGCCACCGCACCGCGCAAGGCGATCGCGAACAGTGCGGCGATGATCGCGCCGCCGCGGCCCATGGTCAACCGCGCGGCCACCGTACCCACCGCGGCCGCCGCCGCGATCAGCATCGGCTGAAACACCAGCCGAAACTGCGGCACACCGAAATCGAACTCGATCTGCCACACCGACATCCCGATCAACAACCCACCGAATGACAAATACCGCAGGAAATTGATGAGCCGACGCTCGTCTCGCGCGTAAGTACCTTCAGCAGGTGTGTCCGGCAGCGCCCGTCCGCCTTCGTACTCCAGCATCAGCACCGCGAACAGGGAGAAGCCGGCGCCGCCGATCATCATCAGATGGGTTGGGCCCCACAGTGTTACGTCTTGGCCGAAGATGCGATGCCAGATGTCATCAAGCGGGAAACCGAGCAGCGCATACAGCCCGCAGCCGGCCATCAGCACCCCACCGACCGGGGCGTACCAGTCGCGGGTGATGCGCACCGCCGCCGGGCCCGGCTTGTCGAACGGCACGACGACCGCGATCGCGCCGGCCAAAAAGATGCCGAACAGACCGATCACGATGAAATAGTGCGCGGGGTTGGCCAGCGGACCGGGATCGCGGCCATTGCCGATGTGCCAGCTGACATCCCAGATGAACCCGAACAGCGCACAGATGATCGACGTGGTGAACACCAACACCGGCAACGCCACCCACGACGGCCGGTTGAACTTCTCTGCCAACCGATCCGCAATCCGGGCCAACCAGCTGATGCGACGGGTGCGGTGCGCGTAGCCCACCCAAAGCATGAGCAGCGCTATCAGCATTGCGGCGATCGACAGGCCGATCACCTGGTTCAGCCCGGCACCACGCGCCGGCGCCTCCGCAACAACCGCTAGTCCCACAGTTATCCCCTCCAGGGCCGGGAGATCCGATCGCGAGCGTCAACCTACTTCACCGTAGGTTGCCGATCGGTAACGAGTTCAAACTTCGGCGGAATTGGTTGCGGAGCGCTCAATCCCGCTTGTCGCCGACCGGGGTGCGCTCGCCCTGGGCGGCGCTGCGCCTGTCCCGCAGCGCGACGTAGAGCACGACTGCGGCCACGATCACCGCGGGCAGGAACGCTGGCAGCGCCAGCAGCAGATAGTGGTGCGCCACATAGTCGACGTGTGCAGTGCTGAGTGTGTTCATGTCCGCTACCACTCAAGCTACCTCGACAGCTGCACTGCGCCCGGCTGACGCGGGTGGGTGGACTGGGCTGCTATGCCGTCGATGAGCAACTGCAGCCCGAAGTGGAATCCGCTGCCGGGGTCGGCGGACAGCTCGATCACCGACTGCGTTTCGGGTATCGCGCCCGCCGCGTCCCACTGCATGCGGGACTGCTCGTCGACGGTGGCGCCCAGTACGTAGTAGACGATGGTGCGGGCTGCCAGCTCCGACTGTTCCGGGGGCAGCCCGGCTTCCGCGGCCGCCTCGGCCAGCGACGTCAGGATGTGGGTGACTGCTCGGGACTGTCCGGCGGCGAAGCTCGCCGAGACCAGCTCGGCTCCGTCGGTGTGCGAGAGCAGGGCGTCGCGCAGACGTGAGCAGATCGTGCGCACCCGCAGCGGCCAAGCGGCGTCCGGCCCGGTTCCGGTGCCGGCCGACTGCAATACCCGGTCGGCGACGGCGCCGAGCAGCTCTTGTTTGCTGGGGAAATGCCAGTACAGCGCGCCGGGTGTGATGCCGAGTTCGCGTGCCAGCCGGCGCATGGTCAGATCGGCGATCCCGTACTGGTCCAGGATCGCGGCCGCCGCTTCGACGACATCGGGTTTGTGCAGTTGCACGCCGTTACCCTAACCTGAACACCGTTCAAGAAGGGAGCACCACGTGACTCAGGCGGCGACTCGGCCCGGCACCGACACCGACGGCACGGACATCCTCGCAGTCGCTCGTCGGCAAGTCCTGGAGCGCGGCGAGGGACTGACCCAGGACCAGGTGCTGGCTGTGCTGCAGCTGCCCGGCGACCGCCTCGAGGAACTGCTGGCACTCGCCCACGAGGTGCGGATGGCCTGGTGCGGACCCGAGGTCGAGGTCGAGGGCATCATCAGCCTCAAGACCGGCGGTTGTCCGGAGGACTGCCACTTCTGCTCGCAGTCGGGGCTGTTCGCGTCGCCGGTGCGCAGCGCCTGGCTGGACATTCCGAGCCTGGTGGAGGCGGCCAAGCAGACCGCCAAGACCGGCGCCACCGAGTTCTGCATCGTGGCCGCGGTGCGCGGACCCGACGACCGGTTGCTGGCCCAGGTCGCGGCCGGCATCGAGGCGGTCCGCGACGAGGTCGACATCCAGATCGCCTGCTCGCTGGGAATGCTGACCCAAGAGCAGGTGGAGCGGTTGTCGGCGATGGGTGTGCACCGCTACAACCACAACCTGGAGACCGCCCGCTCGTTCTTCCCCAACGTCGTCACCACCCACACCTGGGAAGAGCGCTGGGAGACGTTGTCGATGGTGCGCGACGTCGGCATGGAGGTGTGCTGTGGCGGCATCCTCGGCATGGGCGAAACCCTCGAGCAGCGCGCCGAATTCGCGGCGAACCTGGCTGAGCTCAATCCCGACGAGGTGCCGTTGAACTTCCTGAACCCGCGCCCGGGCACGCCGTTCGGTGATCTGGAGGTGCTGCCAGCCAGCGAGGCGCTCAAGGCGGTCGCCGCGTTCCGGCTGGCCTTGCCGCGGACCATGCTGCGCTTCGCCGGCGGCCGAGAGATCACCCTCGGCGACCTGGGCGCAAAGCAGGGCATCCTGGGCGGAATCAACGCCGTGATCGTCGGCAACTACCTGACCACGCTGGGCCGCCCGGCCGAGGCTGACCTGGAGTTGCTCGACGATCTGCAGATGCCGATCAAGGCACTGAACGCCAGCCTGTAGAAACACTGGTGTGATGGTCGCCGAGCTGCCGGCCCCGATCGGAGCCGGTGTGTACAACGTTTACACCGGCGCGCCGGCGGGCTCGTCGTCGCCGACTGCCGCCCAGTTGGGTCTCGAGCCGCCGCGGTTCTGCGCCGAATGCGGCCGCCGCATGGTGGTGCAAGTCCGCCCGGACGGCTGGTGGGCGAAGTGTTCGCGGCACGGGCGGGTGGATTCGGCCGACCTGGAGGCGCAGCGATGACCACGACTACCCCGCGCTACTCGCGCGGACGGGCGACCATCGCGGTGATCGCGGGCCTGGTGGCCACGGGTGTGCCGGTGGGCGCGCTGTGGGCGTGGCTGGCCCCGGCGGTGCACGGCGTGGTGGCGCTGACCCGCGACGGCGACCGCGTGCACGACTACCTCGGCAACGAATCCGAGCACTTCTTCGTCGCCGCTTTCCTGATGCTGGGGTTGCTGAATGTCGTTGCCGTGGTGGCGGCGGTTTTGGTGTGGCAGTGGCGCGCACACCGCGGGCCGGCCATGGTGTTCGGGGTCTGCGTCGGCATGGTGGGCGCCGCGTCCGTCGCCGCTACGGTGGGCGCGCTCTTGGTGCATTGGCATTACGGCACAATGGATTTCGACGCGGCACCGGTGAGCGAGCAGAACCGCGTCTACTACTTCACCCAGGCGCCGCCGGTGTTCTTCGGTCAGGCGCCGCTGCAGGCCGCCTGCACACTGCTGCTGCCGACCGCCACCGCCGCGCTAATCTACGCCGTGCTGGCGGCGGCGACGGCGCGCGACGATCTCGGCGGTCATCCGACCGTCGAACCGCCCGCGCCGGAGTCGGTCACAGCGGGCGTCGGTGCACCGTCCGTCCGGTGATCACCTTCGCTGCGATCACTGCCAGCCGGGCCATGCCGGTGTAGGTCGCGGGATTGAACATGGTCGGCCATTTGGTCCGGGCGCGACGACTGCTCGGCGGGCGCCCGGCGAACCGGTCATGCAGCCAGCGCAGCGTCATCGGCGCCGAAAGCGGGTGCAGCAGCAGGTGCTCGCAGAACGCGTCGCGGTGATAGGTGACGTCGGCGCCGCCGGCCGAATAGGCGTCGGCCAGCTCGTCGATGTCCTCGACGGCGATCAGGTAATCGTGGACCGCCTGCACGATCAGCACCGGCGGTGTCGGCACGGTGGTGCCGAGCTTGATGTTGTCGAAGACGTACTGGACTTCGGGCATCGCCAGGACTTCGTCCAGCGGGCGGTCGAGGTAGTCTCCCATGTCTTTGCGGGCCATCCGGATCACCGCGCCCGCCGTCGTCATGGTCTCCAGCTCGCACAGCAGGGCGCGGCCCTCGTCGCTGGTGTGCTCCTTGATGACCCGGTCCAGGTCGGGGTAGAGGTGCGCCAGGGCGGCCACCACCAGCGCCGGCAACCCGGAGAACAGGCTGCTGTTGAGCCGGCGGAAGGTGTGGCCGAGGTCGCCGACAGGTGAACCGAGCACCGCGCCGACGATGTTCAGCTCCGGTGCGTAGTCGGCGTACACCTCGGCGGCCCAGGCGCTGGCCAGCCCGCCGCCGGAATAGCCCCACAGCCCGACCGGCGATGACGCAGACAACCCGAGGCGCTCGGAGTTGAAGGCCGCCCGGACGCCGTCCAGGATGCAGTAGCCCGGCTGGTACGGGGCGCCCCAGATGCCCTGCGGGCCTTCGTGGTCGGGCACCGAGACCGCCCAGCCTTCGGCGAGCGCGGCGTTGATCAGCAGGAACTCCAGCTGGGCCAACGCGCCGAGGGCTTTTGCGCCGCGCCGCAGCGCGTACGACGGGAAACAGCGGGACGCGACGGCGTCGATGGCGCACTGGTACGACAGCAGCGGGCACGCCTTGAGGTCCGCGTCCGGCGGCACGATCACCGTGGTCACCGTCGCCTCGGGCTGTCCGTTCATGTCCGTCGTGCGGTAGAGCAGCTGGGTCGCGGTGACGCGCTGGGGGATCAGGCCCAGATACGCCAGCTCGACGTCGCGGGACCGCAGCACGGTTCCCGGCACGGCGTGCTCGAATCCCGGCGGCGGTTGGTAGAACGGGTCCTCCGACGGCAGGACGGGACGGGCCTTGCGTTGCAGTTCCTCGTGAGGCGGGCGACCGATCCATTCGGCGCCGGTCGAGGTCGTCGCGAGGCTGGCAATGTCCATCGGGGCATTGTTACTTAAGAAGGCCCTAAGAATCCAGTCGACTCACCCGGGGGGTCGCAGCGCGGCGAACTCGTCGGTGACCCGCAGCTGCGAGTCGGTGAAGCGGTACAGCGCCGCCGGGCGCCCGCCGCTGCGCCCGGACTGCGCGATGGTGCCGGTCTGCGTGATGACGCGGCGGCGGGACAGCACCCGCTGCAGGTTGGTCGCGTCGACCTGGTAGCCGAGCGCGGCGCTGTAAATGTCCCGCAGCGTCGAGACCGCGAATTCCCTTGGTGCAAGCGCGAATCCGATGTTGGTGTAAGACATCTTGGCGACCAGCCGGGTCCGGGCGTGGGCCACCATCGGGCCGTGGTCGAAGGCCATTGCCGGCAGCGCGGTCACCGGATGCCAGCGGGTGTCGGGCGGTAGCTCGGGGGTGGCGGGGGAGGGCACCAGGCCCAGGAAGGTCGAGGCGATCGTGCGGATGCCGGGCACCCTCGCCGGGTCGGAGAACACGGCGAGCTGCTCGAGGTGAGCGACCTCACGTAGGTCCACCTTTTCGGCGAGCTGCCGTCGGACCGACGTGGTCATGTCCTCGTCGTGGCGCAGCTGTCCGCCGGGCAGCGACCACGCGCCGCGGTACGGATCGCGTGCGCGCTGCCACAGCAGCGCGCTGAGCTGCGGTTTCCCGCTTTCAAGCTCGCGAACTTGGAACACGACGGCAAGCACCTCGTGAGCGGTGCTACCATGAATCACGTTTTCGATTGTAAGTCGAAAACCCGCCCGGGGCGAAAGGAACGGCGTTCATGACCGAAATCCTGAATCGCACGGATGCGCCGGCGGACGACCTGATCGCCCGTATCAGCGACTCACCCACCGGTTACACCGGCGTTGACGGCGACGAACAGTGGGCGGCCGAAATCCGCCGGCTGGCCGAGCTGCGCGGCGCCACGATCCTGGCGCACAACTACCAGCTGCCCGCGATTCAGGACGTCGCCGACCACGTCGGCGACTCGCTGGCGCTCTCGCGGATCGCCGCCGCCGCGCCCGAGGACACCATCGTGTTCTGCGGCGTGCATTTCATGGCCGAGACCGCCAAGATCCTGAGCCCGGACAAGACCGTGCTGATCCCGGACCAGCGGGCCGGCTGCTCGCTGGCCGACTCGATCACCCCTGAGGAATTGCAGGCCTGGAAGGACGAGCACCCCGGCGCGGTGGTCGTGTCCTACGTCAACACCACCGCGGCGGTGAAGGCGCTCACCGACATCTGCTGCACCTCGTCGAACGCCGTCGACGTGGTCGCCTCGATTCCTGCCGACCGCGACGTGCTGTTCTGCCCCGACCAGTTCCTCGGCGCGCATGTGCGACGGGTGACCGGGCGGGAGAACCTGCACGTGTGGGCCGGCGAATGCCATGTGCACGCCGGGATCAACGGCGACGAGCTCGCCGACCAGGCCCGCCAGCATCCCGATGCCGAACTGTTCGTCCACCCCGAATGCGGTTGCGCCACTTCGGCTTTGTACCTTGCCGGGGAGGGCGCCGTGCCGGCGGACCGGGTGAAGATCCTGTCCACCGGCGGCATGCTCGACGCCGCCCGCGCCACCCACGCCCGCGAGGTGCTGGTGGCCACCGAGGTCGGGATGCTCTATCAGCTGCGTAATGCGGCGCCGGGCACCAACTTCCAGGCGGTCAACGACCGGGCGTCGTGCAAGTTCATGAAGATGATCACACCGGCGGCGCTGCTGCGCTGCCTGGTCGAGGGCGCCGACGAAGTCCACGTCGACGCCGAGACGGCACGGTTGGCGCGTCAAAGCGTGCAGCGGATGATCGCGATCGGCCAACCGGGCGGCGGCGAATGACGACGAACTGGCAGCAGCGGGCCGACGTCGTTGTCGTCGGCACCGGGGTGGCCGGGCTGGCCGCCGCTCTGGCGGTACATCGCGCCGGGCGCCGGGTCGTGGTGCTGAGCAAGGCCGACCGCAGGCCCGGCGCCACGGCCACCCACTACGCGCAGGGCGGCATCGCGGTGGTGTTGCCCGGCAACGACGACTCCGTGGACGCCCACGTCGCCGACACGCTGGCCGCGGGTGCCGGCCTGTGCGATCCCGACGCGGTCGAGTCGATCGTCTCCGACGGCTACCGTGCGGTCACCGAATTGGTCGGCGACGGAGCACGATTCGACGAATCACAACCCGGCCGATGGGCACTGACCCGGGAAGGCGGACACTCGCGGCGGCGGATCGTGCACGCCGGCGGGGATGCCACCGGTGCCGAGGTGCAGCGAGCGCTCGACCGTGCGGCGGCCGCGCTGGACATCCGCACCAACCACGTCGCGCTGCGGGTGCTGCACGACGAGGTTGGCGTAACCGGGGTGCTGGTGAGCAACGCCGGCGGAATCGGTGTCATTCACGCGCCGTCGGTGATCTTGGCCACCGGCGGGCTGGGGCATCTTTACAGCGCTACCACCAATCCCGACGGCTCCACCGGCGACGGTATCGCCCTGGCGCTGTGGGCCGGCGTCCCGATCAGCGACATCGAATTCATCCAGTTCCATCCGACCATGCTGTTCGACGGCGGGGCCGGGGGACGACGACCGCTGGTCACCGAGGCTCTTCGTGGCGAGGGCGCGACACTGGTTGACGGCCAAGGTAATTCGGTTACCGCGGGTGTGCATCCGATGGGGGATCTGGCGCCGCGCGACGTCGTGGCTGCCGCCATCGACACACGGTTGCGGCTGACCGGCGCCCGGTGCGTGTATCTCGACGCACGCGGCATCACCGACGTGGCGACCCGGTTCCCTACGGTCACCGCGGCATGCCGGGCCGCCGGGATCGACCCGGTGCGCCAGCCGATTCCGGTTTTGCCCGGCGCGCACTACAGCTGCGGCGGCGTCGTCACCGATGCCCGGGGGCAAACCGAGCTGCCCGGGCTGTACGCCGCGGGCGAGGTGGCGCGTACCGGGATGCACGGCGCCAACCGGTTGGCGTCCAACAGCCTGCTGGAAGGGCTGGTGGTCGGCGGCCGCGCCGGGAAGGCGGCAGCCGCACACGCGGCCGCGGCCGGGCATCCGCACGCCGCCTTGTCCGACCTGCCGCCCGCAACGGCGTTGGTGCGCAACGACTTACAGGAACTCATGAGCCGCGATGCGTCGGTGGTCCGCGGCGGTGACGGCCTGCGGCTGCTGGCCGAGACGCTCTCGACGGCACCGGTCCGGAACTTAGCGCGCCGGGCCGACCTCGAGGACGCGGCGTTGACCATGACCGCGCGCGCGGTGGCCACCGCCGCGCTGGCCCGCGAGGAAAGCCGTGGCTGCCATCACCGCGCCGAATACCCCGACGCCGATCCCGCCCAGGCGCGCAGCATCGTCGTCCGCGCGACGGAGGACAACGCGGTGCGCGCCGAGACGCCGGCGGCGGTGTGCTGATGGCCCTCAGTGAGTGCGAGCTCGCCGAAGCCCGCGCCACGATCAGCCGCGCGCTCGACGAGGACCTGCGTTACGGCCCGGACGTCACGACGTCGGCGACGGTGCCGGCGGGCGCGACGACCACCGCCGCGCTGGTGACCCGAGAGCCGGGTGTGATCGCCGGCGTCGACGTTGCGCTGCTGGTGCTCGACGAGGTGCTGGGTCCGGACGGCTACCAGGTACTCGACCGCGTCGACGACGGCGTGCGACTGCAGGCGGGCGCGCCGCTGCTGACGCTGAAGGCCGATACCCGCGGCCTGCTGACCGCCGAGCGGACCATGCTCAACCTGGTGTGCCACCTGTCCGGGATCGCCACCGCGACCGCCGCCTGGGTCGACGCCGTGCACGGCACCAATGCGAAAATCCGCGACACCCGCAAGACGCTGCCCGGTTTACGCGCCCTGCAGAAATACGCGGTCCGCGTCGGCGGAGGGGTCAACCACCGGCTCGGCCTCGGCGACGCGGCGTTGATCAAAGACAACCACGTCGCGGCGGCCGGCTCGGTGGTGGCGGCGTTGCGGGCGGTGCGCGCCGCTGCACCGGATCTGCCCTGCGAGGTCGAGGTCGACTCACTCGAGCAGCTCGACGAGGTGTTGGAAGAGAAACCCGAACTGGTGCTGCTGGACAACTTTCCGGTGTGGCAGACGCAAATTGCCGTGCAGCGCAGGGACTCTCGTGCACCCGGCGTCTTACTCGAATCGTCGGGCGGGCTGACCCTGGACAACGCGGCGGCGTACGCCGGCACCGGCGTGGACTATCTGGCGGTCGGCGCGCTCACCCATTCGGTGCGGGTGCTCGACATCGGTCTGGATCTCTAAGAGTCAAGGCCGCCCGCAGCTCCCCCGGGGTGTGACCGACGTGCTGACGCACCACGTGGGTGAAGTGCGCCTGATCCGCGAAGCCCAGTGAGGCGGCGATGTCGGCCAACGAGGCCGCATCGCGCTGCACAAGCTCAAGGGCCCGCCCGACCCGGACCCGGTTGCGATAGCGGGTCAGCGACACGCCCAGCTGCTGCGGAAACGCTCTGCTCAACCGATAGGGCGACGCGCCGAGAAGCTTGGCCAGTGGAAACAGCCCGCGCGCGGCGGGGTGATCATCGTGGATGGCCGCACGCGCCCGCTCGACCAGTCGTGCGTCGGCGGGCGCCGGGCTGTCGGTCAGCGGCGTGGCCCGGTCGGTTGTCTGCCGCAGCGCGGCGGCGGTCAACGCCAGCAGTTCTTCTGCCAGTTGGTAGTCGACGTCCGACCGTCGAGACGCCAGCACACGGCGATGCGCGAGTTCCATCCTGGCGTCGACGTAGATCGTCGAGCGGCGCGGTCGGCTGGGCTCACCGACCAGCTGCCACCACGATGCGGGGCTCAGTTGCACCGACGTGCAGACGTCGCCGCCGTGGGGGTGGGCGAATTGGTCGGCTTCCCCCGGCGCACCGAGATATCCGACCGTCGAGTCGAGGTCGACCGGCCCGTCGGCGCCGCGCCGCCGGAACCGCCCGGACCTGACCAGCACCAGCCGCCCGTCGATGGGGGAGTCCGCGGGCGACCACCCGGGACTGTCGGGCCGGCAGGTCCAGGCGTGCAGGCTGAATTGCGGGCGGGCCGCGAGCGTCACCATCGACAGCACGGCGGGAGGTTAGCGCGCCGGTCCGACAACAGGCCGCAAGAATCTTCAAGACGCGGCGGCACCCAGCCGCGAAGCTGCGTGCATGGCATCCATCACCACGCAGATCGAGATCGACGTCGACGCCTACCGGGCCTGGCAGGTGATCGGCGACTGGGCCGACGGCCCGGTTCGCATGGCGCGCGGCCACGTCGTCTCATCGGAGGCCGACGGCGGGCTGCGAGTGGTCACCTTCGCCAGCGGCACTGTCGCTCGGGAACGGCTGGTCGCGCGCGACGAGACCGCGCGCCGGATCGTCTACTCGATGATCGGCGACACCATGCGGCCCGAGCACGACAACGCCGTCATGCAGATCGTGCCGGACGGCGACGGGCGTTGCCGGTTCGTCTGGTCGCGCGACGTGCTGCCCGACGAGCTGGCCGGACCCTTGCGTGCCGCGATGGAAGGCGCCGCCAAGGTCATCAAGCGCACGCTGGAAGCCGACTGCGCGAGCCAGAAGCCAGGGTCGTGATCCGCTGCGAACGACAGCCCTGGCTTCTGTCTGGTGGGCTGACTGCTTAGGCGATATCGGCGACGAAGACCGCCACCCGGCGGGCCTGCAACCGCGCCGCCCACGGCAGCCCTTCGCCGTCCGAGCCGGCGGGCAGGATCCGCGGGTTGGTGATGTGCACGGTTTTGCGGATGAAGCGCACGTCTGCTTCGCCGGCGGCCAGCACGTTCTTGACCCAATCGGTTTTTCCATGGCCCAGCACTATGAACAGCGCGTTGCCTTTGCGGTAGGCGGTGACGATCGTCTCGTAGGGCTTACCGGACTTGCGGCCGCGGTGGGTGATGGTCGCCATGCCCGGGAGATAGCGGGCGAACGGTCTGATCGCGGGGTTGAAGTACTTGACCTGAAAGCGCTCGAGCCAGGGCGGGAAAATCATCGGGACGCCCGGGGCGCTGTTGGGACGATCCGTTACTGACATGCGGTCACTGTACCGGTCCGATAACCATTTGGCCTGCTCTGGGACAATGGTCCGTGTGAACTTGATGGCCCGCATCGACCTGCGTGGCACCGAGCTGTCGGCTGCGAAGCTGCGGGCGGCATTGCCACGCGGCGGCGCGGACGTCGACGCCGTGCTGCCGGCGGTGCGTCCCATCGTCGAGGCGGTCGCCGAGCGGGGCGCCGAGGCCGCTCTGGAGTTCGGCGACTCGTTCGACGGCGTGCGCCCCTCGACCGTGCGGGTGCCGGCGGCCGAACTGGACGCCGCGCTGGCCGGGCTGGACCGCGACGTGCTGGCTGCGCTCGAGGTGGCGATCCAGCGGACCCGCGCCGTGCACGCCGACCAGCGCCGCACGGATTCGACCACGGTGCTCGGTCCCGGCGCGACGGTGACCGAGCGCTGGGTTCCCGTCGAGCGAGTCGGCCTGTATGTGCCCGGCGGCAACGCGGTATACCCGTCGAGCGTGGTGATGAACGTGGTGCCGGCGCAGGCCGCCGGCGTCGGCTCGCTGGTGGTGGCCAGCCCGCCGCAGGCCGCGTTCAACGGGCTGCCGCACCCGACGATCCTGGCGGCCGCCCGGCTGCTGGATGTCGAGGAGGTGTGGGCCGTCGGCGGCGCGCAGGCGGTGGCGCTGCTGGCCTACGGCGACGCCGAATTGGACCCGGTCGACATGATCACCGGGCCGGGCAACATCTACGTCACCGCGGCCAAGCGGCTGTGCCGCTCCCGGGTCGGCATCGACGCCGAGGCGGGGCCGACCGAAATCGTCATCCTCGCCGACCACACCGCTGATCCGGCGCACGTCGCCGCCGACCTGATCAGTCAGGCCGAGCACGACGAGATGGCCGCCAGTGTGCTGGTGACCCCGAGTGCCGGGTTGGCCGATGCCACCGACACCGAGCTCGCCGGCCAGTTGGAGACCACCGTGCACCGGGAACGCGTGGAGGCCGCGCTGCGCGGCCCGCAGTCGGCGATCATCCTGGTCGATGACCTCGACGCCGGCATCCGCGCCGTCAACGCCTACGCCGCAGAACATCTGGAGATCCAGACTGTCGATGCACCGGCTGTGGCAGGCCGGATCACCTCTGCCGGAGCGATTTTTGTCGGACCGTTTTCGCCGGTCAGCCTCGGCGACTACTGCGCCGGCTCCAACCACGTGCTGCCGACCGCGGGCTGCGCCCGGCACTCCAGCGGGCTGTCGGTGCAAACCTTCTTGCGCGGCATCCATGTGGTCGACTACACCGAGGCCGCGCTCAAAGACGTGTCCGGCCACGTCATCACGCTGGCCAAGGCGGAGGATCTGCCCGCGCACGGCGAAGCTATCCGGCGGAGGTTCGAGCGATGACCGACCGCCCGTCGCTGGACGACCTTCCGCTGCGTGACGACCTGCGTGGCAAATCACCTTACGGCGCACCACAATTGGCGGTGCCGGTGCGGCTCAACACCAACGAGAATCCCCACCCGCCGACCAAGGCGCTGGTCGACGACGTCGTGCGCTCGGTGCGCGACGCCGCAGCGGACCTGCACCGCTATCCCGACCGCGACGCGGTGGCGCTGCGTACAGATCTGGCCGCGTACCTGACCACGCAAACCGGCGTTGATCTCGGTGCCGAAAACCTCTGGGCAGCCAACGGTTCCAACGAAATCCTGCAGCAATTATTACAGGCGTTCGGCGGGCCCGGTCGCAGCGCGATAGGCTTCGTGCCGTCGTATTCGATGCACCCGATCATCGCCGACGGCACCCGCACCGAATGGATCCAGACCGTGCGTGCCGAGGACTTCAGTCTCGACGTCGAGTCCGCCGTCGCTGCCGTCACGGAGCGGCAGCCCGACGTGGTGTTCGTCGCCAGCCCCAACAACCCGTCCGGGCAGAGCGTTTCGCTGCCGGATCTTCGGCGGCTGCTGGACGTGACTCAGGGGATCCTGATCCTCGACGAGGCGTACGGCGAGTTCTCGTCTCGGCCCAGCGCCGTGCAGCTGGTGCAGGAGTACCCGACCAAGCTGATCGTCACCCGCACGATGAGCAAGGCGTTCGCATTCGCCGGCGGCAGGCTGGGCTACTTGATCGCCACGCCGGCGGTGATCGACGCCATGCTGTTGGTCCGGCTGCCCTATCACCTGTCGTCGATCACCCAGGCCGCCGCCCGCGCCGCGCTGCGGCACGCCGACGACACACTGGGCAGCGTCGCCACGCTGATCGCCGAACGGGAACGGGTTTCTACGGCGTTGGGCGACATGGGTTTTCGGGTCGTGCCCAGCGACGCCAACTTCGTGCTGTTCGGTCAGTTCGCCGACGCGCCGAGCGCCTGGCAGCACTACCTGGACGCTGGCGTGCTGATCCGCGACGTCGGTATCCCCGGTTACCTGCGGGTGACCACCGGACTGGCCGAGGAGAACGACGCGTTCCTGGCGGCCAGCAAGCAGATCGCCGTCACCGAATTGGCCCAGTCTTTAGGAGCGTCATGAGTCGTCACGCGCGCGTGGAGCGCAGCACCAAGGAATGCGACATCGTCGTCGAACTCGACATTGACGGTACCGGCCAGGTCGAAATCGACACCGGCATCCCGTTCTACGACCACATGCTGACCGCGCTCGGCAGCCACGCGAGCTTTGACTTGAGCGTGCGCGCCAAGGGCGATGTCGAGATCGAAGCACACCACACCATCGAGGACACCGCGATCGTGCTCGGGCAGGCGCTGGGTCAGGCGCTGGGCGACAAGAAGGGCATCCGCCGGTTCGGCGACGTCTTCATCCCGATGGACGAGGCCTTGGCGCACGCCATCGTCGACGTGTCCGGGCGGCCGTATTGCGTACACACCGGCGAGCCGGACCACCTGCGGCACTTCACCATTGCGGGCAACACGGTGCCGTATCACACGGTTGTCAACCGGCACGTCTTCGAAACGCTGGCCAACAACGCCCGCATCGCGCTGCATGTGCGGGTGCTCTACGGTCGCGACCCGCACCACATCACCGAGGCCGAGTACAAGGCCGTCGCACGCGCGTTGCGACAAGCCGTCGAACTTGACTCTCGGGTATCGGGAGTGCCCTCCACCAAAGGCGCCTTGTGAAATCTGTTGTCGTCCTTGACTACGGCTCCGGCAACTTGCGGTCGGCGCAGCGTGCGTTGGAGCGGGTGGGTGCCGCGGTAGAGGTCACCAGCGATCTGGGTGCCGCTGCCGCGGCAGACGGCTTGTTCGTGCCTGGTGTGGGCGCGTTCGAAGCGTGCATGACCGGCCTACGGGGGATTGGCGGCGAGCGGGTCATCGCCGAACGTGTCGCCGCCGGCCGGCCGGTGCTGGGTGTTTGTGTCGGGATGCAGATCCTGTTCGCGCGCGGGGTGGAGTTCGGGGTCGAGTCCGTGGGCTGCGGGCAGTGGCCGGGGGCCGTCACCCGTCTGGATGCGCCGGTGATCCCGCATATGGGCTGGAATGTGGTGGAGGCCGCGCCGGGCACGGCGTTGTTCAAAGGCCTAAGTGCCGATACGCGTTTCTATTTCGTGCACTCCTATGCTGCGCAGCGCTGGGAGGGTGGACCCGATGCGCTGCTGACGTGGGCCACCCATCAGGTGCCGTTTTTGGCCGCTGTGGAGGACGGACCGCTGGCCGCCACCCAATTCCACCCGGAAAAGAGCGGCGACGCCGGTGCGGCCGTGTTGAGCAATTGGGTTGAAGGACTATGAGGAGTTCCGCGAAAGTGCATTCCACTACACAAACACCGAGTACGGGTGTCGGTAGATGCACTTTCGCGGCGCAGGAGGGAATGTGTTGATTTTGTTGCCCGCCGTCGACGTGGTCGACGGGCGCGCCGTGCGACTGGTGCAGGGGCGCGCCGGCAGCGAGACCGAGTACGGCTCGGCACTTGATGCCGCGCTGGGCTGGCAGCGCGACGGCGCCGAATGGGTACACCTGGTCGACCTCGACGCGGCCTTCGGCCGTGGCTCCAACCGCGAACTGCTCGCCGAGGTGGTCGGCAAGCTCGACGTGAACGTCGAACTGTCCGGCGGGATCCGCGACGACGACTCGTTGGCCGCCGCGCTCGCAACCGGCTGCGCCCGGGTCAACCTGGGCACAGCGGCGCTGGAAAATCCGCAGTGGTGCGCCGCGGCGATCGCCGAGTATGGCGAACGGGTGGCCGTCGGCCTGGACGTACAGATCATCGACGGCGAACACCGCCTGCGCGGCCGCGGCTGGGAAACCGACGGCGGCGACCTCTGGGATGTTCTGGAACGCCTTGACAACCAAGGCTGTTCGCGATTCGTCGTCACCGACGTCACCAAGGACGGCACGCTGACGGGCCCCAACCTGGACTTGCTGCGTGCGGTCACCGAACGCACAGACGCTCCGGTGATCGCGTCCGGCGGAGTGTCCAGCCTGGACGACCTGCGGGCGATCGCCGGCCTCGGATGCGTCGAGGGTGCCATCGTCGGAAAAGCCCTCTACGCGGGACGATTCAGCCTGCCGCAGGCGCTGGCGGCGGTGGCGGAGTAGCCGCGGTGGACCTCGACGCTTTGGTGGCCCAGGCATCGGAGATCCTCGATGCCGCCGCTGAGCCTTTCCTCGAGGGGCATCGGGCCGATTCCGCGGTCAGCAAGAAGGGCGACGACTTCGCGACCAAGGTGGACCTGGCCATCGAGCGGCAGGTCGTCGACGCGCTGACCAAGGCCACCGGAATCGAGGTACACGGCGAGGAATTCGGCGGCGCGGACGTCGATTCGCCGTGGGTGTGGGTGCTCGACCCGGTCGACGGAACATTCAACTACGCGGCCGGATCCCCGTTGGCCGCGATCCTGCTGGGGCTGTTGCACGACGGCGAGCCGGTCGCGGGTCTGACCTGGCTGCCATTCACCGGCCAGCGCTACACCGCCGTCGCGGGCGGTCCGTTGATGAAAAACGGTGTGCCGCAGCCTCCACTGGAGCACACGGAGCTAGCGGAGTCGGTCATCGGCATCGGCACCTTCAACATCGACTCGCGGGGAAGATTCCCGGGCCGCTACCGACTGGCGGTGCTGGAGAAGCTGAGCCGGGTGTCCTCGCGGTTGCGCATGCACGGCGCCACCGGCATCGACCTGGCCTATGTCGCCGACGGAATCCTCGGCGGTGCAATCAGTTTCGGCGACCACGTGTGGGACCACGCTGCCGGGGTAGCCCTGGTGCGCGCCGCCGGCGGCATCGTCACCAACCTGGCCGGTGAAGAGTGGACGCCGCAATCGCGGTCGGCGTTGGCAGCGGCGCCCGGCGTGCATGCCGAGATGCTCGAAATCCTGCGCCGCACCGGCAACCCCGAGGACTACTGATGAGTTTGGCAGTCCGCGTGATTCCTTGCCTCGACGTCGACGACGGACGCGTGGTCAAAGGCGTCAACTTCGAGAACCTGAGAGACGCAGGCGATCCCGTCGAACTGGCCGCCGCCTACGACGCCGAAGGCGCCGACGAGCTGACTTTTCTCGACGTGACCGCGTCGTCGTCGGGTCGGGCCACCATGCTGGATGTGGTGCGCCGCACCGCCGAGCAGGTATTCATCCCGCTCACGGTCGGCGGCGGAGTGCGCTCGGTGGCCGACGTCGACGTGCTGCTGCGGGCCGGCGCCGACAAGGTGTCGGTCAACACCGCCGCGATAGCGCGACCCGAGTTGCTCGCCGAAATGGCGCAGGCTTTCGGATCTCAATGCATCGTGTTGTCCGTCGACGCCCGCAGCGTGCCGCCCGGTTCACCGCCCACGCCGTCGGGCTGGGAGGTCACCACGCACGGCGGGCGGCGCGGCACCGGCATCGACGCCGTCGAATGGGCGGCCCGCGGCGCCGAGTTGGGTGTGGGGGAGATCCTGCTGAATTCGATGGACGCCGACGGCACCCAGGCGGGTTTCGACCTGGCGATGCTGCACGCGGTGCGTGCGGCGGTGACGGTGCCGGTGATCGCCAGCGGTGGCGCCGGGGCGGCCGAGCACTTCGCGCCGGCGGTGGCCGCCGGTGCCGATGCGGTGTTGGCGGCCAGCGTCTTTCACTTCCGGCAGCTGACCATCGGGCAGGTGAAAGCGGCGATGGCCGCCGAAGGGATCACCGTGCGATGAGTCTTGACCCGCAGATCGCCGCGCGGCTGAAGCGCAACGCCCACGGACTGTTCACCGCCGTCGTGCAGGAGCGCAGTAGTGGCGACGTGTTGATGGTCGCCTGGATGGACGACGACGCGCTGGCCCGGACCCTGGAAACTCGTGAGGCGACGTATTTTTCGCGGTCCCGCGGTGAGCAGTGGATCAAGGGCGCCACCTCGGGTCACACCCAGCACGTGCACACGGTGCGCCTGGACTGCGACGGCGACACCGTGCTGTTGGTGGTCGACCAGGTCGGCGGAGCATGCCACACCGGCGACCACAGCTGCTTCGACGCCGACGTGTTGCTGCAACCGGAGGATTGACCGGGCGCCGAGTGCCCACGAACGCATCCCGGCGACGCCCGCGTGGCTGCGTATATGAGGCTGAGGAATGTTCTAGCCCGCCGAGCTCTTGTCGGCAATTCGCCGTTGCAGTGACTGCCCGGCTGGAAGCTGTGAAACGAGGGCGCGCAGCGCGGGCAGCGCAGCGGCAACCTGGTCGTCGCTCAACGCCAAGCCCATGGCTGTATAGAGGTTCTGTTCGATCTGACTCACGGTTCGCGCGGCGCCGACCCCCGCCGAGGTGAGTGACAGCACCGTGGTTCGCCGGTCCGTAGACCCCACTGTCGACTCGACGAAGCCCTTCTTGGCGAGCGTGCTCATCAACCTGCTCGGGCTACCGCCTTCACATACCAGACGCTGCCCTATTTCTCGCACAGTCAGCGGTCCCGCCGCATCACGCAGGACAGCAATCGCCTCGGCTTGCGAAGGCGTCAGGTCGTGCGGTTTGAGCGCGGCCGTCAGCGCCCGCGCACCTTCCCGCTGAGCAGCAAGGACGAGGTAACGGAATTCCTCGATTGAGTCCATCGTCACAGTATAGAGGCATTAGATGACGCGTCATGTATTGTACGTGACGTGTCACCTAATTAATCGAGGGCGACGCTCCACCTCACCGAAAGAAGGCGCCATGCCAACCGCCACACCAACGCTCGTCACAGTCCCGTGCTTTTCCGGCGCTCCCCGGGACGAGCGCCAGCTCGCCCCGCTCAAGGCCGCCTACCCGGTTCGCACCATGCGTCTCCCCGAAGGAACTCGACGACGTCGAGCGCTACACCGACTTCCTCGCCGCGCAGGTCGAGGGACTCTCGAACTATGTACTCGTCGGCGACTCGTACGGCGCCGTCATCAGCCTCACGCTCGCGCTGCGACAGCCAACCGGGCTGCGTGGACTCGTCCTGTCCGGCAGGTTCGCCGCCAACCCCCTCCCGCGCTGGAAGAACACTGCCGGCCGCGCCTCGCACTACGTCCGCGGACCGCTCTACCGCGCCGGCACGCTGCGCTACCACGCACACAGCCTCGCCTCGAAGTTCGACCGCGACGCCGAGGTTCCGCACACCCGAAACGACTACCGGCAGTTGTTCATCGAGAACACCCCGGCAGCCTCCTACAGCGCACGGGTCGCCCGCGTCATCTCCTTCGACGTGCGCGATCAGCTCGCCAAGGTCAACATTCCCACCCTGCTCATCACCCCGGAAGATGACCAGCTCGTCGGGGACCAAGCCGCTCGAGAACTACGCCAAGGACTCCCGAACGCCCGCGAGGTCGTGCTCCCCGAGACCGGGCACATGTTCCGCTTCACCCACCCAAGCCTTTACGGCCGCACCATCCTGGAGTTCCTCCAAGACATTTGAGATCGTGCGACCGGTTCTAGCCGGCCACGTTCTCCAGCCCGTTTGGCCGCGGCGACCGCGGCGACTATAGGGTTTGTGCCCGTGCGAAAGTCCCCGTTGCTGGCATGGGCGCTCTGGGATTGCGGTGCGACGGGCCTGAATGCGCTTGTCATCACGTTCGTTTTCCCGGTGTACCTGACGGCCTCGGTAGGAGCCGGCGGCGGCACGTCACCGACGAGTTCGCTGGGCCGGGCGATGACCGTTGCAGGCGTCATCGTCGCCCTGTGCGCCCCGATGACCGGCAGCTGGATCACCGACCCGCGGCGACGCCGCCACGTGCTGACCGCCCTCACCCTGGCGGTCGTCGTGTTGACCGCCACGATGAGCTTGATCCGCGACGACCCCCGCTACCTGTTGACCGGCCTGATCCTGCTCGCCGCCACTGCAGCTTGTGGCGACCTGGCCTCCGTCCCGTACAACGCAACGCTGCGGCTGATCTCCACGCCGGAGACCTCCGGCAGAATCTCCGGGTTCGGCTTGGCCTCGGGCTATGTCGGAAGCGTGGCGCTGCTGTTGACCGTGTATGTCGGCTTCATCGCAGGCGGTGGGTCCACCGCGGGTGCGCTGGGCATTTCGACCGCCGATGGCCTGAATGTGCGGATGGCGATGCTGCTGACCGCCGCCTGGTTCCTGTTTTTTGCCCTGCCACTGCTGATCTGGGCGCCGAAACCGCCGGCCATGGCACGCGATCAGGTTGCCGCCGCGGTGGGCGCCGTTCGCCAGCTCTGGGCCGACTTCGTCGCCGAATGGCGCCGCGATCGCAATGTCGTCTACTACCTGCTGGCCAGCGCCGTGTTCCGGGACGGGCTGTCAGGCGTGTTCGCGTTCGGGGCAGTGTTGGGCGTCAATGTGTATCGCATCTCGGCGGCCAATGTGCTGCTGTTCGGTGTGATGGCCTGCACCGTCGCCGCCGTAGGCGCAGTGCTCGGTGGCCTGCTCGACCAGCGCGTCGGGTCCAAGGCCGTAATCCTCGGCTCGCTGGCGTCGATGATTGCCGTCGGCCTGACACTGCTCACGCTGTCGGGGCCGCTGGCGTTTTGGGTGTGTGGCCTGTTGCTGTGCCTGTTCATCGGCCCGACGCAGTCGTCGGCGCGCGCTCTGCTGCTGCAGATGACCGCCGACGGCAAGGAGGGGTTGGCCTTCGGGCTCTACACCACAACCGGGCGAGCGGCCGCTTTCCTTGCGCCGTCGATGTTCTTCACGTTCATCGATCTCTTCGGGGCCGACCGCGCCGGCTTGGGCGGCCTGTTGGTCGTGCTGACGGCGGGCCTGCTGGCAATGTTGCCCATCCGCGCGCGGCCCGTCGCCCCCATGTCGCCCGCGTGGCTAGCCGACTAGCCGGCCCGGTTCTCCAGCCCTTCGGCCGCCACTACCGCGGCGCGGGCCCATTCGCCGCGGGCCACCGCCGGTTCGATGCGGCCCCGCCGGATTGCCTCGACGTCGATCGCGGTTCCGTTGGTCACCGCGCCCGGCACGCGGAACGAGAAGTGCCGGTCGTCGGTGGCGATGGCCAGTAGCGCATCCGTATCGGTTAACCCGTTGGCGCGCACGATATCCTCGGCCCACTTGACTGGTCGTAATCCGCCGAAATTGTTGACGTAGACCACCCACAGCCGGACGTGTCGATTGTTATAGAGCTTGTTGATCGCCCGTTCCACCGCGGCCCGGCCCGGAGCGGCCAACACGCCAGACTGATCGGTGATGTAGCGAGACAACTGAAGCGCCGGCGCAGGTGCAGTCGGAACGCCATCGCTCGGCTGGCTTGATTGTCGGTGCACTAGCTGCTCGCCGAGGACGACTGCAACAGCGACCAACACGATGGCGGCAATTACAGACACGAGCACCGCGGGACGGAAATGACGGCGCGGTGGCGACGGCGCGGTGAAAGCGGCCGCTTGCACGGTGGCCGGAGATTCAGGCGGAGCGGCACCTCCCAGAGCCGCAGCGAAATCCGAACAGCTCGGATACCGCTCGTCGGGATCCTTGGCGAGTGCCCGTGCAAGCACGTCGTTGAGCCCCGCCAATTCGGGTCGGCGGTCGCCGATGCGCGGCGGCGGCTCCGACAGGTGCTGAGTGATGACAACGGCCGGATTGGAGTGCTGAAACGGCGCTGACCCGGTCAATAGATGAAAGGTGGTGCAGCCCAAGGCATATTGATCGGTCCGCCCGTCAAGGTTGGCGCCGCGGAGTTGCTCCGGCGCTGCGTAGGCGGTCGTTCCGATCATCATGTTGGTGGCGGTCAGCCCGCTGACGTCGCCCAACTGGCGAGCAATACCGAAGTCGGCCAATAGGATTTGCCGTCCGCGGTGGCTCGGCTGACCCAGCAGGATGTTGGCGGGTTTGACGTCACGATGCAGCAATCCTTGCGAATGGGCGTAATCGAGTGCATCGGCAACCGCCGAGACGATCTCGACGACTTCCTCGTGTGGCATGCCGGACGGATAGCGGCTACGCAACATCTCTGCCGCGTCGGTGCCCTCCACATGGTCCATCGAGATCCACAGCTGTTCCCGGAATTCGCCGCGGTCATGGACACCGACGATGTGCGGGTGCGACAACCTCGCTGCCACGTCAGCTTCCCGGTTGAAGCGCTGCCGGAACTCGTGGTCGGCTGTGAGATTCGCGGGCAAGACCTTCAGTGCGTCGCGGCGCGGCAGCCGCGGATGCTGCGCCAGGTACACCTCACCCATCCCGCCGGACCCCAACAGCCGCAGGATGGTGTAACCGGCGAACACCTCGCCGTTCCGTAGCGGCATAGGAGCTACGCCGACGAGCGCGCCCGCAACGTCGCCAACGCCTTGTCGGCGTGCGAGTTGAAGTTAAACTCGCTGCCGATCACGTCGAGCACCTTGCGATCGGTGTCGATCACGAACGTCGTGCGCTTGACCGGCATCAGCTTGCCGAGCAGGCCGCGCTTGACTCCGAACTGCGCCGCGACGCTCCCGTCGGTGTCGGACAGCAACGGGTAGTCGAAGCTGTTCATGCCGGCGAACTTGGCCTGCTTGTCCACCGCGTCGATGCTGATACCCACGCGTTGCGCACCCACCGCCGCGAACTCCTCTGCTACATCGCGGAAGTGGCACGCCTCGCGCGTACAGCCCGGCGTCATCGCCGCGGGGTAGAAGAACAACACGACCGGGCCGTCGGCCAGCAGGGTGCTCAGCTTGCGTGGCGTTCCGTTCTGGTCGGGAAGCTCGAAGTCAGGCGCGATGTCACCGGTTTTCATGGGCGTCACGCTACGCCGGGGGTGACTGCGGCGCCGGAGAAGATGCCTTGGAAGATAGAGGGATGCCCGCCGACCTCGCCACCACCTCGCGCGAGGACTTCCGCGTGCTTGCCGCCGAGCATCGGGTTGTCCCGGTGACACGCAAGGTATTGGCCGACGCCGAGACTCCACTGTCGGCGTACCGCAAGCTGGCCGCCAACCGGCCGGGCACCTTCCTGCTGGAGTCGGCCGAAAACGGGCGCTCCTGGTCGCGGTGGTCGTTCATCGGCGCCGGCGCGCCATCGGCACTGACCGTGCGCGACGGACAGGCGGCGTGGCTCGGCACCGTGCCGCAGGATGCGCCCAACGGCGGCGACCCGCTAAAGGCGCTACAAGACACCTTGGGCCTGCTGGCCACCGCGGCGCTGCCGGATCTTCCGCCGCTGTCGGGCGGCATGGTCGGCTTCTTCGCCTACGACCTGGTGCGTCGGCTGGAGCGGCTGCCCGAACTGACGAAAGACGACCTGAACCTGCCCGACATGCTGTTGCTTCTGGCCACCGACCTGGCAGCCGTTGACCACCACGAGGGCACCATCACGCTGATTGCCAACGCGGTGAATTGGAACGGCACCGACGAGCGGGTCGACGAGGCTTACGACGACGCAGTCGCCCGGCTGGACGTGATGACCACGGCGCTAAGCCAGCCGCTGCCGTCGACCGTGGCGACCTTCAGCCGTCCCGAACCCAAGCACCGCGCCCAGCGCACTGTGGAGGAATACGGTGCGATCGTCGAGCGGCTGGTCCACGAAATCGAGCGCGGCGAAGCGTTTCAGGTGGTGCCGTCGCAGCGTTTCGAGATGGACACCGACGTCGAACCGATCGACGTCTACCGCATGTTGCGGGTGTCGAACCCGAGCCCGTACATGTATCTGTTGCACGTTCCGAATGATGCTGGGGGAACGGCTTTTTCGATTGTCGGTTCCAGCCCGGAGGCGCTGGTCACCGTGCACGACCAGTGGGCTACGACGCATCCGATCGCCGGCACGCGGTGGCGCGGCCAGACCGATGAGGAAGACGTCTTGCTGGAAAAGGAGCTGCTGCACGACGAGAAGGAGCGCGCCGAGCATCTGATGCTGGTGGACTTGGGCCGCAACGATCTCGGCCGGGTCTGCGTGCCGGGTACGGTGCGCGTCGAGGATTACAGCCACATCGAGCGCTACAGCCACGTCATGCATTTGGTGTCCACGGTGACCGGGATGCTCGCCGAGGGGCGCACCGCACTGGACGCGGTGACGGCGTGTTTCCCGGCGGGCACCCTGTCCGGCGCGCCGAAAGTGCGGGCGATGGAGCTGATCGAAGAGGTGGAATTGACCCGGCGCGGCCTCTACGGCGGCGTGATCGGCTACCTCGACTTCGCCGGCAACGCCGATTTCGCCATCGCCATCCGCACCGCTTTGATGCGCGACGGCACCGCCTACGTGCAGGCCGGCGGCGGGGTAGTGGCCGACTCCAACGGCCCCTACGAGCACACCGAGGCGACCAACAAGGCCCGCGCGGTGCTGGGCGCGATCGCCGCTGCCGAGACCCTGTCCGCCCCGGAAACCCATGGTTAAGCGGCGGCTCGCGCAAGCGGTGTTGGTCATTGCCGCGGTCGGGCTATGGGCCGCATCCCGGTTGCCGTGGGTCGCGATCCAGTCGTTCGATGGGCTGGGTCAGCCGAAGACCGTCACCCTCTCCGGCGCGTCGTGGTCGACGGCGCTGCTACCGCTGGCGATATTGCTGCTGGCCGCGGCCGTCGCAGTGGTGGCGGTGCGCGGCTGGCCGCTGCGCCTGCTGGCGGTTCTGGTGGCTGGCGCGAGCCTGGCAATCGGGTATCTGGCCATCAGCCTGTGGGTGGTCCGGGACGTCGCGGCCCGAGGGGCTGACCTGGCGCACGTGTCGCTGCTGACGCTGGTCGGGAGCCAGCGCTATCACACGGGCGCCGCGATCGCCCTCGCGGCCGCGGTTTGCACACTGGCCGGCGCCGTCCTGCTGATGCGATCCGCCGCGTCGGGAGGCGCCACCAAATACGTCGCACCCGCCGCTCGACGGTCCCAAGCGCAGCGCGAAGACGGCGCCATGTCGGAGCGGATGATCTGGGATGCGCTCGACGAAGGCCGCGATCCAACAGATCGATCACAATCCGAGTCCGACACCGAGGGTCGGTGACGAACCGCGCGCCGACGGTCGCTACCCTTCGATGGACATCGTCAAATTGACGGTCAAGGCGGGGTCAGAAGGGGAAGGACCGGCAAGGATGAGTTCGGCAACCGTGCTCGACTCCATCATCGAGGGAGTTCGCGCCGACGTTGCCGCCCGTGAAGCCGTCGTTCCACTGGCCGAGGTGAAGGCCGCCGCCGAGGCGATGCCGCCGCCGCTCGATGTGATGGCGGCACTGCGCGAGCCCGGAATTGGCGTCGTCGCCGAAGTCAAGCGAGCCAGCCCGTCGGCGGGCCGGCTGGCGTCGATTTCCGACCCGGCCAAACTGGCCCGCGCCTACGAAGACGGCGGCGCGCGCATCATCAGCGTGGTCACCGAGCAACGGCGTTTCAACGGCACACTCGACGATCTCGACTCGGTGCGCGCGGCGGTCAGTGTGCCGGTGTTGCGCAAAGACTTTGTGGTGGGGCCGTATCAGATCCACGAGGCGCGCGCGCACGGCGCCGACATGCTGCTGCTGATCGTCGCGGCGCTCGATCAGCCGGTGCTGGAGTCGATGTTGGAGCGCATCGAGTCGCTTGGCATGACCGCTCTGGTCGAGGTGCACACCGAAGAAGAAGCCGACCGGGCCCTGAAAGCGGGAGCGCGGGTCATCGGCGTCAACGCCCGCGATCTGAAGACGCTGAAAGTCGACCGGGATTGCTTCGCGCGCATTGCACCTGGGCTTCCGACCGACGTGATCAGGATCGCCGAATCCGGGGTGCGTGGGACCGCGGATCTGCTCGCCTACGCCGGAGCCGGCGCTGACGCGGTGCTGGTCGGTGAGGGTCTGGTCACCAGCGGTGATCCTCGCGCGGCCGTCGCCGACCTTGTCACCGCGGGGAGGCATCCGTCTTGTCCGAAGCCAGCCCGCTAGATTCGTCGCGCGGCGACCCGCTGCGCCCGGCTCCGCCGCGCTTGCGATCGCCGCTAGGCGTGCACAGTTCGGAACTTCCACGTTCCAGCGCTGCCATCGCCGAACCGACCAGCCACGACCCCGATTCGTGTGGCCACTTCGGGGTGTATGGCGGCCGCTTCGTCGCCGAGGCGCTGATGGCGGTGATCGAAGAGGTCACCACCGCCTACGACAAGATCCGCACCGACCAGGGTTTCCTGGACACCCTCGACACGTTGCAGGCCCGCTACACAGGTCGGCCATCCCCGTTGTACGAGGCGGCGCGACTGCGCGAGCACGCGGGTGGAGCGCGCATCTTCCTCAAGCGAGAAGACTTGAACCACACCGGTTCTCACAAGATCAACAATGTGTTGGGTCAGGCGTTGCTGGCCCGGCAGATGGGCAAGACGCGGGTGATCGCCGAGACCGGCGCCGGCCAGCACGGGGTGGCCACCGCCACGGCCTGCGCGCTGCTGGGACTGGACTGCGTCATCTACATGGGTGCCGTCGACACCGCGCGGCAGGCGCTCAACGTGGCCCGCATGCAGCTCCTCGGCGCCGAGGTGATCTCCGTCGAGTCCGGTTCGAAAACGCTCAAAGACGCGATCAACGAGGCGTTCCGGGATTGGGTCACCAACGCCGACAACACCTACTACTGCTTCGGCACGGCGGCCGGACCGCATCCGTTCCCGACGATGGTGCGCGACTTTCAGCGGGTCATCGGGCTCGAGACCCGGGTGCAGATCCAGGATCAGGCGGGGCGGCTACCCGACGCGGTTACCGCGTGCATCGGCGGCGGGTCCAACGCCATCGGGATATTCCATGCTTTCCTCGATGATCCCGGGGTTCGGCTGGTCGGATTCGAGGCAGCCGGCGACGGCATCGAAACCGGCCGGCATGCAGCGACATTCAGCGGCGGTTCACCCGGCGCATTCCAGGGCTCGTTCTCGTATCTGCTGCAGGACGAAGACGGCCAGACCATCGAGTCACACTCGATTTCGGCCGGACTGGACTATCCCGGTGTGGGCCCGGAGCATGCCTGGCTAAAAGAGACCGGACGTGCCGAATACCGGCCGATCACCGACGCCGAAGCGATGGATGCGTTCCGCCTGCTGTGCCGTACAGAGGGCATCATCCCGGCCATCGAGTCGGCGCACGCGGTGGCCGGCGCCCTGCAGCTCGGTGTCGAGATGGGCGGCGGCGCAGTCATTGTCGTGAACTTGTCGGGGCGTGGCGACAAGGACGTCGAAACTGCGGCGAAGTGGTTCGGTCTCCTCGACGACAAGGACCGCTCGTGATCGTGAAGCAGAGCGAAACAAGCCGGCTGGCAGACCTTTTCAGCTCGTGCAGGCAGGACAACCGTGCGGCCTTGATCGGTTACCTGCCGACTGGATACCCAGATGTGCCCACCTCGGTGATTGCGATGACTGCACTCGTCGAATCCGGTTGTGACCTCATCGAAGTCGGCATCCCGTATTCGGACCCGGGGATGGACGGGCCGACGATCGCCACCGCGTCGGAGGCCGCGCTTCGCGGTGGTGTGCGCGTCCGTGACACCCTCGCCGCCGTCGAGGCGATCAGCGCGGCCGGTGGCCGCGCCGTCGTGATGACCTACTGGAACCCTGTGCTGCACTACGGAGTTGACGCGTTCGCGCGAGACCTCGCCGCGGCCGGTGGGCACGGCCTGATCACGCCAGACCTCATTCCCGACGAGGCCGAGGAATGGCTGACTGCCTCCGACAAGCACCGGCTGGACCGCATTTTTCTGGTCGCGCCGTCATCGACGCCGGAGCGTTTGGCGGGGACGGTCGAGGCGTCACGCGGGTTCGTCTACGCCGCATCGATCATGGGCGTCACCGGTGCGCGTGACGTGGTGTCACAGGCAGCGCCGGAACTGGTGCGCCGGATTCGGGCAGTTTCCGACATACCGGTCGGGGTTGGCCTGGGTGTGCGTTCGCGCGAGCAGGCGGCGCAGATCGCCGACTACGCCGACGGCGTCATCGTCGGCTCGGCGCTGGTGTCGACGCTGGCCGACGGCATCCCTGCGCTGCGCGCACTCACCGAAGAACTCGCCGCCGGTGTGCGGCAAAGGATTTCCTCGCCATGACGACGACTGTGCTTGCATACTTTCCCAGTCCGCCACGGGGGGTGTGGCACCTCGGGCCTGTCCCGATCCGTGCCTACGCGTTGTTCATCATCATCGGCATCGTTGTCGCGCTGGTGATCGGTGATCGCCGCTGGGAGGCACGCGGAGGCGAACGGGGAGTCATCTACGACATCGCGCTGTGGGCCGTGCCGTTCGGTTTGGTCGGCGGGCGTCTGTATCACCTGGCCACCGATTGGCGACTTTATTTCGGTGAGGGCGGCGCGGGGCCGGGTGCGGCGCTGCGAATCTGGGACGGCGGCTTGGGGATCTGGGGTGCGGTCGCCCTCGGCGGTGTCGGTGCATGGCTCGGCTGCCGCCGTCGCGGGATCCCGCTTCCCGCCTTCGGCGACGCGATAGCGCCCGGAATCGTGCTGGCGCAGGGGATCGGTCGGCTCGGGAACTACTTCAATCAAGAGCTTTACGGCCGAGAAACCACGCTGCCGTGGGGATTAAAAATCTTCGTCCGGCGGGACTCGGCCGGATTTCAGGACGACCTCAACGGCGTCTCGACCGGAGTGCTGGATAAGGTTGTGCAGCCCACGTTTCTGTATGAATTGCTTTGGAACGTCCTGGTATTCGTCGTGCTGATCTGGCTGGATCGGCGCTTCAAGATCGGACACGGCCGGCTGTTCGCGCTGTACGTCGCCGGCTACTGCGTCGGGCGATTCTGCATCGAGTTGCTGCGCGACGACGCCGCCACCCACATTGCCGGAATCCGAATCAACTCCTTCACATCGACTTTCGTCTTCATCGGCGCGGTGGTCTACCTCATCCTGGCGCCCAAGGGTCGTGAAGATCCGGCCACCCTCGGCGGGACGGCTGCCGGCGAACTCGAACCGGAACCAGCGCCGGAGCTCGCTGCGGTCGGTGCGGTGTCCGCGGCAGATGAAGTCACAACGGCGGCAGCGCCCGTCGAAGCGGCGCCGACCGCCGAGGCCGACGCGGTCGCCGAGCCAGCGACGACGGCCGAGGAGATCGCCGAGGCGGAAACCGAGGCCGTCCCGGCAGAGGCCGAGGTTGCGCCTGCGCCTGAGCCGGAAGCGGAAGTGGCAGAGGCCGAACCAGCGCCGGCCGAGATTGAGCCGGAAGAGTCGGCGGAGGAAGCCGAGGAACCCGAGGCAGAGGTGGCTGACGCCGAGGGACCCGAGCCAGAGGTTGCTAAGGTCGAGGAACCGGAAGTAGAGGCGCCCGAGGCTGAGCCGGGCGAGCCGGAGGCTGTGGGGGAGGAGCCCGCCGCGGAAGAAGCGGCTGAGGCCGAACCGGAAGAGCCGGAGGTTCAGGAGCCCGAAGCGGCGGCGCCTGAGGCTGAGCCCGAAGAGGCCGAGCCCGAAGAGGCTGAGGCACCGGAGGCTGCGGCGGAGGAAGAGCCTGAGGAACCCGAAGCCGAAGAGACTAAGTGGTCTGGGTCGGAATTTCGGTGACGTATTTGCGTGTGGCGTTTAGGCGGCTGGCGTCAGCTGAGCGTTC
>NZ_LQOM01000012.1 GCF_002101595.1 Mycobacterium celatum
CCGAAACTCCGGCGAATACTGTCGGGGCATGCTTCCAATCCTCCTATAGGGATCGGAACAAAACCCGGGGTACTTCAGCAGGGATTGACGACGATGTCGGCGTTGTTGGCCGATGCGGCCGCGCGGTATTCGCAGACCGATCAAGCGGGGGCCGCGGGCATCGACGGGGCGGGGGTGTAGCCGTGAGTGCGTTCCGGGTGGATCCGGCGGCGTTGTTGGCGGCTGCGGACCGGATGTCGGAGTTCGAGCAGCATATGGAAGACAAGCTGGCCCACGTGACAGCGGCGGAGCGATCATTGGGCATTGCGTGGGACGGCACCGGCGGACAAGCCCAGGCCGCCGCGCAGCAGCGATGGTCCGAAGGGGCGCAGGAGATGCGCCAGGCATTGGCCGATCTGCGGCGAATCGCCGTCGGTGCGCATGAGAATTACCGCGGCGCAATGCAAACGAATATCCGCAACTGGGGCTGACCCCGCGTGGGTGGCTATGAGGTTGATCCGGTCCGGCTTGCCGGCGACGGTAAGAACCTCGCAGAAAAGGGCGACGCCTTGGCGGCGGCGGTGCAGGCGCTGCAGTCGGCGTTGTCGTCGTCGGGCCAAATGTGTGGCGATGACCCTGCCGGTAAGGCCTTCGCGCTGAGCTATCGCCAAGGTGGGCAGGCGTTGTTCTCGGCGGCAGAGGCCGCGGTGAATGCTTGTCGCAAGATCGGGTACGGCATTGAGGTCTCGGCGTCGAACTATGCCCACAGTGAGGCGGCCTCGACCGTCGGGGGAGCCGAGCCGTCGGTGCCGCCGCCGGGTGAGCCGCCGAAGTTCTCAGGTCCGACGATGCCCAATCCGTTCGGACCCGCGGTCGGCGAACCGATGTTGTGGGCGGTGGTCCGGCAGTTCGTGGGCAGTCCATGGCCGGACGGCAACCCGGCGACGTTGCGGGCCGCGGCGGCCGCTTGGCGCACGTTCGGCTCGGCGGTGGCGGGCATGACCGCGGCGGTCGGGGCCTGCTCTGCCGACTTGTCCGGCCACGACATCCCGGAGCTCTCAAAGATCACTGAAGCGGTGACGAAGATGAGTTCCGGTGTGGGCGGTTTCGGCAAGCAATGCGAATCGATCGCGTCGTCGCTGGATTCCTTTGCGGGCGAGGTCGAGTCGTCACAGAACGCGATCCGCGACTTGTTGCACAAGCTGAGCCCGTCGGGAATGGCCCAAGAGGTGGTCGGTTTTTTCACTGGGCACAACCCGATCGACGACATCAAGCAGGTCGCCAACGACATCAAGGAGATCCTGCACACCCTCAATCGTGAGGCCGACGGCGTTTCGACGATGTTCCAGGGCGCCATGAACGAACTCGACAATCTGACAACAGAATTCGAGAACTGGGCCCGCAAGGAGTTCACCCAATACCTGGGCGATGACGTCGGCGGCTTCGTGGCCGGCGTGTTTACCGCCGATCTCGACTTGGCCGAGGGGGGCGCCAAGAGCGTTATCGGGACCGTCGGCAGTCTGGGCGACATGGTCGCCCATCCCCAAGACCTCGCCAAGCTCGCGGCTATGGCCAACCCCGCAACCGCGCCCATGACGCTTGCACAACAAGCTATGCAATTTGCCCATGACCCTTAAAGGCTTCATCGACCAGAAGCTTGACATCGCCAAGGGTCTGGTCGACGCGAAGGACTGGACCAGCGATCATCCGCTGCGGGGAGCAGGCTACGTCGGCGGCACCATCGCGCAGTTGCTGATTCCGGGTGCTGGGGAAGCCAAAGCCGGCACGGAAGCCGCCAAGGCCGCTGACGAAGCGTCACAGGCGGCTCGGGCTGAAAGTCAGGTGGCTCGCGCCGGTGAGGGAATTCTCGGTGCCGGAACGGAATCTGGTGTTGCCGCAAAGGGTTCCAGCATTGCTCGCGATCTCAACTCGATCGATGTCAAGCCCGGCGAAGTCGCGCCCGCAGCTCCGCCCGTGCGACCACCAGAACCGGGCCCGTCGGTACGGCCGGCCGAGTCGGCGCCGGCTCAAGGGTCTGGGGCAGGTGCTGGGAGCGGGTCCGGCGCGGGGCGACCGCCGGTCGATGCTCCCGCTGCGCCCCATACCGGTGGCTTCCACGAACCGACGCCGCCGCCAGCTGCCGAGCACCCGACACCCGTATCCGCCGCGCCCGGTGGAGGCGTGCACGAACCCGCGCCGATGGCGGCAGCCGACCACACCGCACCGGCGAATACCGCCGCCCCTGGCGGTGGTATTCACGAACCGGCGCCGGTGGGTTCGGCTGGGGCGTCGGGTGAGCACGCACCCTCCGCCGGTATGCAGACGCCGGCTGCGGCGCCGAGCATGCCCGTGACTCCGGACGGATACCCGGGCCAACCGACGCTCGCAAGCGCTCATGCGCCGGAGGCCGCTCCGATGTCTCCCGCCCACCAGCCGATCCCGGACTCATACCCCGGCGGGGCTCATCCGCCCGAACCGCCACCAAACGACCCCGGCGGGCCGGGCGGAGGCGGCGGCCACGGCGGTGGCGGTGATGGCCATGGCGGCGGTGATGGCCACAGCAGTGGCGGTGATGGAAGCGGCCATGGCGGTGGTGATGGCCATGGCAGTGGTGACCACGGTGCTGGTGGTGACGACCATGGCGGTGGTGGTAGCGATCACCCTGGCAGCGGTGGTGACGCTGGCGATGGAGGAGAGCATCAGCCGCCCCCGGCGCGCGACGTCTTTCCGGACGCCAAACCGTACGGTGACCTTACTAAAGAGCAATACGAACAACAATTCATTGACGATAACGGCAACTTAATTTATCCCGACGAAAACGATCCGGCTAAGCCTTATGCGATTCCTGGAACCGTCCGAGATCTGACTGGAGAAGACCTTATGAAGCTGGATGGTAAAACGGTCGACCGCATTGGTCACCCTGGCGGTGCGTGGTTCGCTCCAGAAGGGACGCCTTATGAGGGCCGGGCCCTTCCGCATGAAAGTCTGGACAAGGCACTTCACAAATATGTTATACACCCGGAAAACGGCCTGCCGCCGGGATGGAAGCTTGAAGAATCTCGCGCTGCACCTTGGTTCGGTCAGCCGGGCGGTGAACCGCAATACAGAGTCATTGCCCCGCCTGGTGCAAAAGCCCGCGTCCAAGACTTAATTGATAGAGGATTCTTGGATGACATATGCGACTAGTATATAGTAGGACATAGTATGAGCGATTACCGGATTAACTTGAGCCGATTTCCGCCTGCGCTGCACCGGATTGTAAAAGCGTGGTACCTATGGCAGGTGGTAGGCCTACGCAAGCGGGGCAGTTACCCAGGCAAGGATCAGCGCGCTCCCGAGCGGTGGGAAACCGCAGAGCAGGTTTTTTGGGGCGCGCGTCCGCCCGAAATAACGAATGACTCCGAACTGGCTTTGGTGGACAATGCGGATCTTTCGTATTATCTCGTGCCAGACGGCGGCGTATATTATATTGACGAGGAAGAGCGTGGCTCGCGCGGCAGATTTTGGATGTTCAGGAATTACGAGGATGCCGAGAAGTGTCTGTTGTTCTTAATAAGTCAGGCAGCTCGACCGGGTAAATATTCTGATTCTCCGCGATTCCGCTGGTATCAGGAAGGGCTGAACCCGAACGTAACTCTACGTAAGTCTGATCCTGAGAACTTCCCGGGCCGGGTCACCTTGACAGTTGATCAAGAGTCGGCCGATCGAGGCTGGATGGGTGAAAATGATGCCGTCGCCTTCTCCCACGCCATAGTAATGACGTATGACGAACTTGATGCCGCCCTACGACGAGGCATCCCACCCGAATGGTTCAATGTAAACATTATCAGCGATTAAGCATGACTTGGTCATCACATCGATACCGACTATCCGGCGAAAACACTCCGAACAGGGTTTCTGGCAGGGACACCAGATCACTCGGAAACCAAAGCAAACCGACGACCCCCGACGCCGACAGTGCGGAAGTTCAACAAAATTGTCGCCCCGCTCTAGAATCCCTGAGTGATCACTGCATTCCTCGCCGAGCGAGACGCCGCTGTTCAGGCGGGGTACCTGATCGGGCTGTTCGGCATTCCTCTGGCCGGCTTGGTCATGCTTATCATCGGCTTGCAGCAGCGCTCGCGCGGCCGCATGCAGCCAGGCCCCTACCGCCCGGGCTACCCCCCGCCTCCTCCACGAATGCCGGGCAGCGGCTATCCATATCAGCCCGGCCCGTGGCCGCACCAGCCACCAATGCCGGGTAGCTATCCATACCAGCCCGGGCCGGGGCCTCAACAGCCGCAAGGGCCCTACCCTCCAACGCCATATCCGGGCTACCCTCCACCCCGTCCTCCTGGAGCGTCACCGGGCACGGCGCTGATTGCAATCGGCACTGTCCTGCTGGTGTTGGGCCTTCTGGGTATCCTGGGCCGCCTGGCCAGCGCAGCTTCCACCAATTCGGGCCATACTTCGAGCCAGTTGAGCCCGCGAGCAGCCGGAGGACTTGAGGTCGAACAACACATCGGCGAGTTCAATTTCCGCATCGCCCGCCCTGTTTAGACGCTGTCTTGTCACCCCTCGCCGCCACACTGCAGGCATGCTCGATCTCGTCCTCCCGCTGGAATGCGGAGGCTGCGGCGCGCCGTCGACCCGCTGGTGCGACACCTGCGCCAACGAACTGGTCCCCATCCCGGACGCGCCCCACGTCGTAACGCCGCGCGTCGACCCGCTAGTGCCGGTGTTCGCGCTCGGCCGCTACGCCGGTGCGCGCCGCAACGCGATCGTCGCGATGAAGGACCGCGGCCGCGCCGACCTGATCAAGCCGCTCTCACATGCGCTGGCCATCGGCATCCATCGCCTCATCACCTGGGGTCTGCTCGACGTGCCGCTGAGCATCGTGCCGGCGCCTACCCGTCGTGCGGCGGCCCGACAACGCGGCGGTGACCCGGTCACCCGGATGGCAACCGCCGCCGTCAAGAACCACCCCGACATCACCGTCGTCCCGGCACTGCGGATGAAGGCGCTCGCCCGCGACTCCGCCAGCCTGGGCACCGCAGAACGCGAACGCAACATCACCGGCCGGGTCCTGCTGCAGAAACCAGTCAGAGGCGAAGTACTGCTCGTCGACGACATCGTCACCACCGGGGCAACCGCGTGCGAGTCGGTCCGCATCCTGCACGCCGCGGGCATTCGCGTCGCCGCGGTGCTGGCGGTTGCCGCCGCGTAAAACATCGGCAAAGTACTGGCACTTCCACCTGGCCGCGGCTACGGTCGGCATCAAGCACCCGTGAACGCCTCACGGCGGCGCTTCCGGACAGATTTGGAGCGCCACGACACCGACGACGGTAGGAGGTGAGTTCTCGACACCTTGCACCGGCGGGCGGCCACGGCAGTAAGCGAACCCCGTCGGCGCGTGTATCTGGTAGCCGGGCACGCACCCTGCGTGCGACGCGAGAGAAACGAGTTGGCAAGTATGTCAAGGCAAACCGTGGATTCCGGCCAGGTTCTGGCTGACGCCGACGAGCAGGCCGAACCGACGCCCCACGCGGAGGTCGTCGTCAAAGGTCGCAACGTGGAGATCCCCGACCATTACCGCGTCTACGTCTCGCAGAAACTCGCCCGATTGGAGCGGTTCGATCGCTCCATCTATCTGTTCGATGTCGAGCTCAAACATGCTCCCAACCGGCGTCAGCGTAAATCGTGTCAGCGCGTCGAAATCACTGCCCGCGGCCGCGGGCCGGTAAGCCGAGCCGAGGCCCGCGCCAACAGCTTCTATGCCGCATTCGAGGCCGCGGTCGACAAACTGGAGAACCGGCTGCGTCGCGTCAAAGACCGCCGCAAGGTGCACTACGGCGACAAGACTCCCGTCTCGCTGGCCGCGGCCACGGCGGCCGTCCCGCCGACGGCGCCGGCCACAAACGCCGAGCCGGCACCCGAAGCCGACGGCTACCACGAGCCGGGTCGCATCGTGCGGATCAAGGAGCATCCGGCGACCCCGATGACTGTCGACGACGCGCTCTCGCAGATGGAGCTCGTCGGCCACGACTTCTTCCTCTTCCACGACAAGGAGACCGACAAGGCCAGCGTGGTCTATCGGCGACACGCCTACGACTACGGGTTGATCCGCCTGGCCTGACGTTCGGCGTCCAAAGAGCGACGTCACCTAGGATGGGGAGCACCAAAGACTCCTACCCATAAGGGACGAAGCTGTGCTGAGTAAGTTGCTGCGCCTTGGCGAAGGTCGCATGGTCAAGCGCCTCAAGCGGGTCGCCGACTATGTAGGCACGTTGTCCGACGACGTCGAAAAGCTCACCGACGCCGAGCTGCGGGCCAAGACCGACGAGTTCAAGAAGCGCCACGCCGACGGGGAAAGCCTCGACGAGCTGCTGCCCGAAGCCTTCGCGGTCGCCCGCGAGGCGGCCTGGCGGGTGCTGGACCAGCGCCCCTTCGACGTGCAGGTGATGGGTGCCGCGGCGCTGCACTTCGGCAACGTCGCTGAGATGAAGACCGGTGAAGGTAAGACCCTGACGTCGGTGCTGCCGGCCTACCTCAACGGCATCGGCGGCAAGGGCGTGCACATCGTCACCGTCAACGACTACCTGGCCAAGCGCGACAGCGAGTGGATGGGCCGGGTGCACCGCTTCCTCGGCCTGGACGTCGGCGTGATCCTCGCGCAGATGACGCCCGATGAGCGGCGGGTGGCCTACAACGCCGACATCACCTACGGCACCAACAACGAGTTCGGCTTCGACTACCTGCGCGACAACATGGCGCATTCGCTCGACGAGTGCGTCCAGCGCGGGCACAACTTCGCGATCGTCGACGAGGTCGACTCCATCCTGATCGACGAAGCCCGCACACCGCTGATCATCTCCGGGCCCGCCGACGGCAGCTCGAACTGGTACACGGAGTTCGCCCGGCTGGCGCCGCTGATGGAAAAGGACGTCCACTACGAGGTCGACCTGCGCAAGCGCACCATCGGCGTGCACGAGCTCGGCGTCGAGTTCGTCGAGGACCAGCTCGGCATCGACAACCTCTACGAGGCCGCCAACTCGCCGTTGGTCAGCTACCTCAACAACGCGATCAAGGCCAAGGAGCTGTTCCAGCGCGACAAGGACTACATCGTCCGCGACGGCGAGGTCCTCATTGTCGACGAGTTCACCGGGCGGGTGCTCTACGGCCGCCGCTACAACGAGGGCATGCACCAGGCCATCGAGGCCAAGGAGCACGTCGAGATCAAGGCCGAGAACCAGACGCTGGCCACGATCACGCTGCAGAACTACTTCCGGCTCTACGACAAGCTCGCCGGGATGACCGGCACCGCCCAGACCGAGGCGGCCGAGCTGCACGAGATCTACAAGCTCGGTGTGGTGCCCATCCCGACCAACAAGCCGATGATCCGCACCGACCAGTCCGACCTGATCTACAAGACCGAGGAAGCCAAGTACCTCGCCGTCGCCGACGACATCGCCGAACGCTACGAAAAGGGCCAGCCGGTGCTGATCGGCACCACCAGTGTCGAGCGCTCGGAGTATCTGTCGCGGCTGCTGACCAAGCGACGCATTCCGCACAACGTGCTGAACGCCAAATACCACGAGCAGGAGGCCGGCATCGTCGCCGAGGCGGGCCGGCGCGGCGCGGTCACGGTCGCCACCAACATGGCCGGCCGCGGCACCGACATCGTGCTGGGCGGCAACGTCGACTTCCTCACCGACAAGCGGCTGCGCGAGCAGGGCCTCGATCCGGTGGAAACCCCCGAGGAATACGAAGAGGCCTGGCACGAAGTGCTGCCCCAGGTCAAGGCCGAGGCCGCCGAGGAGGCCAAGCAGGTCATCGAGGCCGGCGGATTGTACGTGCTGGGCACCGAGCGGCACGAGGCCCGTCGCATCGACAATCAGCTGCGCGGCCGCTCCGGCCGCCAGGGCGACCCCGGCGAGTCCCGGTTCTACCTGTCGCTGGGCGACGAGCTGATGCGGCGGTTCAACGGTGCCGCACTGGAGTCGCTGCTGACCAGGCTCAACCTGCCCGACGACGTGCCGATCGAGGCCAAAATGGTCACCCGGGCGATCAAGAGTGCCCAGACCCAGGTCGAGCAGCAAAACTTCGAGGTCAGAAAGAACGTCCTCAAGTACGACGAGGTGATGAACCAGCAGCGCAAGGTGATCTACGCTGAGCGTCGTCGCATCCTGGAGGGCGAGAACCTGCAGGAGCAGGCCCACGACATGCTCGTCGACGTGATCACCGCCTACGTCGACGGCGCCACGGCCGAGGGCTACGCCGAGGACTGGGACCTGGCCAAGCTGTGGGACGCACTGAAGACGCTGTACCCCGTCGGCATCGACCACAAGGACCTGTTCGACCCCGACGCCGAAGGCGAGCCCGGCGAGCTGACCCGCGAGGAGCTGCTCGACGCGCTGATCAAGGACGCCGAAAGGGCTTATGCCGCACGGGAAGCCGAGCTCGAGGAGCTCGCCGGTCCCGGCGCCATGCGCCAACTGGAACGCAACGTGCTGCTCAACGTCATCGACCGCAAGTGGCGCGAGCACCTCTACGAGATGGACTACCTCAAGGAGGGCATCGGCCTGCGCGCGATGGCCCAGCGCGATCCGCTGGTCGAGTACCAACGCGAGGGCTACGACATGTTCGTCGGCATGCTCGAGGGCCTCAAGGAGGAGTCGGTCGGCTTCCTGTTCAACGTCACCGTCGAAGCGGTGCCGCCGCCGGAGGTGGCCCCGGTGGCCGAGCCGGAAGACCTGGCCGAGTTCGCCACCGCCGCGGCGGCCGGCGCCCAGCAGCGCGCCGGACCGCCTGCCGAGCCGCGGCAGACTGCGCCAAGTGCGTTGCGCGCCAAGGGTATTGAGGACGAGTCGCGCGCGCTCACCTACTCCGGTCCCGCCGAGGACGGCTCGGCGCAGGTGCAGCACAACGGCGGCGGGGCGCAGAAGGTGACGGCTGGCGCCAGTCGCCGCGAACGGCGCGAGGCTGCGCGCCGGCAAGGCCGGGGGGCCAAACCACCCAAATCGACCAAGCGACGGTAGGTCGCCGTGGACGTCAAAGAGGTGCTGCTGCCCGGCATCGGTCTGCGCTACGAGTTCACCAACCACGACGGCGACCGGATCGGCATCGTCGCCCGGCGCAGCGGCGACTTCGAGATCGTCCTGTACGCGCGCGACGACCCCGACCAGGCGCAGCCCGTCTTCAGCCTCACCGACGAAGAGGCCGACGCCGTCGCTCAGATCCTGGGCGCACCGCGGATCGCCGAGCGGTTCACCGAACTCACCCGCGAAGTGCCGGGCCTGGAGGCCGGGCAGGTGCACATCGCGCCGGGCAGCCCCTTCGTGAACCGCCCACTCGGCGACACCCAGGCCCGCACCCGCACCGGGGCCTCGATCGTCGCGATCGTCCGCAACGAGGAGGTGCTCGCCTCGCCGGGGCCAGCCGAGATCCTGCGGGCGCGTGACGTGCTGGTGGTCATCGGCACCGAAGACGGCATCGGCGCGGTCGAGCAGATCGTCGATAAGGGCTGAGCCATGCAGGTTTCGGTGGCGCCGCTGTTAGAGCTCGGCGTCATCCTCACCCTGCTTGCCGTCCTGGGCGCGGTGTCCCGCCGCTTCGCGTTGTCGCCGATACCGGTGTATCTGGTGACCGGCCTGGCGCTGGGCAACGGCGGCATCGCCCAGGTTGCCGCCGCCAGCGACTTCATCACCACCGGCGCCCCAATCGGGGTCGTGCTGCTGATGCTCACGCTGGGGCTGGAATTCTCGGCGGTCGAATTCGCCAGCAGCCTACGCCGGCATCTGCCGTCGGCCGCTGTCGACGTCGTGCTCAACGCCGCGCCCGGCGCGGTGGCCGGCTGGCTGCTGGGATTCAGCGGAGTCGGCATCCTGGCGCTGGCCGGCGTCACCTCCGTGTCGTCGTCCGGGGTGATCGCGCGGCTGCTGGAGGACTTGCACCGGGTAGGTAACCGCGAGACCCCGGCGGTGCTGTCGGTGCTGGTGCTCGAGGACTTCGCAATGGCGGGCTACCTGCCGCTGTTCGCGGTGCTGGCATCGGGCGGCTCCTGGCTGCACGCGCTGGGCGGCATGGCGGTAGCGATCGCCGCGCTGGTGGTGGCGTTCACCGCGTCCTACCGGTGGGGCCATCACGTCGGCCGGCTGGTCACCCATCCTGATTCCGAACAGCTGCTGCTGCGGGTGCTCGGCATCACGCTCATCGTGGCGGCGGTGGCCGAATCCGTGCACGCGTCGGCGGCCGTCGGCGCATTCCTTGTCGGCCTCACGCTGACCGGTGAGACAGCCTCACGGGCTCGTCGCGTGCTCGGCCCGCTGCGTGACTTGTTCGCCGCGATTTTCTTCCTGGGGGTCGGGCTCACGGTGGACCCGGAGCACCTGCTGCCGATGCTTCCGGTGGCACTGGCGCTGGCCGCCGTCACCTCGGCCACCAAGCTGGCCACCGGAGTGTTCGCTGCCCGGCGCGACGGGGTGGCGCGACGGGGTCAGCTGCGCGCCGGTACAGCGCTGATCGCCCGCGGTGAGTTCTCGCTGATCATCATCGGCCTGGTCGGCTCGTCGATCCCCGGCATGGCCGCGCTGGCCACGTCGTACGTCTTCGTGATGGCGATCGTCGGCCCGCTGGTGACGCGGTTCACCGGCGGACCGGTGGTGGCGGCCGCACGCGCTGCGGCATAGCGCATTCAGCCGATGTGCAGCGCCACAAGCTGCCACCGGGTGTCGGCCTGCCGCTCGACCCGGCAGGCCACGGCGTGCACGCGGTGCCCGCGGCTGTAGGTGCCGAACACCTCGGCGGCGGTCGGACTCACCGCCTGCAGCCGCAGCCGTCGCAGCACCGCCGCCGCGCCGTCGTCGCTGGCGACTCGACCGGCCGTGGCCCGGGTGGCGGCGAGCACCGAGTCGACGAGACCGCTGTCCAGCAGGCCCTGCAACTGCGCCGCCGGGCGGCGGCGGTCCATGACCTCCAAGACGCGGCGCAGTGCCGCATCGGCGAAGATGGCCGCCTGCCGCATCTGTGGGGGCACGCTAGTCGCCTGGGGGCGCCCCGGAAATCCCTGCGGCGGACGGGTATTCGGGCGCCGCAACGGGGTGGCCGACGGTGGCCGGCATTGCCGGAGGTCTCGTGGCGGCGGTTCGTAGTCGACGACGGGACGGACACTGTGCACAGCGCTCTCCAGTGATGTCGGGCGGGCAAAACCAAGCAAGCCTGCTGGAGAGTGGCAGACGTTCCTGTTGCAGCGACCCGTTGCGCCCGGCTGTGCCGCGCTCGCGATCGCCGCGTGTGACGATCATCGCACAACCGCCGCGTCCGCGTACCCGCGCTGCACAGGCACCCGCGCGGCGGTTACCGTGAGCGACGATATCGGCGAATTGGCAAGAGGGAGACCGGACGTGAGGCGACTGTCCCCATCGGACGCCTCCTTCTATCGGCTGGAGAACACCGCCACCCCGATGTACGTCGGCTCGCTGTCGATCCTGCGCCGGCCGCGCGCCGGGCTGAGCTACGAGACGCTGCTGGCCACCGTCGAGCAACGGCTGCCGCAGGTACCGCGGTATCGACAGAAGGTCCAGGAAGTCACCATGGGGCTGGCCCGGCCGGTATGGATCGACGACCGCGACTTCGACATCACCTACCACGTGCGGCGTTCGGCGCTGCCGTCGCCGGGCAGCGACGAGCAGCTGCACGAACTGATCGCCCGGCTGGCCGCCCGACCACTCGACAAGTCGCGGCCGCTGTGGGAGATGTACCTCGTCGAGGGGCTGACCAAGAACCGTATCGCGCTGTACACCAAGTCGCATCAGGCGCTGATCAACGGGCTGAGTGCGCTGGAGATCGGCCACGTCATCGCCGACCGGACACGGCGCCCGCCGCCGTTCCCCGAGGACATCTGGGTGCCGGCCCGCGAACCCGGCACCGCCCGGCTGCTGTTGGGTGCCATCGGCGAGTGGGCCATCCGCCCCGGCGTGCAGCTGCAGGCCGTCCGGTCCGGAATCACCGAGCTGGCAACCAATTCCGAGCAACTGGTCGACGTCGGGCGCCGGCTGTTCGACGTGGCGCGCACGCTCGCGCGCGGGAGGGCGCCCAGCAGCCCGCTGAACACCACGGTGTCACGCAACCGGCGATTCACCGTCGCGCGCGGACGCCTGGAGGACTACCGGACGGTGCGGGCCCGCTACGAATGCGACGTCAACGACGTGGTGCTGGCCGTGATCACCGGAGCGTTGCGCAACTGGCTGCTGTCACGCGGCGAAGCGGTAGCGCCGACGGCGACGGTGCGGGCGATGGCCCCGCTGTCGGTGTACGTCGACGAATCGTTCGACTCGGCCGGCCGCGGTCAGGCGATCAGTGAGGTGGCGCCGTTCCTGGTCGACTTGCCGGTCGGCGAGGGCAACGCCGTGGTACGGCTGTCTCAGATCGCGCACGCCACCGAATCGAATCCGGCCGCGGGAAGCCTGGTCGACGCGCGCAGCATCGTGACGTTGTCGGGTTTCGCACCGCCGACCCTGCACGCGATGGGCATCCGGGTCGCCACCAGCCTGCCCAGCTTCGGTGGACGGGCGTTCAACCTGTTGATCACCAATGCGCCGGGCGCCCAGGCGCAGATGTACATCGCCGGCGCCAAGTTGCTGGAAACCTATGCGGTGCCGCCGCTGCTGAATAAGCAGGTGCTGGCGATCGGGGTCACGTCCTACAACGGCATGCTGTATTTCGGCATCAACGCCGACCGGGATGCGATGAGCGACGTCGACGTACTGCCGGGCTTGTTGAGCGAATCGCTCGACGAGCTGTTGGAAGCGGCGCGGTAGATGCGGGTGTACATCCCGGCCACGCTGGCCATGCTGCAGCAATTGGTCGCCGACGGTTCCCTGTGGCCGGTCAACGGCACCGCGTTCGCCGTGACGCCGTCGCTGCGCGAGGCGTACGCCGAGGGCGACGACGACGAACTCGGCGAGGTTGCCCTGCGGGATGCGGCGTTGGCCTCGCTGCGGCTGTTGTCCAGCGCGGCCGACGAACTGCCGCCGCGGCGCGCGGTGCTGGTCGCCGACATAAAGGACCCAGCAAACGTCACGCTGCGCCCGGATCTCGACGACGCCGTGGTTCGCCTCGGCGAGCCGGTGGCCATCGAGAATGTCGTCGCCGCGTTCGTCGACAACGCCGCCGCCGAGGCGGACGTGACCCGGGCGATCGCAGTCATCGATGCGGCCGACCTCGGCGACGAGGACGCCGAACTGGCAGTCGGCGACGCCCAGGATCACGATCTGGCCTGGTATGCCACCCAGGAGCTGCCGTTCCTGCTCGAACTGCTCTGAAGGACTGGATACGGAAGCGTAGGTTACGGTACCGTAGGTCAGATCGGGCGGGTGTGTACACCGCTCTCGCCCCGTGAGCAGGGAGCTTCCCAAATGAGCAAGAAAATCGCGAAGATCACTGCTGACGTCGTCGATACCCGTCCTGCCACCGTCGTCGGGGCGGAGCGCCATCCGGGCTGGCACGCACTGCGCAAGCTGGCCGCGCGGATCACCACGCCGCTGCTGCCCGACGACTATCTGCATCTGGCCAACCCGCTGTGGTCGGCCCGCGAGCTGCGCGGCCGCGTCCTGGACGTGCGCCGCGAGACCGAGGACTCGGCGACGCTGGTGATCAAGCCGGGCTGGGGCTTTTCCTTCGACTATCAGCCGGGTCAATACATCGGGATCGGGCTGCTGGTCGACGGGCGGTGGCGATGGCGGTCCTACTCGCTGACCTCCAGCCCGGTGACCGGTGACCGCACCGTCACCATCACCGTCAAGGCGATGCCAGAGGGCTTCCTGTCCACCCACCTGGTCGCCGGCGTCGCGCCCGGCACGATCGTGCGGCTGGCCGCGCCACAGGGCAACTTCGTGCTGCCCGATCCGGCGCCACCGGCCGTGCTGTTCGTCACCGCCGGGTCGGGCGTCACCCCGGTGATGTCGATGCTGCGCACACTGGTGCGCCGCGACCAGATCACCGACGTGGTCCACCTGCATTCGGCGCCCACGGCGGCAGACGTGCTGTTCGCCGGCGAGCTTGAGCAGCTGGCCCGCGACCACGCGGGCTACCAGCTGCGGGTGCGTACCACGCGCAGCCAGGGCCGGCTCGACCTGAGCCGCCTCGACGACCAGGTGCCCGACTGGAAAGAGCGTCACACCTGGGCCTGCGGGCCCGAGGCGATGCTCAACGCCGCCGAGCGGGTCTGGTCGGCGGCCGGTGTCGCCGAGCGGTTGCACCTGGAACGGTTCGCGGTGTCACGCGCCGCGCCGGTCGGGGCGGGCGGGACCGTCACCTTCGCGAAAAGCGGGAAAACCGCCGTCGCCGACGCGGCGACCTCGCTGATGGATGCCGGCGAGCGGGTGGGCGTGCAGATGCCGTTCGGCTGCCGGATGGGCATCTGCCAATCGTGTGTCGTGGGGCTGGTGGAGGGTCACGTCCGCGACCTGCGAACCGGTGTGGAACACGAACCCGGAACCCGGGTCCAGACCTGTATTTCGGCGGCGTCGGGCGACTGTGTACTGGAAATTTAACTGCTACTCACAGGTAACCTACGGATTCGTAGGTTACGATAGCGTAGGTCAGGAACTGCAAGACTGCAGGAAGGCAAAAACCCATGGCGATTAGCGACATCGAAGTATTCGCCCATCTGACGGATACCGACATCGAGAATCTGGCCACCGAGCTGGACGCCATTCGCCACGACATCGAAGACTCTCGCGGCGAGCGCGACTCCCGCTACATCCGCCGCACCATCGTGTTTCAGCGCACGCTGGAAGTCGCCGGCCGCGTGCTGCTGGCGGCAAGCAAGCGGCGATCGGCCTGGTGGGCCGGCGCGGCCACGCTGGGCGTGGCCAAGATCGTCGAGAACATGGAGATCGGCCACAACGTCATGCACGGCCAGTGGGACTGGATGAACGACCCGGAGATCCACTCCTCAACGTGGGAGTGGGACATGACCGGGTCGTCCAAGCATTGGCGGTACACCCACAACTTCGTCCACCACAAGTACGCCAACATCCTCGGCATGGACGACGACGTCGGCTACGGGCTGCTGCGCGTGACCCGGGATCAGCCCTGGAAACGGTTCAACATCTTCAACCTGGTTTACAACACCCTGCTCGCCCTCCTCTTCGAATGGGGCGTCGGCTTGCAGCATGTGGAGATCGGCAAGATCGTCAAGCGCCGGATGGATAACGAAGAAGCCCGCCAGCGGGCAGAGGAGTTCTTGACCAAGGCCGGTCGCCAGGTGTTCAAGGACTACGTCGCCTTCCCGGCGCTGACCTGGCTGTCCCCCGGTGCGACGTACATGTCGACCTTGAAGGCCAACGCGGTGGCCAACGTGATCCGCAACCTGTGGTCCAACGCGGTGATCTTCTGCGGGCATTTCCCCGATGGCGCAGAGAAATTCACCAAGACCGACATGATCGGCGAAACGAAGGGGCACTGGTATCTGCGGCAGATGCTAGGCAGCGCCAACTTCAATGCGGGCCCGGTGATGCGGTTCATGAGCGGCAACCTGTGCCACCAGATCGAGCATCACTTGTATCCGGACCTGCCGAGCAACCGGCTGGCCGAAATTTCGGTGCGGGTGCGGGAAGTCTGCGACAAGTACGACCTGCCCTACACGACGGGCCCATTCCTGCTGCAGTACGCGAAGACATGGCGGACCATCGCCAAGCTGTCGTTGCCGGACAAGTACCTGCGCGACACCGCTGACAACGCGCCCGAGACCCGCAGCGAGCGGATATACGCCGAACTGGAGCCGGGGATGCTTGGCACCGATCCGGCCACTGGCCGGCGCCGCGGCCTGAGAACCGCGATCGCCACCGTGCGGGGCTGGCGCCGCAGCAAGCGCACCCCCTCCTCCGGCGCGAGCGTGCGTGTCCCCGGTCGACACGCCGCCTAAATAACCGGTTTTACGCACGCTCGGGCTATCGAAACGCCCGATTGCCGTAACTGTCGAGCGAGACAACTTCTCCGATCGGCCGACGCGTCGTGGGGCCGTATCTGCCGATCGGCCAGCCAAGCGGTATTACCGCGCACGGCGTGACATTCCACGGCAGGCCCAGGGCGCGTCTCGCCAGCAGCTTGCTCCACAGCGGCACGGTGATGAGCCCGGCACCCAAGCCGGCCGCACGCGCGGCCAGCAAGAGATTCTGCACCGCAGGGTAAATGGAACCGTAGGCACTGCTCGTTGCCACCGTCGGCCAGGGTGGGATGACGCCCTTGAGGCACGCCACAATCACGACAGGGATCTCGTCGAAGTGATCCGCCTACCATTGCACTGCTTTGAAGAGCCGGAGCATCTTTTCATCACCCCTGCGTTCAGAGGAACGTTGGTAGACCCGGCCAACCAGTTTGATCGCTCTGCGATTCAACCGGCCCAATTTCGCTAACACTTCGCGGTCCTTGACGACGATGAACTCCCAATTCTGCGCGTTCGAACCGGTCGGTGCCCTCGTGGCCAGCTCCAGAAGTTGGAGCACGAGTGAGTCGTCAACGGGGTCACTCTTGAGCCGACGGATCGAGCGTTGGGTGCGCATCGTATCTTCGAGCGGCATCGTCAAAGGCTGTTGCGGCGTCATGACGATGATTGCAACACAGTCAAGCCAGCCCATGTGGCTGGCCCTACTCCGCGAGCGTGCGTAAACCCGGCTTTTTAGGCGGCGTGTCGACCGGGGACACGCACGCTCGCGCCGTTAGGGGCCATCAGGTTTCGCGCAGCACTGCCAGCAGGCGCCGGGCGGCGGCGACACGGCGGGCGGCGGATCCAGCCAACGTGTCCAATGCGCACTCCGGGTCGGAGGGTGGGCCCATATGCCCGCAGCCGCGCGGACAATCCGAAACAGCCTCGGCCAGGTCGGAAAACGCCAACATCACGTCGTCGGGTTCGATGTGTGCCAGCCCGAACGAGCGGATTCCCGGGGTGTCGATCACCCAGCCCGAGCTGCCGAACGGCAGCGCCACCGACTGCGTCGACGTGTGCCGGCCCCTGCCGATCTCGGTGACTTCGCCGACCGCCCGATCTGCTTGCGGCACAAGTCGATTCACCAACGTCGACTTGCCTACCCCGGAGTGGCCAAGCAGCACGGTCACTTTCCCGGACAGCAGGGGAGCGACGGCGTCCAGCGGGTCGTCGCGGCCCGCGGTGACCACGGTGAGATCCAGGTCGGCGAACTGGGCGGCGAACGGCTCGGCGGGCGCCAGATCGGTCTTGGTCAGGCACAGGATCGGCGTGAGCCCGCCGGCGTAGGCGGCAATCAGCGCCCGGTCGACCAGGCCGGTGCGCGGCGGCGGATCAGCCAGCGCGACCACGATCAGCAGCTGATCGGCGTTGGCAACGACCACCCGTTCGGTCGGGTCGGTGTCATCGGCGGTGCGGCGCAACACCGTTCGGCGTGGCCCGCGCCGGACGATGCGCGCCAGGGTATCGGGTCGGCCGGACAGGTCGCCGACCAGATCGACGTCGTCGCCGACGACGATCGGTGTGCGGCCCAGTTCGCGTGCCCGCATCGCGGTGACCCGACGGTCGGGGTCGCCGCCCAGCACACAACCCCAGCGGCCGCGGTCGACGCTGACCACCATGGCGGGCTTGGCGTCGGCGTGGCGGGGGCGGGTCTTGGTCCGCGGGCGCGAGCCGCGCCCGGACCGGATCTTGACGTCGGATTCGTCGTAGTCGCCCGGCCTCAACCGCGAGACTCCCGGACCATGTCGGCCCACAGCCGCGGAAACTGCGGCAGCGTCTTGGCGGTGGTGGCGATGTCGTCCACCTCGACACCGGGTACGCGCAGGCCGACGATGGCGCCGGCCGTCGCCATCCGGTGATCGGCATAGGAATGCCAGATGCCGGAATGCAGTGGCGTAGAGGTGATTTCCAGACCGTCCGGAGTCTCCTGGCAGTTGCCGCCCAGCCGGTTGATCTCGGCGCTCAACGCAGCGAGCCGGTCGGTTTCGTGGCCGCGCAGATGTGCGATGCCGCTCAGTCGTGACACCGAGCCCGGGGCGGCCAGCGCCGCCAGCGCCGCGACCGCCGGGGTGAGTTCACCGACATCGCGCAGGTCGACGTCGAACCCACCGTATGACGTTGGGCCCTGCGCCTCGAGATACGAATCGGATTGCATCACAACCGAATCCAGTTGTCGCAGGATGGCGAGGATGGCGTCGGCGGGTTGGATGGCCGCGGCCGGCCAGCCGGTGATGCGCACCGTGCCGCCGCTGACCACCGCCGCCGCCAGGAACGGGACGGCGTTGGACAGGTCCGGTTCGATGTCCCAGTGTCGCGCCGCGACCGGGCCCGGACGCACCCGCCAGCGGTTGGGCGTGGAGTCGTCGACGTCGACGCCGGCCTGACGCAGCATCGCCACCGTCATCGCGATGTGCGGCGCCGACGGCAGCGCCGCACCGTTGTGCTGGACGGTCAATCCCTCGGTGAACGACGCGCCGGACAACAGCAGCCCGGAGACGAACTGCGACGACGCCGACGCGTCGATCGCCACGGTGCCGCCGCGGACCGATCCGGCGCCGCGCACCCGGAACGGCATCCGGTCGCCGTCGACGTCGACACCCAGGCCGTGCAGCGCGTCCAGCAACGGGGCGATCGGCCGGATCCGGGCCTGCTCGTCGCCGTCGAAAATGACCGTCGCGGCGCCCAGCGCGGCCAGCGGCGGCACGAACCGCAGTACGGTGCCGGCCAGCCCGCAATCGATCCGGGCATCCGGGGCGGGGGCGATGCGCCCGCTGACCGTCAGTTCGGACTCCGCCCCGTCGACCCGCAGCCCCAATGTCTGCAGGGCGCCGATCATCAGGTCGGTATCGCGGCTGCGCAGTGCGCCGCTGATCGTCGACGCGCCGCTGGCCAGCGCCGAGAGCACCAACGCCCGGTTGGTCTGGGATTTCGAGCCCGGCACAGTCACCGTCGCCTTGACGGGCGACGGCATTGTCGGGGCCGGCCAGGTGCTCATGCATCCATCATCGCGTACGCGGCGATCGCAAGCGCGGCGAAGCCGGGCGCGACGGGTCGCCGCCCAGTCCCTCAGGCACGATGGGAGGTATGTGCGGACGATTCGCGGTCACCACCGACCCCGCTGCCCTGGCCGAGAAGATCCAGGCGATCAACGAGGCGCGCGCGTCGGAGAGCGCCGCGCCCAACTACAACGTCGCACCCACCACGACCGTCACCACCGTGGTGCGCCGCCACGACGAACCCGACGACGAGCCGACCCGGCGGGTGCGGCTGATGCGCTGGGGGCTGGTGCCGCCGTGGGCCAAAGCGGGACCCGACGGCGCTCCGGAGTCCAAGGGCCCACAGCTGATCAATGCCCGCGCCGACAAGGTCACCGCGTCGCCGGCGTTCCGTGCCAGCGCCAAATCCAAGCGGTGCCTGGTTCCGATGGACGGCTACTACGAGTGGCGGGCGAACCCCGAGGGCAAGAAGACCCGCAAGACGCCGTTCTACATGTACCGCGAGGACGGGGAGCCGCTGTTCATGGCGGGACTGTGGGAGGTGTGGAAGCCCGACAAGGATGCTTCGCCGTTGCTGAGTTGCACGATCATCACCACCGACGCGGTCGGCGAGCTTGCCGAGATCCACGACCGGATGCCGCTGGTGGTGGCCGAAAAGGATTGGGACCGTTGGCTGGATCCCGATGCCCCGCCCGACGACGAACTGCTGGCCGGCCCGCCCGACGTGCGCGGCATCCGGATGCGCGAGATCTCAACTCTGGTCAACAACGTGCGCAACAACGGGCCCGAGCTGATCGAGCCGGCCGAGCCACAGCCCGAACAGGCGACGCTGCTGTAGAAGCCGGCCAAACTTAGGTAGTCGGCTACTCTAGGCGGCTCGCTCCGCGCGGCTGCACGATCTCACCGTGACCGCGACCGAGCACAAGACCGACGCGTCGACCATCGTCGTACGCAACCCCGCCGACGGGCGCGTGGTGGGTGCCGTACCGATCGAGACGTCCGAGGCCGTTGCCGCGAAAGCCCGTGAGCTGCGCCTGGGCCTGTTGCGCGCATCCGCCGCTCGAGGGGTGCGCCGGTAGGGCATCGCGCCGAGGGGTGCCGCCCGGTAGCCCCACCGGGCGGCCATCCAATGGGGGGAAACGCAAAGGCCCCAAAACCCAGTGGTTTTGGGGCCTTTGCTCTGCCTGCGTGTCATGCCCGTGCGACTTCTACCATCTCGAAGTCGGACTTGGCCGCTCCGCAGTCCGGGCAGCTCCAGTCATCGGGGATGTCGTCCCAGCGAGTGCCGGGCGCGATACCGTCTTCCGGCCAGCCCTTGGCCTCGTCGTACTCGAAGCCGCACTGCACACACATGAACAGCTTGTAGTCGGTCATTGAGTCACTCCTATCGGTTCGAAGTCGACCTTCTCGCGGACTGCACAATCAGGGCAGCACCAGTCGTCAGGAATGTGGTCCCAGCGTGTGCCGGCCGGAAAGCCTTCGCGGGCAGCGCCGTTGGCTTCCTCGTAGACGTAGCCGCAGCCCGGGCAGCGGTAGGCGGCCATCAGGCCGCCACCGCCCCGTAGCGGGCCAGCACCTTGCCACGCACACGCGGGTGGATGTTGGCCCGGGTGATGTCGCCGTCGTAGTGCTCGAGCACCCGGTGGTCCATCAGCCGCCGCCAGACCGGCGGGAAGTACGTCACCGCGATCAGCGAGCCGTAACCGGCCGGCAGATTCGGCGAGCCCTCCATGCTGCGCAGCGTCTGGTAGCGGCGCGTCGGGTTGGCGTGGTGATCGCTGTGGCGCTGCAGGTGATACAGGAACAAATTGGTGACCATGTGGTCGGAGTTCCAGCTGTGCTGCGGCGTGCAGCGCTCGTAGCGCCCGTTGTCCAGCTTCTGGCGCACCAGGCCGTAGTGCTCGAGGTAGTTCACCGACTCCAACAGCGACGCGCCGTAGATCGCCTGGATGATGAGCAGCGGGATCAGCGCCGGGCCGAACACCGCGAGCAGCACCGCCCAGAACACCACCGACATCAGCCAGGCGTTGAGCACGTCGTTGGACAGATGCCACGGGCTCTTGTTCAGCCGGCGCAACCGCTGCGCCTCCAGGCTCCACGCCGAACGCAGGCTACCAAACACGGTGCGCGGCAAGAACTCCCAGAACGTCTCACCGAAGCGGGACGACGCCGGGTCCTCAGGGGTGGCCACCCGCACGTGATGCCCGCGGTTGTGCTCGATGTAGAAGTGCCCGTAGCACACCGGGGCCAGGGTGATCTTGGACAGCCAGCGCTCCAACTCATCTCGCTTGTGGCCGAGTTCGTGCGCGGTGTTGATGCCGACACCGCCCACAACACCAACTGTCATCGCCACACCGATCTTGCCCAGCCAGCCCAGCGACCCGTCGAATCCGAGCCAGCTCAGATCCGAGGCGGTGAACAAATAGGCGCCCAGGATGGTGCTGGCGTATTGGAACGGAATATAGGCGTAGACCGAATAGCGGTAGAACCTGTCATTCTCCAACTCCTGCATCACCTCGTCCGGCGGGTTTTGGCCATCCGAGCCGACCCACAAGTCAAGAGTCGGTAGCAGCACGTACAGCAGGATCGGCCCGATCCAGAACGGCAGCTGCGATCCGGTGTGCCAGCCGAGCCTGTTGAGACCCCACACGATGGGCAGGATCAGGAACAGCATGGTGGGCACGACCAGGCCCAGCAGCCACAGGTAGCGCTTCTTGTCGCGCCACACGGCGACGTCGCCGTCGGGGTGGATTTGCGTTGTCATGTAGATTTACCTCTCTGCAAGGGACGTGCGGTTCACTTTGGCAGCGGCACCGCGGCGCGACGACGTCCTCAACCGCCCAACTTCCGGCGGGCCCTTGTCCTCGGAGGCCAAAATCTTACCGAGGATTACTCTGTTCTGTTAGATTATTTCTCGTGCCTAGGACGGATGCGCGAGGCAAGCTGCTCGAAGTGGCGCGGCGCCGGTTCGCCGCCGACGGCGCACTGGCCGCGACGCTGGACGAGGTTCGGCGCGAGGCGAACGTGAGCGTGGGGGCGCTGTATCACCATTTCCCGGACAAGGCGGCGCTGGCCGCGGCGGTCTATGCCCAGGTGATGGGCGAATACCAGGCGGGCTTCATCGCCATGCTGCGCGCACACGCCACCGCCGAGGGCGGAATCCGAGGCGGCGTCGAACATCACCTGCGCTGGGTGGCGGCCAACCGGACCGAGGCGGCGTTGCTGCTCGGCGACCGCCTCGACAGCCCCGCCCTGCGCGACTCCAATCGCCTCTTCTTCACCGCCATCTACGACTGGTGGCGACCGCATCATGCCTACGGCGTGCTGCGGCCGATACAACCCGGCGTCACCGCGGCGTTATGGTTCGGTCCCGCGCAAGAGTTCAGCCGGCATTGGATCGCCGGCCACGAGCCGGAAATGCCCAATGCGGTCATCAAAGAATTCGCCGACGCCGCATGGATGGCGTTGAGCACAAAGGAGGACGGCACGTGACGGAATCGCTCTACAACAGCATGGTTGCCGACGGCGACGATCCGCAAGCACCACAGCGGATCCGAGTTGACCGCCGCGGTGACCGCGCGGTGGTGACCCTCGACGAACCCGACCGGCTCAATGTGCTTTCCGCGCCGCTGGTTCGGCAACTGCGGCGTGCGCTCGAGGAGCTCACCGCGGACTCGAGTATTCGCGCCGTGGTGCTGACCGGCGCCGACCCGGGCTTTTCCGCCGGCGGCGACCTGAAGATGATGCGCACGGCGACCGAGCAGTTGACCCAACCGGAGGGCGTCGCGGACGTCTGGCGCTGGATTCGCCGTGAATTCGGAGGTATCGCAAGGCTTATCGCCGGATCGGACACCATCTTTGTGGCCGCCCTCAACGGCGCCGCCGCCGGCGTCGGCTTGGCTTGGGCGTTGACCTGTGACATCACCATCGCCAGCGAGCGCGCGGTCATCGTGCCCGCGTTCGGCCGGCTCGGCCTGATCCCGGAGGTCGGCACCAGCTGGGCGCTGACGCGCAGTTTGGGCTACCAGGGTGCGCTGGCCTATTACCTGCGCGGCGAGCACATCGACGCCCACACCGCGCAACGGCTCGGGCTGGTGCAGCAGGTCGTCGCGCACGACCAGCTTCTCGCGGCGGCCGACGAATGGTGCTCGCGAGTGGCCGCGATGCCCCCGCATGCGGTGGCGATGACCAAGCCGCTGCTGCGCGCCGCCGCCGACGCCGGCTGGCACGACGCGCTCACGATGGAGGAGTTCGCCGAGCCGGCCTGTTTCACCACCAAGGCATTCGCGGACAGCGTGCATGCCATGCTGGCCAGTCGTTGATTCGATACGACCGGGGCCGGGCGCACGTATTCGGCTACCCGCCAACCCGATCCACGCATCGCTAAGGCCATCAACCGGGCGCTGGACGGTATGGCGACCGTCGCGAACATCGGCGCCGGGACCGGTTCTTACGAACCGGCGAACACCGTCGTCGCGATCGAACCGAGCCGGGTCATGATCACCCAACGCAGCGTCGGCGCCGCCCCGGTAGTTCGTGCTATGGCCGAACATCTGCCGATCCGCTCTGATGCCGTCGACGCCGCACTGGCGATCCTGACCATTCACCACTGGTCCGACGTCGCGGCGGGCGTCGCCGAGATGATCCGCGTCGCCCGCCGTCGCGTCGTGGTTTTCACCTGGGACGACACCGTCTTTCGCGAATTCTGGCTGTTGCGCGAATACCTTCCTGCCGCCGCCGACACCGACACCCGGCTGGCAGTGCCCATCGCCAAACTCGTGTCGCTGCTGGGCAATGCGTCGATCCAGACGGTGGCCATCCCGCACGACTGCATCGACGGATTCGGCGGAGCCTACTGGCGCCGCCCGCACGCATACCTCGATCCGACGGTTAGAGCCGGGATGTCGATGCTCGCGCTGACGGCCAAACCGCAACTGCAGCAGGGCTTGTCACGGCTGCGCGCGGATCTGGCCAGCGGCGAGTGGGTACAGCGCCACGCCGACCTGCTGGACAAAGCGGACATCGACCTCGGGTATCGGCTTGTCGTTTCGGATCAGGCTTGAATGGCTGCGGTCACCGCGCCGGTGAGCCGGATCAGGTCGTCCGGCGCGACTGCGACGTCCCAGCCGCGCCGGCCCGCGCTGCAAAACACCCTTTCCCAGCCCAGCGCGTCGGCATCGACGACGGTGGGTAGCGCCCGGCGTTGGCCGAACGGCGACACTGCGCCCGCCACATATCCCGTAGCCCGTTCCGCGCTGGCCCGGTCGGCCATCGTCGCGCGCGAAAGACCTAGTGCCGCAGCGGCCGCCTTCAGCGACAACCTCGCCAGCGCCGGCAGTATCGCAACCGCCAACCCGTCGGGCCCGGCGATCACCAGCGTCTTGTAAATCTGTTCGGCCGCAATGTCGCCCGCCCCGGTCAGCGCGCTGACGGCCTCGTCGCCGAACGAACGTTCCTGCGGATCGTGGCCGAACTTGACCACCTCGTGCGACACGCCGGCAGCGGACAGCGCGGCCAGCGCCGGCGTCGCTTTAGCGCTGGACATACCCCGGCGGGTTGGGAGACTCCACCCACAGGTCGACCCCGAGCTCGCCGCCCGGCGTGCAGTCGTACACCGACAGGTCGGTGACGCCCGACTCCACCAACACGTCCTCGCACAGCACCGAGTTACCGGTGTATTCGGTGGCGGGTTTGTTGAGGATCACGTACGCCGCGTCGGCGTACACCTCGGGTTTGCGCGCCCGCGCCATCGCCTCCTCGCCGCCCAGCAGGTTCTGCACCGCGGCGGTCGCGACAAGTGTGCGTGGCCACAGCGTGTTGGACGCGATCCGGTCGTCGCGCAATTCCTGCGCCATTCCCAACGCGCACAACGTCATTCCGAATTTGGCCATCATGTAGGCCGTGGGCTTGAGCCATTTCGGTTCGAGCAGGACCGGTGGCGACAGCGTCAGTATGTGCGGGTTCTCCCGGCCCTTCATGTGCGGAATGCAGGCCGCCGACACCGCATAGGTGCCGCGCACCTGGATGCCGTTCATCAGGTCGAACCGCTTCAGCGGCACCTCGGTGATGGAGCCCAGGTTGATCGCCGACGCGTTGTTCACGCAGATGTCGATGCCGCCGAACTGCTCGACGGTCTTTGCGACCGCCGCCTCGACCGAGTCGCCGTCGCGGACGTCCCCGACGATCGGCAGCGCCTGCCCGCCGGCCTCCTCGAGCTCCTTGGCCGCGGTGTAGACCGTTCCGGGCAGCTTGGGGTGCGGCTCGGCGGTCTTGGCGATCAGCGCGACGTTGGCGCCGTCGCGCGCGGCCCGCTTGGCGATCGCCAGACCGATTCCGCGGCTGGCACCGGAAATGAACATGGTCTTGCCGTTCAAAGACATGGCCGTCACATTAGCGCTGGACGCGCCGGCCCCGGAGTGCGGTCGGCTAAACGGCCTCCGGAAATAGCGAGATGGTCGATGCTGTTGACAGATGCGGTTCTGCGGGAGAAACCCAAAAGACACTTGTCGGTCGCAGCCTCTAGATTGGGCAGAAGGGGAGTCTGGTGTCAACGGCGATGTGCCTGCTGGAGGGTCCGGTGTTGGTGCCCGGGCTGTCCGGTGATGCCCCGACAGAAGGGACTGTGTTAACCAAGATGGCCGACAGCGATGCCGCGACAGGGCCAGAGGCGCCCGCACCCGATCCGATGGAGGAAACGGACGAGCAGCTCACGGCGCGCTTCGAACGCGACGCGATTCCTCTGCTGGACCAGCTCTACGGTGGCGCGCTGCGCATGACGCGCAATCCCGCCGACGCCGAAGACCTGCTCCAGGAAACCATGGTCAAGGCCTACGCCGGCTTTCGCTCGTTCACGCCGGGCACCAATCTCAAGGCGTGGCTGTACCGCATTCTGACCAACACCTACATCAACAACTACCGCAAAAAGCAGCGCCAGCCTGCCCAGTATCCGACCGACGAGATCACCGATTGGCAGCTGGCCGCCACCGCTGAGCATTCCTCAACGGGCTTGCGCTCCGCCGAGGTCGAGGCGCTGGAGTCGCTGCCGGACACCGAGATCAAAGAAGCACTGCAGGCCTTGCCCGAGGATTTTCGAATGGCGGTGTACTACGCAGACGTCGAAGGTTTCCCGTACAAGGAGATCGCCGAGATCATGGACACGCCAATCGGGACAGTGATGTCGCGGTTGCACCGCGGCAGACGCCAGCTGCGCGGTTTGTTGGCCGACGTCGCCAAGGAGCGGGGCTTCCTGCGCGGTGACCAGGCACCGGAGGAGGTGTCGTCGTGAGCGACTTCTCCTGCGACTCCGGCGCCACCAGCTCGGACGTCGACTGCGCGCAAGTGCTCGCCGAGGTATGGACGCTGCTCGACGGAGAGTGCACTCCCGAGACTCGACAGAAACTGCGTCAGCACCTCGAGGAATGCCCCGGATGCCTGCGGCACTACGGGCTCGAGGAGCGCATCAAGGCGCTGATCGCCATGAAATGCCGGGGCGAGAAGGCTCCGGAGGGCCTTCGCGAGCGGCTGCGGCTCGAGATCAGTCGCACCACGATCATCCGGAGCCGGCAGCGTTAGGAGTTGGGCCGCTTCCCGTGGTTGGCCTTGCTGTGCTTGCGGTCGCGCTTCTTCCGGCCACGCTTGGCCATGACTGATCCTCCTTGCACCTTTACCGGCAGGTCAGTCTTTCATGCGGCCGCTGTTGCCGGGTGACCGGGCTACACCACCGGGACGTTCTGAGCCGGGATCGTCGGGCTGGTCGCCGCTGGCGCCGGGATGCCCGGAGAGGTCGGCAAGGTCGGGGCCTGGCCCGGCGTGAGAGCGCCAGGGGTTGTCGGCAACGCCGGGGTCTGGCCGGGCATGACGGTACCGGGATACGCCGGCAAGGCCGGGGTCTGGCCCGGCAAGGCGGTGCCGGGAGCGGCCGCTCCCGGCGGAAGGGTGCCGAGAGTGCCGGGGGGCATCGTGCCGAGAGTGCCGGGAGCCGTCGTCCCCGGCGGCAGGGTGCTCGGGAGCGTCCCTGCCGGCGAGAGCAGGCTCGGGTCAGAGGTCGCGGGCATGAACAGCGAACCGCTACCCGGCAGCACGGCATTCAGCAGGTTCCCCAGCTCACCGAAGATCGCGTTGGCGATGTTCACCCCGTTGCCGGAAACGGCAGGGGCGGGCGCGGGCACCGGGTCGTCGACGAGCACAGGTTGCTGGGGAGTGGCCCCCGCAACCCCGCTGCCGCAGCCGATCGCGGCAAATGCCGCCAGCGCGAGTCCCGCGCCGGCAGCCGCTCGAACCAGTGGGTCGTAAGACGTCGGAATTGCAAACACGTTCGCGGACAACAGAATTACTCCTCCACTCAACTGAGGCACCCAAAGCGCTTCAGACACTCAAGTCACTCAGGCAACACTGGTATTCAATAGTCACAGGACGAACACGACACGATCACAGATCGGACTCTATGGATTTGCTTACGAATCTTGGGATTTGCTTATCCGGATGGTCTTCGCGGTGGGGCCACTCTCGGCGCACCGCCGTCAGCCCGTTGTGGTTCGATAAGGCGACAGAAATGCGACCGGCTGGGTGACGAACGGGGTGATGATGGCCGAGGACGTCCGCGCTGAGATCGTGGCCAGCGTGCTCGAAGTCGTGGTCAACGAGGGCGACCAGGTCAGCGAGGGCGACACCGTGGTGTTGCTGGAGTCGATGAAGATGGAGATTCCGGTCCTGGCCGAAGTCGCAGGCACAGTCAGCAAAGTCAGCGTATCGGTGGGAGATGTCATCCAGGCCGGCGACCTCATCGCCGTCATCAGCTAGGGCTCCGTCGAAGCCGGGAGTAAGACATGTCGACTCTCGGTGACCTGCTCGCCGAACACACAGTTCTTCCGGGTAATGCCGTCGACCACCTGCATGCCGTCGTCGGGGAGTGGCAGCTGCTGGCCGACCTGTCCTTCGCCGATTACCTGATGTGGGTGCGCCGCGACGACGGTGCGCTGGTGTGCGTCGCGCAATGCCGGCCCAATACCGCGCCGACGGTCCTGCTGCGCGACGCCGTCGGCACCGTCTTTCCCCCCGAGAAGGTGCCGCTGGTGGTCGCGGCATTCGAATCCGGCAAGATCCAACGCGGAAACGTTGCGGTGCAAGACGATTCGCGCCTGCAGACCGGACTCAACGTCGAAGCGGTCCCGGTCCGCTACGGCGAGCGGGTGGTCGCGGTGCTGAGCCATCAGACCGCGGTGGCGCCCGACCGCCAAATCAGCCCGTTGGAGACGGCCTACCGAGACTGTGCCGCGGACCTGGTCCACATGCTCTCCGAAGGCACCTTCCCCAACGTCGGTGACGTGGCGATGTCACGCTCCAGCCCGCGCGCAGGCGACGGGTTCATCCGCTTGGACGTCAACGGTGTGGTCTCCTACGCCAGCCCGAACGCGCTGTCGGCCTATCACCGGATGGGGTTGACCTCGGAATTGGAGGGTCACAACCTGATTGAGGTCACCCGGCCGCTGATCTCCGACCCGTTCGAGGCGCAGGAACTGGCCGACCACGTGCAGGACTCGCTCGCGGGTGGGGCGAGCATGCGGATGGAGGTCGACGCCGGCGGCGCGGCGGTACTGCTGCGCACGCTGCCGTTGGTGGTACACGGCGCTGCGGCCGGCGCTGCGGTGCTGGTGCGCGACGTCACCGAGGTCAAGCGCCGCGATCGTGCGCTGATGTCCAAGGACGCCACCATCCGCGAAATCCACCATCGGGTCAAAAACAACTTGCAGACCGTGGCGGCGCTGCTGCGCTTGCAGGCCCGCCGCACGACCAACCCCGAAGGTCGGGAAGCGCTGATCGAGTCGGTGCGACGGGTGTCGTCGATCGCGTTGGTGCACGACGCGCTGTCGATGTCGGTCGACGAGGAGGTCAACCTCGACGAGGTGATCGACCGGATCCTGCCGATCATGAACGACGTGGCGACCGTCGACACGCCGATCCGGATCAACCGGGTGGGCATGCTGGGCGTCCTGGACTCCGATCGCGCAACGGCGCTGATCATGGTGATCACCGAGCTGGTGCAGAACGCCATCGAGCACGCCTTCGAGCCGGAGGCCGCGCAAGGAGCGGTCACCATCCGCGCCGAGCGCTCGGCCCGCTGGCTCGACGTGGTTGTCCACGACAACGGCCGCGGACTGCCCGACGGGTTCAGCGTCGAGCAGTCCGATCGGCTGGGCCTGCAGATTGTGCGGACACTGGTATCCGCGGAACTCGACGGGTCGCTGCGGATGCACGACGCCGCCGACGGCGGCACCGATGTCGTCCTGCGTGTCCCGATCGGTCGTCGTGCCAGGCTGGTGCAATAGTTTGCGTGGCGACCCGCCGCGCCCGGCTTCGCCGCGCTCGCGATCGCCACGAGTTTGCGTGGCGACCCGCCGCGC
>NZ_LQOM01000013.1 GCF_002101595.1 Mycobacterium celatum
GCCTGCTCACGCATCTGGTCCATCAACTCCGGGCCGGTGATGCCGTCGCGGAAACCTGGGTAGTTCTCCACCTCGGTGGTGGTCATCAGCGCGCCGCCGAACGACGTGCCCTCGAACACCAGCGGCGCCAACTGCGCCCGGGCGGTGTAGAGCGCGGCGGTGTACCCGGCCGGTCCGGAGCCGATAACGATCACGTTGTGCACAGGGCTGCTGGCGGTCATACGAGCCTTTCGGATACTTCGAGCCGGGTCCAGACACTTCGAACGCCAGGGTAGGCGGCGCTGTTCCCAGCACACTCGTGCAAGCGCGGCCAAGCCGGGCGGGGACGGGTCGCCACGCATCCTACGGACGGGGGACCGACCTGTCAGCCAGCAACCCGGTGTTGGCCGAGCTGCAGGTCGGCGCCACCGCCAGTGCCGCCACCGTGTCGGGCGTGTCGCCGGGCAGTATCAGCAGCACGCCCGGGCGACCGGTGATCTCGATCGGCTGGGCGCCCAGCACCCGGACCGAGGCCGCGTACCCCAGGCCGGTCAGGCACGACCCGCGTCGCTGCGGATCGCCGAGCGGGCCGTAGTCCGGCGGGTGGTCGAGCAGCGCGAGGATCTGCGAATCGGACAACGGGATAGCCGCGGGCGGCCGCGACACCGTGATGTGCTGGGCGGTGATCTGGCTGCTAGGGGTGGGCGCGGGCTCGCTGACGAGCGCGGCGGTCCCGAGTGCGACAGCGACGCCGACCGCGGCCACACCGGCCGCCGCAGCGACCACCCTCAGCGGGCGGGCGCCCGGGCGGGCGGCATGTGCGGGCTTGTGCGGCGGATCAGCATCCGCGTCGTCGCGATCGTCGGCCATCGGCCTCAGTGTGCGACATGCCGGGGACGGTGTCCTTGTCGAGGTAGCTCAGGACCGGCGCGAGCCGTGCCCGCGCGCGGGCACACCGGCTTTTGACAGTGCCTTCGGCGACACCGAGCAGCCGGGCGGTGTCGGCGACGGAGTAGCCGTGCATGTCGACGGCTACCACCGCGGCGCGTTGCTCGACGGGCAGGCGCATCAACGCCCGCTGCACCGCGATCGCGGTCTCCACCTGCGCGGTCCGATCGGCCACCGGGTGGTCGTCGTCCAGCGTGGCGGTGGGATGAGATTTGTTGCGGCGCAGCCTATCCAGGCACGAGTTCACCACGATGCGATACAGCCAGCTGCTGACCGCCGCATCGTGCCGGAACGACCCGGCGCCGCGGTGGGCCGAGAGCAGCGCGTCTTGTAGCGCATCGGCGGCGTCCTCGGGGTCGCGGCTGGTGAGCCGGGCCAGGCGGTTCAGCTGGCGGTGGTGGCGGTAGAACAGCTCCTCGAACGCGTAGCGGTCGCCGGCGACGTGGTCGGCAAGAAGTTCGGCGTCGCTGCGTTCATGTCGCGCCCGGTTGCCGAGACCCACGGCCGGACACTAACCAAGCGCGCCGTGCCCGGCACTTCACCCGCGGGGGTGCTTCAGGATGCGGCCTGCACGGTGATTTCGGAGATGTCGGCTTCGCTCTTGCCGTTGGTGGTTCCCAGCGTGGAGATCCACACCAGCAGGTTCGACGTCGGGGCCGACGCGTTGACCGGGATGCTGTTGTGCCCGGGGTGCAGCGTCGTCGGCTGCGTCAGCGCCGTGGTGTCCTCGAGTTTGGCCGGCGACGACGTCGGCGACGAGCGGATCTGGACCTTTGTTCCGGTGCTGGAGATGTCGATCGTCACCGTGCCCACGGTGGTGGGTTTGGGCAGCTGCAGCAGCAGTCCGACACCGTTCTTGAAGCTGGGGAACGGCGCCGCGTCGGTGTAGGTGTCGGTCGCCCAGGCGGTGGCCGGGTCACCGTCGATCGCCTGGCCGGCCTGGCCGGGGTTGTCGGCCTCGCCCTCGGGGGAGAAGACCGTCGCCTTCGAGGGTTTGACCGTGCTGCCCGACGCCGCCGGACTGCTGCCCGTCGTTGTGGTGCTCGACGACGGCGCGTTCAGGCCGAGCCGATCCTTGTCCAGGCCGCCGCCGAGGTCGCCGAAAATCCGGCCCAGCACCATCGCCAGGACCAGCAGCGCGACCACGATCACGGCCACCGCGGCGCCCACTCCGATCATCACGTTGCGCCGGCGCCGCAGCCGAACCTCGTCGTCTTCCGGGCTGCGCCGGAACGGCCCCGGCCGCCCGGCGCCGGGTGCCGGCTCGTCGATCGGCGTCAGCAGGTCGGTCCGGTCGGCCACCGCCGTCGCCTGCTGGAGTAGGTTCAAAAGCGTTGCTGCACTGCGTATCCCGCCGTCGCCTTGAATGGCGTGACTGGCCGCCGCGGAGATCTGGAACGGAATCTCACGATCGATCAGGCGGGGCTCCACCGGGTGACCGGACGGATCCCGGTCGGCCTGCGCCAGGCCGCTGCGCACGCCGGACTCCGGCAGCGGCCACCGGTTGACCAGCAGCGCATACAAGGCGCCGCCGATGCCGCGGATGTCGGCCTCGGGCGTGGCGTCGGGCATGGTCGCCGGGAATGCCAGGACGACATCGCCCTCGATGCTGACCCGCACCCGGCTGGGGTGGTCGATCGACAGCGCGACGCCGGCGTGGTGGGCGGCTTCGGCAGCGGCGGCCAGGGTCTGCATCGCGCGGGCCGCCCCTACCGCGGAGGGCGACGTGTTGGCCACCTCCTGCAGCGAGCCGCCGCGGATCCATTCGGCCACCACCAGACCGCCGCGGCCGGTGTGCACCACGTCGAGCACGCGGGCGACACCCGGTTTGTCGATGCGGCTGAGCCGCAGGGTGCGGGACAGGATTTCGCGCAGTTCGTCGTCGGGCAGCGTCCCGTCGGGGTCGACGAACGTCAGCGCAACCTGGCGGTCCAGCGCGGTGTCGAGGGCTTGCCAGAACTGCAATCCCGGTCTGCCACCGTGGAATACCAGCAGTCGGTAGCGGCCACCGGCGATGCTGGCGCCGGGCACCAGGTGTAGGTCCTCCTGCGGCGGCGCCGGCGCAGCCTCGCGGGGCGCGTCGAACTCGATCAAATCTTCTGCGGCGGGATCGCCGTTGGATTTCCTGGGCGACGGCGCCGAGCCGCCGTGAAGATCGGGTGGAATGTCGGGCTGGAAGTCATCAGCGACCGGCGACGATGCGCCCCGAGGAGGAACCGGACCATCAGATCCGGACTGCTGCGACAGCCTGGGCTCGGACGCAGGTTTGGACGAGGCGCTGCGTGTTGGGCCGTCGGTCACCTCCGGTCCTTTCCCCATCCCCGCCCCGGCTACTTGCTCGGGAGGCATTCGCCGGATGGGTCCCCGGACCGGATACCCCCCCGGCGCCAACCAATTCCTCTGCTCAGAGTACGTGACCGCGCCACGCCCGGACAGGTGGTCGCGCGGCGCAACCTTGGGCGCGGCTAATCCTCTGCCTGTCCCGCCGAGCCATCGGCGCACCGCGGCCGCCGCCGCGAGCGCCTCCGGCACCTCCGCGCGCAGCATGACCGTGGCCATGATCGGCGCCATGATCACCGCCACCACGAAAAGCCGCAGCAGCGAGCCGGCCCCGCCGCCGCGCGCCGTCAGGGCCTCGAGTCCGAGCAGCTGATCCACCACGTGCGCGACCAGGCCGGCCAGCAGCGATGCGGCGATGGTCACCAGGATCGTCCGTGTTTCCGCGGCGCCGATCAGGTGCCGGCTGGGTGGTCGCAGCGTGTTGCGCAGCAGGAAGTAGCCGACGACCGCGCCGGCCAGGAACCCCAGTCCGTTGGCAAAGCCCAGGTAGCCGGCGACCAGCTCGCGGTCGTCGGTGAGATAGGGCGCCAGCAGCGACCCGACGACCTTCACCGTGGTGATGACGACGATGATCACGATCGGCGTCCACGGCTGCTCGCGGGCGTAGAAGACCCGCAGCTGCAACAGCACCAGCGCGTAGGGGATCAGCGTGAACGCCGACAGCGCGATCGCCGCGCCCAGGTAGCCGGCGTCGACCTCGCCGAACCGGCCGTAGGCGAACAGCGCGCTGCCGATCGCCGGCCCGCCGACCGTCATGAACGCCACGGTCGGGATCAGGGTGATCATCGTCAAGCGCGTGGCCAGCGACAGGTCGGCCAGCACGGCCGGCGTGTCGTCGGCGGCCGCGTTGCGGCTCAGCCGCGGCATCACCACCGTCAACACCGTCACGCCGATCATGCCGAACGGCAGCTGCAGCACCAGCCAGGCGTAGTTATAGATCGCCGGCCCGGAAGCGGCTGCGGTGCTGGCGATTTGGTTGCCGACGACGAAGCCGAGCTGGCTGATCAGCACATAGAGCACCATCGCGGCGGCCATCGCGCCGAAGCGTTTGAGCCGCTGGTCGATTCCCCACAGCGGGCGCAGGCTGATGTGCTGGCGCCAGATCGCCACCAGCAGCACCGCGGTCTGCGCGAACACGCCGAGCGTGGTGCCGATGCCGAGCACGAGAAGCTTGGCGTTGCCCATCTTGACCGGGTCGACGGAGAGCTGCCCGGGCACGGCCAGGTAGACGCCGAGCGTGGCGATCGCGACCACGTTGTTGACGACGGGCGCCCAGGCGGGCGGACCGAACACGTTGCGGGTGTTCAGGATTGCCATGAACACCGAGGACAGGCCGTAGAAGATCACCTGCGGCAACAGCAGGTAGGCGAACGCGGTGGTCAGCGCCTCGTTGACCTGTGGGCTTCGGCCAAGCATCAGCCGCACCAGCAGCGGCGCGGCGGCCACCGACAGCAGCGTCGTGACCAGCAGCAGCGTGGTGGCCAGCGTGACCAGGCGCCGCACGAACGCCTGACCGCCGTCGGCGTCGTCCTGCTCGGCGCGCGCGAGAACCGGCACGAAGATCGCGGTGAACGTCGCCTCAAGCACCAGCGCGGCGATCTGGTTGGGCAGCTGGTTGGCCACCGAGAAGGCGCTGGTCAGCGCCGCGCCGAGGATGGCGGCCAGCAGCACGATCCGGGCAAACCCGGTGATCCGGCTGACCAGCGTCGCCAACGCCATTCCCCACGACCGCGACACCAGCGCCGCATCGGAGAGTTCCGGCCGCCGCTGCGGCGTCACCGGTGGCGGCGTCTGACCCGGCGGGGGAGGGGCCGGCCGCTGTCGCGGGTGTGCCGGCGGCGGCACGCGCCGGCCGACCGCGCTCATACCGGGTGCTCTTCCTCAACGCGGTCGACCGCCCGGGCCTGCTGCTCCACCTCGCCGGGTTCGGGGCGGTCCAGGTCGGCGCGGTCGGGCTGGCCGCGGAAGCGGTGCCACAGCCGTCGTCCGGCCAGCGTCACCAGCACTGCGGCCGCGCTGAGGGTGATCGCGAACAACACCTTGCCGTAGGCGTTGGAGTGCACCGACAGTCGCACCGGCTCGCCCAGCGGCACCCCGTCGGGTGTGCGCAGCGACACGTCGATGGCCACCCGCTGGGTGAAGTTGACCTCGATCGGCACGCGCAGCGGCAGATATCCTGGCGGCAGTTCCATTTCGCCGAGGTCGGTCACGCTCATGCCGGGCGGGGTGTCCACGTGCAGCCGCACCCGGATCGGGACCGCCAGGCCGTTGTGCAGCGCCAGCGGCAGCGGGCTGTGCTCGGTGGCCAGCGTGTACGAGCCGCCCGGGTTGACGATCGTGACCGACCCGTACAGGTCGTCGATCGTGTCGCCGACGATCTGCACGCGCCGGTGCGCCAAGCCGTTGCGGGAGTCCGGTCGCTCCGATTGGCTGACCGCGCGCAGCATGTCCTCGCGCAGCGGCGCGGTGTAGCCGGCACCGGTCAGCCCGGTGCGGACGTCGGTGGTCAGCGCCGCGGTCAGACCGCCCAGCCGGGCCAGCTCGCCGGCGATCTGGGCGATGACGACGTCGTCGAACCGTCCCCGCGGGGCAATGTCGTCGCCGACGGGCCGGGGCGCGGCGTTGACCGCGGAGGCGTCGGCGATCAGCGCCGGCAACGGCCGCGGCACCGCCAGCCCGGATCGAACGGCGGCGGCCAGCGTGGTCAGGATGGCTCCGGCGTCGTCGGATTGCAGCGTCCAGGTCGCGGGCGGCACAAGGACCTCGGTGCGCTGCGCGACGTCGGGCTGCAAACCCCGCCACAGCATCGAGCCCAGCGCGTCCTGGCGGCGCGCGGTGGCGGAGTCATGCCGCAGCCGCACCGCAAGTGAGGCGTCCAGGTAGGTCGGCGCGACGGGGTCGGTGCCGGCCGCCGCCAGCGCGGCGCCGACGGTGGGATCGAACGGCGCGGCGACGACCTGCGCCGACACCCGGCGCGGGGCGATGTCCGCCGTCGCCGGCTCGCCGGTGGCGGAGTCTTGTCCGGAGAACTGGGCCGCGGCGACCGCCACTGTGCCGCCTGCACCGTTGAGGGCGCCGAGCAGGTCCACGCTGCGGCGGGTCAGCAAGCCGTCGGCGATGAGGGTGGCGCCGCGGATGGACGCGACGCCCAGGATCTGGTCGACGATGTCGCCCGCGGTAGCGGTGCCGGCGGCGTCGCGGAGCCCCGTGTCGCCGACCCGTTGCACGGCGTCGAGGTCGGCCTGGGCGTACGGGGTGGGGGCCACACACATGCGGTGCGCCAGCGCGCGCAACCGGTCCAGCCAGCTCACCGCGGCGGCCTGGCCGGTGCCCGGGTGCACCGGCGCGCCCGGACCGGTGTTGTCGGGCGCGTCGGAGACAACATAGCCGCGGGTCATCGCGTTGGCCGTGACCAGCAGGTCCGGGTCGACGGCCAGGCACAGCGAGCGCCCGACGGCGCCGTCGGGGTCGACGTCGCGGCTGGTGGCGAATTCGGCTGCCGACAGCAGGATGTCCAGTCGGCCGCCGGTGGCCAGCGAGGTCGCCAGCTCGTCGTCGACCAGGCGCACCGGTATCGTGCCGCCGGGCACACCGGGGGACAGCCGCGGCCGGTCGGCCAGCGGCCACAGCATGGTCACCTGTACCGGTTTGGACGTGTCGGGCGCGACGACGGAGCTCAGCGCATCCGAGGACTTGTCGGCGGGGTCGGCGGGCACACCCATCACCGGCAGCAGGAAGCGGGCATTGTCGAGGCGGGCCGGTTCCCCGTAGTCGGGTGTCCCGTTGACGTTGACCAGCAACGGGTAGACGCCGGGCTTGTCGATCGCCAGCGACGGATCGGTCAGTGAGCGCACCGGGGCCGACAGGGTGAATCCGGCATTCTGGCCGCGCTGCAATTCGCTGGCCACCGTCAGGAAGTCGCCAACCGGCTCGTACTGGTCGGTGCCACCGTCGAGGTTGGTGCGCAGACCCGCCGACGAGCCGACGGCGGCCGCCCGCTCGAGGCGGACCATCACGTCGCGCACCGGCCGGTCGCCGACATTGGTCACGATCCCGGTGACAGTGACGACCGGCTCGCTGGTGGTGGTGACCACGTCGGGGGTCACCTGGTCGACCCGCACCTGCACGAACGGGGTCGTGCCGGGCTCGCCCGCGACGGCGCGGGGCGCGGCGGTCGGAAGCGTGAGCACGGCCGCCAGACCAGCCAGGATGCCGGCCATCGCGGCGAGGCGCAGCAGGGCAGCTCGCCCGTGGCGATCGCAAGCGCGGCAAAGGGCGCTGGGGGTCGCCACTTGGAACAGCCGCAATCCGGTCACGGCCCGGGACCGCGACCGTTCTTCCGGCCCGGCGCGGGTTGACGATGGTGGGCGCGCGAATGCGTCTGCGGGCGTCGGCGCGGTGTGGTGGGCGGCAGCGGCGGCAACGCCGCCGGGCCGTCGGCTTGCAACTTGTCGATCAGTTCGTCGGCCACCTCGGCCAGGCGCCGCTCGTCGGCGTAGGCCAGCCGCGACGGCAGCTCCCGGATCGGCACCCACGCCACTTCGGCGACTTCGAGGTCCTCGTCGGACAGCTCGCCGCCCGCACACCGCATCAGATAGTGATGCACGGTCTTGTGCACCCGCCGGCCGTCGGTGACGAACCAGTAGTCGATGCTGCCCAGCGCGGCCAGCACACTGCCCTGAATCCCGGTCTCCTCGGCGACTTCCCGGATCGCGGTCTGCTCGGCGGTCTCGCCGAGTTCGATGTGACCCTTGGGCAAGGACCACAGCATCCGGCCGCGGCGGTCGACACGGCCGATGAGCGCGGCGACCTGCTCTTCGCGGGGCCCGTCAATGCCGTCGATGACCAGTCCGCCCGCGGAGGTTTCGTGCACGGTGCGCAGCCGCTCGGGGCCGCGCCGGGTGGAGCGTCCCCGACCCGATTTAGCTGATTCAGCGGTCGGGACCGCGCCGTCGACTGTCGCCTTGTCGGCGCGGTTTTCGGCTGTCCTGGAGGCGCGGCGACCCCGACGCCTGCCGCGGCGCCGGCGTGGTTTGGCTTGTTCGCCGTCCGACACCCAAGCGATAGTAGCTGGCACGCCTTAGCGTTCCGGGGCACACTCGCCGTTAGCCGCCAGACTGTGTGCTTCCCCGCGGCGCTGAGCGGCGGTATCGGCGCCCGACTAGGCTGGACCAACGTGCCCGAAACCGCCCAAGACGCCGATCTGCTGACCGCGGCTGCCGTCGCGTTGAACTCCTACGCCGAGCTGTTGCGCGAACTCGGCGGGGTGTTCGCTGCGGCCGGTCACGAGTTGTACCTGGTGGGCGGGTCGGTGCGGGACGCGCTGCTGCGGCGGCTCAGTCCCGACCTCGATTTCGCCACCGACGCGCACCCCGAGCAGGTGCAGAAGATCATGCGGCCGTGGGCGGATGCGTTGTGGGACACCGGGATCGAGTTCGGCACGGTAGGCGTCGGCAAGGGCGGGCACCGGCTGGAGATCACCACGTTTCGCGCCGACCGATACGACCGGGTGTCGCGCAACCCACAGGTGCGGTTCGGGGATTCGCTGGACGCCGATCTGTCCCGCCGCGACTTCACCGTCAACGCGATGGCGGTGCGCGTCACCCCAACCGGGCCGGGCGAATTCGTCGACCCGCTGGGCGGTTTGGCGGCGCTGCGCGCCGGCGTGCTCGACACCCCGGCGGCGCCGGAGGTGTCGTTCGGCGACGACCCGCTGCGCATGCTGCGCGCCGCCCGGTTCGTCTCGCAGCTGGGCTTTACCGTGGCGCCACGGGTGCGTAAGGCGATCGAGGAGATGGCGCCGGAGCTGGCCCGCATCACCGCCGAACGGGTGGCCGCCGAACTGGACAAGCTGCTGCTCGGCGACGACCCGGTCGGCGGGATCGACTTGCTGGTGCAGACCGGGATGGGCGACGTGGTGCTGCCCGAGGTCGGCGGCATGCGGATGGCCATCGACGAGCACCACCAGCACAAAGACGTCTACCAGCATTCGCTGACGGTGCTGCGGCAGGCCGTGGAATTAGAGGGCGCTGGAGGTCCTGACTTGGTGTTGCGCTGGGCGGCGCTGCTGCACGACATCGGCAAGCCCGCCACCCGCAAACACGAGCCCGACGGCGGGGTGAGCTTTCACCATCACGAGGTGGTGGGCGCCAAGATGGCCCGCAAGCGGCTACGGGCGTTGAAGTACTCCAAACAGATGGTCGACGACATCTCGCAGCTGGTGTATTTGCATCTGCGGTTCCACGGCTACGGCGACGGGAAGTGGACCGATTCGGCGGTGCGCCGCTACGTCACCGACGCCGGTCCGCTGCTGGGAAAGCTGCACAAGCTGGTGCGGGCCGACTGCACCACCCGCAACAAGCGGCGGGCCGCCCGGCTGCAGGCCAACTACGACAACCTCGAGGCGAGGATCGCCGAGCTGGCCGCCGCCGAAGACCTGCAGCGCGTCCGGCCCGACCTGGACGGCAACGAGATCATGAAGCTGCTGGACATCCCGCCGGGGCCGCAGGTCGGCGAGGCATGGCGCTATCTGAAGGAGCTTCGGCTGGACCGCGGCCCACTGTCGCACGAGGAGGCCACGGCCGAGCTGCTGGCCTGGTGGAAGGCGCGCGGGAACCGGTAGCTGCGGCCTGACGTCGGAACCGGCATGGAGTACTGCTTGAGCGCCGGCGACGGGACGGCGGCGATGTGGACCGGCCAACCCGACCTTGACCTCGACGGCGACGGCCGGTTCGACGCGGTGGGGCTGGACTTCGACGGCGACGGGTTACGTGACGACGCGCTGGCCGACCTCGACGGTGACGGGCTGGCCGATCACGCGGTGTTGGACCTCGACAACGACGGCTCGCCGGAGTGCTACTTCACCGACGACGGGACCGGCACCTGGGCGGTGGCGGTGGACCGGGCCGGTCAGGTGCGCTGGTTCGGGCTCGACGGGGCCGAGCACACCGGCGGGCCGCTGGTCGACTTCGACGGCGACGGGCAGGTCGACGACCGGCTGGTCGACGGTGACGGCGACGGGCTGGCCGACCGGGCGATGTGCGCCGGCGACGACGGCGTGACGGGATATGTGGACACCGACGGCGACGGTCGCTGGGACGTGCGGCTCACCGACAGCGACGGCGACGGCGCCGCCGACGGGGCTACCGCGCTGTAGCGGCAAGCCCCACCGCCGAGTGTGCGGTTTTATACGAGACACGCCGCGGCAGGCGGATGAATCGGCACAGTCGGCGAGGTGTTACCGCCCGGCGCCCGGCGGGCCGGCGAATGCTTGCGCGATCTCCAGCCAGCGCTGCGCGTCGGCGCCGTGCGCGGCGACGTCCAGGGTGCTGCGCGGCCGACGTTGAGTGACCAGGAGACAGAAGTCCTCGGCGCTGCCGGTGACTCGCTGTGCCGCGTCGGGCGGGCCCCACGACCACGCCCCGCCGTCGGGTGCGCGCAGCTCGACGAAGAACGGCTCGGCCGGCGGCTTCAGACCGTTGACGGCGAAGGCGTAGTCGCGGGCACGCACGCCGATGTGCGCAACCGATCGCAGCCGCGCGCTGGGCGGCCGTGTGACGCCGAGCGTGTCGGCCACGTCGAGACCGTGCGCCCAGGTCTCCATTAACCGGGCGGTGGCCATCGACGCGGCGCTCATCGACGGACCGAACCACGGCAGCTTGCGGCCGTCCGGAACGGTCAACAGCGCGTCGTGCAGCCGGGCGCGGGTGGCCCGCCAATCGGCAAGCAGCTCAGGGGGTTTCGTGGCCGCCAGCTCCTCGGCTCCGGCGTCGACGAAGCCGGACGGGTTGGCCGATGCGTCCTGCAGAAGCTCCGCGAAGCCGGCCTCGTCGGTGACCGACGTCAACGCGACCCGGTCGGTCCACAGCAGGTGCGCGATCTGGTGCGCGATGGTCCAGCCCGGCGCGGGCGTCGGCTCGGCCCAGCGTTCATCGGGAAGCGGCGCCACCAAGGCGTCGAGGTCGTCGCTCTCGGCACGCAAATCAGCGACGATCGAATCAAGCCCGGCCATCGCATTACCTTAGCGTTTGCTGCTGCGTGGCTCGCCGGCCCACGAAAGCGTGCAGCGCCAGGCCCGCCAGGTAGAGCGCCGCCCCGGTCAGCACCAGCAGGGGCGCATGCCCGTCGCCGGGAGTGACGAGCGCCGCCCCGGTGATCGCCGCGATGAACGACACCCAAAACAGCGAATCCTGCACCGCGAACACGTGTCCGCGCAGGGCGTCGTCGACGTCGATCTGCATGGCGGTGTCGGCGCACAGCTTCACCACTTGACCGGTCGTGCCGAGGAAGAACCCGCACACCACCATGACCGGCAGGTGCAGACCGACCCCGACAAGCTGGATGGCGGCCGCAATCGCCAGCGCTCCGTTGGCGGTCGCGTAACGACCCCAGCGCCGAACCGCGGGCGGGGTCAGCACGTTGGCCAGAAACGAGCCGGTCCCGGTGGCGGCGACGAACAGCACCGCAGCGCCCAACCCGCCGACCGAGGTGGCGCCGGCGTGGCGCACCAGCAGCAGCACCAGCAGCGTATTGATGCCGAACACCATCCGGTGCGCCGCCAGCCCGGCGAGGGTGCCTGCGACGGTCGGACGACTCAGCACGGTGCGTGCCCCGTGCAGCCAGCCGGTGATGACCAGGTAGATCACCGAGCCGTGGATGGCGCGTTTGGTGTCGTCGGGCCCGAGGACGTGGGCGCCGAACCGCAGCGACAACACCAGCGCAATCGTCACCGGGACCAGCACCAGAAAGATGATCGACGCGGCGCCGTAGTCGCCGGACCCGAAAATCCGGCGCGGCACCAGCATGAAGTTCGCGCCCAGGAAGGCTGCGACCGCGCCCGTCGCGGTGGCGGTCGAATTCATCGTCACCACTTGCTCGCGAGGAACCACGTGCGGCAGCGCTGCCGAAAGCCCGGACGACACGAAGCGACCGAAGCCGTTGACGACCAGCGCGCCGCACAGCACCGGCAGGTCGCCCTTTCCGGCAGCCAGCAGCACACCCGCGGTACCGGCGGACATCAGGCGGCCCATGTTGGCGCCGACGAGCACCAGCCGCCGATCCCAGTGATCCATCAGGGCGCCCGCGAACGGGCCCAGCAGCGAGTAGGGCAAGAACAGCACCGCGAACGCGCCCGCGATGCCCAGTGGACTGGCCGCCCGCTCGGGGTTGAACAGCAGTGCGCCGGCCAGTCCCGCAGAGAACAGGCCGTCGCCGAACTGGCTGACGGCGCGCAGCTCCAACAGCCGCCGGAAGTCGCGCAGGCTGCGCACCGAGCGCCAGACAGCGACGGGCGGGAGGGTGTGAATCACGGGACCTACTTCCACGGTGTGGCCCGGCAAGGCGGCACCGCGCCAAGCCACCAGCCCACCCTACAAATATCAAGCGGCGCCCCGTTTGTTCGCCACGACGGCCGCGCGCTGATGCGATGATGGTGTGGTGGCGCAGCACGAAGACCCCGAGGACTATGTCGCCCCTGCCGCACATCGGGTGCGGGCGGGCACGTTGCTGCTGGCCAACACCGACCTGCTCGAGCCGACGTTTCGCCGCAGCGTGATCTATGTCGTGGAGCACAACGACGGCGGGACTCTCGGGGTGGTGCTCAACCGGCCCAGCGAGACCGCGGTCTACAACGTGCTGCCCCAGTGGGCCAAGCTGGCCGCCAAACCCAAGACGATGTTCATCGGGGGTCCGGTGAAACGTGATGCGGCGCTGTGCCTGGCGGTGCTGCGGGTCGGCGCGGAGCCCGACGGTGTACCGGGCATACGGCATGTGTCCGGGCGGCTGGTGATGGTCGATCTGGACGCCGACCCCGAGTCGATCGCCCCGCTGGTGGAGGGTGTGCGGATCTTCGCCGGATACTCCGGTTGGACCATCGGCCAGCTCGAGGGGGAGATCGAACGTGACGACTGGATTGTGTTGTCCGCGTTGCCTTCTGATGTTTTGGTGCCGCCGCGGGTAGACCTGTGGGGCCGGGTGCTGCGACGTCAGCCGATGCCGCTGTCACTGCTGGCCACCCATCCGATCGACCTGAGTCGCAACTAAGCCGGCTCAGGCTCCCGGGCCAGCCGGCTGGCGATCACCGCGCACACCACCAGCTGAATCTGGTGAAAGAGCATCAGCGGCAACATGGTTACGCCGACGGTGGCCGCCGGGAACAGCACCAGGGCCATCGGAAGTCCGGACGCCAGGCTCTTCTTCGATCCGCAGAACAGCAGTACGATGCCGTCGCCGCGGTTCAGCCCGGCCAGCCGGCCGATCAGGGCGGTGAACGCCAGCACCACGGCCAGCAGCACGGCGCTCACGACGACGACGGCGACCACCCGCCACCCGTCGACGCTGCGCCAGATGCCCTGCACCATGCCCATCGAGAAGGCCGTGTACACCACCAGCAGGATCGACCCCCGGTCGACCAGCTTGGTCAGCACACTGTGCCGGGCAATCGGCCCGGCGAGCCACGGCCGCATCAACTGACCCGCCACGAACGGCAACAGCAGCTGCACCACGATGTCACGAATCGCGGTGGCGTGCACCCGGGGCGTTCCGCTGGTATGCATCAGCAGCAGGACCAATACCGGGGTGATCACCACACCGACGATGTTGGACAGCGACGCGCTGACGATGGCGGCCGAAACATGGCCCCGCGCAATCGAGGTGAACGCGATCGACGACTGCACCGTCGACGGGACCAGACACAAAAACAGCAGCCCGTTGTAGAGGTCCAGCGTCAGCAGCCACGGCACCAACGCGCGCGCCGCCAACCCGAGTATCGGGAAGACGACGAATGTTGTGGCCAACACCAGCAGGTGCAGCCGCCACTGCCGCACGCCATGCCAGGCCTGCTGTGGCGAAAGCCGGGCGCCGTAGAGCCAGAACAGCACCGCGATCGCGACCTTGGCCGCAATCGACACCGCCTCGGCCGCAGCACCGCAGGCCGGGAAAACCGCCGCGAGAGCCACCGTTGCCAGCAGGGCCAATAAGAAGGTATCGACCGGGAGTGCCGACAGGCGCTTCAGCATGCCCGTCGCATCAGCGGCAGGACAACGTGCAGGCCGCGCAGCCACCACCGCAGCCGGCGGGTGTCGCTTCGCGGCGCAGCGCGTACCGGGCGCTCTGCCACGACCCAGCGGCCACGGTGCCCAGTGCACCGAGGACGCAAACGCCCACCAGCACAACGGCGGCCGGCCGCGGCCCGGCCAGGGCCACCGCGCCGCCGGCGGCCAGTATCACCGCGGCAGCCAGCTGGGTCGGAGCGACCGACCTCAGTACCACGCCAGGCCGCGACAACGACCGCAACCCGAGCACGGCGCACGCGATCGCCGCGCCCAGGCACAGGATTCCGGCGATCAGCATGGGGCCACAATACGAGGCCGGAAAAGCTACCGCGTCGGCGCGGGTACCGGTGGTTGGGCCGGCATAGCAGGCGCCACGGGCGCCGGAGCAGCGCCCGGCGCGGTCACCCGGAAGCCGTTGATGATCGCATCCGTGGCGGGTGCGTCAGCGACGGCCTGGGTGACGCCGGTCGTCACCGCCAGCGACACCAGGTAACGCTCCGGCCCGGATGTGGCGATGACGTGGCGCCGAGATGTGTTGAGCGTCATATCGTTTTGGCGGTAGGTGCCCTCGATGACCGACGACGGGAATCCACCGAAGTCGCCGATCGCGCCCTTGGTGGTCTGCCAGGCGGGCAGTTGCTGGCTGTCGACGTAACCGTGGGTGATGGCCTCTCGGGGATCGAAGTCGCCGATCAGCTTGTACACCACGACCTGTGCGTTGGACGTGTAGAGGCTGTTGCCGGTGCCGGACCGGTCGGCGATGACCGCGAACGCGTCGGGCACATTGGGGTCGGGAACCTGCGTCCAGCGCGGCGGCACGGGCAGGGTGATGTCGAGCGCGTTGAAGTTCTGCGGTTGCTGCGGCTCGAGTTTGACGCCCTTGCCGCCGAAGTAGTCGCGCAGTGTCCCGCTGGTGGCCGGCACGAGCGCCGCCGGTGCCGGCGCTGCGGCAGGTTGGGGGGCTGCGATGCGCGGGGCCACCGAGGGCGCCGTGCCCGGCGTGGCGTTGCCGACGGCCCCGAGGGCATTTTGGGTCAGGGGCGGGGCC
>NZ_LQOM01000014.1 GCF_002101595.1 Mycobacterium celatum
CGACTTTCGCAACCGACGTGTTGAAAAGTAATACGCCTGTGCTGGTTGATTTTTGGGCCACCTGGTGCGGCCCGTGCAAGATGGTGGCGCCCGTGCTCGCCGAAATCGCCGCCGAAAAAGCCGGGCATCACGGGCACACGACCCGGCGATCAATCCAACCACGACGACCCATATAACCCGAGCGACGGTGCGGGACGTCACCCTCGGTTACCGCTACGAACGGGTCAAGCGTGCACCGTGGTGGTTAATCCGCCGTTAACCCAGGCATGATGCTTGCTGCAGGCTTAACCCATTGAATGCTGAAAGTGCCTCGAATCAGCGACAATTCGTTCAGCCGCCACTCCCAGAGGAACAGAGGGGCAGGCATTACCCGTGGCTGGGAAGCTCCGATACGGAGCCACGCTGTTCGGTCGTCATCGAAGTCGTCCACACTAGAGCAGGACGGTCGACACGACGGGAGTCATGCAATGCAGACGCTGAGCATCGCCGATTTCGCGCTGCGGCTGGCCGTGGGCGTGGGCTGCGGCGCGCTGATCGGGCTCGAACGCCAGTGGCGGGCGCGGATGGCGGGCTTGCGGACCAATGCACTGGTGGCCACCGGATCAACCTTGTTCGTGCTCTACGCCGTCGCCACCAACGACACCAGCCCCACCCGGGTCGCGTCCTACGTGGTGTCGGGTGTCGGCTTCCTCGGCGGCGGCGTCATCCTGCGTCACGGATTCAACGTGCAGGGCCTCAATACCGCTGCGACGCTGTGGTGTTCGGCGGCGGTGGGTGTGCTTGCCGCTGCCGGGCACTTGTTGTTCGCCCTGATCGCCACCGGAACCATCGTCGGCATCCATCTGCTGGGGCGCCCGCTCGGACACCTGATCGACCGCGACAACGTCGTCGAACAAGACGAAGACCAGCAGCCGTATCAGCTTCAGCTGGTCTGTCGCCGCAAGTCGGAGAAGTATGCGCGCGCCCAGATCGTGCAGCGAACCAGCAGCAATGATCTCACCCTGCGCGGAATTCACACCGGGCGTGCCGCCGACGACAACATCACGCTGACCGCTTACCTGTTGGCCGACGGACACGCGCCGGCCCGGCTTGAGCAGCTTGTCGCCGAGCTGTCGCTGCAGCCGGGCGTCTACGCGGTGCACTGGTATGCCGGCGACCAGAGTGAGCCCATGCCGCCTGCGGCGCAATCGAATTAGGGGCCGACCCACTCCGAGGCATACAGTGTGGACTGTGACTGCGATCGCGGATTTCCTGTCCGTGCTGCCGGAGCAGATGCGCGACCCGGTGTTGTTCGCAATTCCGTTTTTCCTGTTCCTGCTGATTCTCGAGTGGACCGCGGCGCGCAAACTCGAGCAAATCGAGCGGGCGGACAGACCCGCGTCGGGCGCCTACCTCACCCGCGATTCGTGGGCGAGCATCTCGATGGGGCTGGTGTCGGTGGCCACCACCGCCGGATGGAAGTTTGTGGCCCTGCTCGGCTATGCCGCCATCTACGCGTATGTTGCGCCCTGGCACTTGTCGGCAACCCGCTGGTATACCTGGGCGATCGCGATCCTCGGGGTCGACCTGCTGTATTACTGCTATCACCGAATCGCCCACCGGGTCCGGCTGATCTGGGCCACGCACCAGGCGCACCACTCCAGCCAGTACTTCAACTTCGCCACCGCGCTTCGCCAGAAGTGGAACAACAGCGGTGAGATCCTGATGTGGATTCCCTTGCCGCTCTTGGGAATTCCGCCTTGGATGGTGTTCGCCAGCTTTTCGGTCAACCTGATCTACCAGTTCTGGGTGCACACCGAGCGAATCGACCGGATGTGGCGGCCCTTCGAATTCGTGTTCAACACTCCGTCGCACCATCGGGTGCATCACGGAATGGACCCGGAATACCTGGACAGGAACTACGGCGGGATCCTGATCATCTGGGACCGGCTCTTCGGCAGCTTCCAGGCGGAGACGTTCCGCCCGCACTACGGACTGACCAAGCAAGTCGACACGTTCAACATCTGGAAGCTGCAGACCCACGAATATTTCGCGATCGCCCGCGATTTCCGGTCAGCGACCAGGTTGCGCGATCGACTGGGTTATGTCGTCGGGCCACCGGGCTGGGAGCCGGCGCGTTAACCGCGCGTTAGGCCAATGGTTCCGATTGCGGCGAGCCGAAACCGCCCGTTGCAAAAGCAAGATCAGTAAGCTCTGGCACGTCGTGCACGCGACGAGGCCCGGCCGAACCTCGGCCGGACCGCGACGACGAGAAGGGAATGCTGTGGGAGATACGCTCACCGAAGGACAAAAGCTCGTTAAGGGAGAATCGCTCACTTCGAACAACGGTGCCTACACGCTGACCTTGCAAGACGACGGCAACCTGGTGCTGGCGTCGCGCGGCAAGGCGATCTGGTCAACGGGTACCAACGGCCAGGACGTGGTGCGCGCCGAGGTGCAGCGAGACGGCAACTTCGTTGTCTACACCGCCGACAAGCCGGTGTGGGCCAGCAACACCAAGGGCAAGAAGAACGTCAAGCTCGTTCTGCAGGACGACCGCAACCTGGTGCTGTACGCCGGCGACCAAGCGGCCTGGTCGACCAAGACCGAGACCGACGCGCCGCCGCCACCGGAACCCGAAGCCGCCCAGGTGACACCAGCCGCCGAAGAGCCCACCCCCGCCCCGGCGCCGGAACCCGAGCCCGCCCCGGAGCCCGAGCCGGCTGCGCGGACCTACACCGTGGAATCCGGCGACACGCTGTGGGCCATCGCCGAGCGCTTCTACGGCGACGGCAGCAAATACCAGGCGATCGCCGACGCCAGCGGGATCTCCAACCCCGACCTGATCCAGCCTGGACAGGTGCTGACCATTCCCTGACCGCAGCCGGCGGCGAGCGCGGCGATTTTCCCGACGGGACGAGCCGCCGCGCCGTCCGGCGCTAACGTTTGAAAGCGTTGCGTCGATAACCTCACCAGCCGGTCGGCACCATGCCGGCCCCCGACGGATCGGAGTCGACGGTGCGCCGCCAGCCACTGCGCGCGTTTGTCGCGATGATCGCCGCCGCTGTGCCGGCGGCTGGATTGCCGCCGATGGTGGCCAGCGCCGAGCCAGTGTCGGTATTCCCCGGGATGGAGATCCACCAGGGCAATCATCTGTGCACGCTGGGCTATGTCGACCCGGCCTACCACATCGCGTTCACCGCCGGGCACTGCCGAGGCGACGGTCCGGTGACCGACAAGGACAACAACGTCATCGGCAGCCTCGCGACATACCGCGACAACACGCCCAACGGCTCGACGGTGGCCACCGACCAGCAAATTGCCGATTACGAGTCGATTGTGCTGGCCGGCGATGTCACAGCGAACAACGTGCTGCCGGGCGGGCGCCCCTTACAGTCCGATCCCGGCCTGACCGTCAAGCCCGGCGACGCGGTCTGCCATTTCGGCGTGGTCACCGGCGAAAGCTGCGGAACCGTCGAAAGCGTCAACAACGGCTGGTTCACCATGGGCAACGGTGTGGTCAGCCAGAAGGGCGATTCGGGCGGACCCGTGTACATCAGCGGCGCCGGTCCCGCCCGGATGGTCGGGATTTTCAACAGCACCTGGGGTGATCTGCCCGCGGCGGTGTCCTGGCGGGTCACATCGCAGCAGGTGCTTGAGGACGTCGGGGGACAGCCGGGAGCGCCGAGCTCACCCGCGTAAGCGTCCGCTACCGGGATGCCAAGAACACAAGAGCACTGATCTCTGCCGTGTCAGACTTGGCCCGATGAGCACACGGCGCGAGTCGCGCGAGCGGATCGAGACGCAGATCATCGAGCTTGGCCGTCGCCACTTGGTGGACCGGGGTGCGGCCGGGTTGTCGCTGCGTGCGATCGCCCGCGAGCTGGGCATGGTGTCCTCGGGGGTGTATCGATATGTGTCGAGCCGCGACCAGTTGCTGGCACTGCTGATGGCCGACGCCCGTTCCGATCTCGCCGACGCCGTGGACCGGGCCCGCGACGCGATGCCCGAGCTGTGGGGCGACGACGTCATAGCGATTGCACACGCCGCCCGCGGCTGGGCCATTGCCCACCCGGCCAGCTGGGCATTGCTGTACGGCAGCCCGCCGCCCGGCCGCGCCGCGCCGGCGGAGGACACCGCGCCGGGCAGCCGGGTGGTCGGCGCATTGCTCGACGCCGTCGCGGCCGGCATCACCACCGGCGACATCGTTTTGACGAATAACCTTGCGCCGCAGCCGATGTCGACTGATTTCGAAAGGTTGCGCCATCAGTTCGGTTTTCCGGGCGACGATTCAGTCGTCGCCAAGTGCCTGGTGATCTGGGCCGGGGTGGTCGGCGCGATCAGCCTGGAGGTGTTCGGGCAGTACGGCGCAACCAGGCTGACCGACCCGCAGGCGGTATTCGACGCGCAGGTGCGGCTGTTGGTCGGGCTGCTCACCCAACATTGAACGACCCGAATTAGAACGTGTTCAGCCCGCCGTGGCAGCGCCGTTGGCAGCCGCGTGTGGCAACATCTTTCTGCCGGGGCGGCGCTGGGCTATCCTGCGAGGCGATGAGCCTTTCCGTCGAGTCGCCGGTGCAGATCGCCTGGGTGACGCACGACCTGGACGCCACCGAAAACGCTCTCACCGGCCTGTTAGGTGTCAAGAAGTGGATCCGGATGCCCGAGGTGCACTTTGCGCCTGACACCTGCAGCTACTACGGCAAGCCTGCCGACTTCGTCGCCAGCATTTCGCTTAGCTATCTCGGCGACATGCAGCTGGAGCTGATTCAGCCGGTCCGCGGCCCTAACATCTATAGTGACTTTCTGCGGGACTGCGGGCCCGGTCTGCACCACATCTGCGTCGAGGCGGACAACGCGGAACGCTTTGCCGCGATGGTGGCCGCGGCAGCCGAACACGGCGCGACCGTGGCGCAGCAGGGCGTGATGCCGGGCGGTATGCGATTCGCCTATGTGTCTGCCCCGCACGCCGGTGTGCCGTTCATCGAGATCGCGCACATCGGTGACGAGGTCCGGCAGTTTTTCAACTACATCAAACAGGAGCAGCGGTGAGCACCCAGATACCTGCAACGGTCAACGCGGACGAGGTGTCGTCGTGGTCGGATGACGTCGACGTGGTGGTGATCGGCTTCGGCATCGCGGGGGGCTGCGCAGCGGTCAGCGCCGCGGCCGCCGGCGCGCGGGTGCTGGTGCTGGAGCGGGCCGCGGCGGCCGGCGGCACCACCGCCATGGCCGGCGGCCACTTCTACCTCGGCGGCGGAACCGCGGTGCAGCAGGCGACGGGCCACGCCGATTCACCGGAGGAGATGTACAAGTATCTGGTCGCGGTGTCGCGCGAACCCGACCACGAGAAGATCCGCGCCTACTGCGACGGCAGCGTCGAGCACTTCAATTGGCTGGAGGACTTGGGTTTTCAGTTCGAGCGCAGCTATTACCCGGAGAAGGCGGTGATCCAGCCCAACACCGAGGGGCTGATGTACACGGGCAACGAAAAGGTGTGGCCGTTCAAGGATCAGGCGGTTCCGGCCCCGCGCGGCCACAAGGTCCCGGTGCCCGGCGACACCGAAGGGGCCAAGCTGGTGATCGACCTGCTGCTCAAGCGAGCCGAAAACCTCGGCGTGCAGATCCGTTACGAAACCGGTGCGACGGGGTTGGTGGTGGACTCGTCGGGCGCGGTGACCGGGGTGACCTGGAAGCACTTCGCAGAAACCGGTGCCGTGCAGGCGAAGTCGGTGATCATCGCCGCGGGCGGGTTTGTGATGAACCCAGACATGGTGGCGACCTACACACCGAAGCTGGCCGAGAAACCGTTCGTGCTGGGCAATACGTACGACGACGGGCTCGGTATCCGGTTGGGGGTATCGGCCGGCGGCGCCACGGCGCATATGGATCAGATCTTCATCACCGCCCCCGCGTATCCGCCGTCGATCCTGCTGACCGGGATCATCGTCAACCAGTTGGGCAAGCGGTTCGTCGCCGAAGACTCCTACCATTCGCGCACTTCGGGTTTCGTGATGGACCAACCGGACAGCGCGGCGTTCCTGATCGTCGACGAGGCGCACTTGGAGCGTCCCCAGGTGCCGCTGGTCCCGCTGATCGACGGCTGGGAGACGGTGCCGGAAATGGAGGCCGCGCTTGGGATCCCGGCGGGCAACCTGGTGGCGACGTTGGATCGCTACAACGAGTTCGCGGCCCGCGGCGAGGACCCCGACTTTCACAAGCAGCCGGAATTCCTTGCGCCGCAAGACAAAGGGCCCTGGGGGGCGTTCGACCTGTCGCTGGGCAAGGCGATGTATGCCGGGTTCACCCTCGGCGGGCTGGCCACCTCGGTGGACGGTGAGGTGCTGCGCGAGGACGGCACCGTCGTACCCGGGCTTTACGCGGTCGGGGCGTGCGCGTCCAACATCGCCCAGGACGGCAAGGGATACGCCAGCGGCACGCAATTGGGCGAGGGATCATTCTTCGGCCGCCGCGCCGGCGCGCACGCAGCAACGTCCCTGCGCGAGCAGACGTAAAGTGGCCTTATTTCTCGGCGTGTCGGGAGACTTTGCGTCTGTTCGCCAAACGACTACACCCGAACCGGTTCTTCCTCGACCCGGCTGAGCCGCCACCGGCCCTCGCCGAGGAGCTGCAGCCGACGGTCGTGATGCGGCTCGACCGTGCTGCGATGGCTGACGCTGACCACGATCGTGTCCGGTAATTCGTTGCGCAGCAACTGATACATCGCCAACTCGAGGCCCTCGTCCATCGCCGAGGTGGCCTCGTCGAGGAATACCGCCTTGGGTTTGGTCAACAGCACCCGGGCGAAAGCGACCCGCTGCTGCTCGCCGGGCGAAAGCACCTTCACCCAATCCTGTTCCTCGTCGAGGCGGTCGACGAGATGTGGCAGCACGACTCTGACCAACATGTCGCGCAGCGCGTCGTCGGGAATCTCACCGGACGACGCCGGGTACGACACCACGGCACGCAGATCACCCAGCGGCACATAAGGCAACTGGGACAGAAACATCGTCTCGTTCGGGGCAGCCGGTCGCCGCAACGTGCCCGACGCGTACGGCCACAGCTCGGCAAGGCTGCGCAACAGGGTGGTCTTGCCGCTGCCCGAGGGTCCGGTGATCACCAACGCGTCGCCGACCGACAGGTGCACGTCCAGAGATTCGATGAGCTGGTCGCCGTCAGGGGTGCGCACCTCGACGCCTTCGATGTCGACGTCGCCGTCGGCGCTTGCGGTGGTGAAGATCTCGGGAAGCTCGCGGGCTTTCTCGTCGGCCTCGACCAGCCCGTTGAGCCGGATGATCGCGGCACGATAGCTGGCGAATTGGTCATAGGCGTTGCGGAAGAACGACAGGCCGTCGTGAATGCTCTCGAAAGCGATCACCGACTGCGTTACGTCGCCGAACTTGATCTGCCCGGAGAACAACCGCGGCGCCTGCACTAACCAGGGCAGCGGAACGATCGCCTGGCTCACCGACAAATTCCACCCGGAGAACCCGATCGTCCTGTTCACGAATCGCAGGTAGTTGTCGATGATCGGCCGGAACCGCTCCAATAGCTGCACCCGTTCGGCCGGCTCGCCCCGGTAGAAGCCGACGGCTTCGGCGGCGTCGCGCACACGCACCAGCGCGTAGCGAAATGCGGCGTTGGTGAGCTCGTTGCGGAAACTGAGCCAGATCAGCGGCCGGCCGATCCAGAAAGCAATGATCGTGACCACGAAGACATAGAGGATGACGATCCAGAACAACGCTTTGGGAATGCTAAAACCCGACACGGTCAGCGTGCCGGATAGATTCCACAAAATGGCGGTGAACGAATACACCGACAGCAGTGAATTGACGGCACCGAACAGCAGCACACTGCCGGTGCCATTGGACGGCACGTTGGGTGTGGCGCCCACACCGGTGGTGAACACGTCGATGTCTTGCTGGATGCGCTGGTCCGGGTTGTCGATGGTGGAATCGATGAACCGGCCGCGGTAATACGACCGTCCGGTCAGCCAGTCACCGGTGAGCCGCTCGGTCAGCCAGACCCGCCACGAAACGATGAAGCGTTGCGTCAGGTAGATGTCGAGCATCACCCGCATCACATGTAGCACCGCCATGATGCTGAAGATCAGCAGCGACATCCAAAAGCCATGCACACCAGATTGTTTCACCGCTTCATTGCCGGTCGCTATGCCCTGCACGGCGGTCTGTACCGACGAATAGAGATCATTGGACTGGTAACTGAACAACACAGTGAGGCGCACCGCGATGACAACCGACAACAGCAGCACGCCGAGCATGAGCCACACCGGGAGGCTGTGCCGGCCGGTGAAATAGCCGCCGCTGATCCGCCAGAATTGGTGGCCCCAGGGCGTGACGAACCGCAGCACCACGAGCACCGCGACGACGCACACTGCGGTGATCACCCACGCCAGGGCTACCCACGACAACGAATCCACCAGGGCATGGCCCCAATCGATGGACGGTTTGAACAGCTCCACTGCGCCTACCTCTTGCCGACGAAACTTTTCCGCGAAGCTACCGCAACCGCCGTTAGGCTCGCCGGATGAGCACCGAAGCCCCGAGCGCCACGCTGCACGCCGGGCAGCTGATCGCGCGCCGACTGAAAGCCAGCGGCATCGACACGATATTCACCTTGTCCGGTGGCCATTTGTTCTCGATCTACGACGGCTGCCGCAGCGAAGGTATCCGGCTGATCGACACCCGCCACGAGCAGACCGCCGCTTTCGCCGCGGAAGGCTGGTCGAAGGTGACGCGGCTGCCGGGTGTGGCGGCGCTGACCGCCGGCCCGGGCGTCACCAACGGGATGAGCGCGATGGCCGCCGCGCAACAGAACTCGTCGCCGCTGCTGGTGCTCGGCGGCCGGGCGCCGGCGCTGCGGTGGGGCATGGGATCGCTGCAGGAGATCGACCACGTCCCGTTCGTGGCGCCGCTGGCCCGGTTCGCGGCCACTGCGCAGTCGGCCGACGCGGTGTGCGGGCTCGTCGACGAGGCGCTGCGGGCCACGGTGTCTGCGCCGTCGGGGGTGGCGTTCGTCGATTTCCCGATGGACCACGTGTTTTCCGTCGCCGAGGACGATGGCGCCCCCGGTGCGCTGACCACGCTGCCGTCGGCGCCGGCGCCCGACGGCGACGCCCTCGACCGGGCCGCGAGCCTGCTGGCCGGCGCGCGGCGGCCGGTGATCATGGCCGGCACCAACGTGTGGTGGGGCCATGCGGAAGCCGCGCTGCTGCGTCTGGTCGAGCAGTGCCGTATCCCCGTGCTGATGAACGGGATGGCGCGCGGAACTGTACCCGCCGATCACCCGATGGCGTTCTCTCGGGCACGTTCAAAAGCGTTGCGGGAGGCCGACGTTGCCGTGGTGCTCGGGGTGCCGATGGATTTCCGACTCGGTTTCGGCGGGGTGTTCGGGCCGGACACGCAGCTGATCGTGGCCGACCGCCTCGAGCCCGAGCGCGGCCATCCGCGCCCGATCGCGGCCGGGCTCTACGGCGACCTGTCGGCGATCCTGCCGGCGCTGAGCACAACGACGGGCACTACTCACGACGACTGGATCGCCGAGCTCCGGTCGGCCGAGACCGCGGCCCGCGACGCCGAAAAGGCCGAGCTGGTCGACGACCGGGCCCCGCTGCACCCGATGCGGGTGTACGCCGAGCTGGCCCCGCTGCTGGACCGCGACGCGATCGTCGTCGTCGACGCCGGCGACTTCGGGTCCTACGCCGGCCGGGTGATCGACAGCTACGTTCCCGGCGCCTGGCTCGACAGCGGCCCGTTCGGCTGCCTGGGATCCGGGCCCGGCTACGCGCTGGCTGCCAAGCTGGCCCGGCCCGACCGCCAGGTGGTGCTGCTGCAGGGCGACGGCGCGTTCGGGTTTTCCGGCATGGAATGGGACACGCTGGTCCGCCACGGCGTGCAGGTGGTCTCGGTGATCGGCAACAACGGCATCTGGGCGCTGGAGAAGCACCCGATGGAAGCGCTGTACGGCTATTCGGTGGTCGCCGAGCTGCGGCCGGGCACCCGCTACGACGAGGTGGTGCGCGCGCTGGGCGGCCACGGCGAGCTGGTGTCGGCACCCGCCGAGCTTCGGCCCGCGCTCGAGCGGGCGTTCGGCAGCGGGCTGCCCGCCGTCGTCAACGTGCTGACCGACCCGGCTGTGGCCTACCCCCGCCGATCGAATTTGGCGTAAAGGCTGCCGCCCCTCCGCCGCGAGCGTGCGCAGATCCGGTGATGAGGCCGGCGTGTCGCCCGGCGACACGCACGCTCGCGCCAGGCGTGAGTACCGTTGTGCTGTGCCGAAGACCACCAGCGCCAAACCAGGTCGGCTGAGCAGCAGGTTCTGGCAACTGCTCGGCGCCAGCACGGAGAAGAACCAAACCCGTTCCCTCTCCGAGGTGAAAGCGTCGGCCGAATACGACGAGAAGGCCGCCGCCCTCGACGACGAGCAGCTGCGCAAGGCCGCCGGCCTGCTCAAGCTCGACGACCTCGCCGAAGCCAAGGACATCCCGCAGTTCCTGGCCATCGCCCGCGAAGCCGCCGAGCGGTCCACCGGGCTGCGGCCATTCGACGTGCAGCTGCTCGGCGCGCTGCGCATGCTGGCCGGCGACGTGATCGAAATGGCCACCGGCGAGGGCAAAACCCTGGCGGGGGCGATCGCTGCGGCCGGCTATGCGCTGGCCGGCCGCAGCGTGCACGTCGTCACGATCAACGACTACCTGGCCCGACGCGATGCCGAGTGGATGGGCCCACTGATCGAGGCGCTCGGTTTGACGGTCGGCTGGATCACCGCCGAGTCGACGGCCGAGGAGCGGCGCGCCGCCTACCAGTGCGACGTCACCTACGCCTCGGTCAACGAGATCGGCTTCGACGTGCTGCGCGACCAGCTGGTCACCGACGTCGCCGATCTGGTGTCGCCCAACCCGGACGTGGCGCTGATCGACGAGGCCGACTCGGTGCTGGTCGACGAGGCGCTGGTGCCGCTGGTGCTGGCCGGCACCACGCACCGGGAAACCCCACGGCTGGAGATCATCCGGCTGGTCGGCGAGCTGCATCCGGGCAAGCATTACGAGACCGACGCCGAGGGCCGCAACGTGCATCTGACCGAGGACGGCGCGCGCTACGTCGAGGCCAAGCTCGGCGGCATCGACCTGTACTCCGAAGAGCACGTCGGCACCACGCTCACCGAGGTCAACGTCGCCCTGCACGCGCATGTGCTGCTGCAGCGCGACGTGCACTACATCGTGCGTGACGACGCCGTTCACCTGATCAACGCCTCCCGCGGCCGCATCGCGCAGCTGCAGCGCTGGCCGGACGGGCTACAGGCCGCGGTCGAGGCCAAGGAAGGCATCGAGACCACCGAAACCGGTGAGGTGCTGGACACCATCACCGTGCAGGCCCTGATCAACCGGTACGAGACGGTGTGCGGCATGACCGGTACCGCGCTGGCCGCCGGCGAACAGTTGCGCCAGTTCTACAAGCTCGGTGTGTCGCCAATCCCGCCCAACACCCCCAACATTCGTGAAGACGAGGCCGACCGCGTGTACATCACTGCGGCGGCCAAGAACGACGCGATCATCGCGCACATCATCGAGGTGCACGAGACCGGCCAGCCGGTGCTGGTCGGCACCCGCGACGTCGCCGAATCCGAGGAGCTGCACGAGCGGCTGCTGCGACGTGGCGTCCCCGCGGTCGTGCTCAACGCGAAAAACGACGCCGAAGAAGCCCGGATCATCGCCGAGGCCGGCAAGCTCGGCGCGGTGACGGTGTCGACCCAAATGGCCGGGCGCGGCACCGACATCCGCCTCGGTGGCTCCGACGAAGCCGACCACGACAAGGTCGCCGACCTGGGCGGGCTGCACGTCATCGGCACCGGACGACACAACACCGAACGGCTGGACAACCAGCTGCGTGGGCGCGCCGGGCGCCAGGGCGACCCGGGTTCGACGGTGTTCTTCTCCAGCTGGGAAGACGACGTCGTCGCCGCCAACCTCGAGCAGGGCAAGCTGCCGACCCAGACCGACGACGACGGGCGCATCATCAGCCCCAAGGCGGCCGGGCTGCTGGACCACGCCCAGCGCGTCGCCGAGGGCCGGATGCTCGACGTGCACGCCAACACGTGGCGCTACAACCAGTTGATCGCCCAGCAGCGCGCCATCATCGTCGAACGCCGAAACACGTTGCTGTCCACCGCAACCGCGCGCGAAGAGCTCGCCGAGCTGGCGCCCAAACGCTACGAAGAGCTGGCGAAAACCCTCTCCGAAGAACAACTGGAGAAGATCTGCCGGCTGATCATGCTCTATCACCTCGACCGCGGCTGGGCCGACCATCTGGCCTATCTGGCCGACATCAGGGAGAGCATCCACCTGCGGGCGCTGGGCCGGCAGAACCCGCTCGACGAGTTTCACCGGATGGCGGTCGACGCGTTCGCGTCGCTGGCCGCCGACGCGATCGAAGCCGCCCAGCAGACCTTCGAAACCTCCCCGGCGATCGAGGAGGAGCCCGGCGTGGACCTGTCCAAGCTGGCGCGGCCGACGTCGACGTGGACCTACATGGTGCACGACAACCCGCTGGCCGACGACACGCTTTCCGCGCTGAGCCTGCCCGGGGTGTTCCGCTAGCGGCGATCGCAAGTGCGGCGGAGCCGGGCGCAGCGGGTCGCCGCCGTAGGGCTAGCGGCGATGCAGAGCGCGGATCGCGATGAGGAGGAGCCGGGCAATTCGGCTAGGGTCACGGCTCATGGGGCCCTCAGGCGCGCGCGATCGGGTTCTGACCGTGCCGAACGTCCTGAGCGGGATCCGGCTGGTCTTGATCCCGGTCTTCTACTATCTGCTGCTGGTTGCGCACGCCGACGCCTGGGCGGTGGCAATCCTGGTGTTCAGCGGCGCGTCGGACTGGGCCGACGGCAAGATCGCCCGGCTGCTGGACCAGTCGTCGCGGCTCGGGGAGTTGCTCGATCCGGCGGTCGACCGGCTTTACATGGTGAGCATCCCGGTCGCGTTCGGGCTGCGCGGCATCGTGCCGTGGTGGATCATCGCGGTGTTGTTCGCGCGCGACGCTCTGCTGGCCGCCGAGCTCCCGGTGCTGCGCACCCGCGGGTTCACCGCGCTACCCGTGCTGTACATCGGTAAGGCCGCGACGTTCGCGCTGATGTCGGCTTTTCCGCTGATCCTGCTGGGCCAGTGGGACGCGCAGTGGAGCCGGGTCATACTCGCCTGCGGCTGGGCGTTTTTGATCTGGGGCCTCTACATGTACCTGTGGTCGTTCATCTTGTACGTGGCGCAGATGGTCTTGGTGGTACGCCGACTGCCCAGGGTGCAGGCCGGAGGCGCTCATGGGTAACCCGACGCTCGGCGGCTACGACCCCGACGCCGGCCGCAACGTGCACGAGGCGGGGCGCCCACAGCTCATCCCCGTGCCGTCGCTGCTGCGCGCCCTGCTCTCCGAACATCTGGACCCCGGTTACGCGGCGGCGGCCGCCCGGCGGGAGCGCGCGGACGTGCCGCGAAGCCGAGTTGCCGGCTGGATTTGGCAGGCGCTGGCGGCGTTGCTGGTGGCGGCGGTGTTCGCCGCGGCCGTCGCGCAGGCCCGGCTGGTGGCGCCCGGCGTCAGTTCCGTCCAGCAGGTGCTGCTGCGCAGCGTGCGCGCCGAGGAGACCTCCACCGGTGAGCTGAGTGCGCGCCGCAACGCGCTGGCGGCACAGGTCGACGACGTTCAGCGGCGCACGCTCGTCGACGACGCCGAGGGTCAGCGGCTGCTCGCCAGCCTCGACGCGCTCAGCCTGGCCGCCGCCAGCGGCCCGGTGATCGGGCCGGGGCTCGTCGTGACGGTGACCGACCCGGGCGCCGGGCCCAACCTCTCCGATGTCTCTAAGCAACGCGTCGCCGGAAGCCGACAGATCATCTTGGACCGCGACCTGCAGCTCGTCGTCAATTCGTTGTGGGCCAGCGGCGCCGAGGCGATCGCCGTCGGCGGTGTGCGGATCGGGCCCAACGTGACCATCCGGCAAGCGGGCGGCGCGATCTTGGTCGACAATAACCCGGTCGGCAGCCCGTACGCGATCCTCGCGGTGGGGCCACCGCACGCCATGCAGGATGCCTTCGACCGCAGTCCGGGCCTGCACCGCCTGCGGCTGCTGGAGGCCTCCTATGGTGTGGGTGTCAACGTGAGTGCCCGCGACGGGCTCACGCTGCCCGCCGGCGCGCTCCGAGATGTCAAGTTCGCCAAAGAGATTGGGTCTTCGTGAGGAAAACATCAGCTGCAAGAGGCAGGCGCGGATGATCGGTGTTGCGGCGCTGGCCGTCGGCATCGTGCTGGGGCTCGTCTTTCACCCCAGCGTGCCGGAGGCCATCCAACCGTATTTGCCCATCGCGGTCGTCGCGGCTCTCGACGCGGTCTTCGGCGGACTGCGGGCCTATCTGGAACGCATCTTCGACCCGAAGGTCTTCGTGGTGTCGTTCGTGTTCAACGTGTTGGTGGCCGCGCTGATCGTCTACGTCGGTGACCAATTGGGCGTCGGCACACAGCTATCCACGGCGATCATCGTGGTGCTGGGCATCCGCATCTTCGGCAATGCGGCCGCGCTGCGGCGCCGGCTGTTCGGGGCCTGAGTTTAGGGCGGCATGAGCGACTCCGACGCCAAAGACGCAGCGCCCCAGCCGGATACGGCTGAGGGTGAGCACCATGGCCGGCACGAGTTGCCGCCGCACCACCCCCGGCCCGAGATCGGTCAGCTTCAGCCGCGGGGGCTTTCGGGACTCCTGCGACGCGGCCGCACGCTGTTCGGCGCACTGGCCGCCCTGTTGTGCCTGCTGCTGGGCGTCGCGATCGTCACCCAGGTGCGCCAGAACGAATCCGGCGACGCCCTGGACACCGCCCGCCCTGCCGACCTGCTGGTCCTGCTGGATTCGCTGCGGCAACGCGAGGCCACGCTCAACACCGAAGTGGCCGAACTGCAACGCACGCTGTCGGCGTTGCAGGCATCGGGCAGCAGCGACCAGGCCGCCATCGAAAACGCCCAGGCCAGGCTCGCCGCATTGTCGATCCTGATCGGCACCGTCGGTGCTACCGGTCCCGGCGTCACCGTGACGATCGACGACCCGGGGCCGGGGGTGGCGCCGGAGGCGATGCTCGACGTGATCAACGAACTGCGGGCCGCCGGCGCCGAAGCCCTGGAGATCCGGGACAAGCAGCAGGCCGTGCGGGTCGGCGTCGACACCTGGGTGATCGGCGCTCCGGGTGCGCTGACCATGGACGGCAAAACCCTGTCACCGCCGTATTCGATTCTGGCCATTGGTGATCCGCCAACCTTGGCCGCCGCGATGAACATTCCCGGTGGCGCCGTCGACAGCGTCAAACGGGTCGGCGGCACGATGTCGGTGCAACAAGCCGACCGGGTCGACGTCACCGCCTTGCGACAACCAAAACCACGCCAATACGCTCAGCCCGTCAAGTGAGCCGCCAGCGAAGTAATCGAGTAGAACAGGAACACCGTGAGCGATATCCCGCCCGACCTGCATTACACCGCCGAACACGAGTGGGTTCGCCGCACCGGCGACGACACCGTGCGTGTGGGGATCACCGACTTCGCGCAGTCGGCGCTTGGTGACGTGGTGTTCGTGCAGTTGCCCGACGTGGGCACCGATCTCACCGCGGGCGAGTCGTTCGGCGAAGTGGAATCGACCAAGTCGGTGTCGGATCTCTACGCGCCCGTCTCAGCGAAAGTCGTTGCCGTAAACGGCGATCTGGAAAGCAGCCCGCAACTGGTGAACTCCGACCCGTATGGTGCGGGGTGGCTGGTGGACCTCCAGCTGGACGGCGCGGCCCTCGAAGAGAGCTTCGCCGAGCTGCTGGACGCCGAGGCCTACCGCGGCACGCTGACCGAATGAGAATTGTTAGGGTGCCATGCCAGCCGCCGATCCGGCGGTGGTGGGCACATTGCGGACCGGTGCGCGGTACGGTCGACACATCGACGGTGAAGCAGGTGGGAAACCGGCCGGCCGGGCCCGATCAGACAGCGCCACAGCGGCCAGTGAGGAGCAGCGGGTGACGGAAAAGGACAACGACCAGACCTCTGACGAAGTGACGGTGGAGACGACATCCGTCTTCCGGGCCGACTTCCTCAATGAACTGGACGCTCCCGCGCAAGCGGGCGCCGAGAGCGCGGTGTCCGGCGTCGAAGGTCTGCCGGCCGGTTCGGCGTTGCTGGTCGTCAAACGCGGACCCAACGCGGGCTCGCGCTTCCTGCTCGACCAGCCGGTCACGTCGGCCGGCCGCCATCCCGACAGCGACATCTTCCTCGACGACGTCACCGTGAGCCGTCGGCATGCCGAATTCCGGCTGGAGAGCGACGAGTTCCACGTCGTCGACGTCGGCAGTCTCAACGGTACCTATGTCAACCGCGAGCCGGTCGATTCGGCGGTGCTGGCCAACGGCGACGAAGTTCAGATCGGCAAGTTCCGCCTGGTGTTTCTGACCGGCCCGAAGCCCGGTGACGACGGGGGACCGGGAAGCTAGTGACGGCGCCGGATACCCCCGGGCTGGCCGGGATGTCGATCGGAGCGGTTCTCGAGGCGCTGCGACCGGACTTCCCGGATGTGACGATCTCCAAGATCCGCTTTTTGGAGGCCGAGGGCCTGGTGACGCCGCAGCGCGCCGCATCGGGGTATCGCCGGTTCACTGCCTACGACTGTGCCCGGTTGCGGTTCATCCTGACCGCGCAGCGGGACCACTACCTACCGCTGAAGGTGATCAAGGCGCAGCTGGACGCCCAGCCCGACGGCGAGCTGCCGCCGTCCGGATCGCCTTACGGCGTACCGCGATTGGTCTCGGTCAACGACGGCGCGCCCGGCCCCGACCCGGCCGCGGTAGGACCCACCCGGGTGCGGCTGAGCCGCGAGGACCTGCTGGAGCGCTCCGGGGTGGACGAGGCGATGCTGACCGCCCTGCTCAAGGCCGGCGTGATCACCACCGGGCCGGGCGGCTTCTTCGACGAGGACTCGGTGGTGATCCTGCAATGCGCGCGGGCGCTGTCGGAGTACGGTGTCGAGCCGCGTCATCTGCGGGCTTTCCGCTCGGCGGCCGATCGCCAATCCGACCTCATCGCGCAGATCGCCGCGCCTCTTCTCGGGGCGGGCAAGGCTGGCAAGGCCGGTGCCCGCGACCGCGCGGACGATTTGGCGCGTGAGGTTGCCGCGCTGGCGATCACGTTGCACACGTCGTTGGTCAAGTCGGCCGTGCGCGACGTACTTCACCGTTAAAGGACTAGACTTTTCCTTGACAGCTTGGTGACCGGCGGCCGCGACGCCGGACCAGGTCTCGGGACACGGCAGCACGTTGCGGAGGGCAGACACAGATGGGTGAAGTTCGCGTGGTCGGCATTCGCGTCGAGCAGCCGCAGAACCAGCCGGTGTTGCTGCTGCGCGAGGCCAACGGTGACCGCTATCTGCCGATCTGGATCGGCCAGTCCGAGGCCGCGGCGATCGCCCTGGAGCAGCAGGGCGTCGAGCCGCCCCGGCCGCTGACCCACGACCTGATCCGGGATCTGATTGCCGCGCTTGGCCATTCACTCAAAGAGGTGCGGATCGTCGACCTGCAGGAAGGCACCTTCTACGCCGACCTGGTCTTCGACCGCAATATCACCGTGTCGGCGCGCCCGTCGGACTCCGTGGCCATTGCGCTGCGAGTCGGGGTGCCGATCTACGTCGAGGAGGCGGTGCTCGCCGAGGCGGGTTTGCTGATTCCCGACGAGAGCGACGAGGAGCCCAGCAGCGCGGTCCGCGAGGACGAGGTGGAGAAGTTCAAGGAGTTTCTGGACAGCGTGTCGCCCGACGATTTCAAGGCCACCTGAGCGGCGACCGCACAAGATCACAGAAGCGTCTCATCTGGGAGTTCGAGCTCGACACGCCCGCCGGATGGCATGGGGGTGATCGCCGCGACGGCCATACTTTGATGTCGACGGCCAACACGACAGCGAGTCGAAAAGCGTATGCTCACAAGCACTCGGCCTGAGCAAACGCGGCTGCCGGGCAGCCATGAACGAGCGCGATCGGCGAGAGGAAGCACTGTGAGCGACCAACCACGTCAGGATCAGTTGGACCTCGAGACCGGCCCCGCCACCGCAGACGATCCGGCGCCGGCCGAACCCGTGCAAGCCGGGCTGTTCCCCGACGACTCAGTGCCCGACGAGCTGGTCGGCTACCGCGGACCCAGCGCCTGCCAGATCGCCGGAATCACCTACCGTCAGCTGGACTACTGGGCCCGCACCTCGCTGGTGGTCCCGTCCATTCGTAGCGCGGCCGGATCCGGCAGCCAGCGGCTGTACTCGTTCAAGGACATCCTGGTCCTCAAGATCGTCAAGCGGTTGCTGGACACCGGCATCTCGCTGCACAACATCCGCGTCGCCGTCGACCACCTGCGCCAGCGCGGCGTGCAGGACCTGGCCAACATCACGCTGTTCTCCGACGGCACCACGGTGTACGAGTGCACCTCCGCCGAGGAGGTCGTCGACCTGCTTCAGGGCGGGCAGGGCGTGTTCGGCATCGCCGTCTCCGGGGCCATGCGCGAGCTGACCGGAGCCATCGCCGACTTCCCGGGCGAACGCGCCGACGGCGGCGAGTCGATCGCCACGCCGGAGGACGAGCTGGCCTCCCGTCGCAAGCACCGCGACCGCAAGATCGGCTGAGCGCACCCTTTCCGGTCAGCGTGCGTGTCGCCGGTCGACACGCCGGACTTTTTGCCGGGTTTACGCACCCTCGCACCGTGGGAAAGCGCCCCGGTAGACTGGCTCCCGCATCGCGCTCAAGCGGGAGAGTTCCGTCGCCGCCAGCTACGGACGCCGAAGGAGCAACACCTCTCCGTCAACCTCTCAGGCACCCAGGACCGCGCGAGATAACGATGCCTCTGGAAAGCGGTGACGGCCCGTCGGGTCGCCGCCCGCCGATGGGGAAAGGCGCCCGCCGACACAGCGGCGCCGAATCTCTCAGGCGCCCGGCGTGGGTAGCGACAGAGGGAGAGGGCACGCAGGCCTCTACCCATGTCAGGAGTCCCCAGTGTCCGACCGCACCACTTTCGCCGACCGGCACATCGGCCCCGACGACCAAGCCATCGCGGGGATGCTCGACGTCATCGGGGTCGACTCGCTCGACGAGCTGGCACGCCGCGCCCTGCCGAACGGCATCCTCGACGCGCCGACCGACTCCGGTGCCGCGCCCGGCCTGGACAGGCTGCCGCCGCCCGCCACCGAGACCGAGGCGCTGGCCGAGCTGCGGCAGATGGCCGACGCGAACAGCGTCGCGGTGTCGATGATCGGCCAGGGCTATTACGACACGCTGACGCCGCCGGTGCTGCTGCGCAACATCATGGAGAACCCGGCCTGGTACACCGCCTACACGCCGTACCAACCGGAGATCAGCCAGGGCCGGCTGGAGGCGCTGCTGAACTTCCAGACCATGGTGGCCGATTTGACCGGCCTGGAGATCGCCAACGCCTCGATGCTCGACGAGGGCACCGCAGCCGCCGAGGCGATGACGCTGATGCACCGCGCGGCTAAGGGCAGCTCGCACCGGCTGGCCGTCGACACCGACCTGTTCGGCCAGACCGTGGCCGTGCTGGCCACCCGCGCCGAGCCGCTGGGCATCGAGATCGTCACCGCCGACCTGCGCAATGGGCTGCCCGACGGGGAGTTCTTCGGCGTCATCACCCAGCTGCCCGGCGCCAGCGGCCGGATCACCGACTGGACCGCGCTGATCAAGCAGGCCCACGAGCGTGGCGCGCTGGTGGCCGTCGGCGCCGACCTGTTGGCGTTGACCTTGATCACCCCGCCCGGTGAGATCGGCGCCGACGTCGCATTCGGCAGCAGTCAAAGATTCGGTGTGCCAATGGGTTTCGGCGGCCCGCACGCGGGATACCTGGCGGTGCACGCCAAGCACGCTCGCCAGCTGCCGGGCCGGCTGGTCGGGGTGTCGGTCGACGCCGACGGGGCACCGGCCTACCGGCTGGCGCTGCAGACCCGCGAGCAACACATCCGTCGCGACAAGGCGACGTCGAACATCTGCACCGCCCAGGTGCTGCTGGCGGTGATGGCGGCGATGTATGCCAGCTACCACGGCGCCGACGGGCTGGCCGCGATCGCCCGCCGCGTGCACGGTTACGCCGAGCAGATCGCCGCCGCGCTGGGCGATGCGCTGGTGCACGAGGCGTTCTTCGACACCGTGCTGGCGCGGGTGCCGGGCCGGGCGGCGCAGATCCAGGCCGCCGCGAAGGCCAGGGGTATCAACGTGTGGCGGGTCGATGACGACCACGTCTCGGTGTCCTGCGACGAGGCGACCACCGACGAGCACGTCGCCGCGGTGCTGGCGGCGTTCGGGGTGCGGCCGGCTGCGCCGGATTTCACCGGGATCGAGACCCGCAAGTCGGAATTCCTGACGCATCCGGCCTTCAGGCGCCACCGCACGGAGACGTCGATGATGCGGTACCTGCGCACGCTGGCCGACAAGGATCTGGCGTTGGACCGCAGCATGATTCCGCTGGGCTCGTGCACGATGAAGCTCAACGCCGCCGCCGAGATGGAGCCCATCACCTGGCCGGAGTTCGCCCGGCTGCACCCGTTCGCCCCGCCCTCCGACAGCGCCGGGCTGCGCGAGCTGATCGCCCAGCTGGAGACCTGGCTGGTGCAGTTGACCGGCTACGACGCGGTATCGCTGCAACCCAACGCCGGTTCGCAGGGCGAGTACGCGGGCCTGCTGGCGATCCACGCCTACCACGCCAGCCGCGGTGAACCGCACCGCGACGTGTGCCTGATCCCGTCGAGTGCGCACGGCACCAACGCCGCATCGGCCGCGCTGGCCGGCCTGCGGGTGGCGGTGGTGGCCTGTCGCGACAACGGCGACGTCGACCTCGACGACCTGCGCGCCAAGGTCGCCGAACACGCCGACCGGCTGTCCACGCTGATGATCACCTACCCGTCGACGCACGGGGTCTACGAGCACGACATCGCCGAAATCTGTGCCGCGGTGCACGACGCCGGCGGCCAGGTCTACGTCGACGGCGCCAACCTCAACGCGCTGGTCGGGTTGGCCCGGCCCGGGAAGTTCGGCGGCGACATCAGCCACCTCAACCTGCACAAGACGTTCTGCATCCCGCACGGCGGCGGCGGCCCCGGCGTGGGGCCCGTCGCGGCCCGCGCGCACCTGGCGCCGTTCCTGCCCGGCCATCCGCTCGCCCCCGAACTGCCGCAGCGCCCGCCGGTGTCGTCGGCGCCCTACGGATCGGCATCGATCCTGCCGATCACCTGGGCCTACCTGCGGATGATGGGAGCCGACGGCCTGCGCAAAGCGTCGCTGACCGCGATCGCCTCGGCCAACTACATCGCCCGCCGGCTCGACGAGTACTACCCGGTGCTCTACACCGGCGAGAATGGCATGGTCGCCCACGAGTGCATCCTGGATCTGCGGCCGATCACCAAAGCGACCGGCGTGACCGTCGACGATGTGGCAAAACGCTTGGCGGACTATGGCTTTCACGCCCCGACCATGAGCTTCCCGGTGTCCGGCACGCTGATGGTGGAGCCCACCGAGAGCGAGAGCCTGGCCGAGGTCGACGCCTTCTGCGAGGCGATGATCGCAATTCGCGCCGAGATCGACAAGGTGGGGGCCGGGGACTGGTCGGTCGAGGACAACCCGCTGCGCGGCGCGCCGCACACCGCCGAGTGTCTGCTCGTCGACAAGTGGGAGCACTCCTACACCAGGGAACAGGCCGCCTATCCGCTCGGCAAGGCCTTCCGGCCCAAGGTGTGGCCGCCGGTCCGTCGCATCGACGGCGCCTACGGCGATCGCAACCTGGTCTGCTCGTGCCCACCGGTGGAGGCCTACGCCTAGCTACCGTGTAGTGCATGCCCCGCATCGACTACGTCATCCACTACGCCGAGTCGCTGCAGCGGTCGGTGCCGTTCTACCGCGACGTGATCGGCCTGCCGGTGCGCATCGAGGGCGACGGCTACGTCGAGTTCGCCACCGACAACACCAAATTCGCGCTTTTCGAGCGGTCGAAGCTGCCGATGCTCATCGGCCGCGAGGGTGGCGACCCGCCGTGCAGCGAGATCGGCTTTCTGGTCGACGACGTCGACCACGAAGCGGAGCGGCTGCGCGGGCTCGGTGCCGAGATCCTCACCGGACCGGTCGACCGGCCGTGGCACGAACGGACGCTGCACATCGCCGACCCGGATGGCAACGTCGTCGAATTCGCGCAGAAGCTCCCGCCCGGCTGAGCCTCAGCCCAGGAAGGTGGTGACCGCCGCGGTCAGGTCGGGGGAGGCCGACGTCGCCAGGTTCTGGTAGCTGCCGCCGGACAGCTGCGCGACGGCCTCCCAGGTCGACCGGTCGGGATCGGCGCCGAAGTCGATGACGTTGACGGCCACCGGTTTGGCCGGGTCGGCGCTTCGCCGGATGAAGTCCTGAAGACCCGCGCCGTCGAGCGTCTGGTCGGTGTGCGGCCCGGCCGTGATCACCAGCACCGAATTGGTATGGCCGTCAAGGAAATTCGCCTGCGCAGCCTGGTAGACCATCCGCAGCGTGGTGAACGACACCGCCCCGCCGGCCGACGAATACTGCTTGTCCAGCGCCGCGGTGAGCGCGGCCGAACGGGGCTGGCCGTCGAGCTGATCGTCCAACGGGCCGGTCGACACCTCGGTGCGCCCCTCCTTGCCGTCGAACGTCCACAGTCCGATGACCGAGCTGGGCGGCAGCGCGCGAATCCGGTTGTCAAGTGCTGCAACCACATTGGCCAGCCGCGACTTGCCGCCCTCGTCAGTGGTCATGGACTGGTCGAGCATGATGGTGGCGGCCGGACCGTTCGACGGCGCGCTGAGCGTGCTGGCCAGGGTGGCCCGCATCGCGTCGTCGCCCACCGACAACGTCGACGGCAGCGTCGCGAAATCGGTGACATCACTGCTGGGCGGCTTGACGCCCTCGGCGCGGAAACCGGCCTTGGCCAGCTCGGCGAGCTGGTCGGACTTGTGCATGAACCGGGCGAACGCGCTGGCCGCCGTCACCTGCTCCTCCGACAGCCACGAACCGCTGAGCAGCACCGTCGGATAGTCGGCGACTGCGGCCGGCCCGGGCGGCAGCCACGAGGCCAGCGAGCTGGAGGCGTCGGGAACAGACTGGCCACGCTCGAACAGCTGCTGCTCGGTGGTGACGACGGCGTGCACCGGCGCACCGGCCGGGTCGCCGGATTTCAGGAGGGCGTTCATCGCCTCGTCCAGCGAGCTGTCGGGCAGCTTCGGCTGAGCGTCCACCAGTGTGCGCACGGCGCCGGTGCCCGCGGTGGGCGGCGCGCCGTGCGGCGCCGACGCCGCGGCCACCGCCTCGGCCGCCAGATATGCCGCGTCGCCGTTGCCGCTCGTCGGCAGTGCCAGCCGCAACGACCCCCAGCCCGGCAGCTTCAGCGGGGCCAAGCTGTCGGGTTTGGTCTGTAGCCCGGGCAGCGTCGACCAATTCTGGCTGCCCAGCGCGCGTTGCAGTTCGGGTCGCACCGCCAGCAGCACCGGCGATTTGACCAGCGAGCGGCTGTCCGTGACCGTTTGCTGCCCGGCGGTGGCCGTCAGTCGGGCAGCCGACACCGAGCTGCCCGGAATCCACAGGCCGGGCCGCGGACCGAGTTCGTCCGGCCAGTTCCCGACGAACCCGCTGATGACGGCGTCGGAACCCGCGGATTTGACGCTGACCGCCACACAGCGATCGCCCACCGGCGTCGCCGTGGCGTTGTAGCGCTCAGCGAGCTTGGCCACCGGCTCGGCAATCGACGGATCGGCGATGACGGCGACCGTGTCCTTGCCGGCGATGCACCGCCCCGCGGCGGTGTGGGAGCGATGCGACAACGCATCCCCGAAAAATCGCCACAGAATGACCGCGGCGACCACCACCACGACCGCCACCAGCGCAGCGATCACACCGATGCTGACGCCGCGTCGTCCGCCGTCGCTGCGGTGGCGGCGCACCCAGTCGGCGGCGCCGCGATGGCCGCCACGACTCGGCGGCGGGGTCGGCGGCTGCTGGGCCAGACGCGCGAATTCGGGGTAGTCGTCGGGTTCTTCGGCGGCTCCCGCATAGCGCTGGTCCACGGGCTCGTCGGGGTACTCGTCGAAGTCGGCATACCCCGGGTCGTCGGGAAGCTCGTCGGGGTACTCGTCGGCGCCCTGATCGGCGTAGCGTCGCCGGGTGCCCCCGGAATCGCCCGGGGGCCAACCGGTGTCGTGATCGTCGGACTCGACGTAGTGGTCCGGTCCGTCCTCGGACTCGTCGGGGTCCGGAATGCTGTGCCTACCCATCAGGCACTCGAGCGGGCCTTAAATTCGCGACGGCGCCGGTGCAGAATCGGCTCGGTGTAGCCGTTGGGCTGCTGGGCGCCGGACAGGATCAGCTCCTCGGCGGCGAGGAAGGCGATGCTGTCGTCGAAGTTGGGCGCCATCGGCAAATACGCCGGGTCGCCGGCGTTCTGCTGATCCACCATCGGGGCCATCCGCTCCAGGCCGGCGCGCACATCCTCGGCGGTGATCACGCCGTGCTTTAGCCAGTTGGCTAGCAGCTGGCTCGAAATCCGAAGTGTCGCACGGTCTTCCATCAACGCAACATTGTGGATGTCGGGCACCTTGGAGGAGCCGACGCCTTGGTCGATCCAGCGCACCACGTAGCCCAGGATGGACTGGCAGTTGTTGTCGACCTCCTCGCGGATCTCCTCGGGCGCCCAGGCCAGTTCCTCGGCGGCCAGCGGGATGGTCAGCAGCGCATCGATGGTGGCGCGTTTCTTGCCGGCCAGTTCCTTTTGCACCGCGACCACGTCGACGTAGTGGTAGTGCATGGCGTGCAGGGTGGCCGCGGTCGGTGAGGGCACCCATGCGGTGCTGGCGCCAGCCTTGGGCTGGGCGATCTTCTGCTCGACCATGTCGGCCATCAGCTCGGTCATGGTCCACATGCCCTTGCCGATCTGGGCGTGCGCCGCGAATCCGGTGGCCAGACCGGTGTCGACGTTGTTGTCCTCGTAGGCCAGGATCCACGGCTGGGTCTTCATGGCGCCCTTGCGCACCATCGGCCCGGCCTCCATCGAGGTGTGGATCTCGTCGCCGGTGCGGTCCAGGAAACCGGTGTTGATAAAGACGATACGATCCCGTGCCGCTTTGATGCAGGCCTTCAGGTTGACGGTGGTGCGTCGCTCCTCGTCCATGACGCCGACCTTGAGGGTCTTCTGTGGCAGCCCGAGCACGTCCTCGACCCGGCTGAACAGCTCGGTGGTGAACGCCACCTCGTCGGGGCCGTGCATCTTCGGCTTGACGATGTAGATCGAGCCGGTGCGGCTGTTGACCAGCGGGCCGTTGCCGTCGGAGGCCTTCAGCCCATGGATCGCGCACAGCCCGGTGAACAGCGCGTCCTGGATGCCCTCGAACACCTCGTTGCCGTCGGCGTCGACGATCGCGTCGTTGGTCATCAAATGACCGACGTTGCGCACGAACAGCAGCGCCCGTCCGGGCAGGGTGAACTCGCTGCCGTCGGGCGCGGTGTAGGTGCGGTCGGAGTTGAGCACCCGGGTGAACGTCTTGCCGTCCTTGTCCACCTCGGCGGACAGATCGCCCTTGTTCAGGCCCAGCCAGTTGCGGTAGGCGCGGGTCTTGTCGTCGGCGTCGACGGCGGCCACCGCGTCCTCGAAGTCGATGATCGTGGTGACCGCCGACTCCAGCACCACGTCCTTGATGCCGGCGCGGTCGGTCTTGCCGACCGGCGACTCCGGGTCGACCAGGATCTCGATGTGTAGGCCGTTGTTGACCAGCAGCACCGACCAGGCGGGGTCGCCGAGCTGCCCGGTGTAGCCGGCGAACTTCTCCGGGCTGGCCAGCCCGACGGTTCCTTCGCTGGTGGCGACCTTCAGCTGGCCGTCGTCGACGGACAGCCCGGTGGCGTCGGCCCATGAGCCGGATTCCAGCGGGACCGACTCGTCGAGGAACGTGCGGGCGTAGGCGATCACCTTGTCGCCGCGCACCTTGTTGTAACCGCTGCCCTGCTCGGCGCCGTCGGTCTCCGGGATGACGTCGGTGCCGTACAGCGCGTCGTACAGGGAGCCCCAGCGGGCGTTGGCGGCGTTCAGCGCGAACCGCGCATTGGTCACCGGCACCACCAGCTGCGGCCCGGCCGTCGTGGTGATCTCGGGGTCGACGTCGGCGGTGGTGATCGTGAAGTCGTCGGGTTCGGGCAGCAGGTAACCGATTTCGGTGAGGAACTGCCGGTAGGCCTCGGCGTCGTGCGGTTCGATGACGCGGTGGCGGTGCCATTTGTCGATCTGGGCCTGCAGCTCGTCGCGGCGCGCGAGCAGGTCGCGGTTCTGCGGGGAGAGATCGGTGACCACCTTGTCGACACCGGCCCAGAAGCTGTCGGGGTCGATGTCGGTGCCGGGCAGAGCTTCGGTATTGATGAAGTCGTAGAGCACCTTGGCAACGCGCAGGTTCCCAACCGGCACGCGATCTGTCATCTTTTTTCTCCTCGGTTCCTCTGCACTCGGCAATTAACTCAGCCTACCGGCCAGTAGCCTGATTACCCGCACCCGGCGGCCCGCAGCAGCAGGTCACACCGGGCCGACAGCGCCGCCCGCAGGGGAGCGGCGCGCAGCATGATGGCGCGCTGGCAACGCACGTACTCGGCGCGGCCGGCGCTGTGCTCGACGGCGATCGGTGTGTACCCGTAGCTGCGAAGGTCATACGGGCTGGCCCGCATGTCGACTTCGCGCGCCGCCGCGGCCAGTTCCAGGCAGTCCAGCAGCAGCTCAGAGTCGATCAGCGGGCTCAGCTTGTAACACCATTTATACAAATCCATGTTGGAGTGCAGACACCCGGGCTGCTCCCAGTCGGGCTGGGTGGCGCGGCTGGGTGCACCGGCGTTGCGCGACGCCGCCTCCGTGGTGAAGAAGCGAAACGCGTCGAAGTGGCTGCAGCGCAGGGTCTCGGCGTCGACGACGGCGTCGGTGCCCGCGGCACCGAGCCGCAGCGGCACCCGGTCGTGGCGCACGGCGCCGGACCGGTACACCATCGCCCACTCGTGCAGCCCGAAGCAGTTCAGCCGGGCCCGTCGCTGCGCGGTCGCGCGCTGCAGCCGCGCCACAAACCGCAGCGTGTCCAGCCGGCTGCGCAGGAAGGCGTCGCTCACTGTGACGCCGTCTGTGTAGACCGCGTAGCCGCGCCGGCCGCGGTAGCGCCGGACCGCCTGGTCGCCGGCCAGCCGCGCGCCATAGCCGGGATGCCAGCAGCGCAGCTGCCCGGGACGCAGGCTGTAGTAGCTGAACAGGAAGTCCCACACCGGATGCGGCTCGCCGGGACGGTGCGAACTTAGGAAGGTCTCGACGCGCCCGCGATAGGCCTGCGCCCGGGCCATCCACTGGTCGGGTTCAAGCAGTTCAGACACGGTGCGTCCCGTCGCGCACGGTGCCGACCAGATCCTCGACCAGGTCCTCCAGCGCCACCATCGCGACCACGGCGCCGTCGCCGCCGGTGACCAACGCCAAATGGCTTTTGCTGCGGCGCATCCGCGACAGCGCCTCGGGCAGCAGCATCGACTCGGGCACCTCGGGCAGTGGTCGCACGATCGCCGGGTCGATCACCGCGTGCGAATCCGCGTCGTCGTTCAAGCCCAGCGACAGCAGATCCTTGATGTGCAGATAGCCGATGAAGCTGCCGTCGACGCCGGTCACCGGAAACCGGGAGTAGCCGGTATCGGTCAACGCCTGCTCGACCGCCTGGACCGTCGGCCCGCGGCCGGCGCCGGCCACCGGCACCGCCCTGATGTCGGCGACCGGCACCGCGACGTCGGCAACCACCCGGTTGCGGATTTGCAGGGCGCGGGTGAGCCGGGTGTGCTCCTCGGGGTCGAGCAAGCCCTCGGACACCGATTCGGCGATCATCTCCGACAGCTCGACGGTGGAAACCGTGACGTCGAGCTCGTCGCGCAACGGGACACCCAGCGCCCGCAGTATCGTGCTGGCGCACCCGTTGTAGAACGCGATGAACGGGCGGGCGGCCCGCACATAGACCAGGTAGGCCGGGATCAACAGCATCGCCGCCTTCTCCGGGCCGGCGATCGCGATGTTCTTCGGGACCATTTCGCCGAGCAGCACATGCAGCGTCACCACGATCGCGAGGGCGATCACGAACGACACCGTGTGCAGCAGCGCATGGGAAAGCCCGGCCGCGCCGAACGCCGTCTGCAGCAGGTCGGCGACCGCAGGCTCGCCGATCCGGCCGAGCAGGATCGACGCCACCGTGATGCCCAGCTGGGCGCCGGCGAACATCAGCGGCAGCTGCTCGCCGGCCCGGATCACGGTGATCGCGCTGGACCTGCCCTGTTCGGCCAGCGCTTCGAGCCGGTCCCGGCGCACCGAGATCAGCGAGAACTCGGCGCCGACGAAGAACGCGTTGGCGCCCACCAGCAGGATGGTCGCCACGATGGCCAGCACGTCGGTCATCAGCCCGACCGCCCCGAATCGCGGCCCAGTTCGGTCAGTTCCAGCACGTCGATGCGCCGGCCGTCCATCCGCACCACCTTGGCTCGCCAGCGGGCCGGTCGCTCCGAGGGTCCCTCGGGCTCGAACGCCGTCAATTCCACCGCTTCCCCGGCCACCGGAATGCGGCCGAGCTCCTGGAGCACCAGCCCGCCGATCGTGTCGTATTCGCCCTCGGGGGCGCGATAACCGGTGGCGGCGGCCACCTCGTCGATGCGCAACAACCCGGACACCCGCCACCCGTTGCCGGCGGCGACCACGTGGGGGGTGGCGTCGTCGTGCTCGTCGCGGACGTCGCCGACGATTTCCTCGATGAGATCCTCGACGGTGAGCATGCCCGCGGTGCCGCCGTATTCGTCGACGACAAGGGCCGTTTGCAGACCGTTGGCGCGGATCTGGGACATCAGCGCATCGCCGTCCAGCGTGGACGGCACCACGGCGACCGGCTGCGCGACGGCGGTGAGCGGCGTGCGCGCCCGTTCGGCGGCCGGCACTTCGAAGACCTGCTTGACGTGCACGATGCCGACGGTCTCGTCGAGGTCGCCGTCGATGATCGGGAAGCGGGAAAAGCCGGTCTCGGTGGCGGTGGCCACCAGGTCGGCGACGGTGTTGTCTTTTTGCAGCGCAACGATTTTCGACCGCGGCGTCATCAGCTCCTCGGCGGTCAGCGTGCCGAACTGCAGCGACCGGTGCACCAGCGCCGCGGTCACCGGGTCCAGCGCGCCGCTGCGCGCCGAGCTGCGCACCAGCGACACCAGTTCGGCCGGCGAACGGGCCGACCGCAGCTCCTGGGCCGGCTCGATGCCCAGCCCGCGCAAGATCCAGTTCGCCGTGCCGTTGGTCAGCCGGATCGCCGGGGTCATCACCAGCGAGAACAACAGCTGGACACCTGCGACGCAACGGGCGGTCGGCAGCGGCCGGGCGATTGCGATGTATTTGGGCACCAGCTCGCCCAACACCATCGACAGCGACGTGACGACCACCAGGGCCACGAACGCGATCACCGCGTCGGCGATCCGGTGCGGCACCCCCAGCGCATCCATCGCCGGGTGTGGCAACTCGGCCACCAGCGGCTCGGTCAGGTAACCGGTGACCAGGGTGGTGATCGAGATGCCCAGCTGCGCGCCGGACAGCTGAAACGACAGCGTGTGGTGAGCGCGCTGCACGTAGCGGTCGCGCCGAGCGCCGCCACGGGCGTTGGCCTCGACGGTGCTGCGCTCGAGCGTGGTCAGCGAGAATTCGGCGGCGACGAACATCGCAGTGCCCGCGGTGAGCACCACGATCGCCAGCAGGCTGAGCAGGGTGACGAGGAGGTTCATCGGGAGCCGAATCCGCCGGGCCGCCAGCCCGGCCGCCTAGAAACCGGCTCCTCGGATTCCGCACACGGCCCCTCGGCCCGGAAGCCAACGGCCTCGACGGGTGCCTGCGGCACGTGATCCCTTCCCCTCGCTGCGGCTGCGCGTGAAGTTCACATCCTAGCGAAAAGCCTTGCTCACCAGCCGAACGGCAGCGGATGTCCCTCGGCGAAACCCGCCGCGGACTGGATCCCGACCACCGCCCGCTCGTGCAGTTCGGGCAGCGTCGACGCGCCGACGTAGGTGCAGGTGCTGCGCACCCCGGAGGTGATGTGGTCGATCAGGTCCTCAACACCACCGCGCGCCGCGTCCAAAGCCATGCGCGAGGTGGAGATCCCCTCTTCGAACAACGCCTTGCGGGCCCGGTCGAACGCGCTGTCGGCCGCGGTGCGGGCCACCACCGCGCGCTTGGACGCCATCCCGTAGCTCTCCTTGTACGGCTGGTCGTCGCGGTCTCGCATGAGGTCGCCGGGCGACTCGTACGTACCTGCGAACCACGATCCGATCATCACGTTCGACGCGCCGGCCGCCAGCGCCAGCGCCACGTCGCGCGGGTGACGCACCCCGCCGTCGGCCCACACGCGGCCGCCGAGTTGCCTTGCCGCCGAAGCGCATTCGAGCACGGCGGAAAATTGCGGACGACCGACGCCGGTCATCATCCGGGTCGTGCACATAGCGCCGGGACCGACACCGACTTTGACGATGGTCGCGCCGGCGGACAGCAGATCCCGCGTCCCTTCCGCCGACACCACGTTGCCGGCCACCAGCGGTACGCCCAGATCCAGCGACGACACCGCTTTGATCGCGTCCAACGCCTTGACCTGGTGCCCGTGCGCGGTGTCGACCACCAGCACGTCGACGCCGGCCTCGACGAGGCCCTGAGCCTTGGCGGCCACGTCGCCGGTGATGCCGACGGCCGCCGCGACTCGTAGCCGGCCCGCGGAATCCACTGCCGGGGTATAGATCCCCGCCCGGATGGCCCCGGTGCGGGTCAGGACACCGGCCAGGGTGCCGTCGGCCGCGGTCAGCACGGCGACGTCGACGGGGGCGTGCTCGAGCAGGTCGAAAACCGTTCGCGGCTCGGTGCCCACCGGCGCGCTGACGAAGTCGGTGGTCGCGACGTCGCGCACCCGGGTGAAGCGGTCGACCCCCGCGCAGGACGCCTCGGTGACCAGGCCGATCGGGCGGCCCTCGAAGACCACCACCGCCGCGCCGTGCGCGCGCTTGTGGATCAGCGCCATGGCGTCGGACACCGAATCGTCGGGCGCCAGCATCACCGGCGTGTCGACCACTAGGTCGCGGCTCTTGACGAAGTCCACCGTCTGTTGCACCGCGGTGATCGGAAGGTCTTGCGGCAGAACGACAATCCCGCCGCGGCGGGCCACCGTCTCGGCCATCCGCCGACCCGCGACCGCCGTCATGTTGGCCACCACCACCGGGATCGTGGTGCCCGAGCCGTCGTCCGTGGACAGATCGACGTCGAACCGCGACGCCACGTCCGACCGGTTCGGGACGATGAAGACGTCGTCGTAGGTCAGGTCATAGCCGGGTCGGTGCCCGTCCAGAAACCTCATCGATATCGATTGTCCTTAAGCCGGTACTTCGCTGCGATCCCCACTCCAAAGCGTGTGGAACTTACCCGGCGCGTCGATGCGCCCGTAGGTGTGCGCGCCGAAGAAGTCGCGCTGCGCCTGGGTGAGCGCGGCGGGCAGTCTTGCGGTGCGCAGGGCGTCGTAATACGACAGCGCCGAGGAGAATCCCGGAATCGGGATACCCAGCCGGGTGGCGGTGCACACCACCCGGCGCCAGCTGTCGATCGCCGATTCGACGGCGCTGCGGAAATACGGTGCGACGAGCAGGCTCGCCAGATCGGGGTCGGCGTCGAACGCTTCCTTGATGCGGTTGAGGAACTTCGCCCGGATGATGCAGCCGCCGCGCCAGATGGTCGCCAGGTCGCCGGGGGTGATGTTCCAGCCGTATTGGGCGCTGCCGGCCTGAATCTGGTTGAACCCTTGCGAATACGCGACGATCTTCGAGGCATACAGCGCCTGCCGGACGTCCTCGGTGAAGGTCTCCGGGTCGGTGGGCCGCTCGCCGAGGCGGCCCGACGCCAGACCCACGGCGGCCTTGCGCTGCTCGACCGATCCGGACAGCGCGCGGGCGAACACCGCCTCGGCGATCCCGGTCACCGGCACGCCGAGATCCAGCGCCGACTTGACGGTCCAGCGGCCGGTGCCTTTCTGCTCGGCCTCATCGAGGATGACGTCGACCAGCGGCTTGCCGGTCTTGGCGTCCACCTGGCGAAGCACCTCGGCGGTGATCTCGACCAGGTAGCTGTCCAGGTCGCCGCCGTTCCACTCGGTGAAGATGTCGGCGATCTGCGGCGCGGTCAGGCCCAGCCCGTCGCGCAGCAGTTGGTAGGCCTCGCCGATCAGCTGCATATCGGAGTACTCGATGCCGTTGTGCACCATTTTGACGAAGTGGCCGGAGCCGTCTGGGCCGATGTGGGTACAGCACGGCACGCCGTCGACGTGTGCGGAGATCTCCTCGAGCAGCGGGCCCAGCGACTTGTAGGACTCCGCCGGGCCGCCGGGCATGATCGACGGCCCGTTCAGCGCGCCCTCTTCGCCGCCGGAGATGCCCGCGCCGACGAAGTGCAGCCCACGTTCGGCCATCGCCTTCTCGCGGCGGATGGTGTCGGTGTAGAGCGCGTTGCCGCCGTCGATGATGATGTCGCCTTCTTCCATCGCGTCGGCGAGTTCGTTGATGACGGCGTCGGTGGCCTCACCGGCCTTGACCATGATCAGCACCCGGCGCGGCTTTTCCAGCGCGGCCAGGAATTCCGGGATGGTCTCGCTGCGCACAAAATTCCCTTCGGCGCCATGCTCTTTCAGCAGCGCGTCGGTCTTGGCGACGGACCGGTTGTGCAGCGCGACGGTGTAGCCGTGCCGGGCGAAGTTGCGGGCGATGTTCGACCCCATGACCGCCAGCCCGGTCACCCCGATCTGCGCACTACCGTTCGACTGCGACGAGCTCATGTATCCGCCTCTCGGATTCGGGGGCCATGCCAAAGCCTTGCACCGAACACTGTGGCACAGGGCTCGTTTCGGCGGCGACCCGCTGCGCCCGGCTCCGCCGCGCTTGCGATGGTCGGGCTAGCCGATGAACAGCCGTTCCAGTTCGGTCAGCCACGGCACGGCCAGCGCGATCGTCGGGACCACCAGCACGGCGGCCGCCGCCAGGTAGGCGCCGATCGACAGCATCACGCTGTTGCCGCGTCCGGACAGCCGGCGCACCCGCACCACCGTTGTCGGCCCGCCTGCCGCCAGCGCTCCCGACGGCGTGCGCCCGGACGCGCAGGCCACCAACGCGCGGGCCAGGGGAGTACGGCCAACCACCCGCACCGCGGCGTCGTCGGCGAGCAGCTCGACGAGCAACTGCACCGAGTTCAGCGCGCTGGTGCTGCGCACAATCCGCGGAAAGGCAGCGCGTACGGCGGTGAACGCTTCCAGCACGAGGTCATGGCGGGCACGCAGGTGCGCCCGCTCGTGGCTGAGGATGGCCGCGACCTCGGCGTCGGTGAGGCTGGTCAGTGCCCCCTCGCTGAGCACCACGCGGCTGCGGACGCCGGGCAGGCAGTAGGCGAGCGGTTGCGCCACCTCCAGGATTCGCAAATCGCGCGGTCGGGAGCCGGCCCGTGCGGGCATCGCGTCGTGGCCGACGCCGAGCAGGTCGACGAGCATCCGGTGGTGGGCCCGTCGGCGCCGAGTGGCGATGGCGACCCGCAGCACGGCAACGGCCAGCCGCGCGCCGACCAGGACGGTGATCGCGAAAACGCTGACATAGGCCACCCATAGCGGCCAGCCGAGCCGTCCGATGTCACCGAGGACGCTTGCCGTGGGCCGCCCGTCGGGTCCGGGCATCAGCAGCCGGCTGGCGATCGCGATACCGGCGCTGAACGCCGAGAGCACCGCAGCGACGGCGATCGCCTGCCACAACACCATCGCTGCCCGGGGTGCGCGCAACGGCCAGGTCGCTCGTGCCAGGAGGGCCGGCACCGGGCCGACCAGCAGCACCGCGAGGATGGTGAAGGCCAGCGCGGACACGCTGCCAGTCTCCCTCAGTCCTCGGCTTGATCGCCAGCGGTTGGGGCGTCGGGATGGCCGGATTCCAATTCGTCGAGTGCCCGCCGCAGCGCCTCTGCCTCGTCGGCGCCGACGCGCTCGACGAAGTGCACCAGCGCCGCCTGCCGGCTGCCGGAATCCGCGGCCTGATCCAGCGCGTCGACCATCAGCCCGGCGACCAGCTCGTCGCGGCCATGCACCGGTGTGTAGCGGTGCGCACGGTCGTCGCGGATTTGGGAGACCAAGTTCTTTTTGGCCAACCGCTGCAGGACGGTCATCACCGTCGTGTAGGCCAGGTCGCGCCGCACAGACAACGCTTCATGCACTTGGCGGACAGTTTGGGGTTCCGGCGCAGACCACAGGTGGTCCATCACCGCCCGTTCGAGATCCCCCAGACGCGTCAGCTTAGCCATATCCGTTCATCTCCTGAGCAATGACGCAAGCGTACTCCGGCTTACTACCGACCGTCGTACCAAGCGTTCTGCCGTCACCCGCCCAATCCATCGTGACACGACCTATCGACCCCCGAGAACCAGCCATAACCCACGCTATTGGACACCGGTGTGAAAGTCGTCACAGTACTCCTTCGGTCGTTGATGCAGTTAAGTATGGTTAGCCTAACCAAATTGAAACGCTGTAGGAGGAGCCCTCGTGCTGGCCCAGGTGGACGACCCGCTGATCGCGGCAATGGCCATTAGGCGGACGCTGCCGCTGCATGAATCCAGCCGGCGGCTCCGCGACCTGTATCCCCACAGCCCTCGCGTGTACGGCGTCGCGGTGCTCTGCGACGTCTCGCTGCGGCGGTGGTGGCCGCTGGCGTCGGCACTCACCACCAACCGGCTACAGATGATGTTCGACGGCGCCGCCGCCGACATGGATGTGCGCTCCGCCGCCCGGGAACTGGCGACCACGCTGGTCCATACAGTGGTCGGTCGCGTCGTGGCGCTGGTAGTGACGGAGGGCCGGGCCTGGGACACCGGGATCGAGAACCTGTGGGTCCATGTCGACGCCGAGGGCGCCATTGACTGGGCGGCGGTGGTCGATCCGACGCTGCGTGCGCTGCCCGACGACCCCTGTTTCGCCGGCGGGGCGCCCGAGGCGATGGTGCGGCTGCCGAGCGAGGCCGCGTTGACGACGTGGGTCGCGCACCGCTGCCACCGGACGTTGGCGCCGCTGTTCGCCCAGTTGCACACAGTCAGCTTCGGGGCGTTTTCGGTGGCAGCGATGTGGCAGATCGTGGGCTCCGCCGTCGTAGCTTCCGCGACACAGCTACCACAGCTGACCGCGGTCGACGAGCTGAGCGCGATGCGGCGAGGCCAAGCAGTGCTGGACGCGCTGGTCGGCTTCGGGCTGCCGGTGCGCGGCCAATCCTCGCGACGACCCCTTGCGAAGTTAGGACAGCCTTGCCTATGCTGAGTACGTCGAGCACGCAATGACCGCGGAGAGTCCTGAGGGCTGCAGCGACCCCCGGTCCACTCGATCGGCGAGCCCCACGCCTGATGCGTGGGGCTCGCCCGCGTTGGTGTAGACACAAAGACGTGCAACCGCTGCCAGGATCCGTCGTGCCACCCGAATTCGGCGCACCGTTCGACAACCACATCGGGTTGGTCTTCACCGAGCTCACCCCCGACGGGGCGCGCGCGCAGCTCGAGGTTCAGCCAAAGCTGTTGCAGCCGTTCGGAATTGTGCATGGCGGCGTGTACTGTTCGATGGTCGAGAGCATGGCCAGCGTGGCCGCCTACACCTGGCTGAGCGCACACGGCGGCGGCGCGGTCGTCGGCGTCAACAACAACACGGACTTCCTGCGCGCCATCAGCAGCGGCATGGTCTACGGCCGGGCCGAACCGGTGCACCGCGGCCGGCTGCAGCAACTATGGCTCGTCACGATCACCGGTGCCGACGAGCGGCTGGTGGCCCGGGGGCAGGTCCGGCTGCAAAACCTCGAAACGCCGCCGGGCTAGCTCGCCGCTTTGGTCGCCTCGCCCTGATGCGCCTCGGCGGCCAGCACCGCCAGCTGCTCGAGCCGCGTGCGGGCGAATGCCTGCTGCTCGGTAATCGTGAGCTGGCCGCGGCGACCGCTCAGGAACGTCACCATCCACGACAACACCGTGGTGACCTTGTTCTTGAAGCCGATCAGGTAGATCAAGTGCAGCATCAACCACGCCAGCCAGGCGATGAGGCCGCCGAATTCCAGCGGGCCGATCTTGGCCACCGCGGAATACCTCGACACGGTGGCCATCGAGCCCTTGTCGAAGTACTGGAACGGCTCACGCTCTGCCGGATTGGCGCCGGCGAGTTCGGCTTTGATCGTGGTCGCGGCGTACTTGGCACCCTGAATTGCGCCCTGCGCCACACCAGGCACGCCCTCGACGGCCGCCATGTCACCGACGACGAACACGTTCGGGTGGCCCGGGATCGTCAGGTCGGGCAACACCTTCACCCGGCCGGCGCGGTCGAGTTCGACCCCCGATTGCCGGGACAGATCCCGGCCCAGCGGGCTGGCGGACACCCCGGCCGACCACACCTTGCAGGCCGATTCGATCCGCCGAATCGTGCCGTCGGAATCCTTGACCGTGATGCCGTTGCGGTCGACGTCGGTGACCATCGCGCCCAGCTGGATTTCGACCCCCATCTTTTCCAGCCGAGCGGCGGCCTTTTTTCCGAGCTTTTCACCCATCGGCGGCAGGACCGCGGGGGCCGCGTCAAGCAAGATCACGCGTGCCTTCGTCGGATCAATTTGCCGGAACGTGCCTTTCAGCGTGTATTCGGCAAGCTCGGCAATTTGGCCCGCCATCTCCACACCGGTCGGACCGGCGCCGACGACGGTGAAAGTCAGCAGCCTCTTGCGCCGCTCGGGATCGTTGGACCGTTCCGCTTGCTCGAACGCGCTCAGGATGCGACCGCGCAACTCCAGGGCGTCGTCGATGGACTTCATGCCGGGAGCGAACTCGGCGAAATGATCGTTGCCGAAGTAGGACTGGCCGGCGCCCGCGGCGATGATCAAGCTGTCGTAGGGGGTTTCGTAGGTGTGGCCGAGCAACTCCGACACGACGAACTTGCCGGCCAGATCGATGTGGGTGACGTCGCCGAGCAGCACTTGGACGTTGCGCTGTTTGCGCAGGATGACCCGGGTCGGCGGGGCGATGGCGCCCTCGGCGACGATGCCGGTCGCGACCTGGTACAGCATCGGCTGGAAAAGATGATGGGTGGTACGGCCAATCAACTTGATGTCGACGTCGGCCCGCTTGAGCTTCTTGACCGCGTTCAGTCCGCCGAATCCGGATCCGATGACGACGACACGATGGCGGCGATTGGGTGCAGCAGTGTCTTCGGGTTGGGCACTCATGGTGGGGGTTGCTCCTCGACGGCGACTGCGTTCATTAACACGGTAGTCGCCCGGGTTGGCCGCTATCGACGCCGACGCTGTGTGATCAGCCACACCAGTGAGCCAGATCGTGACGTGACTCGCGGCGCCAAAGCGGGTATCCGAAGCAATGTCAAAAGAGGCGCAAATGGCAAAAGATCACGGTCCAAGCGTCAAAAACGACAAGCAATACGAGGGCTTGCGCAAGAAAGGAATGAGCAAGTCTCAGGCAGCGGCGATTTCGAATTCACCCGGATCCTCCAGCAGAGGCGGCAAGAGTTCCGGCAGCAGCCAAAGCAAACCCAGCAGCGGCTCAGGTAGCGGCGGGAACACGGCTCAGAAAAAGGCTGCCGGCCGTAAGGGTGGCAAGAAGTCGAGCTAGCCCCGGCCGAATGGTCACGCCACGTACCGTAGCGTCAGCGACAGCTACGCGAAATGAGCCAGCGCGCCGTGGCTGACGTGCAGCAACTGGCCGGTGATGTGGCGTGCAGCGTGCGTGGTGAGGAACAGTGCCATCCGGGCGACCTCGGTGGCCGCCGACGGCGGCGTAGTACTCAGACCCTCGTAGCCGGGTTGCGCGCTGCGCCCCGCGGCGACGGCGTTGACCGTGATGCCGCGGGTGCCGAAGACCGTTGCCTGGCCCGCGACCCAGTTGGCCAACGCGGCCTTGACCGCGGCCTCGGCGCTGCCCGGACGCGGGTTTTCCGGCACAACGCTGACGATCGAGCCGCCTGAACGCAGATGATCGCCGACGGTCTGCACGGTCAGCACCGCCGAGAGCACTGTGGCGTCGAGCGCGCTCCGCCACGCGCCGGCCATGTCGGCCAGCGTGTAAGCCCGCGGGTCGCCGGCGTCCCACCGCGGCGCCGGCACGTTGACGATCGTGTCGAGGTGATGGGGGAACAGGCCCCGCACCTCGCTCAGGCTTTCCGGATCGGTGACGTCGCAGACGATGGCGTCGGCGTCGAGTTCCTTGGCAACGACCTCGAGGTCCTCGCGCCGCGCGCCAACCAGTGTCACTTTGTGGCCGGCATCGCGAAAGCCTTCGGCAACGGCGCGACCCTGTTCGGTGTCGCCCCCGGTGACCAGCACCTCCACCGCCATGACCTCCTCGTGTTCGCGCCGGACCCAGACCTGGGTCTCAAGCGCATGATGGCGTCGATCCCGGTCAATGTTACTGGACAGTAGCTACCTGCGGAACTCCGGACGCGCCACCGAAGCGGACAACATTGGATAACGGTTCGACCGCCGCGCGCCCGCACCCCCGACCAGCTAGGTTTGACGGCATGCGTCGGACCTGGATGCTCGCCTGTTTTCTGTCTTTGCTCCTGGTCGCGAGTCTGGTCGGGTGCAGCTCGAAATCCCCGTCCCCGTCGGCATCGAAGCCGTCGTCAACGCCGCCGCCCGCGCGCACCATCCTGGTGTTCGCCGCCGCGTCGCTGAAGCCGTCATTCACCCAGATCGGTGAGCGCTTCAAGACCGACAACCCCGGCACAAGCGTCGATTTCAACTTCGCGGGGTCCTCGGAGTTGGCCACGCAGCTGACCCAGGGCGCCTCCGCAGACGTCTTTGCATCGGCGGACACCGCACAGATGGACACCGTCGCCAGCGCCGGACTGCTCAACGGAACTCCGGTCAATTTCGCATCGAACACCTTGGTCATCGTCACCGCGCCGGGCAATCCGAAAAAGGTGGAGTCGTTCGCCGATCTCACCACACCGGGGCTGAGCGTGGTGGTGTGCCAGCAGCCGGTTCCCTGTGGAGCCGCGGCTCAACGCATCGAGGACAAGACGGGCGTGCACCTCAGCCCGGTCAGCGAGGAACCGAATGTGACCGACGTCCTGGGCAAGGTGACCACCGGGCAGGCCGACGCCGGGCTGGTCTACATCACTGACGCGGTGAACGCCGGCGACAAGGTCGCCGCGGTGAAGTTTCCGGAGTCCGCCGACGCGGTGAACGTGTATCCGATCGGGGTGCTCAAGAAGGCACCGCAGGCCGCGCTGGCACAGAAGTTCGTCGACCTGGTGACCGGGGAAACCGGGCAGAAGATCCTTGACCAGGCCGGATTCGCCAAGCCCTGACGAGCAGCGTTGAACGCGCCATCGGGACTGCCACGCTGGGTGTATCTCCCGGCCGCCGCGGGGATGGTGTTCGTCGCGCTGCCGCTTGTGGCGGTCGCGGTGAAGGTCGACTGGCCGCATTTCTGGTCGTTGATCACCAGCCCCTCGTCGCGGACGGCGCTGCTGCTGAGCATCAAGACCGCGGCCGCCAGCACTGCCTTGTGTGCGCTTCTGGGCGTGCCGATGGCGCTGGTGTTGGCGCGCAGCCGGGCGCGGCTGGTGCGATGGCTGCGACCGGTGATCCTGCTGCCGCTGGTGTTGCCGCCGGTGGTCGGGGGGATCGCGCTGCTGTACGCGTTCGGGCGGCTCGGGCTGATCGGGCGGTACCTGGACGCGGCGGGCATCACCATCGCGTTCACCACCACCGCTGTGGTGCTGGCGCAGACCTTCGTCTCACTGCCGTTTCTGGTGATCGCGCTGGAGGGCGCGGCCCGCACAGCGGGAGCCGACTATGAGGTGGTGGCGGCGACGCTCGGTGCTCGGCCAGGGACGGTGTGGTGGCGGGTGACGCTGCCGCTGCTGTTGCCAGGCCTGGTTTCGGGGGCAGTGCTGGCGTTTGCACGTTCGCTGGGGGAGTTCGGTGCGACGCTGACGTTCGCCGGCTCGCGGCAGGGCGTGACGCGGACGCTGCCGCTGGAGATCTATCTGCAGCGGGTCAGCGACGCCGACGCGGCGGTGGCCCTGTCGATTCTGTTGGTGGCGGTCGCGGCGGTCGTGGTCCTCGGGGTGGGCACCCGCCGGCTGACCGGAGCGGGCGCCGGATGACCGAATTGCAGCTTCGGGCCGTCGTCGCGGATCGCCAGCTGGACGTGCAGTTCTCGGTATTACCGGGCGAAGTGCTGGCGGTGCTGGGACCGAACGGGGCCGGCAAGTCGACCGCGTTGCATGTGATCGCGGGATTGGTGAGACCCGATGCGGGCCATGTCCGACTGGGCGATCGCACCTTGACCGACACCGCGACGGGGCTGCATGTGGCGACCCATCAGCGCCGTGTCGGCCTGCTGCTTCAAGACCCGCTGCTCTTTCCACACATGAGCGTGGCGGCCAATGTGGCGTTCGGACCGCACAGCCGTCGCCGCCGATGGTGGGGGACGCGCGCAGCGGAGCGGGCATCGGCGATGCACTGGCTGCGCGAGGTGGGCGCCGAGCAATTGGCCGATCGCCGGCCGCGGCAGCTTTCCGGCGGCCAGGCCCAGCGGGTGGCGATCGCGCGGGCATTGGCCGCCGAACCCGACGTGCTGCTGCTCGACGAGCCGCTGTCCGGTCTGGACGTCGCCGCGGCCGCCGGCATCCGTGCGCTGCTCCGCAAGATCGTCACCGGGGACGCACGCGCCACCATCCTGGTGACCCACGACCTGCTCGACGTCGTCACCCTGGCCGATCGTGTGCTGGTGCTCGAGTCGGGCAAGATGGCCGAAATCGGTTCGGTGGCTGAGGTATTGGCCGCGCCGCGTAGCCATTTCGGCGCCCGCATCGCCGGGGTCAACCTGGTCAACGGAACGATCGGCGACGACGGCAGCCTCCGGGACCGCGCGGGGAACCACTGGCACGGCCGGCTGGTCGACGAGCTTGCCGCCGGGCACGACGCTGTCGCGGTGTTCACCCCGGCGGCGGTGGCGGTATACCGGGATCCGCCGCACGGCAGCCCCCGCAATACCGTCGAGCAGACTGTCGCCGAGCTGGACACCCGTGGACCCGCGGTCCGCGTGCGGGCTGCGGATCAACCGGATGGCGCGCCCGGGCTGGCGGCCGACATCACGGCCGAGGCCGCAGCCGAACTGCGCTTGACTCCTGGCCAGTCCGTATGGTTCGCGGTCAAGGCTCAAGAGGTGGCGCTGTACGCCGCACCGGCGCACAGGCGGGCCGGGCCTGCATAACAGCTGGCAAACAAATCACAATGTCAGCAATCCACACTTGCGTCACGGCTGTAACACGGTAGGTTCGTCGCCATGAAGCAGGTGGACCCAACCTCGACACGTCCCAAGGCTTTCTGGGCAACGCTGGCAGTCGCCGCGGTAACCGGCGCCAGCGCCGCCACGATCGCATTTCCGGCAACGACAGCGAGCGCCGATCCGGCACCGCCGCCCGGCACGACCACGCCGGCGCCCCCGCCGCCAGCGGGTGCCAACGCGGCACCCGACACCGCGCCCGGGCCGGCCGGGCCCAGCGCTGCGCCGCCGACGGCCGACCCCGTCGCCGCCCCGCCGGGAACCGACCCGAACGCGACGCCGCCGGTGGCCGACCCCAACGCACCCGAACCGGGACGCGTCGACAACCCGCCCGGCGGGTTCAGTTACGTCATTCCGGCCGGCTGGGTGGAATCGGATGCAACCCACCTCGACTACGGGTCCGCACTGTTGAGCAAGGAGACCGGCCCCCCGCCCGCGCCCGGCCAGCCGCCTGCGGTCGCCAACGACACCCGCATCGTCCTCGGCAAATTGGACCAAAAGCTTTACGCCAGCGCCGAAGCCGACAACACCAAGGCCGCGACACGGCTGGCTTCGGACATGGGTGAGTTCTTCATGCCCTACCCGGGTACGCGGATCAACCAGGCGAGCACTCCGCTGGCCGGTAATGGCGTGTCCGGCAGCGCGTCGTACTACGAGGTGAAGTTCAGCGACGCCAGCAAGCCGAACGGCCAGATCTGGACTGGCGTGATCGGTCCGAGCAACCCGAACGCCGCGCAAGGTGCGCAAAAGCAGCGCTGGTTTGTGGTGTGGCTGGGTACCTCCAACGACCCGGTAGACCAAAACGCCGCCAAGGTGCTGGCCGAATCGGTCCGCCCGTTGACGACGCCGCCGCCCGCAGCGCCGGGCACAGCTCCCGCTCCCGGAGCACCGGCGGCACCGCCGCCCGCGGCGGGGGCACCTGCGGCGCCGGCACCCAATGCGCCGGCACCCAATGCACCGCAACAGCAGCCGGCTCCGGCTCCCGCCGGGGAACAAGGTCCCGTCACGACGTCCGCGACAGGAACCACGCGCACGGCGTGAGTCGCGTCGACCGCGTCCACTATGGCCGACGAATCGTTACGCTGACGCGGTGTATGGAAGAGCAGTCCAGCAGCGGGCTCAACATCTCGCCGTCCTGCTTGCAGGCCAATAGTCAAAGGAGCTGGCCGTGGTCTTGCACATCATTTGGATGATCATCCTGGGCCTCATCGTGGGCGCGGTCGCGCGACTTATCGTTCCCGGCAGGCAATCGATGGGTTTGATCGCGACCGCAGTGCTCGGGATCGTGGGGGCCTACGTCGGCGGCACGCTGGGCAGCCTGGTGTTCCCGCCGCACCAGTTCGATATTCACCCGCCGATAAAACACTCGTTCTTGGGCGCGCTGGTCGGCGCGGTGATCCTGCTGTTGATCTACAAGTTCGCCACGTCGCGCACACGAACCCTTTAGTCACGCCAGTCCGTTCTGCGGCCCAGGTCGGCTTCAGTTAAGTCGACCCGTGTCCAATATTGCTGCCGAATCGTTACGCTGACGCGGTATACCGAGTGAGAAGCCAGCGGAAGCGCTGGACTTGCCTGCGACAGCAAGGAGATCCGGATGTACGTCACGGCAGCTACCGAATTCCTCGCCCGTTCAACGACACTGACCAGCGTCGGCTGGATCGGTTACATCATCATCGGTGCCATCGCGGGCTGGATCGCCGGCAAGATCGTCCGGGGCGGTGGCGCGGGCATCCTGATGAACATTGTGATCGGTATCGTTGGCGCGTTGATCGGCGGCTTCCTGCTCAGCTTTTTCGTCGACACCGCCTCCGGCGGGTGGTGGTTCACGTTGTTCACCGCCGTACTCGGCTCGGTGATCCTGCTGTGGATCGTCGGGCTCGTCCGCGGACGAGGCTAGTCCGCTAACCCGTTGTGGCCGTGGCGGATCGGGCATCAGACAGTCCGTCGCGGCATGATGGAGTGATGGCGTCCGAGCCGGCCTCCGCCACGATGAGCGCGTGGCGGGTACGCAAACCCGGCCCAATGAACTCCGGGCCGCTGGAACGGGTCACCACCGAGGTGCCGCGACCACAGCCATCGGAGCTGCTGGTGGCTGTGCGCGCCTGCGGGGTGTGTCGCACCGACCTGCATGTCACCGAGGGTGACCTGCCGGTGCACCGTGAGAGGGTGACGCCGGGGCACGAGGTGGTGGGGGAAGTCGTCGAACTCGGAGCCGACGCCGGCGACGAATTCACCGTTGGTGACCGCGTCGGAATCGCCTGGCTGCGCCACACCTGCGGGGTTTGCAAGTATTGTCGTCGCGGCGACGAGAACCTGTGCCCGCAATCCCGCTACACGGGGTGGGATGAGGACGGCGGGTACGCCGAATTCGCCACGGTCCCTGTGGCTTTCGCTCATCACTTGCCAGGCGGCTACAGCGACTGCGAACTGGCGCCGCTGTTGTGCGCCGGCATCATCGGCTACCGCTCGCTGCTGCGCGCCGAGCTGCCGCCGGGCGGCCGACTCGGTCTGTACGGATTCGGCGGCAGTGCCCACATCACCGCACAGGTCGCGGTGGCGCAGGGCGCGGAGCTGCACGTGATGACCCGCGGCGCCAAAGCACGCGAGCTGGCGCTGGAATTGGGCGCCGCCTCGGCGCAAGGCGCCGCCGACCCGCCGCCGGTACCGCTGGACGCGGCGATTCTGTTTGCCCCGGTCGGCGAGCTGGTGCTGCCCGCGCTGGAGGCGCTGGATCGTGGCGGCACGCTTGCGATCGCCGGCATCCACCTCAGCGACATCCCGACCCTGAACTACCAGCGCCACCTCTTCCAGGAGCGCCAGATTCGCTCGGTGACCTCGAACACCCGCGCTGACGCCCGGGAATTCCTCGAGTTCGCCGGCCAGCATCACATAAATATCACCACGCCGGAATACCCACTCGGACAAGCCGATCGGGCGCTCACCGATCTCAGCGAGGGCCGCATCGCCGGCGCGGCGGTTCTGTTGGCGTAACCGCCCTCAGGTGGACAGCTGCCACACCAGCGCGGCGGCCAATGCGCCCAACCCGTTCAGCGACCAGTGCAATGCAATCGGCGCGATCAGGCTGCCGCTGCGCCGGCGCAACCAGCTGAACACAAAGCCCGCGGCGGCCGTCGCACACACGGCCAACGCCACGCCGACCAGCATGCCGACAATGCCGCCGCCGAACAGCCGGGTGAAGCCGACATTGCTGCTGGTCAGTCCCAACGACGTCGCGATGTGCCATAGCCCGAACAGCAGCGAGCCCGCCACCGCGACACCGCGAAATCCCCACGCCCGGTTCAATGCGCCGTGCAGCACGCCGCGAAACGCAAGCTCCTCCGGGATCACGGTTTGCAGCGGAATGATGATCATCGACGCGATCAGCGCACCCGAGATCGTTGCGTAGTGGTTGTTCATGAACATCGGCCGGGTCAGCGGCAGCAGCACGCCGACCGCAATCACCGACGTCACCACTATCACGGCGGCCAGCGCATATCCCACCCCGGCCCGCCAGTGTTCCCGACCGAGACCGAGCTCGGCCCAACCTAAACCGTCGCAGCGCAACAGGATTACCAGGCCGATAGCGGCGGCCGGCACGGTGGCGACACCCGCCCACGGCGTGGTGAAGTGCGCGACCAGGTTGGTCAGCGCCAACACCACGACGACGACGGCGACGTCGACGTACACCCGGAAGCGGTGCAACGCCGACAGCTGCACGGCCAGTGGGTGTGGTTCGGTGATCACTTCCCTAGGCTACCCAGGTCCATTGAGAGATCTCCGGGTCGTCCTCGCCGTGCTCCCGGGTGTAGCGGCGCGCGGCCAGCCGGGCGTCGGCCATCCGCTGTCGCAGCACGGCGGCGCGGTTAGCCAGCCCGTCGACCCGGTCGATCACGTCCATCACCAGATGGAAGCGGTCGAGGTCGTTGAGCATCACCATGTCGAACGGTGTCGTGGTGGTGCCGCGCTCGTTGTACCCGCGCACGTGCATGTGGTCGTGGTTCGCGCGCCGATACGTCAGCCGGTGGATCAGCCACGGATAGCCGTGGTAGGCGAAGATCACCGGCGTGTCGGTGCCGAACAGCGCGTCGAATTCGCTGTCGTGCAACCCGTGCGGATGCTCGGATTCCGGCTGCAGCCGCATGATGTCGACGACGTTGATCACCCGCACGGCCAGCTCAGGCAGCCCGCGGCGCAGGATGTCGGCGGCGGCCAGCGTCTCCAGCGTCGGAGTGTCTCCGGCGCAAGCCAATACGACGTCGGGCTCGGCGGTCGCGGTGCTGGCCCACTGCCAGATGCCCAGGCCGCGGGTGCAGTGCGCGATCGCCTCCCCCATGTTCAGGTAGGCCAGCGCGGGCTGCTTGCCGGCGACAATCACGTTGACGTAGTCGCGGCTGCGCAGGCAGTGGTCGGCCACCGACAGCAGCGTGTTGCCGTCCGGCGGCAGGTAGACCCGCACGATCTCCGCGCGCTTGTTGGCCACCAGGTCGATGAATCCGGGGTCCTGGTGCGAGGCACCGTTGTGGTCTTGGCGCCACACGTGCGAGGTCAGCAGGTAATTCAGCGACGCGATCGGGGCCCGCCACGGCAGCTCGCGGCAGGTCGCCAGCCACTTGGCGTGCTGATTGAACATCGAGTCGACGATGTGCACGAACGCCTCGTAGCAGTTGAACAGCCCGTGCCGGCCGGTCAGCAGGTAGCCCTCGAGCCAGCCCTGGCACAGGTGCTCGGAGAGCACCTCCATCACCCGCCCGTCGGCTGCCAGGTTCTCGTCGTCGGGCAGCGTGTCGGACAGCCACACCTTGCCGGCCGAGCCGTACACCGCGTCCAGTCGATTGGAGGCCGTCTCGTCGGGGCCCATCAGCCGGAACCGGTCGGGGTTGCGGACGATCACGTCGCGCAGGAAGGCGCCTAAAACCCTGGTGGCTTCATGGACGTGCGTACCGGGTGCCGAGACGTCCACCGCATAGTCGCGAAAATCCGGCAGGTCCAGGTCGTGCAGCAGCAGCCCGCCGTTGGCGTGCGGGTTAGCACTCATCCGGCGCTCACCACCGGGCGCCAGCGCGCGCAGCTCCGGACGCAGCCGACCGTCGTCGTCGAACAGCTCCTCCGGTCGGTAACTGCGTAACCAGTCCTCGAGTTGCGCGCGGTGGCGGGGGTTCTCGTGGGTTTCGGAGAGCGGTACCTGATGCGAGCGCCAGGTGCCCTCGACCTGCTTGCCGTCGACTACCTCCGGCCCGGTCCAGCCTTTGGGGGTGCGCAGCACGATCATCGGCCACACCGGCCGCTCGGTGTTCGCGCCGCTGCGGGCGTCGTGCTGAATGGCCGCGATGTCGTCGAACGCGTCGTCGAGTGCGGCGGCCAGCTGCTGGTGCACGTTGGGGGGGTCATCTCCGGCGACGGTGATCGCTCGGTAGCCGTAGCCGCGCAGCAGCGCCTCGAGCTCGTCGTGCGGGATGCGGGCCAGCACGGTCGGGTTGGCGATCTTGTAGCCGTTGAGGTGCAGGATCGGCAACACCGCGCCGTCGCGGGCCGGGTTGAGAAACTTGTTGGAATGCCAGCTGGCGGCCAGCGGCCCGGTTTCGGCTTCCCCGTCGCCGACCACGCAGGCCACCACCAAATCAGGGTTGTCGAAAGCTGCGCCGTACGCGTGGACCAGGGCATAACCCAGCTCGCCACCCTCGTGGATGGAGCCGGGCGTCTGCGCCGCCGCGTGACTGGGCACACCGCCGGGAAAAGAGAACTGGCGGAACAGCTTTCGCATCCCTTCCGCGTCTTCCTCGATTCCGGTATACACCTCGCTGTAGGTGCCTTCCAGATACGCGTTGGCGACGAGCGCGGGGCCTCCGTGCCCGGGTCCGGTGATGAAGATCGCGTTGGCGTCGCGGGCGCGGATGACCCGGTTCAGGTGTGCGTAGATCAGGTTCAGCCCCGGGGTGGTGCCCCAGTGGCCAAGCAACCGCGGCTTGACGTGGTCGGGTGTCAGCGGCTCGCGCAGCAGCGGGTTGTCGAGCAGGTAGATCTGGCCGACCGAGAGGTAGTTCGCGGCGCGCCAGTAGGCGTCGACGAGGGCGAGTTCTTCGTCGGGGAGGCTCATCCGTCCGATTGTCCCGACGGTCGCGAAAACCCGCCAACTACGCTCAAGCCATGGTCGAGACCCCCCTGGCGTCGCTGCGGGTGCTCGACCTCGCCGGAGACGACACCGACGCGGTGTGCCGGATATTCGCCGACCTCGGTGCCGACGTGCTCAAGGTCGAACCGCCCGGCGGCAGCCCGGCGCGGCGCCGACTGCCGTCGCTCGATGGTCAGAGCCTGCCGTTCGCGCTGCACAACGCCAACAAACGCAGCACCGTGCTCAACCCGAACGACGCAGCGGACCGCGCCCGCTTCCCCGAACTGGCGGCCGGTGCCGACATCGTCGTCGACAGCGGGCAAGCCGCTGGGTACGGAATGTCGTGCATTGAGCTGGCCGACCGCTATCCGCAGCTGGTGGTGTTGTCGATCAGCGACTTCGGTGCGACGGGCCCGCGGTCGTCGTGGCGGGCCACCGACCCGGTCTTCTACGCGCTGTCGGGTTCGCTGTCGCGCTCGGGTCCGACCACCGGGACACCGGTGTTGCCGCCAGACGGCATCGCGTCGGCCACCGCGGCCGTGCAAGCCGCGTGGGCCGCGCTCGTCGCTTACTACAACCGGTTACGTTGCGGCACAGGCGATTACATTGACTTCTCCCGGTTCGATGCCGTCGTCATGGCCCTCGACCCGGCCTTCGGCACGCACGGGCAGGCCGCGGCCGGTATCCGCCGCCCCGACCGGTGGCGGGGACGACCGCGCAACCAGGACGCCTACCCGATCTATGCCTGCAAGGACGGCTATGTCCGGATCTGTGTGATGTCGCCGCGGCAGTGGCGCGGCCTGCGGCGCTGGCTGGGGGAGCCGGAGGAGTTCTGCGACCCGCGCTACGACGTGATCGGCGCGCGGTTCGCCGCCTGGCCGCAGATCAGCGTACTGATCGAGAAGTTGTTCGCCGGCCAGACGATGAAGGAGCTGGTGTCGGCCGGACAAGCCAACGGTGTGCCGATCGCCGCCGTGCTGTCGCCGGCGCAAATCCTTGCCTCCGAACATTTCCAAGCGGTCGGTGCGATCACCGAAACAGAACTCGTCCCCGGCGTGCACACCACAATTCCGGTCGGCTACTTCTCAGTCGACGGACAGCACACCGGTTTTCGCGCACCCGCTCCCGCGCTAGGGCGCGACGACGCGTCCTGGCAAGCCGATCGGGCAGCCGACACCCCACGCCGAAAGACCACCCTTCCGTTCGACGGGCTGCGGATCGTCGACCTCGGCATCATCGTCGCCGGCGGCGAATGCAGCCGGCTGTTCGCCGATCTGGGCGCCGAGGTCATCAAGGTGGAAAGCGCCGCCTATCCGGACGGATTGCGCCAGGCCCGCGCCGGCGAGGCGATGAGCGAGTCGTTCGCCTGGGCACACCGCAACAACCTGGGACTCGGTCTGGATCTGCGCAGCGCGGCGGGCAAACAACTCTTCGGCCGGCTGGTCGCGAACGCCGACGCGGTGTTCGCCAACTTCAAGCCGGGAACCCTTGCCGCCCTTGGGTTTCCATACGACACGCTGCGTGACATCAATCCGCGGATCGTGCTCGCCGAGAGCAGCGCGTTCGGTGACACCGGCCCGTGGAGCACCCGGATGGGCTACGGCCCACTGGTGCGCGCTACCACCGGGGTCACCAAGCTGTGGACGTCCGAGGAAGCCGCCGCGGACGCGTCGCGGCATCCGTTCTACGACGCGACGACGATCTTCCCGGACCACGTGGTCGGGCGGATCACCGCAATAGGGGCGCTGGCGGCGCTGATCCACCGCGACCGCACCGGTTCCGGTAGCCGCGTGCATGTTTCGCAGGCGGAGGCCGTTGTCAACCAACTCGACACCTTGTATGTCGCCGAGGCCGCACGCGCGGCCGGTCGAGGCGAGGTGCGCGACGATCTCGGACTGGACCCGCACGCGCACCCCCGGGCAGGTCGCAGAAGCGCTGCAGTCGGCCGGAGTTCCCGCCGGCGCGATGAACCGCCCGCCCGACGTTCTCGAAGACCCGCAGCTGTTGCACCGAAAGTTGTTCAGCGACATGTCCCATCCGCTGTTCGACCATCCGTTGCCGGCCGAAACCGGCCCGGCGCTGTTTCGCCACATCCCGCCGGCACCGCAGCGGCCCGCGCCGCTGCCCGGTCAGGACACTCGCGAGATCTGCCGCAAGGTGCTGCAGATGAGCAGCGAGGAAGCCGAACAGCTGATCGGCGACGGCGTGCTGTTCGCCTCCATTTAGACTCTTCCGCGAGCGTGCACAAATGTACGGCAGTTACGGCGCGTCGCCGTCCAAACGCACGCTCGCACTCGTGAAAGGTTCTCACGCATGCCCGTCGACCCGCGGACACCGGTGCTGATCGGCTACGGCCAGGTCAACCAGTTCGAGGACAACCCCGACATCGAACCCGTCGACCTGATGGTCGCCGCCGCGCGCGAGGCCGCCGACCAGCGTGTGCTCGAGGCGGTCGACTCTGTGCGGGTGGTGAACCTGCTGTCCGCGCGCTACCGCGACCCCGGCCTGCTGCTCGCGCAGCGCGTCGGCGCCGACAGCCCGGCCACCCGCTACAGCGGCGTGGGCGGCAATGTGCCGCAGACACTGGTGAACCGGGCCTGCCTGGACATCCAGCAAGGGCATGCCGACGTGGTGCTGGTGGCGGGCGGCGAAACCTGGCGCACCAGGATGCAGTTGAAGGCGCAGGGCCGCCGGTTGACCTGGACCGAGCAAGACGAATCGGTTCCGATCGCGCCGGGCGGCGACGAGAACGTCCCGATGGCCGGGTCGGCCGAGGAGCGCATCGAGCTCGCCCGTCCGGCTCATGTCTATCCGCTATTCGAACAGGCGTTGCGGATCAGCACCGGCGAGCCGATCGAGGACCACCGCAGGCGCATCGGTGAACTGTGGGCGCGGTTCAACGCCGTTGCCGTGGACAATCCGCACGCCTGGATCCGCAAACCCCTTGCAGCCGAGGACATTTGGCAGACCGGTCCGGCCAACCGGATGATCAGCTGGCCCTACACCAAGCTGATGAACTCCAACAACATGGTCGATCAGGGCGCCGCGCTGGTCCTGGCCTCGGCGAATGCCGCGGCGCGACTGCAAGTACCCACCGAACACTGGGTGTACCCGTACGCCGGCACCGATGCGCACGACACCTACGCGATCAGCGAGCGTGCCGAACTGCATCGCTGCCCGGCAATCCGGATCGGCGGTGCCCGCGCGCTGGAACTGGCCGGGTTCGGCATCGACGACGTCGACTACGTCGACCTGTATTCGTGCTTTCCGTCCGCGGTGCAGATCGCGGCCACCGAACTCGGCCTGCCGGTCGACGACCCGAGCCGGCCGCTGACCGTGACCGGCGGGCTGACGTTCGCCGGCGGACCGTGGAGCAACTACGTCACGCACTCGATTGCGACGATGGCCGAAGTGCTGATCGCAAACCCCGGGCGGCGCGGCCTGATCACCGCCAACGGCGGCTATCTGACCAAGCACAGCTTCGGCGTGTACGGCACCGAGCCGCCGGCATCGCAATTCCGTTGGGAAGACGTGCAATCCGTTGTCGATCGGGAGCCGACCCGACCCGCAGTGGTCGAATGGGACGGCGTCGGCACCGTCGAATCCTGGACCACGCCGTTCGACCGGGACGGCCGCCCGGAGAAGGCGTTCCTGGCGGTTCGCACGCCTGAAGAGTCGCGCACGCTTGCCGTGATCCCCGATGCGGCGGCGGCCGAGGCGACCGTGCACGACGACATCGGTGGCGCCAAGGTCAGGGTCCGCCCCGATGGCACCGCCACTCTGCGCTAGGTACAACTAGGTAACAGAATCGACGTTAGGGTCAAAAGCTTCCTGGGAACCCTCCCCGCGCGCCTATTGTCGGGGTAGACACCGGGGAGGTGAGCAGTATGCGGATCCTGGTCACCGGAGTCACCGGGATGGTGGGTCGCACACTGGCCCGGCAGTTGATTGCCGCCGGACACGCGGTCAGTGGCATCGCGCGACATCCTCATGACAACCTGGACCCCGAGGTCGATTTTCTTTGTGGACGGCTCGGCGGGCCGGTATTGCAGCAGCTCGCCGACGAGTCACATGTGGTGGTGCATCTCGCCCCGGTCGATCCCACCGCGCCCGGCACCGCAGGCATCAACGGGCTGGTGCATGTCGCGCACGCGGCCGCGCGTGCCGGCGCCCGGTTGATTTTCGTATCGCAGGCCGCCGGCGAGCCCGAGCTGTACCAACAGGCCGAGAAGCTGGTGTCCACCGGCTGGGCGCCGAGCCTGATCGTCCGGGTGGCGCCACTCATGGGCCGCCAGCTCGATTGGGCGGTGTGCCGCACGGTGGCCACTCTGATTCGCGGCAAGGAGTCGCTGCGGCCGGTGCGGCTGCTGCACGTCGATGACCTGGTCCGTTTCCTGGTGGTCGCGGTCGCGGCCAATACCACCGGCGTGGTGGATGTCGCGACCCCGGACACCACCAACACGGTGGTCGCGCGACACCTGCTGCGCGCCGCCGACCAGCGACCCCGCCCGCATCGGCTCCCCACCTGGACAGAGCTGACGCCGGACATGGATCTCGCTGCGATGCAAGAAGACTGGCAGTTCGAGCCGGGCTGGTCGGCCGCCGATGCGCTCGCCGATACGGCGCGCGGCCTCTGCGGTCGCAAGCTCGACGCCGGGGGTGCCGTCGACCTTCCCGGTCATCTGCCGTTGCCCTGTGAGCCGGTGCCGCGCTCCGGGCCGCCCGACGGAACACCGCTGCAGTGCGCGGCGCCCGACGGGCTGGAAGGCGAATTCGACGACCGGATCGATCCCCGGTTCCCGGTCTTCGCCGCGTCGACGCTGGCCGAGGCTCTGCCGGGCCCGTTGACCCCGATGACGCTCGACGTCCAATTGTCGGGCCTGCGGATGGCCAACCGGGTGATGGGTCAGGTGATGGCGCTGGGCGGTGTGATGGCCGCTGAGTGGGGCAGCCGCGCCATCGCGATGTTCGGCCATCGGCCCTACGTCGGGGTATCGGCGGGCGTGATCGCGGCCGGCCAGCTGCCCGGCTGGGACGAGAGCGCGGTTCTGCAGCATTCGCTGGGCGACACCCCGGTCGGCGAACTGTTGCCGCTGGGCCGTCCACGACTGGCCGGTGGGCTGCTGGGATCGGCGGCCAAGGCCGTCGTCGTGAGCCGGGCAGTGGCCCTGCTGCGCCATCTGAAAGCCGACACGCAGGCCTACAGCACGGCGGCGACGGCCGAGCATCTCGACGCCACGCACCTGGCCTCGTTGTCCGAGGCTGCCCTGCAGGCACGGATTTGCCTGCTACGCGACCGGATTCACCAGGGCTGGCGGCTGACCGCGCTCTGGCTGATCGACAGCGGCGTCACCGCGGCGGCGCTGGAGCGCACCGACTCTCACGCCCCCGTGCCGGGCGTCGAGGCGCTGATGGACAGCGGACGCATCGCGAATGAGACCGCTGCCCTGGAGGCGGTGCTGCGGCGCGACCCGCGGGTATGCGCACTGGCGGCGAAGGGCGATCTCGACAGCGTGCGTGCGCTGTCGCTGAGTGCTTCGGCCGAGATCAAGGCGGTGATGGCCCGGATTTCCCACCGGGGGCCCGGCGACGCCGAACTGGCAAACCCCGTGTTCGGCGACGATCCGGCCATGTTGCTCATTGCCACCGCACGTGCCGCGGCGGCGCCGATCGGTGCCGCGTCGCCACCGGACGTATTCGCAGAAACACTTCCGGAGCGGATGGCTGCCAACGCCCGGTCATCCCGAGAGCTGGCGCACGACACCACCATGCGGTTCACCCATGAATTGCGAATGACCTTGCGCGAGTTCGGGTCTCGACGACTGGCGGCTGACCTCATCGACGCGGTGGACGACGTGTATCACCTGACCTGCGACGAACTGCTCACCATGCCGGGCGACGCCCGGCTGCGGATCAAACGACGGCGCACCGAGCGAGAACGGCTGCAGGCGCTTGAATTACCAGCCGTCATCGACCACAGCTGGCGGCCGCTCGGCGTCAGCTGACCGCGTCGCTAAGCGGAGCCTGCGGATCGGCCAGCCGGTCGGGGTCGACCGGCTTCTGCGAGCGGATCAGCGTTTTGACGTCGTCGAGCACGTCCCAGATGTTGACGTTCATTCCGGCCAGCACCCGGTTGTCGGCGTCCAGCCAGAAGGCGACGAACTCGCGGCCGTCGACGTCGCCACGGAACACCACCCGGTCGTAGCTCGGTGCGTAGCCAACGTATTCCATGCCGAGGTCGTACTGGTCGGTGAAGAAGTACGGCAGCTCGGCGTATTCACCTGGCTTTCCGAGCATTCCGTCGACGGCTACCGCGGGCTGCTTGAGCGCGTTGGCCCAGTGCTCGGTGCGAATGCGGGTGCGGTACAGCGGATGCTCGGCGGCGGCGATGTCGCCGACGGCGTAGATGTCGGCGTCGCTGCTGCGCAACGATGCGTCGACCAGCACGCCGCCGTCACCCATCGACAAGCCGGCTTCCTGCGCCAGTTCGATGTTCGGCTGGGCACCGACGGCTACCAGCACAGCATCGGCGCCAACCGTCGACCCGTCGGCCAGTCGCAGGCCGGTGGCCTTGCCGTCTGCGGTCGTGACCTCCTGGACCTGGGTCTGCAACCGCAGATCGACACCGTGGTCACGGTGCAGCGCGGCGAACACTGTGCCGACCTCTTCACCGAGCGCGGCCAGCAGCGGCAGTTTCGCGGTCTCGACCACGGTGACGTCGACGCCGCGCTGCCGGGCGCTGGCGGCCACCTCCAGGCCGATCCACCCGGCGCCTACCACTGCGAGCGACGACCCTTCGGCCAGAACGGAATTCAGCGCCGACGCGTCTTCGAACGTTCGCAGATAGTGCACGCCGGCGGCGTCGGCGCCGGGTATCGGCAAACGCCGGGACCGCGACCCGGTGGCCAGCAAGAGTTTGTCGTAGCCGACGGTGCTGTCGTCCCCGAGACCGACGCTGTGCGCGGAAGCGTCGACCGCGACGGCCCTGGCGCCCAGTCGCAGATCGATGTCGCGGTCGCCGTACCAAGCCGACTCGTGCACGGTGAAATCGGTGAGCGATGTCTTGCCGGCCAAAAACTCCTTCGACAACGGTGGTCGCTCGTAGGGCAGGTGTTCTTCTTCGGCGACCAGGACGATATGGCCGTCGAAGCCTTTGTCGCGCAAGGCTTCTGCGGCTTTAGCGCCGGCAAGTCCGCCCCCGACGATGACGAATGTGGTTGAGCTGGCCATGGCGTCCACCCTACTCGGCTGCAGTCAGCGCAAAAGATCCTTGAGGAAAAGCGCATTGCGCACGGCGTGGCCGTGCGGGTCGTTGTTGAAGTACATCCAGACATCGCGGCCTTCGCCGTCCCAGTCGGCGATCCGCTCGGCCCAGCGCCGCAGCTCGTCGTCCGGGTAGGAGCCGGCGTACATCGAATCCGGATCCGGGCCGTGCATCCGGATGTACACAAAATCGGTGGTGGCGCGGGGGATACACGCCAGTCCGGCGCCGCTCATCACCACATAGGCGGCATTGCGTCGTTCCAGCAGCGCATACACGGCGGCGTCGTTCCAGGACGGGTGGCGCAACTCGACGGCCACGCGTATCCATATCGGCACGCTCGCCAGAAAGGAGTCGAGCCGCTCGTCGTCGCGGCGCTGCTCGGGATGCAGCTGAACCAGCAGCACACCGCGCCGATCACCCAGTGTCTGCCAACAGCGTTCGAACCGCTCGATCCACGGCTCCGGCGAGGACAGCCGGCGATAGTGAGTCAGGCCGCGATGCGCTTTCACCGACATCGCGAACCCGTCCGGCAGCTGCCGGCGCCACCCGTCGAACGTCGAATCCTTGGGCCAGCGATAGAAACTGGCGTTCAGCTCGACAGTGTCGAACACCTCGATGTAGCGGGCCAACCGCCGTGCCGAGGGCAGGCCCGGCGGGTAGAGCACGTCGGCCCAGTGGTCGTAGGACCATCCGGAGGTGCCGATCCGTATCGTCACCGGCGGCTCAACCGGTCACCTGCCGCCGGATGTCGGCGTCCAGGGAGGCCCGCACCAAAGCCGCGGCCAGGCGTGCGTTGGCGCGCGGCGCCAGCGAACCGAGTTCTTTGGGATCGGCGGGCAGATCCAGTTTCTTGGCCGCGCCGATCGCCCGCTCGTCGAAATACGGTCGCGCCCAAGTCCAGACGTCCTGCACCTCGCGCAGGAAGATGTCGGCGCCGGTGGCACCGATGCCGTTGAACTGCTTGAGCAGGCCGGCGGCCGCGCGTACGTCGTGGTCGCTGCGGCGGGCCAGTTCGCGCAGATCACCGGAGTATTCGTCGCGGACCCGCTCGGCCATGTCGGTGAGCCGGGTGGCTGAGCTCTCGTCGTACCGCACGTAGTGGGCGCGACCGAACGCGGCGATCATCGTGCGCCGGTTCGACGCCAACACGGCGTTCGGCGTTCGCACGCCCTCGTTGAACAGTTCGCGTCCGGCGCGCATCGCGATCGACGCGTCGATCGGCTTGCTGGCCAGCATGCACAGCACCAGGAGCTGAAAAAGTGGCATCGGCTTGTCGGCGATCCGGACCCCCGCCTCGGCGGCGTATGTGGTGCCCGCGGCCTTCAGCAGCCGTCGGACCGCCTGTGCGTGCTTGTCCATACCGCACGGTGTACCCGTTTAGGGTCGAGCGGACGCGCCGGTTACTTCGGCGGCAGCCCGCGCACGTAGTCCACGCTGCGCCTCACCCAACTTTGCAGCTGGCGTTTGGTTTTCACCCCTTCGAGGTCCACCCGAAGCCAGCCGCGCATGTCGCGGCCGCCCATCACCATCGGGCTGAGGTGGGCGCGGGCGAGCAGTTTGTCGGTGTCGGTAGGCGGCACCCGCACCAACAGCCCGCCCTGCCCGCTGGCGGCGACGGTCATGTGCCCGCCGATCAGGAACGCCAGGCCGCCGAACATCCGTTTCTCCTCGACGCCCCGAAGCGGCCCCAGCACTTCGCGGATGCGCTCGACCAGCTCGGTGTCGTAGCCCACCGCGGTCAGTCCAAGTCGACCCGAATGGTCAGTAGGTCGCTGCCCACCGCACGGACGACGGCGCTGTTGAGCGCCGGCAGGCTGCGCAGCCGCGCCTTCGCGTCGTCGTCGGGCAGCAAGTGGGCGGTTCCGGTGCGCCACCGGCCGCGTACCCGTACTCGCACTGCAGGATTGGCTTTGATATTGCGGACGTAGTCCGAACGCTCGCCGTGCTCGGACACCATCCAGAACTGGTTGTCGACCACACGCCCGCCGACCGCGGTGCGCCGCGGATGGCCGGACTTGCGGCCGATGGTTTCCAGCATGGTCACCGGCAGCTTCCGGCCGACCGGGTTGACGACGAGGCGTTGCGTGCCATGCACCAGGCGTTGTTTGACGTTGCTCACGCTCGCGAACGTTACGCCGCTGCCAGCGCCGCATCTGCCGGTTCCAGCGCCTGCGCGACGATGTCGGCGACGTCGGTCATCGGCTTGACCTCCAGCACCTCGAGCACCTCGGCGGGCACGTCATCGAGGTCGGGCTCGTTGCGCGCCGGGACGAACACCGTCGACAACCCGGCGCGCTGGGCGGCCAGCAGCTTCTGCTTGAGGCCGCCGATCGGCAGCACCCGGCCGTTCAGTGTCACCTCGCCGGTCATCCCGACGTCGGCCCGGACCTGACGCCCGGTGGCCATCGACACCAGCGCCGTCACCATCGTCACGCCGGCGGACGGCCCGTCCTTGGGCACCGCACCCGCGGGGACGTGCACGTGGATGCGCCGGTCCAGCGCCGCCGGGTCGACGCCCAGCTCCGCGGCGTGCGAGCGCACATACGACAGCGCGATCTGCGCGGATTCCTTCATCACGTCGCCGAGCTGACCTGTCAGCTGCAGCCCGGGTTCGCCGTCGTTGGCGCTGGCCTCGATGTAGAGCACGTCGCCGCCCAGACCCGTCACGGCCAGGCCGGTCGCCACGCCCGGCACCGCGGTACGTTCGGCCGACTCCGGGGTGAACCGCGGCCGGCCCAGATATTCGACCAAGTCCGGCTCGTCGACGACCACCGGCGCGGGCTCGTCCGCCAATCGAGTCGTGACCTTGCGCAGCGCCTTGGCCAGCAGCCGCTCGAACTGCCGCATGCCGGGTTCCCGGGTGTAGTCGGCGGCGATCTTGCGCAGCGCCGCGTCGGTGACGGTGACCTCGTCGGCGGTCAGCCCGGCCCGTTCGCGCTGCCGGGGCAGCAGAAAGTCGCGGGCGATGGCCACCTTGTCGTCCTCGGTGTAGCCGTCGATAGCCACCAGTTCCATCCGGTCCAGCAGCGCCGACGGGATGTTTTCGACGACGTTGGCGGTCGCCAGGAACACCACGTCGGACAGGTCCAGATCCAGATCGAGGTAGTGGTCGCGGAACGTGTGGTTCTGCGCAGGGTCCAGCACCTCGAGCAACGCGGCCGCCGGGTCGCCGCGGAAGTCGGAGCCCACCTTGTCGATTTCGTCAAGCAGCACAACGGGATTCATCGACCCGGCTTCGCCGATCGCGCGCACGATCCGGCCGGGCAGCGCCCCCACGTAGGTGCGCCGGTGGCCGCGGATCTCGGCCTCGTCGCGCACGCCGCCCAGGGCAACGCGCACAAATCGACGGCCCAGTGCCCTGGCGACGCTCTCGCCCAGCGACGTCTTGCCGACACCGGGCGGGCCGGCCAGCACCATCACCGCGCCGGAGCCGCGCCCGCCGACGATCTGCAGCCCGCGCTGGGCGCGACGCGCCCGCACCGCCAGGTACTCGACGATGCGGTCCTTGACGTCGTCCAGGCCGTGGTGGTCGGCGTCCAGGATCTCCCGCGCGGCCGTCAAGTCGGTGGAGTCCTCGGTCTTCACGTTCCAGGGCAGGTCGAGCACGGTGTCCAGCCAGGTGCGGATCCAGCCGCCCTCGGGACTTTGTTCGCTGGCGCGTTCCAGCTTGCCGACCTCCCGCAGCGCGGCTTCGCGCACCTTCTCCGGCAGGTCGGCTGCCTCGATGCGGGCCCGGTAATCGTCGGAGCCCTCGGGTTCGTCTTCGCCGAGCTCCTTGCGGATCGCGGCCAGTTGCTGACGCAGCAGGAACTCCTTCTGCTGCTTCTCCATGCCGGTCCGCACGTCCTCGGCGATCTTGTCGTTCACCTCGACCTCGGCGAGGTGGTCGCTGGTCCAGTCGATCAGCACGCGCAGCCGCTGGGCCACGTCCTCGGTTTCCAGGAGCTGGCGCTTCTGCACGTCGGTCAGATACGACGCATAGCCGGACGTGTCGGCCAGCGCCGACGGGTCGGTGATGCGGTTGACCACGTCGACGATCTGCCACGCCTCGCGGCGCTGCAGCATCGCCAGCAGCAACTTCTTGTATTCGGCGGCCAGCGCGCGGGTCTCGTCGTCGGGCTCGGCCTCGACGACCTCGGTCACCTCCACCCACAGCGCCGTGCCCGGGCCAGCCGCACCGGCCCCGATGTGCGCCCGCCGCTCGCCGCGCACCACCGCCGCGGTCCCGCCGCCGGCAATGCGGCCGACCTGCAGAATCGTCGCCAATACCCCGTGGGAGGGGTAGCGGTCGTCCAGCCTGGGAGCGATCAGCAGCTTGCCCGACTCGCTGGCACGGGCGGCGTCGACGGCCGCCCGAGCGGCGTCGTCGAGCGCGATCGGCACCACCATGCCGGGCAGCACGATGGGGTCGCTGACAAACAAAACGGGCACTGATCTGGCTTCAGCCATCAATCCTCCAAAGTTAAGCCTGCAGCGCTCAACCTTGGTCGGACGGCATTTGTTCCCGGCTGCGCTGACGGGCGCGGAAGGCTTGCACCTTGGCGCGGTTACCGCAGGTGCTCATCCCGCACCACTGCCTGGTCTTGGCCCGCGACGAATCGAGGTACAGACGCGTGCAGCCCGGATGGGCGCAGCGTTTGACGTTGTCGATATCGGCGCCCGCGACCAGCTCGAGCAGGTCCGCGGCCAGAGTGGCGAGCAGTTGGGATGCAGTGCCGTCGCGGCGAACGGACCCGGTTCGGAGCAATCGTGGCGTGAGCTGGGGGCGGCACGCGCACTCGTTGAGCAGGTTGACGTCGGCGAGCGTGGGCCGACGTCCCTCGATCCGGGCGATCACGGTCCGGTAGATGGCTTCGCGCAGCGCCAGGGCGGTCGCGAGATCTTTGTCGGTGATGTCGATGGCAGCGTCCAGCAGCCCGGCCTGAATTGCCCAGTCCGACAGCAGCTTCGGGTGCGTCAGCAGTTCTTCGGGTGCCGAATCGCGACGCTTCACGGTGCCCGCGAAGTCCAGGCAGTGGCGCTTGCCCAGGTAGACGAACTTCACGAGTAACCACCTTGACAGGTTTCACGCAACCGTGCAAGGTGTAACTGTCTAAAGCGGTTACACAGTGGGACGGGCGTGAACCCGGCGGCCGTTTCAAACGTCTTAGGTGCGTAACCAAGCGCCGTACTCAGTGACGGCAGGTGAAGGGAGCTGACCCGTATGGACCTCTACCGCATCACCCACCCGCTGAGGTTGGCCAAGGGATCACACCGGCCAGGTTCGGGCAAAGGCTGCGCGATGAACGTGATTTCCTACATCAACGGCGACGAGCAGATCACCGACTTTCCGGCGTGCTCGGCCCGTCCGCTGAGCCTGCTCGTCCAGTCGAGCAACGACGTGCTGGCCGGCCCCGACGGCTATTTGTCGCCGGAAAACAGCGTGCTCGCCCTCGACCTTGCCTGGCGGACCGTGGGAACCGCCGACGTCCCCGACGCCGTCGTTCACGCGTGGCTGGCCGAGCTGCTGACCAATCCCACCTGGGGTGTGGTTGGCTACGCGAAAATCACTGCGGTCAAGGCAATCCTCGACATCGCCGAACTGCACCGCGCCGCCGCGTCGGCAGATATGCCGCCCGCAGCCGCCTGGGAGGCTGCCGAGCGCGCCGCCCGTGCGCTAACCCCGACGCTCGACTCCGCCGGGCTCTATGCCGTACGGGCCGCCTACGAGTCGACGGCGCTCGTGGACACCCGCCTTCGGGTGACGGTCGAGGAGGTGACCGCCTACGCCGTGCGCGCCCACGCACTGGCAGCGCGCAACAGCATGGCGCGTCGCATCGTCGAGGTCACCGGCCACGCAATCGACTCGTGGCGCCGGCTGGCCGGGCTGCAGGACTCACCCTCCGTTAGCCGCACCACTCGCGCACATCGTCCGGATAGTCATCGAGTGGTCCGACACAGCGCTGCCCTGGCGGGTAGTTGACGCGGGCATTCATCAGGTCGCAGGGAATGTAGACCTGCTTGCCTTTGGGAGTGTTGCTCAGGCACTGCGTCGGCGGTTGGGCATGAGCCGAGACGGGGGCGACGAGCGCCACCGCCAAAGCGCCGAGCACCCACAAAACACGGCGATAGCTCATGGGAACTCCTTTCGACCTGCGTAAACGAAAGGGTAATCGGCCGGCGCGGTCACGCTGGCGAAAACGGCATCAGCCGCCGCAGCTGGGTCACGTGCTTGGGGGAGAGCTCCTCAAGACAGGCGACCCCGAGCAGGCGCATCGTGCGGGTCAACTGCCCGGTCAGGATCGCGATGGCGCGCCGGACACCGGCCTCGCCGCCGGCAATCAGGCCGTACAGGTAGGCCCGCCCGATCAGCGTGCAGCGCGCGCCCAGTGCGACGGCCGCGACGATATCCGCACCCGACATGATGCCGGTGTCCAGCAGGATTTCGGTGTCGCGGCCCAGCTCCCGACTGACGACGGGCAGCAGGTGGAAAGGCACCGGCGCCCGATCGAGCTGTCGGCCACCATGATTGGACAGCACCACGCCGTCGGCGCCGAGGTCGACGACGGCGCGGGCGTCGTCGAGCGTCTGGATTCCTTTGACCACGAGCTTGCCCGGCCACTGGGTCTTGATCCACGCCAGATCCGCGAAGGTGACACTGGGATCGAACATGGTGTCCAGGTATTCGCCGACGGTGCCCGACCAGCGGTCCAGCGATGCGAACGCCAACGGCTCGGTGGTCAGCAGGTCGAACCACCAGCGTGGGCGGGGCAGCGCGTCGAGCACGGTGCGCAGCGTCAACGCCGGCGGGATCGACATGCCGTTGCGGGTGTCGCGCAGCCGCGCGCCGGCCACCGGCACGTCGACGGTGACCAGCAAGGTGTCGAATCCGGCCTCGGCGGCGCGGCGCACCAGCGACATCGACCGGTCGCGGTCACGCCACATGTAGAGCTGAAACCACTTGCGGCCCTGCGGAACAGCGGCAACAATGCCTTCGATCGAGGCGGTGCCCAAGGTGGACAGCGAGAACGGGATGCCGGCGGCTGCGGCTGCGCGGGCGCCGGCGATTTCGCCCGAGGTGTGCATCAGCCGGGTAAAACCGGTCGGCGCAATGGCGAACGGCCACCCGACCGGGCCGCCGAGCACGTCCCATCCGGTTCGGACGTCAGTGACGTCGCGCAGGATCGAGGGATGAAACTCGATGTCGCGGAAGGCTTGTCGGGCACGACTCAGCGAGATCTCGTCCTCGGCGGCGCCATCGGTGTAGTCGAACGCTGCCCGTGGAGTGCGGCGCCTCGCGAGGCGCCGCAGGTCGTCGATGGTCAACGCGGCATCGAGGCGGGCCTGGGTCCGGTCGAGCCGCGGCCGACGGAACCGGATCAGCGGCGCGAGGTCGCGGACCTTGGGAACTCGTCTGTGCGACTGTGATGGCATGGACTCTGCAACCGACCCCTTCGATCTGCAGCGTTTCGTCGACGCACAGGCCGGCGTGTACCACACCGTAGTCGAGGAGTTGCGCGCCGGACGCAAACGCAGCCATTGGATCTGGTTCATCTTCCCGCAGATTGCCGGACTGGGCCGCAGCCCGATGGCCGAACGGTATGCGATTTCCTCGCTCAAGGAGGCTCGCGCCTACTTGAACCACGACGTGCTGGGTCCGCGATTGCGCGAGTGTACGCAGTTGGTCAACCAGATAGCGGGCCGCTCGATCGGCGAGATCTTCGGGTCACCCGACGACCTCAAGGTGCGCTCGTCGATGACGTTGTTCGCCCATGCCACCGACGACAACCGGGACTTCGTGGAGTTGCTCGACAAGTACTACGACGGCGAAGAGGATGCGCTGACGCTCGCGCGGCTCAGGTAGGCCGCAGGATTCGCCAGCCGTGCGGTTCGACCACCAGCCTTTGGACGACGTCCTGCGGCGGCGCTCCCGAACCGGCGATCACCTGTGCTGGTTCCAGTTCCATCTCCAGCGGCGACTCGTCGATGTTGAGCGCGACGATCCACGCCTCGTCATCGCGATCGGTCCGATAGACGTAGTGCCGGTTGTCCAGCCGCAGCGTGGTCGTCGACGCCGCGAAAAGCCAGGGGTGGCGCCGGCGCAGCCCGATCAGGTATTGGTGCAGTGCCCACACCTGCGCACCATGCTCGTCCACAGGCGCTGGGGGAGAGCCGAATTCGGGGCGTACGGCGTCGTCGCCGCCGAATCTCTCCTCCTTGACGCCGCGGTAGCCGAACTCGTCGCCGGCGTACACGCTGGGGACGCCGCCCACGGTCATCTGCAGCACCAGCGCATGTGCCAGGTGCGCGGAATTCTCCAGCTTGCTGGCGATGCGGGTGACGTCATGATTGCCGATGAAGGTCAGCGGCGCAAAGCGTCGCAGAAAGGTGTTGTGGCGCTGCAACGCCCAATCGAGCTCGTAGAAGTTGCCGTCGTTGAGGCTGCTCCAGATCGCCTTCCACAGCTCGTACTGGGTGACTGAGTCGAAGCCCGTCTCGTCCACCGCCGCGGCGTAGTCGCCGTGGATGAGCTCGCCGACGAACCAGGCGTCGGGACGCACCTCACGCACCCGCGGCAGCACGGCAGCCCAAAACTTCGGCGGCACAGCGTAAGCCGCATCGAGCCGCCAACCGTCGGCGCCGCGTCCCAGCCAGTGCGTCATCACATCGGCCACATACTCGGCGACCTCGGGGTTGTCGTGGTTCAGCGTGGTCAGGTCGCCGTGGCCCTCGAAGCTGTAGTCCCGAAACCACGTCTCGCGGTCGCGGGGGAAGTCGGGGCCGACGTGGTTGAACACGCCGTCGAGCAGGACGCGCAGGCCGCGTCGATGCGCCTCGGCGACAAGGTTATCGAAGTCGGCGTCGTCGCCGAGGCGCGGATCGATGCGGTAGTGGTCGGTGGTGTCGTAGCCGTGGCTGCGTGAGGCGAAGATCGGTCCCAGCGCGATTCCCGACGCCCCCAACGCAATTGCGTGGTCGAACCAATCGACGATGCGCCGCAGCCGGTGCTCGCCCGCCTCCGGTGGCACAGCCGCAGGGTAGGCGCCGACGAAACCCAGCGGATAGATCTGCCACCAGATCACATGCTCGACCCAGCCAATTGCGGCCACTGCCGGAACGTTACCCGGCGGCCGCCAGTGTCTGCGCCGTGGTGATCGCCTGCGCCACGCCCGCCACGATCGCGGCCGCCTTGAGCGCTTCGAAGATCGCCTCCCGGTCGACGCCGGCTTCCCGCAGCGTGTGCTCGTGGGCGACGACGCAGTGCGAACACCCGTTGATCGACGACACCGCGAACGACCACAGCTCGAAATTGGCCTTGTCGACACCGGGATTGCCGATGATGTTCATCCGCAACCCGGGCCTTAGGTCGTCATACCGGCCGTCCAGGAAGCCGCGACCACGGTAGAACACGTTGTTCATGCCCATGATCGACGCGGCACCCAGCGCCGCCTGGTAGGCCTCGGCCGACAGACAGTCCGCGGCTTCGGCCCCAATCTCACTGAGCACCCGGTCGTTTCGCGTGGCGGCGGCGCTGGCCAGTAGCGTGCCCCAGAGCTGCTCCTCGCTCAGCGCCGTGCTGCGGGTGATCGACCCCAGGTTGAGCTTGAGATCCTTGGCGTACTCGGGCAGCGCCTCTTTGAGGTTGTCGATACTCATGCGCCCCTCCTCCTCATCGCTCGCTCGGCATCGTCGCCGGCGCGACTCATCAGGCCGACTTCCTGAGCTCTTCGGCGGCGTCGATGGTCGGGTCGCCCTTGCGCCAGTTGCAGGCGCACAGCTCGTCGGACTGCAGCGCGTCGAGCACCCGCAGCACCTCGTCGACGTTGCGGCCCACCGATCCGGCGGTCACCGAGACGAACTGGATCTCGTTGTTCGGGTCGACAATGAACGTCACCCGGTCGGCGACGCCGTCGGAGTTGAGCGCACCGGTGGCCGTGACGAGCTCGCGCTTGATGTCCGACAGCATCGGGAACGGCAGCTTCTTGAGGTCCTCGTGCTGGGCGCGCCATTGGAAGTGCACGAATTCGCTGTCCACCGAGACCCCGAGCACCTTGGTGTCGCGGTCCTCGAACTCGTCGTTCAGCTTGCCGAACGCGGCGATCTCCGTCGGGCACACGAACGTGAAGTCCTTCGGCCAGAAGAAGATCACCCGCCACTTGCCTTCGTAGTCATCGCTGGTGATGGTGGTGAAGTAGTCGCCCGGCTGTTTGGCGTCGACCTTCGACAGGTCACCGCCGATCAGGGCGGTCAGTTGGTAAGCCGGGAACTGGTCACCGATGGTCAGCAGTGCCATGTCACTCCTTTGGTCACGATCGGGTCTAAGTGGGACTTGTGTCTCAGAACCATCGTGCCCAAAGTCAACCTAGAATTAAAGGTGATATTTCCCACTATACTAATAGGCATGACCGATAAGAGTTATCACCCGACGGTCGCCGGCCTGCGGGCGTTCGTCGCGGTAGCCGAGAAGCAGCATTTCAGCAGTGCCGCAACGACTCTCGGCGTCAGCCAGTCGACGTTGTCGCAAGCCCTCTCGGCGCTGGAGACGGGGCTGGGCGTGCAACTCATCGAGCGCTCGACCCGGCGTGTCTTCTTGACAGCGGAGGGCCGGCAGCTGCTGCCGTACGCGCAGACGGCGATCGAGGCGGTCGAGGAGTTCGCCGCGGCGGCGGCGGGTGCGTCCGACCCGCTGCAGGGCACCCTGCGGCTGGGGCTCATCCCGACGGTAGCGCCCTATGTGCTGCCGACGGTGCTGTCGGGATTGGCCGAGCGGCTGCCCGGGCTGACCCTGCGGGTGATCGAGGATCAGACCGAACGGCTCCTGTCGGCATTGCGGGAAGGGTCGGTGGATGCCGCACTGATCGCGCTGCCCTCCGAGACCGCCGGGGTGACCGAGATCCCGATCTACGACGAGGACTTCGTGCTGGCCCTGCCGCCCGGGCACCCGCTGTCGGGCAAGCAGCGCGTGCCGCCGACGGCCCTGGCGCAGCTGCCGCTGCTGCTGCTCGACGAGGGCCACTGCCTGCGCGACCAGGCGCTCGACGTCTGCCGCAAGGCCGGTGTGCGCGCCGAGCTGGCCAACACCCGGGCCGCCTCGCTGGCCACCGCGGTGCAATGCGTAACCGGCGGACTGGGGGTGACGCTGATCCCGCAAAGCGCGGTCTCCGTCGAGGCGGCCCGCAGCCGGCTCGGGCTGGCGAAGTTCGCGGCGCCGCGCCCGGGACGACGGATCGGGCTGGTGTTCCGCTCGTCGAGCGGCCGTGAGGCGCCGTACCGGCAGCTGGCCGCGATCATCGGCGAGTTGGTCAGCGCCGACCAGCAGGTACGCCCGGTCCGGTAGCGGCTGACCCGATCGCCGGCCCGCAATGAGAACATGTTCTAGTTGATCATGCTGGACTTCACCCTGGAGAACCTCAGCGCCGCCGACGTCGAGCGGCTGCGGGCAATCTACGAGCCGCTCGCCCAGTCGGTGCGCGAGCTGATCGACGCCACCGTCCGCACCGAAGTGGACGCCGAAGCCGTGGCGGCGGCCAAGGCCGAAATCGACTCGGCCACAGCACGTCTGCAAAGCAAACAGCTCGACGGCACATACGGGGTGCGCTACCTGTCCACCGGTGAGCGGATGGCGTGGGGCAACGTCGTGATCGGGGCGCGCAACCCCATCGCGCCGCCGTTGGAGATCCAGCACGACCCGTCGGGCAAAGTCTGGTGCGACTTCCATCTCGGCGCCGCGTACGAAGGCCCGCCCGGCCACGTGCACGGCGGAGTCGCTGCCCTGGTGCTCGACCACGTGCTGGGCGAGGCGGCCAGCGACGGCGTCAATCCGCGGTTCACCGGCACGATCACGCTGCGTTATGTGCGGGCCACCCGGCTGGGCCGCCTGCATGCCGAAGCAATCACCACCCGCGTCGACGGCGTGAAGACGTTCGCGGCGGGCCACCTCGCCGACGACGAGGGCGTCACCGTCGAAGCGCAGGGGGTGTTTATCCAGCCCCGGTGGGCCCGGGGGAAGTAGTGGAGAAGGTCATCGCCCTGCTGCGGGCCGCCGACTGCGACGACGACTGGTGCGCCCGCCAGCGCGGCCCGGTCGCGGACGCCATTCTGGCGCTGGGAGTACCGGGCCTGGCGGTCAACGTCCGCGACGGCGAGGTGCGCGACTCGCTGATGACGCTCACCACGCTCGACCCGCCGGTGGTCGCGGTGGTGAGCCTGTGGACGCAGCAGTGCTACGGCGATCAGATCACCGCCGCGCTCACCCTGTTGGGCGCCGAGTGCGACCGGCTCGCCGCGTATCTGGTCACTGAGTCCGTTCCACTGTCGGCGCCGCTCGAACTCGGCAGCCGCACAACGGGTTTGGCTAACATCGCGCTGCTGCGGCGGCCCGCCGGCCTGGACCAGGACAGTTGGCTGGCCCGCTGGCAGCGCGACCACACCCCGGTGGCGATCGAGACCCAGGCGACCTTCGGCTACACCCAGAACTGGGTGGTGCGGGCGCTCACCCCCGACGCGCCGCCCATCGCGGGGATCGTCGAGGAGCTGTTCCCGGCCGAGGCGATCACCGACCTGAAGGCCTTCTTCGGGGCCGCCGACGACGACGACCTGCAGGACCGGGTGAGCAGGATGGTGGCCAGCACGTCGGCGTTCGGCGCCAACGAAAACATCGACACCGTCCCGACCAGCCGCTACGTCCTGAAAACACCGTTTGCGTGACCGGTTTGACCGCGAAGCAGAAGGTATGGCTGCCATCGCCGCGACATCACAACCCTGGCTTCTGTTTGGCGATCGGGAGCCGCAAATGCCAGGTTCATGAAGAGGCTTAGGAGGTAGCCGTGATATTGCAGATCGACGACGCCAACAAGGTGCGCACCCTGACGCTGAACCGCCCGGAAGCGCTCAACGCGTTCAACGAGGCGCTCTACGCCGCCACCGCCGAAGCGCTGGTGGCCGCCGCCGATGCCCCCGACGTCGCGGTCGTCCTGTTGACCGGGGCCGGACGCGCGTTCAGTGCCGGCAACGACCTCAAAGAAATGCAGGCGCGAATCAGCGACCCCAGCCTGGGCGGAGAGTCCAACTTCACTGCGCTGATCGACGCGCTGACCCGGTTTCCCAAGCCGCTGATCTGCGCCGTCAACGGTGTCGGGATAGGAATCGGCGCCACCATCCTCGGCTACGCCGACCTGGCCTTCATGTCGTCGACCGCGCGGCTGAGGTGCCCGTTCACCAGCCTGGGCGTCGCGCCGGAGGCGGCGTCGTCGTACCTGTTGCCGCAGCTGGTCGGCCGGCAGAACGCGGCCTGGCTGCTGATGTCCTCCGAGTGGGTGGACGCCGACGAAGCCCTGCGGATGGGCCTGGTCTGGAAGGTCTGCGAGCCTACCGAGCTGCTCGCCGAGGCACGTCGGCACGCCGAAATCCTTGCCTCGCGGCCCATTTCGAGCCTGATGGCGGTCAAGCACACCATGGTCGAACCGCTCCGCCCGGAGATCGCCGCCGCGAGCGCCCGGGAGAACGCTCACTTCGCCGAGCTGATGGGTTCGCAGGCCAACGCCGCGGCGCTGGCCGACTTCACCGGCCGGCGCGGGAGCTAAGAGGCGCTGGTTTCGAGCTGTCGGGCCGCCGCGATGATCGCCCGCAGGTTGTGCCTGCAGCGTCCGCAGTCGGCGCCGGCGCCGCAGGCCGCGGCCACTTCCTTCGACGTCGACGCACCGCGAGCCACACACTCGGACACGGTGTGGTTGGTGGCGCCAACGCAAAGGCAGACGTACATCAGCACACCCCCAGCGCGGCAGCGCCGTGGACTCCGAGGTGAACAGGCCTCATGTTAGTAGAGTCTAACCTAAGTCGGTTAGCGAAGTCTAACCTAAGTCGCGGAAGCGGCGAGTCGGCGAGCGGCTGGCGACTGGACTCCCGCCGAGGAACTTATCCTGAGCGGCCGCCGGGGAAATTACCCGAATAAATCAGCAACGCACTCTGCCACGTTCAACATAGCCTTGCTTTACTTAGGGAAAGCTGACCTGAGTGAGTATTACCTTGGGTGACAAGGGTTTTGACCTGTTGTAGCGTTAGCCGTCGGTAACGACGGCAAGCTGTATGAGGAGTGACAATGCAAGGTGACCCCGATGTTTTGCGCCTGCTCAACGAGCAATTGACCAGCGAACTCACCGCGATCAACCAATACTTTTTGCACTCCAAAATGCAAGAGAATTGGGGCTTTACCGAGCTGGCGTCGCACACCCGCGCGGAGTCGTTCGACGAGATGCGACACGCCGAAATGGTGACCGACCGCATTCTGCTGCTCGACGGCCTGCCCAACTATCAGCGCATCGGTTCGCTGCGGGTCGGCCAGACGCTGCGCGAACAATTCGAGAGCGACCTGGCCCTTGAATTGGAGGTAGTAAACCGCCTCAAACCGGCGATCGTCTTGTGCCGGGAGAAGCAGGACACCACCAGCGCCATTATTTTCGAAAAGATCGTGGCCGACGAAGAAAACCACATCGACTACCTCCAAACGCAACTCGAGCTCATGGATAAGCTCGGCGAGGCGCTCTACAGCGCGCAGTGCGTCGCCCGACCGCCTACGACATGAGGTAAGAAAGGCTGGTATGACGGCACCGACTGCATCGGCACCTGCCGGTGCGGACGCGGTGCTGGGCGGCACGCTGGTCAGCCCGCGGCGGCGCAACCTCATCTTCCTGGCGATCGTGCTGGGGATGCTGCTCGCCGCGCTGGACCAGACGATCGTGGCGACCGCGCTGCCGACAATCGTCGCCGACCTCGGCGGGGCCGGGCACCAGTCCTGGGTGGTCACCAGCTATCTGCTGGCGTCCACGATCGTCACCGCGCTCGTCGGCAAGCTCGGGGACCTGTTCGGCCGCAAGACGGTGTTCCAGGCCGCGGTGGTGTTCTTCGTCGTCGGCTCGATCCTGTGCGGGCTGTCGCACTCGATGATCATGCTGGTGCTGGCCCGGGCGCTGCAGGGCATCGGCGGCGGCGGGCTCACGGTGACCGCGACCGCCCTCATCGGTGAAGTGATCCCGTTGCGCGAACGCGGTCGCTATCAGGGCGCCCTGGGCGCGGTGTTCGGTGTCACCACGGTGGTCGGTCCGCTGCTGGGCGGCTACTTCACCGACGACCTGACGTGGCGGTGGGCGTTCTGGATCAACGTGCCGGTGTCGGTGGTGGTGTTCTTCGTGGCCGCAGCCACCATCCCGGCGCTGGCCGGCCGCGCCCGGCCCGTGATCGACTATGCCGGAATCGTTTTCGTCGGACTCGGCGCCGCGGGCCTGACTCTGGCCACCAGCTGGGGCGGCACCACCTATCCATGGGGATCGGCGACGATCATCGGGCTGTTCGCCGGCTCCGCCGTCGCGCTGGGTGCCTTCGTCTGGGTGGAAAGCCATTCGGCCGCACCGATTCTGCCGCTGCGGCTGTTCGCCAGCCCGGTGTTCACCGTGTGCTGCGTGCTGTCGTTCGTGGTCGGATTCGCGATGCTGGGCGCGCTGACGTTCTTGCCGACCTACATGCAGTTCGTGGATGGCGTGTCGGCGACGACGTCGGGTCTTCGGACGCTGCCGATGGTGGTCGGCATGCTGACCACCTCGATGAGCAGCGGGGTGCTGGTCGGCCGGACCGGCCGGTACAAGTTCTTCCCGATCGCCGGAACCGCGGTGATGGCGCTCGCGTTCGTGCTGCTCTCCCGCATGGGGCCGTCGACGTCGACGCTGCTGCAGTCGCTGTATCTGGTCATCCTCGGCGCCGGGATCGGGCTGTGCATGCAGGTGCTGGTCCTGATCGTGCAGAACACGTCGAGCTTCGACGACCTCGGTGTCGCCACGTCGGGCGTGACCTTCTTCCGCACGATCGGCAGCTCGTTCGGCGCGGCGATCTTCGGGTCGCTGTTCATGAACTTCCTGCACAGCCGGCTGGGCCCCGCACTGGCGGCCAGCCGAACACCCGCGGCCGCGGCGAGTTCTCCCGAGCTCCTGCACCGCCTGCCCCATGACGTCGCGGCCCCGATCGTGGCGGCCTATGCCGATTCACTGTCCAAAGTGTTCCTGTGGGCGGCGCCGGTCGCCGCGGTCGGCTTTGTGTTGGCGCTGTTCCTGCGGGAGGTGCCGCTGCGCGATATCGGCAACCGGGCCGCCGACATGGGCGACGGGTTCGCGATGCCGACCGCCCAGACGCCGGAGGAGCTGCTGGAGTCCGCGATCGGGCGCATGCTGGCGGGCACTCCCGGTATGCGCTTGCGCAGCATTGCCATGCGGCCCGATTGCCGACTCGATGTGGCCGGGCTGTGGGCCGTGTTGCGAATCCACCGGTATGCCCGGATATTCGGCGTGGCGCGGCTGACCGACATCGGCGACGACCTCGGGGTGCCCTACGAAGTTCTCGAGCCGGTCTTCGACGGCGTGGTCCGGGCCGGCTATGCGGCGCGTGACATCGATCGGCTGTGGCTGACGCCGGCCGGTGTCCAGCAGGTCGAGTTCGTGTCGAAATTGATCCGGGACTGGATCGTCGACAAACTTGCCCGGGTTCCCGGCTTCGAGGGCCGGCCGGACCGCGGCCAAGTCGAAGCCGCCCTCGACCGGATCGCCCACCGGGTTGTCGCCCAACGTGATTGGCATGAGGGCCGACGGCAACTCACCGGTGGCGTACCATCCCGTCATGAGCCGAATCGGAACATTCCCTGACGACGACCTGACCGGCTGGATCGGCAAATCACCCGAACTCGGCAGCGCCATCGGCGCATTCAGCGACGCCGTCTACAACCGCAACCGTCTGCCGATGCGCACCCGCGAACTCGCCCGGATAGTGATCGCGCACGACAACGAATGCGGGGTCTGCCTCAACACCCGCGACGGCGACGGGCCGGCGGCCGGGGTAGACGAAGAGCTTTACGCGCACGCGCACGAGTGGCGCACCTGGCCGGGATACAGCGAACAGGAGCGGCTGGCCGCCGAATTCGCGCACCGGTTCGCCACCGAGCACACGGTGCTGCGCGAAGACGAAGACTTCTGGCAGCGCTGCAGCGAGCACTTCTCCGACGAGCTGCTCGCGGATCTGGCGTTGTCGTGTGCGCTGTGGGTCGGAATGGGACGGGTGCTGCGCACCCTCGACATCGGGCAGAGCTGCACGCTGACCCTGCCCAGCCGAGCCTGATCGACCGCACGTGACCACCACCCCGCTTGCCGCCGCCGCGATCGCGCAGCTGGAAGCCGAAGGGGTGGACGCGGTCATCGGCACCGTCGTCAACCCGGCCGGCCTCATCCTGGCCAAGACGGTGCCGATCCGCCGCACCAACACATTCGCCTTCCCGGGCATGGGGGCCAGCCTCGTCTGGCATGCCTTCACCATCGACCAGACCGGCATCGCGTTCACCGAACACATCGGCGTCGTCGGCGATCAACGCGTCCGGATCGATCCGTCGGCGCTGCGCATCATCGGCGACGGCTTGGCGTGGGCGCCGGCCGGATTCTTCGAGCAGGACGGCACGCCCGTCGCCGCGTGTAGCCGCGGAACGCTGTACCGCGTCGAGGCGGCACTGGTCGAGGAGGGCATCAAAGCGGTCATCGGCCACGAAATCGAGTTCATCCTGGTCAATCCGGACGGCAGCCGGCAGCCGTCGACGCTGTGGGCGCAGTACGGGCTGGCAGGCATCCTCGAGCACGAGGCGTTTGTTCGTGAGTTGACCGCCACCGCCACCGCGGCCGGCGTCGGAATTGAGCAGTTCCATCCCGAGTACGGCGTCAACCAGTTCGAGATCTCGTTGACGCCGCAACCTCCGGTGGCGGCCGCCGACCAGCTGGTTTTGACCAGGATCATCATCGGCCGGGTGGCGCGGCGCTACGGGCTGCGGGTCAGCTTGTCACCCGCCCCGTTCGCCGACAGTGTGGGATCCGGTGCACACCAGCACTTTTCGTTGACAACCGCGGACGGGCCGTTGTTCTCCGACGGATCCGGCGCGCGTGGGATGACGACGACGGGCGAAAGTGCGTTGGCCGGCTTGCTCGACGGACTGCCCGAGGCGCAGGGAATCCTGTGCGGGTCGATCGTCTCCGGACTGCGGACCCGGCCCGGCAACTGGGCCGGGGCCTACGCATGCTGGGGCGACGAGAACCGCGAAGCCGCACTACGTTTCGTTCGCGGCGGCCCGGCCAACCCGTACGGCGGGAACGTCGAAGTGAAAATAATCGACCCGTCTGCCAACCCGTATTTCGCGTCGGCGGCGATCCTAGGGCTGGCGCTGGACGGCATCAAGCGGAAAGCCACGCTGCCGGCCGAAACCACCGTGGACCCCGCGACGCTGTCCGATGCCGAGCGCACCCATTACGGCATCGTTCAGCTGCCGCATGCGCAGCCGGAAGCCCTTGCAGCGCTTGATAACTCAGCTCGCATGCGGGCGATTCTCGGCGATGCGGCCGTCGACCTGGTGGTGGCGGTGCGTCGCTTCGAGCACGAACGCTACGGGGAACTGGACACCGAGGACCTAGCGGACAAGTTCCGGATGGCCTGGAGTGTCTGAGCTGGCGCGGCATATCGCCGACGTGCCGCTGATCGATCAGCATGTCCACGGCTGTTGGGTGGCGGCAGGGGAGCGGGCTCGGTTTGAGAACGGCCTCAACGAGGCCAACACCGAACCGCTGGCCGCTTTCGACTCCGGATTCGATTCGCAACTCGGCTTTGCGGTGCGCGCACACTGTGCGCCTCTTCTCGGCTTGGCGAAACACGCCGGCGCCGACGAGTATTGGGCGCGGCGTTGCCAGTTCAGCGAGCCCGAGCTGGCCCGCGTTTTCCTGCGGGCGGCCGGCGTGACCGACTGGCTGGTGGACACCGGGTACGCCGAAGGCGTCGCCGACGTCCATCAACTCGCCGACGTGTCGGCCGGGTGCGCTCATGAGGTGGTGCGCCTCGAGCAGGTGGCCGAGCAGGCCGCGCAGGCCCCCGGCGATTACGCCTCGGCGTTCGAGGAGATCCTGCGCCGGCGCACCGCCACCGCCGTCGGCACCAAGTCGATCCTGGCCTACCGCGGCGGATTCGCCGGTGACCTGACCGAGCCGTCGGCCGCGGACGTCAGCGACGCCGCGGCCCGCTGGCGCGACGGCGGCGGCACCCGCCTGAGTGACCGGGTCCTGCTGCGTTTCGGACTGCACCAGGCCCTGCGGCTGGGCAAGCCGCTGCAATTCCACGTCGGCTTCGGCGACCGGGACTGCGATCTGCACCGAACCAACCCGCTGTATCTGCTGGATTTCCTGCGGCAATCTGGGAACACCCCGATAGTGCTGCTGCACTGCTATCCCTACGAGCGCGAAGCCGGCTATTTGGCGCAGGCGTTCAACAACGTCTACCTCGACGGCGGCCTCTCCATCAACTACCTGGGCGCCCGCGCCCCGGCGTTCATCGCCCGGCTGCTGGAGTTGGCGCCGTTCCGCAAGATTGTCTACTCGTCGGACGGGTTCGGCCCGCCGGAGCTCCACTTTCTCGGTGCAGCGTTGTGGCGCAACGGTATTCGTCAGATACTCGGCGCCTTCGTCGCCGACGGCGACTGGAGCGAGGCCGATGCCGTGCGAGTGGTCGACCTGATCGCGTACCGCAATGCGGCACGCATTTATCACCTTGAGGCATAAAGACGCCGCGCCAAGGGTATAAAGCGGATATGGCCGGCCTTTCAGACGCGCTGGAGTGGCTCCGGCAGCAAGTGGCGTCGCGGGTGCCCAAGGCCGACCTCGACCAGCGCGATCCCGACTACATCCGCGACCAGCTGCCCGGAACCTGGCTGCTGGCATCGCTGTACTTCCGGGCCGACGTGCGGGGCCTGGACCGGATCCCGGCCGAGGGCCCGGTGCTGCTGGTCGGCAACCACAGTGGCGGCAACGTGCCGCCCGACACGTTCGTGTTCACGTTGGCGTTCTGCTCCTACTTCGGCGTGGAGCGGCCCTTCTACCAGTTGGCCCATAACCTGGTCGTCTCGGCGCCGCCGCTGGGCTGGCTACGCAAGTTCGGCACGGTTGCGGCCAACCCCGAAAACGCCCGCCTGGCCCTGGAATCCGGCGCCGCGTTGTTGGTCTACCCGGGTGGTGACTACGAAGTGTTCCGGCCGACGTGGGAACGCCACACCGTCGACTTCGGCGGGCGGATGGGATACGTGCGGCTGGCCCGTGAGACCGGTGTGCCGATCGTGCCGGTGGCCAGCGTCGGCGGCCAGGAGACCGCGTTGTTCCTCACTCGCGGGCAGTGGCTGGCCAAGCTGCTGATGGCGGATAAGCTGCTGCGACTCAAGAGCATTCCGATCTCGCTCGCGTTGCCGTGGGGACTCAACATCAGCGACCTGGCCGGGCACATTCCGTTGCCCGCGAAGATCGCGATCGAGGTGCAAGAGCCCATCGCTGTCGACGGCTCGGGTTTTCAGGACCAAGCCGTGCACGACAAGGTGGTGGCCAGTCTGCAAGCCGGCGTGGATCGCCTTGCCGCCGAGCGTCGATTCCCGGTGATCGGCTGATGCGTGTCGAACGCCGCTGCGTGATCGACGCCGACCGGGACGCGGTGTGGAAGGTAGTCAGCGACCCCGACTGCTATCCGTCGTTCATGACCAGCCTGGAGCGATGGGAGACCGCCAACGACCAGCCGCCCGGCGTTGGCGCCCGCTATACCGTGCACTGGAAGATCGGCTCGGTGCCGGTCGGCGGCCTGGTCGAGGTGGTCGAATTCGACGAGGCTCGCGACCTGGCGTGGGTGGGTATCACCGGGGTAAGCCTGCGTGGCCGGTTCCGGTTGCGCGACGCGGGGGAGGGCCGGACGAATGTGGTCTTCCGGCTGTCCTACCAGGCGCCGGGCGGAATCCTCGGCTACATCGCCGATCGGGTCGCCGTGCGCCAGGTGGGCCGTAACGCGGCGCAGACCCTCAAGCGCCTCAAGGAGCTCGTCGAGTCGGGCCAGTTGCGTTGAGATCGCGCGCAGGGCTCTGATTTCTCCAGATCCACGACCGTGTACGCGATTTCAATGCGATCGCCCTTAGATCAGGCCCGTCGCGTCGAATATCCACGACGTGTCGGTGCCCGCCAGGTCCTCCAACCACGTCGGCGGGGCCTGCGCGGTCATGCTGCCCATGTCCCAATAGTCTTTCCACAGCGTTACTTTGCCGTCTTCGACCCGGTGCACGCTGACGAACTTCAGCAACGCCGATTCGCCGCTGGCCCACTTCCACGTCTCGGAGTGCTCGTACATCGCGTCGGCGCCGTTGGACACCAGCAGACCGTCGTGGTTTTCGTAGTGTGCCAGCGCCTCCAGGCCCACCTTGAGCCGTTTGACGATGTCTTCGGGCCCCCGCGCCGCCAGGGCCGGTCCCACCGGCATGTCGACATAGACGCAGTCCGGCGACAGGAACGTCTTGACCGCATCCCAGTCCCGCCGCGACAGCGCTCGCCACAGTCCGAGCACTACGTCGTCAACTTGCATGGGCCAGTTCACCTTTCGTGATCGGAGTAGTGGTCTTGGCGCGCAGGAAGCTGCCGGTGCGCTGTTTGCCGAGCACCGCGGTGGCGGCGCCGTCCAGGAACACCGCCTGCCCGCCGACGAAGACGGCGTTCACGGTGTCGTCGTTACGGTTAACCATTCGCGACATCCCGTCGAACTGCTCGATTTTCGCCTCGGCGTACTGTTCGAGTGAGGCGTCCAGCCGCTCGGGATCGAGCACAACCAGGTCCGCACGGTCGCCCTCGCGAAGATGCCCCGCGTCAAGCTGAAACCAGTCGGCCAGCTCGCCGGTCAGCCGGTGCACTGCATGCTCGATCGTCATGAATGGCCGGCCGGCCTTCTCGGCGTCGTGGACGTGACGCAGCAGCCGCAACCCGGAGTTGTAGAACGCCATGTTGCGCAGATGCGCTCCGGCGTCGGAAAAGCCCATCTGCACACCGGGTTCACGGGCCAGCTTCTTGAGCACGTGCGGCCGGTGGTTGGAGATCGTCGTCCGCCAGCGCAGCGCGGTGCCGTGTTCGAGCACCAGGTCCAGGAACGCGTCGACCGGGTGCAGCCCGCCGCGGCCAAGGCCGACTCGGCCGAACGACTTCCCGATCACCGATGGATCCGGGCAGTCAACGATCTCGGCGTCGAAGAAGTCGCGCTGCCACACCCGCATGGCGAACTTGCTGTCGTAGTCCTTGCGGAACCACCGGCGGTAATCCTCGTCACGCATCAACGCGTTACGTTCCAGCTCGTCGCGCAGATGCAACGCCGCTGCGCCTGCCCCGAATTCCTCGAACACCACCAGATCGATGCCATCGGCGTACACCTCGAACGGCACCGGCAGATGCTGCCAACGGAAGTCGGCGCCGAACCGGTTCACCAGCCGGGCAAGCGGGCCCAGGACATGGATGGCGAACGGGTTGGACTTGACGTCGGCGGCCGAAAGCAGACTGGTCTTGAGCGGTTTGCGGAACACGCCCAGCGACTGGGCCACCTGCGACCCGAGATTGAGCGGGTTGGTGATATCGGGTCCGGACTGAAAAACCCGGCCGCTGCGGCGCAGCAGCGACTTCAGCCGGCGCAGCTCTCGCGGCTTGGCATACGTCGACGGCAAGGTCCGCGACCGACAGGTGTCGCCGTCCAGCTTGTCGAAAAGCAGTTGCTGCGACGACATTCCGACAAATCCGGCGGCCAGCGCCTCGGCCAGCATCTGCTCCATCCGGGCTTGTTCGGCCTTGGTGGGCCGCACTGACTTACGGGTGGCGCGGTCGAGACCCATTGTGGCGGCGCGCATGTCGGAGTGCCCGATGAACGCGGCCACATTGGGGCCCAGCGGCAACGCCTCCAGTGCGGCCACGTACTCGTCGCAGCTGCTCCAGGTTTTGTGCTTGTCCACCGCGGCGATGACGTGCTCCCGCGGAATCGCCTCGACCCGGCCGAACAGATCGCCCGCGGTCACCCCGTCGACGTGGATCGTCGACAGCGAGCAGGAACCCACCATCACCGTCGTCACGCCGTGGCGCACCGATTCGGGCAATGCGGGCTCGTCGAGCACCTCGACGTCGTAATGGGTGTGGATGTCGAGCAGGCCGGGCAGCACCCACTTGCCCGTCGCGTCGATCACCTGCGGGCATCCCGCGGCCTCGAGGTCGTGCGGCGTGACCGCGCTGACTCGGCCGTCGCGGATGCCGATGTTGCGGATCGCCGATGGCGCACCGGTGCCGTCGAACCAGCGGCCGTTGCGAATGATCGTGTCGAAGCTCACAGCCGGCAATATAACCAGTCACTGGACACGTGTCCATTAAGGGCGCGCTCTACAGTCTGGGAAACCGACGATGCGGGAGGAAAGCGATGCCCAAGACGAGGGGACTGCGGTTGGCCCGGCGGGCCGGGTTGGCGCTGGCAGCTCTCGGCGCGACAGCGGTGGCCGGCCGGGCCGCGACGGTACGCGCCCGCAAGGAAAGTCCGTCGCCGTTCTCGCCGTGGACGCCGGGGCCCGCGGTCTACGGGCATGGCGTGCGGCACAACGTCGAGATCCCCATGAGCGACGGCATCGTGCTGCGCGCCGACATCCATTACCCGACCGACCCGCAGACCGGGCAGGCCGCAACCGGGCCGTTTCCCGTGTTGCTGTCGGTGACGCCGTACGGCAAGAAGGCCCCGCCACCGGCCGCCCAGATCGGCGGCGGCGCGACCCCATACCTGATCAAGCGCGGCTACATCGAGGCGATGGTCGACGTCCGCGGCACCGGCGCCTCCGGCGGCTCGTTCGAAATGTTCGGCGACCGGCAGACCCAGGACGGCGTCGACTTGGTCAACTGGGCGTCGACACTGCCCAACTCCAGTGGCCGGGTCGGCATGTTCGGTATCTCCTACCTGGCGATCAACCAGCTGTTCACCGCCGCCGCGGTCGGGCCGGACTCGCCGCTGAAGGCGATCTTCCCGGTGATGGCCGCGAACGACTTCTACCGCGACGCCGCAGCGATGGGCGGCGTGCCGCACTTGCGCACCATCCGGGCGTACGGGGCGGTCTACACGCTGCTCAACGTCGTCAACCCGACGCTGGAGCTGCTCGCCCCCGGTGGGCACCCGCGGCCCCGGTCCGGAGGACTCACGGCGGTGCGGCAGCGCGGCCGCGATCAGCGCCGCTACTTCGGGCCGCTGGTCGCCGACGCCATGAAAGGCGGCGAGGTGGCCTATGACGGAACCTTCTGGGACGCAATGCGTCCGGATGCCGTCGTCGGGAACATCGCCGCAAACGGTGTAGCAGTGTTTCTGGTCGGCGGCTGGCACGACGCCTTCCAGCGCGGCGCACCGCTCAACTACGCCACGCTGCAGAATGCATTCGCCGGCCGGGCGGAGCACTCGCCGATGAAACCGGGGCAGCCGGTGTCGGAGAAAATTCGGCTATTGATGGGGCCGTGGTACCACGTTTCGAATTTCGGTGGTCTGCACCTGAATTCGCTGCAGCTGCGCTGGTTCGACCACTGGTTGAAGGACGATCCCGACGCGGCGATGACCGGTTCCCCGTTCACTTTTCAGGCCATCGGAAGCTCGCAGTGGTTTCACGCTCGCGATTATCCGGTTGCCGAGGCGACGCCCACCCGCTTCTACCTGTCCCCGCAAAGCCGCTTGACCCGCGAACCCGTCGAAGACCAATGTGCTGTGACACTCAACTACAAGGCGCGGGGTCCGCTGGCGGGCCGGAGCCTCGAGCAGTGGACCCTGGGCCTGAACAGCTTCTTCGCCGCCCAGCGCGGCGGGCGGATTCGTTACGACCTGGACAGCCGTCGGCTCCAGCGCGGAGCGCTGACCTACACCACCGAGCCGTTCGACTCGCCCACGCTGCTGGCCGGACCGATCACCCTGACCCTGCACGCGACTGCCGACACGACGGAGACGCTATGGGTGGCCTACCTGGACGACGTCGCGCCGGACGGGGCCAGCCGGCCGCTGACGCAGGGCGCGCTGCTCGGCTCGCATCGCGCTCTGGACCCGGACCGCACCTGGTACCTGGACGACGGCACCGTGCTGCGCCCGCATCACCTGAGCACCCGAGCGGCCGTGCAGCCCGTTGTCCCGGGCGAGCTGACCCGCTACGACGTCGAGATCTTTCCCACCGCCGCGCTGATCGCTCCGGACCACCGGTTGTGTCTTACCTTGACCACTTACGACTTCCCGAACCTGGTGCCCACCAAGCCGTCGCGGCGAGCCCTGGCCGGCGGCCACTATCAGGTCCATCAAGGTGGGGCCACCCCGTCGCACATCGTTGTTCCGCTCGCGGACCCGGACGGCCTCGCGTAACAGCTAGCGCGCAGCCATCGACCGCGCCCGGCCCAGCGCCACTGGCAGCGACGACCAGCCCCGCAGCACCCGGGTGTCGCGCCGGCTGCCCTCACCCGCCGACCGCGCCTCGGGGAAGCGCTCGAAAAAGGTCCGCAACCCGACCTCGCCTTCGGCCCGGGCCAGCGCCGCCCCCAGACAGAAGTGCCGGCCACCGGAAAACGCGAGATGCCGGTTGGCATTGGGCCGTTCGACGTCGAAGCGGTTGGGCTCGTCGAAGACGGCGGGGTCGCGGTTGGCGGCACCGAGATAGATCACCACCAGCGCGCCGCGCATGACGGGCGTTCCGGCCACTTCGGTGTCCTTCAGAGCCACCCGCGCGGTCAGCTGAACCGGCGATTCCAGCCGCAGGATCTCCTCAACAGCGTTGGGCCACAGCTGCGGGCGCTGGTGCAGGGTCTGCACATGCTCGGGCTTATCCAGCAGCATACGGATCCCGTTGCCCAGCAGGTTCACCGTGGTTTCGAACCCGGCGGCCAACACCAGCCCGGCGGTTGCCTGAAGTTCGCGCTCATCCAGATACGTTTCGGCAGAACCACTTTCGGCGGTCTTGATCAGCTGGCTCATCAGATCGTCACCGGGAGTTCGCCGCAGCTGGCGCAGATGCTCGGCCAGCCAGCGGTTGAAACCCGCGATACCCGCTTGCACCTGTCGGTACTGCTGCCACGACAGCCCGAAATCCAAACTGGGCGCCGCTAATTCGCCGAACTCCAGAATGTGGCTCCGGTCCCGATCGGGCACGCCCAGGATGTCGCTGATGATCGCGACCGGCAGCTGGGAACAGTATCGGTCGACGACGTCGACGACACCCGGCTCGCGGGCAAGCTGATCCAGCAACGCCGTCGCGGTCTCTTCGACGCGGTCCCGCAATGCGGCCACAGCCCTGGGGGTGAACACCGACGACACGGTCTTGCGGTAGCGGGTGTGCTCCGGCGGCTCGACGGCCAGCAGTGACGGTGGCCGCAGCGGGTGCAGCAGGTCGTCGCGGGCGTGGCGCTCCAGCCAGCGCAGCGGCGCCGGCAAGTTCGATCCGATCGAGAGCACCCGGAAATCGTCGGATCGCAGAAGCTCATGGGCCACCGCGTGGTCCGCGGTGAGATGCCCGATACGGGTTCGCACCAACGGCCCGCGGCGCCGGATCTCCTCGTAGAAGGGCACGGGGTTGGCCTTGACAGCGGGATCGGCGATCAGCCGGGACTGCAGGTCACCTCGCCGGGCGGCGACGGAGGCGAGTCCGCGGACGAACCCGTGCAGCGCCAGCCAGTGCACCCTGTCTTTCACGCCGCGCCTCCATTTCCGGCAGACACCATGCCGTCGCCGTTGCGGTCGACGGCGCCGACTCGCCAGCCGTTGCGGTGGAACGGCTTTGCGCCCTCGCGGCCCATACCGCTGCCGGCACCGGTAATGAAGACCGATTTCACGACCGTCACTCGCTTTCGGCCACTTCCTTGATGCGTTGCAGCGTCTTCGTCATGTCCCGGATGTTGCGGCGTTGGCGCAGCCAGCCGCCGAATACCCAGTAATACAGACTGGTCAGCGGCGACGAGGCGAGCCGGAACGACTCGGTCACGTCGGTGCCGTCCCCGCTGGGCGACAGCCGGTAGTGCCAGGTGTTCACCGGCCGATCGCCGACGAGCACCTCGAAGCCGAATTCCCGTCCCGGGTCACAGGCGGTGACCCGGCACGTGGTCCAGTACACCGGCCCGATCTCGTTGCGCCGGACGTGCCCGCGGAATCGCGCGCCGAGCGCGGGACCGGTGGCGCCGTCGAGCCACTCTGCTTCGAACGTCTCGGGAGAGAACCGACCGGTATTGCGGACATCCGCAATCAGATTCCAGATCTTCTCCGCTGATGCTGCCATATGAACCGTCGCCGACCCTTGCATAGGCTGATCCAAGCATGTCTTGCGCCGATCGGCGACCCATTGCGCGGCGATAAAACGTCGCGACAAACAAAAACCAAACCAATCCCGGGTTTACGTCGGGAATGTCCGACGGCAGGCTGCTTAGGACTGCCGACGCAAATCCACCGGGCTACTGGTCGTCGAAATTTTCCGGCATGTCGTGGCGCACCACCCGCACTTTCCCGCCGGCCAGGCAAGCGGCATACCCGTGGTACTTGCCGTAGAGTTCCCACGCCGTCACGTTCTCGTCGGGTGACACGTCGATCTGGTGGCCGTCGGAAAACTCCAGGTGCAAATCCCCGGCGTCGTCCCAGCGCACCTCGGTGCACGTCGCCCCGGCGAAGTCAAACAGCGGCCGCTCCTGCTCAGCCGGGTCATTCGGATCGATGAAAACGACCCCGCTGGGTGCGGTGGGGGTGGCCGGCAGGGTCAGCCGCAGCGGCGCGGAGATGACGAGTTCGTTGTAATCCTCGAGATTCAGCACGAGACCGTCGCGGAACATGATCCGCTGCACCATACAGCCCTGAATCCAGTGCTCGATCAATTTCTGGTCCGTCATATATTCACTTTGGCCGCTATAAGGCACCTGCACAAGAGCGGAAATCGGTCGGGGACTTGTAAACGGACTTCTCGGTGTTCGACGCAATCGGCGGCCGGATAGCGCCGCCGTGGTGCCGACCCTTGTATCGACGCTCGAGACGCGCTAGCGTTTCGACGTCCTCCACCACGTTCCACATGGAGTGATCACCATCGACACGGAGATCAGTGAGGCCCCCGACAACATGAATCGATTCAAGGGCGACGGCGCGCTGGATGACGGTGAGGCTCCCGTCATTGTCAGCTTGGTCGAGGCGGCAATGCAGATGTTCACCGCATCGATCGAGGCCCTGCCAGACTCCAGCGATCCCGAGTTCTCCGGCCGCGCGGGGGTGATCCTGTCCGGTCTGCGCAAGCTGCAGGCGGCGCTCACCAAGGCGGCGTCCCGAGGCAGGTCGACGCCGTCGGTCATCGTGGCGCTCAGCGGGGTCCGCACCCAATACGACGACCTGATGGAGCGGGTCGCGGAAGCACCCGGGGCGACGTTGGGTCAGCAGTTGTACGTCACACGCAGGCGGGCCAAACTGTCCGCGCAGGAAACCGCCAACGGCGCCGGGCTGACGGCGGAGCTTCTCGACGCACTCGAAGCCGACGAGACGCCGACCGACGACGAGGCGGCCAAGATCAAGGAGCTCATCGCGGCGCTCGGCGGCTAGCCGGGCCGGCAATCCGAGTTAGCCTGGGGCGTGGCCGCAGTCCAACCACCATGGCTTCGCTCGCCGGCTGCTCGGGCCCTGCTTGCCGGCGCGTTGTCGATTTCGCTGGTGCTGGGCGGAGCATTCCTGGCGGTGGGCAGGCTTCATTCGTCTCCTGCCGACCTTGACCGACCCGCGCAGCCGGTCTCCGACGAGCAAAGCGAGAGCGAAGTCGTCGAGCAGGCAAGGCATCTCGTCGACGTAGCGCACTTGGAGAAGCCGACCGCGGGCTATCTGTTGATGTCCTGCAAGGACCGCGACAACCCGCCGTATCAGGGTGCGGTCTACCTGAACTTCACCGTGCCCGCCGCCGCCCGCGCCGACACCTACTTCCAGGACATCGGCACGGCCATGGTCGAGCACGGCTGGACCGAAGGGCAGGCCTCCAACCAGCACGTGTTCGGTAAAACCCTGAACAAGGACGGCGTCACCGCGATTTTGTACCGCGACGACGACTATCCCAACCTCGGAGTCGCGCGTCTTTACGGACAGTGCCGGAACATGAACGACCACCGCCGCGACACAACGGCCTGGGTCGACGTCACCGACCGGGTTCAATGACCCGGTATCGGCCGCTACGCGCCGGCCGGCGCCCGGGTGCGGGTTTCGGCGGCCTCCATCTCCTGGGGTGAGACGACGAGAGCGTCGGGACCGGGAAACACCGTCGCCACATGGTCGCTGGCCCACTGCACCACGTAGGGCGGTGACCCGTCGGGCGAACGCACCTCGATGATCAAGCCACGATGGTCTGGCTGTGCAACAGTCGTCCCCTTGATGACCAGCCAATCGCCAACCTTGGCCTTCATCGCGCAGAACCTTCCTTCTTGGGTCGAGCTATTTTCCTCGCTTTTCCGATTGTGCGCGCGTCGGACGTGTTCGGAAAGGGGTGTGGGCCAACAAAAACTGCGCTTGACGGATCACCGTCAAGCGCAGCTTTCTGCTCGCGCGTGGTTTAGCCACCGCCTCCGCCTGCGCCCAGGCTGCTCTGCAGATCGGGCTTCATGGCGTTGAGCTGGGCTCCCCAGTACTCCCAGCTGTGCGTGCCGTAGGGCGGGAAGTTGAACACGGCGTTGTGACCGCCGGCGGCGTTGTAAGCCTCTTCGAACTTCTTGTTACCGCCGATCATGAAGTTGCTCTCGAGGAACGTGGCCGGGAGGTTGGCCCCGCCCAGTTCGTTCGGAGTGCCGTTGCCGCAGTAGACCCAGAGCCGGGTGTTGTTGGCGACGAGTTGGCCGACGTTGACCGTGGGGTCGTTGCGCACCCATGCCGGGTCGCTGTCCGGCCCCCACATGTCTTCCTTCTTGTAGCCGCCGGCGTCATTCATCGCCAGGCCTATCCAGCTCTGTCCGGTCGACGGGCTGAGGTAGCCGGACAGCGAACCGGCGTAGATGAACTGTCCCGGGTGGTAGATCGCCAGGTTCATCGCCGATGCGCCGGCCATGGAGATTCCGACCGCGGCGCTACCGGTCGGCTTGACGTTCTGGTTGGACGCCAGGTATCCGGGCAGCTCACTGGTCAGGAAGGTTTCCCACTTGTAGGTCTGGCAGCCGGACTTGCCGCACGCCGGGTTGTACCAGTCGGTGTAGAAGCTGGACTGCCCACCGACGGGCATCACGACCGACAGGCCGGACTGGTAGTACCACTCGAAGGCGGGGGTGTTGATGTCCCAGCCGTTGTAGTCGTCCTGGGCACGCAAGCCGTCGAGCAGATAGACGGCCGGGGAATTGGCTCCGCCGCTCTGGAACTGGACCTTGATGTTTCGGCCCATCGCGGCCGACGGCACCTGCAGGTAGTCGACCGGCAAACCGGGCCGGGAGAAGGCCCCGGCGGTCGCGGCTCCACCCACAAGGCCGACCAGGCCTGGCAGTGCGGCGGCCGCCACCGCGGCGATCGTCAGCCGCCGCGCCCAGCCCCGTACCTTCTTGCTCACGTCTGTCATACCGTGCCCCTTGTCGTATGCCGTCGCGCGCCCTTGGCAGAACTTACCGTGTGGTAGTCCATATGTCGATCACAGCGCAAACATGTCGCGACGCTGTATCGGCGACAATCACCTGCTCAGCGTCCGTGCTGGGCGACGCGCAGCGGCTGTTATGGCTACGTGTGCCGCCACGCGTTGGCCGATGCCCTTCAGCAGATGTCGCGACGCCCGCGTAGGCTCACCCCGGGTACGCCGACGACGACCACATTGCCCCGGTCCCGTCCGGGCGCTGCGAACCACCGCTATTTGAACGGTGACGTCGCAGGTAGGGGCACGATTGAGGTGCGAATTTGGATACGGTACTAGGGCTGTCGCTGACGCCGACCGCCGGCGGCTGGGTGCTGGTCGAAGGCCGCCACGCCGACGGCGCCATCGTGGATCACGACGACTTCGCGGTGCGCACCGGCGGCGGGATGCGCGTGGCCACCACCTGCGAGCAAGCGACTGCGGCGGTGTTAGAGGCCCAAGCCGCGGCGGCGCGGCGCGATCAGCGACTTCATGTCGTCGGCGTCACGTGGACCGACGACGCCGCGGCCGAGGCCGCGCTGCTCTTGGAGTCGTTGACCGAGGCGGGGTTCGACAACGTCGTGCCGATCCGGTTGGTCGAGGCCGCCGAGACGCTGGCGCGCGGCATCGCGCCCGTCGTCGGCTATGACAAGGCCGCGGTGTGCCTCCTGCAGGGCGAGTCGACAACCGTGGTGATGGTCGACGACTCCGACGGCCAGGGCAAAACCGCCGTCAAACAGCTGGAGGGAGGCGCCGATCGGCTCACTGTGTGGCTGACCGCGATGTTCGACCGGAGCACCTGGCAACCGGGTGGCGTGGTGGTCGTCGGCCCCGATCACGACCTCGATGCGCTCTCGTGGCAGCTGGAGAATGCGCTGCCGGTACCGGTGTTCACCCAAAGCGGCACGCCGCTGGCCCTCGCCCGCGGCGCAGCCCTGGCATCGGCGCAGACGACCGACTTCACCGATGCCCCGCTGATCGAGTCGATTGCGGCAGTCAGCGGGGCGCCCGTGCCTTCACGGCCACGAGGCTACGCCGGCGCGTTGACCATGCTGGTGGCCGGCGCGGTGACGCTGGTGGCGTCGGTGTCGCTGGCGGTGGGCCCGCGACTGCTTCCCGACAAGCCGGCCGGGCCGGTGAAGCAGATGGTTCACAAGACGACGCCGGCCCCGGTGGCCAAGGCGCCTGCGCCGCCGCCGGCCAAAGTCGAGACACCGGCTCCGAAGGCGGCGCCGGAACCGGAGCCGCCGCAGCAGCCGGCCGTCGCCGCGGCGCCCGCCGAGCCACAAACCGTCGCGTCGGCAGACCAACCGGTCAACGTGCCGGCCGCCGAGCCGGTCCCGGCCCCGGTGCCACCGCCGCCTGTCGCGCCGCCGCCGGAGCCCGATCCGCACCCGCTGTTGACGAAGCTGCTCAACCGCCTGCACGGGGTACCTGACGATGCTGCTCCGGCACCCGCACCGCCGCCGCCACCCAACCCCGGGGCGCCGGCGCCGTAGGAGCCGATCAGCCGACGAGCGAGAGCGCGTAGGAGCGACGCAGCTTGCCCGACGGTGTTTTGGGAATGATTCCCGGAGCAACCACCACTACCTTGCGTGGTCGTGCTTCGACCTCGGCGACCACCTCGTGGGCCACCTGGCGCTCGATGCGCCGCACTTCGGCGGGATTGTCGAAGGCGTTCGACTCGACCACGACCGCAAACGTCTCCCGCGACCGCCCGGCGTGCAACCGCACCGCGGCCGCGCAACCGGGACGGACACCGTCGACGCGCTCGGCTGCCCGTTCGATGTCGGTCGGGTAAATGTTGCGGCCGGCCATGATGATGACGTCTTTGACCCGGCCGCATACCACGACCTGGCGATCCTCGGTCAGATAGGCAAGATCGCCGGTGTCATACCAGCCCTGGTCGTCTTGTGCGGCGACAAAACCTGCCGCCGTGGTGTAACCGGACGTGACCGGCTGGCCACGGACCTGGATCACTCCGACACCGCGGGCGGGCAACACGTTGGCGTCATCGTCGACGATGCGTGCCTCCAGACCCGCCAGCAACGGCCCCAGACAGGCGAGCCGGCGCGTCTTGCCCCTGGTTGCCGGAACGGCGCGGCGAAGAACCGCAAGCAAGTCGGCGTCAACCTCGTCGACCCTCAGGCCGGCGCCGCACTCCGAAAACGACACGGCCACCGTAGTTTCGGCCATGCCGTAGGCGGGCACAATGGCCTGCGGCCGCAGCCCGAAAGGGGCACCGGCGGCACAGAAATCTTCCACATCGTCCGGCTCGACGTGTTCTGCGCCCGACAGCGCCCACCGCAGGCTCGACAAGTCGAATTGGCCGGGCGTGCTCTGCTTGCGTAATCGCTTGGCCAGCAACGAATAAGCGAAGTTGGGAGCGGCGGTCATAGTGCCCTTGTACTTGTCGATCAGCCTGGCCCACAGCAGTATGTCGCGCAGGAAGTCCAGCGGGGTGATTTTCACCAGCTCGGCGCCGAAATACATTGGCACGGTGAGAAATCCGGTCATCCCCATGTCATGGAACAGCGGCAACCAGCTCACGATGACGTCGTTGTCGAGGTCGTACTTTGCTCCGCTGAACATCGCCTCGGCGTTGGACACCACATTGCGGTGGGTGATCCGAACCGCCTTCGGCGAGCCCGTCGAGCCAGACGTCAGCTGCAGCAGCGCCACATCGTTGTCACACGTTTCCACGGGATCGACCGGATCTGCCGCAAGCAATTGGTCGACGCCGAGCACGCGCATACCCAACTCGGTCAGCAGGGGAGCCGCCGCCATGAACGGGTCGGAGATGACCACGGCCCGAGCCCCGATCACCCCGATTACCGCCGCCGTCTCGATCGCCCAGGACTGTAGGTCGGTGCGTGGCGTGGGCTGATGCAGCATCGTGAGGCTGGCCCCGCGCATCCACAGCGCCTGGGCCGTCGGCGCGATATCGACGGGAGCACCTGCCAATACCGCGACCGCGTCGCCATGCCCGACGTCGGCAGCCGCCAAACCGCCCGCTACCCGGCGCGCCCGCTGGTGCACCTGGGCCCAGGTGTGCCTCACCGGAGAGACTGGTTCGCCAGTCGTCATTCCATTTCGACTGGTCAGAGCATTGGCGAACATGGTGTCGGTGAATCCGCTCACGCCGGCCTCCCGTGCGCGTTGCTTGGCACGCTTATCGGTGTTTTAGCAGATATCAGCGGCCGTGAAGCCGGTTTCAGTGGTGGACGTAGACAAAAGACATATCCCACCTGCGAGACTCCGTTACAACGGCGTGCTATCGCAGATGGCAACCCTCCAGCGGGCCCCGACGAACCTACGATCGCCACACTGTAGCTCTCAACGTGCGGCGATTCCAGATCAAACGCGGGACGCGCAAAACCTGTTTTCAAACTGTCACACAACAGCGCACTTTCATTGATGCCGGCGGTGGCGCACCAAGCAGCTCAAGGGGTTTCGTTCACTGGCGCGGGCTCGGACTCGCGCGGCCCCATGTCGAGACGAAACGGCGGATACTCGTCGCGCATCAACGCGCTGTAGGCCCGGACCCGAATCGCCCACCGGTTGATCCCGATCACGAAGTCGTACAACCCTTTCGGGTAGCGGCCGGTGAACAGCAGGCCCAGCACGGCGATCACCAACAGGATCGCTATCAACGGCGGCAAGTCGTAGCCGACGACCTCGTCCGGGTTGACCATGAGAAACCGCCAGCCTCCGGTGAAGAAGGCCAGAAGTATCAGATAGTGCGGAATCGCCAGTAGCCACCACTTGACGAGCACCAGGCCGCGACTCAGCCGCTCCGGATAGTCGACCTCCAAATCGGCCGGATACTCGGCGTTGGGCTGCAGGCTGAACGGCGGGTACTCGTCGGTGCCCAGCGCGGTCAGCGCGTAAAACGTGACCCGCCAACGCCACCGCTTGACCCCGACGCTGAAGTCGAACAACGCGCGGGGATATTTGCCGGTGAACAGAATCGCGAAGAAGGCGATCACGGTGACCACCAAGACCGCGATGTGCAAGAAGAACAACACGATGTAGTGCGGAATGGCCAGGATCCATTTGATCAGCCATTGCCATCGCGATAGGGCGGGATCGAGGTCGCCTCGAACGCGGACGGGATAAGCGGTGGTTTCGGCTTGCGTCATCGACAGCTCCTCACGCGCGCTCGGCTAGAGGATGAGCCGTCGTTGCCATTTTGACAACCCTCGCCGCCAATTTCGTCAGCCGTCGAGCGCTCTTGCGGCTTCGGCGGCCCGCGTCAACGCGGTCAGGTGGTCGTCGACCGACGCCAACCCCGCGCCCATCGTGTTGATCGAGACGTGGCTGGCGCCGGCGTCGGCCCAGCGGCGGAGTTCCTCGACGAGCCGATCGGGGTTGCCGCGCCACGAGGCACGGCCCTCCATGCCGATACCGGCCGGGTCTCGGCCCGCTTCGATTGCCGCGTCCCGCACCGCCTGCCGTGCCCGCTCGAGGTCCGGGCCGGGACCCACCATGGGAAACCAGCCGTCGCCGAGACGGCCGGCGCGCCGGCAGGCTCGCGGCGAGGACGCGCCGAACCACACCGGGATCGGTCGCTGAATCGGCAGCGGCGCGAGTCCGGCCCCGGTGATCTGGTGATAGGTGCCGCGGTAGGTGACCGACGGCTCGGTCCAGAGCCGGCGCATCACGTCGACCTGCTCGTCACAGCGCTTACCGCGGTTTGAGAAGTCTTCGCCGAGCGCCTCGTATTCCACCGTGTTCCAGCCTAATCCGACGCCGAGGCGCAGCCGCCCATCGCTGAGCAGGTCGACCTCGGCGGCCTGCTTAGCCACCAGAACGGCCTGGCGCTGCGGCAGGATCACGATGCCGGTCACCAGCTCCAGCGAGATGGTGATCGCCGCGAGGAAGCCGAACGTCACCAGCGGCTCGTGGAACGTGCTGTACAGGTCATAGGGTCCGGCCCAGCCGGTGTGGATCGCCGGGTCGGCGCCGACGACGTGGTCGTAGGCAAGTAGGTGGGTGAAGCCGAGTCCCTCGACGTGCTCGGCGTAGGCGCGCACCGCGCCGGCGTCGGCGCCGATTTCGGTTTGCGGGAATACCACTCCGACCCGCATGAGCCTCCTAACCTTTGGCGTGGTGCGCGGCGAACGATACGGTCACTTCGTCGGCGACCTTCAGCGAGCCCATCAGCAACGAGTATGGCTTGACACCGAAATCGGATTGCCGGACGGTGACGCGCGCGGACATCTGCCACGATTCGCCGAGATCTGTCGTGCCAAGGTCGATTACCTGCTTGCGCGTCTTGCCCCGGATCTGCAGCGGCCCGGTTAGGCGGTAGCCGTCGGCGCTCTTGGCGATGTCCTCTGCGGCGAAGTTGATCTGGGGAAACCGCTCGGCGCCCAGCGAGCGCAGTGCGTTGGAGCGCACCAACGACTTCTCCGCCCCGGACAGCGGCGTGACACCCCCTTCACCGCGCAACACGTCGAGCGAATTCACGTCGACGGCCAGTTCGGCCGCGGCCGGTTCATCGCCGGCCCATGTCACCGTGGAATGCCATTGCCGCATCGCTATCGTGAGGCGATGGCCCATCCTCGCGGCCCGGCCGGTGACCCCGGTGTGAACGAGCAACTCGCCGTCGGATGCGTCCAGGGTCCAGACGACTCCGTTGTGCTCAGTCACACGGTCAGGACGGTCCGGTAATGCGCCCGTCCCTGCTCCAAGGCCGCGTAACCGTCGGCAGCTTGCGAGAGCGGCAGTTCTTCGATCCATGCCCGCACGCCGGACAGGACGGCGAATTGCATTGTCTCCTCAACCTCTTTGGCGGTCCCGGACGGATGGCCGACGATCGACAGGCCGGGGTTGATCAGCTGCAGCGGGCTGACGGGCAGCGGCTCGGGCGTGACGCCGATCGTGACCAACTCACCTTGGGGCTGCAGGCCGCCGACGGTCGCGGCCATGGCCTGCGAATTGCCTGCCGTGGCCAGCACGACCGCCACCCCACCAAGCGCTTTCAGCGCTTCGGCGACATCGCCGGTGGCGTCGATGTAGTGGTGAGCGCCAAGCTTCCGGGCATCTTCGGCCTTGGCGGTGCCGCGATTGATCGCGATGGTCTCGAAACCCATTGCGCGGGAGAACTGCACACCGAGATGGCCGAGCCCGCCGACACCGAGGATCGCCACCCGGTCACCGGGTAGCGCCTTGGTGTGACGCAGCGCGTTGTAGGTCGTGACACCGGCGCAACCCATCGGAGCGGCTTGTGCGTCGGACAGCTCGGACGGGATTCGAGCCAGTGCAGTGGCCGGTACTGTCACCGATTCGGCGTAGCCGCCGGGATAGTGCCAGCTCGGCACCTTGCCGTTGACGCAGTGGATGAAAAGGCCCTTGCGACACTGGTCGCATTGGTTGCAGTTTCCGCCGAACCATCCGACGGCGACACGATCGCCCACCGTGAAGTCCTCGACGCCGGCGCCGATCTCGGCGATCTTGCCGGCGATTTCATGCCCTGGAGTCAGTGGCCAGGACAGGCCGGGAAATGCGCCGGCGACAAAATGGGCGTCGGTGCCACAGATGCCGCAGGCACCGACGTCGATGCGCACTTGGCCACGCCCAGGCGACGTTGTCTCGACTTCGGCGATCTCCAGCGGCGCGCCCGCGGACTTCACCTGGACTGCTTTGTGTGAGGGCATGGGCGCAGCCTAATGCGCGACAGGGTATTTCGCGCCTGCGGTGTGGTAGTCGACCTGCCAATGCTTGATGCCGTTGAGCCAGCCCGAACGCAACCGCTCCGGCTTACCGATCGGCGTCAGGTCGGGCAGCTGGTCGGCGATCGCGTTGAAAATGAGGTCGATCGTCATCCGCGCCAGGTTGGCCCCCATGCAGTAATGCGCGCCGGTGCCGCCAAATCCCACGTGCGGGTTGGGATCCCGCAGAATGTTGAAGGTGAGCGGGTCGTCGAACACCTCCTCGTCGAAGTTGGCTGAGCGGTAAAACATCACCACCCGCTGGCCTTCCTTGATCTGCACACCGGAGAGCTCATAGTCGCGCAATGCGGTGCGCTGGAACGACGTAACAGGCGTCGCCCAGCGCACGATTTCGTCGGCGGCGGTGCCCGGCCGCTCCTTTTTGAACAACTCCCACTGATCGGGGAAGTCGGTGAACGCCATCATTCCCTGGGTGATGGAGTTTCGGGTGGTCTCGTTGCCGGCGACGGCTAGCAGGATGACGAAGAAGCCGAACTCGTCCTCGGAGAGTTTGTGCCCGTCGACGTCGGCCTGGATCAACGTGGTGACCAGATCTTGCCCCGGGTTCTTGGCCTTCTCGGCGGCCATCTGCATGCCGTACATGATCAGCTCGACCGACGCGGTGATGGCGTCGTTGCCGGCGAACTCGGGGTCCTGGTCGCCGACCATCTGATTGGACCAGTGAAAGAGCTTCTTGCGGTCTTCCTGCGGCACACCCATGAGCCCGGCGATCGCCTGCAGCGGCAACTCACACGAGACCTGTTCGACGAAGTCCCCGGCGCCCTGGTCGGCCGCAGCTTGCACGATGCGCCGCGCACGCTCGCCCAGCTCGTCGCGCAGCCGTTCGACAGCTCGTGGCGTGAAGGCCCGCGAGACGATCTTGCGCAGCCGGGTGTGCTGCGGCGCGTCCATGTTGAGCAGGACGAACTTGCCGCGCTCGATCTGCTCGCCGACGGTGCCGTCCTTGTACCGCGGCAGCGCGGTCTTCTTCAGACTGGAAAAGACGTCGCTACGCAGCGAAATCTCCTTGACGTCCTTGTGCTTGGTGACCACCCAGAAGCCGCCGTCGTCGAATCCGCCCGCACCGATGGGCTGCTCGTTCCACCAGATCGGTGCGACTCGGCGCATCTCGGCCAACTCCTCGACGGGCAACCGCTCGGCGTAGATATCGGGGTCGGTGAAATCGAATCCGGGGGGAAGATTCGGAGTCGGCATCGGCACTCCTCGAGTACGGCCTGCAAAGGACATCTCTGGGTCAGTAAAGCACCGGGGCCGCGGAATTGGAACGTGTTCTCACAAGCGCAGCCGGTCTAGCATGTGAAACGGCCTTGTGGCCCGGATCGCACTCGTTATGCTTTGGCCCATGATTCGCGAACTACTCATCGCCGGGGCACTTGCCGGAGCCGCTGTCGGCTTTGCATCGGGCGCCGCCGCCGACAACGGGCACTACGACGGCGACGTACCGGGGATGAACTACGACGCCTCCCTCGGCGCGCCGTGCGACAACTACAAAACGTTCATCTTCGGGCGCGGTCCCGGTGGACAGGCCGAGGCCTGTCACTTCATCACCCACCAGTTTCCGGCCGCGCAGTCCGGCTACTGGGTGATCACCTACCCGCTGCACGGGGTCCAGCAGGTCGGCGCACCGTGTCCTAATCCCCGCGGAGCGTCGGCCCAGTCTCCCGACGGATACCCGATGCTGTGCACCGAACACGGGTGGCAGATCGGGCAATTGACCAGCGGCGGGTTCCCGCTTCAAAGCGGAGGGTTCCCCTCAGACACAGGTATCACCAGCGATAACCCGAACCCGTAATACGTATCCAGATCACAGAAGCGGAGAATCTGATGGCCTTCAACCCGAATGAGGCGCTCGGCGCCGTCAGGGACATCGCGGCCAACGCGGTCGAAAAAGCCTCCGACATCGTCGAGAACGCCGGTGACATCATCCGCGGCGACATCGCCGGCGGCACCGGCGACATCGTGCACAACTCGATCGAGATCTTCACCTACGCCTTCGACAGAGCCAAAGAGGTCTTCACCGGCGTCGGCGCCGACGACGTCGACTAATCAGAAGCGTTGCGGCGGTTCGCTTTTGGCCGGCGGCCGCTGACTAGGCGCTGGCGGCGGCGTTGAGTTCGTCGAGCCGGTTCGTCGCCTCCAGGTACTCCTGCACCCAGCGCTCGATGACGGTGGACGTCTTCTCCACCTTGGTGAATTGTCCGACGACCTGGCCGACCGGATTGAACGCGACGTCGACGGTCTCGTTCGGGTACTTGTTCGTGGCGCGCACGGCCATGCCGGAGACCATGTACTGCAGCGGCATGCCGAGCGGCTTGGGGTTCTCCGGCTTCTCCCAGGCCTCGGTCCAGTCGTTGCGCAGCATCCGGGCCGGCTTGCCGGTGAAAGAGCGACTACGCACGGTGTCACGGCTGGAGGCTTTGGCATACGCCGCCTGCTGAACCGGGGTGTTCGACGCTTCCTCCACCATCAGCCACTGCGATCCGGTCCACGCGCCTTGAGCGCCAAGCGCCAGGGCCGCGGCGATCTGCTGGCCGCTGCCGATGCCGCCGGCGGCCAGCACCGGCACCGGCGCGACCTCCTTGACGACCTGCGGCCACAGCACGATCGAGCCGACCTCCCCGCAGTGGCCGCCGGCCTCGCCGCCCTGCGCGATGATGATGTCAACACCCGCGTCGGCGTGCTTGCGGGCCTGCGACGGTGAGCCGCACAGCGCGGCCACTTTGCGGCCTTCGTCGTGAACGTGCTTGATCATCTCGGCGGGGGGAGTGCCCAGCGCGTTGGCGATCATCGCCACCTTCGGGTGCTTCAGCGCGACCTCGACCTGCGGGGTGGCGGTCGCCTCGGTCCAGCCCAGCAGTTGCAACGTGTCCTCGTCGGCGTTCTCCACCGGAACACCGTGGTCGGCCAGGATCTTCTTGGCGAAATCCAGGTGCTCCTGCGGCACCATCTTGCGCAGCGTCTCGGCCAGCTCCTCGGCGGACAGGTGCGAGTCCATGCCCTCGTACTTGTTGGGGATCACGATGTCGACCCCGTACGGGTGGTCGCCGATGTTCTCGTCGATCCAGTTCAGCTCGATTTCCAGCTGCTCGGGGGTGAAGCCGACCGCGCCAAGCACCCCGAAACCGCCGGCTTTGCTCACCGCGACGACGACGTCGCGGCAGTGCGTGAAGGCGAAGATCGGAAACTCGATGCCGAGTTCGTCGCAGATGGGAGTGTGCATCACTGTTCCTTAACTAGGGGCGGTCGAAGAATTGGAACGTGTTCTAGTTTAGTACATCGCACGGTACTGTGTCGCCTGGCGGCCGCGCCGTATGAGACCCCATAGTCCACAAGGAGGCAGCCATGACGATCCGCGTCGCGCACATTGGCACCGGGAACGTGGGACGTCTGGCGCTCAGCCAACTCATCACCGACCCGCGCTTCGAGCTGACCGCGGTGTGCGTCTCGTCGGACGCCAAGGTCGGCAAGGATGCGGGGGAGCTGGCCGGGCTCGACGTCTACACCGGCGTCACGGCGACGGACGACCTGGCCGCGCTGCTGTCCACCGGGCCCGACTGCGCGGTCTACTGCGCGATGGCCGACAACCGCCCCGCCGAGGCGATCGGCGACTGCCTGCGCATCCTGGCCGCGGGCGTCAATGTCGTGGGCTCCGCGCCGGGAGTGCTGCAGTATCCGTGGCAGCTGATGCCCGACAAGTACATCGCCCGCGTGGAAGACGCTGCACGCCTGGGCAATTCGAGCCTGTTCATCACCGGAGTCGACCCGGGCTTCGCCAACGACCTAGTCCCGTTGGTGTTCGCCAGCACCTGTCAGCGGGTCGAGCAGGTGCGCTGCATGGAAATCGCCGACTACGCCACCTACGACGGCGCAACCGTGATGTTCGACGTGATGGGCTTCGGAAAGCCGCTCGACGAAGTTCCGATCCTGTTTCAGCCGGGTGTGCTGAGCATCGCGTGGGGCACGGCGATCCGGCAACTGGCGGCCGGGCTGGGCATCGAGGTGGACGAGATCACCGAATCCTGCGAACGCGAGCCCGCGCCGGAGGCCTTCGATATCGCGGCCGGCCATATCCCGAAGGGCAGCGTCGCCGCGATGCGCTTCGAGATCCGCGGCATGGTCAAGGGCGAGCCGGTCATCGTCATCGAGCACGTGACCCGGCTGCGGGAGGACCTGCGTCCGGACTGGGCTCAGCCCGCGCAGCCCGGCGGCTCGTATCGCGTCGAGATCACCGGCGAGCCGTCCTACGCCGTCGACATCTGCCCGACCAGCAGCAAGGGCGATCACAACCATGCCGCGATCGTGGCCGCGGCGGGGCGGATCGTGAACGCCATCCCCGCGGTGGTCGCGGCCGAGCCCGGCATCCGCACAACGCTGGACCTGCCGCTGATCACCGGCACGTGTCCGACGCTGCGGTAGCCTGACCCGTCATGGGACGCGTGGACGGCAAGGTTGCACTGATCAGTGGCGGCGCTCGGGGCATGGGTGCTTCGCATGCCCGGCTGCTGGTCGCCGAGGGTGCCAAGGTGGTGGTCGGCGACATCCTCGACGACGAGGGCAAGGCGCTGGCCGACGAACTCGGTGACGCGGCGCGCTACGTGCACCTCGACGTCACCGAGCTCGAGCAGTGGGAAGCCGCGGCCGCCACCGCCGTCCAGGAGTTCGGCAGGCTCAACGTTCTGGTCAACAACGCCGGCATCGTCGCGCTCGGCCAGATCCACAAGTTCGATATGGCCAAGTGGCAGAAGGTCATCGACGTCAACCTCACCGGCACGTTTTTAGGCATGCGGGTGGCGGTCGAGCCGATGATCGCCGCCGGCGGCGGCTCGATCATCAACGTGTCGTCGATCGAGGGGCTGCGCGGCGCTCAGATGGTGCACCCCTACGTGGCGTCGAAGTGGGCGGTGCGCGGGCTCACCAAATCCGCGGCGTTGGAGTTGGCGGCGCATCAAATCCGGGTCAACTCAATCCATCCGGGCTTCATCCGTACCCCGATGACCAAACACTTTCCGGACAACATGCTCACCATCCCGCTCGGCCGCCCCGCTGAATCGAGCGAGGTGTCGACGTTCGTGCTGTTCTTGGCCAGCGACGAGTCGTCCTACTCCACCGGCAGCGAGTACGTCATGGATGGTGGTCTGATCCTCGACGTGCCGCACAAAATCTAGCGCTCCGCGCCGAGTGGCCAGTTATTGCACGCTTTTCGTGAAATAGCGTGCAATAACTGGCCACTCGCGGGTCAGAGATAAGTTTCGGCGAACTGTTCGATCGCCGCGCGGTAGCCGATGTCGAGCCCGGCCCACGGCGCGCACATCACCGCGGTGATCCCGATGTCCTCGGCTCGCCGGTACAGGTCTAGCGACGGCGGCTCCAGCAGCGCCAGCATGATCTCGAAGGGTTCGCTGTCCCGCCCGTACTCGCGGCGCAGATCGTGCAGCGTGGCGACGTATCGCGCGGCGTCGTCCCAACCGTAGGCGGTGCCGACCCAGCCGTCGCACAGCCGGGCCGCGCGCCGCAGCGCCGCATCCGATTCGCCGCCGCCAAGGATTGGCACCGGCGCCGTCGGGTGTGGCTCGAGCATCAACTCGGGCACCTGGTAGTAGTGCCCGCTCCACGACACCCAGCCGCCCTGCCACAGCGCGCGCAGCGCGGGAATCATCTCGTCGAGCCGCTTGCCCCGGTTTCCGAAGTCTTGGCCCAGTAACTCGAATTCCTCCCGCATCCAGCCGGCGCCGACCGCCAGCGCGACCCGGCCACCGGAAATCACCGACGCGGTCGCCACTTGTTTGGCGACCTCCAGCAGTGGACGCGCGGGTGCGACGTAGACGGCGTTGGAGAGGCGCAGCCGCCGGGTCACCGCGGCCATCGCGCCGATCAGGATCCACGAATCGGGCCAGGCGGTGTCCGGCGGCCACATGGGCTTGCCGGTCGGCGACGGGTACGGTGACGCCAGCTCGCGCGGATAGATCAGATGGTCCGCGCAGATCACTCCGTCGAAGCCGGCTTCGTCGAGAATCTGCGCGACCGCAATCGCGTCGGCGGCGTTCATAAACGCTGTGCCGGACCAGAATTGCATAACTACCCGCCGAGTCCGGCCAGCAACCGCCTGCCCCGCCGGCCGCCGGCGTGAGCGACTCGCAGCACCGGCCACCCCCGCTCGGCGGACACCGCCGCCAGCCGCGGGCGCGGGTTGACCGGTCGGGGGTGGCCGACCAACGACATCAGCGCCAAGTCCTCGTCGCCGTCGGCGTAGAAGTAACTGTCGTGCAGCTCGATGCCATTGTCGACGCAAAAGTTCTGTGCGGCAGCGGCTTTCTTGGGGCCCCAGACGATGGGCCGGGTGATGTCGCCGGTCAGCAGGCCGCGGTCGTCGAGCTCGAACTGGTTGCACAGCACGTGGGTGATGCCCAGATAGCGGGCCACCGGCCGCGTGTGGATGGTGAGCGCCGACGAGCTGAGCACCACAGTGTGCCCGCGCTGCTGATGGGCCGCCACGATGTCGCGCATCCCGGGGAATACCCGTGCCGCGATGCGCTCGGCGAACAGCCGCTCTCCGAGCTGGTCGAGGTCCGCCAAAGACTCACCGCGCAGATAGCCCGCACCGCGCACGACGAGCCGCTCGAATTCCATGCGCCCGAACCGGTATCGCATCATCGCTTCCACCACCCCGAGCACTTCGCCGAGCCTGGCCTGTCGGCTTCGGATCCGGTGCCCGGCGTGGGCGGTGGCAGTGAAGCCGGCGACCAGCGTGCCGTCGAGGTCGAAGAACGCGCCCACCCGCGGGCCCGGTGGACCGGCGGCGATTTCGGCGACGACCTCAGATGGGTGCACGCCGTAGTACTCTGCCCTACTCACCGCGTTGCCGTGACGTATTCGGAGTGCATGATGGCGTCGATCTGCGCGTCCACCTCCGGCGGAGTCCTGCCGTAACCGGCTTGCAGCTGCAGCGTGTTGCGCACGGGGTCCACGTTCCAGCCGCGGTCGGTCAGCCACTGTGCGGGCTTGGTTTTGGTCTTTTCGTCGTACGTCAGAGCGGAGAAGTCGACGTCACCGGACATGTTCAGCCCGGGGTAGGCCGCTTCCAGCGCCGAAAGCCGGTCTTGGTCGAGACAAGACCCGAGGGCGCCGATCGCGATACGGCTGGCCGGCGCCGAGAGCTGGTCGATGCGGGCGAACAACGCGTCTTGGGCTTGGCCGGTCAGGTAGGGCAGCAACCCCTCCAACGACCAAGCGGTCGGCTTGTCCGGAGCAAAACCGGCGGCCCGCAACGCTATCGGCCAGTCTTCGCGCAGGTCCGCGGCGACCTCCACGCGATGCGCAGCCGGCTCGGCCGCCTGCTCGGCGAGCACCCGGGATTTGAACTCCAGTACTTTCGGCCGGTCGACCTCGAAAACTGTTGTGCCGCTAGGCCAACCGAGCCGGTAGGCACGCGAGTCCAGGCCGGCCGCCACGATGACGGCCTGCCGTATGCCGCTTCCGGTGGCCGCGACGAAGAATTCGTCGAAGAACCGGCTCTGCACCCCGTAGAGCCGCGGAAACGCCGTCGCAGTCTCCGACGTCGGCGGATTCGCCATCACCCCGGTCAGGTACGGATCCCCCGACGCGGTGACGAAAAGCTTCGCGTAGTCGTCTCGCACCAGCGGGTCGGGGCTGGTGGCATGAACGGCGCGCCATCCGGCCACCAGCAGCGCGGTGTAGCCCACGCTGCTGACAATGTCCCACTCGTCGTCGTCGGAGCGGATCATCCGTCAGCCTCGAACACGTACGAGCCGACGGTCGTCACCCGGTCGTCGGCGCCCTCGTCGTGCATGATCGTGCGCACCGCGACCACACCGCCCGCACCCGAAATCGGTTCGGCCTCAACCCGAAACGGGCCGACCTTACCCCGCGCCACGAACATCACCTGAGACGACGTGCCCTGCAGCTGATCCGTTCCGGCGACATGCGCGGCCTGATCGATGGCCGCGGCCTCCAGCACCGCGAACTGCGGACCGATGTGCAGCGCGGCATCGGGTGAGGCGACCTCGGCGGCCAGCTCCGGCAGCGCCCAGTGCCCGTCGGCGCGACGATGTCCACCGAACACGTGCCACAGTGGGGGCAGATCGGGGGAGTCGACGACCTCGATCGGCTCGACTGCCATCCGGTTCAGACCCTCGGGCGGGGTGCCGATGGTGATGCCCTGGCCCTGGGTCAGCGCGACCACGCGGGTGGGCCGGTCGGCGTCGACGATGCGGGAGCGGCTATAGCCCATCTGCCGGCCACGTTTGATCACCTCGGTCCGCATTTCGATGCGTCGCACATCTCGGCCCGGGTCGAGGACCTGGCAGGAGTGGACGACCGGGTTGGGCACCTCCTCCAAATCGGACATGCCACCGCCCTCCGGGGACGCGATGCCGAGGACGGCCAGCAGTATGCCGCCGGCCGGATTGCGCATGTCGCGGCGCAAGGTGACGGTGTCGTCGACGGGACCCAGGTCCATCGATGCATAGCTGCGGCCGATATAACGGTAACTCAGCAGTCCGCCCCACCGGCGGCGAAGCTCGGCCGCATAGGCGTCGCGTTCATTGGCGAGCTCACGGATATCGCGCAGCATCCGGCTCCCTTTCCGTCATCGGCAAGCCTACGATGCGGCGTCCACCCGCACGTGGGTGAGACCGAGCACCTCGATGAGCCGGGTGATGGTCGGCTGATTGGTCGCCCGCACCACTTTGCGATCGTGCTCGCGGGCGCGCTCCTCCACCGCGTACAGCTGTTTGTGGCCGAGAAATTCGAGCTTCTTGGCGCCGATCCGCAAGATGTTGCCTCGCAGCAACGGCCAGAGACGTCGCAGCGCCGCGTCGAACAACTCGTCGGAGGCGGCGTCGATCTCGCCGGCCAACGCCAAATCCAGCTCGGCATCGGGGTCGGCGTAGATCCGGAACATCACCGACCCTTCGCTGACGAACGGGTGCAGGCAGATCAATTCGTCTGCCGCCGCGCCAAGTTGGTCGACGTCGTAGGCGCAGAGCGCCGAAAACGGCAGCTCCGCCATCTGCCGATCGACGAGGTGCTCCAAGCGCGCCAAGGCGTCACGCTGTTCGGCCGTCCGTGCCGCCGGTGTGACATCGCTGACGGCGCGAAACACGCTGTAGCCCTTGGCTGTTGCCTGATCGACGGCGTCAAGGTATTTGGCCACCGCGCCGTCGGCGTCGATGACGTCGGTGTCGGGACAGTAGACGTAGTAGTCGCGGGTCGGCCACGCCTCGATGCGGCCGGAGTCCAGGTGCTGGCCGATGCCGGGCATCGCCACCAGCTCCGCGCGCAGCTGCTCATGGCTTCTGTCGGCGGCGTAGGCGATGTACTGGTTTTGGCGCAGCCCGTCGGCAATGTATTCCGCTGCACGGCTGAGCAATTCGGCCCTACTGTGGTAGCCCCAGGCCAAGTGTCCGAACGGGGCCAGGCCGGCGGCCGAATCCACGACAGCATGTCGACGCGTCATGCCGTCCCTTCCACGCTGAGGTAGGCGTGGATGGTTGTCTCGCCCGGATGACTATGTATGCGCACCAAATCGGCGACGGCATTGACCACATACAGGCTCGGGCCGCGCCCGGTGTCGCGGTCATAGGGCCGCCGCCCGGCGAGCGGGTCGTCGAGATGCCCGCAGTCGCGTGCTTCGCAGACCAAATGACCGTCCTGGTGCCACAGGGCAAGCCGGCACGGCCCGCCCGAATGCATCAGGCTCGAGGTGGCCAGCTCGTTGGTGATCAGTTGCAGATCCGCGATCCTGCCGGCCGGTAATCCAAACCACCGGCCGTAGCCGGCGGCGAAATTGCGTGCGCCGCCGAGGTCGGCGAGTTTTCGCGCCGTGTATCGCACCGCGGCGTCGTGCGTCGGCAATGGTCGGTAGTAACGTTGCCACACCGCATCGGGGGCGTAGGACGGGCTTTGTTGGGCGGGCGAACCGGGCTGCCAGAGCACCGGGTGGGTACAGCCGGCGTCGGCGATGACGTCGGGGCCAAGGTGGGTGACGTCGTAGGGACAGACCACCGTCACGTCGCGGCCCGTGAAGGCGTGGTTGATCAGCGCCTCGTGCTGCACGCAGGCGGGATACTCGACTTCCGATCGGGTCGGCCAAATCGGTTGGCCGATCATCCGAACCGGCTCGTCGCGATGCTTCTCGACGAAGCCGCTGAGAACCTCGCCCAGGATCCGGCCGGGATTGCGCCCTGCTTCGGTCATGTCGGCCATGACCACGTGGGCCGCGGACCGGCCCAACCCGTCACACAGCGCGGCCAGATTCGGTCCGGGCACCGCGACCAGCACCGGATTACCCTCGTCCAGCGCCTCGGAGATGAACGGCAGCAGGCAATCGAGGTACTCCTGCTGCGTGCGATAGAACAGCGCCTGGTGGGCGAAGCCGCCCCGCTCCAGTGCATCGGTCATCTGAGCCGCTCCATAACTTCCCAGCGGATACGACATACCCGCGCTGGCAGTACCCGAATCATCGCAGCCCCCGAACCGAAACCCCGCAGGCCCCGAAGTCACAGTTCGAGCAGAAGGGTCACCGGTCCGTCGTTGATCAGTTCGACCTTCATGTGCGCGCCGAAAACGCCGGCCTCGACCTGCGCACCCAATTGCCGCAGATCGTTTACAAACGCCTCCACCAGGGGTTCTGCTACCGCGCCGGGGGCGGCGGCATTCCATGACGGCCGCCGACCTTTGACGGTGTCGGCGTAGAGGGTGAACTGGCTCACCACCAGGATCGGTGCGCCGATGTCGGCGGCCGATTGTTCGTCGTCGAGAATGCGAAGCTGCCAAAGCTTTTCGGCGAGCCGACGCGCCTTGCCGGCGTCGTCGTCGTGGGTGACGCCGACGAACGCGAGAAGTCCCTGGCGTTCCGGCCGGATCGCGCCCACCACCCGGCTGTCCACCGACACGCTCGCCGAAGAGACCCGCTGCACCAGAACTCGCACGGACTCGATGCTGCCATCCCTCTAGAGTCGAGCTATGTCGGTACTGGTCGCGTTCTCGGTCACCCCGCTGGGTGTTGGCGAGGGGGTCGGTGAGCTGGTCGCCGAAGCGGTGCGGGTGGTCCGCGCCTCCGGCCTGCCCAACAAGACCGATGCGATGTTCACCGTGATCGAGGGCGACAGCTGGGACGAGGTGATGGCCGTCGTGCAACGCGCCGTCGAAGCGGTGAAGACGCGCACACCCCGGGTCAGTGTGGTGATCAAGGCCGATTGGCGCGACGGCGTCATCGACGCGATGAACCGCAAGACCGAATCCGTCGAGCGCTACCTTTCGGAGCGCTAAGACTGGGCCGCGGCACGAAACGCCTGCTCGGCCTCGTCGCCGTGAACCGCGAACACCACCCGCTCGAGCGAGCGCGGCTTGTGCTGCCGCACCGCGCCGACCATCAGCCGCGCCGCCTCGTCGACGGGGAAACCTCCGACGCCGGTGCCGAACGCCACCAGCGCCAGCGAGCGGCAGCCGAGCTCGTCGGCCTTGCGCAAGGTGGATCTCGTTGCGTTCTGGATGATCTCCGCCGATGTGGGCCCGCCGAGTTCCATCGTGGCCGCATGGATCACATAGCGTGCCGGCATGTCGCCGGCGGTGGTCTCGACGGCTTCGCCGAGGCCGATCGGCGCCTTCTCGTTGGATTCCCGCTGCACCGCCGGCCCGCCGGCGCGGGAGATGGCCTTGGCGACGCCGCCGCCGTGTTTGAGTTCGGTATTGGCCGCGTTGGCGATCGCGTCGACCTCGAGCTTGGTGACGTCGGCCTGAAGCACTTCGATTTCGATCATGACCTTAGTGTCGTACCAGTGAGCGCACGTGCGGGCATTGTTGTCACCGGTACCGAGGTGTTGACCGGACGAGTCCAAGATCGCAACGGGCCGTGGCTCGCCGATCGGCTTCTGGAGCTGGGGGTCGAGCTCGCGCACATCACGATCTGCGGCGACCGCCCCGGCGACATCGAGGCGCAGCTGAGGTTCATGGCCGATCAGGGCGTCGATCTGATCATCACCAGCGGTGGCCTGGGCCCGACGGCCGACGACATGACCGTCGCGATCGTGGCGCAGTTCTGCGAGCGTGAGCTGGTGTTGGACGCCGAGCTGGAAGGCAGGATCGCCGCGATCCTCAAGTCGTTGATGGCGCGCATTGGCGGCGACTTCGACGCCGTGCGCGCGGCCAACCGCAAGCAGGCGATGGTGCCGGCCGGGGCAGTGGTACTCGACCCGGTGGGAACAGCTCCCGGCGTCGTCGTTCCCGGCAAGCCCACCGTGGTGGTGCTGCCCGGGCCGCCGCGCGAGCTGCAGCCGATGTGGCGCACCGCGGTGCAGACGTCCGCTGTCCAGGACGCGATCGCCGGGCGGACGGTTTACCACCAGGAGACGGTGCGGATGTTCGGGCTGGCGGAATCCGGGCTGGCCGAGAGCCTGCGCGACGCCGAGGAGCGGCTGCCCGGTTTCGGCTCGCTGGAGATCACCACCTGCCTGCGGCGCGGGGAAGTCGAAATGGTCACCCGCTACGAGCCCGACTCGGCCGGCGTATACCGGCGACTGGTCGCGTTGCTACGTGAAAAGCATGGCGAGCACATCTTTTCCGAAGACGGCTCATCCGTGGACGATCTGGTGGCGCAGCTGCTGACCGGCCGCCGGATTGCGACGGCGGAGTCCTGCACAGCCGGGCTGCTGGCGGCGCGGCTGACCGAGCAGGCGGGTTCTTCTGCGTACGTCTCCGGGGGAGTGATCGCCTACGCCAACGAGGCCAAAGTTGAGCTGCTGGGCGTGGATTCGGCGTTGATCGAATCCCACGGTGCGGTGTCCGAACCGGTGGCGGAGGCAATGGCGGCGGGCGCGCTGCGCCGCTTCGGCGCGGACACCGCGGTCGCGATCACCGGGATCGCCGGTCCCGGCGGAGGAACCGAGGACAAGCCTGTCGGCACAGTGTGCTTTACCGTGTCGCTGGCCGACGGCCGCTCGGTGACCCGGACGGTTCGGCTGCCCGGTAACCGCGCCGACATTCGGGAGCGCTCGACGACGGTGGCGATGCACATGCTGCGGCGAGTGCTGGGCGGCGGCAAGGACGGATCGACCAGATAAACGCCGTCGGGTGTGAATCCTGGGTTTCGAGTGTGCAGCCCGGGCGGGCTGCGGCGCGAGTTTCCGCCGTACGTTCACGCTCGATGCCCAGGATTCACAGTCGATGTCGCTTCATCGCGTACCAGGGCGCACAGCTGCCAGCGGCCCGGCACGCCCTTGAGTTCGTGTTCGCCGCGGTCGGCGAATCTGCGCCGCGAGCCGGTGACGATGTCGCGCACCGTCGACGACACGAGCACCTCGCTCGGGCCGGCTAAAGCGGCCACGCGCGCGCCGATGTGCACGGCCATGCCGGCAACGTCCGTACCGCGCACCTCGACTTCGCCGGCGTGGATACCCACCCGCACCTCGATGCCGAGCACCCGCACCGCGTCGACAATCGCGTCCGCACAAGCGATCCCGGCGCTCGGGCTGGTGAACGTCGCCACGAAGCCGTCGCCGGCCGTGTTCACTTCGCGACCGCCGAACCGCTCCAGCTCGTGGCGAATGATGGCGTCGTGGTTGTCGAGCAGGTCGCGCCACCGACCGTCGCCTAGGGCCGCAGCGCGCTCGGTTGAGCCGACGATGTCAGTGAAAACGATTGTGAGAAGTACACGTTCGGCGTCGAAGCCACTTCGCACACCGGTGATGAACTCTTCGATCTCGTCGAGCATCGGCGCATTGTCGCCCACCCAGTACAGGGAATCGGTACCCGGCAGTTCGACGAAGCGCGAACCTGCGATGTGCTCGGCGAGGTAGCGGCCATGCTCGATCGGAATGAAGTCGACGCCACTGCGATGCAGGATCAATGTCGGCGCGGCGATGCATGCGAGCCTGTCGCGGACGTCGGAGTCGATCACCACCTTGGTCGCTGCACGGGCCATGCTCGGCGACGCCGCACGGTTGCCGGCCAGATCCCACCAAGCCCGAAACGCGCCATCACGGGCAACACTCGGCGCCACGATGCCCAGCATGTCGAAGCCCTGCTCCACCGCATCCGGCTCTATCCCGACCGTCATGAACGATTCAGCGGTATTGGGGTTCGCGCCCACCGGATAGTCGGGCGCCCGCAACACACGTGCTGCGCCGTTCACGATCACCAGACTGCGGACGCGTTCGGGGTAGTTCGCGGCGAGGACGATTCCGACCATGGCGTTGAAACTCGGCGCGAAGATCGCTGCCTGCTCGCAGCCGACCGCGTCCATGACCGCGACCGCATCCTCGGCCCAGAACTGCGGGCCCTGCATGTCGGGTGACGGGATACGTGACGACAAGCCCATCCCGCGGAAGTCGAAGCGGATCACCCGGCTGAACGACGCCAGGCGCCGGTGGAACCGGTACATCGACGGCTCGCTGTCGATCGTATCGACCGGGATCGACGGCCCGGGCACCACCAGCAGATCCGTCGGACCGTCGCCGAAGACCTGGTAGGCAATGTCGATCTCGCCGCACTTCGCGTAGCGAGTTCGCGGGCCCTGCGCCACGGGCACAGGCTAGTTCACGGCACCGACAGAGCGGGCAGTCCGCTCGGTCCCGAACCGGATCCCGGTGGCATCCCGGCCAACCGCCGTCAACAGCGCAACCACGATCAGCACCGGCACAATCGTCGCGGCCAGCGCGAACGGATAGCCATGGGAATCGGCCAAGCGTTCCTGAATAGGAAGATTGAAAGCGGCCAGGAGATTGCCGAGCTGATAGGTCACGCCGGGGTAGAAGCCGCGGATCGCATCCGGCGACATCTCCGTCAAATGCGCCGGGATCACGCCCCAGGCGCCTTGCACAACAACCTGCATCAAAAAAGCGCCAAGGCACAGCATGGCCGCGGTCCGCGAGTACGCGAACAACGGCACGATCGGCAGACCCAGCACCGCACAGAACACCACGGTGTAGCGGCGGCCCAACCGTTGGGAAAGTGTGCCGAACGTCAGGCCACCGACAATCGCGCCGATGTTGTAGATCACCACGATCGACTTGGTCGTCGCGGGGGAGAGGCCGGCGCCGGCCGACAGGAACGTCGGGTAGACGTCCTGCGTACCATGGCTCATCCAGTTGAACGCGGTCATCAACAGCACCAGGTAAATAAACCTGCGCACGATCGCAGGGTCGGCCAGCACATCGCGAATCCTGGTGTGAGTCAAGCGCATCCGGTCCTGGACCGCCTCCCACACCTCGGATTCCTTCACTCGGTAGCGGATGATCAGGCTGACCAGAGCGGGGATGATGGACAGGCCGAACAGCCAGCGCCACGACAACCCCAGCCAGTTCATCACCACCAGCGACGCCACCGTCGCCAGCAGATAACCGAATGCGTAACCCTCTTGCAGCAGACCGGAGAAAAATCCGCGTCGCTGCACTGGAACCTTCTCCATCGCCAGTGCGGCGCCCAGTCCCCATTCGCCGCCCATGCCAATGCCGTACAGCAGCCGAAGGATCACCAACACGGTGAAATTGGGTGCGAACGCACATAAAAAGCCGACCACGGAATAGAACGTGACGTCCACCATCAGCGGCAGCCGTCGACCCACTCGGTCGGCCCACAGCCCGAACAGCAGCGCGCCCACAGGACGCATCACCAGGGTGGCTGTCGTCAGGAACGCGACTTCAGTCTTGCTGTGGTGGAAGGTTTTTGCGATATCGGCGTAGACCAGCACCACCAAGAAGTAGTCGAACGCATCCATCGTCCAGCCCAGCAACGCCGCGATGAATGAATTACGCTGGTCGGCGGTGAGCCGCTGTGCACTCACTTCTTTTCGGCGTTGTCCCATGCCTCGATGATGGTGCGCAGAATCTCCTCGGCACGGCCCAGCCCGGCCAGGTGGCTTTCGCCGGGCAGGTGATACATCTCGGCGTCGGGCAGCCGGGAAACGACATGTTGACCATGGGCGAACGGAACGATGTGGTCGCGGTCGCCGTGCCACCAGTGCACCGGCACCTTGACCTGCTCGAGCCGAAAACCCCAATCGCGCGCGAAGACCACGACGTCGGCGAACGGCGCCGCCAGTTGCTTGCGGCTGCCGTTGAGCAGGTCGTCGAGGAACATCGCCTTGAACTCGGGGCGGACCAGTAGCCGCCGATCCGCTTCGGGTGAGATCCGTGCGTAGGCGTAGAGCGCGGGCTCGGCAACCGGGCGGATCAGCCAGATCAAGGCGACCGCCGCCAGCCTGATCGGCAGACCAACGCGCTCGAGCAGCGGCGCGACGTAAGAGCCCAGGGCCATCACCCCGCCGCCGATCGCGTCGGCGCCCTGGGTCGGTGCGACGCCACCGAGCACTCCGACCGTTATCACCCGATCGGGCATCGCCGCCGCGCAGCCCAGCGTGTACGGGCCACCGCCGGACAATCCGATGACGGCCATCTTATCGATGCCCAGCGTGTCCGCCACGGTGCGCAGGTCGTCGGCGAACGCGACGACGGTGTCGTACTGGTAAGGCGTGGAGGAGCCGATCCCGGGCCGGTCGATGCCGATCAGCCGGATGCCGTGGTCTTCGGCGTAGACGCGGGCCTCGGTGGGGATCTGCCGACGGGCGCCCGGAGTGCCGTGCAGCCAGAAGATGGCCCGCCCCTGCGGATCGCCGAATTCGGCGAACCCGAGTTGGCGGTCATCGCCGACGGCGATGTTGCCTTCCAGCTTGGGGCGAGCGATAGCGATAACCATGACCAGAGTGTTTCATGTGCGGTGTACGTCGAACCGCAGATTGCTGTAGGAGCGGAGCAAGCATGCGAATCATCGACGCCGACGGCCACGTCGCAGAGAGCCCGTCGCTCGCCGTCGAAGCGATGCAGCGCTGGCCCGGGCACGTCACCGCCAGCACCGACGGGCGGCCCAGGTTGCGGATCGAGGGCCGCAACTACCCGGAGGACCACGGGCCGGGTGCCGGAGTGCCCGTCGAGCACGGGCTGACCAAGGCGGCGGGCCTCAATTGCCGGTCGGCCGACGGTGTCCTCGGCGACGCCGACCGCGACCACATCGACACGATGGTGCTCTATCCCAGCCTGGGCCTCTGCGCACCGACCCTCGAGGATCCCGAGTTCGCCGCAGGGTTCGCGCGGCTCTACAACCAGTGGGTGGCCGACTACTGCCGTCCGACGAACGGCCGACTGCGCGGCGTCGCGGTGACCCCGATCGAGCACGGGCAGGTCGCCATCGACATCATGCGCGAGGCCAAGGATCTCGGGCTGGCCGCCACACTGCTGCCCCCGGCGTTGAAGACCCGCAACCTCGACCACCCCGACCTCGACCCCTTCTACGCCGACGCCGTCGACCTCGAGATGCCGCTCGGCATTCACGGCGTGCCCGGCTTTCACCTACCGAAGATCGGCGTCGACCGTTTCACGAATTACATCCAGGTGCACTGCATCAGCTTCCCGTTCGACCAGATGACGGCGATGACGGCGCTGGTCTCGGGCGGCGTCTTCGATCGGCACCCGCAGTTGCGGGTGGCGTTTTTGGAGGCCGGTGTGGGTTGGGTGCCGTTCTTCATCGACCGCCTGCACGAGCATTACGAGAAACGCGGCGATTGGATCGAGGGTGGCTGGCAGCGTGACCCGCAGGAGTACGTGCAGGCCGGCAACATCTGGGTGACCTGCGAGCCCGAGGAGCCGATCCTGCCCGGGGTCATCGACGTGCTCGACGCCGACTTCATCATGTTCGCCAGCGACTACCCGCACTGGGACGGGGAGTGGCCGGAGAGCACCAAGCATCTGCGCACTCGTCCCGACATCAGCGACGACGCCCGCGCCAAGATCGGCGGCCTCAACGCCCAGCGCTTTTACGGGCTCTAGCCAGGCGGGTAGGCGCCCCGCAACGGTTGCGACACGGTCACGGATTCATACCTATCGCAGGCTCAGTGGTCACATGAACCTCATTGATCACTATCGTCACATGAGCCAGCTGTGGATGCCAATTCGGCGTCCTGCCACGCGGAAAGGTGTGACGTGTCGCCGGTTCCTCGAATCTTGTCGCTCTCGGTGGTGTCGGCGGCCGTGGTCGGACTCATCCTTCCGGTAGGCCTCGCGCCGCCGGCGGCCGCCTTGCCCTGCAGCGCGCCCGAAGCGAATGTCGAGCCGCCGCCCATGACCCCGCAGGTGCCGATGCCGGGGCCGGTCGTGCGACCGCCGACGGGGCGCAAGCCGCGCGGGGCCAACGAGCAGGCGCCGCTGCCAAGGCTAGGACCGCTGATTTCGTCGTTGCTGCACCCCGGCGGCCGCGCCCCGGTGCGACAGCAGGCGGCGGTGGTACCACCCGGACCCGGCACCCCACAGCCGCCCAATGCGGCTCAGCCAGTTCCGAATGCCGCCCCCGAGCAGGCGCCGCCGGATGCAGGGCAGCCCGGGGGGATCGCGGGTGCCCCGACATCGCTCGTCGAGTGGGTGACCGGCCCCAACGGCCCGAACCAAACCCTTCAACGTTTCGGCATCTCGGGAACCGACCTCGGAATCCTTTGGGACAACGGCGATCCCGCCAACCATCAGGTGTTGATGGCGTTCGGTGACACGTTCGGCTATTGCAGCGTGAAGGGCCAGCAATGGCGGTATAACACGTTGTTTCGCAGCTCGGACCGCAATCTGTCCGACGGAATCGCGGTGGCGCCGGGTGTGGTCAACGATAGATATTCCGGCTCGCCGGTATGGCAAACGGGCATGTCCAAACAGGTCATCAACAGCATCAAGGCGGCGCCACACGAGACCGGGATCATTCCCACCGCGGGCATATCGATCGGCCGCACCCAGTACGTCAACTTCATGTCGATCAGGGAATGGGGCCGCGACGGCGAGTGGTCGACGAACTATTCGGCGATCGCGATGTCCCCCGACAACGGCCAGAGCTGGGGGGTGTACCCGGGCACCGTCCGCTCGGTCTCGCCGGAGAGTGTTCCGGGTGCCCGCTACGTTCCGGGAAATGAGAATTTCCAGATGGGCGCGTTCATGCGGACCGGCGACGGGTACGTCTATTCGTTCGGAACGCCGGCCGGCCGCGGGGGTTCGGCGTATCTGGCGCGGGTTCCGCAAGGGTTTATCCCGGACGTCACCAAATACCAATATTGGAACGGCGACTCGAACTCGTGGGTCCCCAACAACCCGGGCGCGGCCACTCCGGTTATCCCGGGCCCGGTCGGCGAAATGTCCGCGCAATACAACAACTATTTGAAGCAATACTTGGTGCTTTACACCAACGGTGCCAACGACGTGGTGGCAAGGACCGCCCCGGCTCCGCAAGGACCGTGGAGTCCCGAGCAATTGCTGGTGTCGTCATTCCAGGTGCCCGGCGGCATCTACGCGCCAATGATGCATCCCTGGTCGACGGGCAAGGACCTGTACTTCAATTTGTCGCTGTGGTCCGCCTACGACGTGATGTTGATGCACACCGTGCTGCCCTAGCGGTGTCGGACCGCTGAGGCTGCGAAATCCCTTGTCCCCGAACATGTTAAGAACGTATCCGGGAAAAGTGTAGGCCGCTGGCCCGCGGTATTGCATGAGGACCGCTGACACGCCACACCGGCACGACCTGTGATCGACGCGCGCCGACGCCGCGGCGCACGCCCCAGGGGCACGTTGCCGGCCACTGGCCGGCGCCGGATTGCTCGCTGTGAGCATCGCGGCTATCTTCTCGGTGACGGCGACCCCGACGGCCCCGTCTCACCTGTCCGTGTCACGGCTCGCGCATCGACATTCGCGACGGCACCCTGCTGCGCGGTCCGGCGACGGTCAGCCAGCCTGGACTTGAGGTGCGCGAAAACGACGGACGGATCGAGGTCCGCGGGTCTCTCGCGGCCAGCGGCGAATCGGCACCGCCCCGAGACCCTTCGAATGCCGACGCATATTGTTGCCTCGGCACCGTTACCGATACTCTCGTCCGTGCAGTCGACGACGCACACCAAACAGAATTGAGGGGCCATGGGCGAATTCGATCCGAACGAAGGCGAAGCGCAAGTCATTGTCAGTCTTGCCGAGGCGGCAATGCACATGTACCGGGCTGCCATTGATTCGTTGCCTTTTCCTGAGGACAAGAAGTTCCAGAAACGGGCCGAGGTGGTTCTTTCCGGTCTGCGTAAACTGCGCGCAGGTTTGACTGATGCAGCAACGCAAAGCAGGTCCACATCCTCGGTCATCGTGGCGCTCAGCGATGTTCGGCGACGCTACGACGACCTGATGGCACGCGCCGCATCTGCGCCCGGATCGAGTCTCGGCCAGCAGCTCTACACCGCACGAATTCGAGCCAAGTTGTCGGCCGAGGAAGCGGCCCGCGGCGTCGGGCTGCGTCCCGAGCTGCCGGACGAGCTGGAGGCGGGTGCCACTCCCACCGAAGAAGAGGTCGTGAAGGTCCACCAGCTCATCGCCGCCCTGCGCGAGGTGGTCGGCGACGAAGACATCGAGGCGCCGGCCGAAACGCATCTCAACGGCTGGGACGAGGCGCTGACCGTCAACGGCGCCGAACACGACGAGGCCGAGGCCGCGGCGCACTGATCGCTGGTTTGACCGCGATGGGGCGCTGCGAATGCGTCACCGTTTGACGCGCTCACGGCGTCATGGCTGACAACGAGCTCGACGAACTGTATTCGGTCAAGCCGGACGGCTTCACCGCGCTGCGCAGCCAGCTGGCCACAGCGGCAAACCAGCGCGGTGACGCCACCGCCGCCAAACGGATCGCCGCGGCCCGCAAACCCACCACCGCGGCGTGGATCGTCAATCGGCTTGTGCTGCGGCACAAGGAAACCAAACGACGGCTCACCGAACTCGGCGACCGCCTGCGCGCCGCGCACGCAGCGCTGGACGGCGACCGGATCCGGCGGTTGTCGGCCGAACAACACGAACTCGTCGCAGAACTCGGCCGCAGAGCCTTCCAGACGGCCGGGCTGACCAACCCGTCGGCGACGCTGCGCGAGGACGTCACGGGCACCCTGCAGGCGGCGGTCGCCGATCCGGCTGTGGCAGCCCGGCTCGGCCGGCTGACCAAAGCCGAACGCTGGTCGGGGTTCGGCGGGTTCGGCGAAGCGGCGGAACCAGCGCCGGAAACTTCTCACAAGGACAGCCGTCTCGACGCGCTGCGGGCGGCGTTGGCCGCAGCCGAGCAAGCCAAGGCGCAGGCTGACGACGCGCTATCGCAGCGGCACGAAGAACTGGCGGCGGCTCGGTTTCGCCATGACGAGGCCCGTCGGGACCTGCGGCGAGGCCCAGCGGGCGCTCGACGCCGCCGACAAGGCTTATGACCGGGCCAAGCAGCCAGCCGCGACGCCGCGGAATCGGTGAAGGGGTCCAAGGCACGCCTCAAAACGCGCAGCTAGCCGAAGTCAGCGGATCGTCAGACCGGTCAGCGCCCTGCCGATGACGAGTCGCTGGATCTCGCTGGTCCCTTCGAAGATCGTGAAGATCTTGGCATCTCGATGCATCCGTTCGACGGGATAGTCACGGGTGTAGCCGTTGCCACCGAGAATCTGGATGGCTTCGTCGGTGACGTAGACGGCGGTTTCGCTGGCGTACAGTTTGGCCATCGAGCCTTCGGCGGAGCTGAACGACTTGTTGTTCCGCTGCATCCAGCCGGCCCGCCACACCAACATCCGGGACGCGTCGATGCGGCTCTTCATGTCGGCCAGCTTGAACGCGATGGCCTGGAATTCGGCGATCTTCCGGCCGAATTGCTCGCGCTGGCAAGCATATTCCAGGGCGTATTCGTAGGCGGCGCGCGCAATACCCAACGCCATCGCGCCTACTGCCGGGCGCGTGCGCTCGAACGTCATCATCGCGGCCTGGCTGGAGGTTCGTTCACCCGAACGGATTTTCGCCAGCCGGCGCTCGAAACGTTCTCTGCCGCCCAGGATCAACTCACCCGGAATGTGGACATCGTCGAGCACCACCTCGGCGGTGTGGGAAGCACGAATGCCGTGCTTCTTGAACTTCTGGCCCTGCGACAGGCCTTTCGTACCGGGCGGCACGATGAATGTGGCCTGGCCGCGGGTGCCCAGCTCGGGATCCACCGACGCAACCACCACGTGCACGTTGGCGATCCCGCCGTTGGTGGCCCAGGTTTTGGTGCCGTTGAGCACCCACTCGTCGGCGGCTTCGTCGTAGACGGCCCGGGTGCGCACTGCGCCGACGTCGGACCCGGCGCCGGGCTCGGACGAACAGAATGCGGCCAGCTTGGGGTCATCCGGAGTGCCGAACATTTGCGGCAGCCACTCGGCGAGCTGCTGCGCAGTGCCGTTGGCCGCCAACGCCGCCGCGGCCAAGCCGGTGGCCAGGATGGACAACGCGATTCCGGCGTCGCCCCAAAAGGTTTCCTCGAACACCGTCAGCAGCCCGAGCCCACTCGGCTCGGCCGCCATCTGCGCGAACAGATCCGGGGTGTACAGCCCGACCTTGGCGGCCTCCTGGATGATCGGCCACGGCGTTTCCTCGCGCTCGTCCCACTCGGCCGCCGCCGGCCGGATGACAGACTCGGCGAACTTGTGTACCCAGTCACGAACGTGCGCGACCTCCTCGGGCAGTTCCAGCGAGAACATCGCGTCCATCAGGGCTCCTATCGGGCGGGCGGGCACGCGCCAGTGTAGACCGGCCGCGCATACAGTAAACGCTTGTATACTCAACGCACAAATCACCGGGTCGGGATCCTGCACACATTGGGGGAGTGACGATGCAGCGCAGCGACATCCGCGCAGTCGGCGAGCTGGCCGGGGAGGCGTCCGCAGTCCTGACGGCGCTCGTGCGGGGGATGCATGCGGGGATCGCCGAGCGTGTCTTCGCGTCGATCGGGCCATCGGCGGCGCCGACCAGGGCGGTGCACAACGCCCTGGCGCACGGCATCTATCGCGGTGTGGACGGCGGTATTCGCGGCGCCGCCCGCGCGGCGAGCGCGGTCGCCTCCGGGGTGTGGGGCGACGACGGCGACGGCGAGCTTCTAGCGCGCCGCAGAATCGCCAAGACCATCGCCGCGCTCAACGGGGTGTACGGGGATCAGTTGGCCGATCACGGAAACAAATTCGCCGACGGGATGCAAATCCGTCACTGCGGCAACCCAATTCCCGTCACAGCCGAGTCGATGGCCACAGCGTTCCCGACGGCCACCGGCCGCGTCGTCGTCTTCCTGCACGGCTGGTGCCTGACCGAGTGGTCCTGGTCTCGCGCACCGCGCGCGGGCGACGACGGGCGCAGCTACGGCGAACGCCTGCGCGACGAGCTCGGCTTCACACCGGTTCATCTGCGGTACAACACCGGACTGCACATCTCGGCCAACGGCCGCGCGCTCGCCGACTTGCTGAACCGCCTGCACGCCCAATGGCCCGTTCCCGTCGACGAGCTCGTGCTGGTGGGCCACTCGATGGGCGGTCTGGTGATCCGAAGCGCATGCCATTACGGCGCGCAGCAACAACATCGGTGGACAGACGCGGTGAGTCATGTTGTGTGCCTTGGCTCCCCGCATCTGGGCGCGGACCTGGAAAAGGGTGTCAACGTTGCGTCGTGGGCGATGGCCCGGCTACCTGAAACACGCGCAATTGCAGGCTTTTTGAACACCCGCAGTGCGGGGGTCAAAGACCTGCGTTTTGGCTCCTGCCTCGACGAGGACTGGTGCGACGCCGATCCGGATGAGTTTCTGCGGGATCGTTGCCGAGAGGTGCCGTTTCTTCCCGGCGCCACCTATCATTTCGTGGCCACGACTTCCGCGCCGGCGCTGGTCGGGCTTGTCGCCGGCGATTACCTGGTACGGCCGGCAAGTGCGTCGGGACGCGGAAAGTCGCGCTCGATTCCGTTCGAGCCCGAGCACGGGCTGACCTTGGCCGGGTTGCACCATTTCGATTTGCTGAACCACCCGCAGGTCTACGCCAAGCTGCGGGACTGGATCGCCCAGCGTTAACGCGGGATCCCGGCTGCAGCAGCGATGCGGGCGGCCACGTCGGCCGCGTCGGCCAACGTGTCGGGGTCGTGGCCGGCCGAATAGCGGTCGGCGACAGAGTCGTAGCCGGCACCCGCGATCGAGCCGTGATCGGCGGCGAGTTCGATCAATTCCACCGGCCAGTCGTGCTGCTCGAGCGCCGAAGCGAACTCACGGCTCACTGCCACCGGAACGGCATGGTCGGCAACGCCGTGCAGCAACGTGAACGGCGAGCGGTGCTGCGCATCGGGCAACCATGCGTCCGGCCGCTTCCCGGTGATCGGGTCGGGCACCATGAATGCACCTGCCAGACAGACGGTATGGGCGAAATGCACGCCGTACCGGCTTGCCTGTGCCGTCAGCCCGGCCGCGGCGGCGCCGCCCAGCGACCAACCGACGAGCACGAGCTCGTCGGGCTCCTCGGCTCGCTGCCGGGCAAACTCCACCGAGCGCAGCAGATCGTCACGCCCGCCGTCGTCGGCGTGAGAATTCCAGTCCGGCGCCACCACGGCCAGCCCATGGCCGGCCACCAGCTCGGCCAGCGGGCGAACGGCAGTGCGGGCATTGCTCTGCTGCCCGTGCCACAGCAACACGGTTCGCCGCCCGCGATCGCCGACAAGGTCGACGAGCCGACCGGGCGCGTATTCGACGGTTTCCATGCCGCAATCAGGACTTGGGCGGTTGCGCTCCGTTGAGGATCCCGTTCAGGATGTCCATTCCCGCCTTGGTTTCCGCGGGCGATCGACCGGCGTCCGGATTGGCCGAGTCATTCTTCTGCCAGGGTTGACAGCCGTCGGTCTTGAACGCCTTGTCGCTGGCCTCAATCTGGACGACCTGAGGCTTCTTGGTCATCGCGCTGTCGAGGATCTCGTTGCCGTTGTCGCCGCTGCCGAGCCGCTTCCAATAGCACGCACCCTTGTTGACCGGACCCGCGGACGTATAGACGCCCGGTGCGATGTCGGTGCCCACGACGTACTTGCCGTCGTGGTCGATGGTCGTCTTCGGCTGCCCCTGAGCCTGCGGCTGCCCCGGCTGCGGCTGCGCAGGCCCGGGACCGTGACCAGGACCAGGACCAGGACCAGGACCGGGTTGCCCCGGACCGGGCTGGTGGGGCTGCGGCGACGGCGTCGGGTCGGCGGTCGCAACGCCGGAGGCCACACCCCAACCGGCGAGAAGCAGCGCCGCGGCAAGCGCTATCGGTTTGGACCTCACGACCAGCAGCATACCGATAAACCTGCAGTGGCGCGGTGGCCTGCGGCGTTACGCGGTCTTGTTCAGCAGCGGCATCAGCAGCCGACGGCGTGCGGAGATGGCGTCGGCGAAGTAATGCAGCGCTTCATGCACGGACTCCGCCACGGGGAACAAGCCCTCTTCGTTGGTGATCTGCAGCACTCGGGTGACTGCCGGACTTGCAACTAGTGCCCACTCGACTCCGGCGGTGCGGCAGTCGTCGTCGATGCGGTAAAGCAGCCGAATGCCTTCGGAGGCAAGGCAATCCACGCCGCTCAAGTCCAACACGATGGGCTTGTCGGACAGAACGAAATGCCTACAGTACTCACTGACCCGTTCGACGTTCATCGCGTCGATCGCACCGCTGATCGTCACCACAGTCGCCAGGTGCCGGCACTGCGCGCGGACCTGCGCGCCGCCGCAATCGATCACCGGACTGCCGTAGCGCGGCGTGAAGTCGGCACCTGATGTACCAAGCGATTCGGTCATGAGCGGCCTCACTTCTCGATCAGGTTGCCGAAATACGCGGGCAAGGAATTGACCCAACCTGATCGCGACGCTAATGGGCTACTCTAAGGTCACCGGGTGCAACGCATAATACTTTGCTAAGAAAGAACTTTCGGACAGCCCGCATGGACATTCAGCGCATCGGCGACGAACTCGAGATCGCCGCACTGCTCAACCGCTACGCCCGGGCCGTCGACACCAGAGATTGGGACCTGTACCGGTCCGTTTTCACTGACGACGCGCGGATCGACTACTCGTCGGCCGGGGCGATCGCCGGCTCCCGCGACGAAGTCGCCGACTGGCTGGCGCAGGGCTTCGCCACTATCCCCATGTCGATGCACTACATCACCAACATCGAATCCGACGTCGACGGGGATACCGCGCGGGTGCGCGCGATGTTCTACAACCCGATGCAACTGCCGGGGATGACCGAACTCAGCTACTGCGGCGGTTACTACCACCACGAATTGGTGCGCACTCCAGAGGGATGGCGCAGCCGCAACCTGGTCGAGGACAACGTCTGGTTCGTGAACGGCACGGCACCCCGCGAGCCCTGGTAGCTCGCGGGGTGCCGCTGGTTGTCGGCGCCGATCAGGCGAGGTCGAACCGGTCCAGGTTCATCACCTTGTTCCACGCGGCCACGAAGTCGGCCACGAACTTCTCCTTTGCGTCGTCGGCGCCGTAAACCTCCGACAGCCCGCGCAGTACCGAATTCGAACCGAACACCAAGTCGACAGCCGTGGCGGTCCACTTGAGTTGGCCCGTTGCCCGATCGCGAACCTCGTAGACGTTTTCCGTGGACTCGGAAACCTTCCACTCGTTGTCCATGTCGAGCAGATTCACGAAGAAGTCGTTGCTCAACGTCCCTGGACGGTCGGTGAAAACGCCGTGCTTGGCTTGACCAAAGTTAGCGTCGAGTGCACGCAGGCCGCCGATCAGCACCGTCATCTCCGGAGCGGTCAGATTCAACATGTAGGCGCGGTCCACCAGCAGGGTCTCCGGCGACAACTTCTCGCCGCCGCGCAGGTAGTTGCGGAACCCGTCGGCCTTGGGTTCGAGAACAGCGAACGACTCCACGTCGGTCTGCTCCTGGGAGGCATCGGTGCGTCCCGGCGCGAACGGGACCGTGATGCTGACCCCGGCCTTCCTCGCCGCCTCCTCGACCGCTGCGCAGCCACCCAGCACGATCAAATCGGCCAGCGAGATCTTCTTGCCGCCCGACTGTGCGGCATTGAAGTCCTTCTGCACCTGCTCGAGGACCTGCAGCACCTTGGCCAATTCGGCGGGGTTGTTTACCTCCCAATCCTTTTGCGGCGCAAGTCTTATGCGGGCACCGTTGGCGCCGCCTCGCTTGTCGGTGCCGCGGAAACTCGCCGCCGACGCCCATGCGGTGGACACCAGCTGCGGGATACTCAGCCCCGACTCGAGCAGCTTGGTCTTCAGCGCCGCAATGTCCTTGTCGTCGACAAGCTCGTGGTCGACGTCAGGTACGGGGTCTTGCCACAGCTGTGGCTCGGCAACCCAGGGGCCGAGATAGCGCGAAAGGGGCCCCATGTCGCGGTGCAACAGCTTGTACCACGCCTTGGCGAACTCCTGCTCCAACTCCTCGGGGTGGTCAAGCCAGCGCCGGGTGATCTTGCCGTAGATCGGATCCATCCGCAGCGACAGGTCCGTCGTCAACATGGTCGGAAGACGCTTGGTGGACTGGTCGAACGGGTCGGGGATGACGGGCTCGGCGTTCTTGGCGGTCCACTGCCAGCAGTCGGCCGGGCTCTTGGTCAACTCCCACTCGTAGCCGTAGAGGGTCTCCAGGAAGGAGTTGTCCCACTTCGTCGGGGTAGGCGTCCATACCACCTCGAGGCCACTGCCGATCGCGTCGCGGCCCTTGCCGCTGCCGAACGCGCTCTTCCAGCCCAGACCCTGCTGTTCGATCGGGGCAGCCTCAGGCTCGGGACCGACAAGGTCGGCGGGGCCCGCGCCGTGCGTCTTGCCCACCGTGTGCCCGCCGACGATCAGCGCCGCCGTCTCGACGTCGTTCATCGCCATCCGGCCGAACGTCTCCCGGATGTCGATGGCGGCCTTGAGCGGATCCGGTTCGCCGTTGGGCCCCTCCGGGTTGACGTATATCAGGCCCATCTGGGTGGCGCCGAACGGCGGGTGCAGATCTCTCTCGCCGCTGTAGCGCTCATCGCCGAGCCAACTGTCCTCGGGCCCCCAGAAAATCTCCTCGGGCTCGTAGATGTCCTCTCGGCCGAAGCCGAAGCCGAACGTCTTGAACCCCATGGCTTCGTAGGCACAGTTGCCGGCGAAGATGATCAGGTCGGCCCAGGAGATCTTCTTGCCGTACTTCTTTTTGACCGGCCACAGCAGCCGGCGCGCCTTGTCCAGGATCACGTTGTCGGGCCAGCTGTTGAGCGGCGCGAAGCGCTGGGCTCCTTCGCCGCCGCCACCGCGGCCGTCGTGGATGCGGTAGGTGCCTGCCGCGTGCCAGCTCATCCGAATGAACATCGGTCCGTAGTGGCCGTAGTCGGCGGGCCACCAGTCCTGCGAGGTCGTCATCACCTCAACGAGGTCGCGCTTCAGCGCCTCCAGGTCGAGCTTCTTGAACTCCTCCGCGTAGTTGAAGCTATCGCCCATCGGATTGGCCTGGGGCGCATGCTTTTTCAGAACCGACAGATCCGGTTGGTTGGGCCACCAGTCCCGGTTGGTCATGGGCCGGTGCGCCGTCGGGGTCGGGGAGGGGATTGCCGGGTTTTCGCTTTCTGACACCGGGTGCTTCCTTTCGGGGGTAGGTGAATAGGTGATCAGGTTGTCGAGCAGTCGGGGCACAGACCCCAATAGATGACCTCGGCCTCGTCGAGGCAGAAGCCGTTATCGTCCGACGGGGTGAGGCACGGCGCCTCTCCGACGGCACAGTCGACGTCGGCGATGGCCCCGCAGGACCGGCAGACGACATGGTGGTGGTTGTCGGCGACCCGCGACTCGTAGCGAGCCACGTGCCCGGACGGTTGGATCCGTCGCACCAGGCCCGCGCCGGTCAGCGCCGCCAGGACGTCATAGACGGCCTGGCGCGACACCGTGGGCAGGCCGAAGCGCACCGCTTCGAAGATGGTCTCGGTGTCCGCGTGCGGATGCTCTTGCACGGCCTCCAGAACCGCAAGCCTGGGGCGAGTCACGCGTAGATCGGCCATACGCAGTTGCTCCGCGTAATCCCGACTCGAGGACACAGTAGGAATATTGCCCCTTTTCTGGAATGAGTCAATACTTTGTCGGGCGTTGTTCCGGTCGACCCGCTGCGCCCGGCTCCGCCGCGCTTGCGATCGCCGCTGGTACTCTCCGAGACGCTGCCGCGTGAGAGGCGGCCGTGTCCGGCCGGCCGACGCAGTGGCGCGAACGAAACAGCAGTGACGTCCCGGAAAGGGTGTTGTGCGCAGCGGAGACATCAAGGCCCTCACCGGTCTTCGCATCATCGCCGCCGTGTGGGTAGTGCTGTTCCACTTCCGCCCGCTGCTGCGCGAGTCGGCACCCGACTTCAGCGACGCCCTCGCACCGGTACTCAACTGCGGCGCGCAGGGCGTCGACCTTTTCTTCATCCTCAGCGGCTTCGTGCTGACCTGGAATTATCTGGACCGGATGGGCTGGTCATGGTCCACGCGCGCCACATTGCACTTCCTGTGGCTGCGGCTAGCCCGCGTCTGGCCGGTCTATTTGGTCACCTTGCACCTGGCCGCCGCGTGGTGGATCTTCACGCTGCACGTCGGGCACGTGCCGTCGGAGGACGTGAGCCGACTGACCGCTGTGAGCTATGTGCGCCAAGTCCTGCTCGTGCAGCTGTGGTTCCAGCCGTACTTCGACGGATCGAGCTGGGACGGCCCGGCCTGGTCGATCAGCGCCGAATGGTTGGCCTATCTGCTGTTCGGCGCACTGGTGCTGGTGATCTTCCGGATGGCGCACGCCACCAGAGCCCGGAGCCTGGTCTTTCTCGCGATCGGCGCGTCGCTGCCGCCCGTGCTGCTGTTGTTGGCCAGCGGGCAGTTCTACACGCCGTGGAGCTGGTTGCCCCGCATCGTCATGCAATTCACGGCGGGAGCACTGGTCGCCGCGGCCGTCATGCGGCTACGTCTCACCGACCGCGCGCGGCGCGGCGCCGGATACGTTGCCCTGCTGCTCACCGCCACCGTCGTGGGTCTGCTCTACCTGCTCGACGCCTACCCGATACCCGGGGTCATCGACAGCGGCGGCATTGTCGACGTGCTGTTCGTCCCGCTGGTGATGACGCTTGCAATGGGAACCGGCAGTCTGCCGCGGCTGCTGTCGGTCCGGGCGATGGTGTTCGGCGGCGAGATCTCGTTCTGCCTGTACATGGTGCACGAATTGGTGCACACCGCCTGGATATGGGCCGCCCGGCAGTTCCAGCTCACGTTGCAGGGCACCGGGGGCAAGCTGATGGTCGTCGGCCTGCTCGCGATCGCCACGGTCATCGCGATCGTGCTGTTCCACTTCGTGGAAGAGCCAGCCCGCCGCTGGATGCGCCGGATGGTCGACGTCGGGGCCCCGGGGACGGAGCCGCAAGTCGACCTGGGCGCCGGTCCGGTGAAGGCCAAACTCCAACCGATCGACGGCGCTCGCGACGAGCGCAGCAAGGCGATTGCCATGCGCGCTGGCTAGCTGATCGCGTCGACCGCGAATTCCAACTTTTTGCTCATACGATGCCGCTAACACGGGGCACGCTTGACGATGTATTGAACAGTGGAGGTAAGGGTGGGTCGCCTGGCCGCGTTGGTCGTCTCACTGGCCTTTGCGATCGGCACGATCGACATGGTCAGCGGATACCGGGCGCCGGCGCCGCCCTACCGGACAGTCACGTTAGGCTCCGCGGTCAACCACGTCGCGGTCATCGGGGACTCCTACACCACCGGTACCGACGAAGGCGGCCTGGGACCGAAGGCATGGACCGCGCGCGCTTGGGCGACCCTTGCCCGGCAGGGAGTGCAGATCGCGCCCGACGTGGCGTGCGAAGGCAGAGCCGGATATGCCGTGCGCGGCGACCACGGCAGTGTTTTCGAAGACCTGACCGCGAGGGCGGTGCACCCCAACGACGCGCTGGTGGTGTTTTTCGGCTCGCGCAACGACCAGGGCGTCGAACCGGAGATCCTCGGCCAGATGGCCCACGACACACTCGATTTGGCGCGCCGCACCGCCCCGGCGGCCAGACTTCTGGTGATCGGCCCGCCGTGGCCCACGGCCGATCCACCCGAGGCCGTACTGCAGGTTCGCGACATCATCGGCGACCAGGCTCGGGCCGTGGGCGCAACGTTCGTCGACCCGATCGCCGAGCATTGGTTCGTCGGCAAGCCCGAGTTGATCGGTCCAGACGGCGTCCACCCAACCGACGCCGGGCATGGGTACATGGCGGACAAGATCGTGCCGCTGATCCGCGCCCAGTTACCGCGGCTGACCTGAATCATGTTGCGGCGCTGACGGAACCAGCTGTGAGTGTCCACCTACCGCAGTTTCACACCTGACATCCTGAGTCATCACGTGTGGATACCGCGCGCGAAGCCAGCGACACAATCGCCGAACGCATGCGCGCCTTAGACGCCGTTCCCGACGGGCGCTCCGACACGGTCGTCGCCACAACAACCGTCCCCGCCATTCCGTCCGGTCTCCCCGGCGTCACCGAAACCGTCGACACAATGACCAACCGGATCTACGCGGTCGTGGGCACCATCCGCACCGTGCACGACGACGTCGACGCCGCAGATCCTTCGACCGCCGACCTGTTACACGCCATCATCGACGACCTCGAAAAAGAGGCGTGGCTGCTCAAGTCGGAAAACGGCACAGCGTAAACCCAAGGGAGGTATGCGAAATGACCGAAGTATTCCCAGCCCAAGTCACGGTGGTGCAGCCGGGGGAGGGAGACACGGTGAAGTTGCCCGGTTTTGGTGCTGTCTTCAAGCTGTCGAGCGTCAACAACGGCGACGAGGTAGCGATCGTCGAGCATCCATTCGATGTCGGGTTTATCACCGCGCCGCACCGGCACACTCGGGAGGACGAGCACTCGATCGTCATCGCAGGCAAGATCGGCTTCCGCTCGGACGACACTGAGGTTGTCCTCGGCCCCGGCGGCTACATCACCAAGCCGCGCGGCGAAATGCACGCGATGTGGAACGCCGGCAACGAACCCGGCCGCATTATCGAGGTCATCACTCCGGGCGGGTTCGAGAACTACTCTCGGGAGCTGGGTGACCTGATGGCAGCGCATCCCACGGACAGCAAGCTGCACGAGCTGCCCGCATTCCTGGCCTCGCTGAGAAATACGGCATCACGTACGGGACGCCGGATTGGCGGGACGACGTCATACACCGATACGGGCTGAAACAGCCCACCCACTGACGCCGTAACTAGAAGGCGCGCAACAACTGTCTGAGGTATTCGAGTGCCCGGGGATAGTCGCTTTCCGACGGCGTTCCGTAGCCGAGCACAAGTCCTGGTGCGCCTTGGCCGTCGAGGTGCCAAAAAGGCGCCAGGCCGGTGAGCGCGATGTGTCGCTCCTTGGCGGCTGCGAGGACGTCGGCCTCCGTGATTGGTTCGGGTAGTGACACGACCGCATGCAGACCGGCGGAGACACCATGCACCGGCATCGCCGCTGCATTGCGGGCGAGACTGTCCACCAAAGCATCCCGGCGCTGACGGTAGCGTCGGCGCATCCGCCGGACATGGCGATCAAGAGCGCCTGAGTCGATCAATTCCGCGAATGCCAATTGGGCGAGGACGTCGGTGCCGCGATCGGCTCGTCGCTTGGCCTCGACCACTGCGTCGAGCAGGTCGGCCGGTACGGCAAGCCAGCCCAACCGGATTCCCGGGGCCAGGCTCTTGCTGGCACTGCCCGCATAGATGACTTGTTCGGGGGCGAGCCCCTGCAGCGCGCCGACCGGATGGCGGTCGTAGCGGAACTCGCCGTCGTAGTCGTCTTCGATCAGGTAGGAGCCCCGTTGTGCGGCGATCCGCAAGAACTCGGCGCGTCTGCCGGCCGCAAGCGTCGCGCCGAGCGGGGCCTGATGAGCCGGCGTAAGCACCGCCGCCGCAACCGATTTGGCGTTGAAGCTGTCCGGGATGGCACCGGCGTAGTCGACGTCGAGCGGGACCACATCGAGACCGCTGGTGTTGACCGTCGCGCGATGGTCGGGAAGGCATGGATTCTCCAGGGCGATCGACCGGGCTCCGGCGGTGACCAGCACGTCGCAGACCAGCCGCAGGCCCTGCGTGAAACCACTGCAGATCACCAGACGCTCGGGCGTGGTGAGCACGCCGCGCACCCGGCCCAGGTACTGGGCCAGCACGGTGCGGAGCCGCAGCGACCCCCGCGGATCCAGGGGCCCGAAATCCGAATGCGGCGTGATCTGGAAAGCGCGCCGCAGCGCGCGCAGCCACTCAACGCGCGGAAACATGCTGAGGTCGGGACGGCCGAGCCGAAAATCGGCCACGATGCGCGGCGGAACCGGTGCCGCGGCACCCTGCGGGCGCACAGCCGGGCCGTGGGCCACCTCGGTGACCGCGCCAGGGCGGCTGCGCAGATAACCCTCGGCCGCCAGCTGCGCATAGGCCTCGACCACCGTTCCGCGCGCAACCCCGAGCTGAGCAGCAAGTGCCCGGGATGACGGCAGCCGTTCCCCATGGGCTAATCGGCCGTCCCGGATCGCTTGGCGCAGCGCATCCTCGAGCGCCGCGCGCCGACCATGACCCGGCGGCAGCTCGAGGTGCAAGTCCACGCCACCGGGCCAACTGGTCCACAACTCTGGCATGAAATTGGACCATACATCTGGACCGGTGATGTCGTAACGTCGAGCGCATGGCCGGCCGTCGTCTGGATCGTAAGGCGAGTTTGACCGCGCAGATCAATGCTGCCCAACGGACGGCGGAAACGCTGCAGACACCGCCTCGGCGGCTTCTCGACGACCCGCACTCGCGCCATTTCGTCCGCCATCCGGCATTGCGGGCGATGCTGGCGCATCGGCTCCTGGCCGGTGCCGCCCTATGGATGTTCGATCGGCGGTGGGGCGGCCTGCACGCTCATATCGTGTTACGGGTGCGCTATGCCGACGAGGTATGCGAGGCGGCTATCCGCGACGGCATCGACCAGATCGTGCTGCTCGGCGCCGGATTCGACACCACCAGCCTGCGGAGATCCGACGCGCCCGTGACGATCTTCGAGGCCGATGCGCCGGCGACCCAAAAGGACAAGCGCTCGCTGACAGAGCGGCTGCTGCCGGCGTCGAGCAGTGTCCAAATAGTTTGGGTACCATGTGATTTCGAGGAAAACGGCCTGCAGAAGCGGTTGATCGACCACGGGTTCGACCCCGGACGTCCCAGTGTAGTCGTCTGGCTCGGCGTCACCCCGTACCTGACCGGCCCCGCGATCGACGCGACGCTGGGCGACCTGGCGGCGCTGTGCGCGCCCGGCAGCCGACTCGTCGTCGACTACATCAATGCCGACGTCGTAACGGCGCGTCCCCGCTGGAAAAGCGCCCGTCGAGTGGCCCGCCTGGTGGCCCGGCGCGGCGAGCCGTACCGCAGCGGCTTCACCCCCACGGAGCTGGATGCGCTGTTGGCCGCCCACGGATTCAAGGGCGCCGATCACGCGACGGTGTCCTCGCTTCTGCGGCGTTACGATCCCGCGCGCATCCGCGGGCTGTCCGCCGACGACTGGCTGGGAATCGCTACCGGCCACCGAATCTGACACCGTACCTGGCGATTTGACCGCGACAGTTAGGTCATCGATCGACAACTGTGGCGAATGTGGTTGCAGCACAAGCCGTAACGAAAGCATTTGTGGTGGCCGTAATCGGACGCCGTTGATCGGCAAACAGGAGGCCAGAAATGCGATAGAAACGGATCGCCGGTAATACGTTTCGTTCTTGCACATCGCGGGTACAGACAGGCCGGTTGAATTGACAGTGCGAGCTAGAGACGAGAGTGAGGGCCTGATGAAATCCCAACCGAGAATCGCATTCGCGCTGTTCGGCGGTGCCGCCGTGCTGTCGCTGGCAGTCGGATGCGGCGGAGGCGAAAAGGGCGGGCCGACAACCACCACAACCACGACGACACCAACGACGACGACGAGCGTAAGCCTGATCCCGCCGTCGTCGGCGCCAGCGCCTGCGCCGGGCGGCCCAGGTGGCGGTGGAGGCGTTCCCGGTGGTCCGACCGGTGGCGGCGGCCCAGGTGGCGGTGGCGGAAGCATCCCCGGCGGCCCCACCGGTGGCGGCGGTCCCGGCGGGGGCGGTGGCCAGATCCCCGGCGGCCCCACCGGTAGCGGCGGTCCCAGCGGGGGCGGTGGCCAGATCCCCGGAGTCGGTGGCGGCGGTGGCGGGCCGGGCGGCGGCGGCGGCTGCATCGGCAACATCTGCGGCGGGTGGCCGTGATCGCCCGCTGCGGCTAAGCATTCCGGGCCCGCGCTTGGCGGGCCCGGGAACATAGCCACCGCCGCAGTTTCCGAACGACTGCCCTTCACGCGGGCGCCCGGTTTAAGGTTCGGCCATGGCCAAGCTCAGGTTCGGATACTTCATCGCACCGTTTCACCGCGCCGGAACCAACCCGACGCTGGCATTGCAGCGTGACCTGGAGTTCGTCGAGAATCTCGACGCGCTGGGCTTCGACGAAGTATGGATCGGCGAGCACCACTCGGCGGGCAGCGAGATCATCAGCTCACCGGAGATCTTCATCGCCGCGGCCGCCCAACGCGCGCAACGGATCCGGTTCGGCACCGGCGTCATCTCGCTCGCGTATCACAATCCGCTGTGGGTCGCCGACCGGCTCATGCTGCTCGATCACCTCACCCACGGCCGGGTGATCGGCGGGATGGGACCCGGTTCACTGCCGACCGATTCCGCGATGATCGGACTGAATCCCACCGACACCCGCGAGCTTCTGGAAACCAACCTCGACATCGTCGTGCGGCTGCTAGCGGGGGAGAGCGTCACCGCCAAAACCGCCACCCACGAGCTGTTCGACGCCCGGCTGCAACTTGCCCCGTACTCCGACGGCGGCATCCCGCTGGCGGTCGCCGCGGTCGCCTCGCCGACCGGTGCGCGGTTGGCCGGCAAGCACGGCATCGGCCTGTTGTCCATCGGCGCGACGCTGACCATCGAAGGCTTCGATGCACTCGCCTACCACTGGGGCATTGTCGAAGAGCGCGCCGCGGCATTCGGCACGCAAGTCGACCGCAGCAACTGGAGCCTCGTCGGGCCCTTCCACATCGCCGAGACCGACGAGCAGGCCCGCGCCGACGTGAAATTCGGCATCGAGCCGTGGTTCCACTACTTCCAGAAGGTGGCGGCGTTCCCGCAGATGACCATGCCGGGGGATCGGCTCGACGAAATGATCGACATCATCAACGACAACGGCGCCGGGGTGATCGGCACCCCGGAGCGGGCCCGGGCACAGGTCCAGCGGCTGTGGGATCAGTCCGGCGGATTCGGCTGCATGCTGCAGATGGCGCACGAGTGGGCCAATCCCGCGGCCACCAAGCGGTCCGCCGAGCTGTTCGCCGCCGAGGTGATGCCGCATTTCCAGGGTCAGGCGCAACCCACCCTCGATGCCGCCGCGCGAGCCAGCGATGTGCGAGAAGGCTTGGCGCAGACCCAACTTCAGGCCATCGACCACATGACCAAGAAGTACCAAGACGAAATCCGCTGAGCAGACACAGAATCGCACGATCCGAAGCTCGGACGTGCGATTCTGTGTCTGCTCGCGCTGGCTAGTCTTCCTTGCGGATCAGCCGCCACAACGCCTCACGGTCGGGCGCCAGCAGCTCCTCGATCCGCGGATGGTTCACCTCGGCGACGATGATCTCGCCGACCTCTTGGTGGACGTCGCTGAAGATGCCGTGCGATTTCATCTTTTCGGTCTGGTACAGGTTGTCCTCGGTCGGCGTGACGTAATGCACCCAATCGGCCTTGAACCGGGTCACCAGCCAGAGATGGATCAACGTCATCAGGCGCTTCTGACGCAGCTTCTCTTCGAAGGTGTTCTGGTCACGCACCGTCAGGATGTTGACCTCGCGCCGGTCTTGGAACTGACCGAAGATCACGTTGGCAAGCCGCTCCTCGGCGTCGCTGCCTTCCCGGTAGATGACCAGCTCGAGCAGCTCGGAGCCGGCGCGCTGCGGGCGCAGCTGCACGCGCAGCTTCTCCCCAAGCTGGTAGTGCTCGCTCCACATCGCCAGCCATTCCTCCAGCAGCTTCTTGGGCACCTCGGTCTGCACGAGATGCTGGTGCTGGGTGGAGCCCTTGCCCATCGCCTTGGTGGTGGCCGTGCGCCCCGACGAGGCCAACAGCGCGGCGTCGCTGCGCGGCCCACCGACCAGGGTTTGCGGTGTGCGGTACGGCGACTCGACCAGGCGCAGCTGGCGTTGCAGGCGAGCCAGCGCCAGCATGCCGTCCTGCCGCAGCGAGGTGGCGAACTCTTCGGCCGCGAGGCCGTCGATCTGGTGACCGCCGTAGGTGATGAAGTTGAAGACGAACCCCAACTTGCCGAGTTCTTCTGGGAAGGCCCGCATTTCGTCATCGGTCATGCCGGTGGTGTCCCAGTTGAACGACGGCGAGAGGTTGTAGGCCAGCATCTGGTCCGGATACACGGCATGGATCGCCTCGGCGAACTCCCGGGCGTCGGCGAGGTCCGCGGTCTTGGTCTCCATCCAGAGCAGGTCGGCGAACGGCGCCGCGGCAAGCGACTTGGCGATCGCATACGGGATGCCGCCCCGCACCTGGTAATAGCCTTCGGGCGTCTTCGCCAGCTCGCAGTCCCACCGGGCGTCGGCGCCCAATTCCCTGGCCTTCTGCCGCGCGGTGTACAGCGACGCGGTGGCGGCGAACTCCCGCCATTCCGCGGCGCTCATGTCGCGGGCTTCGTCCTCGCTCTCGGCGAATTCGAGTACCTCGGCCACGGCCTCGCCGTAGGTCATCAACCCGGCGTCGTCCTCCCACACGTCGACGAACCGCGCCTCGACCTTGTCGTAGAGCGCGTCGAGCGACTGCTGGGCGCCGTTCTGCTGCCATTTGCCGGCCGCCTCGGCGATCAGGTCGGCGATGCCCCGGCGTTCCAGCCAGGCGTCGGCGGCGGCGTACTCACCGTCGGGAAGGGCGTAGAGCAGGTGACCATTGAGTTCCTTGACGCCCAGCTCGTAGAAGCGCCGCATCATCGCCAGGAAACACGACTTGTACGACGGGATCTTCACGTTGGTGGCGCCGAGCAGGAACGGCTGGTCGCGCTCGTCGGCGCGGCTGTCGATCAGGTTGCCCGCCTCGGCGTCGGTGCGCGCGACGATGATCCCGGGCACCCGCATCACGTCGAGCTGGAAGCGGGCGGTGTTGAGCCGCTTGATCTGTTCGTCGGACGGCACCAGAACCTTGCCGCCCTGGTGTCCGCACTTCTTGGTGCCGGGGCGCTGGTCCTCGATGTGGTATCCGGGAACGCCGGCTTCGACGAAGCGCCGGATCAGGTTCCGCACGTGTGGATCGCCGCCGTGGCCGGTGTCGGCGTCGGCGATGATGAACGGCCGGAAGTCGACGGCGGGGGTGGCGGCCCGTTCGGCTTCGCTCATGCGCTGGCGCAGATACTCCTGGTTGCGGTCGGCGGTCAGCAGGGCACGCACCAGCCCGGCGGCCTCCTCCGGCACCTGACTCAGCGGGTAGCTGGCCAGGTCGGGCCCCGGGTCCTCGGTGGTGGACCCCTTCGCGGACGTCGCCCAGCCCCCGAGGTAGATGCCCTCGATGCCCATCCGCTTCATGGTCACCGCCTGCCCCGGCGAATAGGGGCCGAACGTGGTGATGCTCTTGCGTTGGGCGAACAGCTCGCGCAGGCGCCGGTAGAACGCCTCCGCCGCCTGCCTCGCCACGGTGTAGTCGGTGCGGATCGTGCCGCGCTGCTCTACGACCTGGCGGGCGGTGTAGAGACGAGTAATGCCGTCGAAGCGCGGACTGTCGAAGTACCGCTGGGTGGCTGCGACGTCGTCCTCGAACGGGGTGCGGGTCTCGGTGTCCGCTTCAATGGTGGTGGCCATGGTTTGACGCTCCTGTTCAGCGGCGATCCCCCCAGACGACACGAGTCTAGCCCGGGTGGGTTGTCCTGCCTGTTGTTTCACCTGATACCCACAAGCGCCGCCGGATTCACGGTGCCGCCTGCACCGGCCACGTTAGACCGCCAGGGCGCCAGAATCGTCGATGGTGCGCAAAACCATTGGCACACAAGCGGATAAGGCTTATCAATTCGCTCATAACTAGTTTGTGTCCCGGTTCTGGCCACACCGAAGCGCCGCAATGTCGGCGGCTTGACCTTGTTTCCGGTTCACCGCTCGATCAGTACCCTGATATCAACACGGCAACACTAAGAAAATCCTGGCTTTCTCCGGCGCTCGCTTCGCCTTGGGTAGGTTCGCAGCGTGCCCGGCCTCACTAACCGCCAGATCCTGCTCCGTCGCCGCCCGACTGGTCTGGTACAGCCCGGGGACACCGAGCTGGTCGTGTCGCCGGCGCCCGAACCCGCCGACGGCGAGGCGCTGGTCCGCACCACCTATGTGGGAATTGACGCCGCAGTCCGAACGTGGCTCAACGACCAGCCGAGTTATCTGCCCCCGGTCCAGCTGGGCGAGGTCATCCGCGCGGCCGGGATCGGCGAGGTGGTCAAGACCCGCTGCGATGTCTACGCCGTCGGCGACGTAGTGACCACCCTGACGGGCTTTCAGGAATACGTGATCGTGCGCGACGACGTGTTCACCACACCTGTCCCGGGGCCGGGGGTGGACCAACTCGCGGTGATGTCGGTCTACGGCCCGACCGGGGCCACCGCCTACTTCGGCATGACCGGTATCGGCCGGCCCCAGGCGGGAGAGACGGTGGTCGTCTCGGCCGCCGGCGGCGCCACCGGCTCGGTGGCCGGGCAGATCGCCAAGATCGCCGGCGCGCGGGTCGTGGGGATTGCCGGCGGGCCCGAGAAGTGCCGGGCGGTGGTGGAGGACTTCGGGTTCGACGCATGCATCGACTACCGGGCGGGCGACCTGGCCGCCGCGCTCAAGCAGCACTGCCCCCGGGGCGTCAACGTGTACTTCGACAATGTCGGCGGGCCGATCCTTGACGCGGTGCTGGGCCGGCTGGCGCACAAGGCGCGGGTCGTGCTGTGCGGCGTCATCTCCAGCTACCTGACCGGTGAGCATCCGGGCCCGGCGAACTATGTCAACCTGCTGTCCAAAACCGCCCTGATGCAAGGGTTTAACGCACTCGACGAGTGGGGCCGCTTCGACGAGGCCTTCACCGCGTTACGCCAGTGGGAGCAACAAGGCCTGCTCAAGCACCGCGAGACCGTCTACGAGGGCATCGAGTCCTGCGTCGACGCCCTCAACGGGCTCTTCACCGGGGCCAACATCGGCAAGATGCTCGTCAAGGTCGGCGAACCGGGCTGACCGGAGGTCAAATCCACACGTAGAGGCGAGGATTGGCGCCGCCGCGCGGTCCCTCACGCGCGAACGAAACCGGCATTTCGAGCCCGGCGAGTTTGACGGTGATCGCCCCCGAATCGGCCGACACGGCGACGATCGTCCCGAGGTCGTATCTGCGCTCGTCGTCCCACCGGATGGCGGCGCGACGCCCGAGATGGTGCACAGACAAGTCCTCGGGTGCGACTTCGGTAGGCCCTGCCGGCAATGGCTCAGCGCTCAGCTGGTCGACGGGCGCTACCGCCTCGGAATCGTCGGACCACGCCCGGTCATTGCCGAAGTACTCCACGTCGTCGCTGCGTTGAAGTCGTTCCAACCGGGACTTGGTCTTCTGCGAGTCGACGGGATCGTCGACCCAGAGCTTCCAGCCTTTCGGCGGCGGCGGCCAGGACGGATCAGGCGACCAGTCAGGTGGCGGCACCCAACCCTCGGGCGGCTTGGGCCAGTTGGGGGGAGGGTTGTATCGCATCGACAGTCGCCCCTCTGAAGTGAGAGTTCGAAACTAACCAACGATAGCCGAGCGCGGACGCGACGCCGCTCACCCACACGCAGCAATCCGACCGGTCATACACTGACCGATCGTGGGAATTCTGGTCGGCCTCGCGCCGTGGATCGTCTATTGGGTCCTTGTCGGTAACGTCCCGTTCGCCGTCTCGGTGTTGGTCGCATTGGCGGTCGCTATCGCCGCCTGGACGCTGGGGCGGGCCCGAAGAGCGCCGCGAGGCACGCTCGAAATCGGGGCCGTCGGAACGTTTGTGGTGCTGGCGGCTCTCACGTTCACGATGAGCCAGGCTTTCCACGAGCGGTGGCTGCAGCCGCTGAGCTACGCAGCGCTGTTCGCGCTGGCACTGGCCGGAGTGCTGATCGGCAAGCCGTTCGTCGCCGAGGCTGTGGGAACAGACCGGTCCGCCGACGCGGTCAGGAACGAGGCGGTCGGGCGGGTCACCACGTTGCTTACCTGGATGTGGGTCGCCGTCTTCGCAGCAATGACGGTGTCGTCACTGATCCCATCCCTCGCCGCGGCCGACGCCACCGTTATCGACTCGAGCAGGCCCTTGTCCTTCACCTGCTACTGGGTCATCCCGGTCACGCTCTTCGCGCTGGCGGCCCTCGCGTCGAACATCCTGTTCACCACGATGACGAGCGCCTCGGACAACGTTGCGCGCAAGACGACGTTCGTTGCCTACGACGAAGCGACGATCGACGAGCTCTATTACCTGGCTCAAGAACACGTCAAGCGTGAAGTCGGCGCCGGCAAGGAGCCCTACGACATCAAAGTCGGGGGATTGGGGACGCCGTTGGTGGGTGATGACTCCAAGAAGTCGTGGCCCGCGACGTACAAGGTCCGCGAACGGCGGGCCTGACGAGCCGACGCGGCCGTAAACGGGTCTTCCGCGACGGCCCTGTCGCATTAAAGTGATCGCTATGCCGGCCTCGTCTAACCTGTGGGACGGGGGACACGCGTCACTCAGTCGCAGGCGGGCACGACGGATGAGCCGGCGCTTTGCCGGGGTGGGCGTCGGAATTCCAGCGTCGCGCCTCCAAGAGATCGCAGCCGGTGCGCCCTTCCTCTCCGACGAATTGGTCGACGTCAACTTCGCGCTGACCGCGACGGAGATCATGCGCCAGCAGCGTCACGCGAAGTTGAGGCGCAGGCGCCGCGACGTCATACATTGGCTCATCGTCGCCGGTCTGGTTCTGGCTTCCCTGAACCTGCTCATGTGCATGGCCTACGTCTTCATCACGCTGGTGATGCACGAGTCGCCGTTGTGAGGTCGGTGGCATCCTGGCCATGTGGGTTTGCTGTTCCGGTTGGCCGAGTTCCTCATTCTGGCGCTGCCGCTGGCCGGGGCGGTCATTGCGGTGATCAAGGCTTTTACTCGCGCGCGAGACCAGGCCGACCGGACCGTGTCCTCGCCCGGCACCGCCAACCCGGCGGCGCGGTGGCGGTCGCTGACCCGGGTCATAGCGGAGCACGACCGAACGGACACGCGCTGGCTGGAGTACGAACTGGACGTCGCCAAGCTGCTGGAATTCCCACTGATGACCGACATGCGCCACCCGCTGACGATCGACTTCCACAAGGCCAAGCTCCGGGCTGACCTGCTGCGACCGGCCAAAGCCGAAGATTTGCTCGACGACAGCGACGCGGCCGGCCGCTACCTGGCGGCTGTCGAAGACTATGTCACCGCATTCAATATTGCCGAAGCGGAGGCAAAACGCCTGCGCCGCAACAACTTCTCCCGAGACGATCAGCAGCGCATCGCGCGCGCCGAACACCTGCTGCGGGTGGCGTCCGACGCCGGCGCGACACCACAGGAGCGCCAGAGCGCATACGACGTTGCCCGCAAAGAACTCGACGGCCTCATCGTATTGCCGGCCGCGACGCAGGCGAGTATCGAGCGCGGAATCTCCGGCGAGATAAACGGTCAATGACCGCCGGACCGCGGCTGCACCGGCCCCGAGCGCCGCTCGCCGACTACATCGACTACTTCGGGTACTGGGCGCGCGAGACGGGCAACCCGCACAGGAGTGATGCGCAACACTGCTGCGGTTTTCAAAACCACTGCATATCAATAGATCTCGTGATGCCGCACACAGATTCGCCGGGGCACGCCGTCCCGGCGCCTAAACTGCGGGTATGGATCGAGGCGCCCCGCAGCAATCCGTGACCGGTCAGGGCTTGCTACAGATCGAGGACTGCCTGGACGCCGAGGGCGGCGTCTCGCTGCCTGCGGATGTCAACCTGATTTCTCTGATTGACCGCAACATCGCGAATGTCGGTGACTCGATCGCGTATCGCTATCTGGACTACAACCGTTCCAGTGATGGGCAGGCCGTCGAGCTGACCTGGATTCAATTCGGTATCCGACTACGGGCCATCGGTGCGCGCCTGCAACAGATTGCCGCACGGGGGGATCGGGTCGCAGTCCTCGCGCCGCAGGGGCTCGACTACGTGGCCGGGTTCTACGCGGCGGTCAAGGCGGGAACCATCGCCGTACCGTTGTTTGCGCCGGAGCTGCCGGGCCATGCCGAACGCCTCGACATCGCGCTTCGCGATGCCCGACCCGCGGTTGTCCTGACCACGGTTGCGGCGACCGATGCCGTCGGTGCGTATCTGGACACGTTGCCGCGCAACCAGCGACCGCAAACCCTCGTCATCGACCAGATACCCGACGCGGCGGCCGATGCGTTCGTCCCGGCCCCCATCGACATCGACGACATTTCGCATCTGCAGTACACCTCCGGGTCGACGCGGCCTCCAGTCGGCGTCGAGGTCACGCACCGGGCGGTCGGCACAAACCTGATACAGATGATCCTGTCGATCGACCTGCTGGACCGAAACACTCACGGCGTCAGTTGGCTACCGCTCTACCACGACATGGGTCTGTCGATGATCGGCTTTCCTGCGGTGTACGGCGGACACTCCACCTTGATGTCGCCAACCGCGTTTCTGCGTCGGCCACAGCGCTGGATCCATGCGATGTCTGCCGAGTCGCGGCACAGCCGAGTGGTCACCGCCGCGCCGAACTTCGCGTACGAGTGGACTGCACAGCGTGGCCTACCGGCGGAGGGCGAGAACGTCGATCTGAGCAATGTGGTGCTGATCATCGGTTCCGAACCGGTCAGCATCGATGCGATCACTGCGTTCAACGAGGCGTTCGCGCCGTACAGGCTGCCGTGCACCGCCTTCAAGCCCTCATACGGGATGGCGGAGGCAACCCTGTTCGTCTCGACCATCGATCCGGCTGCGCAAGCGTCGGTGGTGTATCTCGACCGCGAGCAACTGGGCGCCGGTCATGCCGTGCGCGTCGCCGCGGACGCCCCCAATGCGGTGGCGCAAGTGTCCTGCGGCCGGATCGCCCGCAGCCAGTGGGCCGTGATCGTCAACCCCGACACCGGCGAGGAACTGCCCGACGGTGAAGTCGGCGAAATCTGGTTGCAGGGCAACAACATCGGCCGCGGTTACTGGGGACGGCCCAACGAAACCCGGCTAGCCTTCGGTGCCAAGGTGCGGGCCCGGCTTTCCGAAGGCAGCCACGCCGACGGCTCACGCAGCGACGGCACCTGGCTGCGGACCGGGGACCTGGGCACGTATCTCGACGGTGACCTCTATGTCACCGGACGGATCGCCGATCTGGTGACAATCGACGGCCGCAACCACTATCCGCAGGACATCGAGGCCACCGCTGCCGAGGCATCGCCGACGGTGCGGAAAGGTTACGTCGCCGCCTTCACAGTGCCGGCGAACGACGACGACAGCGCCACCCGCCTAGTGATCGTTGCCGAACGCGCTGCGGGCACCGGCCGCGGCGATCCGCAGCCGGCGATCGAGGCGATCCGGAAAGCGGTGACACACCGGCACGGGCTGACCGTCGCCGACCTGCGCTTGCTGCCCGCCGGCGCAATCCCGCGTACCACCAGCGGCAAGCTGGCCCGCCGGGCCTGCCGCGCCGAATACCTCAGCGGTGCATTGGGCGCGCCGTAGCGTTACCCAGTTGTGCGTCGGGCCGCAGCTCGTCGAGCAGTCCATCACCGGTGGCCGCGGCCGCCAGCGCGCGGCCAAGTGCTGGTGCGTGCTTGTAAAGATTGTGTCCGGCAACGAAATACATCCCGTCGACCGCCCAGACGGCCACACCATCTGAGCCCCAGGGCAATTCGGTGACCCAGCAGTGGCGGACGTCGACTGGTTCGGGAACAAGGCCGGGCAGCCCACGTTCGACGTAAGCGGTTGCCCGCTCGGCAAGCTGCGCCAGGGCCGCGGGATCCAGCAGGCCACCGTCGGGGGCGTCGACGTAGTCGCTGAGCCCGACGGCGTAGCGGCCGTTGCCCGGCTCCGCCACCGCATAGATGCCGGTTTCACCGAACGTGCCGCTGCCGTCCTGCAGGCATGCCAGCATGGGCGGCGGCTCACCACGGACGTCATAGGTGAGGCGCACGTGGGCGCCGGTGCGGACCGGCAGCGCAAGACCAACCCCGCGCGCGAGTGAAGCGGTGCCGCGGCCGGCGCACACCACCACGCTGTCGTGTTCGGCGGTAACACCGCCGGCGCGGACCTCGACGGCGCCGACCGGCGTGGGACGCACCAGCAGCACTTCGTCGGCGACCAGTTCGCCGGGAAGCGCGGCGGCGAGCGCAGAAATGGCCGCCGTCGTGCGAATCGAGCCGCCGCGCTCATCGAGGACCGCGTCGCCGTCGAAGTCGCCGAGAATAGGCAGCCGCTCGCGCAGCTCGCCGGCATCGATGCGGCGAACCGCGAGCCCACCCACCTCCTGCAAGACCTCGAGGCGGCGCTCGGCGGTCGGCCCCATCGCCACCACACCGTCCTCAGAGACCAATTCGACCCCGAACCGGTCTGCCCACTCATCCCAAATCAGCCGGCTGGACTTGGCGAGGGCAACCAGGCGGGGATCGTCGTGGGCATGCCGGAAGATGCGTGACTGGCCACCCGACTGACCCTGTCCCGGCACGCCGCGCTCGTAGACGGTCGCCGATGCGCCGCGTTCCTTCAGCGCGACGGCGGTGGCCAGGCCGACTATTCCGGCGCCGATCACCCCGACATCGGTGCTTTGCACACCTGGAATCATCGCAGGAGTGAGGCGAGATGGCTGGACCGGACGATTGTGGGCCGAGGCGTCCGACACGTATGCCGCGATACTCGAGCATCCATTCCTGGCCGGCCTCACCGGCGGTCGGCTCGACCCGGCGGCTTTCGCTCACTACGTGGTCCAGGACGCGTACTACCTGAAGGATTTCGCGCGGACGCTGACGATCGTCGGGAGCAAGGCGCCGACGATGGCGGACGTCGGGATGTTCGCGCGGCACGCCGCCGCCACCGTCGATGTCGAACTGGCCCTGCACGAATCGCTGCTGCCCGAACTCGGCATCGAAAAGCCCGATACCGTGCCGGTTGCGCCGACGACCCGCGCTTACACCAGCTATCTACTGGCCACGGGGTGCTGCGGCAGCTTCGCCGAGGGGGTGGCGGCGGTGTTGCCGTGTTACTGGATCTACGCCGAGGTAGGGGCGGAACTGGTCACGCGGGGCTCGCCGGACTCGCGCTATCAACGCTGGATTGACACCTATGCGGACGACGAGTACCAAACGCTGGTCGCCGAGGTGCTGACGCTGGCCGACGAGGTGGGAACGACGCTGAGCGCCACCGAAGAAGCTCGTGCACGGGAGCATTTCGCCACGGCGGCGCGCTACGAGTGGATGTTCTTCGACGCCGCTTGGCGACGCGAAGTGTGGCCCGTTTAACGCTGGCGGGCAGCATCTTCCAAGAGGTCGGCGGCGCGGGTGACGCTTTGGGCGGGCGTGCTCATCTGGGCGGCCACATCGGCGGCCCGGCCGGCGTACTGCGGACTGAGGACGGTGTGGAGGTCCGCCACCAGCGATTCCCGAGTGGTAGCCGAAAACTGGCGTCCGGAGCCAACTTTCAGCTGCTCGACACCGGCTGCCCAGACAGGCTGATCCAACCAGTGCCAGAGGATCAATGTGGGGATTCCGGCCCGCATGCCGGCGGCGGTGGTACCGGCGCCCCCGTGATGGACGACCGCGCGGCAGGTAGGAAGCACGGCGGCGTGATTCACCGAGCGGACAATCTTCACGTGTTCGGGATGCGAAATGCTGCCGAACTCGTTGGCGCCCGCGCATACCAACGCGCGTTCGCCTAACTGCATGCAGGCCGCGCCGATCATGTCGACCAGATCCGCGAGGGACACGATCGGCGTGCTGCCGAAGCCGAAGTAGATCGGTGGCGTTCCTGCCGCAACCCAAAACAAGACCTCGTCGTCCTCATCCGTCGGCAACCCCAGCGTCAGCGCGCCGACGAAGGGCCGCCGGCCATCGCATTTCAGCCATTCGGCCGCCGGCCCGGGCAAACACAGCTCGTCGTAGGCCTGGATTTCCAGCGATACCGTGGTTTGCCGCACGGTTGTCTCCGGCAGACCCAAGGCACGGCGTTGGGCCTCATCGGCTGCCTTCACGATCGGTGCGTACATCGAGTCCGACGACCAAATCCGGGCAGGGAAGAAGTGCAGAGCGGCCAGCGGAATGCCGTGGTACTCAGCGACATTGGTCGCGAGGGCCTGCTCGTTCATGCCCGCCACAAGCAGGTCCGCCCCGTCGGCCAGCGACGTCAACGCCGTGCTCTTTTCCAACCATGCCTGGGTAACACGCTCGGCGACCTCGGCCAACGCAATGATCGGATTCCGCATGCGGCGAACGAAATCCGTGGCCGTGTTCGACTGCTCCTGGGTGTCCTGCCCGTAGGCGACCGCGGCAAGCCCCACCGATTTGACGAAGCCGAGCATGTCGGGCGGTGCCGCCATCTGGACGTCGTGACCGCGCCGCAGTAGCTCCCGGCCGACGGCCAGGCAGGGCTCGACGTCGCCGCGACTCCCATAGCCGGCCAATACGAATTTCATCGGGCGCAACATAACCCGCGTTTGTGCCGGATGGCATGTCGTCGTGTCACGATGAGGCATGGCCGATCCGAACGGTGAGGCACCGAAAGTAGCCAAAGCCACGCGGCCCACGCATGCCGACGTGGCCCGTTTGGCGAGCGTGTCGACCGCGACGGTCAGCTATGTCCTGAACAACTCAGAAGGCCGGCGTATCTCCCCGCGCACCCGCGAGGCGGTCTACCGGGCGGCTGAGCAGCTCGGCTACCGGCCCCATGTCGCCGCACGCAATCTCGCCAGCGGCAAGAGCGGGGTGGTCTTGTATGTGGTGCCGCGCGTGGCGGTGGGCGAGATGCCGATGCAGGCCGGCAGCCGAATGACCACCGACCTGGCCCGCCGCGGTTTGCTGCAGGTGCAGATTTTCGAGACCGAAAACGACCAGCACGTCATCGACGCGGTCGAGAGTCTCGACCCGGTCGCCGTCACCAGCCTGTTCCCGCTGAGCGAAGATGCGCGGGGCGCGGTGGACGCCGCCAATGTGCCCCTGATCGAGATCGGGACGCTGCCCGCCCTTGGCGATCCGCATCTTTCGGTCGGCGCGCTGCGCGTCGAGCACCTGGTCTCCCGTGGCCACCGCAACATCGCGTTTGCCTACACCGCGGTCGCCAAATGGCGTGCGCTGGGCGACTATTGGCTCGAAGGCGTTGCCCGTGCCGCGCACGCGCACGGTCTTCCGCCGATCAGCGTCGACGACGTCACCGTCGACAACGCAGCCGACGTGGTGGCGCGCTGGGTGCGTGCCGGCGTCACCGCGGTGTGCGCGCAAAGCGACGAGATCGCATGTCTGATCCTCCACGGTATCCGCGAGGCGGGACTGCGCTGCCCGGCCGACCTCGCCGTGATCGGTGTGGACGCCAATCCCATGGGCGAAATCAGCTCGCCACCGCTGACCACGGTGGAGTTCAACCCCGTTGCGGTGGCCGACGCCGCGATCGCGGCTGTGCTCAGCGAATTGGGCTATCCGGCGCCGCCGGCACCGCAGCCCACCGAGGTCGCGCACCTGATCGTGCGGGCCTCCACGTAGCCTGGACATTCGCTGGTTAAGCGCATAACCTACGCCTGGCGATCCCCGATGGAACGGACGCCCCCAAGCCAAGACATCGCAATGACGCGAGAAGGGGAGATCTATGACGGTCCAGGATGTGCTCGACGAGATTCGTAAACGACCGGGCACCGGCGAGGTGATTCCGATCATCGATCCCGCCACCGAAGGGCAGCTCACCGAGTTCACCGATTGCGGCCCCGAAGCCGTCGACCAAGCGGTGGCGCGGGCGAAGGAGACCGCCGAATCGGGAGTGTGGTCGGGCATGGCCGACTACGAGCGGGCCCGGGTGCTGTGGCGGATCGCCGATCTGATCGACGAAAACGCGGACATCCTCGCCGAACTCGAATCTGTCAATGCCGGCATCCCACCGGCGCAGGCGCAGATCATCACCAAAGTCGGATCCGAGTGGTTCCGTTACTACGCGGGCTGGTGCACGAAAATCGACGGCATCGCCCGCGACGTGAACACCGGCGGGCTGACCGGGATCGAATCGCACCAGCACGTCTACACGCTGCGCGAGCCCTACGGGATAGTGGGGCTGATCTTCCCGTGGAACGGCCCGGTGTTCAACTTCTGCGCCAAGCTGGCGCCCTCGCTGGCGGCGGGCTGCAGCAGCGTGGTCAAGCCCGCCGAGGAGACCCCGCTGTCGGCGCTGGTCCTGGACCGTATCCTGGCCGAGGCCGGCGTGCCCGAGGGTGTCGTCAACCTGCTGCTGGGCTACGGGCACACCGCGGGTGCGGCGATCACCGCACACCCCGACGTCGAAAAGGTCGCCTTCACCGGCTCGACCGAAGTCGGCCGCGAAATCGTGCATGCCTCCGCCAGCAGCAACCTCAACAAGATCACGCTGGAGCTCGGCGGCAAGTCGCCGGTGCTGATCTTCGAGGACGCCGACCTGGACATGGCCATCCCGATGGCGTCGTTCGGCACCTTCATCCACTCCGGGCAGGCCTGCGTGTGCGGATCACGCATCTTCGCCCAGCGCAGCGTCTACGACCGGGTGGTCGAGGGCATCGCCAACATGGCCAACAGCATGCAGCTGGGCGGGCCCAAGGAACAGGGCGCCATGATCGGCCCGCTGATCAGTCAAAAGCAGCTCAACCGCGTGTTGGGCTACCTCGATCAGGGCAAGGCCGACGGAGTCGAGCTGGTCACCGGCGGGTACCGGCTGGACCGAAAGGGATACTTCGTGCACCCGACCGTGGTCACCAACGTGGACCCCGACAGCAGCCGGCTCTTCCAGGAAGAGATCTTCGGGCCCGTGGTCACAATCCTGCCGTTCGACGACGACGACGAAGCGGTGGCCCTGGCCAACAACAGCACCTACGGGCTCGCTGCCACGGCGTGGACCCGCGACCTCGGCCGGGCCCACCGGGTGGCCAAGCGCCTGAAGGCCGGAACCGTCGGGCTCAACTGCCAGATGCAATTCGATCACTCGATGCCCTTTGGCGGATACAAGCAATCGGGCTGGGGCTACGAATCCGGCAAGGCGGGCATCGAGACCTACCTGCAAACGAAGATCGTCTGGGCGCAAATGTAGTTCTGAAAACATTGTCGGCCAAGCAAGTTCGCTCCTGAACAGGCGCTGTGCGTTTGGAATCACGCGCACGGGTGTATAAGTAGTTACCACGTCGATTCAGGAGGCCCACGATGAAGCCAGTTGCAGCCGCTGCGATCGGGATCGCCGCGCTCCTGTTCAGCGGATGCTCTGCGTCGCAGATCGTCAACACCGGTGGCGACACAAAATGCAAGGACTTCACCACGCAGGACGAGAAAAAGCAGAACGACGAGATCACCAAGATGCTCAAGGACAAAAGTGGAACCGATCCCAACGGGGTGGAGATAACGGCAACGCGTCTGTCGGCGATGACGTACTGCCAGACGCTCGGCAAGCCCGACAGCAAGATCTCCGAGGCGCCCCACGGCTGACCGAAGGACATCGGACGCGCTTCCGTAACATCATTGAGCCAGTTCGCTAAAGCATCGAGATGATCACAGGTCCATATCGATGCCTGCGGTGATCTGGTGCATTACGGCTGATGCACAAATCATGGCACAGTGCGCAAGTTGTGCACCCCAACGGAATTCCTTGTCGCCATGTGGGTGGCAAATACATGGAGGGGTTGCAAGGGAGGTAGCACGGCATGACGGCGGACTGGGGCCACTCCCAGATCTCTTCCGGCCCGCAAAATGGGCGCATTCTCGATACGGCGCAAGGCATTCTGATCGGCGTTCGTCGGTGCAATTCGGAGACGGCGTTGCACGAGTTGCTCAGCGCAGCACAGCGTCACAGGATGCCGGTGTTCGCGATGGCCTGGGCGCTGGTGCATCTGGCGGGCAACGGCGGTAAGTCATCCCGCACGTTCGCCGATGCCCAGTCGGCGGCACGCCGTGAGTGGGGCAATCTCTTTGCCCAGCCCGCCGTGTCGCGCTGCTGAACTATCCGATCGCCGCTACCGCGTCGATCACCACCTGCGGCTCATCAAGGGCAACAAAGGTTTTCGCGTCTGGTACCTCGATCAGCTTCGCATCGCTGAACAACCCGGCCAGGCGTCGGCCCAGCTGCGGGGTGAAGCAGCGGTCCCGCTGGCCCCACACCAGCGTGACGGGCTTGGTGAACTGGGGGAGCCGGGTGGCCACGTCGGTGAGATCGGTGGTGCCCACCTGGCGCAGCAGCGTCGCCAGGTCGCGGCAGATACGTGAATCCCTGGGGCAGGGCTGCAGCCAGGCGGAGGTGAGGTCCGGATCAGGCCGGTTGGCCAGCAGACCGAAGCCAAGTGACGAATGACGCAGCACCCGCAATTGCATCTGCCCGAAAAGCACCTTGATCGAAATGGGGCCGCGAAGCAACCCGAACACGATGTCGATGGGGAACGGCGGACACTTGTCGAAGGCATCGCAGTTGGTCAGCACCAGGCGGCCGACCCGGTCCGGGTAGGCGTCGACGACCAATTGGCAGATGCCGCCTCCGGTATTGCTGCCGACCAGCGTGACATCGGAAAGGCCGAGCGCGACAATCACGTCGTTGATCATCTCGGCGACACCGGCCAGCGACAGTGCGGTGGGTTCGGTGACCGGGATGGTGTGCGAGCCCAGCGGCCACGTCGGCACGATGCACCGAAAACCGCGGCGCGACAGCCCTTCGGCGACCTCGCGCCACAGTCGTCCGTCGACCAGGATGCCGTGGACAAAAAGGACCGGAGCATGGGGCGAATCCTGCGGGCCCAACTCCTGATATTCGATGGTCGCCTGCTCGAGTTCGAGTTGTGGCATTTCGGCGTTCCTCCTTGGACCTAGCACCAACCCCAATAGGAAAGCTCAGCGGCTGGTGCCAGATCCACGCGGTGAACTGCCAGATACTGCCAACGCGCCCGCGTCAGTCAGGATCCAGGCTGTGGCCACGGCCGCTGTGTCGTCCCGGCTTGTCGCTCAGATCGAAGGCGGCGGCGATCACGTCGGCGAGGCGCTCCAGGGCCGCGGCGATGGCCCACAGCGCATCGGTCTGGGACACCGACGTTGGCGAATCCGGCTGCGCAGAAGCGGACGCCGCGGACGTTAGCGTCGGCGGTGGCGCCGGTTGCGGCGCAGGCGGTGTGGCGTCGACGGCAGTGTCGAGGCGCGGCTTCCTCTTCTCGTCCCATTGCACCCAGTAGTCCTGCCCGCCGCCGCGGTACGCCAAGGCCCGGTGCTCACCGCCGTGACCGTGCTCGAGGGCACAGCCATGCACCCAGGCCACCTGGTGGTCTGCACCGATCGCCGCCAGCGAGCGCCACAGTTCCTCGTCGAGCATCACGCTGGCAAAACAGCGATCCGCGGTCACCGTGGCGCCCAGGTGCCGATGCCGGTCACAGCACGCCGCCGGTGTGAATAGGTCACCGATTGCCTCTCGGTCAAAAGTGGGGGATCTGCCTACGCCCGGATGCAGTATCCGCCCACCGTGCCGAAAAGTAACGTTTGTCCCTATGCGGTTGGCCGCTCGGGCGTTGTCTGCAGCGGTGGTACTGCTGTCCGGGGTGGCCGGTGTCGGTGCCGTCGGCGTAGCGTCGGCCGAGCCGGTGGTCGCAAGTTCCGGCGCCCGGCTGGTGGGCTGGGACACCTATCGGCGCTTGGATCGGTTGCCGTACCTCAGCCCCGACACGCAAAGCCTGCAGGTGTCGAGCTTTGATCGCAGCGGCGGCGATTTCGACATCTCCACCGGCAACAAGAACGGCAGCGGGGGATGTCTGGCTTTCGGGGGTGCCGGCTGTGTCATCGCGGAGGATCACGGTGCGGGAGAGATTGATTCGATCTGGTTCACCCGCGATGGCGGCAATGTGACCGCGCTGGGAACGATCCGCATCGAGCTGGATGGGCAGACGGCGATCGACGCACCATTGCAATCGTTGGTCGATGGAGCGCTGGGTGCGCCGTTCGTGTGGCCTCTGGTAGCCAACGCTGCACAATCGCCGGGCGGAGTTTACGTCAAGGTGCCGATGCCGTATCGGGAGTCGATGCGGATCAGCGTCGCGTCCAATTTGGAGTACTACCACGTCGATTATCGACACTTCTCGACAGCCGACGGCGTGACCACTTTCTCGCGCTCCGATACCGCGCTCGACGTAGTTGCCATGCTCCGCGCCGCAGGCACCGCCGACCCCAAGCCCGCCGCACCCACGGCGGTGCATACCAGTCGCGTCGTCGATCTCCCCGCCGGACATGGCGTGACGATCGCGGAATCGACTGGGCCAGCGAGTGTTTCGGCGCTGCACCTATGGTTGCCTACGGATCAGCTCCTGTCCGGGTTGCGGCTGCAGATCGAGTTCGACGGCGAAACCAGAGTCGACTCGCCCCTTGGCGAATTCTTCGGTGCGGGCCTGGGCGCCAACGACGTGCGATCGCTGCTGTTCGCCACGATCCCGCAGCCCGGGGGGCCGCTGTCGTTGTCGGCGTGGTGGCCGATGCCGTTCGCCCGCTCAGCGCAAGTCGCCATCGTCAATACGACGGGCGATCCCGTAGCGGGTATCGACAGCGATGTCGTGATCACACCCGACCCCCAGTGGGGACCCGCATTGGCGAGTGGTCGCGCCGGCTACTTCACCGCGCGCTCGCACGCCGGACCAACGACAGCAGGTCAGGACTGGTTGTTCGCCGACGAACACGGCCACGGCAAGTTTGTTGGCGTCAGCCACACCATCCGCGGTAGTCGGATCAGGACGTCGTTCAGCGATGACGCTCCCTACTTTCTGGAAGGAGCCGAACGCGTATACACCGACGGTGCCGAATCGCCCCAGTGGTACGGCACCGGCACCGAGGACTTCTACGAGGGCGGCTGGTATTTCAAGAACGGCAAGCACTTCAGCGATCCGCTCACCGGACAGCCGGATCAACGTACGGCCACCGGCGGATGCGCAGACTACTGCGTGGCTGCCTATCGGCTCATGCTCCCGGAGGCTATCGACTACCACTCGGCGATCCGATTCGGCATCGAGCACGGCAAACGCAACATGGTCCAACCCGACTACAGCTCAACGGCTTTCCTCTACGCACAACCCGACGACGCCGCCACACCGAGCGACGACGTCAACCCCACCGATCCCGTCAGCCGAATCCTGCACGGCTACAACGATGCTGACGCCAGTGACCAACTACTGGTCAGCCAATACGAGGGCAGTGAAGACACCCGCCCAGTCGTCGGGGTAGTCCACGCCACCCGAACTGCGACCACCTTCGACGTCGCACTCGCCCCGGACAACCACGGCATCCTGCTGCGCCGCACGTCGGACCAAGCAGCGGGATTTCAGTCAGCCGACGTAGCCATAGACGGCATTCCCGCCGGTACATGGTTACAGCCGCGCAGCAACGGCATACACCGTTGGCTCGATGACACGTACCTGGTACCTGGCTTTCTCACAGTAGGCAAGGAGCGCGTCACTGTCACACTGGCACCTACTGCCGATGCACCGCCATGGACCGCCAGCCGCTACCACGTGGACACGCTGACGGGCGCTCAAAGTAGTGAATCCTCCTGGTGGTAAGCAGCTCGGTCGTCGACAATGGCGGGGTGGTTTGCAGGGCGCTGACCGCGGTCGCGGTGATGTTTGCGGTGGTCGCGTGTTCGGGGGTGACCAGGCGAACTTGTCGCCTTGCGCCGGTATCAACCTGAACAATCAACTGCGACCTCAAGCGCCGCACAAATCGCGCGCATCCGGGTATCGGCAAGCCGGCCAAGCCGACTGACCAAGACTGCGACCGAGACACTTTCGACCGAATCCAGGTTCACCGCCGAACGCCGGGGAATCGGGTCGAGGCCAGGCTCAAGGACGACCTCGCTTGCCACCCCCCGGATGGTCGTGGTGCACGGAGCGACGAGTGTGCGCCGAAGCCGAGGGATCGCCGCGTCGCGCGACAACACCACAACCGGGCGTCGGCCGATCTCCGCCATCTCGCACCACCACACCTCTCCGCGTGCTGGCAATGCGGTCACGACGCGCCAGCAGCTCGCCGCCACGACGCCAGGTCGCCCCACTCGTCGGGCTCATCAGCCGGGTGCTCGTCATAAGCGGCATAACTCGCATCTACTTCAGCCGATCGATGACGAGCTAGCAGGGCGTCGAGAGCCTCATCGATGAGGGCGGCATCCGTGCTTCCCGACCGCAGACCGCGCGCAGCGGTCAACAACTTGGCATCAACGGTGGTGCTCAATCGTATGCGACGCATGCCATAACTATGCCACACACTCATCCTGGCGCCGACTCTGCCGCCAAGGCCGCCTTTGGTGTAGCCGGCTTCACCGGCGATCCGATCTACACCAGGGCGAATGTGCGGCCAACGCTGTTCTTCGCCGTGTACGAGCGGCGGGCGACGCGCGGCATCGCCGAGGCCGAGGCTCAACTCGCCGCTGCGGGCGGCGCATCTGAAGGAATGGATGCGGTTATCGACCGCGTGTTGCGGCGGCGCGGGCGAGACGATGGCTGGCTCGCCGTGTTCTTTGAGTTCTGGGCGCGCGCTGTCCGTAGGCCGGCGCTGCGCGCCCGCTTCGGCGAGGTCCACCTGCGTGCGCAAAGGCCTTTCATGCGGGCGATCGAAGCTCACGCATGCGAACACGGGTACGAGTTGCCCGATGAGTCGCGAAAGCTCGCGGTCGCGACGTACGCAATGCAACCGGGTTTGCAGCTCGAGCGGCTGGCTCTGCCGGATCTCGTCGACCCGGAATTCGGGGTGCGAATGAATCGCCTGCTTCTGGACGACCTGGCGCGGAGCGAGGGACATCACGAACGTTAAGCACAAGCACAAGCACAAGCGCATCGCGAACTTCTGGTCAGCCACAAAGCTTTCCCGCCGTCTCAGTGATCAAGAGCGGTGGCCGCGGGAGCGGCTGCTTAACTTTCAACAGAAACGGCTCGACGAGCTGGTACGGTTCGCGGTGACGCACTCACCTTATTACCGCGAACGCATCGGAAGTGTCTATGGCCCAGTCGAATTGGGTCGGCTGCCGATGCTCGACAAGGCGACGATGATGGAGCGCTTCGACGATGTCGTCATCGAGCGTCGGTTGCGTCGCGACGATTTGGCTGGCCACGTCGAGGACTTGACCGGCGATCCGCTGTACTTGGGGTACGCTGTTGTCGCCGAACGAATTCACGCTTGGCTCGAAACACTTTGTCCCGCGTACCAGCCCGAGGATCAGCGAGGCCGAGATTTCATCTCGGCCTCAGTTCGGCAAAGGTACTGCAGTGTACCGCGATGCGAAGGCCGATATCGCCCGGCTGGTTTTAGGGTTGCCTGCTATGGCCGGACTGAAGAACTATGTGAAGCGCTGCCGCACAGCGCTTCACGTAACGGCGTCGGCATTGATGGTTGCCATCCTGGGACTCGCCGTCACGCCTGTGGCTCATGCGGCTGCAGCCACGGCGAGGTTGTCGGTGGAACATACGTGGCAGACCGGTTTCATCGCCCGCTTCAGCATCACCAACGCGAGCATGGTGCCGCTAAGCGATTGGAAGCTTGAATTCGACATGCCGGCGGGACAATCCGTCTCGCACGCATGGAATAGCACCGTTACCCAATATGGCACGCACTTTGTCGTTACCCCCGCGAATTGGAATCGTGTCGTTGCACCGGGTGGTTCAGCCACAGGTGGTTTCAGAGGCGTGCTGAGCGGTTCCTACTCGCCACCGTCGAATTGTCGGCTCAACGGGCAATATCCGTGCAGCTAATCGCTCGCTAGGCGAGACAGGCGTCCGGCTTCGCCACCCCTTCGTCGCCGCCGAGGAGACTGCGACCGAGTCGCCGGTCGGCAGGCCCGTGGGATTGCTGAGAAGCGCGACGCAATGAACAACGACCCGCGGATCGTTCCCGGCATCCTCGGCGTGGCGGAGCCGATCACGGTTCCCACCTGGTAACTGCTCGGCGATGACCGAATTATCCGAGTCGGGCGTCGCGCAGAGCTTCCCGGCGTTAGTCTTTGCCGATGATCGCGGGCGAGAAGGCGCCTGACTTCACGCTGTATGACCACACCGGTCGACCTCGGAAACTGTCTGCGTTCCTTTCCGAAGGGCCGGTTGTCCTGTTCTTCTTCCCCCTCGCGTCCTCACCGATCTGTACTGCCCAGGCCTGTCATTTCCGGGACCTGAGCAGCGAATTCGCCGCGGTGGGCGCCCAGCGGGTGGGCATCAGCACCGACACCGTCGACAAGCAGGCCCACTTCGCCCAACAGCGCGCGTTCGACTATCCGCTGCTCTCTGACGCCGACGGCGTGGTGTCCGAGCTGTTCGGGGTGCGCCGGGGCAGACTAGCCGGGCTGCGGAGATCCTTCGTGGCGCGTGAGGCGGCCCGGCGTCGCCGACACAGCCGACGCCGCGGCATGCTGGCTCGGCTGCTCCCGGTCAGACGGGCCACATTCGTCATCGACACCGACCGCACCATCCTCAAAGTCGTGTCCAGCGAACTGCGCGCATCGGTGCATGCCGACCAGGCCCTGCGGTTCTTGCAGAACCACAAGCCGCATCGTTCGGCACATGTCCACGAGGCCACGGGCGAACCGACCGACGAGTGGTTTGCAGATCCGGAAACCACCGACGAGCCGAGCCTGGTCCGGCCATACACACTGACGGGAGGCCGTACCGACTCCGGCGTCGAACTGCCACTCGACGCTCCGGTCGAAGCGCTCGACACCACAGCGAAGCCGCCGCGCTGGCGGAGAAATGATGTGCGCGGCCAGATCCTGACGTGTTGTGTGCACAGCCCCTCGGTCGCAGAGATCGCCGCTCGTCTGTCCTTGCCGCTCGGTGCGACGCGGTTCCTGGTCGGTGATCTGGTGACACAGGGTTATTTGCGGGTGCACGCACCCCCCGCTGACTCGATGGCAATCGACGAACGACGTGAACTGATACGAAGGACCCTGAGTGGCCTAAGAGCACTCTGAGGGAGAGCTCTATAGAGCGTGGGCAGGGTTTTAATAGCGTGGCGCGTGTCCATTGGGTCATGCGGGAGCGGGCGACCGCGTGCGTCGATTGAATACTGACGCATGCGTTGTCATCCTGAAGCCATGGTGAAGTATCGCGATCCCGGGCCGATTGTCTTTGATGCTGCCATCGAACGTCCGGACGGCGGCCAAGTCCGGAGGCGTGGTGTAAGAGTTCGCTCGATCGCGTGACCCTTCGGCTGGCAGTTTAGGCGGTCAGGGCTGGTGTTGTGGTGGGCTGGTGTGTGGTGGTTTCGTCGGTGCTGGTCAGTACGGCGCGGGCTCGGGTGAGAACGTCGAGACCGAGGTAGCGGCGGCCTTCGATCCACTCGTCGTGTTGCTCAGCAAGCACGGCGCCGACGAGGCGGATGATGGCGGTGCGGTCAGGGAAGATGCCCACGACGTCGGTTCGGCGGCGGAGCTCTTTATTGAGGCGCTCCTTTATCCGGCCCTCGGGGGCGCTTCAACCGCAGAGCTGGTTGGTGTTAGCGGTTGAGGCGTTGGAGGTGGTCGGTGAGGGCGTGCGCGACGCGGTCGTGGCGGGCGGCTTCGTCGGTCCAGCCACGGGTTTCGGCGTCGGCTTTGAGGGCCTGGATGTCGGCGAGTTGGTCGGTGAGGGCACCCCGGAATTCGGGTGCGGTGATGTAGTTGTCGCAGGTTTCACAGATGTTGGCATACGGGCATGCGCCAGCGGCCGGATGGCGAGCACAGTAACCATGAGCGACACGGGTTTTGAGCAGCACGCGCCCCGCGCTCGTGGTGTCGGTCGACATTCTCAACAACGGACCGGGCGGGCTGGTGGTCGTGGTCCCGATCACCACAGCCAGTTATGGGCTGCGAAGCCATGTCGAACTGGAACCAGGGGACAGCGGGTTGGACCACATCTCCTACGCTCGCTGCGACCAACTGCGAGCGGTCTCCGTCGAACGACTGTCATCTCGCCAGGGGATGGTTAGCCCAGAACAGATGCAGTCCATTGACCAAGCCCTGCGCTTCGTGCTTGAGCTGTGATGCCCAGCTGTCCACGCCAAGACGAGAAACAACGAAAACCATTGGCAGACAAAGACAAAACGGCGAGTTACTGGCAACACAAACCCGTCGTATTCGACTATGGCGTATTCGTTCGCTGTGGCCGTCGGTTGAACGGCTGGGATGAGCGGGCATGCGGCACATTACTGGTAACCCTGTATATTCGATTGCTGCAAATTCCGGTTTGTCACCTTCGGCTGGAGATGCCAACGCGACCATCGCCCATGCATTCGGACTGGGGTGGGTTGAACGTCGCAGTGCAATTCAGCGTAGCTCGATGAGACGGTTGCCTGCAGCGACCAACTCGATGACGCGGCCGATCAGTGGCTCGAACCATTCGAGCAATACCCGGCGCCGTGTGTTGCCCACCCGCACCCACACGACGGGCGAACTGCTGTCGAGAAGCGCATCGCGGCGAAATCCTCGTCCTTGGTTACCAGCACTGCGTCGTGTTCGATGGCATAGCGCCAGAGGTCCCTGTCTGACCTGTCGCCGGGCCCGATATCGCATACATGCTCGGCGACGTGACCGTGGTCAAAAAGCAGCCGCGCCAGTGCCGGCCGGAAGCTGCGCATCAATCAGGAACCGCACGCGCTACGACGTGATCAGAATCGCGTGATCTACCTGCGCTGCAGCGTATTGAAGGCACGCCCTGATGTCGTCTTCGGTCAGGTACGGGTAGTCCTCGAGAATTTCGGCTACGGAAGACCCGGCAGCCAGCAGCGCCAGGACGTCGGCGACGCGCATACGGGTCCCGCGAACGACCGGGCGACCGTGGACGATCTCCGGATCGACGACGATACGTTCGAGCAGGGGCGTGTCCCGAGGATACCGTCTTTGTGGTGGCGATAAATGGGCAACGACGGGAGCGGGCACACCAAAGGCTGGGGCAGGGTGATTCATCTGATGAAAACCGAGTACTTCACTTGACATAATGTCGCTTATCGGTACAAAAAGGTAGCGAGTTGCCCTGTGCCTCAATCCCTTTGAACTAACAGCAGTGGTACATGTTGTCCTTTCTCAGCGGATCTTCGTTTTCTCACTGTTCCTGCGCCGGGCCGATCATCCTTCTCACTGATTCTGGTGTCGCGGGGTGTGTCAAACGCCGGCGCGATCATCACCGACGACGGCCACCGAACTCATCCGTGACCGGCTGCTCAAAACCACCTCGCGTACCCGTCGATCGCCCGTCCACCTCCATGACCCGCGGTCCGAGCTGACCTGTCGCCCCCGACACTTTGTGGCTATAATACGATTCAGGAAGATGGCCACTTTGGAAGAGGGGGGTTGTCGTGGAGATTGGCATTCGGGAGCTGCGTGACCAGTTGAGCCGGCACCTGGCCGAGGTTCGCGAAGGGCGAACCGTGACCGTGACTGATCACGGACGTCCAATTGCGCGCATCGTGCCGGTACAACGGCCGACGAAACTCGAGCGCCTCCGCGAGGAAGGCCGTATCCAGCGCGCTCGAACCCGTAAGCAGCCCGCACCGACCCCGCTGACCACCGGCAGCACGGTCAGCGACCTGGTCGGCGAGCAGCGTCGGTGATCGGCTACCTGGACACCGCAGCCTTCGTACCTCTGCTGATCGACGAGCCAACCAGCCAGGCGTGCCGACGGTTCTGGGATGACGCCGATGTGATCGTGTCGTCGAGGCTGCTCTACGCTGAAACCGCAGCAGCCCTCGCACAAGCGGAGCAAATGGGGCGCCTCACCGAGGCCGAGCATCCCCAGGCCCGCCGACGTCTTGACCAGATGTGGTCCGAGATGGACGTCATTGAGGTGGACGAGCACGTCGTGACCCGTGCGGCTGACCTGGCGCACCGCTTAGCTCTGCGCGGCTACGATGCTGTGCACGCCGCATCGGCCGAGCAACTCGATGACGACGATGTTGCAGCCGCGTCCGGAGACCAGGCGCTGCTGACCGCATGGATGGAACTCGGCATGGCAACCTACGACACCAACCAGAAGGCGAAACGCGAACCGGAGTAGCCGTCGGCTGGGTTGAACCAGTATGTGGCGGTGCTTCTGTTCCCTTATCGCAACGAGTGTGCAACTCACTACTCCGCTACGCAGGAACTCGAACCTGTTGGGTCGTGTCCCTCCGGCGGTGTAAAAGAGTTCGGACGCGGCGCGCCGCCGGCCGAGCTTGTCAGCGCCACCGCATAGAATCATGCACGCAAGCGAGCGGAGCCTACGTCAGGCCACTTTTACACCGCTCATGGGACGCCACACCCCTGTTGAACACGCACCGTTACCAGTTAAGGTAGCGACTACCGTCATGCGTGCAGACTGCTTCGATGCGGTCCGAATCCTCATTGGTCAGCTGGGTGCTGTCACCGGCCACTGGCTACGAACCTTGCACGGATGAGTGTTAAGGAGTCGTCACCGAACACTTCGGTCGAAAACCGCCCCGAGATGAGGTCGGTGAGATAGGCGACCAGTCCGTGTGGGTGATAGTCGTTCGTTAGTCCGTCAGCGATGACCACGGCCGCCCAGCCATTGGGATCGTCGCCGTTGATATGCTAATAGCCGGTCTCCCGCTCGTCTATGGTGGCTTTTCCCAAACAAAGTGCGGTCTAATCGAATCGGCCACCGCCGCCCGCGAAAGCCAAAGCCTCTTCCCGGACGTGATCGCCTGTGTGGTGCCGCCCAGGTCGTTCCGGCTAACCCCGTCCTTCCCCCCCACGGGTCACAGTGATTCGTCACGGTGACGAAACTACCTGGGCCCCAGCCGCTCTTCGTATGCCGACTTACCGCGTGCCATGGACTTCCACGAAGCCGGCCGCAGCGAAGTCTTGGTCGAACGCTAACGCCTCACGCAAGCGGCGATCACGCATGACACGAAAGCTCGTCGCATCCACATAGGAGTACACCCGCTCATCATGCTTTCGGAGCCACTCCCACGCCGCCGCGTCTTGCTCCTCGGTAACGCGGTGCACCACAAGGCGCTCCGCGCTCTGCAACGTATCGAGCCGGTCCAGAAAAGCCAGCGCGGTCCGATGGCTGTCCTTGCGACGCAAGAAGGTCCACGTCTCGCCAGCGATGAGGTTGGTCGTGAGGATCTGCTCAGAGCGCCCGAGAGCGGCCAGCATGGTCAGTGCGCTGGCGTGCCGGCCATCCCCCGGCAGCGCCCACGCTACCCACCAACTCGTGTCGGCGAACTTCACGTCCCGTAGACGACGTCGTCGATCTCACCCGGTTGCGCGGAAATCCCCGCCGAACCGAATCCGGCGAGAGCGCGCCAAAGGTCATCTGCAGCGGACTCAAGTGGCGGCGAAAGCACGGCACCGAGTCCCACGCGAATGAGCTCGGATTTGGATATGCCACGGCGGCGGGCCTCCGCAGTAGCCAGCGCATCGAGCTCCTCCGGAATCGTGATCGTGATCGTCTTCACGTCTTCACTATACATATCCGCCGTTACAGCGGCTATGTACTTAGCTGAAAGGTCTTGGCTGTGACGAGCTGCTCTACCTGCGGCGTGACCGCAATCCGTCGAGCGCCGACCCGGTCCCGCTACTGCGGCGGTGGCGGAGGCACGACAGGCTGGCACGCGTTGGCCCCTGGATTCCACCAGTTACCCGCACCGCAATCTGGGGGCGCGGTCGGCTGGCACGCATTGGCGCCCGGATTCCACCAATTGCCCGGACCGCAATCAGGCGGTTGAGCCGAGGCCACACCAGTCGACACTGCTGCCACGTACGCCATGGGTGCCAATGCCACCGCGACGGCGCATGCCACGCGGCGGATGAACATGCTCATCGAACCCTCCCATCACAAGCGCCCAGCCCAAGCCGGACGTCAGTGGCAGACGACTACCCACAAGGCCGACTCCGCAATCATCGCTCGGCGCCGACCGACCCGATGAGATACCAGGCCCGCGGATTCGATCCTCAGAAACCAACAGGTCAATCCGCTGCAATGCGGTCAGATCGCCGATTGTGAGCGATGCCAGGTTAGGATCGCGCAACATGACCCAAGCAAACGGCGACACAGCGTCCGTGCCTGCACGAGCTGCGGAGGTCGCCCTCGACGTCAACGGTTCCGGTGTCCAGCCGCCAGTGGCGGGTTGGGTGCGCAGGGCCTTTTGGTTCTTGGAGCGATTTGCACCTGGCCTGGGATCGCGGTGGGCCGTCGAGCTGTGGTGCACCCCGCCCGTGATCGAGTCAAGCCTGCGTATGCCGCCTGGTGTCCCTGCGGGCGAGCCGTTGGAGGCCTACTGGGACGGACACCGGATCGTGGGTGAGTCCTGGGGTGAGGGGCCGCCGGTCTACCTGGTGCACGGGTGGGGTGGTCGTCGTCCGCACTTGGGCATATTCATCAACCCGCTCGTCGAGTCAGGGCATCAAGTTATCGCGTTCGACCTGCCCAGTCATAACGAGTCCGACCCGGGCGTGCTCGCGCCCGGCCGCACGACGGCTATCGAGTGCGCCGAGGCAGTTGCGGCCATCATCCGCACCCACGGGCCGGCCCGGGCCGTCGTCGCCCACTCGCTGGGCGCCAATGCCGTCACCTTCGCAGCGGCATGGGGGACGCCGGTGGGCCGTTTGGTCTTGCTGGCGCCGATGGGCGAGTTCCCGCTGTACCTCGACCTTTTCGCGGCGCGCCACGGTTTCGGACCGCGGATCCGCTCGGGTCTGCATCGGCGTCTCGAACGCCGTATCGACATGCCGCTCGAAGAAACCAACATGGTTCGGGTTGCCGCCCGTACCGGCTATCCCCCGATGCTGCTCATTCACGACCCCGACGATCTCGACAGTCCCTGGGAGTCGAGCCGCAAGGTTGTCGAGTCGTGGCCGGGCGCACGTTTGATGACCACCCGGGGGCTCGGCCGGCTGGCGCATTACCGACTTTTGCGCCATCGCCCCGCTATTCGCGCCGCGGTCGACTTCATCGGCCCCGCAACGACCTGCAGCGGCACCGACGCTGCGCAAACGCCTGCGACATAGCGGAGCGCGGTTGCTACGGGCTCCGTTGGGGGAACGGGTCATTGGTGAAATCGATCTGCGCTGCCGGATTGGCGACCGCAGTGGTCATACCCGATCCGAATGCACCGGATTGATCGAAAAGCGTTGCGGTCCCGACGGCGATCCCGTCTGAGGCCGAATGCGAGTCGGCCTGCACACCGATCCACTCACCAACCGGCAACCGGGCCAGCGCAACGGTCAAGTCGCCGTTGATATAGCCCACACCTTCCGTGCCCAGATTCGTCACCAGGCTGGTCGCCTCTGCACCCATCACTGCTCGGACGAACTGCGAGTTCTTCTCCCCCGCAACAACTTCGATGGCCCGGTTGTAGAAGCGCTTGCGCGAACCATTCTGGTGATCGCCCGGTGACCGGCTCCACCCGCCTTCGTCGCTTCCGATCCACGTCAGCGACGTGTCATTCGGCTCAGGCGGGGCCTCGAAGGACATCGGCGCCGTCCACAACCGGCCCGGTGGCGCAGTCGACCGTCGGTACTGCAGCAGCGTAGCGCGGGCTACCGCTCGTCCTTCTTGACGAACCTCGCATTCTCCACTGCGTACCCGTCGACCGTCACGCAACTGTCGCACGTCGACCGACGTCGGCACTCCGCGCGCCGCCCTGAACAAGTCCACCGTCAGCCGCGCGGGCATGAAATCCGGCGACCCGCAGGAAAGTTCGAGCGCTCGGGCGGCCAACCCGACGACGGCCGGCCCGTTGAGATGGTCGTCGCCCCAGTGACTTTGCGCAAATCGTGTGGGGATGAATTCGCCGCTTTCGGCCAGAGTGAAATGCGCGGGTTCCGTCGCCATTCGGGCATCTTCGCACAGCACTGAGCGTGCTCGGAAACTGTCCAGCGTGTTCTGAGGGCTTGACGGATATATGTAGCGCTCGTTACAGTAGCGGAGTGACCCGGGCTCGGCAAGACACAGGATCGCGGGACCAGTTGCTTGATACCGCCGAACGGCTGATGGCCGAGAAAGGTTATGCGGCGACGCCGGTTTCGGCGATCTGCAAGGCCGCCGGCGTGCCGGTGACGTCGTTGTACTGGCACTTCGGCAGCAAGGACGGCCTGCTGGCGTCGGTGATGGAACGCGGGGCCGACCGGTGGTTTGCCGCGCTGCCCCGCTGGGAGGACTTCGACGGGTCCGAGGAACGGCACGCCGAGGCCCTGCAGACCCAAGGGGCGGACGCCGTCGCGGCCAATCCGGACTTTTTGCGACTGTTCTACACCCTGGCCATCGAGGGGCAACACGACGCCGCGGCCGCCGAGACAGTGCAGCGGGTGCGCGGCCACGCGTTGGCCTACTTCCGGTCAGCGATCGAGCATGTTATGACGCCGTTGTGCGACGCCCACACGGCGCATCGTGCGGCCGAAGATCTTGCCCGCTTCGCCGTCGCGTTCTCCGACGGCTGTTTCTTCGCCTTGCAACTCGAGCCGGAGACCACCGACCTGCGGCAGATGTATGGCGATCTCTTGACGGCGATCCGCGCGCTGGCGCCCGCCGCCATCAACCGCGCCGCCGAGTCCCGCTAGGAGCGAGCATGACCGCGTTCACCGGAATCCCGTCCACCTATCTCAGCGATGCTCTCGCACCGGTGGCCAGCGAACGCACCGACTGGCACCTCCCGGTCACGGGATCGATTCCGCCTGCGCTCGACGGGCTGTATCTGCGCAACGGGCCCAATCCTCCGCCGGTGCCCTACGACGGCCCCTACCACTGGTTTCTGCCCGATGGAATGGTGCACGGCGTGCGGATCTGCGACGGCCGTGCGCTGTGGTACCGCAATCGGTGGGTGCGTACCGATGCACTTGCCGACAAACTCAGCGTGCCTCGACCGGGCGGACCGCCGGACGTGGGGCTGCTGCCAAATACGTCCAACACCAGCGTGATTGAGCACGCCGGACACATCCTGACGTTGGCAGAGTGGGGCCTGCCCTACGAACTCGACGAGGAGCTCGACACCGTCGGCCGCTACGACTTCGACGGACGGCTTCGTGCGCCGATGACCGCTCATCCCAAGATCGATGCCCGCACCGGTGAAATGTATTTCATCAGCTTCGGTCCGCTGGAGCCGTATCTGCAGTACTTCGTCGTCGACGCCGCCGGCACGCTGACCCGCAGCGAGATCATCGACGTCAAGGGGCCGTCACTGATGCATGACTGGGCCATGACCGAAAACCATGTGCTGTTTTTCGATCTGCCGGTTGTCTTCGACGCCGCACACCTGACGACGGCCGGTTTCCCGTACCGCTGGGACGACACGTACGGTGCCCGCATCGGTGTGATGCCCAAGTCGGGTACGAGCAGCGACGTACGCTGGTTCGAGGTCGAACCGTGTGTAATCATCCATTCACTCAACGCTTTTGAAGACGGCTCGACGATCGTGCTGAAGGCACCGCGCTACTCCGAACAGGTCGCCGGCAAATGGAGCGCCGATGTGCTGTCCATCGGCGTCGGTGCCACGCTGCACCGGTGGCGTATCGACTTGCTCGCCAACACCGTTCGAGAAGACCAACTCGACGACCGCACCTTCGACTTCCCCAAGGTCAATCCGGAGCTGTTGGGGACGGCTTGCCACGTCGGGTACGGTGTCGCGACCGCATACCGCGACGGACACATGCGGTTCGGGTCGTTGCTCAAATGGGATCTGAACACCGGAGCCAGTTGCACTCACGACGTCGGCCCGGGCCGGTCGGCCTCCGAAGGCACCTTTGTGCCGAACCCTTCCGGATCCGCCGAGGACAACGGTTGGGTGCTCAGCTACGTCTACGACCCGGCGCGGGATGCCAGCGACTTGATCGTCATCGACGCCGCCGATTTCACCGGCCCACCGCAGGCAGTCATCGAGCTTCCGCAGCGCGTGCCGCAGGGATTCCACGGCTGCTGGATTCCGCACAGAGGGGAGTCGACGCCGTGACCACACCCAACTCCGCCCTGATCACCGGCGGTACCGGCAGTCTGGGTTACCGCACCGCGAAACTGCTTGCCCAAGACGGCTGGTCGGTGGTCATCACCGGCCGAAACGCGGCGGGCGCCGCGAAAACGGCCGAGGATCTCGCGCACCAGTCCGGCAGCGAGGTGACCGGCTTGCCACTGGATTTGACGTCGCTCGACGACGTCCGGCGATTCGCCAGCGACCTGACCAACCGTGGTTTGTCGCCGTTGCGCGCGCTTGTCTGCAACGCAGGTATCCAACTCGTGTCGGGCGACAGCCGTACCGGCGACGGGATGGACACGACGTTCGTCGTCAACCACCTGGCCCAATTTCTGCTGATCCACCTGCTCCTGCCGGAAATGGTGACGCCGGGGCGGATCGTGCTGGTAGCCAGCGATACTCACGATCCCGCTCGGCACACCGGCATGCCCGCACCCCATTACACCGACGCGCGCTCGTTGGCCTATCCCCCAGCCGACGACACTGACGACGCGGCGCTCACCGGACGCCGGCGCTACACCACGTCGAAGCTGTGCAATGTGCTGACAACCTATGAGCTCGACAGGCGGTTGGCGGCCGGTGAATTGGGTCCGGCATGCGTCACCGTCAACGCATTCGATCCAGGCCTGATGCCGGGAACCGGGCTGGCCCGCGACTATTCGGGTATCCAGGCATTCGCGTGGCGCTACCTACTGCCGGCGCTGACGGTGGTACCGGGCATCAACGTGCATACTCCGGCCCAATCGGCCCGGGCGCTGGCCCGGCTCGTCACTGACCCGGCTCTGGAACACACGTCCGGCCGCTACTTTTCGGGTAGGCGTGAGACCCGCTCGTCGGCCGACTCCTACGACCGCGCCAAAGCGGCCGACCTGTGGGACGCCAGCATGGAGTTGGCCGGCCTGCGCTAGATTCGCCGACCGTCAGCCCCGAAAAAATGCAGATGATCGGGCTGGGGGCGCAGCCGGACCCGGCTGCCGCGCGGCGGAGGGTTGTGGCCGTCGGCGCGGACGATCACCGGATGCTCGGTTTCGGTGAGCCGCCCGTAGAGGTAGGCGTCGGCGCCAAGTTCCTCGACCACGTCGACGTCCATCTCGACGCCAAGCCCGCCCACCTCGAAATGTTCGGGCCGGATGCCGATGGTCACCTGGTCGGCGCCAATCTCCCGCAACACCGGGATCAGCCAATCGCCCAGGGACACAGCCTGATCGACCACCGGCAAGGTGAACAGATTCATCGCCGGCGAGCCGATGAACTCCGCGACGAACACGTTGACCGGGTTGCGGTAGAGCTCCCGCGGCGGCGCGTATTGCTGCAGCACACCGTCACGTAAGACCGCGACCCGGTCGCCCATGGTCATGGCTTCGACCTGGTCGTGGGTGACGTACACCGTGGTGGTGCCCAGTCGCCGCTGCAATCCGGCGATCTGGTTGCGGGTTTGGACCCGCAGCTTCGCATCGAGGTTGGACAGCGGTTCGTCCATCAGAAACACCTGTGGGCGGCGCACGATCGCGCGACCCATCGCCACCCGCTGGCGCTGTCCGCCGGAAAGGTCTTTGGGTTTGCGATCAAGGTAGGGCTCCAGGTCAAGCAGCCGTGCCGCATCCAGCACGCGCTCGCGGATTTCGGCCTTCGGGGTTTTGGCGATCTTCAACGCGAAACCCATGTTCTGCGCGACGCTCATGTGCGGGTAGAGCGCGTAGTTCTGAAAGACCATCGCGACGTCGCGGTCCTTGGGATCGTCGTCGGTGACGTCGCGGTCCCCGATGCGGATGCGCCCTGAGTCAACGGTTTCCAACCCGGCGATCATCCGCAGCGATGTCGTCTTGCCGCATCCGGACGGCCCGACCAGCACGACGAATTCGCCGTCGTCGACGGCCAGATCGAGGCGGTCCAGCGCCGGGCGCTGCGTGCCGGGATAGCGACGCGTCGCCTGCTCGAAGGTCACCGCTGCCATCGGTCAGCCGCCGAATCCGGTCAACGCGATACCGCGGACAAAGGCACGCTGGGCCACCGCGTAGATGACGATTAACGGCAACAAGATGAGCATCGACGCGGCCATCAGCACCGGCCACCGCGCGACGTATTCGCCCTGCATCCGCACCAGACCGAGCGTGAGGGTGGCAATGCTCTTGCGTTGCAGCATCAACAGCGGCCACAGGAAGTCGTTCCACACATTGACCCAGGTGAGCACCGCCAGCACCATGGCCGCCGGCCGGGCGTGCGGCAACAGGATCCGCCAGTAGATCTGCCACGGCGTGCAGCCGTCGAGGATCGCGGCCTCCTCGAGATCCGTTGGCAGGGTGCGGAAGAACTGGCGCATCAGATAAGTGCCGAACGCCGTGCCGAACAAACCCGGCACGATCATCGCCCATGGGGTGTCTACCCAGTCGGCGAGCCGCATCAGGATGAACTGCGGGATCACCGTCACCGTCAGCGGCACCATCAGCGTACCCAGATAGAGCACGAACACCGTGTCACGACCCCGAAATTGCAGCCGCGCAAACGCATATCCGGCCAGTGAGCAGAAGAACACCTGCCCGGCCGTCACACATCCGGCATAGACGACCGTGTTGGCAAACATTCGCCAAAACGGCATCAGGGTAAACACATCCCGATAGTTCGACCAGCGCGGGTGCGACGGGAACAGCGTCGCTTCGCTCACCTCGCCTTCCCGCTTCAGCGAGCCCGATACCGCCCAGGCGATCGGGAACAGCGCACACCACGCGACACCGGTCAGCGCGGCATACAGCGTGCCGGCGCGCAGGACGCTGCGCCTGAACACTGTCACTATCAGCCCTCCCATGAGCGCCGTCGCGCGAATCGCAGCTGCAGAACCGTCAACACCAGCAGGATGGCGAACATCACCCACGCCAGCGCCGAGGCGTAGCCGAACTCCAGGAAAGCAAAGGCGTGCTGGAAAAGCATGATGCCCAACACGTACGTTCCGGTCTCCGGCCCGCCGTTGCGTCCGGTTAGCACATAAACGAGGTCGAAAGCCTGGAATGCGTTGATGATCGAGATGACCACCACAAACGACACAGCGCCGCGGATCAACGGCACGGTGATGGAGATAAATTGCCGGATCTCACGCGCGCCGTCGATTCTGGCCGCCTCGTAGACGGTTTCGGGGATCCCCTGCATTGCGGCCAGCAAGATGACCGTGGCGAAGGGAACGCTTTTCCACACGCTGACCAAACACAGCGACACCATTGCCCAGTGAGGGTCGATCAGCCACGGGACCGGCCCGACGCCGATCCAACCCAGCATGATGTTGAGCAGCCCGTTGTCGGTGTTGAACACGAACTGCCAGACGATGGCCATCACCACCGACGACATGGCCAGCGGCAAGAAGACGACGGTCCGAAAGATGCCGATGCCCTTGATTTTCCGGTTCAGCAAGCCGGCGACCGCCAGGCTGATCAGGACCGTCGGCACAATGGTTCCGATCGTGAAGATCACCGTATTGCGCACCGCGATGAGAAACAGCGGGTCGGCGGTGAAGAGATGGCGAAAGTTCGCCAAGCCCACGAACCGCGGCACGCTGAACAGGTCCCAGTCCTGTAAGCTCATGAAAAGCGAAAAGCCCAGCGGGAACAGCATGAACACCGCCACCGCTATCAGGTTCGGGGCGACGAAGAGTCGCCCCGCCCAAGCACGTCGCCGCGAGTCGATTGCTGTCATGGATTGCGCAGCACCTCGTCGACCTCATGTGACAGCCCGCCCGCCAACGATGTCGCGGGCCGGCTGCCTCGCAGCACCGGCCCGAAGTTGCGGTCCATCAACGCGTTGACCTTTTCCCACGCCGGGCTGACAGGCAGCCCCTCGGAGTGGGCGGGCCCGCCGGTCAGCACCGCGAGATTGCCGATCCGGCGATGTGCATCGGCGAACCCGGTGGAGTTGATCGCGGAGCGGAGCACCGGCACGAAGAGGCTGGTTTCGCCGATGATCGCCTGACCGACGGGGCCTGCCGCGAACTTCACGAATTCCCATGCCTGCTGCTTGCGACCGCTACTCGCCGCGATGGCAAGGCCGGTGGTACCGATGTTGGATCGGGCGCCGTGACCGCGCGGGCCCGTGGGCAACACGGTGACGTCGAAATCCAACCCCTCGGCACGGTCGAACGTCTGGTAGCGCCAGTGCCCGCCCAGTGCCATCGCTGCCTTGCCGGAGGAGAACAAATCCATCGTCGACATCGACTGGGTCTCCGATGCCGTGGGCGCGACCTTGTGCTTGTTGGACAGGTCGGCGTAGAACTGCACACCGTCGAGGAACGCCTTGTTGTCGAAGTTGAGGTGCGAGGGGTTCATCCGCGGATCCGACCACGGCACACCGTTGTTCATCCCGAACAGCCCGGCCGAGTAGGACGCGACCCAGGTGTCGACGAAACCCCACCGGGCCACTCTCCCCGACCGGTCGCGCCTGGTGAGAGCCTTGGCCGTATCGAGGAATTCGGCAAAACTCCACGGCCGGTCCCACTGCCCCGGCGGCTTCGGCACGCCGGCCTCGGCGAAGTGTTCCTTGTTGTAGTACAAGAAGTTTCCCGACCACTGCTCCGGAAAGGCGTATTGGCCGCCGTCGAACGTGAAGGTCTGGTACAGCGAGCCGATGCTGTCGCGTTTGAGTTCGGCGGCGAAGGCCGGATCGCGGGCCAGCATGGTGTTGAGGTCGAGCAGGACTCCCCGGTCGGCCAACCCCGCGTAGCTGAATTCCCACGCCATCAGCACATCCGGGCACTTACCGCCGGCACAAAACGTCGACATCTGCTGCATGGGGTCCGGTCCCGACAACAACGTCCGCACCTTGATGTCGGGGTGCCGATGCTCGAACGCGTCGACGATGCGCATCCGGGCGTCGGCCTCTTCCGGGTTGGCGGCGAAGAAGAAGGTCAGCGCGTCGTCGTCGGGGGCACACGCTAAAGGCCACGGCGCCAGCGACGCCGCGCCGAGTACACCGGCGCCACGCAGGAGTGTCCGCCGTCCGAACGACTTAGCGACCATGGCGCATTGATTGTGGCAGTGCAAGAGCAGCGGCGCGCAGCCGATTGCGGTCACCGATGATGTCGATGGCGTGAATGCGGCCGCCGTCGATCGCGATGACCAGCAGCGCCTGCAGCCGTCCGCCCGGGGCGATCGCGATGCCGGGTGCTCCGTCGACGAGCAGCACGGCGCCGGCCCGGGCGCGCCCGGTGAAGCGCCGGGTTTCCTCGGCGACCCGCCGGGCGCCGCGAACTTCGGTGGGCACGTCGTCGGGCACCAGGACGCGGTCCACCCGGCGCACCACATCCGGGGCCAGCAGGTGCAGCAGGGTGGCCATGTCACCGCCGCGCGAGGCCGCCAGGAATGCCTCCACGATCGGGAGGTGCTCGGTCGTCGGCGCGGGTTCGACGGGCGGTGCCGCGTGCAGGCGTGTCCGGGCCCGGCTGCCCAGCTTCTTGGCCGCGTCCGGCGACCGGTCCAGCAGCTCGCCGATGATCTCGAACGGCACGGCGAACACGTCGTGCAAGACGAACGCGACCCGCTGCGCGGGTGAAAGCCGGTCGAGCACCACCAGCAGCGCCCGGTTGACCGAGTCGGCCAGCAGCACCTCCTCGTCCGCCGACACCGTCGCCGGATGATCCTGCTCCTCCAGCGGTAGCTCGGCACGCCTGTTGCGGGCGCGCAACTGGTCGATTGCTTCGCGCGCCGTGATCGTTGTGAACCAGCCGGTCAAGTTCACGACGGCGTCCGGGTCGGCGCGGCTGGCCTTGAGCCAAGCGGACTGCACCGCATCCTCGGCGTCGGCGGCGGAACCTAGCAGGTGAAACGCCACCGAGCGCAAGTGTGGTCGGTCCGCGTCGAACCGCTGCGCGAGGTTCTCGATCGTGCTCATGGGTCACCTTTCCGGCGCGGGAGTCGTCAACGAGGTGAGATCAACATTCCGCTGCCAAGGAGACCAGACATGAGCATTGCATACCTCGTGGTCACGACGATCACCGTCGTGGTCACCGCCGGAATCGCGGTGGCCGACTACATTCCGGCCGGGTTTGTGTTGGCCAACTCCGCCGAGGTAGGCGTGCGGCGCTCGTGGCTGCCGATGCTCGGAACGCTCAAGCTGGCCGGAGCGCTCGGTCTGCTCGCCGGTCTGGTTGTGCCCGCGATCGGCATTGCGGCCGCTGCGGGCCTGGTGTTGTTCTTCCTCGGCGCCATAGTCACCCATGTTCGGGCCGGGGTGCTCTACAACATCGCGTTCCCGGGCGCCTACCTGTTGCTGTCGACGGCGTCATTGGTACTGCTGGCCGCGAAGTAGCGGACCCGCTGGATTACTGCGCCGCGCGCGGCCATGTCGGCGAACAGGACCCCGCGGCCCTGCCGCGCGGTGATCGAGGCCGCGACGGTGGGACCGGCACCGATGAGCTTCGTGCAGCCGGCACCGCCGAGCCGCTCGATCATATCGGTGACGTCGACGTCCTCGTCGTCACCGAAAGTCATTGTGGCCGTTGGTGAAAGCGCTCGCAGCGCGGCGAATTTGTCGCCAGAGGCGACCGCGCTCAGGAAGCCGTCCACCAGCCGCTTGTGGCGAGAACCCACCCGGCGGAAGCCGGTAGCGAACCCGACTGTGCCACGCAATCCCTGGTTGCCTAACAACGCTTGCGACAGTTGCAGGCCTGCCGGCGCGGCCGTCAGCCCGTTGCGCAGGAACTGGCCCATCATGCTCGGCAGCTCCCAATAGGCGCGCAACGCAGCGATCTTCCATGTCCCGTCGACCTCGCGCAGGTCGTAGCGCAGGACCGCCGGGATGTGCATCGTGACGGCCCGACCCATCGCCACCTCGAGCTCGAGATCGCGGATCACGGCCGAGCCTTGCACGATGTCGAGGTCCCGATGAAACGTGATGCCGCGCGGCCCGATGAAGGTGTCGTAGAAGCGGCCGATCTGCACCGGACCCACATGCGGCCGCGAGCCGACCGGATCCTCGACACGCCCGTCGTCGGTGAACAGGCACACCCAGCCCGCACGATCGTGTGCGGCCGCGGCCCGCGGCGAGTCCTCGACCGTCGCCAACAGATCCGACTGCGTCTGGTCCATCAGGTCCTCTGCAACACCGCGACGCCGGCGCCCCGCAGCTCGTCGATAGCGGCGGCGGTGGTCTTCTCCCCCACTCCCGCCGTCAGGTCCAGTAGTACCCGGGTGGCGAAGCCCGCTCGCGCGGCGTCCTCGGCGGTTGCGCGGACGCAGTGGTCGGTGGCGATGCCGACCACGTCGACCTCGTCGACACCGTGCTGTCGCAGCCACTCGGCCAGCGGCGTGCCGGCGTCGTCGACGCCCTCGAAACCGCTGTATCCCGCGCTGTAGGCGCCCTTGCGAAAGACGGCCTCGATCCGGCTGTCGTCGAGATCGGGGTGCAGCTCCGCCCCGGGAGTTCCAGCGACGCAGTGCGGCGGCCACGTCGACGCATAGTCGGGATGGTCGGAGAAATGGTCGCCGGGATCTACGTGGAAGTCCTGGGTGGCCACCACATGGGGATAGTCCGAGGCATGCAGGTAATCGGAAATGGCGCGGGCCACGGCGGCCCCGCCACTCACGGCCAGCGAGCCGCCCTCGCAGAAGTCGTTTTGCACGTCGACGATGATCAACGCCCGCATATCACCACCGTATCGCCGGCGGCACCATGAGCAGCCGGGACGGAAGATTAGACTTCCTAACTTGCCGGCGGAAAGGCTGTGCGTTGCATCGCGTAGCCTGTCAAATTATAGTCCAGACACGTGTCCAGACAGTTCGCCGACTCCCTCACCCATCCCTCTGCCGTAATTGACGGCGGCGCTGCCGCAGCGAAGCGGGCATGAGCATGCGGATTGCTTTGCTGTCCTATCGCAGCAAGACGCACTGCGGCGGACAGGGCGTATATGTGCGGCACTTGAGCCGCGGCCTGGTCGAACTCGGACATCACGTCGAGGTGTTCTCCGGTCAGCCTTATCCCGACGGGCTCGATCCGCGGGTGGTGCTGACGCCGGTGCCGAGCCTGGACATGTATCGCGAACCCGATCCGTTCCGGATTCCCCATCCGCGCGAGATCCGGGATCGCATCGATCTCCTTGAGCTGGGCACAGTGTGGACGGCGGGTTTCCCCGAGCCGCGCACCTTCAGCCTGCGGGCCGCGCGCCTGCTGGCCGAGCGGGCAGACGAGTTCGACGTCGTGCACGACAACCAGAGCCTGGGTGACGGCCTGCTGTCGATCGCGGCCAGCGGCCTTCCGGTGGTGGCGACCGTGCACCACCCGATCACCCGTGACCGGTTGGTGGATCTGGGGGCGGCGCGATGGTGGCGTAAACCGTTGGTACGCCGCTGGTATGGCTTCTTGAAGATGCAGGAGCGGGTGGCCCGCAGCATTCCCGATCTGCTGACCGTCTCGTCGTCGTCGGCCACCGACATCATCACCGACTTCGGGGTGGCGCCCGACCAGCTGCACGTGGTGCCGCTCGGTGTCGACACCGCCCTGTTCGCCCCGGCGGCGAAGCCGCGAGTGCCCAGGCGGATCATCGCGATCGCGAGCGCCGACCGACCGCTCAAGGGCGTCGGGCATCTGTTGCAGGCCGTGGCCAAGCTGCGCGTCGAACACGACCTGGAACTGCAACTGGTCGCCAAGTTGGAACCCAACGGCCCTACCGAGAAGCTGATCGCCGAACTCGGCATCTCCGACATTGTCCACACCTCCAGCGGGCTCTCCGACAGCGAGCTGGCGGGCCTGTTGGCCTCAGCCGAGATCGCTTGTATCCCTTCACTTTACGAAGGATTTTCGCTGCCGGCAGTGGAGGCGATGGCCAGCGGTACGCCGATCGTGGCCAGCCGCGCCGGCGCGTTGCCCGAGGTGCTGGGCCCCGACGGCGACTGCGCCAGGCTGGTGCCGCCCGGTGATGCCGCCGAGTTGATCCGGGTGGTGGGTGAGCTGCTGGCATCGCCGGAGCAGCGGCACCGGCTCGGGGCGGCGGGTCGCCGGCGGGCACTGGAGGTGTTCAGCTGGGAGTCGGTGGCCGCACAGACGGCTCGCGTCTACGAACGTGCGATCGCTCGCAACTCCCCGGCGGCGGTGGCCGAACCGTGCTGACCGTCGACTTCGACCGGCTCGGCGTCGGACCCGGAACCAAGGTCATCGACGTCGGCTGCGGCGCGGGCCGGCACAGCTTCGAGGCATACCGCCGTGGCGCCGACGTGGTGGCCTTCGACCAGGACGCCGCCGAACTGGAGCAGGTCGGCACCCTGTTGCGCGCCATGGCGGAAGCCGGTGAAGCACCGACCTCGGCGACCGCGGAGACCGTCATCGGCGATGCGCTGGCACTGCCCTATCCCGACGGCACCTTCGACTGCGTCATCGCATCGGAAATCCTGGAGCACGTACCCGCCGACGACACCGCGATCGGCGAGCTGATCCGGGTGCTCAAAGTCGGTGGCATGCTGGCCGTCACCGTGCCCCGGTGGCTGCCCGAGCAGCTGTGCTGGCTACTGTCCGACGACTACCACAGCAACGACGGCGGCCACATCAGGATCTACCGGGCCAGCCGGCTGCGCGACAAGATCGCGAACGCGGGAATGAAATTCACCCACACCCACCATGCACATGCTCTCCATGCACCATTCTGGTGGCTGAAATGTGCTGTGGGCGTGTCTAATTCGGATCACCCCGCCGTGGCGGCCTATCACCGGCTGCTGGTGTGGGACATGATGCAGCGGCCGTGGATCACCCGGCTCGCCGAATCGGCGCTCAACCCGCTGGTCGGCAAAAGCGTCGCACTGTACTTCGAGAAACCGGTAGGCGCCGTTGAACTGGTCTGAGATACCGGGCGTCGGCGACGTCCTGACTCCACAACAATGCCGGCAAACGGCGGAATCGATTGTCGCGGTGCAGGAACCGTCAGGTGCGATCCCGTGGTCGGAGGGCGGGCACACCGATCCGTGGGACCATGTCGAATGTGCGATGGCGCTGACCGCGGCCGGCCTGATCGAGCCGGCCCGTCGCGCGTTCGAGTGGTGCCGGCGCGAACAGCGCGCCGACGGCTCCTGGCCGATCCAACTGCGGGCCGGCGTGGTCGAGGACGCCAACAGCGACAGCAACTTCTGCGCCTACATCGCCGTCGGGGTCTGGCACCATGTGCTGGTCACAGGCGACGGCGACTTCGCCACCGCGATGTGGCCGACGGTGCGTGCCGCGATCGAGTTCGTCCTGGACCTGCAGCTGCCCGGTGGTGAAATCTGTTGGGCGCGGGGCTTGTCCGGCCCCCTGCCCGAGGCGCTGCTGACCGGCTGTGCGAGCATCTTTCACAGTCTTCGGTGCGCAGTGGCGTTGGCCAACTACCTCGACGAGCCGCAACCGGAGTGGGAAATGGCGCTGGGCCGGCTGGGCCATGCCATTTCCGCCCACCCGTCGGCGTTCACCGAAAAGCCGCACCATTCGATGGACTGGTACTACCCGATTCTCGGTGGCGCGCTGCGCGGTCCGGCAGCGAATGCCCGGATCGCCGAGCGGTGGGGTGACTTCGTGGTCGACGGGCTCGGCATCCGCTGCGTCGACGACAGGCCCTGGGTGACTGGTGCCGAAACGTGTGAATTGGTGCTGGCGCTCGACGCGATGGGCAACCGCGAAGCGGCGCTGCGCCAGTTCGCGGCCATGCAGCACCTGCGCGAAAAAGACGGATCCTACTGGACCGGTTTGGTGTTCAGCGACGGCAAGCGCTGGCCGGTGGAGCGCACCACCTGGACCGGAGCCGCCGTGATCCTTGCCGCCGACGCGCTGTCGTGCACCACCGCGGGCAGCGGCATCTTCCGCGGCACCGACCTGCCCCGCGGGCTGGAGGGCGACTACGACTGCGAGTGCGCGTTCAGTCCGCCGGGCTGACGGCCGCGGTCGTCCGTTCCAGCACCCGCAACGATCCGGTCGCCGACCTCTCCGCGAATTCGCCGCTTTGCAGTGCGCGGCAATAGATTTGGTATGGGGCCTGGCCGCCATCGCGCGGATCGGGGAACACGTCGTGGATGACCAGTGCGCCGCCGAGAGACACCCACGGCGCCCAGCCTTCGAAGTCCTGGTGCGCGGCGGCCTCGCTGTGGCCGCCGTCGATGAACAGTAGCTGCAGCGGGGTGCGCCAGCCGCGCGCGACCACGGCCGACTTGCCCACTACCGCAACGACATTGTCGTCCAGGCCGGCATCGTCGAGCGTGCGCCGGAAGGTGGGCAGGGTGTCGAACCGTCCGGTGACTTCGTCGACCAGGGACGCGTCGTGATACTCCCAGCCCGGCTGATGCTCCTCGGAACCGTGGTGGTGGTCGATTGTGTAGAGAACGCTGTTTGTTTCGGCCGCCGCCGCGCCCAGCAGCAGCGTCGACTTGCCGCAGTACGTCCCGATCTCCACGCCGACACCGCGGTCGAGGTAGCGCAGCGCCGCGTCGTGCAGCGCCCGGCCTTCGTCGGCGGGCATGAATCCCGTCACCCGCTCGGCGAGTTGGAATAATCGGTGGGTGCGCTCGGCGTGGCTCGTCATTACCTGAATCTCATTCATCGGACCTGCGGATATGGTTGCCGCCCATACTACGTTGTAGTAGTGTCCAGACACGTGTCCGACCCGGTAGCCCGGGAGTCGACGAGACGGCGGCTGACCGCCAAGCAAGCCGGCACCGTCGACCGGCTGGGCCACGCTGCAATCGAAGTGCTGAGCCGAGAAGGCTTCTCCGGGTTGACAATTCGCCGGGTAGCTGCCGAGGCCGGGGTAGGCGCGGCGACGGCCTACACGTATTTCGCGTCTAAGGAACACCTCGTCGCCGAGGTTTTCTGGCGGCGTTTGGCGTCGACACCGGTTCCGCCCAACGACTCGCCGGATCCCGCCGACCGTGTCATCGCGGTGCTGCGTCACATCGCATTGCTGGTCGCCGACGAGCCCGAGCTGGCCGGGGCGGTCACCAACGCGTTGCTGGGCAAGGATCCCGAGGTCAAGCATCTGCGGCTGCGCATCGGCCGCGAGATCCACCAGCGCCTGATCAGTGCGCTGGGTTCGGACGGCGCTCCCGACGTCGTCGAGTCACTGGAATTGCTGTATGCGGGGGCGCTGGTGCGCGCGGGCATGGGCTATGCGTCGTATGCGCAGATCGCCGACCGGCTGGAGACTTCGGCCCGACTCCTTCTGAAATAAGCCGGGTCATCGACCCGGCTGGCATGATCTCGGGCGTGGACGTCGACCATCCGGAGCGTGATCAACGTTGGGATGAGGCTGCCCGCTCGGAATCCGAAACCGAACGACTGGACCGCAATTGGGCCAGCCTGTTGCAGGAACTGCGGGTGGTGCAGACCGGTGTCCAGCTGCTCACCGGTTTCCTGCTGACGTTGCCGTTTCAGCAGCGGTTCGACGAACTCGGACCGGTGATGCGCGCGGTGTATCTCGCCACCGTGGCCTGCTCGATCAGCTCGACGGTTCTGCTGGTCGCTCCAGTTGGGATGCATCGGTTGCTGTTTCGCCGGCACCGTTTGAAATCACTAGTGTCGACCGCGCACCGGTTCGCATACACCGGCCTGCTGCTGTTGGGGTTGGCTCTGGTCGGCGTCAGTGTGGTGATTTTCGACGCGGTCGCCGGCCACCCCGCCGCAGTGGTGGCCGGTGTGTGTGCGCTGGTCGCACTGACCGGGTTCTGGGTGGCCCTGCCGCTGTGGATGCGCACCACCGACGTCCCGTCGGACCACTGAGCGGTTTGCGCACCGGTCAGCCCGGGAACACACCGGCCATGTTGCTTCGTAGAATCGCTCGCCCCCTGTTGTCAGCAGTATTCATCGGCCAAGGCGTCGAGACCCTGCGAAACCCACAGACCAGCGCCGGGGCTGCGCAGCCCACCCTCGACGCGCTGAGGGCACTGCCCGATCCGGTAGGCACGAAGGTTCCGGCCGACCCCCGGACAGCCGCCCGGATCAACGCGGCGGTGCAGGTCGGCGGCGGCCTGCTGCTTGCCACCGGCAAAATGCCGCGGATTGCCTCGGCGGCTCTGGCGTTCACCGTGATCCCGGGCAGCCTTGGCGGGCACCTGTTTTGGAACGAGTCCGATCCGCAGCGCAAAGCTCAGCAACGCCGCGACTTCCTCACCGATTTGAGTCTGCTCGGCGGGTTGATCATCGCCTCGGCCGACACGGAGGGGAAGCCGTCGCTGGGGTGGCGCAGTCGACGGGCCGCGGGCCGGATTTCCGAAGCGGTGTCGGGTGCGCTGCCACTCGGTGGGTCCGACAACGCGCTGCTCGACTCCGAACTCGGCGAACGGCTCGGCGATCTCGGGGAGAAAATCGGTCACAGCCTGCAGCTCGGCGCCGAACGCGGCCGCGAATTGGCCAGTGCGGCGGCCGAAAGAAGCGCGCCGCTGGTCGAGGCCGCACGGGAGCGCGGCGCGGAGTTCGCCGAGCTCGCCCGCGAGCGCGGCACCGAGCTCGCGGAGACCGCCCGGGAGCGCGGCACGGAGTTCGCCGAGCTCGCCCGCGAGCGCGGCACCGAGCTCGCGGAGACCGCCCGGGAGCGCGGCACGGAACTGGCCGAGACCGCGCGCAAGCGGGCCGGCGGCCGTCGCAAGCGGCTGCCGCTGCGGCGCGCCGCAAACCAGCCGGCCTGGCGAAACGCGCTACCGCTGGGGTGACGTCGACGGGCGGCTACCGCCGGCGCCACCACCATCTCGTACATCGCCAGGGCGCCTCGTTCATATCCGCCGATTGGGTAACTATCGTAAATGCAATGCCGACAGGTGACCCTGACCCCAATTCGCCTCAATTCGGGTATCCGCCGCCGTCGACGCCCGGTCGGCGACCCGGCGGGCTCGGCGAACGTTTCGTTGCCCGGCTCATCGACGGCATCATCGTCAACATCGTGGCGTTCGTGCTCTCGCTGTTCATGCTCGACAAGGACTACTGGTTCCTGGTCACCGGATTGTTCTCCGGTGTCCTGATGTTCGGTTATTTCGTGCTGTTCGAAGTCACCCAGGGCTCCAGCCCGGGCAAGAAGCTGCTCGGCCTGGAGGTGCGCGGCCCCGGCGGCGCGGCCAAGCCCGATGCGAAGCAGTCCGCCATCCGCAATGCGTTCACCCTGCTGGCGGTGGTGCCCTACTTCGGCGGTCTGCTGGCCTTCATCGCCTACGTGGTGATCGCGGCGACGATCAGCTCCAGCCCGACCAAGCAGGGCAAGCACGACGAGTTGGCCGGCGGCACGCAGGTGCTCAAGCGCTGAGGTAGGCAACGAAGCGCTCGACAATCGCGTCGACGGAGTCGTCGACGTCGACGGTGATCCCGTGCTCGTCGGGTTCGAGCGGCTCCAAGGTGTCGAATTGCGACTTCAGCAGCGACGCGGGCATGAAGTGGCCGGTGCGGCCGGCCTGCCGGCCAGCGATCAGCTCCGGTGTGCCGCTCAAATGCAAGAACTCGACCGTCGGGCGGTGTGCGCGCAGCTGATCGCGGTATGTGCGTTTGAGCGCCGAGCAGCTCATGACACCGCCTTCGCAATGGTCGGCCAGCCACCTCCCGACGACATCCAGCCACGGGTGACGGTCGTTGTCGTCGAGCGGTTTACCCGCGGCCATCTTGGCAATGTTGGCATCGGGGTGAAGGGCGTCGGCGTCCGCGAAAGGCACAATGAGGCGCCGCGCCAGCGCAGCACCCACGGTCGATTTGCCCGACCCCGAGACACCCATGACCACGATCGGTGGCCACGTGGCGGTCACTGCTGTGACCGATTGCGGTTCCATTCCAGCCAACCCACACCGGCTCTGCCGTCGGCCGTACTGACGGTGCCCCATGCTCGCGGAAAATGGCTGATCCGACCGTCGTCGGCGACGAGCCGCAGCGGTGCGTGCCCGCGCAGGTCGATGGTCGCGGAAATGCCGCCCGGATCGACGGCCAGCCTGGCTTCGGTCGGTAACCCGTTGTCGCCGAACACTTCCCGACCGCCGACGGCACTCAACTCGGTGACCGCGCCCTGCCGGTCCTGGACGTAGCCGACGCCGATCGCCGGTGTGCCCGGGATCCGGATGTCCACGGCGTGCAAGTGCGTTCCGTCGTCGAGATGCAGTGCACTCCAGTTCCAGTCCATGCCCCACCAGTCCCGAACTCCCCACGAGTGGTCGCGTTGGCCGAGCGCCGCATCGATGCGGTATGAAGCGCCGTCGACGGTGACGCTGCCCGACACCCTGCAGGGAATCTCGTAGCGGGTGGTCAGCCGATACTGATACGGTGTGCCGTCGGTGCTCCACACCAGATCCATTGCCACGTCAGCCGCCACACCTGCTTCGCCGCGCAGCAGCGCGGACGGGTCGGCATAGGACTGGCCGCGGCCTTGCAACACAACGCGATAGGTCTGCAGTGCGCTGTCGGCGGAGTGGGTGAAGGCGATGGTGCCGGTGCGCAGCGCCCACGGCTCGACGGGCAGCGGAGCATCGAACTCGACGACCGCGACCGTGGGTACATCGGGGCCGCACAACAGTGCGTGCAGCCAGGCGCGGCGCTGGTTGGGCATCAACCCGATCCTGACCCAGCCGCCGAAACCCTGTGTGGCATCGGCGAAGTCGGCATACCAACTTTCGCTCCACAGCGGCTCGGCGGTTGCGGTATGCGCGGACTCGTTATCGTGCGACGGGCGCAGCGGCTCGACTGGCGCCGGTGCCGGCAGCGTGGTCAGCGCGTCCGTGTCGAGTACATGCTCGCAATGGCGTTCCAGCATCGTCATGAACATCGCGTCGCCCCGCTCGGTGCGTTCCACCAGCATCGACGACACGATGGCCATCATCACGCCGAAGAAGCTCTGCCTGCGCACACCGTCGCGGACGTCGGCGAGACTGATCGGCGCGTCCGGGCCGAGCGCGTCGTGATAGGTCCGCAGCAGCGCGTCATAGTGCGCGCGCCGGTCGGCCGCCGGCAGCGCACAGCCCAGGAAGTAGGCCAGGTCGGTCATCGCCGGAGCCCAGGTGACCGTCTGCCAATCGACCACCGTCAGTGGGCGATCGGCGCCGACCGCGCCGAAAAGCATGTTGTCCAACCGGTAGTCGCCGTGCACCAGACCGTGCAGGCCGCCGGACTCCTGGGCCAGATACTCGTCGAAGGCACCGACCAGCCGTTCGCACACCGCACGGTGTTGCGGCGCGATCCGGTCGCCATAGCGGTCGACGAAGCCGGCGTAGAGCTGGCCGATCAATGCCTGGTTGACCGGCGTGTCCCGGTTCAGCCACGGCGCGTCGGCCAGCGCGGCGTCACCGAGTAGCGGGCCCTGCAAGCGGGCCAGCTCGCGCACCGCAAGCTCGGCCTGAGCGGCTGTGGCGCCGCGGATTTCGTCGCCGAGGACGGCCGGGTTGGCGTCACCGAGCAGCACGTCGAAGACGCCGGACGAGGCGTCCACGGCGGCGTGGTAACAGGGCACCACCGGTCCGGACAGCCGCGGCGCAACCTCGCGGTAGAAACGAACCTCACGCTCGTAGAGGCCCAGGCTCAGCCCGGTCTGACGGCTGACCGGGTCGGTGGCCGCGACTTTGAGCACCACTGAATCCGGGTGTGCGCCAACGTCGGCGTAGCTCAGCTGGACGCGGTAGCACTCGCTCATCTGACCGGTGCCGATGCGGTCGACGGCGAAATCGGTGACGGTCCCGGCGCCCAGCACCCCGGTAAGCCACTCGGCGGTGAGGTTTTCCGGTCGTTCGATCACTGTGTCGGCCTGTGGCGGCATCATCGTGGCATCACCGTGCCAGCGAAAAGCCCTGCCATGCCATTCGCCGCTCGGGATGCGGGTCGAATTCGACATGGGATTTACGGTCGAAGACCATGACGGCGCGGTCGGCGTCGGTATAGGCGGGCCAGCCGTCGCCGGGCACCCCGGTGCGGCTGAATGAGCGCCACCGCCTTTGTATTTCGTTGCTGACCCGAAGCGCAGACCGCCTGTCGCCGGCCGCCGTCAGCAGCCCGCCCAATCTGGTGCGGTAGACATCGAAGACGGCGAGCAGTTCGGTGGCGTGGGTGGCGCCCAGACCCGACCAGCGCAAGGTGCGCGGCGAGTAGTCGTAGCGATACAGGTAGGTCGGCGCGTGGGCGCCGTGGGCTTCCGCGATCTGCCAGGCCGCCGAACCAAAGGCGAAGTCGCCGCCGAGACGGATACAGGCCGAAGGTTCCGGATAGTCCGGGTAGGCGCGGGTAATGCGTTCGCGAGCAGCCGGATCGACCTCGGCGAGCAGCGCTTCGATCATCGGCTCCGTCGTCGGCAGCAGCCGCAGGAAACGGGTGAACAGGCGGCCCTCTTCGGCGTTGGTGCCGACGATGAGCGGAATGCGGTGCGCCTCGCCGCGGCGCATCGCCTCGATGGGGTCCAGCGGCAGGCAGTCGTCGCCGAAAGCCGGCCCGAGCGGGAAGGCGCCCAGGATATCTCGCACACCTTCGTCGATCAGACGGTTTTGTGCCGCAACCAGTTCGGCGGGCGTCGCCTGCATCAGCGCGTGGGCCGCGTCTTGCCGGCGAGCCCCGAGCAGTGCGGCGAAACGCGCCGCGAATTCGGCCGCCATCTCGCGGGAACGCACCATGCCCGACGCCGGGCTTTCTGAAATAGCCTGAGAGAACAGGCCTTTGGCCTGCGGCACGGCCATCATGGTCGCGACTGCGTGAGCGCCCGCGCTTTCGCCGAACAACGTGACGTTGTCCGGGTCGCCGCCGAACTCAGCGATGTTGTCACGCACCCAACCCAACGCCATCACCAGGTCGCGCAGGAAAAGGTTGCTGTCGATGGGGATCTCGGCCGTCGACAGCGACGACAGGTCCAGACAGCCGAGCGCTCCGAGCCGGTAGTTCACCGACACATACACACATCCACGGCGGGCCAGCCCGGCGCCGTCGTACAGCGGGGTGGCCGAGCTGCCCAGGATGTATCCGCCGCCGTGCACGAACACCATGACGGGCAACGCTTCGCCGCGGGCATCCTCGGGGGTGACGACGTTGAGTGTCAGGCAGTCCTCGCCCCTCGGCTGAAACTTGCCGGGCCCGACGATGGTGTAGCGGCGCTCTTGCGGAGCGCATTTGGTGAACGCATGGCAGTGCCGCACACCCGACCACGGCTGGACAGGTTGCGGCGCCCGGAATCGCAGCGGCCCGACCGGCGGGCGGGCGTAAGGAATGGAACGCCACCGGTGCACGCCGTCGCGGGTGAAACCCTCGACGGCGCCGGCGGCGGTGTGTGCGCGGACGGTGTGTTCGTGCATATTGCGACGGTAGCGAACGACGCCGCCCGTTAACCTAACGACATGCGGATTGCCATGCTGGTCGCAGCGTCGGTGCTGGTCGCCGGATGTTCGCACGAAATCACCGGCCAACCCAAGCAGACGTCGACTCCGGGGCCGACGTCCTCGCATGCGTCGGCAACCACGCCGTCGTCCGGCAAGGCGAGTACCCCTTCTGCCGCGCCGGCGGCCGGCGCCGCGATCGCCGACGTCATCGCGTGGATCGAAGCCGGTCCGCCCGCCGAGGCGGCCGGGTTTCACCGCACGACGCGCAACGGCGTCACCACCGAACTCGGCGACGACATCGCTTTCAGCGTCGGCAAAGTCGCCTGCATGACCGACACCAAGCACACCGGTGGTGCACTGGCCTGCCTGGTCAACCTGGTCCATCCGCCACCGCGGCCGGCGACGGCCTACGGCCACTGGGAGGGTGGCTGGGTGGACTTCGACGGTGCAAGCCTGCAGGTCGGATCGGCGCGCGCCGACCCCGGGCCGTTCGCTCGCGGCGACGGGCCCGAGCTGCCGGCCGGAAAGTCGTTGTCGTTCGGCGACTATCGTTGCCGCGCTGACCAGGACGCGGTGCTGTGCGTGAATTACGCCCACCGCTCGGCGGTCCGGCTGGCCGCCGCCGGTGTGCAGCCGTTCGGATGCCTGCAGTCGGTGCCACCACCGGACGGTGTGGGCGCGAAGTTCAGCTGCTGAAACCCGTTGCTGCTACGGGCTATTCGGATCCTGCCGGCTGGCCGTTGTCGACGCCGCATCGTCGGCGGCGAGGTCGAGCACGCGGATCTCTCCGGCGCAGCCGTCGACCTCGACGAGCGCCCCGGGCGGCAGGCGCCGCGTGGCGCCGGCGACGTCGACCACACAGGGGAATCCGAACTCGCGGGCCACCACCGCGGCGTGCGACATCGGGCCACCGAGTTCCGTGACGACCGCGGCCGCGTAGGAGAACGCCGCGGTGTAGCCGACGTCGGTCACCTCCGCGACCAGGACCTCGCCGGGTTCCAGCTCGTCGATGGTCTCCGGCCGGACGATCCGGACCCGTCCGCGCACCCGTCCGCCGCAGACGCCGAGACCGTGCAACGTCTCCCCCGCGGTGAGGACCGTCGCCAGAGTGCTGCCGGGCTGCCAGCTGCCGCTGAACACCGCAGGCGGAGTCACGTCGGCCAGCCGGGCGCGTTCCGCGCGCCGTCGCGCCACGATGTCCGCTGCATTGGCGGGCAGCGCATCGAGTTCGTCGACCAACAGATAGAAGACGTCGTCGGGCGCGTCGAGAGTGCCGGAATCCACCAGGCGGCGACCGTACTCGCGCAGCAGTCGTCGCAGCACCCAAATGGCGCGCACCATTCGGTCGCGACGGGCTTCACGGTCGCGCAGCTGACGCACGGCCAGCGCCGCGACAGGCCGGGCCTGCACGGGAATTGGCAGGTGCCGCGGTTCCGGGATCGCCGACGCATTCAACGATTTCGCCACCATCCGCAGCAGCAGCTCGGGATCGTCGGCGTAGGTAGTCGACAACATCTCGACTTCTGCGGGACCGCGGTGCCCGATCAGCGCCAGCTCGTCGAGGACCGCGGCGTGGAATTCCGGCGCCTGCTCGGCCAACGCATCGAGGTGCTTACCCGGTTCGGCAAGTATCCGGGCCACGTTCGGGTCGCGTCGGGCCACGGCCACCAGCCGGTGCAGCGCGCCCAGCAGGCGAGCACTGACCAGGTCCTGGCCGGCCGACGGTGCGATGTTGCGCCCGCCAAGGCCGCGCAGCAGCACGCTGAACGCGGCGAACGTCATGAACGACCCGGAGGCCAGCACCCAGCCGTGCACGACGAGGTCGCGCGCCAACAGGATCAGACTCAACAGCCGGCGTTCGTCGAGTTGCGTGAGGTCGCCGCCGCTCAGGTCTTCGAGACGCTCGATGTCGGCGATGTAGTCACGAGTATCGCGTGCGGTGCCGGCGCTCAGCCCGACCAGGTTGAGGCCGAAGATCCCGAGATTGCGTAAGGTGCGCAATGGCTTTGGCACGCTGCGGGGTTCGGGTGGTAGCCGATGCTCGCCGAAGATCGGCAACGTAGCCAGGCTGGGACCGAAGAACTGGCTGTTGGCGACCACCGACTCGGGTTTGACGAACGGCACCGTTTCGGCCATAAAGTGCGCGGTGGTGATGGCGCCGTAGAGTCGGTGGGCGAACACTCCGACTGTGCGCGTGGCGATTTCGCGTTGGACCAGGCCGCCCGGGCGCAGCCGTTCGGCGATGCCCACCCCGCCCGCACGCAAACCGCGCACCGCCACCGACGCCGACGACGGCGAGAACGGCCCGGGCAGCGCCTCGGACAGGTTGGTGGCCAGAAACATCGGGAACCGCGGGTCGATCGGCGTGTCGAACTCGCCGTTGCTGCCCTCGGGGCCGGCCGGCACGGGGACGGTCCCGTCCGCGGCCGGCGCGTCGACGGAGGGAATGTCCCGCACATTGGTGAGCTGCCAGGGCAGCGACACCATCCGTCGACCGATGCTCACCCGGCCGCGCACGGCCAGCGCAAGGTCGTCGATGCATTCCCGGGCGGTCCACGTCGGACTGAATTCCCATTTGTCGCACAGCAGCGAAGTGTCCATCGGCGGGGCGCTGAGCAGTTCGGCCAACGAGCTGCCCGCCCAGCGGCGCAGCGCGGCCGGAATGCGCACGAGCGGACGGCCCAGTGCGGCGGCGATTTCGGCGAGTGTCGGCTCCCCCGACGCTGCGAGGTTGACCGGCCCGCTGTCGATTCCGGCGTCGAGGATCGCCCGCACGAACAGGCGATAGGCGTCGTCGGCGTGCACGACCTGCAGGCGATCAGATGCGTTGACGCCCGGAATCAGCGCCGCAGCGAACAGCTGCAGCACCCAGTTGTCGACATTTCGGCCGAGGATGGTCGCCGAGCGGATCGCCACCCACTCGGCGTTGCCATGGGCCAGCATGTCCTCGACGCGGGCTTGCTGGCGGCCTTGTGCGGTTGCCGGATTCAGCGCGTCCTGCTCGGTCAGCGGCGAGGCGTGTGCGCGGCGTTGGCCGTAAACGTGCGCCGAGGATGCGAATACGACGCGCCGGGCCCCGGTTTCGGCCATCGCGTCGAGGACATTGGCGGTGCCGCCGATGTTGACCTCGTCGCTGTCACGGTCGGTTGCCCAGGCACAGTGCGCGACGACTTCGGCGCCGGAGATGACCCGACGCACCGCGCTCGCATCGCGGATATCGGCTTGCACGAATTCAGCTGCAGTGGGCCAACTTTCGCGACGATGCCGGGACAGCCCGACGACGTCGTGGCCCAGGGTGAGCAGCCGGGTCGCGATTCCGCGACCGAGGACGCCGCTAGCACCGGTGACGGCAATTCTCACTGGCCGGCCTCGGTTTACTCGTCGTCGTCGAGCAGCGCCGCGTTGACCAGGTCATCGAGATCCATGTCAGCGAGGTCTTTTTCGCTGACTTCGGACCCAGCGGTGCCGTCGGTTTCGTTGGCCAAACTCAGCAGCAGGTCCAGCACCCCGGCCTGCCGGAGGCGCTTGACCGGGATCGACGCGACGACGTGCTGGATTTCCGCTTCCCCGGGCGCCGCCTTTTCCGGCACCTGGCCCTCGGCGCCGAGCAGCTCTTGGCGGAAATATCCGGCCAGCGCCGCGGAGTTCGGGTAGTCGAAGATGAGCGTGGGTGATAGCGCCAACCCGGTAGCGGCTTTGAGCCGGTTGCGCATCTCGACCGCGGTCAGCGAGTCGAAACCCAGTTCCTGGAACGCCTTGTCGGGATCGATCGCCTCGGGCGTGGTGTTGCCCAGCACTGTGGCGATGTGCGAGCGCACCAGATCCAGCAGGACGGCATGCTGCTCGTCCTCGGCCAGCCCTTCCAAGCGTTGCAGCAGCGCCGATTTCGACTTGGCGGCGGCCAGCGAGTCGTCGACCTGACGCCGGGCCGGCGCGTTGATCAGGTCGACGAACATCGGCGGCAGGGTGCCGGCGTCATGCTTGGCGCGCAGGGCGGTGAAATCGATGCGGGCCGGCAGCAGGAACGGCTCGTCGACAATCATCGCGGTGTCGAGCAGCGAGAGAGCCTCGCCGGCCGACATGGCCACGATGCCGTCGCGCGCGAACCGAGCGAAGTCGACGGTCCCGAGGTCGCCGGTCATGCCGCTGGCCTGCTCCCACAGCCCCCAGCCCAGCGAGATGGCCGGCCGGCCCTGAGCGCGGCGATGTGCGGCGAGCGCGTCGAGGAACGAGTTCGCCGCCGCGTAGTTGGCCTGTCCGGAGGAGCCCACCAGACCGGCCATCGACGAGAACATCACGAACGCCGACACGTGCAGATCCCGGGTCAGCTCGTGCAGGTTCCACACGGCGGTCACCTTGGCGCGCAACACCGCATCCATCCGTTCCGGCGTCAGCGAGGTCACCACCGCGTCGTCGAGCACCCCGGCGGTATGGAACACCGCCGACAGCGGGCGCTGGAGTTGGCCGACCACTGCGGCCAGCGCGTCGCGGTCGGCCGCATCGCAAGCCACCACCTCCACCTGCGCGCCGGCCTCGCGTAGCTCTGCGGTCAACTCGGCTGCACCCGGTGCGTCCGCGCCGCGGCGGCTCAACAACAGCAGGTGACGCACTCCATGCCGGGTCACCACATGTCGCGCCAGCGCCGAACCCGCCATTCCGGTGCCGCCGGTGATCAACACCGTGCCCGCCGCCCATGCGTCGGGCATCGTCATCACGACCTTGCCGACATGACGGGCCTGGCTCAAATACCGCAACGCCGCCGGTGCACGACGAATGTCAAACCTGGTGACCGGCAACGCCCGCAACGACTTGTTCGCGAACATCGCGGCCAACTCGCTGAGGATCCGCCGGATGTGGTCGGCCCCCGCCTCGAACAGGTCGAAGGCGCGGTAGCGAACCTGCGCGTGGTTGTCGGCGACGACGCCCGGGTCGCGGATGTCGGTCTTGCCCATCTCCAGGAAGATCCCGCCGGGCGCTACCAGCCGCAGCGAGGCGTCGACGAAATCGCCGGCCAGCGAGTCGAGCACCACGTCCATTCCGCGGCCGCCGGTCACGGCCCGGAACTTGTCCTCGAAGTCCAGGGTTCGCGAATCGGCGATGTGGTCGTCGTCGAAACCCATGGCGCGCAACGTGTCCCACTTGCCGCGGCTGGCGGTGGCGAAGACTTCCAATCCCCAGTGCCGGGCCAGTTGCACGGCGGCCATGCCGACACCGCCGGCGGCGGCGTGAATCAGCACCCGCTGACCCGCCTTCACCTCCGCAAGGGTCGACAACGCGTAGTACGCGGTCGCGAACACAACCGGCACGGTGGCTGCGTCGGTGGACGACCAGCCGGCCGGGATTCCGAGCAGCAACCGCTGGTCGGTGGTGGCGACGGTGCCGGTGCCCTCCGGGAACAAGCCGGCCACCCGGTCGCCCACTGCGAATTCGGTGACGCCGGGCCCGATTTCGACGACGACACCGGACGCCTCGACACCCATCTCAGCGTCCTCGTCGGGGTAGAGCCCCAGGGTGATCATGACGTCGCGGAAGTTGGCGGCCATTGCCTCGACCGCAACCCGGACGCGCCCGGACGCCAGCGGCGCGTCGGCGTCGGGCAGCGGCTCCATCAGCAGGTTCTCGAATGTGCCTGGGCTGGAAAGACCTAACCGCCACGGCTGGTCACCGCCAGGCGGCACCAGCAACCCGTCCACCGCGCGGCTGCCGTGCACCCGCGCGATATGGGTGACGCCGCCGCGCACCACCACCTGCGGCTCGCCGACCGCCAAAATCGCCTCGGCGTCAATGTCTCCGTCGACGTCGGCGAGCACCAGCCGTCCGGGGTGCTCGGTCTGCGCCGAGCGCACCAGCCCCCACACCGCGGCGCCGGCCAGGTCGGTGACGACCTCACCCGGCAACGCCACCGCGCCGCGAGTGACGACAACGAGGACACCGGAGTCATGCTCGGACACCCATGACTGCACCGTGGCCAACGCTGCATGCGTGCGCTCGTAGGTGGCTGCCAGCGGATCCCCTGCAGTCGGCGAGGATTCGAAGACCTCGTACGACGGCGTGGCGTCCGCGCCGGCGGCCGCGGGTGACCAGATCACCTCGAACAAGCGATCCGGGCCCGAGCCCGACAGTGCCGCCATCAACTGCTGCTGCGACACCGGTCGGGCCACCATCGCCGACACGGACAGCACCGGCAACCCCAATCCGTCGGCCAGCTCGACCGATACCGATGACGGGCCGGTGGGCGAGATCCGGGCCCGCACCGCGGACGCGCCGGCGGCGTGCAGGCACACCCGTTGCCACGAGAACGGCACCAGCACACCGCTATCCGCGTCAGCGCCGTCAGTGGCCACGATCACCGCATGCAGCGCGGCATCCAACACCGCCGGGTGTACGCCGAATCCCGCAGGTGACACGCCGGCGTTGGCGGGCAGCGACACCTCGGCGAACACCTCGTCGCCGCGGCGCCACATCGCGGTCAGGCCCTGGAACGCAGGGCCGTACCCGTACCCGCGGGCGGCCAGCTGCTCGTACACCCCGGTCACGTCGACCGGTGCTGCGCCGACCGGCGGCCACGCCGACAAGTCTGCGCCGGGTTCGACACTTCCCGAACTGACATGGCCCTCGGCGTGCAATACCCAGCCCGAGCCGGCGTCGGCGCGGGAAAACACCGACACCGCCCGGGAGCCCGTCTCGTCGCAACCGCCGACCACGACCTGCACCGCGACCGAGCCGGTGGCCGGCAATACCAGCGGCGCCGCCAGCATCAATTCTTCGACGACGCCGCAACCGACTTCGTCGCCGGCGCGGATCACCAGTTCCACAAATCCGGCGCCCGGGAACAGGACCACGCCGCCGATCGCGTGGTCGTTCAGCCAGGGCTGCGACGCGGGCGCGAGCCGACCGGTGAGCACCACTCCCCCGGATGCCGGCAGTTCCACCACGGCGCCCAGCAGCGGATGCTCACTGGATTCCAATCCCAGTCCGGCAGCGTCGACCGCGGCGCCGTCGCCGGAAAGCCAGAAGCGCCGTCGCTCAAAGGCATACGTCGGCAATTCGACAAACCGGCCACTGCCCAGCACCTTGCGCCAGTCGACCGCGGCGCCGGACACGAAGGCCTGCGCGGCGGCAGTGGTCAGGCTGGTGGGCTCGGGGCGGTCTTTGCGCAGCATCGGTACCGACACAATGTCGGCGTCGGGCAGCGATTCGTCGATGGAGGCGGTCAGCCCGCCGCCGGGGCCCACCTCGAGGAAGCGGGTGGCTCCCGCCGAATGCGCGAACCGGACGCTGTCGGCGAACCGCACCGCTTGGCGGATGTGCGTCGTCCAATACTGCGCGGACGCGAAGCCGTCGGACGTCAGCTGCCCGGTCACGTTTGAGATGATCGGGATGGTCGGCTGGCCGATAGCGAGACCGCCTGCGACCGTGGAGAACTCGGCGATCATCGGTTCCATCAACGGCGAATGGAAGGCGTGCGACACGGCGAGCCGGTGCGTTCGGCGGCCCATTTCACGTAGACTTTCGGCCACCGCGGCCACAGCTTTTTGGGCGCCCGACACCACCACCGACGTCGGCCCGTTGATCGCCGCGATGCCGACGTCGTCGCCGAGCAGCGGCCGCACTTCCTCTTCGGTGGCCTGCAGCGCGACCATGGCACCGCCGGCGGGCAACGCCTGCATGAATCGGCCGCGCGCGGCTACCAGGACCGCAGCGTTCTCCAGCGACAGCACACCGGCGACGTGCGCGGCGGTCAGCTCGCCGACCGAGTGGCCCATCACGTAGTCGGGACGCATGCCCCAGGATTCCAGCAGCCGGTACAGCGCCACTTCCACCGCGAAGAGCGCCGGCTGCGCGAACTCCGTTGTGTTGAGCACGTTTTCGTCATGCCCCCACATCACTTCGCGCAGCGGCCGCAGCAGATGCCGATCCAGCTCGCCGACGACGGTGTTGAACGCTTCGGCGAACACCGGGTAGGCGGCGTGAAGGCCCATGCCCATGCCCAGCCATTGGGCGCCTTGGCCGGGGAACACGAACACGGTTTTGCCGGCCGGCGTCGCAGCGCCTTGGATGACTGTGCCGGCAGGGTTGCCGTCGGCGAGTTCGGTCAAGCCGGCAAGCAACTGTTCCCGATCAGAGCCGACGACGACCGCCCGGTGCTCGAAGGTCGAGCGGCCCGCCAATGTCCAGCCCACGTCGACGGGGTCAAGTTCGCTATGGTGCCCGACGTATTCGGACAACTGGGCCGCCTGCTTGCCCAGTGCGGCAGCGGTTTTCGCGGAGACCACCCACGGCAGCGCCGGCGGCTTGACGGGGTCTTCGTCCGGCTCCTGCCCCGGCGGGGCAGCCTCGATGATCACATGCGCATTGGTGCCGCTGATCCCGAACGACGAGATCCCCGCACGACGCGTTTTGGCGTCGGCCGGCCATGGCTGCGGTTCGGTGAGCAATGCGATCCGTCCCGCCGACCAATCCACGTGTGGGCTGGGTTCATCCACGTGCAGGGTCGCCGGCAGCATCTGGTGGCGCATCGCCATCACCATCTTGATCACGCCCGCGACACCCGCGGCGGCCTGAGTGTGGCCCATGTTCGACTTGATCGACCCCAGCCACAGCGGCTCGTTGCGGTCCTGGCCGTAGGTCGCCAAAAGTGCTTGCGCCTCAATGGGATCGCCCAGCGTGGTGCCCGTGCCGTGGCCCTCCACGGCATCCACGTCCGCGGGGCTGAGTCCGGCGCTGGCCAGCGCGGCGCGCACCACCCGCTGCTGCGACGGGCCGTTCGGGGCCGTCAACCCGTTGGACGCGCCGTCCTGGTTGACCGCCGACCCGCGCACCACCGCCAGTATCGGATGGCCCAGTCGCTGCGCATCCGAGAGCCGCTCCACGACGAGCATGCCGCCGCCCTCGGAGAAGCCGGTGCCGTCGGCGGCCCCGGCGAACGCCTTGCAGCGACCGTCCGGTGAGAGTCCGCGCCAGCGGCTGAATTCCACAAAAATGTCGGGGGTGGCGTTGATCGTGACACCGCCGGCCAGTGCCAGGTCGCACTCGCCCGAGCGCAGCGACTGCACCGCCATGTGCAGCGTGACCAGAGACGACGAGCATGCGGTGTCCACCGACAGCGCCGGTCCTTCCAGGCCCAGCACGTAGGCGACCCGGCCGGAGGCGACGCTCGACAGCTGGCCGGTCAGCCGGAAGCCTTCGACGGGTTCGGCGGCGAACATGCCGTATCCCTGTGTCATGACACCGGCGAACACGCCGGTGGCGCTGCCCCGGAGACTGGCCGGGTCAATTCCGGCCCGCTCCAACGCCTCCCAGGACAGTTCCAGGAACATGCGTTGCTGGGGGTCCATGGCGAGCGCCTCGCTCGGAGCGACGCCGAAGAAGCCGGGGTCGAAGTCGGCGACGCCGTCGACGAAGCCGCCGGTGCGGGTGTAGCAGGCGCCGGGCACGTCGGGGTCGGGGTTGAACAGCCCGGCCAGATCCCAGCCACGGTCGGAGGGGAACTCCGTGAGCACGTCGCGGCCCTGGGCGACCATGTCCCACAAGTCGTCGGGGCTGTTGACCCCGCCGGGGAACCGGCACGCCATGCCGACGATCGCGATCGGGTCGTCGCCCGTGGCGCGGACCGCCGGGACCTGCTTGATTTCCTGCGGCACACCGGCGAGCTCGGTGCGCATGTAGCCGGCGAGCCTGCTGGGTGTCGGGTAGTCGAAGATGAGAGTAGGCGAAAGTGCCAGCCCGGTAGCGGCTTTGAGCCGGTTACGCATCTCGACCGCGGTCAGCGAGTCGAACCCGAGGTCTGAGAACGCCTTGTCGGGATCGATGGCTTCCGGCGTGGTGTTGCCCAGCACCGTGGCGATGTGCGAGCGCACCAAGCTCAGCAGCATGGCGTGTTGCTCGTCGTCGGACAGGCCGTGCAGTCGTTGCGCCAGAGCGGATTTGGACTTGGTGGCAGCCAGCGACTCGTCGACCCGGCGCCGGGTCGGGGCGGTGATCAGCTCGCTGAACATCGGCGGCATCGCCGCGGCGTGGTTGCGCAGCGCGGCGGTGTCGATGTGCGCCGGCATCAGGAACGGCTCGTCGAGAATCATCGCGGTGTCGAACAGCTGCAGCGCCTCCGCCGACGACAGCGCCTTGACGCCGCTGCGGCTGAGCCGGGCCCGGTCGGCCGCGTCGAGCCCGCCAGTCATCTCGCTGGCCTGCTCCCACAGCCCCCAGCCCAGCGACGTCGCGGGCAGCCGGTGTGCGCGCCGGTGCGCGGCGAGGGCGTCAAGGAAGGAGTTGGCCGCCGCGTAGTTGGCCTGCCCGGAGGAGCCCACCAGGCCGGCCATCGACGAGAACATCACGAACGCCGACACATGCAGATCCCGCGTCAGCTCGTGCAGATTCCACGCCGCGTCGACTTTCGCCCGCAGCACCGGGTCCACCCGGTCGGGGGTGAGCGAGGTGACCACTGCGTCGTCGAGGACGCCGGCGGCGTGGATCACCGCCGACAGCGGATGCTGGACCGGAATGTCGGAGATGACTTTGGCCAAGGCTTCCCGGTCGGCGGCATCGCACGCCACCACCTGCACCTGCGCACCGGCTTCGCGAAGTTCGGCGGCCAACTCCGCCGCGCCAGGAGCGTCGGCGCCGCGGCGGCTCAACAGCAGCAGGTGGCGCACCCCGTGTTCGGCGACGACGTGGCGCGCCAGCGCCGAGCCGGCCATCCCGGTACCGCCGGTGATCAACACCGTGCCCGCCGCCCAGGCGTCCGGCATCGTCATCACGACCTTGCCGGTATGGCGGGCCTGGCTGAGATACCGCAACGCCGCCGGCGCGCGGCGGATGTCGAACGTCGTCACCGGCAATGGCCGTAATACGCCGTCGTCGAACAGCTTTGCCAGCTCGAGCAGGTATTGGTGCATGCGCGGCCGACCGGGTTCGAAGAGGTCGAAGGCGCGGTAGCGCACTCCCGGGTAGCTTTCGGCGACCACGCCGGGATCGCGGATGTCGGTCTTGCCCATCTCCAGGAACACGCCGCCCGGGGCAACAAGCCGCAGTGAGGCGTCCACGAAATCGCCGGCCAGCGAGTCGAGCACCACGTCAAACCCGCGACCGCCGGTGGCCGTGCGGAACTTCTCCTCGAAGTCCAGCGTTCGCGAGTCCGCGATGTGGTCGTCGTCAAAGTCCATGGCCCGCAACGTGTCCCACTTGCCGCGGCTGGCGGTGGCGTAGATCTCCAGCCCCAAATGGCGCGCCAGTTGCACGGCCGCCATGCCGACGCCACCGGTCGCCGCGTGGATCAGCACCCGCTGCCCCGGCCGCACATCGGCCAGGTGCACGAACGCGTAGTAGGCGGTGGTGAAGACAGCCGAGACGCCGGCGGCCTCGGCGAACGACCACTCGGCCGGCATCGGAAGCAACAGCCGGGTGTCGCCGGCGACCAGCGTGCCGCTGGTGTCCGGGAAGAAGCCCATCACCGCATCCCCGACCGCCAATTCGGTGACGCCGGGCGCAACTTCGACCACCACGCCGGCGGCCTCGCCGCCCAGCAGCGCGTCGTGGGTGAACATGCCCAGGGTGATCATCACGTCGCGGAAGTTGGCGGCGATCGCGCGGACCGCGACGCGGACCTGGCCCGGTCCCAGCGGTGCGTCGGCGTTGGGCACCGGCTCGAGCTGCAGATTTTCGAATGTGCCTGCGGCCGAAAGGCCCAACCGCCACGGCCGGTCGCCGTCCGGCGGCACCAGCAGACCGTCGACCGCGCGGCTGCCGCGCACCCGCGGCGTGTACGCCACCCCGTCGCGCAGCAGCACCTGCGGCTCACCGACCGCCAGAATCGTTGCGGCATCGACGGGGCCGTCGACGTCGGCGAGCACCAGCCGGCCGGGATGCTCGGTCTGCGCCGAGCGCACCAGCCCCCACACCGCGGCGCCCGCCAGATCGGTGACGTCCTCCCCCGGCAGCGCCATGGCACCGCGGGTGACGACCACGAGCACGCCCGAGTCGCGTTCGGTCAGCCAGCTCTGCACCGCGGTCAGCGCCGCGTGCGTACGTTCGTAAGCGGCAGTGACGGGATCCTCTGTCGCCGTTAGCGATTCGAAGATCTCATACGACGGCGTAGCCCCGGTACCGGGGGAAGCCGGCGACCACGCCACCTCGAAAAGCCGATCGCCGCCGGAACCGGACACCGCCGCCATCAACTGCTGCTGCGACACCGGGCGGGCCACCATCGCCGACACCGACAACACCGGCAGCCCCAGACCGTCGGCCAGCTCGACCGACACCGCCGACGGGCCCGCCGGGGAGATTCGCACCCGCACCGCCGACGCGCCGGCGGCATGCAGCGTTACGCCCTGCCAGGAGAACGGCAATGCCAGTTCGGCCGTGTCGTGGCCGACGACCAATGCGTGCAGTGCGGCATCCAGCAGCGCCGGGTGCACGCCGAACCCGCTGACTCCCCCGGCTGCCTCCGGCAGGGTCACTTCGGCGAACACCTCGTCGCCGCGGCGCCACATCGCGGTCAAACCGCGAAACGCCGGGCCGTAGCCGTAGCCGTGGGCGGCCAACCGCTCGTAGCCGTCGGCCACGTCGACGGCCGTGGCGCCGGCCGGCGGCCAAGCCGACAAATCCGCCGCCGTCGCAACCGATTCCGAACTCAACACGCCCTCGGCGTGGGTGGTCCACGCCGAATCGGCGTTCTCCCTGGAGAACACCGACACGCTGCGCTTGCCGGCTTCGTCGGCCGCCCCCACAACCACCTGCAACGCCACCGAACCGGAAGCGGGCAGCATCAACGGCGCCTGCAGCGTCAGCTCGTCGACCACCGAACAGCCGACCTCGTCGCCGGCGCGGATGGCCAACTCGACGAACCCCGTGCCCGGAAACACCGTCATCCCCGAGACGGCATGGTCGTTCAGCCAGACCTGCGACGACGGCGACAGCCGGCCGGTCAACACCACACCGCCCGAGTCCGGCCGCTCCACAACCGCTCCCAGCAGCGGATGCTCACTGGACGCCAGGCCCAGACCGGCGGCGTCCAGCGCGGCGCCGTCGCCGGAGAGCCAAAACCGCCGCCGCTCAAAGGCATACGTCGGCAACTCGACAAACTGGCCACCGGGCAGCGCGGCGCGCCAGTCCACGGCGACACCTGACACGAAGGCCTGCGCGGCGGAGGTCAGGAACCTGTCGAACCCGCCGTCGTCGCGGCCGAGGGTGGGAATGACGATGGGGTGCGCGCCGTGGTCGGTGACGGTGTCCTCGATACCGGCGACCAACGCCGGATGCGGGCTGGATTCGATGAAGGTTCGAAAGCCCTGCTGACAGGCGCTGCGGACCGCCTGGTCGAATTCGACGGTCTGCCGGATGTTGCGGTACCAGTAGTCGGCGTCCAATCCAGCGGTGTCGAAAAGACCGCCGGTGACCGTGGAAAAGAATGCGGTGCGCGACGATTGCGGCTCGATGCCGGCCAGTGCGTCGGCCAGCTGGTCGCGGATCGCCTCGACGTCGACGGAATGCGACGCGTAGTCAACGTCGATGCGGCGCGCGCGCAGCTCGCTCTCCGTGCAGTGGCGGATCAGCTCTTCCAGCGCCGGCACTTCACCGGATACCACCACCGCCGACCGCCCGTTGATCGCGGCGATGCTGATCCGATCACCGAAGGGCGCCAACAGCTCTCGCGCTTGTTCGATGTCGCAGGCCAGCGACACCATGCCGCCGCGGCCGGCCAACTCTGTCAGCAATTTGCTGCGCAGCGTGACGACGCGGGCGGCGTCGCGCAACGACAATGCACCCGCGACGTAGGCGGCGGCGATCTCACCCTGCGAATGGCCGATCACGGCGTCCGGGCGCACACCGACCGATCGCCAGAGTTCGGCCAGCGACACCATGACCGCGAACAGCGCGGGCTGCACGACGTCGACCCGGCCGAGGCCAGGCGCGCCCGGTGCGCCGCGCAGCACGTCGATCAGCGACCAGTCGGCGAACTCCCCGAAGGCGTCCGCACAGGCCTGCATGTGTTCAGCGAAAACCGGTGCGGTGTCGAGCAATTCGACGCCCATACCCAGCCATTGCGAGCCCTGGCCCGGGAAAACGAACACGGTCTTGCCGGCCGGTGTCGCCGCGCCCTGGATCACGCCGGCGCCGGGGATGCCCTCGGCCAGTTCGCCCAACCCGGTCAGCAACTGCTCACGATCCGAGCCGACGACGACCGCCCGATGCTCAAAGGTCGACCGGCCCGCCAAGGACCAGCCCACGTCGAGCGGATCCAAGTCCGGGCGGGCGGCCACGAACTCCGACAGCCGGGCCGCTTGCTTACCCAGCGCCGCAGCGCTTTTCGCCGACACCACCCAGGGCAGCACCGCGGGCGTGACGGTCTTGTCGCCAGGCGCCTCCGCGGGCGGCACCGATTCGATGATCACATGCGCATTGGTCCCGCTGATCCCGAACGACGACACCCCGGCGCGGCGCGGCTTGTCGGCCGGCCACGGATGGGGTTCGGTCAGCAACGACACCCGCCCCGCCGACCAGTCCACATGCGGGCTGGGCGAATCCACATGAAGCGTCGCCGGCAGCGTCTCGTGGCGCATCGCTTGCACCATCTTGATCACACCGGCGACACCCGCGGCGGCCTGAGTGTGGCCCATGTTCGACTTGATCGACCCCAGCCACAACGGCTCGTTGCGGTCTTGGCCGTAGGTCGCCAAAAGTGCTTGCGCCTCAATGGGATCACCCAGCGTGGTGCCCGTGCCGTGGCCCTCCACCGCGTCCACCTCGGCCGGGCTGAGTCCGGCGTTGGCCAGCGCGGTGCGCACCACTCGCTGCTGCGACGGGCCGTTCGGGGCTGTCAACCCGTTGGACGCGCCGTCCTGGTTGACCGCCGACCCGCGCACCACGGCCAACACCGGATGGCCCAGCCGTCGGGCATCCGAGAGCCGCTCGACCACCAACATGCCGCCGCCCTCGGACCAGCCGACGCCGTCGGCCGCGCCCGCGTACGGCTTGCACCGGCCGTCCGGCGCGAGCCCGCGATGCCGGCTGAACTCCACGAACACCGTCGGCGTCGCGTTAACCGTCGCTCCCCCGGCCAGGGCCAGGTCGCACTCGCCCGAGCGCAGCGAGGCCACCGCCATGTGCAGCGCCACCAGCGACGACGAACACGCGGTGTCCACCGACACCGCCGGGCCTTCCAGCCCCAGCACATAGGCCACCCGGCCGGTGGCGACGCTGGAGGTCATCCCGGTCAGCCGGTAGCCCTCGATCTCTTCGGCGAGCATGCCGTAGCCCTGGACGATGATCCCGGCGAACACGCCCGTGGCACTGCCGCGCAGCCCGGTCGGGTCAATCCCGGCCCGCTCCAACGCCTCCCACGACAGCTCCAACAGCATCCGGTGCTGCGGGTCGGTGGCCAGCGCCTCGCTCGGCGACACCCCGAAGAAGCCGGCGTCGAAATCCGCGACGCCGTCGACGAATCCGCCGTGCCGGGTGTAGGACTTGTGGGGCGCATCGGGGTCGGGATCGAACAAGCTGGCCAGGTCCCAGCCGCGATCGGTGGGGAACTCCGACATCACGTCTCGGCCCTGGGCGACCATGTCCCATAAGTCGTCGGGGCTTTGGACTCCGCCGGGGAACCGGCAGGACATGCCGACGATCGCGATCGGTTCACCGGACCGTTCCAGCAGCGCGCGGTTTTTGCGCTTCAGCCGCTCCACCTGGACCAGCGCCTTACGCAGCGCTTCGGTCGCATGCTGGAGTTGGTCAGCCATATTTGTTACCCCTCGCCTAACGTCGGTCGCCGAACCCGGAATGCGGCCGAGTCACGAAAGTCGGTGAGCCGGGTGCGCGGCCACTACCGGCCTCGCCCAGCGATCCATGGCGCGACTGTACAGGTCACAGCTTTGAGACGGTCAGTCGCGGTCAGCGCCAGCCGTCGGCCGCCTTGGCCGCCCGCATCAGCGCATCGCACAGCTCGCGCAGTTCGGTCGCGCCGGCTCCCTCGTCGAGCGCGGTGGCGACGTCTTCTGCGGCGCATCGCACCTGATAAACCCGGTCGGACAGGTCGGCGGCCTCGTCGGCGGACAACACGACGGCGTCGGGCGGCAGCGCGGGGCCGTTCGCCCCGTTCATCGAGGCCCGCTGCTCGTAGGCGCGCTGTCGACAGGACTGGCGGCAGTACTGCCGGCGGCGGCCCATCCCGGTGTCGGTCACGTCGCGGCCACACCAGCGGCATGGCTGCGGTCGGGCACGGCGGCTCACGGCCCCGACTTTAACCGTGGCGATCGCAAGCGCGGCGGAGCCGGGCGCAGCGGGTCGCCACGTGAAGGCAGCCGCCGGGTCGCGGTCCCGGTATCATGGGAGGTCGCGTCGTACCGCCCGGGAACTGCGCGGACCGCTACAGCGTTGTCCAGCCCGGAGAGAATTGCACTTAGAGGAGTTTCACGATGGCTGATCGTGTGCTGAGAGGCAGCCGCCTCGGAGCCGTGAGCTACGAGACCGACCGCAACCACGATCTGGCGCCGCGTCAGATTGCGCGGTATCGCACGGAAAACGGCGAGGAGTTCGACGTTCCGTTCGCCGACGACGCCGAGATCCCCGGCACCTGGCTGTGCCGCAACGGGATGGAAGGCACCCTGATCGAGGGTGACCTGCCCGAGCCGAAGAAGGTCAAGCCGCCGCGCACGCACTGGGACATGCTGCTGGAGCGCCGCTCGATCGAGGAACTCGAGGAACTGCTCAAGGAGCGCCTCGACCTGATCAGGTCGCGCCGCCGCGGCAGCTGACCCACCGGCGCTCCAACGCGAGCGTGCGTAAACCCGGCAATTAGTCCGGCGTGTCGACCGGCGACACGCACGCTCGCGGCTGGCGGTTGAGCCGCCCGCTGATCCCCCACTGGGCGACCTTGACCAGCGCTTCGCGGATGTTCGACCCACTCATCTTGGACACCCCGAGTTCGCGCTCGGTGAAGGTGATCGGCACCTCGACGACGGTGAAGCCGTTGCTGACCGTGCGATAGGTCAGGTCGATCTGGAAGCAGTAGCCCTTGGAGTCGACGGCGCTCAGGTCGAGCTTCTCCAGCACCGCGCGCCGGTAGGCCCGGTAGCCGGCGGTGATGTCGTGGACGCCGATTCCCAGCAGCAGGCGTGAATAGGTGTTGGCGACCTTGGACAGCACGACGCGCCGCCACGGCCAGTTGCGGACCGTCCCGCCGTCGACGTAGCGCGAGCCGATGGCCAAGTCGGCGCCGGCGTCCACGGCGTCCAGCAGGCGGTGCAGCTGCTCGGGCGCGTGGCTGCCGTCGGCGTCCATCTCGACCAGCGTGGAGTACTGCCTGCTCAGCCCCCAGGCGAACCCCTCCAGGTAGGCGGCGCCGAGGCCGTTTTTGACCGTGCGGTGCATCACGTGGATCCGCTCGGGATCGGCGGCCGCCAGCTCGTCGGCAAGCTGCCCGGTGCCGTCAGGGCTGCTGTCGTCGACCACGAGCACGTGCACGTCCGGACGGGCATCATGCAAGCGACGCAGGATCAACGGCAAATTCTCCCGCTCGTTGAACGTCGGGATGATCACCAGGGTGCGCTGGCTGGGGCGATCGCCCGTCATATGGCTCCTTCGTCTGGCCCGAACCGGGCGGAATGTCGGCCGCCCTCGTCGGGCGGTTCGTCTACGTCATCGATGTCCTCTGGCGGCTCGTCATCGGATGCGGCCGCGGGCGCGCCTCGTTTCGCCGGGCGGAGCCAGCGACGATTCGGACGCGGGAACCACCCATTGTGCAGTATTCCGGCCAGGATGGCGCCAACGCCCGCCAGGACCAGGATCCACTGCACGATCGGGCCCCAGCGGGTGGCCGGCGTCAGCGCCGTCTTGAGCCGCACCTGGGTGTCCAGGTAAGCCGGCTCGAAGAAATCGGTGCGGCCCAGCTCCCGGCCGTCCGGCGCGATGACCGCGCTGACGCCGACCGTGCCGGCGACTACCACGTAGCGGTCGTGCTCGACGGCGCGCACCTTGTCGAACGCCAGCTGCTGCTCGCTCATGGTCTGGTCGAAGGTGGCGTTGTTGCTGGGCATGGCCAGCACCTGGGCCCCGTTGCGCACCGATTCTCGCGGGGCGCGATCGAAGATCACCTCCCAGCAGGTGGCCACCCCGACCGGGATGCCGGCGGCGTGCACCACCCCGCTGCTCTGGCCCGGCACCATGTGCCCGGCCCAGGCGGCGAACCCGGACAGGTGCTTGAAGAGCCATGGCCACGGCAGATACTCCCCGAACGGCTGGACGATCTGCTTGTCGTGGCGTTCGGCCGGCCCGCTGCCCGGATTCCAGACGATCACGGTGTTGGTGTAGGCCCGCTGGTCCGGCGGCCCGTTAGGTACGTCGAGCACGGTTCCGACCAGGATCGGCGCGCCGATCGCCGCCGCCGCCGCCGTGATCAGCTGACCGGCGTCGGGATTGGCCAGCGGATCGATATCCGACGCATCTTCGGGCCAGACGACGAACTGAGGCTGCGGGGCGCGACCGGCGTGCACGTCGTCGGTCAGCCGCCGCGTCTCCCGAACGTGGTTGTCGAGCACCGCCCGGCGCTGGGAGTTGAAGTCCAGGCCGAGTCGCGGCACGTTGCCCTGGACCGCGGCGACGGTGACGACGGGCTCGTTGCCCGCGCCCGTTCCGGAACGTCGGACCGACGGCCAGACGGCGATCGTGGCGAACAGCACCACGCAGATGCAGACGGTCGGCAGCATGACCGCCGGAACACGCTCCGGCCGATGCGGGCTTTGCCACCAGGTCACGATCTCGCCCGCCATCGCGGTCGCGGAGCAACCGATCAGCACGATCCCCAGCGACAGCAGCGGCGGGCCGCCGAGCCGGACCAACGGCAGGAAGGGGCCATCGGTTTGACCGAATGCGACGACGCCCCAGGGGAATCCACCGAACGGGCCGGTCGACTTCAACCACTCCTGAGCCACCCACACCGGCGCGAACCACACCGGCCAGCCAGGCAACCGGCGCGCCGCGACGGCCGAGATCCCGAAGATGGCAGGGAACACCGCAGACACCGTCGCCAGCGCCATCCAGGGCATCGCGCCGACCAGGCTGCCGATCCAGGGCAGCAGCGGCAGGTAGAACGTCAGCCCGAACAAGAAGCCGTAGCCCAGTCCGCCCGCCGGTGTGGTCGCGGGCCGGGTCAGCACCCAGGCCAGCAGCGCAAACGAGACGACGGCGGCCCACCACCAGTTGGTCGCCGGAAAGCTGGCGTAGAGCAGCAGAGCCGCGGCGACCGTGGCGCTCAGCCGCAGCAGTCGCGGCTTGAGCGCGTCGACGATCCCCGGCAGCCGCGCCAGCACTGCGGGACCGAGCGCGGCAAGCCGGGCGCGGATCGCCTGGCCCAGCGCCGAGCCGGTCCGCTCGGACGGATCGGGACCATCGTCGAACTCATCACTGTCGTCACCGGCGTCGATGTCGTCGAAGTCGTCGAACTCGTCGTCCTCGTCCGGCACCGGGATTTCGCCGGTGTCGTCGTCGCTGACGAGCGGAAGGATCTCGGTGGCGTCATCGATCCGGTCGAAGCGCCGCCTTTCTTTAGGCATAGATGACCGCACCCCGGTGGACGGTTTGCCGGCAGCGCGGTAACGCCTCACCAGGGTCCATGCGTGGCAACGCGGGCACCCTCGAGCGCGGGTCGGTCGACCAGCGCTGGACGGCGGTGTCGGGGGCGGCGACGTCGAGTTCGCCGACTTCCCACACCGCAAAGGACGCGGGCGCGCCGGGCACCAGGGTGCCGGTCAGCCCGTCGCGGACCCCGGCGGCGCGCCAACCTCCGCGAGTGGCAGCGGCGAACGCCGCCCGCACGGACACCGCGCTGTCCGGGGTGCGGTGATGAGCCGCGGCCCGCACGCTCGCCCACGGATCGAGGCCCGTCACCGGGGCGTCGGATCCGAACGCGAGGGGCACGCCTTGGGATGCTAACAGCGCAAAGGGGTTCAGTCGGCTACCTCGATCGATACCCAGACGGCGGGCGTACATGCCGTTGCTGCCGCCCCACAACGCATCGAAGTTCGGCTGCATGCTGGCGATGACGCCCCACGCACCGAGCTTGGCCGCCTGTTCGGCCGTCACCATCTCCAGATGCTCCAATCGGTGCCCGCAGCGGGCGACCGCGACGGTCCCGAGCTCGTCGACCACCCGCTCGAACGCGGCGACCGCCGCCGACACCGCGGCATCGCCGATGACGTGGAAACCCGCCGTCACTCCTGCCTCGGTGCAGGCCCGTAGGTGGGCCGTCATCACCTCCGGCTCGAGGTAGCAGTTGCCTGCAGTCTGCGGTGCGTCGGCGTACCGCTCGTGCAGCCAGGCGGTGCGAGAACCCACCGCGCCATCGACGAACAGGTCACCGGCCAGCCCGTGCGCACCTGTCTCGGTCACCAGTTCGCGGGCGCGCGACGCGGTGCTCACCGCTTCGCCCCAGTAGCCGATCACGTCGACGCCGTGCTCGACGGCGTGCAGTGCCTGCCAGTCATCAAGGCCGCCGATTTCCGGGCCTGCGCACTCGTGCACCGCAACGATGCCCGCCGCGGCGGCGGCGTCCAGCGCGGCGGTCCGGGCTTCGGCCAGTTGAGCGCTGCTGAGCAGGTCGCGCGCCACGGCCCGAACCAGGTGATGCGCGTCGCCGGTCAACGGCCGCTGGGCGGCGAAGCCCTCGGCCGCCGCCAACTCCGGAACCCGTCGTCGCAGCGCGGTCGAGGCCAGCGCGGAATGCACGTCGATGCGGCTCAGGTAGGCGGGTCGGTCGCCGAGCAGGCCATCGAGTTCGGCCGTGGACGGCGGGCTGCCGTCCGGCCACGCGGATTCGTCCCAGCCGTGGCCCCACACCAGCTGGTCGGGATGCGCGGCGGCGTGGCCGGCGATCAGCTCCAGGCAATGCCGCCGCGACGTGGCCGTGCGCAGGTCCAGGCCGGTCAGCGTCAGGCCGGTGGCAGTGACGTGGATGTGGCTGTCAACGAACGCGGGCGCGACGAAGCCGCCGTCGAGCTGGACGATGTCGGCGTCGGGAAACTGGCCGCGGCCGACGTCGTCGCTGCCCAGCCAGGCGACCACGCCGTCGCGGATCGCCATCGCGGTGGCGTCGGGATGGGTCGGGCTGTGCACCCGGCCGTTCAGCAACAGCGTTGTCACAGCCGCAAAACTAGGGCAGCCGGGGCGGCTCGACGTCGATTACGTCGATGACCTCCCCGTCGATGACGTCGGGCCGGACGGGCCGGTTCGTAGTGACCAGCGGCCGGCCGATGCGGCGGGCAACCATCGCGACCACCAGCGGGCGGGCGACTGTTCGCGTGAGCGGCAGGAGCAGCAGCAGCCCGACGGCGCTGGTGACCAGTCCCGGGACGACGAGCAGCGCGGCACCGACGGCGGTCAGCGCGCCGTCGGTCACCGGGCTGCGGCCCGACACCAGGTCTGTGAGTTGGCGCTTGACCCGGGAACCGGCCAACGCGGTGCCGGCGACGACGCTGCCCAGCAGCACCAGCAGCGTCCACCCGAGCCCGATCGTGTGGGCCAGCGTCACCACCACCGCCAGCTCGACCAGGACGTAGACGAAAAACAGTCGCGACACCATGTGATGCCAACGCTTCCGGCCGCCGCGGGAGTTCCGTCGCAACGCGCAGCGCGGTTAGATGTCTTTTCGTGACGACAATCCAGATGGACACCCCGGCCGGGCCGATCGACGCTCTGCTCGATGTTCCCGACGGGCAGGGCCCCTTTCCGGGCGTGGTGGTGATTCATGACGCCATCGGCTACGGACCGGACAAAGAGTCGATCAACGATCACATCGCCGCGGCGGGATACATCGCGATCACCCCGAACCTGTTCGCGCGCGGTGGCCGGGCGCGCTGCGTCCCCAAGGTCATGCGGGAGCTGCTGACCCAACGCGCCGGTCGGGCGCAGGACGACATCCTGGCTGCCCGCGACCATCTGCTGTCGATGCCGCAATGCTCCGGCAAGGTCGGTATCGCAGGTTTCTGCATGGGCGGCCAGTTCGCATTGGTCATGTCGCCCAAGGGTTTTGGCGCCTCAGCACCGTTCTACGGCACCCCGCTGCCGCGCCACCTCGACGAGGCGCTGGACGGGGCATGCCCGATCGTGGCCAGCTTCGGCAGCCGCGACCCCCTGGGTATCGGGGCTCCCACGAAGCTGCAGCGGGTTCTGGAGCAGAAGGCTATTCCCAACGACGTCAAGGTCTATCCGCGCGCCGGGCATAGCTTCGCCAACAAGCTGCCGGCCCAGCCGCTGCTTCGCATCACCGGTTTCGGCTACAACGAGGCCGCGACCCAGGATGCGTGGGCGCGGGTCTTCGCGTTCTTCAGGGAGCACCTGCAAACGGACGGCGCGGGGTAGGCCTCAGCTCGCGGCGCTGAGCTCGATTCCGACGTTCTTTTCCATGCCGCCGCGCATTTTGCTGAAGAAGTTGAACACCGCGCCGACGATTCCGTACTTCTCGCCGATGGCCTGATAGACCGAGCCGTTGTAGGTCTTGGCGAGGATGGTCGCGGTGGCCTCGATCGCCTCACTCTTGGGGCGGCCACGTAGGTCGCAGATCGCCAGCGTCACCCGCGGGGTGTTGCGGATCCTCTTGACCTTCCACGACGTTTCCTCGCTGATGACCAGCAACCGGTCTCCGTCGGGCGCCGCCCACACCGGAGTCGGCTTGGCTCGTCCGTCCTTGGTGAAGGTGGTCAACAGGACATAGCGCGACTTGGCGATGTCGGCAAAAGTGGGCGGCACGGCCCCGAATCTACCGGCGAGCAGCCGCAAATGACCGTAAACGGGCCGGTTTTCCGGACTTTCGCGTCTGGTGGGCGGCCTAGCCCTCGAGGTCGCCTTCGGTTTCCAGCAGCACCTGACGCAGCCCGTCGAGGGTGTCCGGTTGGGGGTCGGCCCACATGCCGCGGCTGACGGCCTCCAGCAACCGTTCGGCCATCCCGTGCAGCGCCCACGGATTGGATTCGGCCATGAATTTGCGGTTCTGCGCATCGAGCACATAGGCCTCGGTGAGCTGTTCGTACATCCAGTCGGCCATCACGTGTGCGGTCGCGTCGTAGCCGAACAGGTAGTCGACTGTCGCGGCCATCTCGAAAGCACCCTTGTAGCCATGCCGGCGCATCGCGGTCATCCAGCGCGGGTTGACGACGCGGGCGCGGAACACCCGGGTGGTTTCCTCCGACAGCGTGCGGGTGCGAACGGCGTCGGGACGGGTGTTGTCGCCGATATACGCGGCGGGCGCCTGTCCGGTCAGCGCCCGCACGGTGGCGACCATGCCGCCGTGATACTGGAAGTAGTCGTCGGAGTCGGCGATGTCGTGCTCGCGGGTGTCGGTGTTCTTGGCGGCCACCGCGATGCGCCGGTAGGACCGGTTCATGTCGTCGGTGGCTTCGCGGCCATCCAGACCGCGGCCATAGGCAAATCCGCCCCACGCCGTGTACACCTGCGCCAGGTCGGCGTCGTCGCGCCAATTGCGGCTGTCGATCAGCTGCAGCAGCCCCGCTCCATACGTCCCCGGTTTGGAGCCGAAAATCCTTGTGGTAGCGCGTCGTTCGTCACCGTGCTGCGCCAGGTCAGCCTGCGCATGGGCGCGCACATAGTTGTCGTCGTCGGGCTCGTCGAGGTCGGCGACGAGGCGCACCGCGTCGTCGAGCATCGTCACCACGTGCGGGAAGGCGTCGCGGAAGAAGCCGGAGATCCGCACGGTCACGTCGATGCGGGGGCGGCCCAGCTCGGACAGCGGGATCGGCGTCAGGCCGACGACCCGTCGCGATGCGTCGTCCCAGACCGGCCGAACCCCGAGCAGCGCAAGCACTTCGGCGATGTCGTCGCCGGCGGTGCGCATCGCCGAGGTGCCCCACACCGACAGCCCGACCGACCGCGGCCAGTCGCCGTAGTCGGCGCGGTAGCGGTCCAGCAGCGAATCCGCCATCGCCACACCGGTTTCCCATGCCAGTCGCGACGGCACCGCCTTGGGGTCGACGGAGTAGAAGTTGCGTCCGGTGGGCAGCACGTTGACCAGGCCGCGCAGCGGCGAGCCCGACGGCCCGGCCGAAATGAATCTACCGTCCAAAGCCCTTAGTACCTGGTCGATTTCGGTACATGTGCCGGCCAATCGCGGCACCACCTCGGTCGCGGCGAACCGCAACACCGCGGCGACGGCGGGGTCGTCGGTGAGCCGGTCTGCGGCGTCGGGATCCCAGTCCGTGTCCTGTAACGCCCGGACCAGTTGGCGCGCCGCCGCTTCAACCTCGTCGACCGATGCCCGCTCGTCGGTGCCGTCCTCGGCGAGCCCCAGCGCCTGCCGCAGCCCGGGCACCGAATGCTCACCGCCGAAGAGCTGACGGGCCCGCAAGATCGCCAGCACCAGATCCAGTTCCTGCTCGCCAGTGGGCTTTTGGCCGAGGATGTGCAGGCCGTCGCGGATCTGGACGTCCTTGATCTCGCAGAGCCAGCCGTCGACGTGCAGCAGCAGGTCGTCGAACTGCTCGTCTTCCGGCCGTTCGGTCAGCCCCAGGTCGTGGTCCATCTTCGCGGCCCGGATCAGCGTCCAGATCTGCTGGCGGACGGCGGGCAGCTTGGCTGGGTCCAGCGCGGCGACGGTGGCGTGTTCGTCGAGCAGTTGCTCCAATCGGGCGATGTCGCCGTAGGTTTCGGCGCGGGCCATCGGCGGTATGAGGTGGTCGACCAGCACGGCGTGCGCGCGCCGCTTGGCCTGAGTGCCCTCGCCGGGGTCGTTGACCAGGAACGGGTAGACCAGCGGCAGATCCCCGAGTGCGGCGTCGGACGCGCAGGCCGCCGACATGCCCAGCGTCTTGCCGGGCAGCCACTCCAGATTGCCGTGCTTGCCCAGATGCACGACGGCGTGGGCACCGAACCCGGTGTGCAGCCAGTGGTAGGCGGCCAGATAGTGGTGGCTGGGCGGCAGGTCGGGGTCGTGGTAGATCGCCACCGGGTTGTCCCCGAATCCCCGCGGCGGCTGCACCATCAGCACGATGTTGCCGGCTTGCAGTGCGGCGATGACGATTTCGCCGCCGGGGTCGTTGCTGCGGTCGACGAACAGTTCGCCCGGGGGCGGCCCCCAATGCTGCTGCACCGCGTCGGTGAACTCGCTGGGCAAGGTGGCGAACCAGGCGCGGTAATCCTTGGCGGAAAACCGAATCGGGTTACCGGCCAACTGTCCGTCGGTCAGCCAGTCGGGATCCTGTCCGCCGCGTTGGATCAGCGCGTGCACCAGCGCGTCACCGTCTTGCGCGTCGACGCCGGGCAGTTCGCCGATGCGGTATCCGTGCTCGCGCATCGCTCTTAGCAGCGCGACGGCGCTGGCCGGGGTGTCCAGTCCGACGGCGTTGCCGATCCGGGCGTGCTTGGTCGGATAGGCAGAGAACACAACCGCTATTCGCTTGTCGGCGTTGGGAATCCGGCGTAGCCAAGCATGCCGGACGGCCAGCCCGGCGACGCGCGCGCAACGCTCCGGGTCGGCGACATAGGAGATCAGTCCCTCGTGGTCGATCTCCTTGAACGAGAACGGGACCGTGATGATGCGCCCATCGAACTCCGGGACGGCCACCTGGCTGGCGACGTCGAGTGGGCTCAGGCCGTCGTCGTTGTCCTGCCATTGCCGCCGCGAACTGGTCAGGCACAAACCCTGCAGGATCGGAATGTCCAGTGCGGCCAGGTGTTCGACGTTCCAGGAGTCGTCACCGCCTGCGGCTGCGGTTGCCGGTGTGACTCCGCCGGCGGCCAGCACGGTGACCACCATCGCGTCGGCGTGCGACAGCCTCTCCAGCATCTCGGGTTCGGCGGTGCGCAGCGACGCGCAGTACACCGGCAGCGGCCGTCCGCCGGCGGCTTCGATCGCCTGACACAGCGCCTCGACATAAGCGGTGTTGCCGGCCAGCTGCTGGGCGCGGTAGTACACCACCGCGATCGTCGGGCGGGTCGCAGCGGGTCGGCCCGAATCAGACGGGCCGATCGCAAGTGCGGCGGCTGGGCGGTTCATCACCCCCCAAGTCGGCGTCCTCTGTGGCGGCGTGAACCCGAAACCGGTCATCAACAGGGTGTCGGAGAGAAAAGCGTGCAGCTGGCGCAGGTTCGGCACGCCGCCGTGCGCCAGATAGATGTGGGTCTGCAGCGCGATCCCCGCAGGCGTCGTGGAGCGTTCCATCAGATCGGCGTCCGGCGACTGCTCGCCGCTGACCACGACGGCCGGGACACCGCTGGCCAACACCGCGTCGATGCCGTCCTGCCAGCTCCGATAGCCGCCGAGGATCCGCACCACCACGATATCGGCGGCTTCCAGCAGCGCCGGCAACTCGTCGGGCAGCAGCCGCGCCGGGTTGGCCCACCGGTAGTTGGCGCCGCTGGCACGGGCCGTGATCAGGTCGGTGTCGGACGTCGACAACAGCAGTACGGTGGGATCGGGCACTCGTCATTCGTACCGTAGGCCGGCCGGCATGAAATGATGTGGCCCATGCCTGTCGCGGGAAAAGTCATCGCCGTCACCGGTGGCGCTCGGGGAATCGGCTTGGCCACCGCGAACCTTCTACACAGATTGGGCGCCGAGGTCGCCATCGGGGATATCGACGAAACGGCGATCAACGAGACGGGTGCCGGCCTGGAATTCCACCGCCGGTTGGACGTGACGGACCGCCAGTCCTTCACCGAGTTTCTCGATGCGGTCGAGGACCGGCTCGGGCCGATCGATGTCTTGGTGAACAACGCCGGTGTGATCGCGGTGGGCAGCGCCGTCGAGGAGTCCGACGCCGCCACCAGACGGCTGCTGGACGTCAACATCTACGGGGTGATCCTGGGCACCAAACTTGCGTCCCAACGGATGCTGCCCCGCGGTCGCGGCCACGTCATCAACATCGCGTCCCTGGGCGGCCTACTACCGACGGCCGGCATTGCCACCTATTGCGCCACCAAGCATGCCGTGCTCGGATTCACCGACACTGTCCGGCTGGAAAACCGCGGCAGCGGCGTCCATTTCTCCGCGGTGCTGCCGACATTGACGAACACCGAGATGATCGCCGGCGTCGGACACGCGAAGGGTTTCCGCAACGCCGAGCCCGACGACGTCGCCAGGGCGGTCGCTGGTCTGATCGTCAAACCGAAAGCGCGCGTGTTGGTTCCGCGCTCGGTAGGAGCCGCGGTGGCCGTTCAGAGGTTCCTGCCGCAACGGCTGGCTGAGGCGCTTGGTCGCACCCTGGGTACCGAGCGGGTGTTCACCGCCGTCGACGTCGGGCAGCGCACCGGGTATGCGAAACGGGCGGGGACGTGCTGATCAGTGGATGTCGAAGTCGGCGGGCTCAGGTTCCCGCAATAATTCGCGGTGACGATCTGGCGTCCACGGGAACAACTCCGGCAGCCCGTCCTTGCCCAAGTACCAACTGTTACAGCCGGTCACCCAGATCGTCTGTGGCATCGCGGCTTTCATGCTCTCGTTGTAGTCCTTGGTGGCGACTTCGGTCGGTGCGGCGGCACGGATGTTTCCATCCCGGATCTGGTTGATCCACCACATCGCGTAGTCGGCCTGATCCTCGGCGATCGGCACCAACGACTGGTTGCCGATCGGCGAGTGCGGACCCATCAGCATGAACATGTTCGGGAAGCCCGGGACAGCCACCGACCGGTATGCCCGTGGTCCATCGGCCCAAGCCTCATCGAGAGTGAGCCCGCCCTCGCCGATCACCTGTAGCGGACGCACGTAGGCGCGGGCGTCGAAGCCGGTGGCGTAGACGAGCAGATCCAGCTCGCGCAGTGTGCCGTCGGCGGTGACGACACCGCGCGGCTCGATGTGGTCGATCGCCTCGGTAACCACCTCGACACCCGGCTGCTGCACGGATCGGTAGAAGTGGCCCGCAAAGATCAGCCGCTTGCACATCGGCTGGTCCTTCGGGGTGAGCTTGGCTCGCAACGCCGGGTCGCGCACCGACAGCCGCAGATTCCATCGGCACTGAGCCTGAAATAGTCTGCGCTGGAAGCCGGGACGGATCGGTGCCCGGCCGAACATGAACCGCACGTACGCGCCCCAGAACCGGTACGGCAGATCGTTTAACCGCGGCCAGCGGCGCAACGCCGCCCCGGTCAGCGCGGAGTAGCGCAGGTTGGGCATCGGGCAGATCCACTGCGCGGTGCGCTGAAACACGGTCAGCTGCTGGACCCTGCCACCGAGTTCCGCGGTGATCTGCACGCCCGTCGAACCCGTTCCGATGAGCCCAATCCGCTTGTCCGCCAGCGAAATCGAGTGATCCCAGCGCGACGAGTGAAAGGCTGGGCCGGCGAAGGTCTCCCGGCCCGGAATGTCCGGATAGCGGGGCACCCGCAGCACGCCGGTCGCGGTGATCAGCACGTCGAACGCCTCTTCGCCGTCGGCGGTGGTAAGCCGCCAGCGTCCGTCGTCGTATCGTGCCGACGTGACGTCGGTGCCGAAGCGGATGTGCGGACGGATGACCCGCTCGTCGGCCACCTGCCGGAAATAGGCCTGGATCTCCGGGCCCGGCGGCAGCAGATGCGACCAATTCGGGTTGGGCCGAAACGAATAGGAGTAGTACCGCGACGGCACGTCGCAGGTGAGTCCCGGATAGGTGTTGTCGCGCCAAGTTCCGCCGACGTCGTCGGCCTTCTCGAAAATGGTGTACGAGTCGATGCCGGCCTGCTGGAGCTTGACCGCCATGCACAGACCGGACATGCCGGCGCCGATGATCGCGATCTTCACGGGGCGTTTGTCCGCGATGTCAACCACCAGAATCTCCAGACGTGGGCTGGCCTGATCCTACGTCGCGTAAGCCGGTCCGCCCCCGCCATCGGGAATTGAGGTAGGCGACTACCCTATTCGCGCTCGCCGCGTCGGCGGAATAGTCGACTGGTCACCAGGGTGCTGCGCACCCGAAACACGACCAGGGAGGCCAGCGAAATGTCGAACGTCGATACCGCCAGGTCGGCACACGAAGCGTTCAGCCGCGGGGATTTGGCCACATTGAAGGAGTCCTACGCCCAAGACGCGGTCTGGGTGTCCTCCGACGAGATTCCGCCCGGCGGGGAGATCCACGGCCGCGACGCCATCATCGAGATGATGGGCCGGCTGCCGGACTACTGGTCCACGGTGAGCGTCGAACCGGACACATACATCGACGGCGGCGACTACGTCGTGGTGCTCGGCACCGTCCGTTTCGGCAACGACAACGGCACCGCCGAATCGCCGTTCGTCAACGTACTGAAGTTCGATGGTGAGGGCAAAACCGTGCGCGGCGAAATCCACTACGACACCGCAAAATTCGTCAAGCTGCAAGCCTGATCACGATGAGCGGGCTCGGCGACCACGCCGTCGTCCTGGGCGCAAGCATGGGCGGGCTGCTCGCCGCCCGCGTTCTGGCCGACTTCTATTCCACCGTCACGGTGGTGGAGCGCGACACTCTGCGACACGACGCCGCGCACCGGCGCGGCGTCCCGCAGAGCCACCATGTTCACGGCCTGCTGAGCACCGGCTCGCGCATACTGGACGAGCTGTTTCCCGAACTGCTCGACGAGCTAGTCACCGCGGGCGCCAATGTCCTGGAGGGCGGCGACGGTACGCGCGTGTGGCTTCGCTTCGCCGGGCATGACCTGAACCGGTCCGGCAGATTCGCCGACCCGGGAGCGGTGACGTCTTTCCTGGCCAGCAGACCGTTTCTGGAGGCTCACGTCCGGGCGCGGTTGCGCAGGTTCGCCAACGTGACCGTGCTCGACGGCCACGACGTGGTCAACCTGTTCGGCGACGGGTCCGGTCGGGTGGCCGGCGCGCTGGTGGCGGATCGCGACACCGGCGAGAACGTCTTCATGGACGCCGATCTCGTCGTCGATGCGACAGGCCGCGCCGCCCGAACGCCGGCGTTTCTGGAGAATTTGGGCTACCGACGCCCGCCCGAGGAACACATCGTGGTCAAGGTGGCCTACGTCAGCCAGCTGTTGCGGATACCGTCGAACACGCTGGACGAAAAGCTGATTCTGGTCGGTCCGGTGCCCGGACGGCCCACCGGCGGCGCACTCTTCGCCTACGAGAACGACACGTGGATGCTGACGTTGGCCGGTCTTAGCGGACACGAGCCCCCCGCCGAAGCGACCGAAATGATTCGCTTTGCCGAGGAGTTCGCCCCGCCACCGATGATCGACGCGATGAAGGCCGCCGAACCGCTGTCCGAGCCGTGCCGCCACCGTTACCCCGCCAGCAAGTGGCGACGCTACGACAAGATGCTGCACTTCCCGGCTGGACTGCTGGTATTCGGAGACGCGATCTGTAGCTTCAATCCGGTGTACGGGCAGGGCATGTCGGTGGCCGCGCTGGAGGCAATCGTGTTGCGCGACTGCCTGCTTCGCGGAGACCAGGACCTGCCGCGCAGGTTTTTCCGCGCGGCCGCCAAACCGATCAAGTCGGTCTGGAAGATGGCTGCGGGTGCGGATCTTGCTCTGCCACAGGCCCAGGGCCGACGTTCGGCGTCGCTGCGACTGTCGAATTGGTACACCGCGCAAGTGCTGGCCGCCGCCACGTCCGATCCCGTCGTCACCGAAGGATTCGTGCGGGTGATGAACCTCGTCGACCCGCCGACGCGGCTGCTGCGGCCCACGGTGGTTGCGCGGATCGCCACCGCGGGCCGGCGTCACGCCCGGGTTGAGGCCGCGGTCCCGGAGCCCGAGTTGGTGGCGGGATAGCTACCTGGCGGACCGAACGCCGTTGAGCAGGCTGACCAATTGGTCACGCCGCTCGATACCCAGTTTGGCGAACGTCCGGTACAGGTGTCCATCCACTGTCCGCACCGACACCGACAGCCGATCGGCGATCTGGCGGTTGGACAAACCGCTCGCCACCAACACCGCGATCTCACGTTCACGGTCGGTGATCGGAAGCGGCCGGGCCGCGGCTTTGACTGCCGGGGTCCGTATTTCGTACTGGCTGGCCAGCCAGTACGCCCGGGTCGAGGATTCCAATTCCTTGCCGCGGCGGCCGCTGCGGTCGTGTTCACGCGCTGCCTGCGCAGCCGCGTCGGCGGCGAGCGCCAGCGCGCCGATCTCGGCGAACCGATCTGCCGCTGCATCCAGCAAGTCGCCGTCGTGACCGGCCAGCCCGCGAGCGTGCGCAGCGATCGCGTCCGCCATTGGGGTGTTGAGCATCTTGGCGAGCTCCCCCAGCCGCGGGGCGTGCGAGCGATCGCCGAACCGGACGGCGGTGTGCAATGCCCGAACCTCGAGAGTGGGCAGCCCGGTTCGCCGCGCGATCTGCGCTGCACGCATCGCATGCAATTGGGCGGCGGTGGTTTCGCCGGCGCATGCCCGTTCCCATGCCCGCGCCAGCTCGAGTTCCGGCAGGAACACCGCTACCTGCGGGCCATAGGCTTGCCGGGATCTGTCCAACGCGGCAGCTGCCGCTACACTGTCGCCGCGGGCTCCTTCGGCCTGCGCCTGCCAAGCCGTCACCAGCATCATCCACGCGGACGGAAAGCCTTGCGACAACGCGGATACCGCGTCGGCGAAAGCCGAACACGCGGAAGGCAATTCGCCGCCGGTGAGGTGCACGAGCCCAACGATCGCAGCCACCATGGCATCTGCGGCCGGAACGCCGGCGGCCATCGCGGCGTAGCGCTCCGTCGCCACTTCGGCGGCCTGCTGATCACCGGCGGAGGTGTGCGCCATCACCTCGGCCAGGCCGAGGGCGAACCGCTGCGGCCCGGACTCGCTGGACGTCGCGGCCCGCAATCCGGCGTCCACGATCGGCCCGACCTCGCCGAACCGGCCCACGCCGGCCAGCGCACATGCTGTCGGCACCGCCGCCCACACCGTCGCCAGCGGAAGCACGCTCGATGTGCACAGGCTCGGGCCCACCTCGACGGTAGTCGCAACGTCGCCGGAGAAGAACGCAAACGAGACCTGCAGGGCCATCGCCATAGCGCCGCTTACCTCGGAATCGACGCGGCCCCTGACGTTTTCGAGTACGCGCTGCGCGGCGTCGGCTCGTCCGCATTGCCAGAATAGGTTCGCCGCGCGCAGACAACCCCACCGCATGGTCAGCAGCTCGTCGCCGCTGTCGGGCTCGAGCCCGGACAGCACCGCCTCGGCTTCGTCACCGCGCCCCTGCCAGCTCAGCGCGTCGGCGAGGACTATGGCGGCCGGCAGACCGCCGCCGCAGTCCAGCGCGAATCGGGCCAGCTCTTCGCCGTAGCCGAGGTTCGACATGGTGACAGCGCTTGCCGCGGCCGTGATGATCACGTCGATGTCCGGTTCCAGGTCGCTTCGCATCATGAATTGCGCCAGCCGGATCTGGCCACGCTGGTCCGGCAATCGCGAGCGCCGTCCGCCGGCGCGGAGATGCTTTTGAAGTGCTTGTGCCAGAAGACCATTGAGTTGTCGCGCCCGAACCACGCCGGCGAGCCGGATTGCCGCGTCACCGAGGACGGGGTGATTCAGCTGCGCCACCGTCTCGGATCCGTCGGCGGTCAGTTGGATCATGCCCCGCCGCTCCAGGCGTGCCACCGCGTCGGCGTCGCACAGCCCGCGCAGGATGTCCCAGTCCAGCAGCTCGCCGGTGGCCAAGATCTCGACGGCTTCCAGCTCTTGCGGAGTCAGGGATCGCAGCCGAAACTCGAGCAAGTCGTAGAGCTCACGGTCCGCGCGGAGCGGACCGTGAAGCTGCCAGCCGTCGTCGGTGTGGACCAGGACGCCGTTTTCGCGGCCGGCGCTGAGCAGTCCGCGCAGCAACAGCAGGTTTCCGCCGCTGCGCGCGTAGAGCTCGTCGACCAATCGCGGCTCGACAGCGTCGCCCAGCACCCGGCGCGCGAGGTCGCCCGTCTGCTGCGGGGTGAACGCGTCGATGTGCAACGTCAGCAACAGCCGCTCTTTCAGCAGCGCCGTCACCGCGTCAAGCACGGGTTCGCCCGACCGGATCGTGACGACCAGGCGCGCGCTGCGGCCCACCACGAGCTGATACACCAACGTGGCCGACAGCGGATCGAGCAACTGGGCATCGTCGACGACGACCACCAGGTTGGTGTCCTTCTCGAGCGTTGCGTGCGCAGCGGCCAGCATCGTGGCGGGCTCATGCGCTGCATCGACGGTGACCGCACGCGAGAATGCGCCTAAGGGCACCGCGCGCCCGGTTTCGCTGCCCAGCACGAAGCGGACCGTCTCGCCCCGCGACTCGACGGCCGCCGCGAGCGCGCGACCCAGCGTCGATTTGCCCACCCCGCTCGCACCGACCAGCGCGACGCCCCGGAATTCCGAGTCGTCGTCGAGTGTCGCCAATGCCTGGCGGAACTCGTCATCACGGGCGACTATCGGCCACTTCGCCGTGGTCCCTGTTTGCACCGGGTACGGACCCTCCTGAGCCACGCGCTGTTGGGGGCAGAGTACGCCGGGCCCAACGCCCCCGCGTGAGTTTGCCCATGCGCGATTGCCCCCGCCGGCCTTCTCGGCATGGTGATGAAAGGCCAAGCGCTGTTCGGAGGCGATCACCGCGGCGGAACCCCCAGGTGGCCGAGCAGTTCGGCGCGGTAGCGCTCGATGTGGGCGACGGGGTCGGTGGGCGACGGGCGGGATGGTCGATGGTCAGACCGTGAATCACCCGGCCGTCCTCGAGGACCAGCACGCGGTCGGCCAGCGCGAGGGCTTCGTCGACGTCGTGGGTGACCAACAGGACACCAAACTCGTGACGGCGCCACATGTCGTGCAGCAAGGCATGCATGGTCAGCCGGGTCAACGCATCGAGCGCGCCGAACGGTTCGTCGAGCAGCAGCAGCCGCGGCTCGGCCACCAGCGCCCGGGCCAATGAAACCCGTTGCGCCTGACCGCCCGACAGCGTCAGCGGCCACGCGTCGCCGCGGTCACCGAGCCCGACGTCGGCAAGCGCCCTCTGGGCGCGCTGCCGAATCTGTGCCGCCGACAGCCTGGTGCGGGTCAGTCCGTAGCCGACATTGGTGCGCACGTCGCGCCAGGGAAACAGCCGCGGCTCCTGGAACGCCAGCGCCGGCGCACCGGCGGTCACGCAATCGCCGGTGTGATCCGTCGACAGCCCCGCCAGCACACGCAGCACTGTGGACTTGCCCGAGCCGCTGCGGCCGACGAGTGCGACGATCTCGCCTCGTCTCACCTGCAATGAGACGTCGACGAGCACGTGACGGCTGCCGTACCACTTGTCCACGTGACGCAGCTGGCCGGCGACATCGGTGCCCGTGCGGCTCGCGGTGGACTCTAAAATAGCTGTCACAGTTGTCCTTTCACTGTCGATAGCGCAGGGCGCGGCGCTCGAAGGAACGGACGATGGCGTCGGTGATGATGCCGAGCAGCGCATAGACGATAAGCCCGAAGATAATGATGTCGATGCGCAAGAAGTCGCGTGCGTTGTTGATCAGAAACCCGATCCCCTTGTCAGCGTTGATCTGTTCGGCCACAATCAATGTCAGCCACGCGATGGCCGCCGTTTGCGCAGCCCCACCAGCACCAGGGGCCGCTGCGCTGGGAACGATGATCCGGCTGAACCGCTGCCAGAACGAAAAGCCAAGCACCTGAGCGGTTTCGAACAGCTTGGTGTCGACCTGGCGGATCGCCGCAAAGCTGTTGAGGTAAAGCGGGAAAGCCACCCCAATGCCACGAGCAGCACCTTGGGCAGCTCGCCGATCCCGAACCACAGGATGAACAACGGGATCAGTCCCAGGTGGGGCAGCGCACGCAGCATCTGCATGGGCGGGTCGATGGTCGCCTCGAACCACCGCGAAAGGCCAACCGCTGCGCCCAGCGCGATGCCGGCCGGCCCGCCCAGCAGCAGACCTTCGATGACCCGCAGCCCGGAGACCTTCAGGGCGTCGACGAGCTGCCCGTTGCCCAGCAGTTCGACGCCCGCCTCGGCGATCAGCGAGGGGGCCGGCAGCACGTCCTGGGATATCACACCAATCGCGCTGCCCAGCTGCCACAGCACAACGAGCGCCACGGGCGACGCGACGCGCAGAATCTCCCATTTACGACGCGCCCACAGCCCTGTGCGGGCCACCCCGGTGTCGATCGGCGCAATGGCGATGCTCACGGTGTCGGCGTCCTCATGGTTGGGGCACAAGCGGATACGACGCAACGCACGGTTGCGACCTCAGACGCTATGTGGCGCCGATCCGATCGGGTAAGGGTTTTCCGCTGGCTGAGCCGATCTCAAGCACTCGCCTCCGCACAACCCCGTACCGTGAACACGTGCCGAGGACCCGCCACACCGACGCCTGCCCGGGTGCATTGCAGGTGCATCAGGCGGCGGACGGCGCGCTGGCGCGGGTGCGGTTGCCCGGCGGGATGATCGACGCCGCCCAGTTGGCGGCGCTGGCCAGCGCTTCCGCCCGGTTCGGCTCCGGCACACTCGAGCTGACCGCTCGGGGCAATGTGCAAATCCGCGGGATCACCGATACCGCGGCAGTCGCCGGTGCGGTGGCCGAGGCCGGTTTGCTGCCGTCGACGACGCACGAGCGGGTCCGCAACATCGTCGCGTCGCCGTTGTCCGGGCGGGTCGGTGGTGTGGTCGACGTGCGCGGGTGGGTCGGTGAGCTGGACGCGGCGATTCAGGCCGAGCCGGCACTGGCGTCGCTGCCGGGCCGGTTCTGGTTCGGCATCGACGACGGCCGTGGCGACGTGTCGGGTCTGGGCTCCGACGTCGGCGTGCAGGTATGTGGGGACGGCGTGGCCCTGCTGCTGGCCGGCCGCGATACCGGTGTCCGGCTTCAGGCCCGTGAGGTCGTGGACAGACTGGTCGGCATTGCGGCGCGCTTTGTCGAGATGCGCGGAAAGGCTTGGCGGGTAGTCGAATTGGCCGATCCGAGGGTGCTGGTGCCAGGCGCCGAACTCGGTGCCCGGTGCGCACCCGTCAGCACGCCTCCGGTGGGCTGGATTTCGCAGGACGACGGCCGGGTCACGCTGGGCGTCGTCGTGCCGTTAGGTGTTTTGCCGGCCCGGGTCGCCGAACACCTGGCCGCCATGGGGACGCCGCTGGTCATCACGCCGTGGCGCTCGGTCCTGGTCTGCGACCTCGACGAGGCGGTCGCCGACGCGACGCTACGGGTGTTGGCGCCGATGGGCCTGGTGTTCGACGAGGCATCGCCGTGGCTTTCGGTCAGCGCCTGCACGGGCAGTCCGGGTTGCGCGCATTCGGCGGCCGACGTGCGTGCCGACGCCGCTTTAGCAGTGCAGGCGGGCGAGGTCGGCGTGAGGCGACATTTCGTCGGGTGTGAGCGGGCCTGTGGCAGCCCGCCCGTCGGCGAGGTGCTGGTTGCCACTGGCGACGGCTACCGGTTGCTCAGGCCTTAGGGTGAGCGGGTGCTCGACTACCTGCGTGACGCCGCCGAGATCTACCGGCAGTCATTCGCGACCATCCGTGCCGAAGCGGATCTGACCCGGTTTCCCGCGGACGTCGAGCAGGTGGTGGTGCGGCTGATCCACACCTGCGGCCAGGTCGACGTCGCCGAGCATGTCGCCTACACCGACGACGTGGTCGCCCGGGCCGGCGCGGCGCTGGCGGACGGCGCGCCGGTGCTGTGCGACTCGTCGATGGTGGCCGCCGGGATCACCAAGGTGGCCGGACCCGTCGTGTCGCTGGTTGCCGATCCTGCCGCCGCGGACCTTGCCGTCAAGCGGGCGACGACGCGCTCGGCCGCCGGGGTGGAGCTGTGGGCGGATCGACTGGGCGGGGCCGTGCTCGCGATCGGCAACGCTCCCACCGCGCTGTTCCGGCTGCTCGAGCTCGTCGACGAGGGCGCGCCGGCGCCGGCCGCGGTGCTGGGCGGGCCGGTCGGCTTCGTCGGGTCCGCGCAGTCCAAGCAGGAGCTGATCGACCGTCCACGCGGGATGTCGTATCTGGTGGTGCGGGGCCGTCGCGGCGGCAGCGCGATGGCCGCGGCCGCCGTCAACGCGATCACGGCCGGTAATGCCTAGGCGCGGCACGCTGTTCGGCGTCGGGCTGGGGCCCGGCGATCCGGAGTTGGTGACGGTCAAGGCGGCCCGGGTGATCGGGCAAGCCGACGTGGTGGCGTATCACAGTGCGCGGCACGGCCGCAGCATCGCGCGCGGTATCGCCTCGGCGTATCTGCGGCCCGGGCAGATCGAGGAGCACCTGGTTTATCCGGTGACCACCGAGACCACCGATCATCCCGGCGGTTATGCCGGTGCGCTCGAGGACTTCTACGTCGAGGCCACTTCGCGCATCGCTGAGCATCTGGACGCCGGCCGCGACGTGGCGCTGCTGGCCGAGGGCGATCCGCTGTTCTACAGCTCCTACATGCATCTGCACACCCGGCTGACCGAGCGGTTCGACGCGGTGATCGTGCCGGGGGTGACATCGGTCAGCGCCGCGTCGGCGGCGATCGCGACGCCGCTGGTGGCCGGTGACGAGGTGCTGTCGGTGTTGCCGGGCACGCTGCCGGTCGCCGAGTTGGCGCGTCGGCTTTCCGACGCCGACGCGGCAGTTGTCTTGAAGCTGGGCCGCTCCTATCCCGCTGTGCGGGAAGCACTTTCGATGGCGGGCCAGCTCGAGGACGCACTGTACGTGGAGCGGGCCAGCACCACTGGGCAGCGGGTACTACCCGCCGGGTCGGTCGATGAGACCAGCGTGCCGTATTTTTCGCTGGCGATGGTGCCGGGTGGTCGCCGTCGTGAATCACGGTGCGGCGGTGTCGCGGTGGTGGGTCTTGGCCCCGGACATTCTCACTGGATGACGCCGGAATGCCGCCGCGAGCTTGACGCCGCCACTGATCTGATCGGCTATGGCCCGTATTTGGCTCGGGTTGCCGTCCGCGACGGTCAGTGCCGTCATGCCAGCGACAACACCGACGAGGTGATGCGGGCACGGTTGGCGTGCTCGTTGGCGGAGCAGGGACGCTCTGTGGCGGTGGTGTCGTCGGGCGATCCGGGTGTGTTCGCGATGGCGACCGCGGTACTCGAGGAAGCCAAGCAGTGGCCGGGCGTGTCGGTGCGGGTGATTCCTGCGATGACCGCGGCGCAGGCGGTGGCCAGTCGGGTCGGCGCGCCGCTGGGTCACGACTACGCGGTGATCTCGCTGTCGGACCGACTCAAGCCGTGGGATGTGATCGCCGCCCGGCTTTCGGCCGCGGCCGCCGCCGACATGGTGCTGGCGATCTACAACCCGGCGTCGAAGAGCCGGACCTGGCAGGTCGCGGCGATGCGGGATCTATTGCTGGAGCATCGTGATCCCGGCACACCGGTGGTGATTGGCCGCGACGTGTCCGGTCCGGCCGAGCGTGTGACCGTCGTGCGATTGGCGGACCTGGACCCGGCCGAGGTGGACATGCGTTGCCTGCTGATCGTCGGCTCGTCGCAAACCCAGTGGTACGCGGATCGCGTCTTCACCCCGCGCCGCTATCCCGCTTGATGGCGAGCAATCCAGGACGGGTCCCGGCCAAGGCGAGCGAGCAGCTTCGACTGGATGTCCGCGTCGTCGTCGATGGCGATAGGGGCCGCGAACATCCCTGATCCACTGATGTCTTCGGACAGCCCCTCGAAAAACATTGCGCACCAACGAGGGTCGAGCCGGTCGTCGGCGCCGACCGCCCGCGCCAGATCCCAAGTGTGCACCAGCACGTCTCGGGTGAGGTGTGGCAACGGCACGTCGATAACCCACTCACGGCCCAACGCTTCCTTCAGCGCGTCGTAGGTCAACTCCCAGCGCCGCTGCGGGTCGTCGCGCGGACGCTCCGGCTTCAGTCCGAGCGGACGAAGCAGCAACACGTCGTGAAAGCCGATCACGTGCTCCAGCACTCCGCGCACGTCCCAGGCGTCGCACGGGGTCGGGCGACCCCATTTCCCGTCGGCCGATAGGATCGCGTCGCCGAACCGTCGGCATACCGCCAAATGCAGCGCACCCGGATCGGTGTCCACTACATCGCCTCGGCCATTGCGATATGCCCTTCGAAGCCAAGCGATGTCGCCATGGCCCGGTAGCGATCGACGAAATCGCGATAGGTGGCCTCATCGGCGCGAGCATCGGCCAACAACGCACGAAGCCGTAGCAGCGCCACGTCATAGAGCACGAATCCGGGCTCGACGGGCACCGCCGCCAGCCGCTCGATCGCGGACTGTGCTTCTTGTAGGTCGGCTTCGGTGCCGCGTTGCAGCAATATTTCGACCAGAGCGGCGACTGCGGCTCCCCAATAAACCAGTGAGCCAGTGGCGATTTCGCGGTCGACCAGGGCACGAAGCATCTCGGTAGCTCCGTCATGATCTCCCGTACGTGCCCGTTGCTTTGCAGTTTCCAATTCGATCACCGGCAACTCGCCCATCATGAAACGCTTTTCTAAGATGGCATCACGAGCCATGGCGAGTAGATGGAAGCCATGGCTACGTTGCGGCTCTTCCGATTGAGCCAGGATGAGGCCACGCAGAAGGCGGGCAGCCGCCAACGCGAAATCGTCGCCGCGCTGTTCCGCCCGGTTGAGCGTCTCGGCGGAGTCCTGGAGGAGCGGGGTGTCGGGGCGCAGCAGCCCATGCAGGGTCCCGAAGTTGTAGACGAACAAGTCGAATACGGCGCGGCCGCCGGGCTGGACCTCACGGCATAGTGCGGCGGCCTGCTGCATTTGGTGCTTCCATGCCGGTTGCCCCAAACACGCCCGCGCGACGGCTTGTGTCATCAGCGCCCATATCAGCGGCGTTTCGATGATGAGATCTCCCATGTGGAAATCGCCGTCGGCCAAATCAATCACGCGCTGCGCCAACCGCACGCACTCGGTTACCTCGCCCACTCTCATTTTTGGGGTCAACGCCGTCCACAGCAGTGCGACCGTCAACGATGGGTCGGCAATCGCCTCCAGCATTGGTTCGAGTTCGCCGGACAGCTGCGACGCTTTGTGAAAGCGCTCGTGGCCAGTGAGTGCCTGTATTTGGCCCGCGATACCAATTGCGAGTGACACTTTGTCATCAGCCTCGGCAGCCATGGTCCGGAGTTCGTCGAATCCGGTGTTGGCGATGTCGCCTCCTGCGCGCCAGGCGGTTGCGCACAGCCGGGCCCGGGGTGCGATGCGCATTGCGGCGCGATCGGGATCGTCGGCGGGCAGCCGGTCGGCTATCCGGCGTGCTCGCTGCCAGCTGGTCCAGGCCGCAGCAATGTCGCGGTACGCCCGCAACCACGTGCCGGCACGCATGTGCCAACTGAACGCTTCGTGTAGGTCCCCGGCGGCTTCAAGATGCTCGGCAATCAGTGGCGCATTTTCGTCGGTCTGCTCGATGGCTGCCGCCAACTTTCGGTGCAACTCGGCACGGTCCGATTTGAGCTGTGATTCGTAGGCCACCGAGCGGATGAGCGGATGACGAAATGCATACTCGGGGCGCGGGCTGAACTTGACCTGGTCGACAAGCTCTGCCTTGACCAGCGTTTCGAGGTTCGGATCAGCGTCCACCGCGGTGAGAAGCTCGACATCGAACGATCCGATCACTGCGGCTGCGTTCAGCGTGCGTTTGGCCGTTGCCTCCAGGCGGTCGATCCGGGCGGCTATGGCCGCTTGCAGGCTGGCCGGCACGTGCACTTCGCCGTGCTCATCCACACATACATATGCCCCGGGCCCGCCGGTGATCACGCCACGATCGGCAAGATCACGGATGATCTGTTCGGCGAAAAACGGGTTTCCGGCGGCCCTCTCAGCGATCTGGTCGGCCAGTGCGGCAACCGAAGGGTCCGACCCCAGTAACTCCTCGATCAACGCCAAAGTTTGCGAATCGTCCAGTGGGGCAAGCGCAATCACTTGCCCGCCCGGGGTCCTAGTGAGCTCGCCGCTGTATTCGGGCCGATATGTGATCAGTACCAGTGAGCCAGTCCGCGGCACCACTGCCAGGAAATCGGCAAGCATGGATTCACTCGCCTGGTCGATCCAGTGCGCGTCCTCGATGACATAGACGCGCGGTGTCGAGCGAGTCAGCGCAGCCGTGTTCATGAGCGCCGTCAGCCTGCGCCGGCGAGCATCGGGCGCGATTTCGGGTAGCTCCGCCGCCTGATCGCGGATGCCGAGCAGATCGTCGAGAAGCACAAGGTCCGCGGAATCGGCGTCCGGAAGTTGGTTTCGCACCTTGGCCCGCGCCGTCGCATCGTCGAGATCCGCCGTTCCCAACACCGCTCGCAATAACCGGGTCACCGCATGGAATGCGACCTCGCTGGTATGAGACTCGCAGTATGTCCAAAAGACCTGCACCCCCTGGCTATCCGCAACCGAAGCCGTTTCGGCGATGATGCGGCTCTTGCCGATGCCGGGTGGGCCGACTACCCCGGCCACACAGCCGTGGCCTGTTGTCGAACGATCCAGCATCGCCGTCAGAGCGGCAAGTTCCCACTCGCGGCCCACCAGTGTCGAGGTATGCGGACCAATGCGCTCGCGGGGTGCCGCCAGTGCCACAAGTCGGCGTGCCGGCACGGGATCGGCGGCGCCCTTGATGGTTACCAGTTCTGGGTCCGCGAGGACGGCGACGTTCTCGACGAGCCGCGCGGTGGACGCACTGAGCATCACGCCGCCGGGAGGCGCCGCGGATTCCATCCGCTGAGCCATACCGACGTGAACTCCCACCGCGGTGTAACCCATGTTGCCCGAACCGATCTCACCGGCAATCACCTCGCCGGAGTTCAGTCCTATTCGCAGCTGCATCGCCAGAGCATCTTTGGCCTCCACCTCCACGGCTAACCGCTTGGCTTCTTCCTGGATATCCAGGGCAGCTGCACAGGCACGAACAGCATGGTCTTCCAAGGACACCGGGGCTCCGAAGATTGCCATGATCCCGTCGCCGGTGAATTTGTCGACGGTGCCGCCGTAGCGCCGCACGACCGTCGAAGTGCGTTGGACGAGCGCGGTCATGATCTCGCGGAGCCGCTCGGCACCCACAGCAGCAGCGATGTCCATTGATCGCACCACATCGGCGAACAACACCGTAACTTGCTTGTACTCGGCGACGCCGGTCCGGGCGGTGAGCGGCGACCCGCACTCGTGGCAGAACTTTGCGTTGATGTTCAGCGCTGCACCGCAGGCCGCGCACGCCAACCCCGTCGAGGTCATGGGACCGCCTCGGCCATCGCCAGCCCGCCGTCGCCGCTCACACGGTTATGGTGACACCCCACACTGCCCTACGCTGGGAAAACGCTGTGGGTCCATTTGTACATACTTTTGGCTATACTCGTCCCATGGCAACTGTTCCACTGGGCGAGGCGCGCAATCATCTTTCGGAATACGTCGCCGACGTTGAGCGGACGCACGAGCGCGTCACGATTACCCGGCATGGGCATGCCGCCGCGGTGTTGATTTCGGCCGACGAACTCGCGTCTATCGAAGAAACACTCGAGGTGTTGCGCACACCGGGCGCCGTGGATGCGATTCAACAGGGCCTCGCGGATGTGGCAGCCGGGCATTTTGTCAGCAACGACGAGATCCGTAGCCGCTACACCGCCCGGTGAGCGACGACGAACCCTACGAAGTCGCCATCACGGCGACCGCTGCACGTGACCTCCAACGCTTGCCCGAGAAAGTGGCGACCGCGTGCGTCGAATTCATCTTCGGCCCCCTCGTAGAGAGCCCGCACAGGTTGGGTAAGCCGTTGCGTAACGACCTTGCGGGTCTGCACTCGGCTCGTCGCGGCGACTACCGCGTTATCTATGTCGTCGACGACCGCAACCGCCGGATCGTGATTCTGCACATCGCTCGCCGTAGCGACGTTTACCGGCTCTGAACCTCTCCGTCGGCAACCCAGGCGACTGCCTCATCGACGGTGCCCACCGTCGTCACGCCCGCCGGTAACGGCGGGCG
>NZ_LQOM01000015.1 GCF_002101595.1 Mycobacterium celatum
TTGCATGTGTTAAGCACGCCGCCAGCGTTCGTCCTGAGCCAGGATCAAACTCTCCAAACAAAACCGATTCAGAGAAAACAACCTGACAAACAAACAAAAAACCACACCCCAACCACGGGGCAGTCAAGGCATGGCAAAAAAACAACAACAAACAAAACCACCAAACACACTATTGAGTTCTCAAACAACACCCGCATCCCAGCGGCCGCGCAACCAGCCCGCGGCGATTGCCGCGAACTGATGAAGCGGACAAGGTGGAACATCCTCGAATGCCGAGGTATTCCTCAGGATGCCGTCGCGTTGCGGACCCGCCGCAGCGCGACGACAACAAGTTACGCGAGGGAAAACTGAGAGTCAAATGGCCTGCTAGACCCCGGGTTTCGGCTCGCAGTGCTTAGTCAACGCGCTCGACGCCGGCGATGTTCCGCTTGCCCCGGCGCAGCACCAGCCACCGTCCGTGCAGGAAGTCGGATGGCTGCGGCGCCCAGTCATCGTCGCCGATCTTGGTGTTGTTGACCGCCACGCCGCCCTCGGCGATCGTGCGCCGTGCGGCACCCCTGCTCGCGCACAGGCCGCTGGCCACCAGCAAGTCGACGATCCCGTCCGGCGCGCCGGGCTTCAGCTCGGCCACCGAGGCCTCCCGCAACGCGGCGCTCAGTGTGGCCTCGTCCAGGCCCGCCAGCTCGCCGCGGCCGAACAACGCCCGGCTGGCGTGCTCGACGGCCTCGGTGGCCGCCTCACCGTGCACCAGCGTGGTGAGCTCGCGTGCCAGCCGCCGTTGCGCCGCCCGCTCTTGCGGCCGCGACGCCGTGGCCTGCTCCAGCTCGGCCAGTTCGTCGCCCGACAGAAAGGTGAACCAGCGCAGGTAGCGGACGACGTCGGCGTCGGCGGTGTTGACGAAGTACTGGTACCAGGCGTACGGCGTGGTCAGCTCCGGGTCCAGCCACACGTTGCCGCCACCGGTGGACTTACCGAACTTGGTGCCGTCGGCCGAGGTCACCAGCGGCACCGTCAGCGCGTGCACGCTGGCGCCGAGCTTTTGGCGTACCAGGCGCACCCCTGCGATGATGTTGCCCCACTGATCGGAGCCGCCGATCTGCAGCACGCAATCGTGGCGCCGGTACAGCTGCACGTAGTCGTTGGCCTGCAACAGCATGTAGCTGAATTCGGTGTAGGAGATGCCCTCGCCCTCGAGGCGGCGCCGGATGGTGTCGCGGTCCAGCATCACGTTGACCGAGAAGTGCTTTCCGACGTCGCGCAGCAGCTCGATCGCGGACATGCCGCTGGTCCACTCGAGGTTGTTTTCGACGATCGCGCCCGTTGGTGAATCGTCGAAGTCGACGAACCGTTCCAGCTGGCCGCGGATCCGGTCGGTCCAGTCGAAGACGGTCTCGGCCGCGTTGAGCACGCGTTCGCCGCTGTCCCGCGGATCGCCGATCAGGCCGGTGGCGCCGCCGGCCAGCACGATCGGCCGATGCCCCGCGCGCTGGAAGCGGCGCAGCGCCAGCAGCGGCACCAGGTGTCCGGCGTGCAGGCTCGGTGCGGTGGGGTCAAATCCCGCGTAGAGGGTGATTGGGCCCTGGGCTACGGCGGCGGCCAGCGCGTCGATGTCGGTGGACTGCGCAATCAGCCCGCGCCAACTCAGCTCGTCGAGGATCGTGCCCATGGAATAGATCTTCTCCGATCTTCGCTAATCGCTGGCCCCTGGGGCGGGTGCACGGGGGCTGCGTCGGTAGGCGGAGACCTCGGGTCGGCCCTGCAACCACAGCCGCCACGGCCTGTCCGCAGCGACGCTGACACCCACCCGCGGGCCGGAAACCGCGGTGAGGGCGTCGTTGAGCGTCAGCCGCACCGGGCTGTTCGGGTCGAACAGATCGAGGCCGTTGTCGTCCATGGTGATTCGCAGCGCCGAGCAGAGGTTCCCCGGCCCGCGGGCCAGCGCGACGGTCCGGGCCGCGTCGCCGCGCCGGGACCGGGCGAGGTCGGTGCCGCTCTCGATGGCGCCGGCCCGCAGCAGAACGGCCGCAGCGGTGCCGTCCGGACCGCAGGCCACGTTGGCGCAGACGTGGATGCCGTGGCTGCGGTAGGTGTACAGCCGCCCGGCGGGGCCGAACATCACCGCGTTGCGGCCACTGATGCCGCGGTAGGAATGCGCCGCAGCGTCCGGCCACGGGCCGTCCGGAACCCCGCCGTAGGCCTCGACCTCGACGATCGTCGCGCTGACGCCGCGGCCGATCAGCGTGGCACCCAGCAGCCGCCGCGCCGCCGACACCGGGTCGCCGGCGAGTTCGTCAGCGCTCACGGGACAGATTCTGCCCTGGCTCTTGACAGCGGGGGTGCACAGGCGGATATTCATCACATGATGACTTCATCAAGCGATGAATTGCTTGCCCGGGGTGCGGAGGCTGCCGTCGAAATCGACCACTTGCGGGTCATTCGCGGGAAACGCCCTGCGCTGCATGACTTCTCGGTGCAGATCGCCCGCGGCACCATCACCGGCCTGTTGGGCCCGTCCGGCTGCGGCAAGACGACGCTCATGCGTTGCATCGTCGGGACCCAGATCGTGGCGTCGGGAAGCGTCACCGTCCTGGGGCATCCGGCGGGTTCGGCCCCATTGCGGCGGCGGGTCGGCTATATGCCGCAGGACCCGACCATCTATAACGACCTGCGGGTCGTCGACAACGTCCGCTACTTCGCGTCGCTGTACGGTTTCGACGCCCGGGCCGCCGACGCCGCGATCGAGCGGGTGGGGCTGACCGATCACAGCACCGCCAATTGCGGGAACCTCTCCGGTGGTCAGCGCACCCGGGCATCGCTGGCGTGCGCGCTTGTCTGCCGACCCGAGCTGCTCGTGCTCGACGAGCCGACGGTGGGCCTGGACCCGGTGCTGCGGGTGGATCTGTGGGAGCAGTTCCATGAGCTCGCCCGCGGTGGGACCACGCTGCTGGTCTCCAGTCACGTGATGGACGAAGCCGACCACTGCGGTGATCTGCTGCTGATGCGCGACGGCCATCTGGTCGCCCACACCACCCCGACCCAACTACGAGAGGACACCGGATGCACGGGACTCGAGGAAGCGTTTCTGTCCATCATCAAACGCAGCACCGCGCGCCAAGCCGGCTAGGGCTGCAGGCATACGCGGCGACGACCGCCCGGATCCTGCGACAGTTGGCCGCCGACCGTCGCAGCCTCGCGATGATCGTGCTGGTGCCGATTCTCGTCATCACGCTGATGTACTTCATGTTCGAAAATGCACCACACCGCCCCGGCACGCCGTCGCCGTTCAACAACGCCTGCCTGATCCTGCTGGGGCTTTTTCCGCTGTTCTTGATGTTCATCATCACGTCGATCACCATGCAGCGCGAACGAGCCTCGGGAACGCTGGAGCGGATCCTCACCACTCCGCTTCGCCGGCTCGACTTGCTGATGGCGTACGGCACCGCGTTCTCGACTGCTGCTGCGGCGCAAGCGATTCTGGCTTGCTTGGTGTCGTTCTGGTTCCTGGGATTCGACACCGCCGGCAGCCCGGTCTGGGTGTTCGTGATCGCGATCGTCAACGCGGTGCTCGGGGTGGGGCTGGGCCTGTTGTGTAGTGCGTTCGCCCGCACCGAGTTTCAGGCCGTGCAGTTCATCCCGTTGGTGATGGTTCCCCAGCTGCTGCTGGCCGGAATCATCGTCCCGCGGGCGCTGATGGCGACGTGGCTGCAGTGGATCAGCAACGTGCTGCCCGCCAGCTACGCCCTGGAGGCGTTGCAGCAAGTGGGCGCACATCCGGAGCTGACGTGGATTGCGGTGCGCGACATGATCGTGGTGCTGGACTTTGCGATCGTGGCGCTGTGCCTGGCCGCGGCGACGCTGCGCCGACGGACTCCGTAATCCGGTGGCCAATCGCCGTGGGCGCCCGCCGGGCACCTCCGACGCCCGGGAACGGATTCTTGCGAGCGCACGAGAGCTATTCGCCCGCAACGGTATTGCTAATACATCGGTACGCGCGGTGGCCGCCGCGGCCGGCGTCGACTCTGCGTTGGTGCATCACTATTACGGCACCAAGGAAAAGCTGTTCGCCGCGGCCGTCCACATCCCGATCGACCCGATGGAGGTCATCGGCCCGTTGCGCGAAGTGCCACTCGAGGACCTCGGCTACACGCTGCCGTCGCTGTTGTTGCCGCTGTGGGACTCCGAGATAGGTGCCGGTTTCATCGCCGAGCTACGGTCGATTCTGGCCGGCTCGGAGGTGAACCTTTTCCGGTCGTTCATCCAAGACGTGATCACGACCGAAGTGGGTTCGCGGGTCGACAGTCCCCCGGGCAGCGGCAGGATCCGCGTGCAATTCGTGGCATCGCAGTTGGTGGGCGTGGTGATGGCGCGTTACATCTTGGAGCTGGAGCCATTCAAATCGCTGCCGGCCCAACAGATCGCCGAAACCATCGCACCGAACCTGCAGCGTTACCTCACCGGGGATCTGCCGGGTTGGCCCGCGCCATGAGCCGCGCGTGCTCGTCGTCGCCGACGTCGCGAGCCTCGTCGACCAGCAGTACCGGGATGCCGTCCTCGATCCGGTAGGCACGTCGCAGCCGCGGGTTGTAGAGCGTGTCGTCGACCAGCAGCAGCGGGCCGCGGTCGGCAGGGCAGACCAGAATGCTCAGCAGCGCGTCGTCGATCATGCGTGGCTGCCGGACAGCTCGGTCCGCACCGACGAGGTCAGCCGCCGGAACTGGTTGGTGAAGGTGTCGAAATACCAGGCATGCCGCCCCGGCTTCGGGATACCGGCCGCGCGCAACGCGCTGACCGCGGGGCGGTAGGTGGCACTGAGCGTCATCTCGGGAACAACGTGCACGATGTCAGGCCCAAGCCCGAACGGCATGCCCGCCACCGCCTCCGTGAGATCCGCCGCTGTGATGGTGGCGCCCGGTTGCAATGTCACGGCCGACACGGCGACCTGCTGGCCGCGCACCGACACGCCGTAGGTCACCGCGAGGTCGACGCCGGTGATCAGGCCGAGCGCGTCGATGATCGGCTCGCAATAGACCATCCCCCGCGCGGTGCGGATCACCGAACCACGCCGGCCCAGCAGCCAGTAGTCGCCATCGGTGTCGCGACGGAACAGGTATTCCGTGGAGATCCAGGTGTCGGCGGGTGCGAAGACCCCACGCTTCACCGACGCGGTGGGATCGATCGGACCGCGCGGCTGGGCCAGCAGCACCCCGGGCTCGCCGGCCTCGGCGACCTTCACGAAACCCTGGTCGTTCTCGAGGATCAGATCGTGTTCGGCGTCGTAGGCGCCCAGTTCGACACGGCTGGCACCAGGTAGCGGTCGGCCCTTGCTGCCGATCTTGGCGCCGGACACATTGGCCAGCACCGCCTGCCCGTCGGTGGTGGCGAAGAACTCGACCACATGCGCGGGCGCGAACACGTCGACGATGCGCTGCCACAAACCGGTCGGCATACCGGAACCGATGAACAACCGGACCGGATGATTGCCGTGCAGCACGAAAGCAGGGTCGTCGATGACATCGCGCAGCATCGCCCAGGTGTAGGACACCACCGTGACGCCGTACTGGTGCACCTCGGCGACGAACCGGTCCGGGCACAGCCCGCGCGACAGCGCGATGCGGGCGCCGCCGACCACCGCCCCGCCCAGGCTCACCAGCAGCCCCGACTCGTGATGCAACGGCGTCAGGCAGTACACGGTGTCGCCGCGTCCCAGCGCGGCCGTCGAGGCCGTACCGAACGCCGACAACGCCCAGCGATAGTTGGTGATCTGCTTGGCAACCAGTTCGCCGCCGATGGTGCTGAACGCGACAAAGGCCAGGTCGCGCGCAAACCCCGGGTTGGGTCGGTACCAGCCGGGCAGCTCGACGGCGTCCGGGTCGATTTTCTCCATGTCGATGACGCCCGCGTCGTCGGGCAGATCCAGATCACGTGCCTCACCACCCCCGAGAACCAGGATCTGGCCGGGCAATTGGCGCGCGGTCTCCAGGTTGGTGGGGTCGGTGATGATCTCGCTGACGCCGCCGATCCGCACCGCCGCGGCGAGGTCGGCGTCGGGCCGCATCAGCACCGCCACCGCGCCCAGCCGGGACAGCGCGGCGATCGCGACGAGTGCGCTGGGTCGGGTCTCCATCAGCACGCCGACGTGTTCACCCTGCCGGACGCCAACTTCGATCAGGCCGCGAACAACATTGTCGATGCGCCGGTTCACCGCTTCGTAGGTATGCACCCGCCCGTCGAACAGCAGGAATTCGCCCTGCGGCGCGTCGTGCGCCTGTTCGCCGATGATCCGGCCCAACGAGATCCGCGTGTGGTCGTTGATCTGGCCCAGCCTTGCCAATCGGGGCAGTGTCCGGACCGTTTCGACAGCCAGCGTGCGCACCGACTTGTTGGCCGCCACCACCGCGTCGGCCGCGCCGCGGGCAACCGCCAGCGCCACCTCCGAAGCTTCACCGATGCCGTGCGCCACCCGCGAGCTGAATGCCACGCCACTGTCGGTGCGTTCGACCGGTTGGTCGGCCATCGGCACGATGCCGTCCGGTTTGCCGCCGTGCCCGGAGATCCACTTCACCCATTGGGCGACAGTCGGCCAAGACTGCTGTGCCGCTTTGGAACCGACGACCAAGCCGAAGTGGCCTGCCCGCAGCGTGTACTCGTACACGTCGGCGTTGGGCGCCGCACGCCTGATGCCGCGCACCGCCGGCGGTTGGCCGATGTCGTCGACCTCTCCGACGAAAGCCAGCACCGGGCAGGTGATGTCGGTCAACGTGACCAGTTGACCGTTGATCGCGAAACCACCGGTCATCATCCGGTTGTGGGCGATGAATTGCTTGAGCAATTCGGAGACCGCGGGACCCGACCAGGCGATCCAGCCTTCGGACTCCAAGAACCTGCGCTGCGCTTCCCGGGGGAGCAACGCCTCACGATCGTGTAACTGACGCACGAAGTCCAGCCGCGCCTTCGCGGTCTTCAGTGGGTCCATCATCTGAAAACCCATGCGCGCCAACCAGCTTGGAATGTCCAGTCGGTTGAACACATGGTCGGCCATGAAGTTGGCGGTGGCCTGGGCAAGGTTGGGCGGAACACCCATCGGCAGCGCGGCAAGGGTGTCCACCGGCGACCCGAACGCCACGATGCTGGCGATGTTCTTGGAACGCCGATATCCGGCCGCCTGGTAGCAGAACATCCCGCCTTGCGAATAGCCGACCAGGTGCACGTCCTGGCCGGTGTTCTCCACCGTGGTGTCGATGGCCTCGCTCAGCGCGACGATGTGGTCGGCGAGGTTGCGGCGCATGCCGCCCTCGACCTTGTCCGGCGAGCCGAAGTCGATCACCCAGGGATCCAGCCCGGCGCTGTGCAGGATGCCGACCGCGCCCTCGGACCTGGTGACGTCCCACATGTTCGCCGACATCATCATCGGGTGCACCAGCAACACCGGTGGGCCCGCCGGCGGCTGCCCGGGCCGGTTGTCCGGCGGGAAATACCGCCGAAGCTTGTACATCGGAACGCTTTCGACAACCTGGAACGGCGACGGAACCGTCCCGGTCTCCAGCCCGCCGAGGCGCAAAACTTCAAGACCGTTCTGCGCCGTCGCCATGAGACGCTCGACCGGTCGCGTGACCGCTGAAAGATGTAGGTCCACCGCTGCTCCCCTGATTGACCTGCATATTCTGGCACATCGCGCGGTGCTGCGTTCGGTTGCGCGTCGACCCGCTTCGCCCGGCTCCGCCGCCCTCGCGATCGCCGCTGTTCGGTTGCGCGTCGACCCGCTTCGCCCGGCTCCGCCGCCCTCGCGATCGCCGCTACGTTGGGATGCGTGGCGCACCTGCTCGGGACCGAGGCCGTGCACCTGGAATACCCCACTCAGGTCGTCTTCGAGTCGCTGACCGTCGGCGTAAGCGACGGTGACCGGATCGGCATAGTCGGACTAAACGGCGACGGCAAATCCAGCCTGCTGGGCCTGCTCACCGGGTCGCTGCGCCCGGATTCCGGCCGGGTCACCTGCCGCAGCGGGCTGCGAGTGGGCGCGCTGAGTCAGGCCGACACGCTGGACCCGGGCCGCACCGTCGGGGGGACGCTGGTCGGCGAGCGGCCCGCTCATGAATGGGCCGGCGACGCTCGCGTCCGCGATGTGGTCGGCGGCCTGGTATCCGACATCGACTGGGACGCAAGGGTTGCCACGCTCTCCGGCGGGCTGCGGCGGCGGGTGCAGCTGGCCGCACTCTTGATCGGCGAGTGGGACGTGATCGCGTTGGACGAGCCGACCAACCACCTCGACATCGACGGCATCACCTGGCTCGCCGGCCACCTGGGCCAGCGCTGGCCCCGCAACGTGGGTGGGCTGCTGGTGGTGACCCACGACCGCTGGTTTCTCGACGAGGTGGCCACCACCACGTGGGAAGTGCACGACGGCACCGTGGAACCGTTCGAGGGCGGCTACGCCGCCTACGTGCTGCAGCGTCTCGAGCGGGACCGGCGCGCCGCCGTCGCCGAGGCCAAGCGGCAGAACCTGATGCGTAAGGAGTTGGCCTGGCTGCGGCGCGGCCCGCCCGCTCGCACCTCGAAACCGAAGTTCCGCGTCGACGCGGCCAACCAGTTGATCGCCGACGTCCCGCCGCTGCGCAACACCGTCGAATTGGCAAAGCTGGCAACCGCGCGCCTGGGCAAGGACGTGATCGACCTGCTGGACGTGTCGGTGTCCTTCGGCGGCCAACCGGTGCTGCGCGACGTCGAATGGCGGATCGGCCCCGGGGAACGCAGCGGCATCGTCGGAGCCAACGGCGCCGGCAAGTCCACGCTGCTGGGGTTGATCGCCGGAACCGTGCGGCCGGACACCGGAAACGTCAAGCGGGGCAAGACTGTTCGGCTGGCGGTGCTCGACCAGCAGGGCGACAAGCTGGCACCGCTGGCCGGCGACCGGGTCGTCGACGTACTCGGCAGGTTACGCAGCGGCTATCAGGTCGACGGCCGTGACGTCACGCCGGCACAGTTGTTAGAGCGGCTGGGATTCGCCCGTGCGCAGTTGTCGGCGCGCATCGGCGAGCTTTCCGGCGGCCAACGACGGCGACTGCAGCTGATGCTGACATTGCTTTCCGAGCCGAATGTGCTGCTGCTCGACGAACCCACCAACGACGTCGACACCGACATGCTGGCCGCCACCGAGGACCTGCTCGATTCCTGGCCGGGCACGCTGATCGTCGTCTCGCACGACCGCTATCTGCTCGAGCGGGTCACCGATCAGCAGTACGCCATTCTGGACGGCCGGCTGCGGCACCTGCCCGGCGGTGTCGACGAATACCTGCGGCTGTCCGCCGATTCGGCGGCCAAACGTCGCGAGCCTGCCCCTCGCAAGTCGACGACGGGTGCCGAACTGCGCGCAACGCAGAAGGAGACGACGGCAATCGAGCGCCGACTGGCACGACTGGCCGAGCAAGTCGCGGCCAAACACGTCGAGCTCGCCGAACACGACCAGACCGACCACGTCGGTTTGAGCCGGCTAACGCGGGAGCTGCGTGGCCTCGAAAGTGAGGTCGCCGCAATGGAGAATCGGTGGCTCGAGCTGTCCGAACTGCTGGACGATTAGCCACGTAGCCGTCGCCGCAGCTCCTCGGCGGCGCCGCGAACGGTATCGAGCTGCTTGGCCACCTCGATCGGCGCGGTGCCGCCGCGGGCGTCGCGCGAGGACACCGACCCCTCGATGGTCAACACCTCGCGGACCTGCGGCGTCAACTGCGGGCTTATCTCAGCCAGCTCGTCGTCGGTGAGCTCCTCCAAGCCGACGCCGCGCTGCTCGGCGGTCCGCACCGCCGCGCCGGCTGCCTCGTGGGCGACACGGAACGGAACGCCTTGTCGCACCAGCCATTCGGCGATATCGGTGGCCAGCGTGTAGCCGGCCGGAGCCAGCGCGGCCATCCGTTCGGTATCGAAGGTCAAGCTGCCCACCAGCCCGGCCATCGCCGGCAGCAGCAGCTCCAGCTGTGCCACCGAGTCGAACACCGGCTCCTTGTCCTCCTGCAGGTCGCGGTTGTAGGCCAGCGGCTGCGCCTTGAGCGTCGCCAGCAAACCGGCCAGGTTGCCGATCAGCCGGCCCGACTTGCCGCGGGCCAACTCCGCGATGTCGGGGTTCTTCTTCTGGGGCATGATCGAACTGCCGGTCGACCACGAGTCGTGCAGCGTGACGTAGCCGAATTCGGTGGAGCTCCAGATGATGATGTCCTCGGCCAGCCGCGACAGGTCCACCGCGATCATCGCGAAGACGAACGCCGCCTCCGCTGCGAAATCCCTTGCAGCCGTAGCGTCAACAGAGTTGTCAGCGGCCGCGGCGAAGCCCAGCTCCCGCGCGATCGAGTCCGGGTCGAGTCCCAGCGACGACCCGGCCAACGCGCCGGAACCGTACGGGGACACCGCGGTGCGATCATCCAGGTCGGCGATACGGTCCACGTCGCGCAGCAGCGGGTGGGCGTGGGCGAGCAGGTGGTGGGCCAACAAGATCGGTTGCGCGGACTGCAGGTGCGTCTTGCCCGGCATGATCGCGTCCGGGTGCGCGGCGGCCTGCGCGGCCAGCGCCGCGACGACGTCGAGCACCCCGCTGGCCACTCGACGCGACGCGTCGCGCAGCCACATCCGAAACAGCGTGGCCACCTGATCATTTCGCGACCGGCCGGCCCGCAGCCGACCGCCCAGGTCGGGCCCGACCCGGTCGATCAGGCCACGCTCCAGCGCGCCGTGCACGTCCTCGTCAGTCGGCAGCGGGCCGAAGCTGCCGTCGGCCACGTCGGCGGCGAGGCTATCCAGCCCGGCAAGCAGGCCGTCGCGCTGCTCCGCGGTCAGCAGCCCTGCCCGGAACAACACCTCGGTGTGCGCTTTGGACGCGGTCACGTCGTAGGGCGCTAGTACCCAGTCGAAGTGGGTGGATCGGCTCAGCGCGGCCAGCGCATCAGACGGGCCGTCGGCGAACCGTCCGCCCCACAACGACCCCTCGTTGGTGCTCATGCTTTCTCCGCGAGCAGCCGCAAAATCGCATCGATGGGGCCGTCTGCGTGCGATTTTGCGTCTGCTCGCGAGAAGACCGTCACTGCAGATCCCTGCGGGCCGCGATCTTCGACGACAGGCCGTGCACGTAGACGAATCCTTTCGCCTTGGACTGGTCGAAGCTGTCGCCCTCGTCGTAGGTGGCCAGGTTGAAGTCATATAGAGATTCAGCGCTCCGGCGACCATTCACCGCAATGTGGCCGCCGTGCAACACCATTCGGATCTCGCCGGTCACGTGCTGCTGTGTGGTGGCGACAAAGCTCTCCAACGCTCTCTTCAGCGGCGAGTACCACAACCCGTCGTAGACCAGCTCGGCCCAGCGCTGGTCGGTCAGCCGCTTGAATCGCCCGAGCTCACGCTCGAGGGTGACGTGCTCGAGCTCGGTGTGGGCGGTGATCAGCACCATCGCGCCTGGGGCTTCGTAGATTTCGCGGCTCTTGATGCCCACCAGCCGGTCCTCGACGACGTCGAGCCGCCCGACCCCCTGGGCGCCGGCCCGCTCGTTGAGTTCCTCGATGGCCTGCAATACCGACACCGGTTTGCCGTCGATGGATACCGGCACGCCCTTGTCGAACCCGACGATCACCTCGTCGGGGGTGTTCCAGTTGACGGTGGGATCTTCGGTGTAGGCGTAGACGTCCTTGGTGGGTGCATTCCAGAGATGTTCCAGGAAGCCGGTTTCCACCGCGCGGCCCCACACGTTCTGGTCGATGGAGAACGGCGAGCGCTTGGTCACGTTGATCGGGATCGCGTTCTCCTCGGCGAACGCGATCGCCTTTTCCCGTGTCCAGGCGTAGTCGCGGACCGGAGCCAGCACTTCCAGATCCGGTGCCAGGGAGGCGAACCCGACCTCGAAGCGGACCTGGTCGTTGCCCTTGCCGGTGCAGCCGTGCGCGACGATGCTGCCGCCGTGCTCGCGGGCCGCGGCCACCAGATGCTTGACGATCAACGGCCGGCTGATCGCCGACACCAGCGGGTAGCGGTCCATGTAGAGCGCGTTGGACTGGATGGTGGGCAGGCAGTAGCCCTCGGCGAATTCGTCGCGCGCGTCGACGACGACCGCCTCGACCGCGCCGCAGTCCAGCGCGCGCTGACGCACCACCTCCATGTCCTCGCCGCCCTGGCCCAAGTCGATCGCGACCGCGACGACCTCCCGGCCGGTCTCCTTGCCGATCCAGCTGATCGCGACGGAGGTGTCCAAACCGCCGGAATACGCCAGGATGACGCGCTCGGACATGAACCAATCTCCTTATGTCACTTGAGGTTTTCGAAAGTAGCCGCCAGCTCAGCACCGCTCATCGGCTCACGGGCGGCTACAAAAATGGTGTCGTCACCGGCGATGGTGCCGACGACGTAGGGTAACGCCGCACGGTCGATGGCGCTGGCCAGGTAGTCGGCGGCGCCCGGCGGGGTGCGCAGTACCGCAAGGTTGCCGCTGGCGTCCGTGGAGACCAGCAGCTCGCTCAGCAGCCGCGACAACCGCCCGGTGCCACCGGACACCCCGCGCACCGGGCTGCCGTCCTCGGGCACGATGTACACCCCGGCCCCGCCGTCGGCACCGCGCAGCTTCACCGCACCGAGCTCCTCGAGATCCCGCGACAGCGTGGCCTGGGTGACCTCGATGCCCTCGGCGGCCAGCAGAGCGGCAAGTTCGCCTTGGCTTCGCACCGACTCCGAGGACAGGATCGCCACGATGCGGGCCTGCCGGCCGGCACGAGTGACGTCGGGTGTGGTCTTCGAACGCGTCATCGGGACCGCTCCAGCAGCCACACCAGCAGCGCCTTCTGCGCATGTAGCCGGTTCTCGGCCTCGTCCCATACCGCGCTGTGCGGGCCGTCCATCACCTCGTCGGTGATCTCGTGGCCGCGGTGCGCCGGAAGGCAATGCAGCACAATGGCATCCGGGTCGGCGAGGCCAAGCAGCGCGGTGTTGACCCGGAACGGCCGGAACGGCGCCACCCGGTCCAGGCCGTCGTCCTCCTGACCCATCGACGTCCAGGTGTCGGTGACCAGCACGTCCGCGTTTGTCGCGGCCGCCTGCGGCTCGTTGGTCACCGTCACGGAGCCGCCGGTAACGGCGGCCCGTTCCCCGGCGCCGGCCAGCACCGTCTTGTCGGGCATGAAGCCGTCCGGTGCCGCGATCGTGACGTGCATCCCGGCGGTGACGCCGCCGAGCAGCAGCGAATGCGCCATGTTGTTGGCGCCGTCGCCAAAATAGCTGAGCCTGACGCCCCGCAGCGCGCCCTTGCGCTCGGCGATCGTCTGCAGATCGGCCAACACCTGGCACGGATGGAACTCGTCGGAGAGTGCGTTGATCACCGGCACGGTCGCCGCCGCCGCCATGGCGTCGAGCCGATCCTGACCGAAGGTTCGCCACACGATCGCATCGACGTAGCGGGACAACACTTTTGCGGTGTCGCCCAACGTCTCGTCGCGGCCCAGCTGGGTGCTGCGACCGTCGACGACGACAGCGTGCCCGCCGAGCTGCGCGATGCCGATCTCGAAGGAAAACCGGGTGCGGGTGGAGTTCTTGTCGAAGATGACCGCCACCCCGCGGGGCCCGTCCAGCGGCCGACGGCTGTGCGGATCCTTCTTCAGTTCGGCAGCCAGCTCGAGGACTTCAGCCTGCTCTGGCGGCGACAGGTCGTCGTCGCGCAGGAAGTGCCGTGTCATGGCGTCCCCCCTGCGGTGTCGAGGATGCCCGGCAGCGCGGTGACGAACGTGTCGATCTGATGTTCGGTGACGATCAGCGGCGGCGCCAACCGGATCACATTCGCTGCCGGGGCGTTGACCAGGAACCCGGCGGCGCGGGCAGCGGATTCGACGTCCTTGGCGTGCGGCGCGGAAAGCACCACGCCGCACAGCAGGCCGCGGCCGCGGACGTGGTCGACCAGCGGATGGCTGAGCGCTTCGATACCGTGGCGCAACGACTTTCCCAACACCTCGGCGCGGCGCACCAAATCGTCGGCGGCCAGCACGTGCAACACCGCCAGCGCGGCCGCCGCACAGATCGGGTTACCGCCGAACGTGCTGCCGTGCAGGCCGGGGGTGAGCAGTTGCGCAGCCTCGCCGACCGCCAGGCACGCTCCGATCGGCAGCCCGCCGCCGAGCCCCTTGGCCAGCGTTACCACGTCGGGCGTGATGCCGTCGTGCTGGTGGGCGAAGAACGAACCGGTGCGGCCCATCGCCGTCTGCACCTCGTCGAGCACCAGCAGTGCGCCATGTCGGGACGTAATCTTGCGTGCCGCAACCAGGTAGCCGTCGGGCGGAACGACGACGCCGCACTCCCCCATGATCGGCTCCAGGAAGACCGCGGCGGTGTCGTCGGAGACCGCGGCGGCCAGCGCGTCAGTGTCGCCGTAGGGAACGTGCGTCACGTCGCCGGGCAGCGGCGCGAACGGCGCCTGCTTGGCCGGCTGGCCGGTCAACGCCAGCGAGCCCATCGTGCGGCCGTGGAACGCTTCTTGCGCCGCAACGAGTTTCGTGCGCCCGGTGAGCCGCGACAGCTTGAACGCCAGCTCGTTGGCTTCGGTACCGGAGTTGCAGAAGAACACCCGAGCGTCGGCGCCCAACAACCCAACCAGTGCCTCGGCGAGCGCCACGGCCGGCTCGTTGGCGTACAGGTTCGAGGTGTGGCCCAGTGTGGACATCTGCCGGGTGACGGCCTCGATGACGGCGGGGTGACCGTGCCCGAGCACATTGACCGCAATGCCGCCGAGCAGGTCCAGGTATGAGTTGCCGTCCACGTCGGTGACCACCACGCCGTCGCCGCTGGCTAACGCCACCGGCGGCACGCCGTAGTTGTTCATCATCACCGCGGACCACCGCTGCTGCATGTCCTGTGTACTGCTCACGCGCTCACCACCTTGGTGCCGGTACCCTCATCGGTGAATAGCTCGACCAGCACGCAGTGTTCGACGCGTCCGTCGATCACGTGTGCACTGGGCACGCCGCCGCCGACGGCACGCAAGCAGGCCTCGACCTTGGGGATCATCCCCGTCTCCAGGGCCGGCAGCAGTTGCGCCAATGTGGCGGTGTCGATTTCGCTGACCAGCGAATCACGGTCCGGCCAGCGGGTGTACAGCCCTTCGACGTCAGTGAGCATCAACAGTTTTTCGGCTCCCAGTGCTTCGGCCAGCGCCGCCGCGGCGGTGTCGGCGTTGATGTTGTGCACCACGCCGTCGGCATCCGGCGCCAGCGTCGAGACGACCGGAATGCGCCGCGCGGCAATCAGATCCCGCACCGCGGCGGTGTTGACGCGGTCGACGTTGCCCACGAGCCCGATGTCGGTGGCCACCCCGTCGACGGTGACGCTGCGCCGCACGGCGGTGAACAGCTGCGCATCTTCGCCGGTGATGCCGACCGCGTACGGCCCGTGCGCGTTGATCAGGTTGACCAGTTCCCGGCCCACCTGGCCGAACAACACCATCCGTGCCACCTCGAGCACTTCCGGTGTGGTGACCCGGAATCCGCCCTTGAAGTCGCCGGGGATATTGAGGCGTTGCAGCATGGCGCTGATCTGCGGTCCGCCGCCGTGCACGACGACGGGGTGGATGCCGCAGTTGCGCAGAAACGCCATATCGGCGGCGAACGCGTGCTTGAGCGTGTCGTCGGTCATCGCGTTGCCGCCGTACTTGATCACGACGATCTTGCCGTGCAGTTGCTTGAGCCAGGGCAGGGCTTCAGCTAGCACCTGCGCTTTGACATGAGTCGACAATGCGGCGGTCATGAGCTGTAGGCCGAATTCTCTTCGACGTAGCCGTGCGACAGGTCGGTGGTGCGGACGGCGGCCCGGCCGTCGCCGAGGTCGAGGTCGACGGTGACGTCGATGTCGGCGCCCGACAGGTCCACCTCGCGTGCGCCGGGTGCCCCGGTGCCGCCGCTGAAGACCGCAGAACCGTTGAACGACACGGTGATCCGATCGGGATCGAGCGAAAACGGCGCCATGCCCACCGCGGCGAGCACCCGGCCCCAGTTCGGGTCTGAACCGAACAACGCCGTCTTGACCAGGCTGTCGCGGGCGATCAGCCGGGCCGCATCCAGCGCGTCGTCCTCACCGGGGGCGCCGGTCACCGTCACGGTGATGCGCTTGGTCACGCCTTCGGCGTCGGCCTGCAGCTGCGCGCACAGGTCATCACACACCTGCAGCACCGCATCGTCGAGATCTGCCTGGCTGGGCGCGATTTCGCTGGCGCCGGACGCCAGCAGCAGCACCGTGTCGTTGGTGGAGCAGCTGCCGTCGATGTCGAGGCGCTCGAAGGTCGCGGCGCTGGCCCGGCGCAGCGCTGCGTCGAGCGCATCGGGTTCGGCCACGGCGTCGGTGGTCAGCACACACAGCATGGTCGCCAGCGACGGGGCCAGCATGCCGGCGCCCTTGGCCATCCCGCCGATCGTCCAGTTGCCGGGGTGGTGCAGCGCAACCTGTTTGGGCACGGTGTCGGTGGTCATGATGGCCCGCGCCGCGTCCTCTCCCCCGGCCAGCCCGCCGGCCATCTCGTGCACGATCTCACCGACACCGGCGAGCACCTTGTCCATCGGCAGCCGATCACCGATCAGGCCGGTGGAGCAGACCGCCACCTCGATCGCCCCGGTTTCGGTGCCCCAATCCGACAGGGCGGCGGCGAGCGCCTCGGCGGTGGCGTGGGTGTCGGCGAAACCGGCCGGTCCGGTGCAGGCGTTGGCGCCTCCGGAATTGAGGATCACCGCACGCAGCCGGCCTGTGGTCAGCACCTGCTGACTCCACAGCACCGGCGCGGCCTTGACCTGGTTGCGGGTGAACACTCCGGCCGCCGCATAGTCGGGGCCCTCGTTGAACACCAGCGCCAAATCCGGTGCACCGTTTGTCTTGATCCCCGCGGCGATGCCGGCGGCCCGAAATCCCTCCGGCGCGGTGACTCCCTGGGTGCGCACCAGCCGCGTCGCGTCGGCTTTAGTCATGGCGCCACTCCGACCACCGGAAGGCCCTCGGTTTCCGGCCAGCCCAGCGCCAGGTTCATCGACTGCACGGCGGCACCACCGGTGCCCTTGACCAGGTTGTCGATGGCGGCGATCGCAACGAACGTCGCAGCGTCCTCGTCCACCGCCACCGCGATGTGGGCGGCGTTGCTCCCGATCACCGACCCGGTGCGCGGCAGCTGGCCGTCCGGCAACAGGTGAATGAAAGGCTCGGCCTGGTAAGCCTTTTCGTAGGCCGCCCGCAGCTGCGACAAAGGTGCGGCGGTGCGCGCGGTACAGGTGGCCAGGATGCCGCGCGAGGTGGGGATGAGCACCGGGGTGAACGACACGGTGACGTCGCGGTCGGTGACCGTCTTGAGCCCCTGCACGATCTCCGGCGTGTGCCGGTGCGTGCCGCCGATGTTGTAGGCCCGCGCCGAGCCGATGACCTCCGAGCCGAGCAGGTCGGCCTTGACGGCCCGCCCGGCGCCGGAGGTGCCGCTGACCGCGACCACCGCGACCGCGGGCTCGACGAGATCCTCGGCGACGGCCGGCAGCAGGGCCAGCAGCGCCGCCGTCGGATAGCAGCCCGGCACCGCGATGCGGCGGGCATCTTTGAGCCGCTCGCGCGCGCCGGGCAGCTCGGGCAGACCGTAGGGCCAGCTACCGGCGTGCGCCGAGCCGTAGAACCGCTCCCACGCGGCGGCGTCGGTGAGCCGGAAGTCCGCGCCGCAGTCGACGACGAGCGTGTCGGGGTCGAGCTGTTCGGCCAGCGCCGCCGAATGGCCGTGCGGCAGCGCGAGGAACACCACGTCGTGACCGCCCAGCACCTCGGGTTCGGTCGGCTCGAGAACCCGTTGACCCAGCGGCGTCAGGTGCGGCTGGTGTTCGCCCAGCGTGCTGCCGGCGCTGGCCGCGGCGGTCACCGCGCCGATCGTGAGCCGGCCGTCGCCGTATGCCGGGTGGCCGAGCAGCAGCCGCAGGATCTCGCCGCCCGCGTAGCCGCTGGCACCAGCCACCGCTACCCGCATCGTCATGCCGCCCAGTTTTGCATGACTATGCATTGCGATGCAAACTAATTCCTCACCGCGAGCAGACAGAGAATCGCGTTACCTACCACCCGATGACGCGATTCTGCGTCTGCTCGCCGTGGGAAGTCAGGCACGCAAGACAGCGCCGACACGCTCGGCGGCGTGGCGCACCGCCTCGTCGCGCGCCGCGCTGGCCTCGTCCTCGGTCAGCGTGCGATCCAGCGCCCGGAACCGCAACGCAAACGTCAGTGATTTGCGGTGCTCCCCGATCTGCGGGCCGACGTAGACGTCGAACAGCCGGATGTCCTCCAGCAGCTCACCGGCCCCGTCGCGGACTGCGTCCATCACCGCCTGCGCCGGGACATCCGCGGCGACTACCAGGCTGACGTCCTGGAACACCGCAGGAAACGGCGAGACCCGCGGCGCCGGCAGCGTCTCGGTGATCGGCACGGCGTCGAGGTTCAACTCCATTGCGCAGGTGCCTTTCGGCAGGCCGGACCGTTCGATCACCGCCGGATGCAGCTGGCCGGCATGCCCGATGACGGTGTCGCCGACGAGCACCTCGGCGCAGCGGCCCGGATGCCACGGCAGGTACCGGGCGGCTCGCAACACCACCTCGACCCCACTGGCGCGGGCGACGATCCGCACCGCCTCGAACGCATCGGCGGCTTCCACGGGCCGGCCGGGGCCCCAGGGTCCGCGGGGTTCGCGCAGGCCGGCCAGCACTGCGGCGACGTGCTGCGGCTGCCGCGGCAGCGACGCGTCCAGCTGCGCGATCTCGTCGTCGGTGGGACGGCGGTCCACCGGGATGGGCTCGACGCCGCGGGTGTGCTCGGTCGGCTGGACCACCTGCGCGATCGAGTACAGTGCCGCGTCGACGAGACCGCGGGATACATTGCGCGCCAACGCTTCCAGCAGGCCGGGCAGCAGCGTGGTGGCCAGGTGCGGGCGGTCAGCCTCCAGCGGGTTGAGCACCTGGGTGGTGTTGCGGCGCGGGTCGCCGGCGGGAAGCCCCCAGGCGTCGAACACGCCGGCGGGCAGGAACGGAGAAGTGAGGACCTCGACGTAGCCGGACAGCGCCAGCGACTTGCCGACGGCGCGCCGGCGCTGCTGCCTAGCAGTGAGGCCCCGGCCCGCCGGCGCCGACGGCAGCACCGACGGGATGATGTCCAGCCCCTCCAGCCGCAGCACCTCCTCGACCAGGTCGGCGGGTTGCAGCAGGTCGGGACGCCAACTCGGCGGCGTCACGGTCAACACGTCATCGCCGGTCACCGCCGCGCCGATCTGGGTCAGCCGTCGCGCGGTGGTGCCGCCCGGGTACCGGACCCCGGCCGTACGGTCCGGCAGGTCGGTGGCGATCCGGATCGGCGGCAGTGACCAGTCGTCGCGGGGCGGGTCGCCACGCCAATCGGTCAGCGTCGGGGACACCGTGCCGCCGGCGATCTCGGCCAGCAGCACCGCGCAGCGGTCCAGCGCGGCCACCGAGATCGCCGGGTCGACCGCGCGCTCGTAGCGGCGGGCGGCCTCGCTGGGCAGGTGCAGCCGCCGCTGAGTGCGCGACACCGCGGCGGGATCCCACACGGCGGCCTCAAGCAGCACGTCGGTGGAGTCGTCGCGCATCTCGGTGCTGCCCGACCCCATCACGCCGCCGATCGCGGCGGTCGCGACCTCGTCGACGATCAGCACGTCCGCCGGGCTGAGCCGCCGCTCGATGTCGTCGAGAGTGACCACGGTCTCGTCGGGCCGAGCGAACCGCACGTCGAAGCCACCGGTGATCCGTTTGAGGTCGTGGGCGTGCATCGGGTGCCCGAGCTCGAGCATCACATAGTTGGTCGCGTCGACGGCCGGTGAGATCGCCCGGATACCGGACAGCAGCAGCCGCCGCTGCAGCCACCAGGGCGACACCGCGGCGGGGTCGATCCCGGTGACCGGCCGCAGGGCGAACCTTCGCACCCCGGTGTCGGGCTGCACGGTCAAAGGCCAGGCTTCGCCGTCGACCGGCAATGGCGGCACCACATCGCTCGAGGCGGGGTCGACGAAGTCCAGGTCGTAGGCGCAGGCGATCTCGCGGGCCAGGCCGCGCACCGACATGCAGTAGCCGCGGTCGGGGGTGATCGCCAGGTGGAATACGACGTCGTCGAAACCGAGCACCGCAATGCCGTCGTCGCCGGGCCGGGCGGTGTCAGGCGGCAGCACCAGGATGCCGGAATGGTCTGCGCCCAAACCGAGTTCGGCCGTCGAACAGATCATTCCCTCGGACGTGCGGCCGTAGGTCTTGCGCGTGGTGATCGTGAAGTCGCCGGGCAGAACGGTGCCGGGCAGCGCCACCGCCACCAGGTCATTGACCGCGAAATTGGTTGCACCACAGATGATTTCGCGCAGCTTGTCCTCGCCGACGTCGACCAGGCAGGCGCGGATCGGCTTCTTGAATTCGGTGAGCTCGTCAATCTCCGCCACCCGACCGACGGTGAGCGGACCGCTGACCGGGCCGAGCCGAATCACTTCCTCCACCTCGTGGCCGATGCGCAGCAGCGTCTGCTCGAGCTCGTCGGCGGGCACATCCCAGTCCGGGGCGCCGCGCGCGACAACCTCACGCAGCCAGCTGTACGGAACGCGCATCAGGCCCCCACTCCGAACGGCAGCGAGAACCGCACGTCGCCTTCGACCATGTCACGCATGTCGGGAATGCCGTTGCGGAACTGCAGCGTGCGCTCCAGGCCCATGCCGAACGCGAACCCCGAATACGCTTGCGGGTCAATGCCGGCCGCGCGCAACACATTCGGGTTCACCATGCCGCAACCGCCCCACTCCACCCAGCCGGCGCCGCCCTTCTTGCCCTCGAACCACACGTCGACCTCGCCCGACGGCTCGGTGAACGGGAAGAAGTGCGGCCGGAACCGGGTGCGCGCCGAGGGCCCGAATGCGGCGCGGGCGAACGCATCCAGCGTCCCGCGCAGATGCGCCATCGACAGGCCGCGATCCACGGCCAGCCCCTCCACTTGGTGGAAGACCGGGGTGTGGGTGGCGTCGAGCTCGTCGGTGCGAAACGCGCGACCGATCGACAGGACGTAGACCGGCAACTCGCGTCCGAGCAACGTGCGAACCTGCACCGGCGACGTGTGGGTGCGCAGCAGCTGCCGCGACCCCTCGGGCGCGATGTAGAAGGTGTCCTGTTCGCTGCGCGCCGGGTGATCGGCGGGAAAGTTCAACGCGTCGAAGTTGAACTGCTCGCTTTCGACCTCCGGCCCGTCGGCCAACTCCCAACCCATCGCGAGGAAGCTGTCGGCGATGCGCTCGGCCAGGATCGTGATCGGGTGGCGAGCGCCGGTCGGCTGCCGGGTCGACGGCAACGTCACGTCGATGGCCTCGGCAACCAGCACCGCCGCGTCCCGTTCGGCGCGCAGCGCCGCCAGCCGCTCGTCGTAGCTGCGCTGGGCGTCGCCGCGGGCGGCATTGACGCGCCGTCCGGCGTCCGCGCGGTCGGACTTGGGAAGCGTCGCAAGGGCTTGGCGGGCCAGCGCCAGCGGCGAACGGTCACCGAGGTGCTCGGTTTTGGCGCGTGCCAGCGCATCGAGATCGGTCGCGGCGGCAAACGCCTGCCGGGCAGCATCGACCGCTTCGGTCAGCGCCTCCGGCGACAGGGCCCACTGCTCGGGGGGTCGGTCACCCACGCGGCGACAGTCTCCTTGGTAAGCACGGATTTACGACACGGGTGTGACGCAAGTGATGATCATAGGTGATCGACTTACGGGGACCGCCGCGCGGCGGAATCGTCAGGCGCTCAGCGCGGGCTACAATGCAGGGGCGCGCAGCGGTCGGCGCATCTGGCGGTACCGGACAGCCCCGTCGGCCACCAAGGCACCCAGCGCGCCGACGCCGGCACCGGCGACCGCCGACCACGGGGTATGGGCCAGCAGCAAAAACCCGAACGCCGCCGCCACAGTCAGCAGCGCGTAGCGCAACGGCGTCCACGCGGACGGAGCCGGCCGCCCGAACCGGGCGGCGACCAGCATGCCCAACACCAGCGCGACCGCGTGACCGGCATCGGTGAACTCCGCGCCGATGGCCGCGGCCGCCACACCGGCCGGAACCCACCAGCAGATCCACACCGGACGCCACCGCGACGGGACGGCGGCGGTCAGCGCGCCCAGCACGGCGACGGCGCCGTAACTCATGCCGACGTCGCTGGCGCGTGCGATCGACAACGGCAGCCAGCCCAGTTCGATCGCACCGGTCAGGCCGGCGGCGACCAGAAGCGTCGCACCGATGTGCCCGGTGACGAACACCACCGCCGTCCGTCCGCTGTGCCAGATCAGCTCGGCCAGGGCGAGCAGGCACACCAGACCGGGCAGCCACACGTACATGGGACCGGCGTCGGTGACGAATGCGCTGCCGAACAGGGTGCCCAGGTGCCCGTGCGCCAGATTGTGCACGTTCGTGCTGGCGTTGCGTATGACCTGCTGTTGCACCTGCGGACCGAGAATCAAAAGCGTGATGGACACCGCTGCCAGAGTTGCTGCGTAACCGACCGTGAGCCGCACCCGGGCAAGCCGGGACAGTATGTCGAAAATCATCGGCATCTACTATGCCTGCGGATCGTCGTCCGATGCCTCGTCGGCACCTGACAAATCCCTGGCAGTTTTTAGTCGGTAGATGGCCAAGTCCGGCGGAAGCCCGGGCGTTTTGGCGCCGAACATCGGCCGGTGCATCCGCTTGGCGACCACTCCCAACGCGTCCAAATCGGACTGCGCCAGCTGATCGAGAGTGGTTCCGGAGACCATGATGCCGCCCTTGGTGGCGCGTTCCATCACGCGTGCCGCGATGTTGACGTCGACACCGAGCCAGTCAGAGGCCAGCCGCTGCGGCCGCCCGGTGTGGATGCCGACCCGCATGCGTGGCCGATACCCGTTCACCTCAACCGACTTCACGGCGCGCTGTGCGGCGCAGACCGCGTTGACCGCGACAAGCGGATCGGCGAATACCGCCATGATGCCGTCGCCCATCCGCTTGACGATGTGGCCGCCAGCGTCGAGCAACGGCGGTTCGACGGCCCGGGCAACCCGCCGCAACAGCGTCAGCGTCGCGTCGTCACCGGCCTGCAGAGACCACGACGAGAACCCCACCAGGTCGGTGAACACCAGCGTTACCTCGGGGTTGGCCGGGCGTCGGGAAACCGCCTCGGTCAACGCCTGCCACACCTGCAGCGCGCCGAGCCCAAACTGGCGCGAGGCGCCCTCGCGGTCGAGGAGGCGATCCGCCGCGCGGGCGGCGGCGCGCGGACCGCCCTCACCGGCGGTGGACAGTGGATCGCCGAACTCGGGGTCGCCGGGCAGCACGCGCCTCGCTCGCCGGATCAGGTCGACGACGCCCGGGCTCTGGTTGCGTTCGCGCAGCCACTCCGCCGCCCCGCGGATCGACACGGGGGAACGTTTCTTGGCTGCATACGGTGCCGGCGCGGTCGCCGTTTGCTCGGGCTCGCCGGACGCCGGAGGGGACCCGAGTTCCACGTGACCCAGGGTATGTGCTGCCGTGAGCGGCGGGCAACGACCGGCGTGGTGGCATGCGCCACCCTGGGCAACGAATTGCCTGATCACGCGCACGCATCGAGGGGGCCGACGCCCGGTAACACGACCGCGCGGCCCACCCCGAAATCATAGACAACATACGTTGTCAGCCTTATCGTGGAGTTCACCAGGACCCCGGAGGCCATGATGACACCGACGTTGATGCCGTCCGCCGAACCCCGGCCCGTCGCAGCCGCCAAGCGTAAGTCCGCCACGGCCCAGCCGCTCGGGCCGGAGTCGCTCACCTGGAAGTATTTCGGCGACCTGCGCACCGGAATGATGGGCGTCTGGATCGGCGCGATCCAGAACATGTATCCGGAGCTGGGCGCCGGCGTCGAGGAGCATTCGATCCTGCTGCGCGAACCGCTGCAACGGGTGGCCCGCTCGGTGTACCCGATCATGGGCGTGGTCTACGACGGCGACCGGGCCGCCCAGACCGGCGAGCAGATCAAGCAGTACCACCACACGATCAAAGGCGTCGACGCCGCGGGCCGGCGCTACCACGCGCTGAACCCCGAAACCTTCTACTGGGCGCACGCGACGTTCTTCATGCTGGTGATCAAGGTGGCCGAGTACTTCTGCGGCGGGCTGACCGAGGCCGAAAAGCGGCAGTTGTTCGACGAGCATGTGCAGTGGTACCGCATGTACGGGATGAGCATGCGGCCGGTGCCCAAGTCGTGGGAGGAGTTTCAGGAGTACTGGGACCGGGTGTGTCGCGAGGAGCTGGAAATCAACCAGGCCACGCTGGACATCTTCAACATCCGGATCCCCAAGCCGAAGTTCGTGCTGATGCCCACACCGCTCTGGGACCAGTTGTTCAAGCCGCTGTCGGCCGGGCAGCGCTGGATCGCGGCCGGGCTGTTCGATCCGCCCGTTCGGGAAAAGGCGGGCATGCGCTGGACACCGGGTGACGAGGTGCTGTTGCGGCTGTTCGGCAAAGTAGTCGAGTTGGCGTTTCTGGCGGTTCCTGACGAGATCCGGCTCCATCCGCGCGCGCTGGCCGCCTACCGGCGGGCGGAAGGCCGAATTCCCGCCGACGCGCCGCTGGTGGAGGCCCCGCGATTCATGGCGCCGCCGCGGGACCGCCGCGGACTGCCGATGCACTACTTCCCGCCCCGGCGAACGATCTTCGAACGTGCCGGGTCACTGGTTCACACCACCTTCTCGCTGGCCGGTCTGCGCCCGGCCCGAGGCCGGGGGAAGGCCGCCTGAGCTACGTCGATGGCGGCGACCCGCCGCGCCCGGCTTCGCCGCGCTTGCGATCGCCGCTAGAGCGCCCGTGCGCTCTGGTAAAGGCAAATCGCCGCGGCCGCAGCCACGTTGAGGCTCTGCGCGCCGCCGGACATCGGAATCCGCACCCGGTGATCAGCGAGCCGGGCCACCTGAGCCGACAGACCGTGGGACTCCGTCCCGAACAACCACGCCGTCGGTGTGGTGAGATCGGCTTCGTCCAGGGCTAATTCGCCGTCCAACGTGGTGGCCAGCACCTGCAGGCCCGCACCGCGCAGCGCAGCCACGGCGGCGCCGACATCCGGTGCGACGACAACGGAAACCGAGAAAATACTTCCGGCCGAGGCACGCAAACACTTGCCGTTGTAGGGGTCGACGCTGTGCCCACCGAGGATCACCCCCGCGGCGCCCATCGCGTCGGCGATACGAATCAGGGTGCCCGCGTTGCCCGGTTCGCTGATGTCGACCGCGACGGCGATCAACCGGGGCGCGCCGGCCAGCACGTCGTCGAGGCTCGCGGCCGGCATCTCACAGACTGCGACCAGGCCCGCCGGAGTCACCGTGTCGGACAAAGCCTTTGCCGCGCGCTCAGTCACCAGGTACACCGGAGCATCCTGGCGCTTGAGCAGCCCGTCGTACCGCTGCGCTGCAGATTCGGTGGCGAAGAGATCTCGGATCAGGCCGCGCCGGGACGCCGTCTCGACAAGGTGCGCGCCTTCCACCAGAAACCGCCGGGTGCGGCGGCGCATGACGTTCCGATGCAGCTTGACCGCCGCGACCACGCGGGCCGAGCGTTCGGTGAGCACCGGGTCAACCGGCTTAAGCCGCCTCTCCGGACGGAGCGTTGACGTCCTCGGGCAGCGCGGCACGTGCGACGTCGACCAGTGCGGTGAACGCGGCAGGATCGCTCACCGCGATTTCGGCCAGGTTCTTGCGATCGACCTCGACACCGGCGGCCTTGAGGCCCTGGATCAGCCGGTTGTAGGTGATGTCGTTGGCGCGCGCAGCCGCGTTGATCCTCGAGATCCACAGCTTGCGGAACTCACCCTTGCGCGCACGGCGGTCGCGGAAGGCGTAGTTCAGTGAATGTAGTTGCTGCTCTTTGGCTTTGCGGTAGAGCCGAGAGCGCTGGCCGCGATAGCCTCGCGAGGCCTTCAGGACGGTGCGCCGCTTCTTCTGGGCGTTGACTGCCCGCTTCACGCGTGCCATGGAATGTTCCTATCGTCGGGTGGTGGTGCCGGTCAGCCGTTCAGCATCTTGTTGACGCGCTTGGTGTCGTTGGCTGACACCGCGGTACGTCCCTCCAAACGGCGGGTGCGCGTGGTCGGCTTGTGCTCCAGCAAGTGCCTGCGATTCGCCTTCTGGCGCACAATCTTTCCGGTTCCGGTGCGCCGGAACCGCTTCGAGGCCCCGCTGTGGGTCTTGGCCTTGGGCATGTGTCCTCAGTTCTGCTGTCTTCTGGGTTTACGTTTCGGTGTCGCCGCTGTGTGCCGGTGCGGGAGTGGGGCCGCCGGCCTGTTCCGCCGCCCTGGCGCGAGTCTTCGCGCCGCGGTGCGGTGCCAGCACCATCGTCATGTTGCGTCCGTCCTGCTTGGCCGACGTCTCGACGAATCCGTAATCGGCGACGTCGGCGCCCAGGCGCTGCAGCAGTCGATAGCCCAGCTCGGGCCGTGACTGCTCGCGTCCGCGGAACATGATGGTGACCTTGACCTTGGATCCCGCTTCCAGGAAGCGGATCACGTGACCCTTCTTGGTTTCGTAGTCGTGAGGGTCGATCTTGGGTCGCAGCTTTTGTTCCTTGACGACGGTCTGCTGCTGGTTTTTGCGAGACTCGCGCGCCTTCTGCGCCGCCTCGTATTTGAACTTGCCGTAGTCCATGATCTTGCAGACGGGTGGTCTGGCGTTCGGGGCGACTTCGACAAGGTCGAGATCGGCGTCCGCGGCGACGCGGAGTGCATCTTCGATACGCACGATGCCTACCTGCTCCCCCCCCGGGCCGATCAAGCGGACTTCAGGTACGCGGATGCGTTCGTTGACGCGGGTCTCAGTGCTGATGGGGCCTCCTGGGTTCGTTGTTCTCGGTCGCGGCCGACCCGTGTAGGAGATCCAGCGGGCGAAACACCACGCCACCAGCAAAAAAGCCCTGCGTAAGCAGGGCCCAGTGCCGACCGGTCGCGGACCCCTCACGGGGCCGAGCCGCCTGCGTTGTCCGCAGAACCGGCACCGCAAGGTGCCGGTGACCGGACCGTTGAGCCGATCTGGCCAACGGTGGGAGTGGGACTCCACTTGCTGTCCCTGGCGTTCGCCGGGACGGTCGCGTAGCCAAGTCTAGCAGTGCCGATGCGTCAACCCGACATGCGCGGCTTGCTGCGCAGGCGATTCGGAGTCTGAGGGAATATCCTCGCGGTCTGTGACACTCACTGTGCACCGCTCCAAGAGCCGGCCAGCCTCGCGCTATCACTGGGTCCCCGCCGCCGCAGGCTGGACCGTCGGTGTGATCTCGACCTTGTCGCTGCTGGCCAGTGTGTCGCCGTTGGTGCGGTGGGCCATCAAGGTGCCCCGCGAATTCATCAACGACTACCTTTTCAACTTCCCCGACACCAGCTTCGCCTGGTCGTTCGTGCTGGCGCTGCTGGCCGCCGCGCTGACCGCACGCAAACGCATCGCCTGGTGGCTGCTGGTGCTCAACCTGCTTCTTGCCGCCGGATGGAACATCGCCGACTTGACGACACCGGACAAGAGCGCGGTGGAGACCATCGGGGAGAACGTCGGTCTGGCCGTGCACCTGTCCGCGATCGCCCTGCTGGTGTTGGCCTACCGGGAGTTCTGGGCCAAAGTTCGCCGCGGCGCGCTCCTCAAGGCGGCGGTCACGCTGGTCGCCGGGTGGGCGGTCGGGATTGCGCTGGCCTGGGGGCTGGTCGAACTCTTTCCCGGATCGCTCAAACACGACGACCGGTTCTTCTACGTGGTCGACCGCGTCGTCGGGTTCGCGCTGGCCGGCCAGGGTTCGTTCACGGGCAGACCGCACATCTTCCTCAACGACCTGTTCGGGTTGTTCGGCGGTCTGGCGCTGATCATCGCCGCGATCGTGCTGTTCCGCTCCCAGCGCGCCGAGAACGCGCTGACCGGAGAAGACGAGTCGGCCATCCGCGGACTGCTCGAGTTGTGGGGCAAGAACGATTCGCTGGGCTACTTCGCCACCCGCCGGGACAAGTCGGTGATCTTCGCGCCCAGTGGCCGTGCAGCGATTACCTATCGCGTCGAGGTCGGCGTCTGCCTGGCCAGCGGCGACCCGGTGGGCGACCCGAGGGCGTGGCCCCAAGTCATCGACGAGTGGCTGCAACTGTGCCAGACCTACGGCTGGGCACCCGGCGTCATGGGCGCCAGTTCCCAAGCGGCCAAAGCGTTTCGGGAAGTAGGCCTCAACGCGCTGGAGTTGGGCGACGAGGCGATCCTGCACACCGCTGACTTCAAACTGTCCGGCCCCGACATGCGTGCGGTGCGCCAGGCGGTGACACGGGCGCGCCGGGCGGGGCTGTCGGTGCGCATCCGCCGGCACCGCGACATTTCCGCCGACGAGATGGCGCAGTTGATCAAGTGCGCGGATGCCTGGCGGGACACCGAGACCGAGCGGGGCTTCTCGATGGCCTTGGGCCGACTCGGCGACCCCGCCGACGGTGACTGTCTGCTGGTCGAGGCGCTGCACCAGCACGACCGGGTGGTGGCGATGCTCTCGCTGGTGCCGTGGGGACAAACCGGGGTTTCGCTCGATTTGATGCGGCGTTCGCCGCAGTCGCCGAACGGCACCATCGAGCTGATGGTCAGCGAGCTCGCACTGAACGCCGAACACCTTGGCATCAACCGTATTTCACTGAACTTCGCGATGTTCCGCTCCGCGTTCGAGCAGGGCGCCCAGCTCGGAGCCGGCCCGGTTGCCCGGTTGTGGCGCGGCTTGCTGGTGTTCTTCTCCCGCTGGTGGCAGTTGGAGACGCTGTACCGCTCGAACATGAAATACCAACCCGAGTGGCTGCCCCGCTACGCGTGCTACGAAGAGGCCCGGCTGATCCCGCGGGTCGGAGTGGCGTCGGTGATCGCCGAAGGCTTTCTGGTGCTGCCGTTTTCGCGGCGCAACGAGCAGCACACCGGCCATCATCCGTCCGTGCCGCCGGTCCTGGTGGAAACCGGGCTGCTGCACCACGACGGCTCGACGCCGGATGTCTCCAGCCTGCGCAAGGTCGAGGCGTCGGACGTCGACGCGCCCCGCCGGCGGCTGCCCGAACAGATGCGAGTCCGGCTTGCAAAACTGAAGAAGTTGCAGGACAGCGGTATTGACGCTTATCCGGTGGGGCAACCGCCGAGTCATACGATCGCCCAGGCATTGGACGTCGAGGATCAGAGCACCGTGTCGGTGTCCGGCCGGGTGCTGCGGATCCGCGACTTCGGCGGTGTGCTGTTCGCGGTGTTGCGGGACTGGTCGGCCGAAATGCAGCTGCTGCTCGACAATTCGGTCCTCGAGCAAGGCCGAGCCGGGGACTTCACCACGGCGATCGACCTCGGCGACCTGGTCGAGGTGACCGGGCAGATGGGTTTCTCCAAGACCGGGACCCGGTCGCTGATCGTGCTGCGCTGGCGGTTGATCGGAAAGTGTCTGCGTCCGCTGCCCAACAAATGGACCGGCCTGGCCGACCCGGAAGCGCGGGTGCGCAGCCGCTACGTGGACCTGGCGATCAACGCAGACTCCCGTGAACTGATAACGGCCCGCAGCAGCGTACTGCGCGCGATTCGGGAGACGTTGACCGCCAAGGGTTTTCTCGAAGTCGAAACACCGATATTGCAGCAAGTCCACGGCGGCGCCACCGCGCGCCCCTTCGTCACGCACATCAACACCTACGACCTGGATCTGTACCTGCGTATCGCGCCGGAGCTGTACCTGAAGCGGCTGTGTGTCGGTGGCGTGGAGCGAGTATTCGAACTGGGCCGCGCATTTCGCAACGAAGGTGTCGACTTCAGCCACAACCCGGAGTTCACTCTGCTGGAGGCCTACCAGGCGCACGCCGACTACCTGACGTGGGTGGACGGTTGCCGGGAGCTGATTCAGGCCGCGGCCGAAGCCGCCAACGGCGCACCGGTGGTGATGCGGCCGCGTTCAGACGGCGGGCTGGAACCGGTCGACATTTCCGGCGTATGGCCGGTCAAGACCGTGCACGAGGCGGTGTCCGAGGCGCTCGGCGAGCAGGTCGATACCGGCACCGAACTGGTCAAGCTGCGCAAGCTGTCCGACGCGGCGGGAATCCCCTACCTGCCCCGATGGGATGCCGGCGCGGTGGTGCTGGAGCTCTACGAACATCTCGTTGAGGCAAAAACCGGGCAACCGACGTTCTACACCGACTTTCCGACCTCCGTGTCGCCGTTGACCCGACGGCATCGCAGCAAGCCAGGTGTCGCCGAACGCTGGGACCTCGTGGCGTGGGGTATCGAGCTGGGAACCGCGTACAGCGAGCTGACCGACCCGGTGGAGCAGCGGCGACGCCTGCAGGCACAGTCTCTGCTGGCGGCAGGCGGCGACCCGGAAGCGATGGAGCTCGACGAGGACTTCCTGCAGGCCATGGAATACGCGATGCCGCCGACCGGCGGGCTGGGCATGGGGGTCGACCGCGTCGTCATGCTGATCACCGGGCGCAGCATCCGCGAAACGCTGCCCTTCCCACTGGCAAAGCCCCGTTAAGGCCGCGTTTCACAGCTAGCCATCAGAAACACCGGTCAGGATGAGTCACAATGGATTTTGTGACAGCTTCGACGACCAGCGTCGCCGCACCGCTGCTGGTCGGCCACCACACATCGTTGATGCACGGCTGGGTGCCGCTCGCGGTGCAGGCCGCCGCCGCGGTCGCGCTGGCGCTGGCCATCGGGTGGCGGTCGCGTCGTTGGCGTCTGGTGTGGCTGCCGGTGGCCGCCGCGGTGGGTGTCGCGGCGACGTGCTGGGCGTACTGGTACATCGCCGACGACGGTCTGGCCGGCGAGCCGGCGCCGCGCACGCTGTGGATGTGGATCGCGCTGACCGGCGCGGCCGCCGCCGTGCTGACGCTGGGCTGGCGAAGCGCACGCTGGTGGCGTCGCGGCGCATCGGTGGCTGCGGTACCGCTGTGCCTTCTGAGTTCGGCGCTGGCGCTCAACGGCTGGGTCGGCTATTTCCCGACCGTGCAGACCGCGTGGAACCAGCTCGCCGCTGGCCCGTTGCCCGATCAGACTGACGCGGCGGCCGTTACGGCGATGGCCGCCAAGGGCGCCCAGCCGCCGCGCGGCAGCGTGGTGCCGGTGACGATCCCCGCCGACGCGTCACACTTCAAGCACCGCGGTGAGCTAGTGTATCTACCGCCGGCATGGTTCGCCGAACCACGGCCGGCGCTGCCGACGGTGATGATGATCGGCGGCGAGTTCAACACCCCCGCCGACTGGCTGCGGGCCGGCAACGCTGTAAAGACCGTCGACGACTTCGCGGCCGCGCACGGCGGCAGCGCGCCGGTGCTGGTGTTCGTGGATTCCGGCGGCGCGTTCAACAACGACACCGAGTGCGTCAACGGCAGCCGGGGTAATGCCGCCGACCATTTGACCAAAGACGTTGTGCCCTTCATGGTTTCTCGGTTCGGCGTCAGCCCCGACCGCTCGAAATGGGGCATCGTGGGCTGGTCGATGGGTGGCACGTGCGCGGTCGACCTGACCGTGATGCATCCCGAGGAGTTCAGCGCATTCGTCGACATCGCCGGCGATCTGGGCCCCAACTCGGGAACCAAGGCGCAGACGATCGCCCGCCTGTTCGGCGGGGATGCGGCGGCCTGGGCGGCGTTCGATCCGACTCAGGTGATCACCAAACACGGCCGCTATCACGGGGTTTCGGGCTGGTTCGCGGTCAATTCCACGCCGCGTCGCGCCGTCACCGCGGTCGGCACCGGTACTCCCGGAGCCGATGATCGGGGCACCAATCCCAATGGCACCGCGGCGGCCGCCGAATCGCTGTGCACGCTCGGGCGGGCCCAGGGCATCGACTGTGCAGTGGTCGCCCAGCCCGGTAAACATGACTGGCCCTTCGCCGACCGGGTGTTCACAGCCGCGCTGCCGTGGTTGGCCGGCCAGCTGGGCACCCCCGAGGCGCCACGGATTCCGTTGCAGGCGGTGGCCGCTCCGCTCCCCGCCAACAGGTAACCCACGGCCGATGTCACCGATCGCACGTATTCGCCGCGCGATATTCGCACGGCACTGCAATCCAGGGAGCGCGTGGACGCGCCGGGCCAGCACGCCGCTGGTGCTGGTGCCGGTGTGGACGCGACGGTGAAGTCACGCGGCGATACTCGTTGTCTGGCTGGCGATCAACCCGGTCGCCTTCGGTAAGCCCGCCAACCACCGGAATTGGGCCACCCGCGCGATGCTCGGCGAGGAAGCGGGGATTACCAACCGTCCGAAGGACTCCGCCGCGGCGGTCAGCGTCGTGACGTCCGTCGCGGCCGTCATCGCACTCTCGGCGGCGCGTCGGCATCGGCTCGCCGCAGCGGCGGTCGCCACCGCGGTACAGATGGCGCTGACACTCGTGTACTGGCAGCAGATGAATCGTTATCTGGATCGCACGGGTAGCATGTAGCCATGCCCGACGAGCCGGATACCGGATACGACGACTCCGGTGTCCCGACGTTCGAGTCGGTCCGCGAGAAGCTCGAGTCGCGGTACGGAACCTCCTCGGGCGCCGCCGAATTGGATGCCGAGACTGTGGAAGGCCGCAGCGTCGAGGAGCAGTACCGCGCTCGGCAACAGGCGGCTGCCGGGCGGTTGGCCGAGATCCGCCAATCGATGCATGAGGATGACCGCTGAGAAGCTTCAGTGTCGCAGAGCGGCGGAACCGCTTGGCGCGCAGGCATTTCCTGTTGACTAAGAGTTCTGAATCAGTAGCGGCGATCACCGGCGCGCTGGTGGGTCTACATGCTACCGATCCGGCCACACCGTATTTATCGCTGTGGGCGCGCATACCAGGCTTCGTCACCGGCGACCTCGATACCGAGCTGTATCAGCAGCGTTCTGTGGTCAAGCATCTGGCGATGCGCCGCACACTGTGGGTGGTCAACGCCGAAGACCTCGCGATGATTCAGCCGGCCGCCAGCGATCGAGTCGCGGCCAACGAGCGTCGTCGGCTCGTCGCCGATGTGCAAAAAGCCGGTGTCGCCCAAGATGGCGAAGGCTGGCTCGATGCGGCCTGCGCGGCGGTGCTGCGGCACCTGGCCGAGATTGGCGCCGAGGCAGTGGATCTGCACGGCAGTCCGGGCTTCGCGCTGGCTGACGACCTCGATCCCGAACCGGACACCGAACCGTGGTGCGCGCTGCTGCCCGGACTCGACCCCACCACGATGGGCTGGTCTCAGCGCGACTGGTATCTCGGCGGCCATCGCGAGCAGGTCTTCGACAGGAACGGCAACGCCGGTCCGACAGCATGGTGGCACGGCCGGGTGGTGGGCGGCTGGTCGCAGGATGCCGACGGCCGGGTTCAGCTGCAGCTTTTGGAAGATCCCGGCCGTGACGGGCGGCGGGCTCTGTCCAAGCGGGCCGATGTGCTGACCACCTGGCTGGACGGTGTGCGGATCCCCCCGCGCTTCCCCTCGCCGCTGTCGAAGGCTAGGCGCTGACCCGTCTCCGGCCGGGCTTCCGGGACCGGACGGGCGGCACACCGAGCGTCTCGGCCAGGAACTTGCCGGTGTAGCTTTCCGGCACGGCCGCAACATCTTCCGGGGTACCCTCGGCGACGACGGTGCCGCCTTCGGCGCCACCCTCGGGACCCAGGTCGATGATCCAATCCGACGTCTTGATCACGTCCAGGTTGTGCTCGATGACGATCACCGTATTGCCCTTGTCGACAAGACCATTGAGCACATTGAGTAGTTTGCGGATGTCGTCGAAGTGCAGGCCGGTGGTGGGCTCGTCGAGGATGTAAACCGTGCGGCCGGTGGAACGCTTCTGCAGTTCGGAGGCGAGCTTCACCCGCTGCGCCTCGCCGCCGGACAGCGTCGGCGCCGGCTGCCCGAGCCGCACATAGCCCAGCCCCACGTCGACCAGCGTGCGCAGATAACGGTGGATGCCGGTGATCGGCTCGAAGAACTCCGCCGCCTCCTCGATCGACATGTCCAGCACCTCGGAGATGGTCTTGCCCTTGTAGTGCACCTCGAGGGTTTCCCGGTTGTAACGCGCACCGTGGCACACCTCGCACGGCACATACACATCCGGCAGGAAGTTCATCTCGATCTTGATGGTGCCGTCACCCGAACAGGCTTCGCAGCGGCCGCCTTTGACGTTGAACGAGAACCGACCCGGCTGGTAACCACGCACCTTGGCCTCCGTGGTGGCGGCGAACAGCGTGCGGATCTTGTCGAACACCCCGGTGTAGGTGGCCGGGTTGGACCGCGGGGTACGTCCGATCGGCGACTGGTCAACCCGCACCAACTTGTCGACGTGGTCGAGGCCGGTGACCCGGGTGTGCCGGCCCGGCACCTGGCGGGCGCCGTTGAGCTTGTTGGCGAGCACCGCGGCCAGGATGTCGTTGACCAGCGTCGACTTTCCGGAACCGGACACCCCGGTCACCGAGGTCAGCACCCCGAGCGGGAACGCGACGTCGATCTCACGCAGGTTGTGTTCGCGCGCCCCGACCACCGTCAGCCGCCGGCGCTTGTCGACCGGCCGCCGGATCGCCGGCGTCTCAATGCTTTCCGCACCGGACAGGTAGGCACCGGTGATCGAGTTCTTGTTGCGCAGCAACTCGTCGTAGGTCCCGCTGTGCACGATCTGCCCGCCGTGCTCACCGGCGGCCGGGCCGATGTCGACGATCCAGTCGGCATGAGCAATGGTGTCCTGATCGTGCTCGACCACGATCAGCGTGTTGCCCAAATCCCTTAGCCGGGTGAGAGTTTCGATGAGCCGACGGTTGTCGCGCTGGTGCAGGCCGATCGACGGCTCGTCGAGCACGTAGAGCACGCCGACCAGCCCCGAGCCGATCTGGGTGGCCAACCGGATGCGCTGCGCCTCGCCGCCGGACAGCGTGGCCGCGGCCCGCGACAGCGACAGGTACTCCAGCCCGACGTCGAGCAGAAAGCCCAGCCGCGACTGGATTTCTTTGAGCACTTGCCCGGCGATGGCCTGTTCGCGCGGGCCGAGGGTCAGCGCATTCAAAAAGTCCGAGCAGTCCGAGATCGACAGCTCGCAGACCTCGGCGATGGATTTCTTGCCGCGCTTCCCCGCCAGCGTCACCGCAAGAATCTCCGGCTTGAGCCGTGTCCCCTCGCACTCCGGGCACGGCACGTCGCGCATGAAGCCCTCGTAGCGCTCCTTCATCATCTCGGACTCGGTCTGGTCCATCTTGCGTTGCAGGAACGCCAGCACGCCTTCGAAGTCGGCGTAGTAGGAGCGGGTGCGCCCGTACCGGTTGCGGTAGCGCACGTGCACCTGCTCGTCACAGCCCTCCAGGATCGCCTTGCGGGCCTTGGCCGGCAGTTTGCGCCACGGGGTGTCGACGTCGAAGCCCATCGACTCGCCGAGGCCGGCCATCATCCGGGTGAAGTACTCCGCGGTGTGGCCCATCGACCACGGCGCCACCGCGCCTTCGGCCAGGGTGAGCTCCGGGTCAGGGACAACCAGGTCGGGGTCGACCTCCTTGCGGATGCCCAGGCCGCTGCACTCCGGGCAGGCGCCATAGGGTGAGTTGAACGAAAACGACCGCGGCTCAAGGTCGTCCACGCCCAGGGAATGCCCGTTGGGGCAGGCCAGCTTCTCGGAGAACCGCTGTTCGCGGTTGTGCGCGTCGTGTTCGTGGTCGACGAACTCCAGCACGACGATGCCGTCGGCCAGATTTAGCGCGGTCTCCACCGAATCGGTGAGCCGCTGCTTGGCGCTGGACTTGACGGTCAGCCGGTCGACCACGACCTCGATGTCGTGCTTCTCCTGCTTCTTCAGCTTCGGCGGGTCGGTCAGCGGATGCACGACGCCGTCGACCCGGACCCGGCTGTAGCCCTGGCTGTTGAGCTTCTCGAACAGGTCGACGAACTCGCCCTTGCGGGTGCGCACCACCGGCGCCAGCACCTGGAAGCGGGTGCCCTCCGGCATGGCCAGCACCTGGTCGACGATTTGCTGCGGGGTCTGGCGGGCGATGCGATGCCCGCAGACCGGGCAGTGCGGGGTGCCAGCCCGGGCGTACAACAGCCGCAGGTAGTCGTAGACCTCGGTGATGGTGCCGACGGTCGACCGCGGGTTGCGGTTGGTCGACTTCTGGTCGATGGACACTGCCGGGGAGAGGCCCTCGATGAAGTCGACGTCGGGCTTGTCCATCTGGCCGAGGAATTGGCGGGCGTATGCCGACAGCGATTCCACGTAGCGCCGCTGCCCCTCGGCGAAGATCGTGTCGAACGCCAGCGAAGACTTCCCGGACCCGGACAGGCCGGTGAAGACGATCAACGCGTCGCGCGGCAAATCAAGATCGACGCTGCGCAGGTTGTGCTCACGCGCACCTTTGACGATCAGCCGGTCACTCATCGTTTCCCATGCTAGGTGTCGGTACCGACAGCAGTACCGTGGCGCCTATGAAGATCGTCGACGACAACTACACCGGACACGTGGAGCCGGGCACCGCCGCACGGCGGACCCTGCCCGGCGCGACGATAGTGAAGGCGTCGGTCGGCCCGATGGACAACAACGCCTACCTGGTGACGTGTGCCCAAACCGGGGAAACCCTGCTGATCGACGCCGCCAACGACGCCGACCTACTCATCGACCTGGTGCGACGCTCCGCGCCGAAGGTGTCGCTGATCGTCACCAGCCACCAGCACTTCGACCACTGGCAGGCGCTGCAAGCACTGGCCGAGGCAACTGGCGCCCCCACCGCCGCGCACGAAATCGACGCCGAGGCGCTGCCGGTCAAGCCGGACCGGCTGCTCAAGGGCGGCGACACCGTGCAAGTCGGAAACATGTCGTTCGATGTCATCCACCTGCGCGGCCACACGCCCGGCTCGATCGCGCTGGCCCTCGACGGGGTCGGCGACGCCACCCAGTTGTTCACCGGCGACTGCCTGTTTCCCGGCGGAGTCGGAAAGACATGGCAGCCCGGCGATTTCGAGCAGCTGCTCGACGACGTCACCACGCGGGTATTCGACGTCTACGACGATTCGACCGTCGTCTATCCCGGCCACGGCGACGACACCACGCTGGGCGCCGAACGACCCCACCTGGGCGAGTGGAAGACGCGCGGCTGGTAATCAACCACGCGAAACGCGCTGCAGCGCCTAAGCTTAAGCGCGATGAGGGTGGGTATCGACTTCGGCACAACGCACACGGTCGCGGCGGTCGTCGACCGCGGCAACTACCCCGTGGCGTCGTTCGACGGGTCGGACACCTGGCCGTCGCTCATCGCCGCCAACGAGGACGGCGAACTGCGCTTCGGTTTGGATGCGGCCGCGGTGCGCCACCAGCCCGGCTGGTCGGTGCTGCGCTCGTTCAAGCGGCTGCTCGGCGACGCCGGGCCCCGTACCACGGTCGAGCTGGCCGGGCGCCGCTACCGGCTTGCCGACCTGTTCGCCGGCTTTCTGACCCAGCTGAAAACGGATCTGCAGCACCGCTCCAACGTCGACCTAACACCGGGCGAGCGGATCGAGGCCGCAATCAGCGTCCCGGCCAACGCATCGAGCGCCCAACGCTTCTTGACCCTCGATGCATTCGCGCAGGCGGGCTTCGAGGTCATCGCGCTGCTCAACGAGCCGTCGGCGGCGGGCTTCGAGTATGCCCACCGCTACCGCTCGACGATCACCGCCAAGCGCGAGTATGTACTGATCTACGACCTCGGCGGCGGAACCTTCGACGCATCGCTGTTGAAGATGACCGGCCAGCTCAACGAGGTCGTCACCAGCGAGGGCATCCAGCGCCTCGGCGGCGACGACTTCGACGAGGCAATCCTCGAGCTCGTCCGCAACGGCGCCACACTCCACCGGCTGGACGCCGCCGCCCGAGACCTGCTGCTCGAGGAGTGCACCAGCCGCAAGGAGGCAGTCGGCCCGAACACCCGTCGCTTCCTGGTCGATCTCGAGGCGGTCGGCAAGCCGCCGTTCTCCTGCCCGATCGACGACGTGTACGCGGCCTGCGCGCCGCTGGTCGACAAGACCATGACGGCCCTGTCGCACGTGCTGGAGACCCTCGACTGGTCGGAGGTGGCCGGCATCTACGTGGTGGGCGGGGCGGGCAGCTTCCCGCTGGTCGCCCGCATGCTGCGCGCGGCGTTCGACGAGAAGCGCGTCAAACGCTCACCGCACCCGTTCGCCGCGACCGCGATCGGCCTCGCCGCCTTCCTCGACAAGGAAGCGGGATTCGTGCTGTCCGACCGTCTTTCGCGACATTTCGGCGTCTTTCGTGAGGCGCACGCCGGCGAAGATGTCAGCTTCGACCCGATCGTGTCGAAGGGCGTCCAGCTGCCCACCGACGGCCAGCCGCCGCTCGTCGTCACGCGCAGCTACCGCGCGGCGCACAACATCGGGCACTTCCGGTTCGTGGAGTGCAGCCGGCTGCGCGACGGCCACCCCGACGGCGACGTCACCCCCTACGATCCGGTCTTCTTCCCGTTCGACCCGGAGCTCGACGACGAACCCGACCTGTGGCGCCGGCCGGTCAGTCGGCGCGACGATGGACCCGACGTCGAGGAGCGCTACGTCGTCACACCGGGCGGCGCCGTCGAAGTCACCCTCACCACGCGGCCGGACCGGGTGACGCGGACGTTCCGGCTGGCGCGCCACGGCCTCGCCAGCGCGTGAGACTCCGCCGGCGCCTGCCCGGCTGGGCGGCGGCGCTGGTTGCCGGTGCGTTGCCGGCGCTCGCCTTCCCGGCGCCGTCCTGGTGGTGGCTGGCCTGGTTTGCGCTGGTGCCGCTGCTGCTCGTCGTGCGCGCCGCGCCGACGGCGGTCGACGCCGCCGTCCGGGCGTGGTGTGGCCTGGCCGGCTACGTGGTGAGCACCCAATACTGGCTGCTGCCGACGAGTGGGCTGGCGCTGGTGTTGCTGGCCGCCGGGGTGGGCGCGTTGTGGCTGCCGTGGGGCTGGGCGGCCCACCGGCTGTTGTCGCGATCGCCGCTCGCCGCGGCGCTCGTCCTACCCAGTGCGTGGGTGGCGGGCGAGGCGGTGCGGTCCTTGCCCGGTCTGGGCGGTCCGTGGGCTGCGCTGGGCGCCTCGCAGTGGAACCAGCCCGCGACGGCGGCCTCGGCGGCCGTCGGCGGCATGTGGCTGACAAGCTTCCTGATCGTCGCGGTGAACACGGCGATCGCCGGTGTGATTCTGCAGCGGCGCCGCGCGGTCCCCCTGGTCACGGCAGTGTGCGCAGGCCTCGGCCCAGCCTGGTTCGTGCTGGGGCCGGCGCCTACGGCGGGCGCGACGGCACGGGTGGCGCTGGTGCAGCCGGGTGTCGTCGACTACTCCGCCGCCCGGCAAGCAGCCTCCGAAGCGTTGACCGCAACGCTGGCGGACCGGCACCTTGACCTCGTCGTCTGGGGCGAGAGCAGCGTCGGTGCCGATCCGGCCACCCACCCCGACGTGGCGCGGCGGCTGACCGAACTGTCCCGGCGGGTCGGCGCCTACCTGCTGGTCAACGTCGACGCCCCCGCTCCGGGCGGCGGGATCTACAAGTCATCGGTGTTGGTCGGGCCCACCGGATTGCTGGGTTTCTACCGCAAGACCCGGCTGGTGCCGTTCGGCGAGTACGTGCCGCTGCGCCCGATGCTCGGCTGGTTCACCCGCCACACCAAGGCTGCCGGCGAGGACCGGCGTCGCGGCGACGGACCGGTGGTGCTGCACGCCGGCTCACTCGCACTCGGGCCGTTGATCAGTTTCGAAGCGGTCTTCCCCGACCTCCCGCGCCGCGAGGTTCAACGCGGCGCCGAGCTGCTCGCCTACCAGACGTCGACGTCGACGTTTCAGGGCAGCTGGGCCCAGCCGCAGTTGGCGGCGACGGTGGCGATGCGCGCGATCGAAGTGGGCCATCCGGCGGTGCATGCCGGATTGTCCGGCGACAGCGCGGTTTTCGACGCGCGCGGCCGGATACTCGCCTGGCGTTCGTCGAGCTATCGCGGTGTGGTCGTCGTCGACGTTCCGCTCGGATCGAACATCACTGTGTACCAACGGCTGGGCGATTGGCTGCCGACATTGGCATTTGCGATCCTCGCCGGCGCCGGAGTCGTGGCTATCGTGCGGTCGCGCGGCTCAAGGAGTGGTGTGCACGATCAACACGTCGACCTTGGCCCGCCGTGAAACGTTGGCCGGCACCGATCCCAGGAGCCGGCCGGCGATCGTGCTCAAGCCGACGTTTCCGACCACCAGCAGGTCGGCGTTGACTTCTTCGGCGAGGCCGACCAGCGCATCGACCGGAGCTCCGACGACCGACCGTTCCTCGATGTTCTTGGCGCCCGCGGCCTGAGCGCGATCCTTCGCCTCGCGCAGAATCGCGTAAATCGGGGCGCTGCCCGACACCTTGTAGCTTTCGTCCTTCAAGACGTCGGCGGCTCGCGGGTCCTCGTGCTGGGGCAGGTACGCCGTGGCGATGATCAGCTTCGCGTCCGCCCCGGCGATGTTGCCTGCCCGGTCGACCGCGCGCAGCGATGAGTCCGAGCCGTCGGTTCCCACCACCACGGTCCGATAGGCGCTCATTTACCCTCCCAGGTGTCGGTTGCTACGCCAACCCAAGACAGTATCGCTTTGCCGGATGCCAGGGTTGGATTTGCGACACACCACACGGGCGGCGACGGCCGGTGCGTCCCCGCCAATGCGCAGCCCGCGGTCCGCGGTTCGGCGCCTGATGCGGTCGACGGGCACCCGGTGTGACTGGGATACCCTGCCTACCAGGGTATTTCACTGGATGGCGCCGCTGCCGGCCGCGTCGGAGTGGTTGAGGACCGCCGCTATTGGTAATGAGGTTCACCACAGGAGCTTTACAGTGTCAGGCATTATGGCTGCCCCGATAGTCGACGAGCCCGCGGCCACGGTCGCCACGAGCGGTCCATGCCCGCGACCCCGCGGCCGGGTCCTCGACCCGCTGGTGATTGCTGTGCTGGCGGCCGTGCTCAGCGGCGCCGCGGCCGGCCGGCCGTCGTTGTGGTTCGACGAGGGCGCGACGATTTCGGCATCGGCGAGCCGGTCGCTGACCCAACTGTGGCGGCTGCTGGGACATATCGACGCCGTGCACGGCCTGTATTACCTGCTGATGCACGGCTGGTTCGCGGTGTTCCCGCCGACCGAATTCTGGTCGCGGGTGCCGAGCGCCCTGGCGGTGGGCGCGGCCGCCGCGGGTGTGGTGGTCTTCACCAGGCAGTTCTCGCCGCGCAGCACCGCGGTGTGCGCGGGCATCGTCTTCGCGATGTTGCCGCGGGTGACGTGGGCCGGAATCGAAGCCCGCCCTTATGCACTCGAAGCGACTGCCGCCGTGTGGCTGACGGTCTTGTTCGTGGTGTCGGCGCGACGCAACCGGCCGTGGCTGTGGCTGCTCTACATGCTGGCGTTAATGCTGTCGATTCTGTTGAGCATCAACCTGTCGCTGCTGGTGCTGGTCTACGCCGCGGCGCAGCCGCTGCTCGCGCGCGGGAAGTCTGCCGTCATCTGGTGGGCAGCCACCTCACTGGCCGCGCTGGCGCTCATGGCGCCGTTCATGGTGTTCGCCCACAGCCAGGTCTGGCAGGTCAAGTGGATCACGACGCTAAGGCGAAACCTGTTCCTAGACGTCGTACATCGCCAATATTTCGACCACAGCGTCCCCTTCGCCATTCTCGCCGGCGTGGTGATACTCGTGGCCATCACGGCTCGGCTGGCCGGCCGCGCTTCCCCAGTGGGCGATACGCGCCGCCTGCTGATCATCTGCGTCGCCTGGATCGTCCTGCCCACCGGCGTGATCCTGATCTACTCGGCGTTCGGCGAACCGATCTACTACCCGCGTTACCTGATCCTTACCGCGCCGGCCGCGGCCGTCGTGCTGGCCGTCTGCATCGTCATGATCGCCCGCAAGCCGTGGGCGGTCGCCGGCGTGCTGATCCTGTTCGCGGCGGCCGCGTTCCCGAATTACCTTTTCACCCAACGCGGCCCGTATGCGAAAGAGGGCTGGGACTACAGCCAGGTCGCCGACGTCGTCGCCGCTCACGCGTCGCCCGGCGACTGCCTGCTTGTCGACAACACCGTGCACTGGTTGCCCGGCCCGATCCGCGCCCTGCTGGCGACCCGGCCGGCAGCCTTCGCGCCGTTGGCCGACGTCGAACGCGGCGCCTACGGACCCGATCACGGCACGCTGTGGGACGGCCACGTCGCGGTGTGGCTGGTGTTGCCACGGTTGGACAAATGCACCAAGGTGTGGACGATTTCGAGTCGCGACAAGACACTGCCCGACCACCAGAGCGGCGGATCACTGGCGCCGGGCCCGCTGTTGGGACATGCGCCCGCCTATCAGTTCGCCGGCGAACTGGGATTCCACATCGTCGAGCGCTGGCAGTTCCATTACTCGCAGGTGACGAAGTCTGTTCGGGGCTAGCGGCGGGTCGCCGCCATCGGTCTAGCGGGCCTGGCCGTGCCGTGGGCCGAATACCCCGGCCGGGAAGACGCCCGCAGCCCGGACGGCCTCGCGGATCGTAGCCGCGAAGCCGATCAGCTCGTCGGCCTCGTCCGCCGACAGGGCCCGCCACGGCGCATATCCCAGCTCGTCGGTGAGATCTTCGATTTTGGAGCGGAGTTCGGTGCCGGCCGGTGTCAACTCACCTGCAGCGTGCATAATCCCGCGCGCAATGAGGTTCTCGGTGACCGCATTCCACTCGTCTGCACTCCACCCGCGCAACCGCCGAGCGGATTCGGCGCTGAAACCGATCCCCGTTGCGGTGTGCGTGATCAACGCCTCCAGCCCACTGAGCCCCTCGGACACCAGGACGGCGATATGGCCGTCGCCGCGGTACTCACGCAACAGCGTGATCGCGTGCCATAGCTGGACGACGGGTACGTCCGGCCACGGTAATTCGGCGTGGCCGGCGTACAGCGGCCGGCCGTCGCCGTTCGGGATCGACTCGGCGACACGGCGCAGCAGCGACGCGGCCCGGGCCAATTCCGTTGACCCGCTGAGCTGTTCACCGAGCACCCGGGGCAGCGCCGTCGCGACGATCTCGTAACGAACCCGCGTCACCGTCTCCGGCGACGCCAGCTCCCAGGCGGCCGGAATCGCACCGGCCACCAGCCGCGGGTTGAAGTTATAGAACGTCGCCGCAACAACATTCGCCGACACGGCGCCCATCGGCGCCGAACGGCCGGCGAAATAATGGGTTCGGGGTTCCAGGCCGAGTTCGCCGAACTTCTCGTTGGCGTCCGGCCGGAAGTAGACCAGCGAGTGCAGGGCGTCCAGGGAGCGGGTCAGCCGTCCGGCGGCGAAGGCGTCCACGGAACGACCCTAACTCTGCCCGCGAGTGGCCCGGTAGGAGGCCAGAACGCTGAGAGCCGCCAGCACCGCGAACACCGCGAACAGCCAGCGGGCCGCCATGACCGCCCCGCCCTCGGCGCTGTTGACCACCACACCGGCCAGTCCCGCGCCGAATGCTCCGGAGATCAGCTGCACGACGTTGATCGCGGCCGCCGCCTCGCCGCCTTCACCCGGGTCGTCGACGCAGTTCATCGCCCACGCCGACAGGTGCGGCCAGGCCACCCCGATCCCGGTTCCGGTGATCAGCAACGCGAATGCCCAGAGTGCGACGACGCCGAGCGGCGCGTTGTCGACTTGGGTGACCGCGCCCAGCGCAAGGCCGACAGCCATGACCAGCGGCGCGGCCGCGACCACCCTCCTAACAACGCGTGCACTGCTCAGCGATGCGCTGACGATCTCGCTGACGGTCCAGCCGACCGCCAGCGCCGCCCCCAGAAAACCCGCGACCACCGGAGTCAGGTGGGCCAGCCGCTGACCGAATAGCGGCACGTACATGTCGACCATCGCTGCGGCCATCAGCAACGCCAGGGTCAGGTAGATCCACTTCAGCGGCCCGGACCCGAATGCGCTGGGCGGCAAGACCGCTGCCGACACGCGCCGATCGACGACCAGGAACAGCCCGGCCAGCAGCAGGCTTGCCGCGAGCAGCCCGGTCGTGGCGACGTTGCTGTGCGGAACCTGTGCGACGCTGACCGCCAGCGCGGCAGTGCCGAGCAGCAACAGCGACCACACCGGCACCTTGAGCGCCGGCGGGACGTCGCTCCGGTCGACCCGGCCCGCGGACAGCACGACCGGGACCAGCAGCCCCATCGCTGCGGTCAGCGCAGCCATCGCGCCGAACGCCCAGCGCCACATCCCAAACTGGGCGAAAAAGCCGCCCATCGCCGGCCCCACCACCGTCGCGACTCCCCACATGGCCGACACCAGCGCCGAAGCCCGGGTCCACAACTCACGCGGCAGCGCGGCGTTGATCACCGCATAGCCCAAACCGGCCAGCAGCCCGCCGGCCGCGCCCTGCAGCGTCCGGCCCGCCACCAGGATTTCCATGCTCGGGGCCGCCGCGCACACCACGCTGCCGATCGCGAACACCGCCAATCCCAGCAGATACGACAAGCGGGCCCCGACCCGCTGCAGCGCGGCGTAGACCGTGGTGGCCGCGACCACCGAACCCACTAGGTACAGCGTCGTCACCCAGGCGTAGAGCCGCTCGCCGCCGATGTCGGCGACCGTGCTGGGCAGCAGGCTGATTGTCAGGAACTCGTTGGTGGCGTACAGCGCCACCCCGCCGGCCAGCAGCGTGGACGTGGCCAGGTAGCGGCGACCGAGTAACGCACCCCAACTGCCGGTGGCGGCGGTGGTGCTGGTCGCCTCCGTCACTTCAGGCCGGCGGCGTCCATACCGCGCAGTTCCTTCTTCAGGTCGGCGATCTCGTCGCGGAACCGCGCGGCCAGTTCGAACTGCAGATCACGAGCGGCGGCCATCATCTGCGCGGTCAGATCCTTGATCAGGTCGGCCAATTCGGCCCGCGGCATGTTGGTCGTGTCGCGGCCTTCGAAGATTCCCGCGCTGACCGTCCGGCCCGGCTCACCCTGGGCCCGCCGGCCGCGGGACACACTGCGCCCGGAACCCAGCTCGACGGTCTCGCTGTCGTCGGCCTCGGTGTACACCCGGTCGAGGATGTCGGCGATCTTCTTGCGCAGCGGCTTGGGGTCGATGCCGTGTTCCTCGTTGAAGGCGATTTGCTTGGCCCGGCGCCGCTCGGTTTCGTCGATGGCCTCTTTCATCGAATCGGTGACCGTGTCGGCGTAGAGGTGCACCTCGCCGGACACGTTGCGGGCGGCGCGGCCGATGGTCTGGATCAGGCTGCGCGTCGAGCGCAGGAAGCCCTCCTTGTCGGCATCGAGGATGGCGACCAGCGACACCTCGGGCAGGTCCAGGCCCTCGCGCAGCAGGTTGATGCCCACCAGCACGTCGAACTCGCCGAGCCGCAGCTGGCGCAGCAGTTCGACCCGCCGCAGGGTGTCCACCTCGGAATGCAGGTAGCGCACCCGGATGCCCATCTCCAGCAGGTAGTCGGTGAGGTCCTCGGCCATCTTCTTGGTGAGCGTCGTCACCAGCACTCGCTCGTCGGCCTCGGCGCGTTTGCGGATCTCCCCGATCAGGTCGTCGATCTGGCCTTTGGTCGGCTTGACCACCACCTTGGGGTCCACCAGGCCGGTCGGGCGGATCACCTGTTCGACGAACTCGCCGCCGGTCTGGCTGAGCTCATACGGGCCCGGGGTGGCCGACAGGTACACCGTCTGCCCGATCCGCGACGCGAACTCCTCCCAGGTCAGCGGGCGGTTGTCGCAGGCCGACGGCAGCCGGAAGCCGTACTCGACCAGGTTGCGTTTACGCGACATGTCGCCCTCGTACATGCCGCCGATCTGCGGCACGGTGACATGCGACTCGTCGATGACGAGCAGGAAGTCCTCCGGGAAGTAGTCCAGCAAAGTGGCGGGTGGCGAGCCCGGCCCGCGACCGTCGATGTGTCTCGAGTAGTTCTCGATGCCCGAGCAGAACCCGACCTGGCGCATCATCTCGATGTCGTAGTTGGTGCGCATCCGCAGCCGCTGAGCCTCCAGCAGCTTGCCCTGGCCCTCCAGTTCGGCCAGCCGCTCGGCCAGCTCCTGCTCGATGGTGGAGATCGCGTGGGCCATCCGCTCCGGGCCGGCGACGTAGTGGGTGGCCGGGAAGATCCGCAGCGAGTCCACCCGGCGGATCACCTCACCGGTCAGCGGATGCAGGTAGTAGAGCGCCTCGACCTCGTCGCCGAAGTATTCGATGCGGACGGCCAGTTCCTCGTACGACGGGATGATCTCCACGGTGTCACCGCGGACGCGGAACGAGCCGCGGGTGAACGACAGGTCGTTGCGGGTGTACTGCACGTCGACCAGCAGCCGCAGCAGCGCATCCCGCGGCACCTCCTCGCCCACCCGCAGCTCGACTGACCGGTCCAGGTAGGACTGCGGGGTGCCCAGACCGTAAATGCACGACACCGACGCGACCACCACCACGTCGCGCCGCGACAGCAGCGCCGACGTCGCGGAGTGCCTTAGCCGCTCCACGTCGTCGTTGATCGAGCTGTCCTTCTCGATGTAGGTGTCGGTCTGCGCAATGTACGCCTCGGGCTGGTAGTAGTCGTAGTACGACACGAAGTACTCAACAGCGTTGTGCGGCAACATCTCCCGCAACTCATTGGCCATCTGCGCGGCCAGCGTCTTGTTCGGCTCCATGACCAGGGTGGGCCGCTGCAGCCGCTCGATCAGCCACGCGGTGGTAGCCGACTTGCCGGTGCCCGTGGCGCCGAGCAGCACCACATCCTTCTCCCCCGCCTTGATGCGGCGCTCGAGCTCGTCGATGGCGGCTGGCTGGTCGCCGGCCGGGTCGTGCGGGCTGACCACCTCGAAGCGGCCACCGGCGCGCACCAACCCTTCCACGTCCTCTGCGGCAGGCCGGTATTCCGAGTGCGCGACAACCGGATGCTCGGTAGCGAAAGCCATGTTCACAGAGTAGGCCGGGCCACCGACGGGCCTAAGCTGTCTTGTATCCATCCGCCGAAGCACGAGACGTTCGACCTGGTAGCCCGCACCAACACCGATCCGAAGGGCATCGTGCGGGCCGTCGACGAGTACACGGTGCAGCCCTGGGGCCTGTACATGGCCCGCCGGGCGCCGGGCCGCAAACAGTTCCACTACCTGCAGTCGTGGCTACTGCCGTCGCTGGGCCTGCGGGCCACGGTGTTCCACTTCAACCCCGGCCACGAACGTGACTACGACTACTACCTCGACGTCGGCGAATACACGCCCGGGCCGACGGCGTGGCGCTCCGAGGACCATTACCTCGACCTCGAGGTCCGAACCGGCACCGGAGTACAGCTCGCCGACGTCAACGAGCTACTGGTGGCGGTACGGCATCACCTGCTGTCCCCGGAATCGGCCGAGCTGGCGGTGCACCGCGCGGCCGACGCCGTCGACGGCCTGGCCCGGCACGGCTACGACCTGCAGCGCTGGCTGGCGAGCAAGGGGATGGAGCTGAGCTGGCGGGCAGCCTAGTGGGCGACCGGCGCCGAGTCCGGCCGACAGCGTCTGCGCGGCAGGAGTTTGAAGCCACGCGGTTGGAGGGTGGCGGATTCGGCGACCTGCAGCCGGTAGGTGTCCGAGGGTGTCAGTTGGTAGCGGTGCAGGACAAGCCCGAGTGTCAGCACAGTTTCGTGCAACGCGAACTGCCGGCCGATGCAGGCCCGTTGCCCGGTCCCGAACGGCCTGTACGCATGCGGGGGGCGTGTTTTCGCCTCCCCGGGGGCGAACCGGTCGGGATCGAACCGGTTGGGGTCGCGCCGCGCCACACCTGTGGATCGCGGTGCAACAGTGGTAGCACCACCGCCGCCCAGTCGCCCCGGTTCATCCGGTACCGGCCGGCGAGCATCGTGTCGGCGCGGGCGGCCCGCCGGTAACCGGGCACCGTCGGCCGTAGCCGCAGCGCTTCGTCCAGCGCCGCGCGTACATACCGCAACTTCGGAATGTCGGTGAAGGTGGGCTGGGGGTCGTCGGCGTGGCCCCACAGTGCGTCCACCTCCGCTTGGGCCCGCGCCAGGGCCTGCCGGTCCCTGGTGAGGTAGTACAGCGCGAACGATAGTGCGCCCGAGGTGGTCTCGTGGCCGGCGATCATAAAAGTGATGATCTGCTGGCGGATGTTGACTGGGTCCAGGCGGCGGCCGGTCTCGGGGTGCGCGGTGTGCAGCATCAGGCCCAGCAGGTCGGGCGGATCAGATGCCGCGCCGTTGCGGCGTGCCGCGATGACGTCGTCGACGACGCGCTCTATCAGAGCGACGTCCGCACGATGCTGTCGGGCGGAGCCCGCGAGCACCCGGCGCACCGGTGCTAGCGGCGGGTCTGCCGATAAGTTGGCGTAGCGCAGGGAACGGGTCATGGCGGTGACGAACGGATGCGGGCGGTCGCGGTCGAAAGAGGCGAACCGGTAACCGAATCCGGCGCGCCCGATGGTCTCCAGCGTCAACCGCGTCATGTCGGCGCTGACGTCGACCCGCTCCATCCGGTCGGCGGCGGCGTCCCAGCGGCCCAGCAATTCGCGGGCCACGTCCAGCATGACCGCGTGGTAGCCGCGCATCGCCTCCCGGGTGAACGCCGGCGCCAGGATGTCGTGCGCCAGCTGCCAATTCGGCTCGTCGTTCGCGGCGGTGACCAGCGCGTCACCGACTATCCGGCGCAGCGGCAGGAGACGTCCCACGTGCTTACTGAAGCGCGTCTCGTCATTCAATTCGGCTGCCAGGTCGGCCCCACCCACCAGGACCAGCTCGGTGCCCAACAGTTTCACGGCCGAGATCGGTCCCAGGCCGCGCACCATCCGCGACGCCGACAGCACAGGGCTGCGGGGATTGATACCCAGCACATCGCCCAATAGCGGCAGGCGGTGGGGTGGGTGTGGAATCGCGAGAATGTCCACCGCGGACCTCCTGGCTGATCAATCCGATTCAATCTCCCCAGCATGCAGGATGCCCGACGCTTGCGACGGGACCGCAGAAAGCGCAGGTTTGCAGTATGCACTCGTTGCCAGCTGGTCGCGTCCCGTCGTGAACGAGTTGCCCCGCGGGATTCGTAGCGCCCTGCCCGACGAGCCAGGTCCCCGACTGGTCGCCCTTCACCCGGGGGCTTACCTCGCGAGCGCGAAACCCGTTGGGTGCGTTTGGAACTCATTGTCGATGTGGGGTTCAGCCGCGTGGACGCGCGACGGCAAGCTGCGCCATCCACGCTACATCAGCTTGCGGACCGTCAAAGAAGCTCGCGAGGTGGTGAGGGAGTCACGCTGATGGCCTTACCCGCACCGGGTGTTGTGACCCGCCCACGCCGGCGACTGTCGAAACGGCTCGCCACGCATGCCTGAACTCCCCGACGTGGAAGGGTTCCGGCGCCGGCTGACCAACACGCTGCCCGGCCGACGGGTTCGGCACGTCGAAGTGCGCGATGCGGGTGTGCTGCGCAACACCAGCCCGCAGTCGCTGGGACGGGCACTGCGCGGCCGCCGCTTCGATATGCCGGGCCGGCATGGCAAATGGCTGATCTTGCCGACCGACGGCCCGACGATACTGGTGCACAGCGGCATGACCGGTCACCCGTACTACACGTCCGGGACCGAACCGGCCGATGGCCGGGTGCGGCTGGTGGTGACGCTGGATCGCGGCGACCTTCGCTATGCCGACCTGCGCAAGCTGCGAGGGGTGTGGCTCGCCACCGGCGACGACGACGTGGCCCGCGTGACGGGCCCGCAGGGCCCCGATGCACTGGACATCGACCTGCCGACGTTCCGGGATGTGCTGTCGGCTCGGCGCGGCGGGCTGAAGGCGACGCTGCTGAACCAGTCGGTGATCGCAGGGCTGGGCAACCTGCTGACCGACGAAATATGCTGGCAGGCAAGGCTGCATCCGTCCCGGGCGATCACGGGCCTCGACGGCGACGAGGTCATGCGGATGCACGCCACCATGCGGCGAGTGCTGCGCACCGCGGTGCGCCACGGCTGTGTCCCCGCGCTGCCACAGTGGCTCACCGGCGCGCGTGACGAGCCGGACCCGACCTGCCCGCGCTGCGGCGCCCGGCTGCGCCGCGGTCGTATCGGCGGCCGCACCTCGGTGTGGTGCCCGCGCTGCCAGCCTGGCTAGCCGGCAAAAGCATGGCCGCCACGCAATAGGTGGCGGTAATCTGGCAGTCATGAGCTCCGCCAAGCGCAAATGGATGGCGACAGCCGCCGTGACCGCCGCCGCCGTTGGCCTACAGTTAACTCCGCCGATCGCGTCCGCGGACCTGCACAACGTCACCTATATCGCCCGCATCGACGGGGTCGCCCCCGGCGGCCAGGCCACGTTCCGTATCCACGACGACGAGACCAGCAGCACCGGGCTGAGCTCAATGCCCGGCAACGCCTTCGAGGCGAATACCGTGCTGGCCGATCCGAGCAAGGCGGGCATGCAGGTGTCGGTCCCGTGGCCGTATGGGGCGAACGTCCATTGCGAGATCGACGTCGACGACAACGTCGCCGCGCAGGTCGACCGGTCGATCGGGCTGATGCTGGCCAACAACGACCCCAACCGGGTGGTGTCCTGCGGGGCCCCGCTGAGCTAGGGGTTACGGCCGCCAGCCGGTCGTGTCGGCCCATTCCCACGCCCGCTGATAAGTGTCCTGAAAGTAGTCTGCTACATCGGGATTGGCGCGATGCCAGTCCACCAGCAGCAGCGCGTACTGCTGGTTGGGCCAGCCGTCGACCCGCAGATGAACACGGGTCGGACGGCCCGGATCGGCGGAGCCGTGAATTCGCTTGCGCCACAAGCCGGGGTTGTCGGTGAGTGGCGCGTCCGCGGTGATGTCGTCGATGCGCGGATAACCCGCGGGCAGTAGTGTCTCGGCGAGTTCGTCTGCGGCGGCGAGGGATTCCACTGTGACCTGGATGTCGATGACGTCTTCCGCGTCCAGGCCGGGTACTGCGGTTGCGCCGATGTGGTCGACCCGCAACGCTTTTGACCCGCAGGCCGTTTTGAGCCGCGCGACGATGCGCTGCGCCTGCTCTGGCCAGCTCGGGTCGGCCGGGACGACGTGTGTCGGTGCTTCGACCACCCGGCGCGCACTGAGATTGTGTGCAAAAGGCACGATCCGGTGATTCCACACCTCGCGGGCCTGATCGGCCAACTCCTCCGGCGTGCCGGAATTGTCCAGCCACACATCGGCGACGGCGCGACGCGCTTCGTCGTCGGCCTGCGCAGCGATGCGGGCGCGGGCGTCGTCTTCGTCCATGCCGCGTTGTTCGACCAGTCGCCGCACCCGTACTTCGGCGTCGGCGTGCACGACGACGACAAGCGGGAACAGCGGCGCCATCTGCGACTCCACCAGCAGCGGAATGTCTTCGACGATCACGGCCTCGTCGGGCACGGCCGCGATGATTTCCTCGCGGCGCTTGCCGACCAGCGGATGAACGATTCCGTTGAGCGTCTTGCGGGCCTCGTCGTCTTGGAAAGCCTTGGCCGCCAACGCCGGCCGGTCCAGTGACCCGTCCGGCTGCAGAATGTCGTCGCCGAACGCCTCGACGAGCGCCGCCAATCCTTCGGACCCGGGTTCGACCACCTCGCGGGCGATCACGTCGGCGTCGACGATGACCCCACCGCATTGCTGGAAGGTGGCGGTTACCGACGACTTCCCGGCACCGATACCGCCGGTCAGCCCGATCCTCAGCATGCTGCTACACCGAGATCGACTTTTTGCCGCGAATTACTCGCACTTTTTCTGCAAAACGTCAATCTCGGCGACCAAGAACTAGGCGCTGCCGGCGAGCTTCTCCCGCAGCGCGGCAAGTTGCGCGTCGCTGGCCAGCGAACCGCCGCTGGACTGATCGTCGTCTGACGACCCGTTGGCCGGGCCGGAACCGTGCTCGGCCTCGGCGTGCTCGGCGGCGGCGAACTTCTCCATCTGCGCGGTGTGCATCTTGTGCCGCCGCTCGGCCTCGGCGTAGCGGGCCTCCCACTCGGCGCGCTGCTTTTCGAAACCTTCGAGCCACTCGTTGGTTTCGGGGTCGAAGCCCTCCGGGAAGATGTAGTTGCCCTGCTCGTCGTAGGAATCGGCCATGCCGTACTTGGCCGGGTCGAACTCTTCGGTGTAGTCCTCGTTGGCCTGCTTGAGCGACAACGAGATCCGGCGACGCTCCAGGTCGATGTCGATGACCTTCACCATCGCGTCGTCGCCGACCGCGACCACCTGGTCCGGCACCTCGACGTGGCGCTCCGCCAGCTCGGAGATGTGGACCAGACCCTCGATGCCCTCCTCGACACGGACGAACGCGCCGAACGGCACCAGCTTGGTGACCTTGCCCGGCACGATCTGGCCGATGGCGTGGGTGCGGGCGAAGTGCCGCCACGGGTCTTCCTGAGTTGCCTTGAGCGACAACGAAACCCGCTCGCGGTCCATGTCGACGTCGAGCACCTCGACGGTGACCTCGTCGCCGACCTGCACCACCTCGGACGGGTGATCGATGTGCTTCCAGGAAAGTTCCGAGACGTGCACCAGGCCGTCCACACCGCCGAGGTCGACGAACGCGCCGAAGTTGACGATCGACGACACCACACCCTTGCGGATGGCGCCCTTCTGCAGCTGGTTGAGGAATTCGCTGCGCACCTCGGACTGGGTCTGCTCCAGCCAGGCGCGGCGGCTCAGCACCACGTTGTTGCGATTCTTGTCCAGCTCGATGATCTTGGCTTCGATCTCCTTGCCGATGTACGGCTGCAGATCACGCACGCGGCGCATCTCGACCAGCGAGGCGGGCAGGAAGCCGCGCAGCCCGATGTCGAGGATCAGGCCACCCTTGACGACCTCGATGACGGTGCCCTTGACGGCCTCGTCCTTCTCCTTGAGCTCCTCGATCGTGCCCCACGCCCGCTCGTACTGTGCGCGCTTCTTGGACAGGATCAGCCGGCCCTCTTTGTCCTCCTTGGTGAGAACCAGGGCCTCGACCTTGTCGCCGACGGACACCACCTCGTTGGGGTCGACGTCGTGTTTGATGGACAGCTCGCGGGAGGGGATGACCCCTTCTGTCTTGTAGCCGATGTCGAGCAGGACCTCGTCCCGGTCAACCTTGACTATGGTCCCTTCGACGATGTCGCCATCGTTGAAGTATTTGATTGTTTTGTCGATGGCGGCGAGAAAGTCCTCGCTCGAGCCGATGTCGTTGACGGCTACTTGGGGCGAGGTGACGGTGGGACTCGGCATATGGGGGGTTGCTCCGGACAGGTTGGGTCGTAGGGACAGGTGTTTAGTACCCGTCGAGGCTACTCGACTGTGCACACGCTGGCCAAACTTGGCCTGCTCAACTGGTGTCGCGCGCCGACCGTAACGTCAAGGCGAAATTCCGGGTCGGAATTCGCTGTGACGTTCCATTCGCCGACGTCAGAGGCGGCTAGCGGGTCACCCGGCGGGCCACTCGGCTGGTGAACACGCCGTGATAGCTCATCGGCACGTGGAATGGCAGCCACGCCTCGGCGATCGGCCCGTCGTCCACATGTGCCGCGTCGAGGACGATCAACCTGCTGCGATGCTGCGATTCGTCATACCCGACGGTGAGCAGCCAGCCGTCGTCCTCCGCGATGCCGCCCGGCCGGGACACAAACGTCGGCTCCACCAGCATGTGCCCGGCCGGGCAGTAGGCCTGGACGGCGCCGGTGTGTTGGTCGACCCGCGCGACACCTTGGCCCTGAAACCGGCCCGGGTCCTGCACGGCCACGTAGGACACCGTGTGCGGCAGCGTGGAGCGCCGCTGGTCGATCTGCGGAAACTCGCAGCCGAAGTCGGCCAGCGGCTCTCGTGTCACCCGGCCCGACGGGGTGATGCGGAACCGGGTCAGAACCACCGCGTCCTCGATCGCTCCGTAGCCGTCAATTTGCGCGATGTCCGAGCGGATGTGCGCGGTGTAGTTCTTCATCCCGTCGTAGGTCTGTGGGGCGAACCGCGGCAGTTCGACGACGACGTCGTCGCCGTCGTCGTGGGCGTTGGTGAAATGCCAGTGGTAGAACGGATCGGTCTCGACCACCCGGATCCGGCTTCCGTCGCGAGGGGCGAGCACGAAGTACGACGGCGTATCGCGCTTGAAACGCATGGAATCCCAATAGGATTGGTATCCGGTCAGCGCCCACGGGTTGATCCGCAGCGGTGACACCACGAAGATCGCGTAGCGCTGCGTCAGCGCCATGTCGTGCACGACGCCCATCCCCGGCAGCGGCACGGCGCGCAGATAGCGGGTCACGCCGTCGGCGCCGGTCTCGTAGAGCCGCAAGCGCACCCGGGGCACTGCCTCTGCAAGCAGGTCACGCAGCCGCATCCGGCGGACATCGATGCGCGGGAAGTACGGGTCGAACCCGAAGTTGACCCTGGTGTTGGCGATCGGGTCGTAGGTGTAGTGCGCCGAATATGCCCGGACCGGCCCTTTGAGCACCCCGCCGAGGTCGCACAGTCCGCGGGTGGCCAGGGTGTCGAGGTCCAGCTCATGAGGCCGTCCGCCCTCCCACAACGCCAGCAGTTGGCCCGGGTTGACCATGACGCTGGTGTTGGCGGTGTTGGCCGGCAGTCGCAGCGCGTTGCGCAGCACGCCGCCGCGGCGCTGATGGGTGAAGCCGCGATCCACCAGGCGCCCGGCCGCCATCGACCTCAGGTAGTGCTTGGTGCGCACGAACCGGTTGCGGAAGCACACCCCCGAACCGTCGAGCACGAATGCGCTGACCATGCCGTCGGCGTCGAAAATGCTTTCCACCTCCGAGGATCCGACGTTCCAACGGCCGGATCCGTTGCGGTACAGGGTGCCGATGAGGCCGTCGGGCAAAGTGCCGGTGATTTCGGTCACGTCGACGTCGCATTCGCCGACGATGCTCTCCCAATACCGCGAGGGGATTTGAACGTCCGCCAGGACCATAAAAGACAGTCTGTCTATTATGCCATGCCGCTGTCAATACCTCGAATGTCTTCGGCTTTGAACGGCAGCGCGGCGCCGCCGTCCCAGCACAGGGCCGTGAGGTGCTCGACGAGCGCGGCCCGCGACATCGCCCCGGTGCGGCACCACCACTCGGCGGCGGCCACCGCGGATCCCACGATGGCCCGCGACCAGGGAGCGGCCGCCAGCCGGGCGTGGTCGGAGTCGAACGCCGTCGCCAGCATCTGCTCAACCGCGGCACCGAGTTGCTCGAAGACACTGGTCGACGGGTCGCCGCTCAACGCGCGGCAGAGGTTGGGCTCGTCGTGCATCCACGCGCAGATCACGTCGAAGAACAACGCCATCCGCTGCCGAAGGTCGGTGGAACCGGCTGCGCGCGTGGTGATTTCACCGAGCAGGCGCTGCGCGGTGCGTTGACTCAACGCCGCCAGTAGCGCGTCGCGGTTGGGAAACATGGCATACACCGCGGACCGGACGAACCCGGCCTCGGCGGCGACGTCGCCCAGGCCCACCGATGCCCCCTTGGCGCGGATCGCCTGTTCGGCCGCGTCGAGCAGCGCGGCGCGTCGCTCGTCGGGATTCACCCGGGAGCCGGCCGGGCGGCCACGACTGCGCTTGACCGGGCGCATGGTCAGTGCGCCGCTGCGTCCCAGGTGCGGCCGTAGCCCAGCGATACCTCCAGCGGCACGTCGAGCGGATAGGCGCCGCACATCTTGTCGCGCACCAGCGCCTCAAGCTGGTCCCGCTCCCCCTCGGCCACCTCGAACAGCAGCTCGTCGTGCACCTGCAGCAGCATCCGTGACTTGAGCCGCGCCGCCTTGAGCGCCTTGTCCACCTCGATCATCGCCACCTTGATGATGTCGGCGGCGCTGCCCTGGATGGGCGCGTTGAGCGCGGCCCGCTCCGCGGCCTCGCGGACCTGGCGGTTGCTGCTGTCCAGCTCGGGTAGGTAGCGCCGCCGGCCCAGCACCGTCGAGGTGTAGCCGTCCTTGCGGGCCTGCTCGACGACGGCGTGCAGATAGTCGCGGACGCCGCCGAAACGGGCGAAGTAGGCGTCCATCTGTTCCTTGGCTTCCTCGGTGGAGATCTTCAGCTGCTGCGACAGACCGTAGGCGCTCAGCCCGTAGGCCAGCCCGTAGGACATCGCCTTGACGCGGCGTCGCAGTTCGCCGGTGACCTCCTCGATCGGCACGCCGAATGCGCGGGACGCGACGAACGAGTGCAGGTCCTCGCCGGTGCGGAACGCTTCGATCAGCCCGGAGTCCTGCGAGAGATGCGCCATGATCCGCATCTCGATCTGACTGTAGTCGGCGGTCATCAGCTCGCCGTAGCCCGCGCCCACCACGAACGCGTCCCGGATCTCGCGGCCGGCCTCGGTGCGGATCGGGATGTTCTGCAGGTTCGGTTCTGTCGACGACAACCGCCCGGTCGCCGCGATGGTCTGGTTGAACGTGGTGTGGATACGTCCATCGGCGGCAACGGCATTCAGCAACCCGTCGACGGTGACCTTGAGCCGGGTGACGTCGCGGTGAGTGAGCAGATGCTGCAGGAACGGGTGGCCGGTCTTGTCGAACAGCGACTGGAGGGCGTCGGCATCGGTGGTATATCCGGTCTTGGTGCGCTTGGTTTTCGGCATCTCCAGCTCGTCGAACAGCACGACCTGAAGCTGTTTGGGTGAGCCGAGGTTGATCTGCTTGCCGATCACCGCATAGGCCGCTTCGGCGGCGTCGCGGATCTGGTCGCCGAATTGGCTTTGCAGCTCGGTCAACCGGTCGAGGTCGACGGCGATGCCGGCGGCTTCCATGCCCGCGAGCACGCCCTGCACCGGCAACTCCATCTCGGCCAGCAAGGCCTGCGAGTCGATGCGGGCCAGTTCGGCGTCCAGCGCGTCGGCCAGGTCGGCGACCGCCTGGGCCCGCAGAATCGTGGTCTGGACGGCCTGGTCGTCGACGCCATCGCTATCATCCAGCAGCGAAAGTTGCTGCTGCTCAGCGGTTTCCGCGCGCAACTCGCGGCGCAGGTAGCGCAGCGACAGGTCGTCGAGGGTGAAGCTGCGCTGGCCGGGCCGCACCAGGTAAGCGGCCAGGGCGGTGTCGGACGTGACGCCGTTGAGGGTCCAGCCGCGGCCGGCCAGGTCGTGGATGGCCAGCTTTGCCTCGTGCAACGCCTTCGGCTTGTCGTGGTCGGCGAGCCAGGCGGCCAGCGCCGTCTCGTCGTCGGGAGTCAGGGTGGCGGTGTCGACGTAGGCGCCGTCGCCGTCCGCGGCGGCGATGGCCAGCGCGCTTGCGTCGCCGTCGTAGGCCACGTGGGTGCCCACCACCGCCAGCCCGGACCGCCGCCCGTCGCCGGCGTGCTCGGCCAGCCACTGCCCGACCGTGCCGGGTTCCAGCGCGCCGCCGCGCACGTCGAATCCCTCGTCGACCTCGGGCTCGACGGCCGCCAGCGTCTCGAACAGCCGGTCGCGCAGCACCCGGAATTCCAGGTGGTCGAACAGCTGGTGGATCTGGTCGCGGTCCCAGGGCTGCATGCGCAGCGTGTCGGGTGTCTGCGCCAGCGGCACCTCTCGGATCAGCTCGGTGAGTTCGCGGTTGCGCACCACGCTGGCCAGATGCGCCCGCAATGCGTCGCCCACTTTGCCTTTGACGGTGTCGACGTTGTCGACCAGCTCTTGCAGCGAGCCGTATTCGGCGATCCATTTGGTCGCCGTCTTCTCCCCCACGCCGGGGATGCCGGGCAGATTGTCGCTGGGATCACCACGCAGCGCGGCGAAATCGGGATATTGCTTAGGTGTCAACCCGTATTTTTCGACGACGGCCTCCGGGGTGAACCGGGTCAGCTCGCTCACGCCTTTGCGCGGGTAGAGCACCGTCACGTCGTCGCTGACCAGTTGCAGCGAGTCACGGTCGCCTGTGACCACCAGCACCCGGTAGCCGTCTTTTTCGGCCTGGGTGGCCAGCGTGGCAATGATGTCGTCGGCTTCGAAACCGGGTTCGGCGAGCACGGTAATGCCCAGCGCGGCAAGAACTTCCTTGGTGACGTCGATCTGGCCGTGAAACTCGTCGGGGGTCGACGTGCGGTTGGCCTTGTACTCGGGGTAGCGGTCCGAGCGGAACGTTTGCCGCGACACGTCGAACGCGGCGGCGACGTGCGTCGGTTGTTCGTCGCGCAGCAGATTGATCAGCATCGCAGTGAACCCGTAGACCGCGTTGGTGGTCAGCCCGCCGGCGGTCTTGAAGTTTTCCGCCGGCAGCGCGTAGAACGCCCGGAACGCCAGCGAATTGCCGTCCAGCAGCATCAACGTCGGCTTGCCGTCAGCGGCCTGGCCGGGTTGCGTCTTGGCGCTTGCGGTCTTCGCTGGGCTCACGGCTTCAACTCTAGGCATCGGCTCCGACGTCGAGTCCACCGCCGCAAAACTGGAACACGTTTCAGTTTCGCCGCTGTTCTCGGTACGCTGGCCGGGTGTCTGCAGCTATCCGCCAGGAACCGGCCGTCGACGGCTGGTTCGCGACCGACGACTCTGGTTCGCCGCATCTGATCGGCGCCAAATGCCCGCAGTGCGGCACCTATGTGTTTCCGCCGCGCGCCAACAATTGCCCGAACCCCGCGTGCGACGGCGACCTGCTGGAGCCGGTCGCGCTGTCGCGGCGCGGCACGCTGTGGAGCTACACCGAAAACCGCTACGCCCCGCCGCCGCCGTACCCCTCGCCTGATCCGTTCGAGCCGTTCGCTGTCGCCGCGGTGCAACTGGCTGAGGAAGGGCTGATTGTGCTGGGCAAGGTGGTCGACGGCACACTGGCCGCCGACTTGAAGGTCGGCATGGAGATGGAACTGACCACCATGCCGCTATTTGTCGACGGCGACGGCGTCGAGCGGATCGTCTACGGCTGGAGGATCGCGTGACTGAGCCGGTCTACATTCTCGGCGCGGGCATGCATCCGTGGGGTAAATGGGGTCGCGACTTCACCGAATATGGGGTGGTTGCCGCCCGCGCGGCGTTGGCCGAGGCCGGCCTGGACTGGCGGCAGGTCCAGCTGGTGGCCGGCGCGGACACCATCCGCAACGGCTATCCGGGTTTCGTCGCCGGATCGACGTTTGCGCAGAAACTCGGGTGGAACGGCGTCCCGGTGAGCTCGAGCTACGCGGCGTGCGCCAGCGGCTCGCAGGCGTTGCAGAGCGCCCGCGCCCAGATCCTGGCCGGTTTCTGCGACGTCGCTCTGGTGATCGGCGCCGACACCACGCCGAAGGGGTTCTTCGCACCGGTCGGCGGTGAGCGCCGCAACGACCCGGATTGGCAGCGGTTCCATTTGATCGGGGCCACCAACCCGGTGTATTTCGCGTTGCTGGCGCGACGCCGGATGGATCTGTACGGCGCCACACTCGAGGACTTCGCGCAAGTGAAGGTCAAAAACGCGCGCCACGGTCTGCAGAACCCGAATGCCCGCTACCGCAAGGAAGTGTCGATCGACGACGTGCTGGCCAGCGCGGTGGTGGCCGACCCGCTGCGGCTGCTGGACATCTGCGCCACCTCCGACGGCGCGGCGGCGCTGATCGTGGCCAGCGCGAAGTTCGCCCGTCAGCACCTCGGCTCACTGGATGGTGTGCCGTCGGTGCGGGCGGTCAGCACGGTCACGCCGCGCTACCCGCAGCACCTGCCCGAATTGCCTGATATCGCAACGGATTCCACGGCCGTCGTGCCTGCACCGGAGCGGGTGTTCAAGGATCAGATCCTCGACGCCGCCTACGCCGAAGCCGGTATCGGGCCGGAGGATCTGAGCCTGGCCGAGGTCTACGACCTGTCCACCGCCTTGGAGCTGGACTGGTACGAACATCTAGGACTGTGTCCCAAGGGTGAGGCCGAGGGCCTGCTGCGCAGCGGGGCGACGACGATCGGCGGCCGTGTCCCGGTCAACCCGTCGGGCGGGCTGGCCTGCTTCGGCGAGGCCATCCCCGCGCAGGCGATCGCCCAGGTCTGCGAGCTCACCTGGCAGCTGCGCGGTCAGGCCACCAGCCGGCAGGTCGAGGGCGCCAAGGTCGGTATCACCGCCAACCAGGGCCTGTTCGGCCACGGCTCGTCGGTGATCGTCGCCAAGTAACGGCGAGCAGACGCGAAAGTCCCCGACACGCCGGTGTTCTGGGGGCTTTTACGTCTGATCGCGGTCAGGTATCCAGCGTCTCCAAGACCACTTCGGCCACCCGCTTCATCGTGGTGCGGCGGTCCATCGCGGCCCGCTGAATCCACTTGAACGCCTCCGGCTCAGTCATGCCCTGCTTGGCCTGCAGCAGACCTTTAGCCCGTTCGACGAGCTTGCGGGTTTCCAGCCGGTCGGACAGCGTCGCCACTTCCCGTTCGAGCGCGCTGATCTCGCTGAACCGGCTCAGCGCCAGCTCGATCGCCGGGACCAGGTCGCTGGCGGTGAACGGCTTCACCAGGTAGGCCATCGCGCCGGCGTCGCGGGCGCGCTCCACCAGATCCCGCTGGCTGAACGCCGTCAACACCACGATCGGCGCGATGCGTTTGCTCGCGATCTCCGATGCGGCGTCGATGCCGTCGCGTCGCGGCATTTTCACGTCCATGATCACCAGGTCGGGCTTGAGCTGCTCGGCCAATTCGACCGCCTCCTGGCCGTCGCCGGCCTCGCCGACGATGTCGTAGCCCTCCTCACGCAGCATCTCGGACAGGTCCATCCGGATGAGGGCCTCGTCCTCGGCGATCAGGACTCGGCGCGGGGCCGGAGCAGCGGCATCGGTCGTTGGGCCGGTCATGCCCGCCATTGTGTCAGCGGGTGGCCGCGTTCCGTGACCGCGGGGTTGAGACACGGCGCGATCGCACGCATCCTCTATGGTGGGAGGCCGTAGAAACCACGCCCTCGTATCCCAACTGGCAGAGGAAACGGATTCAAAACCCGTACAGTGTGAGTTCGAATCTCACCGAGGGCACTCACCACCAGTGCTGTACACCATCGGCCACGGCGCCAAAACCGCAGACGAGCTCGCGGCCTCACTCCGCCAACACGACATCGACCTCTTGGTCGATGTGCGCAGCTTCCCCGGCTCACGGCGCAACCCCGACGTCTCGAAACAGGTCATGCCCGACTGGCTGGCCAAGGCGGGCGTCGACTACCGCCACGAACCCGGCCTCGGTGGCCGTCGCAAACCGCCCGAGCACCCGGTACCGCGGGACCGATGGTGGGAAAACCAGCAGTTCGCCAACTACGCCGCCCACACCCGTACGCCCGAATTCCAGGCCGCATACCAGCGGCTCCTGCAGGATGCCGATAGCCGAAACGTCGCCATCATGTGTGGCGAGCCGACGTGGTGGCGCTGCCACCGCCGGATGATCGCGGACCTGGCCACCCGCGGCGGACGCCTGGTGCGCCACATCATGCCCAACGGGTCACTATCCGACCATCGCATGTCGGAGTGGCTGACCAGTCCGCTGGAGGACGGTTAGGCTTTTGCCGTGGCGGCTAAGAAGTGCGGTGCGCCGCCGGACTGGACAGCGGGATCCTCCCGAAAGCCGGACTGTGTCGCAGCAGTGCGGACTCAATCGCGCGCCCGCACGCAGCACTATGTCGACAGCGTCTCGCGGCGCCTGCGGGTACTCAAAATCACCGCATGGATAGGCGCGGCCATCCTCGTGGGCTTCGCAATCCTCGAACTCTTCAGCGTTCACACCGCTCCGTGGATCCCCATCTTCCAACTGGTCGTCGCGGCAATCTATGTGATGACCCCGATGCTGTACCGCTTCGGCGAACTCGTCGCGCCGCTGACCTTCGTGGGCTTCGGGTACGCAACGATCTTCCTCCTCTGCTGGACCGTAGGCACCGGCTCGGGCCTGCAGTACTACTTCCTGGTCGCCGCCACACTCGTGGTACTCACGCTCGGCATTGAGCACATCATTCTGGCGGCGACGCTGGCGGGCGTCGGGGCCGCGCTGGCAATCACCGTCCAGTTCTTGGTCCCGTATGACACCGGCGTCCAACCGGCCTGGGCGCAGACGACGGGATTCATCGTCACGATTGCTTCCGCGTGCATCATGGTCGTCGCGACGGTGTGGTACGCGCTGCGCGAGATCGCCCGCGCCGAAGCGGTCATGGAAGCGGAGTACGAACGCTCCGAGACACTGCTGGCCAACATCATGCCGACCAGCATCGCGGCCCGGCTGAAGGACCCCGCGCGAAACGTCATCGCCGACAAGTACGACGAAGCGTCCGTGCTGTTCGCCGACATCGCGGGCTTCACCGAGCGTGCCAGCGACACCAATCCTGCTGAGCTGGTTCGGTTTTTGGATCGGCTCTACACCGAGTTCGACACGCTGGTCGACAAACACCGGCTGGAGAAGATCAAAGTCAGCGGCGACTCCTACATGGTGGTCAGCGGTGTGCCGTGGCCGCGCCGCGACCACGTCGAGGCTCTTGCGCAGCTTGCGCTGGACATGAAGGACGCGGTGGCCGATTTGAAAGACCCGCAGGGCCGCCCGGTTCCGCTGCGCATCGGCTTGGCCACCGGGCCCGTCGTCGCCGGCGTCGTGGGTTCCCGCCGGTTCTTCTACGACGTGTGGGGCGACGCCGTCAACGTCGCCTCGCGAATGGAATCCACCGACGCGGTCGGGCGCATCCAGGTGCCCGAGCCGGTGTACGAGCGGCTCAAAAACGACTTCCTGCTCGAGGAGCGCGGCGACGTCGCCGTCAAGGGCAAGGGCGTGATGCGCACCTGGTATCTGGTCGGCCGCAGACCAGATGCCGACTCCGGCGGACGGCGCGCCGCGGCGTCACAACCGGCCGGCGTCTGACAGTCCCGGCAAACCCCACATCGACATCCGATTTGTGGGAAACTTCGCGCATGCAACCTAATGTTGTCCCAAATTTGCTGCCGCATCTGTGGAAGTCGACCCTGATATCAGGCGTCCTTGCGTTGATTCTCGGCGTCCTGATCTTTGTCTGGCCGGGCGATAGCATCGTCGCCGCCGCAATCCTTTTCGGTGTCTATCTGCTCATCACTGGGGTAGCCCAGGTCGTGTTCGCTTTCAGCTTGCACATCTCCGCCGGCGGGCGAGTGCTCTTGTTCATCAGCGGGGCAGCCTCACTGGTTTTGGCGGTGTTGTGCTTCCGGCACTTCGGTGAGGGTTACGCGATTCTGCTGCTGGCCATCTGGATCGGCGTGGGCTTCATTTTCCGCGGTGTGGCGACGACGGTGTCGGCGATCAGTGACCCAGCTCTGCCCGGACGCGGATGGGAAATATTCATCGGGGTGGTCAGCCTATTGGCCGGCATCGTCATGCTCGCATCGCCTTTCGAATCCCTGGCAGTGCTGACAATGGTCGTCGGCATCTGGCTTGTCGTGATCGGCGTGTTCGAGATCGCGTCGTCGTTCGGAATCCGTCGGGCCTCCAAAGAGCTGACCAACGCGTTCTCGGGTGAGGCACCGGGCGCGATCTGAGCGCGCCCGGTGATCTCCGCGACATCGTGGTAGATCACCACCACCTGGTCTACTACACTGCGTCGTAGTAAGTCGCAGCAGCACACCCCCGCAGTCTCGGGAGATGGCCGATGGACGTCGTCGACGTGTCGCGGTGGCAGTTCGGTATCACCACCGTCTACCACTTCATCTTCGTGCCGCTCACAATCGGCCTGGCGCCGCTGATCGCCGTCATGCAAACCGTGTGGGTCATCACCGGCAACGACGCCTGGTATCGGCTCACCAAGTTCTTCGGCAAGCTGTTTTTGATCAACTTCGCCATCGGCGTGGCCACCGGCATCGTGCAGGAATTCCAGTTCGGGATGAACTGGAGCGAGTACTCACGCTTCGTCGGCGACGTCTTCGGCGCACCGCTGGCCATGGAAGGCCTGGCCGCGTTCTTCTTCGAGTCGACGTTCATCGGGTTGTGGATTTTCGGTTGGAGTCGGCTGCCGCGGCTGGTTCACCTGGCCTGCATCTGGATTGTGGCGATCTCGGTGAACGTGTCGGCGTTCTTCATCATCGCCGCGAACTCGTTCATGCAGCATCCGGTTGGCGCGCACTACAATCCGCTTACCAGACGTGCCGAGCTGACCAGCATCATGGCGTTGTTCACGAACAACACTGCGCAGGCAGCGGTTTCGCACGCAGTCGCCGGTGCGTTGTTGACGGGGGGAACGTTCATTGCGGCGGTGTGCGCGTGGTGGATGGTGCGGGCGACGGACGACGATGCGCGACGCATGTATCGCCCGGCGACCATCTTGGGATGCCTGGTGGCGCTGGCCGCCGGGGTCGGATTGTTCTTCACCGGCGACGCGCAGGGCAAGCTGATGTTCCACCAGCAGCCGATGAAGATGGCTTCCGCGGAATCGTTGTGCGACACGCAGACCGATCCGGACTTCTCCATCCTGACCGTCGGCAGGCAGAACAACTGCGACGCTCTCACCCGCGTGATCGAGATGCCCTATGTCCTGCCGTTTTTGGCTGAAGGCCGATTCGATGGCGTGACGCTGCAAGGTGTTCGGGACATCCAGCGGGACAACCAGGAGCGGTTCGGACCAAACGACTACCGGCCCAACCTGTTCGTCACCTACTGGTCTTTCCGGGCGATGATCGGGCTGCTGGCTGTCCCCTTGTTGTTTGCGGCGACCGCACTGTGGTTGACCCGCCGCGGCCGGGTTCCCGATCAGCGATGGTTCGCCCGGCTGGCGCTGCTGACCATTCCCACGCCGTTCCTGGCCAACAGCGCCGGCTGGGTCTTCACCGAAATGGGCCGCCAGCCCTGGATCGTCGTGCCTAACCCCACCGGCGACCAGCAGGTCCGTCTCCTCGTCGCCGAGGGCGTGTCACACCACGCGCCCGGAATGGTGGTCGGCTCGCTGGTGACATTCACTCTGGTTTACGCGGTGCTGGCCGTCATCTGGTTCTGGTTACTGAAACGCTATGTCGCCGAAGGACCGTTGGAGCACGACGCGGAACCGGCACCGCCCGCCCCGCCGGCCGTCGACGAGGTGGCACCACTGTCGTTCGCGTATTGAGACCCGAAAGGAGTTGACCCGTGGCGCTTCACCAGCTGTGGTTCGGCGTGCTCGCGGTGCTGTTCCTCGGGTTCTTCATCTTGGAAGGCTTCGACTTTGGCGTGGGCATGCTGATGGAGCCGCTGGCGCACCTGGGCGGCGGCGATCCGGAAATGCAGCGCCGCGCCGCGCTCAACACCATCGGCCCGGTGTGGGACGGCAACGAGGTGTGGCTGATCACTGCGGGCGGTGCGATGTTCGCGGCTTTTCCCGGCTGGTACGCGACGGTGTTCTCCACGCTCTACGTGCCGCTGCTGGTGATCCTTGCAGGCATGATCCTGCGCGCGGTCGCGATCGAATGGCGCGGCAAGATCAACGACACGACGTGGCGCCGCTGGGCCGACGTCAGTATCGCGGCCGGGTCGTGGCTGCCCGCGCTGCTGTGGGGTGTGGCGTTCGCGGCTCTGGTCCGCGGCCTCCCGGTGGATGCCGACCATCAGGTCCGGCTGTCGTTCGTCGATGTGCTCAACACCTACACGGTGCTGGGCGGCCTGGCCACCACCGGGCTGTTCCTGTTCTACGGGGCGGTGTTCATTGCGCTGAAGACATCGGGTTCGATCCGAGACGACGCGTTGCGGTTTGCGCTGTGGTTGTCGCTGCCGGCGACGGGACTCTTTGCCGCCTTTGGGCTTTGGACGCAACTGGCTTACGGCAAGGGTTGGACCTGGCTGGTGCTCGCGGTTGCGGTGGTCACGCAAGCGGCGGCCGTGGCGGTGGTGGCCACGCGCAAGCGGGAGGGCTGGGCGTTCTGCTGTGTCGCGCTTGTTGTGGCGGCCGTGGTGGTGCTGCTGTTCGGCGCGCTGTATCCCAATCTGGTGCCGTCGACACTGGATCCATCGTGGAGCCTGACGATCGACAACGCGTCATCGACGCCGTATACGTTGACGATCATGACGTGGGCGGCGGTGATTTTCGCCCCGTTGGCGATGGCCTACCAAGCATGGACGTATTGGGTGTTCCGACAGCGGATCTCGGCCGATCGCATTCCACCGCCGACCGGTCTGGCGCGAAGAGCGTCGGAAGCATGAGCAGCCGGGCGCCGCTGGACCCGCGATTGTGGCGCGGGACTGCGGTGCTGCGGCGCTTTCTTGTCGCCACCGTGGCCTGCGGCGTGGTGATCTCCGGCTGTGCGCTCGCTTCGGCGATTGTGCTGGCGCACATCGTTTCCCGGGTGATCACCGAACCCGGTGCGCGTGGTCTTCAGCAGTGGATGCCGATGCTGTCGATTCTGCTGGCGCTGTGGGCTATTCGCAGTGCCGCGCAATGGCTGCAAGCGCGGCTGGGACAGCGCGGCGCCAGTGCCGCGATCGCCGACCTCGGCGGGCGGGTACTCGCCGCGGTGACGGCCCGGCAGCCTAGGCAACTGGCGGCACAGCGCGACGCCACCGCAGCGGTGTTGACCCGTGGCCTCGACGCGTTGCGACCGTACTTCACCGCGTATCTCCCTGCGCTACTGCTGGCCGCGATCCTGACCCCGGCCAGCGTCGTCGTGGTCGCGCTGTACGACGTGAGATCCGCGGTGATCGTGCTGATCACGTTGCCGCTCATCCCGATTTTCATGGTGCTGATCGGATTGGCCACCGCTCAGCGCTCGGCAGCCGCGCTGGCCGCGATGACCACGCTGCAGGCCCGGCTACTCGATCTCATCGCCGGCATTCCCACCCTGCGGGCATTGGGCCGGGCCGCCGGCCCTGAGCGGCGCATCGCGGAACTGGCCGCGGCACACCGGCGGTCGGCGATGGCAACGCTGCGCATTGCGTTTCTTTCGGCGCTGGTGCTGGAACTACTGGCCACGCTGGGTGTCGCGCTGGTCGCGGTGAGTATCGGTTTGCGGCTGGTGTTCGGCGGAATTAGCCTGACCGCGGGCCTCACCGTGTTGTTGCTGGCCCCCGACGTCTACTGGCCGCTGCGGCGCATCGGGGTGGAATTCCATGCCGCTCAGGATGGCCGGGCCGCCGCGGACAAAGCCTTCGCGCTGATCGAGGGTTCACCGACGGCGGCGTCAGGCACTCGGACCGTCGATGCACACGGCGCAGCAATTCGCATCGAGAATCTCAGCGTGACCGGCCGCGACGGCCAGTGCCCACATGATCTCAGCGCGGTGATCGAGCCGGGCCGGGTGACGGTGCTGACAGGGCCCAACGGCGCGGGCAAGAGCACCACGCTGCAAGTGATTGCCGGTATCACGGCACCCAGCGCGGGCCGCGTCACCGTGGCCGGCATCGACGTCGCCGATCTGGATCTGGCGAGGTGGTGGCGGCAGCTGTCCTGGTTGCCGCAGCGCCCGGTGCTGGTGCTCGGAACCATCGCCGAGAACCTGCGCTTGTTCGGCGACCTGGCTGACATCGAGGCCGCTTGTGCCGCGGCATGTTTCGACTCCGTGCTGGCCGAGCTGCCCGACGGCATGCGCACGCGGATCGGGCGTGGTGGGGTTGGGCTCTCGCTGGGTCAGCGGCAACGCGTCGGCTTGGCCCGTGCGCTCGGCACGCGGGCGCCGGTGCTGCTGCTCGACGAGCCCACCGCACACCTGGATGCCGCAACCGAAGCCGCGGTGCTGCGGGCGATTGTCGAGCGGGCCCGCGCCGGCGCGACCGTGGTGGTCGTGGGTCACCGCGAGCAGGTCGTCGGGATCGGTGACCGGGTCGTCCAGGTGGGCAGGTAGTGCCATGCCCAGGTCTGACCCATTGCTTGTCGCGGTGAAGCTGCTGCGTCCACGGCTGCCGCGCCTGCTGTTGGCCGTCACGCTGGGCGTACTTTCGCTTGGCAGTGCGCTGGCACTGGCCGGGGTGTCTGCCTGGCTGATCACCCGGGCCTGGCAGATGCCGCCGGTCCTGGACCTCTCGGTCGCGGTGGTGGCTGTCCGAACGTTCGCGATTTCCCGTGGCGTACTGCACTATTGCGAGAGGCTGGCCAGCCACGACACCGCGTTGCGTGCGGCCGGCAGGGCCCGCGCAGAAATCTACTCCCGCCTGGCGCACGGCCCGGCCGATGTCGCCACCCGGCTGCACAGCGGTGAACTGGTGGCGCGCGTCGGCGCTGACGTCGACCAGTTGGCCGACGTGTTGGTCCGCGCCCTACTGCCGATCTGCGTCGCGGCGGTACTGGCGGTCGCGGCGACCACCGTCGTCGCTGTCATCTCGGGAGCGGCGGCCGCGATCATGGCCGTCTGCCTGCTGGTTGCGGGCGTGGTGGGGCCGTGGCTGGCCGCGCGGGCCGCGGCCACACAGGAAGCCATTGCGCGGCAACACCATTCCGAGCGCGACGTGTCCGCCATGCTGGCCCTCGAGCACGCGGCCGAGCTGCGTGTCGGCGGAACCCTGCCGGAGGTGATCGCCGACTCTCAACGCCGGCAACGTGATTGGGGGAACGCCATCGACGCCGCGGCCAGGCCGGCTGCCGCCGCCGAGGCCATCCCCACCGCCGCGATCGGGATCAGCGTGTTGGGTGCCGCGGTGGCGGGGATCGGGATGGCAACCGCTGTTGCACCGACGACATTGGCCATTCTGATGTTGTTGCCGCTGTCGGCTTTCGAGGCGATTGGGCCGCTTCCGGCTGCCGCTGTCCAGTTCACCCGGTCGCGGCTCGCGGCGCGGCGGCTCATCGGCCTGGTACCCGACGAGCCGCCCCCACCGAGTCAATCGCCGCGACCGGCCACGGGCTGCCGGCTGCGCGCCCCCGGTATCGATCTGTCGCCGGGGTGCCGGCTGGCGGTTACCGGTGCCAGCGGCTCCGGCAAGACGACGTTGCTGATGACCCTTGCGGGGCTGCTGCCGCCGCTCAACGGGGAGGTCACACTCGGCGGCACAGCCGTGGACGAGCTGGACGAAAGCGAATTACGCAGCGTTGTCATGTTTTTCGCAGAGGATGCACACATCTTCGCCACCACCGTCCGGGACAATTTACTGGTCGCCCGCGGCGACTGCGGCGACGACGAACTGGTGGCGGCGCTGCGACGGGTGGGCCTCGGTGAGTGGCTGGCCAGTCTTCCCGACGGCCTGGCGACGGTGTTGTCCGGCGGCGCGCACGCGCTGTCGGCCGGCCAGCGCAGACGCCTCCTGCTGGCCCGGGCGATGATCTCGCCTGCGCGGATCCTGCTGCTCGACGAGCCGACCGAGCACCTCGATGCCGCTGACGCCGAACCCATTTTGCGCGGCCTGCTCGACCCCGATGGCGGTCTCATCAGTGCTGAGCGAACGGTCGTGGTGGCTACTCACCACCTGCCCAACGGCATTCGTTGTCCAGAGCTGCGCGTCGAGGCGGGCAGGTACCCTGGCTGGCAATCGTCCACGGCGCCCGATCTGGAGAGCAAGCCATGACCGAGTCCCCCGACAAGCCGCCGGAAAATCCCCCGCCGGCGTACCCGCACCCATATCTGTATCCGCCGGGCGGCTATCCCGGCGGTTATCCACCGCCGCCGCCCTATTACGGCTATCCCCCGCCATCCGCCATCCCGAAGAACGGGCTGGGCATCGCGTCGCTGGTATTGGCTATCGTCGGCCTGCTCTTCGTCTGGTCGGTATTCGGCGGCGTCGTGCTCGGACTCGTCGCGACGGTGCTGGGATTCCTCGGGTGGGCGCGAGTCAAGCGCGGCGAAGCCAACAACGGTGGGGTCGCAATCGCAGGCATCGTGCTCGGCATCGTGGGCATCGTCGTCGGACTTGCGTTCGCCGCCATATGGATAGCGCTGTGGAAAGACGTCGGCGGCGACAACTATTTCGACTGTCTGGACCGGGCCGGCTCAAATCGCATTCGCCAGCAGCAATGCGCGGATCAGTTCCGCGAAAACGTCCAGGACCGGTTGAGCGTCACGCTCACGCCCACACCCTAGAGCCGACGGCGTCGCGGCATGAACTCCAGCGTCAAAAGCACATACAGCAGGGGAATAACCTGGGTCAATCTGATCAGCACGTAGCGGCGATCGCCCAATGCGTGGAACTTACGCAGATAGCGGTAGAGCGACTCGAGCGCAATCAGCGGATCGCCCAAGTGGATCAGCCGGTAGACAATGCTCTGCATCCAACTGCGATTCTTCTCGTCGAAGATCTCCGGAAACGCCGCAAAGGCCAGCGACAATCGCTGCGCCCCAGCATCTTTGGCGGCATACACCATGTCGACACTGAGCCGCTCGTCGATTCCGTTGGGAGCGCCGCGGCGGCGCCACGGCACGTCGAGGCTGACATCGCTGCCGCCGCCAGCAAGCGCATAGCGGTGAAAGCCCTGCACCCGGCCCGAAGCATCCTTGGCGATGATCAACTGCACGCCCGGATAACGGCCTTCCAGAGCGCCGTCCAGGGCCATCGCGAATCCACGTTCGGTGTGCGCGCCGCTGGGTGATGCCCGCAGCACCTCGACCAGTTCCGCGAGCCGCTTCTCGTCGAGCTCCTGCTCGGCGACAATCTCGGTGGTGACGCCGAAATTGTGGGTGCGCTTGACGGCTTGACGCAGGTTACGGAACTTGCGCCCGACCATCTCGAAATCCTGCACGTCGATGACGACGTCGCGACCAATCGGCACCGGCCGCAGCGACTGTCCCACCACAGCCGGATCGCTCCACAACTCAAGCCGTCGCTCGCTGCAACCCAACACCACGATTCGCCAGCCGCGGGTATGACACATGGCCGTGAAATCGGCGACCAGTTGCGGGAATTGGGTTTCGTCCCCGATCGGGTCACCGCTGACTACCGCAAATCCGACGCGGGTGCGGTAGGCCAGCGCCGCTTTACCGTCGCCGCTGAAGTGGTAGGACTTGTTGACCTGCATGGCGAACGGCGCCAGCGGGTCACCGGCCGTGGCGTTGATCAGCGACCACACTCTCGGCAGTTCCTCTGGTTGCGGACGCGCCGATGTCGGCCACATCAGCGCGAGGCCCGTCCCCGCGATCAGCAAGTCGCCCAACAGATCGAAGGACAACACGTGCGCGGCAACTCCGGTGACCAGCATCAGAGCCGCCACGATCGCGTGCTTGGCCGTCACCGGGCGGCCCAGGAAGATCCCACGGGCGATCAACGCGACCGCAGCCAGCACGGTCAGCGACCATGCCAGCCGGCCGGCGGGCTCCCAGTCGGCATGCCGGTGGTCGCGCACCACAAGGGTGATCAGCCAGCATGCCGCGCTCAGCAAGGCCAGTGCGCTGATCCACCGGGCCGCCGAAGAATTGACGTGGACGACGACCCGCTCGCTGGCCCGGAGTCTGGGTTGGACGTCGACCGACGACTCGTTCACACCCACCTCCGGTTTGCTCTGTGTCGTCGTCCTGACCTCGTTGGGAGTACCCAGAAGGTTACGCTCTGACCCTGATAGCCATACCAGTACACCGCGCGTCGCAACCGGATCGTTGCCGGCCAGTCACCGTCGCACCTATCGCCGCGAACTGGGGAAATACTTCACGACGCCTTCCTGCACCACGGTGGCGACGGCACGGCCGGAGCGGTCGAAGAAATGACCGCTGCCCAGCCCGCGGGAATCCGCTGCAACCGGCGACGAGGTGGAATAGAGCACCCAGTCGTCGAAACTGACCTGACGGTGAAACCACACCGAATGATTGACGGTGGCGGCGAAGATCCGGTCGAATCCCCACGACAGGCCGTGGGTGGTGATGATCGAGTCCAGCACCGTCGTGTCCGAGCAGTACAACATCGTCGCGGTGTGCAGTACGGGATCGTCGGGCAGCACACCGTCGGCTTTCACCCAGACCCGGTTGTAGTCCAGCCGCTCGCCCTTGTCTCGCATCACCCAGGAGGGGTCGTTCGTGTAGCGCCACTCGATCGGTTGCAGCGCACTGACGAACAGCGGAACGGTGTCTTCGTAGCCACGCAGGAGTTCCTTGATGGGCGGCAACGTATCCGGGTCGGCGACGTCGGGTGGTTCGACGTTGTGCTCGAGGCCGCGTCCGCCGGCCAGGTAGGAGATCATCCCGGAGGCCAACAGCGTTCCGTCCTGCATCACGTCGATCCGCCGGTTGGCGAAGCGGCGTTCGTCGCGCAGCCGCACCACCCGGAATTCGATGTCTTTGGCGGTGTCGCCGCCGTTGATGAAATGAACGGACAGCGCATTGGGCGGCAGGTCGCGGTTCAGGGTGCGGCTGGCCGCGACGAACGATTGCGCCATCAACAGGCCGCCGAATGTGCGCGGCGGGTTCTTGCTGGGATGGGACCCGATGAAGACGTCGTCGCCCATGGGATGGAGGTCGAGCACCTTCATCAGCTCGTCGAAGTCGGACACTGGGTACTTAGACGTCTTCCTCGCCGATGCGGTGCACGTGGATCAGGTTGGTTGACCCGACGGTGCCCGGTGGCGCGCCGGCGACGATGACGACGAGATCGCCGCGCTTGTAGCGACCGAGTTCCAACAGCGATTTGTCGACCTGGCGGATCATGCCGTCGGTGGACTGCATGTGCGGGACGATGAACGTCTCGGTGCCCCACGTCATCGCCAGTTGGCTGCGCACCTCGGGCAGATCGGTGAACGCGAGCAGCGGCAGCGGGGTATGCAGTCTGGCGAGTCGCCGCACGGTGTCACCGGACTGGGTGAACGCGACCAGCGCCTTGGCGTCGAGCCGTTCGCCGATGTCGCGGGCGGCGTAGGAGATCACGCCCCGCTTGGTGCGAGGGACATGGGTCAGCGGCGGAGCCGCTGTCGAATTCTCTTCGACCGCACAGATAATGCGCGACATAGTCTGGACGGCCGCCAATGCGTGTTTGCCGACCGCGGTTTCGCCGGACAACATCAGCGCGTCGGCGCCGTCGAGCACAGCGTTGGCGACGTCGGAGGCCTCCGCCCGCGTCGGTCGTGAGTTCTCGATCATCGAGTCGAGCATCTGGGTCGCGACGATGACGGGTTTGGCGTTCTCCCTGGCCATTTGGATGGCCCGCTTCTGCACGAGCGGGACCTCTTCGAGCGGAAGCTCGACGCCCAAATCGCCGCGAGCCACCATCACGGCATCGAACGCCAACACGATGGCTTCGAGATTGTCGATGGCTTCCGGCTTCTCGAGTTTCGCGATCACCGGCACCCGGCGACCGACCCGGTCCATCACCTCGTGGACCAGCTCCACGTCGGACGGCGAGCGCACGAACGACAGCGCCACCATGTCGACGCCCAAGTCCAAAGCGAACTCAAGATCCTGGATGTCCTTGTCCGACAACGCCGGAGCAGACACGTTCATCCCGGGCAGCGACATTCCTTTGTTGTTGCTGACCGGGCCGCCCTCGGTGACGGTGCACACCACGTCGTCACCCTCGGTGTGTTCCACTACCAAGCTGACCTTGCCGTCGTCGACCAGGACGCGGTCGCCGGGCGCGGCGTCCTTGGCCAGCTGCTTGTAGGTCGTCGACACCCGGTCGTGAGTGCCTTGGCAGTCAGCAACCGTGATCCGCACCGTTTCGCCGTTGGCCCAGTAGGTCGGGCCCTCGGCGAAGCGCCCCAACCTGATCTTGGGGCCCTGCAGGTCGGCGAGCACACCGACGGCGCGACCCGTGGCATCCGAGGCGGCGCGAACACGTTCGTACGCGGCCTTGTGATCGCTGTAGTCGCCGTGGCTGAAGTTCATTCGGGCCACGTCCATTCCGGCCTCGACCAGCGCCCTGACTTGCTCGTCAGTGCTGCTGACCGGGCCGAGAGTACAGACGATCTTGCCGCGTCTCGCCACGACGACAAAGCATAGTCGTGGTGCCTGAGCTACCCGGTGAATAGCGTCGGAACCAGTGGGAAACCGGGCAGATTGCGCAACACGGTCCAGGCCATGGTTGCGACCACGATTGTCACAATCGCCGGCACTGGCAGCACTGTTTCCCGGCGCTGGCGGCGGACCAGGATCCATACCGCCAGGATCGGGATTCCGACTAGGAGGAACACGTTGTCGGTGACGGCCTGGACGAGGTTGCCGTGCAATACGTCATGGGTCATGCGAAGCCCGCCGCACGCGGGGCAGTCCCAGCCGGTCAGCAGCCGGAAGGGGCAGGCGGGAAATAGCGAGTTTTCGTTGTGCGGGTCGACGAGTCCGACGTAGCCAAGGGCGCCTGTCAGCAGCGCGCCAGTGCCCAGCGCGCCGTAGATGCGGCGCCGCTGCGGTAGCGCCGGGCTAGGTTCCATCTCGCAACGGGCGGCCCTGCGGGTCGCGCACCTTGTCGGTGAGTATCAGCACGGAGTCGACGACGCCCCAGACTGCGGCGCCCAGCCCGAAGGTGACCAAACCCACGATCAACTGTGCGATTCCGAGCCCAATCTGGCCAAGGTAGATGCGGCCGATTCGGGCGATCCCGAGTAGACCGATCAGCTGGAGAAGACCGGCGACCACCTTCGATTTGTCCGACAGCGGCTCGCCTGTGACGGGGTGTCGACCATAGGGCGCCGCCGGGTCCACGTAGTTAGCCGGCGGATACGGCGGCTGTGCTCCGGCAAACGGGTCGGTCACGCCCTTCAGCATGCCAGTTCTGCATGCGGGCTGCGCTGCTATCGCTCCGACCTGCGCCTTAGCTTGCTCAGCCGAGATCGCCACCCTCGTGTGGTTAGCTCTGCCACTTGCGGCCCGGGCTTCTCGGGCTCTACCTCAGTCTCCGGTTCCTCAGGCTCGGGTTCTTCAGGCTCTTCGGCCGCGGATTCCTCGGGCTCGTCGGCCTCTTCTTGTGTCTCTGCCTTAGTGGTCTGCGACATAATTACAGTGACGTAATTTAGATCCCACACTTTTGTACGATTACGTGTCATGGTTCCCT
>NZ_LQOM01000016.1 GCF_002101595.1 Mycobacterium celatum
GAGTTTGCGTGGCGACCCGCCGCGCCCGGCTTCGCCGCGCTCGCGATCGCCACGACGCCCCCACGCAAGCTCGCGGCCCCGACACCGTCGGGGCCGCGAGGGTTAAACCGGGTTCCGTCAGACTCCGCTGCGGGCCTTCGTCCGGGCGTTGCGGCGCTTCAGCGCGCGACGTTCGTCTTCGCTCATTCCGCCCCACACGCCGGAGTCCTGGCCCGTGTTGAGTGCCCAGGACAAGCATTCGGTGGTCACCGGGCAGCGGTTACAGACCAGTTTCGCGTCAGCGATCTGGGCGAGCGCCGGCCCGCTGTTTCCCACCGGGAAGAACAGCTCCGGGTCCTCGTCGCGACAGACCGCCTTGTGGCGCCAATCCATACGTTGTTACTCCTCACTAAGTGCGCAGCACAGCGCACCGGTTTTTCTTCGGCTGTTAACGCGGGCACAAGAAAATTTCCGTACCGTTGCACGCGATCATTCGATCGTTTCACAGGCTCAACAAATGTCAATAGCGCGCGTTCGTCCGTGGGCAATCTCACTTTGAGGATCTGTGACCAAAACCCTTAACCCGGTGTACTAGTATGGCGGCGCATTTGCCTCGGCGATTTTGAGGTTAACGCAGTTCAGACGGCCTTTTCGCCGGTGGCGCGACGACGGCCATCGCGTCGCGGACGGCCCGGAACGTCATCTCCTCGCGCACACCGAGGTAATCGCCGTCGAATTGGCTGGCGATCGGCGGCCCGTTGCAGGTGACCCGCACACAGGCCGCGTCGTCGTCGCGGATGAGCTGCTTGGCCTCCATCTTGGGCCGCTTGGCGAACATCTGCCGGACGATCCGCAAGGTCGGGATGACCTTCATGCTGGTGACCCCGAACACCCCCAGGCCGGTCTCGAAGCTGGAGTCGGGGTTGGTCCAGATCGGCCGGTTGTTGGCATACGTCCACGGGCTGGAGTTGGACACGAACACGAAATGGACGCCGGACACCGGCTCGCGGCCCGGCAAGTGCAGGGTCAGTGTCGGCTCGCGGCGGGTGGTGGCCAGCGCGGCCGGCACCGCGGCGCGAATATAGCGCGCCGGCGTGACCTTGCGGCCCTTGTCGCGTTGCGCCTCGACTGCCTTCACCACCTCGGCGTCGACGCCCATCCCGGCGTTGAGCACCGCCCACCGCTCGCCGCAGTCGATCACCCCGATCCGGCGCCAGTTCTGCTGGTGGCCGTGCTGGTCGAGCAGCCCGATGAGCTGGTTGGTCGCAATGATCGGGTCCGGTGAGATCCCCAACGAGCGGGCCAGCACGTTGGCCGAGCCGCCCGGCACGATGGCCAGCGCCGGGACATGGCCCGTCGGCAACCTGCCCGGCCGCCCGAGCAAGCCGTTGACCACGTTGCTCACCGTGCCGTCGCCGCCATGCACGACGATCAGGTCGATTCCCTCTTCGATGGCGGCCTGGGCGATTTCGCCGCCGTGACCGCGATGGGTGGTGTGCTCGACCCGCAACTGCAGACGACTCTTGAGCGCGTGGGCCAACAGGTCGCGCCCTGCCGGGGTCGTCGACGTCGCAGTGGGATTGACGATCAGCACGGCGCGCATGACGCATGAGCCTAGTGGCTACGCTGACGCTGTGAGCGTTCCGGCCAGCGTGCGAGGCGCGGGACTGATCGTGGCGCTGCAGGGCGCGGCGGCGTTGGTGGTGGCCGCGGTCCTGGTGCTGCGGGGCCTCGGCGGAGCCGACCAGCGAGTGGTCAACGGTTTCGGCACGGCGGTGTGGTTCGCGCTGATCGGCGGCGGCGTGCTTGCCGCCGGCGGCGCGCTGCTGGTCGGCCGGCGCTGGGGCCGCGGACCCGCGGTGTTCGCCGAATTGTTGCTGCTGCCGGTCGCGTGGTACGTCGCGGTGGGCTCGCACCGCCCGCTGGCCGGAATTCCGGTGGGCATCGTGTCGCTGGCCGCGTTGGCGTTGCTGTTCAGCCCGCCCGCCCTGCGCTGGATCTCCGGGGATCAGCGAGGTCCGGCCAGCTCGGCCAGCTCCGGGCCCGATACCCGGTAGGTGGTCCACTGCGACTGCGGCCGGCCACCGATGCCGTCGTACAGCGCGATCGCGTCGGTGTTCCAGTTCAGTACCGCCCACGACAGCCGGCTGTAGCCGTTGTCGAGGCATTCGCGCGCCAGCGCCGACAGCAGCGCTCGGGCCAGTCCGCGACGGCGGAACTCCGGGCGAACGTACAAGTCCTCCAAATAGATTCCCGCAACGCCGTCCCAGGTGGAGAAGTTGAGGAACCACAGAGCCGTCGCGGCCACGACAACGTCCACCTCGGCGACGTGTGCGTACAGCGTCGTCGGCTCGTTGAAAAGCGCTGTACGGATTTGTGTTTCGGTGACCGTGCACTGGTCCGCGGCTCGTTCGAAGTCAGCCAGCTCGTGGATCATCGCTGTGATGGCCGCGGTGTCGGCAGGTGCGGCGCGCCGAATGCGCGTGGTCACGGCTGAATTCCCAGCGCGGTCAGGATGGTGACGAATTTTGTTGTCGTTTCGGCGAGTTCGTCTTCAGGATCGGATTCGGCGACAATGCCGCCGCCGGAGTGGGCGAGCGCGCTACGGCGGTCGGCGGACAGTTGCGCGCAGCGGATGGACACTACCCACCGTCCGTCGCCGCGGGCGTCGCACCAGCCGACCGCGCCGGCGTAAAAGCCCCGGTCGCCTTCCAGTTCGCCGATGAGCCGGGCGGCGGCATCGGCCGGCACACCGCCGACCGCCGGGGTGGGATGCAGCGCCAACGCCAAATCCATTGCGCTGGTGGACGTATCACGCAGCCGACCGCTGACCGGTGTACTGAGATGCCAGAGTGCCGCGGTACGGCTCAGCTGCGGCGTGGGCGCGATCGTCAGCTCGGTGCACAGCGGCCGTAGCGCTTCGGCCATCGCGTCGATGACCAGTTGATGCTCGTGGCGGTTCTTGCCCGAATCGGCCAGTGCGGCAGCCGCGGCGGTGTCGAGTCCGGGATCAGCGGAGCGCGGCGCCGACCCGGCGAACGGCCGGCACGTCACCCGGTCGCCGTCGCGCGCCACCAGCAGCTCCGGGCTGGCGCCGACCAGCGCCATGCCCGCATACCGGCCGCCCGCCGGCGTCAAATCGACGAGATAGCCGTAGGCGGCAGGATCTTTCGCGACCAGCCGGCGCAGGATGACGCGGGCGTCCAGCGGGCCGTCGGCGGCCAGGCGCAATGCGCGGGCCAGCACCACCTTGTGCAGGGCGCTGCCCGGTGACATCAGTTGATCGCAGGCGCGTCGCACCCGGGCGCGGTGTTCCTCGGGTGCGGGAACCTCCTCGGCGATGTGCACCCCCGGCAGCGGGCCGCCCGGCCAGTCGGGCAGCGTGGCGGCGTGCTCCGCGGTTTGCGGCGTCATCAATGCGGCGGGCTGGGTGAGGTCAAAAGGCAACGCGCCCATCACGATTGGCGCCGCACCCGAGCGCAGCGCGGCCCGCGCGGCGGGCACCTCGTGATAGGCCGTGCGTACGCCGTCGGCAACCAGAACCCCGTCCGGGCCGCACAGCACAAACGGCGGCTCGGCGGTCATGGCCGCGGAAGGGCGAGCGCGCCGAGCTGCCGGATTCCATGCTCGAAACCGCACACCGCGATCGCGCCGGCGATCATGCCGAATCGGATCCCCTCGCACAGCGGCAGCTCGAGCCAGCGCGTGATCACCGCCCTGGAGAAGTGGCCGTGTCCGACGAACAGCACGTCGCGCGTCGCCATGTGCCCGAGTGCGAGCGCGACGGCCGTGTCGGCACGCGCGGTGACCTGGGCGACGCTCTCGCCGCCGGGGCAGCCGTGTGTCCAGACCAGCCACTCCGGCTCTGATCGGCGGATCTGAGCGGTCGTCAGGCCCTCGTAGGATCCGTAATCCCACTCGGCGACCAGCGGCGACTTGTCTTCGATGGTCAGTCCCGCCAGTTCGGCGGTCGACACCGCCCGCCGAAGCGGGCTGGTGATCACCATCGGGCTATCCAGTTGCAGGTCGGCGAGTGCCCGGCCGGCCGCCGCGGCCTGGCGGCGTCCGTCGGCGGTGAGCTCAAGATCGGTGCGGCTGGTGTGCCGGCCGGACTTCGACCATTCGGTTTCGCCGTGGCGCAGCAGTACCAGTCGATGGTTCTCTACGCCCATGCCGACCGATTCTGCCTGAAACGCATCGCCATTGACGCGCGGGCAGGATGGGGAAGATGCCAGGATGGCCGTGTGCTGCGCCGGCGACGATGCAGGGGTCCCCGCGAGCCGGGGACGAAGCGATGAGGAGGAGCGGCGTTTATGGCAGGGACTCGTGTGCTGGCGGTGGCCAACCAGAAGGGCGGGGTGGCCAAGACGACGACGGTGGCCTCGCTGGGAGCCGCGATGGTGGCCAAGGGACGGCGAGTGTTGCTCGTCGATCTCGATCCCCAGGGCTGTCTGACCTTTTCGCTTGGCCACGATCCCGACAAGCTGCCGGTGTCGGTGCACGAGGTGCTGCTCGGTGAGGTCGAGCCCAACGCCGCGCTGGTCGACACGGCGGAGGGCATGACGCTGCTGCCGGCCAACATCGACCTGGCGGGCGCCGAGGCGATGCTGCTGATGCGGGCCGGCCGCGAGTACGCGCTCAAGCGCGCCCTGGACAAACTCGCCGACCAGTTCGACGTGGTCGTCATCGATTGCCCACCGTCGCTGGGGGTGCTCACGCTCAACGGGCTGACCGCCGCCGACGAGGTGATGGTTCCGCTGCAGTGCGAGACGCTGGCGCACCGCGGCGTCGGGCAGTTCCTGCGCACGGTCGCCGACGTCCAGCAGATCACCAACCCGGGCCTGCGGTTGCTGGGTGCGCTGCCGACGCTGTACGACCCGCGCACCACCCACACCCGCGACGTGCTGCTCGACGTCGCCGACCGCTACGACCTGCCGGTGCTGGCGCCGCCGATCCCGCGGACGGTGCGCTTCGCCGAGGCCAGCGCGTCGGGGTCGTCGGTGCTAGCGGCGCGCAAGAACAAAGGTTCAGAGGCCTACCGCGAGCTGGCCAACGCGCTGCTCAAGCACTGGAAGTCCGGTAAGCCGTTGCCGACGTTCACACCTGAGATCTAGCGGTCTCGCCCCGCGGCGATCGCAAACTCGGCGTAGCCGAGTGCGGCGGGTCGCCGCCAATCAGCCCAGGGCGACCACGGTATCGCCGCGTTGCTCGAGAATCTGCGAGCCGGACACGGCGGGAATCACCGGCGCCGTACCCGGTGGCCGGTCGACCGGGATATCGCGTTCGTGTGCGCCGGTGGCCGGGTCATAGACACCGATCCCGCCGGCGACGGGGACCAGCAACCGGCCTGCCATGACCGTCGCCGGACCCACCGGGACGGCCGGCCCGTCGGGGGTGACCGTGTAGCGGAAGGTCAGCGTGGCCGCGTCGAACACCAGCACCGCGTCGCCGGTCCACCAGCTCACCAGGTTGCCCAGCCGCGACACCACGTTCGACGGCATCGGCTGCTTGGGCAGCACCGTGCTCGCCACGGTGGCGCCAGACGCGTCGACCACCTCGACCCGGGGCTGCGGAGACGGCAGGTACACGGCTGTGCTGCTGTCCGAGACGGCCAGCACCCGCGCGCCCGACCCTGCGCCGATTCCGGCTTCGGGCACATACCGCTGCTCCGGTTCGTCTTCTTCCTTGCTCGGCCGCAGCAGCGTCAGCCGCAGATCGGCCTGCTTGGGGCATGCTTCCAGCACCGACACGGCCGACGAGCTGGCCGCCGCCGACGTCAGCGCGCATCCGGTGTGCAGCCCCTGCGACGACGGCTTCACCCGGGCGTCGATCTCGCCGTAGGACAGCATCCGGACCATGTCCGAGCGCCACAGCTCCAGCCGCGTCCTACCCGCCGACAGCACGGTCGTGCCGTCGGAGGAGACGTCGACGTGCTTGTCGGCGTAGCTGGTGCGTGCGGGCCCGCGGCGACCGGTAGAGGCGTCGATGGTGCTGACCTGCCCGCACCCCCGGTCGTCGGTATAGACAGCGACGGCGTAGCGGTAGACCCAGGACACCGCGCACAGTCGGCGGTTTCGCGAGTAGCTCCAGCGCACGTCGCCGCTGGCCGGGTCACGCCCTTGCACCGACTGGCCGTCGCCGGTGACCACCGACCCGGCGACCACCACCGGAAGGCTGGTCGCCGCGCTGGGGGCGGTCCAGAGCTGTTTGAGCGACGCGGGAACCGCACGAGCCGTGCTCGGGGTGGGTGCCGGCACCGCCGCGGGTCGGCTGTTGGTGGCCCGGGCGTCGCTGGTCCACCAGATCAGTGCCGCCACGACCGCGACCACCGTCACGATCGCGGCGGCCGCCACCATATCGGCCCTCGTGCGGCGTTCGGGTTTGACCATCAGGCGGCTGGCGGCGGCCCGACTCAGTTGGCGCTGGCGGCGACCTCTGCCGCTTTGCGGGGCCGACGGCGCCGACGGCGGCGACCGCTGTGCGAGCCTTCGCCGGCGGGAGCGTCGGCTGGCGCGTCACCGTTGGTGGCGGCGACGGGGTGCCCGGTCACCGGCTTGCCGCCGCGGGTGCGTCGCCGCGACCGGGTGCTCTTGCGGGCCGGCTTGTCCGCCTTGGCCGCGGCTTTCTTGGCTTGCGATTTGCGGGGCGCTCCGACCGTGCCGCGGGCCTCGGTCGGGATGTCCAGCTCGGTGTAGAGGTGCGGCGAGCTGGAGTAGGTTTCCGCCGGGTCGGGGCAGCCCAGGTCGAGCGCCTTGTCGATCATCGCCCAGCGGGCCAACTCATCCCAGTCGACCAGGGTGACCGCGACGCCGGTGCGCCCGGCCCGCCCGGTGCGGCCGATGCGGTGCACGTAGGTCTTCTCGTCGTCGGGGCACTGGTAGTTGATGACGTGGGTGACGTCGTCGATGTCGATACCGCGGGCGGCCACGTCGGTGGCGACCAGCACGTCGATGCCGCCGGTGCGAAATGCCTTGAGCGCCTTTTCCCTAGCGATCTGGCCGAGGTCGCCGTGCACGGCGCCGACGGCGAATCCGCGCTCGGCCAGCTCGTCGGCCACCTTCTGGGCGGTGCGCTTGGTACGGGTGAAGATCATGGTGGCGCCGCGGCCGCGGGCCTGCAGGATCCGGCTCACCAATTCGATCTTGTCCAGCGCGTGCGCGCGGTAGACGAACTGCTCGGTGGCGTCGTGGACCGCCGATGCCTGCGGCGCCTCCGCACGGATGTGGGTGGGCTGGTTCATGAAGGTGCGGGCCAGCGTGATGATCGGGTCCGGCATGGTCGCCGAGAACAGCATTGCCTGCCGGTCGTCGGGAATCTGGCGCAGGATGCGCTCTATGTCGGGCAGGAAGCCGAGGTCCAGCATCTCGTCGGCCTCGTCGAGCACCAGCACCGACAATCCGCCCAACTGGAGGTGGCCCTGCTGGGCCAGGTCCAGCAGCCGGCCCGGAGTGCCCACCACCACGTCGGCACCGGCGCGCAGCGACTCGATCTGCGGCTCGTAGGGCCGGCCGCCGTAGATGGAGACGACGGAGAGGCGACGGCCTTCGTCGGCGTGCAGATATTTGGCCGCGGTGGCCAGGTCGCCGGAAACCTGCAGGCACAGTTCGCGGGTGGGGACCACGATCAGCGCCCGCGGAATGCCGCTCAGCGGCCGGTCGGCGCCGGCGGTGGTGATGCGCTGCAGCAGCGGCACGCCGAAGCCGAAGGTCTTACCCATGCCGGTACGCGCCTGGCCGATCACGTCGTCGCCGGCGAGCGCCAGCGGCAGGGTGAGCTCTTGGATGGCAAAGGGATGCTCGATGCCTTCCTCGGCGAGTGCGCGCACTATTTCGTCGCGAACTCCAAGACTGGCAAACGTGAGATGAGGTGTGTGAAGTAAGGGTGACATGCGTGTGGGGGTGCGCCTCTCGGTGTCGGTTTCGGTCAGTTCGTTGCGGGTCACGCGCGCACGAGCTGAGTGCCGAATCCGTTGCCGATTCGCGGGGCCCTGCGCTCCGATGAGGCGGGCCGACTGCGTGCACGCACATTTCGCCGGTAGCGGCAGTAAGGCTCTACAGTCACTACCGCTGTCCATGATAGCTGGTCGCGCCTCGCGACCCCGGATCGCCGCCAGCGCGGCTTGTGCCGGGCGCTGGGGGCACCCCCGGCCGCGGAGCGGCTAGGGGGACAAGTCGCCACCTGTACGGCCTACAGTGTTGCCATGTCCTCGCTTTCGCGCGCCGACGAATTGGCCGACCCGCCCCCGCCGCGACTGCCGGCCGACCACCCCGGCGTCAACGAATTGTTCGCGCTACTGGCCTACGGCGAGGTTGCCGCTTTCTACCGGCTCACCGACGAGGCCCGGATGGCGCCGGACCTTCGTGGCCGGATTTCGATGGCCCGCATGGCGGCCGCGGAGATGGGCCACTACGAGCTGCTGCGCGAAGCCCTGGAACGCCGCGGCGTCGACGTCGTGCCGGCGATGTCGAGATACGCCTCCGCGCTCGATGACTATCACCGGCTGACCACGCCGAGCACCTGGTTGGAGGCACTGGTCAAGACCTATGTCGGCGACGCGCTGGCCGCCGACTTCTACCTGGAGATCGCCGACGGGCTGCCCGACGAGGTGGCCGACGTGGTGCGCGCGACGCTGTCGGAGACCGGGCACTCCCAGTTCGTGGTCGCCGAGGTGCGCGCCGCGGTGAACAGCAGCGCCCGGCAGCGCAGCCGGCTCGCGCTGTGGTCGCGCCGGCTGCTGGGCGAAGCGATCACCCAGGCGCAATACGTGCTGGCCGATCACGACGAACTGGTCGACCTGGTGGTGTCGGGGACCGACGGATTGACGCAACTGACGGGCTTCTTCGACCGGCTGCAGCGCACCCACGATGAGCGGATGCGAGAACTGGGTCTTGCCTAACGGGACCTAGCGGGCGCAGGTCGCGATCATCGTGTTGTTGGCCGAAACGGCCACCGGCTGGCCCTGCGCATCGGTGATTTCACAGTTGAGTCGACCCGTAAGACTTGTCGCCACAACGGATTTCGTCTGCACTCCGGGGTTGAGTACCACGGCCTTCGACCAGGGCAACGACACGTTCAGGTCGGTGCGCGGCAGGCCCTGCTCGTCGGTGTAGACGATGCTGACCAGATCGAGCATCCCCTTGGTGCCGGTCACCCGGTAGACGACGGTGTTCGGGCTCGCCGGTGGCAATGGCGCCGGGGCGGCCTGCGGCGGCGGGGCCGCGGTGGGTAGCTCGGTGGGGCTGGCCGTGACGCTGGGTTCCCGCGGAGGCGGCGTCACTGTGGTGACCGTCTCGGGTGGCAGCGACGCGCTGGGCGGAGACGACGGCCGCGGCGTGGCGATCACCGTGCGGGTGGGCGGCGCCACCGTGGCCGTCGTCGAGGTGCTGTCGCCGCCGTTGAGGATCACGACGGTGGCGATCACGGCCAGCACGAACACGGCGGCGGCGATCAGGGCGACCGGACGCCAGCGTTGATCGACCGGCTCGACCAGATCGTCGTCCGGGTAGGTCTCGTAGACCAGCTCGTCTGGGTAGTCCTGGATCTCGGTATCCAAGTGATTCATGGTGCTGATGGTGCAGATGTTATCGATGTCAACTGCACTGGTGTCGGGCAGCGCCCGGTGTGTTGGTCACGATTTGGCGACACTCGTGCTCGCGAACGCTTGGCGCTGACCGGCTTTCACGACTACTCGGAACCGTCCACTAGCCTGCATGCTGAGAACGTCTACAAGGAAGGGGCCGGCGTGGAGGTCAAGATCGGTATCACGGACAGCCCGCGGGAGCTGGTCTTCACCAGTGCGCAGACGCCCAGCGAGGTTGAAGAACTGGTCAGCGCCGCGCTGCGCAAAGACTCCGACGTGCTGAGCCTGACCGACGAGAAGGGCCGTCGCTTCCTGATTCAGACCGCCAAGATCGCCTATGTCGAAATCGGGGTTGCCGACGCCCGCCGCGTCGGATTCGGAATCGGTGCCGCTAGGAGCGGGTGAGCGGCACGTGTGACAGCCCGCCCCAGGCGAACTGCACAGTGCCCTCCACGGCGTCTTCCTTGGAAATCGGCCGGTCGGTGTCCAGCCAGTATCTGGCGCAATCGACACTGAGACTGACCAGGGCCACCGCGATCATCCGGGCCCGGTGCGGATCCAGCCCCGAATCGGCGCTGATGAGATCGAACACCGCGTCGATGCACGATTCGGTGGCCACCCGCACCTGGGCAGCGACCTGCGGCTCGGTGACATAGTCGTTTTCGAAGATCAGCCGGTAGCCCTGGCCGTCGTGCTCGATGAAGTCGAAGAACGCCTGCACCGCAGCGCGTAACCGCTGCCGGTTGTCGGTGGTGGTGCGCAGGGCCTGCCGCACGCCGGACACCAGATTCTCGACATGCCGCTGCAGCACCGCCAGATAGAGCTCAAGCTTGCTCGAAAAGTGTTGGTAGAGAACGGGTTTGCTGACACCAGCGCGGTCGGCGATCTCATCCATGCCGGCTGCGTGATAGCCGCGGTCGACGAAAACCTCGCTGGCGGCGACGAGCAATTGGCCACGGCGCTCATCACGGGGCAGCCGATTACCACGCTTGGCGGGGGCGACAGGGTCCGCCGTCCGCCTTGCGGCCGCGTTGGCGAGATCGCTCATCAAGTCCTCAATCTGCTTGGTTGGCCACATATCGTCGGCCACGCTCGTCGCAACGACACTACTACCCGCACCTCCACGCGCCTGTTATTGATGCTGCCAACGCTTTACCGGACCGACCTCGGGCACGCCAAGAGTCCCAGCTAGCGGCATCCTCAACAGGGAATGTGCGATCCTGAGGCGGTGACGTACGACCCGGAGCGACGCGGGGGCGGTCCCGTACCGGTCCTCCGCGACGACTGGCGAGAACCGTTGCGCGCCCAGCGGGATCCGCTCGCCTGGAGCTCCGGGCGGGCCCGTTCCAACCGGGATAGACCGCGCCGCTGGCGCAAACAAACCTGGCTGGGCCGGTTCGTGTCGACCTACGGGTGGCGTGCCTATGCACTGCCCGTGCTGACAGCGCTGACCGCGGTGGTGCTCTACCAGACGGCGACCGGGACCAGTGCGCCACCTCCAGCTTCGAAGGATCCGGCTCAGGGCCCCCCGGCGATCGGGTCGGTGGGCACGGCGATCATCGATGCGCCGCCGCGGGGCCTGACCGTGTTCGACGCCAATCTGCCCACCGGGATGCTGCCGGACGGCGGCGCGTTCACCCAGGCCGGCGACAAGACCTGGCGCATCCTGCCGGGTACCACACCCCAGGTCGGTCAAGGCGCCGCGAAGGTGTTCCGCTACACCGTCGAGGTCGAAAACGGGATCGACCCGGCCGCGTTCGGCGGTGACGACGCGTTCGCCCGAATGGTCGACCAGACGTTGGCCAATCCCAAGAGCTGGACGCACAATCCGCAATTCGCCTTCATCCGGATCGACGGGAGCGCCCCGAGCAGTCCCGACTTCCGGATCTCGCTGAGCTCTCCGATGACGGTACGCGAGGGCTGCGGCTACGAGTTCCCCCTCGAAACATCCTGTTACAACCCGTCGTACGGCCCCGAGGGGCAGCCGCGAGTATTCATCAACGAGGCCAGATGGGTACGCGGTGCCGTGCCGTTCGAGGGTGATGTCGGTTCCTACCGGCAGTACGTGATCAACCACGAAGTCGGCCACGCCATCGGCTATCTGCGTCACGAGTCGTGTGATGCGCAGGACGGCCTGGCGCCGGTGATGATGCAGCAGACGTTTTCCACATCGGACAACGACGCCGCGAAGTTCGACCCGGAGTGGGTCAAGCCGGACGGTAAGACCTGCCGATTCAATCCCTGGCCCTACCCGATCGCCTGAGCAGCGAGTCTTCGCCGAGATCCCCGTTGTGCAGGGTAAGTGCGAGTACCGGCCTGCGAAACGTCAATCTCGGCGCAGGGGCACGCAAAGGGCAGGGAAGCTTCTGTCGCTGTTTGCCGTTGATCCGGGCAACTGCTGTGATTAACAGACAGCAATCGAAAAGCAACGCTAGGAGATATCGGTGTCGACGTCGTTGCCGCCGCTGGTTGAGCCGGCCGCCGAGCTGACACGGGAGGAAGTCGCGCGCTACAGCCGGCATCTGATCATTCCCGACGTGGGGGTCGACGGGCAGAAGCGGCTCAAAAACGCGCGGGTGTTGGTGATCGGCGCCGGAGGGCTTGGCGCGCCGGCGTTGCTGTACCTGGCGGCCGCCGGGGTCGGCACCATCGGCATCGTCGACTACGACGTCGTCGACGAATCCAACTTGCAGCGCCAAATCATCCACGGCGTGTCCGACATCGGCCGCTCCAAGGCACAGTCCGCCCGCGACTCGATCGCCGAGATCAACCCGCTGGTCGACGTGCGGTTGCACGAGGTCCGCCTCGAGCCGCACAACGCGGTCCAATTGTTCGAGCAATACGACCTGATCCTGGACGGCACCGACAACTTCGCCACCAGGTATCTGGTCAACGACGCCGCGGTGTTGGCGCACAAGCCCTACGTGTGGGGCTCGATCTATCGCTTCGAGGGCCAGGTCTCGGTGTTCTGGGAGGACGCCCCCGACGGGCGGGGTCTCAACTATCGCGATCTGTACCCGGAGCCCCCGCCGCCCGGCATGGTGCCGTCGTGTGCGGAAGGCGGGGTGCTGGGCATCTTGTGCGCGTCGATCGCGTCGGTGATGGGCACCGAGGCGATCAAACTCATCACCGGGATCGGTGAGCCGCTGCTCGGCCGGTTAATGGTCTACGACGCGCTGGAGATGAGCTATCGCACGATCAACGTCCGCAAAGACCCGTCGACACCGAAGATCACGGAACTGATCGACTATGAGGAGTTCTGCGGCGTGGTGTCCGACGAGGCCGCCGACGCCGCGGCCGATGCCACGATCACACCGCGCGAACTGCGCGAGTTGCTGGAATCCGGCAAGAAGGTGGCGCTGATCGACGTGCGCGAGCCGGTGGAGTGGGACATCAACCACATCGACGGCGCCCAGCTGATCCCGCAGTCGTCGATCAACTCCGGCGAGGGCCTGGCCAAGCTGCCGCAGGACCGGATCCCGGTGCTGTATTGCAAAACCGGTGTGCGCTCAGCCGAGGCGTTGGCCGCGGTGAAGAAGGCCGGTTTCTCCGACGCGGTCCACCTGCAGGGCGGCATCGTCGCGTGGGCGCAGCAAATGCAGCCCGACATGGTCATGTACTGACCGAGAACCCCAGCTAACGGCGATTAGGCTGGTCGCGTGACTGTCGAGCCGCCGCCTGAGCATGTGTTGGCGGCGTTCGGTTTGAGCGGTGTACGTCCCGTGCCGCTGGGCGCCAGCTGGGAAGGCGGCTGGCGGTGCGGCGAAGTCGTGCTGTCGATGGTGGCCGACCATGCCCGTGCGGCCTGGTCGGCCAAGGTACGCGAAACCCTGTTCGTCGACGGGATACGCCTGGCCCGTCCCGTCCGCTCGACCGACGGGCGCTACGTGGTCGCCGGGTGGCGCGCCGACACGTTCGTCGCCGGCACACCCGAACCCCGGCACGACGAAGTCGTTTCCGCGGCGGTCCGGCTACACGAGGCCACCGGCAAACTGGAACGCCCCCGATTCCTGACCCAGGGCCCCACCGCGCCGTGGGCTGACGTCGACGTGTTCATCGCCGCCGACCGCGCCGCCTGGGAAGACCGGCCGCTGGCCTCGGTGCCGCCGAACGCGCGGATCGCGCCGCCGTCGGCCGACGGGCAGCGGTCGATCGAGCTGATCCACCAGCTGGCCGGTCTGCGGCGACGTACCAAGAGTCCGAGCCAGCTGGTGCACGGGGACCTCTACGGGACAGTGCTTTTCGCGGGCGCGGCCGCGCCGGGAATCACGGACATCACCCCGTACTGGCGGCCGGCGTCGTGGGCCGCGGGAGTGGTCGTCGTCGACGCGTTGTCATGGGGCGAAGCCGACGACGGGCTCATCGAACGCTGGAACGCGCTGCCGGAGTGGCCGCAGATGTTGTTGCGGGCCTTGATGTTTCGGCTCGCAGTCCATGCACTGCACCCGCGTTCGACGGCAGAGGCCTTCCCGGGTCTGGCCCGCACGGCAGCGCTGGTGCGGCTGGTGCTCTGAGCGCGAAAGTGCAACTGGCGACGTGTTTCCCGAGATGAGTCGTCGCTACTTACACTCTCGCGGGAAGTGGTGCCGAACCTCGGCCAGCGCGACCCTGCCGTCGTGAGCCAGAACCCCTTCGGCGCGAAGCAGTTCCAGCTGGCGGGTGGCCAGATGTCTTGCGGGCCGGCCGGATGCGGTGATCACCCGGTGCCAGGGCAGGTCAGAGGAATCGGTGAGCATGATCCAGCCGACAATGCGTGGGCTGGAAAGCCCTGCGGCAGAAGCGATATCACCGTAAGTGGCAACCCGACCGGGCGGTATTGCGGTCACCAGGGCCCGCACCCGCTCGACCTGTTCGTCCGTCACTGGTGCCATGGTCAGTGCAGCCGCTCGCGAATCAGTGCGGCCACCTCGGTCGGCTTGGCCTGCGCCACCATGTGATCGCAGTCGAGATCGACCAGCCGGAACTCGGGTCCCAGCCGGTCACGCAGGCCGGTGATGAGCTCGTCGCCGACATAGGGCGGCGACGTCCACGCCGCCCGCACCAGCGTCGTCGGAATTCCCTTCGGCGGCAGTACAATCGGGCGGGCCAGCTCACTCCAGTAGGACATCATGGCCGGCAGGCTGATCCGCCAGCCGTAGCGTCCACCGGGCAGCGCGACGAGGTGCTCGTCGAGTTCGGCGTCGAGCACCGCGGGGTCCACGTCCGCCCACGAGCCCGTCGCCTTCTCCGCGCGGGCTTCCGCGGCGTCCGGGTAGTCGGGGGAGGCCAGCATCGCGTCGGCGATCTCGCGCATCCATGCGCCGTCCAAACCGATCGCGGGGTCAAGCAGCACCAGGCCCGCCACCCGGTCCGGGTGCGTCGCGGCCAGATGCAGCGCGACCGCGCCGCCGAACGAATGCCCGACCACCACCACCGGGGCCTTGGCCTGCGCCTCGAGCAGCGCGGCCAGCGCCGCGACGTTGGCGTCGATGCTCCACGGTGCGGCCCACGACGACCGGCCGTGCCCGAGCAGGTCGGGCGCCGCCACGGCGACCTCCGGCAGATGGCCCGTTGCCAATGGCTGCCAGCGGCGCCCGTGACCGGTCAGACCGTGGATTGCCAACAGCTGCACCGGGCCGGGCGGGCCGTAGCGGTGTACGTGCAGGGCGGTCACCCGTCGAATGGTGCCAGCCGGCCGCGGCCGCCCGAACGGGCCTGCCGTCGAAAATGTGTCAATAAGCAGGTGAGCTGCACAGTAATGTTGATCTACACACCCGGCACACATCGAGAGAGGTCGCGTGATGGGCGTCCCGCCTGATAGCACCCCTTATGGGTCCCAGACCGTGATGGGTCCCGGCTGGCCGAATGTCGATGAGGAACAACTCACGGCCGCCGCGGAGCAGTACGAGCAGCTGGCGATGCACCTGACCGGGACTGTGGTACCGCAGCTGCAGGGCCAATGGACCAACATGTCCAACAGCTGGTCGGGGGCAGCGGCGACGGCGGCGCTGGGCGAGGCCAGCACGATCATCAGCGGCCACGAGATGAACGCCGCCCAGGCGCAGGCCATTGCCATGCAGCTGCACGCCATGGCGGCCGCCGTGACCCAAACCAAAGCGATGGTGAACGCGACCGCACAAGAGATTCAGCACATGTGCGAAGCCATCGAAGCCATGCCGATCCAGAACAAGGAAGAGTTGCTGCAAAGCGCGATCAAATTGGGCCAATCGCAGAACATGGCCGACGTGTCGGCCAGCACCGGCGAGCTCGCCAGCCAACTCGGGGTGCCTGCGGTGAACCCGGCCGGGATACCCATCCCGCCCGGCGGCGTGCCCGGGGCAGGGCAGGCCAGCAAAGATGCGCAGGAGGCCGGAAAGACCGGTGGCCAGGGCGGGCAGCAGATCATGCAGATGATGAGCGGGATGGTCGGCCAGATCGGCCAGGTCCCGCAGCAGCTCAGCAAGATGGTCAGCGGCCAGGGGCTGCAACAGCTGACCCAGCCGTTGCAGCAGATTTCGTCGATGTTCGGCCAGCTGGGCAAGGGCGGCGGGGGCGGAGCCGGTGGAGCGGGCGCGTCGCCGTTTGCCGCATTCAGCAACCACCCGGCGGCGGGTGGTTCCGGCCCGAAAGCCGGCGGGGGTCTCATGCACGGGGCATCGGTGCCGGGCTCCGGCGGCAGCTCACCACGGACCCCGCTGATGGCCAAACTGGTCGACAAGCACACCACGGTCTCGCCCACCGCGGTGGAAGAGGGCGCGGTTGCGGGTAGCACGGCTACCGCCGGGGCGGCACCGGTGGCTGCCGGCGGCGCCATGGGCGGCATGGGCGGCATGGGCATGATGGGCCACCGTGAGAGCAGCGGGGGTTCACGGGCGGGTCTGGCGGTTCCGACCCCGCTCGACCACGATCTTTCCGAGGATGAGGGCGACGATGACTGGTGAGCTCGGTGGGCGGCGAAGCATGAAGAGGAGATGGTCTTAATGGGAGCGCCACTTGAGAGATCCGGGCCCCAGTCCTGGGATCCGGCGTCGGGAATACAGCTACCACCGATGCCGACCATTCAGCCCGGCGAAGATCTCATGAGTCAGACGATCGCGGCTGCCCTGCCAACCCTGGCCGCTCCATTGGAGGCCAACATGGCGATGTTGCAGGGCAAGGAGACGATGTTCTCCGGCAAAGTGGCCGCCTCGAACGTGGCCTATCAGGGTTCCGAGGAGTCCGGCGAGCAGGGCGTGATGCAGATCGTGCAGATGCTGGGCCAGATGGCGGGCCAAGCCGGCCAGATGGGTGAAATGGCCGGCGCGCCAGGGCAAATGCTCGGCCAGATGGGCGGTCAGTTCAGTCAGCTGATGCAGCCGATGATGCAGGCGTTTCAAGGCGCCGGTCATGGCGGACAGGGACAGACGCCCGGGGCGCAGGGAGCCGGCGGCGGTGCGGGTGCCGGACAGATTCCCGGCGGTATGGCCGGTCCACAGCAGCAAGAACGCGACAGCGAGACCCCGGTACAGGCACAACCGGAACCTCAGCACGACGCGGACCGGGACGACCAGGCGCTGGCTGGGCCGCAGGCCGGCCCGGGCGAGACCCGGCACGGCTTGACCCCGCCTCCGGTGTTCCCGCACGAGCAGCCCCGCCACGACGGCGGCGGGGAGGACCTCGCTCGGCGGGTGTGACGACGGTCGTCGCCAACCAGCCCGGACCGACTTGTCGGACCCCCGTGATGTCATGCCGCTATGGCACATCGGCGGGGTCCCGAGGCGCGCGCGGTATTGGATCCGGGTCTGCGCGGCCGGATTCGGGTGCTCGGAGGTCCGGGCACCGGTAAGAGCAGCCTGCTGGTCGACGCCGCAGCCGCCCGCATCGCTGCCGGTGCCGACCCGGAATCGGTTCTGTTGCTGACGGGTTCGGGCCGCATCGCAACTCGGGCGCGCAGCGCGTTGACGGCACAGTTGTTGCGGTCGCGGACGGACGCCGCCGGGCCCGTCGTGATCCGCGAGCCGCTGGTGCGCACTGTGCACAGTTACGCCTTCGCGGTGCTGCGGCTGGCCGCACAACGCGCCGGCGGGCCGCCTCCGCGGTTGGTCACCAGCGCCGAACAGGACGCAATCATCGCCGAACTGCTGGCCGGCGAGCTGCAGGACGGTTCGACGGCGTGGCCCGGCGAGCTGCGTCCCGCGTTGGGCACCGCGGGGTTCGCCGCGGAGTTGCGGGATTTGTTGGCGCGCTGCGCCGAACGCGGTGTCGACCCGCGGGAGCTGCAGCGGCTGGGCCGGTTGCACGGGCGCCCGGAATGGGCGGCGGCGGGCCGGTTCGCCCGCCAGTACGAGCAGGTGATGCTGCTGCGCGCCGCCGTCGGGACGGCGGCCCCGCAGGCGACCACGCCGGCGCTGGGTGCCGCCGAACTGGTCGGGGCCGCGTTGGAGGCCTTTGCTGTCGATCCCGAGCTGTTGGCCGCCCAGCATGCCCGGATCCGGGTCCTGCTCGTCGACGACGCTCAGCAACTCGACCCCCAGGCCGCTCGTCTGGTGCGGGTATTGGCGGCGGGTGCCGAGGTGACGGTGATTGCCGGCGATCCCAACCAGGCGGTGTTCGGCTTTCGTGGCGGCGACCCGGCCGCCCTTCTTGCCGACGACGCGCCGGCGGTGAGGCTGACGTCGTCGCACCGCTGTGCGCCGGCGGTGGCGCGCGCCGTCTGCGGGATCGCCGGCCGGCTTCCGGGCGGCAGCGAAATCGACGGCGCCGGAACCGATTCGGGTGCTGTGACGGTGCACCTGGCCGCCTCGGCGCACGCGGAGGCGGCGCTGATCGCCGACGCGCTGCGGCGGGCACACCTCGTCGACGGGCTGCGGTGGTCACAGATGGCGGTCATCGTCAGATCGGTGCCGCGCGCCGCGGCGGGGCTGGCGCATGCGCTGACCCGGGCCGGCGTCCCGGTGGCCATGCCGACGTCCGGTGGGCTGCTGTGGCAGCAGCCCACGGCACGGGCGCTGCTGACGGTGCTGGCCGCGACCGTCGACGGCCTGGACGGCGGGCGGGCGCTGACACTGCTGACCGGGCCGATCGGCCGGGTCGACCCGGTGACGCTACGCCAACTGCGCCGGGCGCTGCGCCGCAGCGTACCCGAGCGGGACGTCGACGACCTGCTGCTGGAGGCGTTGACGGGCGATCCGCCACCGCTGTCTGCGGCGCAGGCCCGCCCCCTGCGGCGGGTCCGCGCGGTGCTCGACGCGGCCGCTCGCTGTCATCGCGACGGGCAGGATCCGCGCGACACGCTGTGGGCGGCGTGGCAGCGCTCGGGTCTGCAGCGTCGCTTACTGGCGGCGGCTGAGCGCGGCGGCGCTGCAGGCGCCCAGGCCGACCGCGACCTCGACGCGGTGACCACGCTGTTCGAGGTCACCGACCAATACGTGTCGCGCACCGCCGGTGCCTCGCTGCGCGGGCTGCTCGACCACGTCGGTGCGCTGCAGCTGCCCGCCGTCCGCCCCGAGCCGGGCGTCGCCGAACAGGTCAGCGTGCTCAGCGCGCACGCCGCGCTGGGCCACGAGTGGGATCTGGTGGTCATCGCCGGATTGCAGGAAGGGTTGTGGCCCAACACGATTCCACGCGGTGGGGTGCTGGGTACCCAGCGTTTGCTCGACGTCCTGGACGGGGTCAGCGAGGACGCGTCGCTACGGGCGCCACTGCTTGCCGAGGAGCGGCGCCTGCTGGTGGCGGCGATGGGCCGGGCGCGCAAGCGTCTGCTGGTCACCGCCGTCGACGGGGAGGGCGGCGAGACGGGCTGCGACAGCGTGTTGCCGTCGCCGTTCTTCTTCGAGATCGCGCAGTGGGCCACCGACGAGCCGGACAGGGCCGATGGCGACCCGCTGCACCCGGCCTCGCCGCGCTTGCGATCGGCGCTGACCCCGCTCACCGCGCCGCGGGTGTTGACGGCGGCGGCGGTGGTGGGCCGGCTGCGCGGTGTGGTCTGTGCGCCCGACGGAACGGTGAGTGAGACCGAAAGAACCAGGGCCGCAAGACAATTGGCCCGCCTTGCCAAGGCCGGTGTGCCGGGTGCCGACCCGGCCGGGTGGTACGGCATGGCCCCGGTCAGCACCGCCGAGCCGCTGTGGAGCGGCGAAGACCACGTGGTCACGCTGACGCCGTCGAGCCTGCAGACGCTGACCGATTGTCCGCTGCGCTGGCTGGTCGAACGTCACGGGGGAACCGATCCGCGCGACCTGCCGTCGGCCATCGGCTCGGTGCTGCACGCGCTGATCGCCGAGGCAACAGCCGGCGAGTCGCAGCTGATGGCCGCGCTGGACCGGGCATGGGAACATCTGCCGTTCGGATCGCGCTGGTATGCCGCCAACGAGCTGGCCCGCCATCGCGCGATGCTGCAGAACTTCCTGGAGTGGCGGGCCCAGACGCGGCACGCGCTCACCGAGGTCGGCGTCGAGGTCGAGGTCGACGGGGTGGTCGACGGTGTGCGCCTGCGCGGTCGGGTCGACCGAGTCGAGCTTGACGCGGCCGGCCGGCTGGTGATCGTCGACGTCAAAACCGGCAAGACTCCGGTCAGCAAGGACGATGCGCAGCGGCACGCCCAGCTGGCGGCCTATCAGTTGGCGGTGGCCGAGGGCCTGCTGGCTTACGGCGACGAGGCCGGCGGCGCCCGGCTGGTGTACCCCGGCAGGACGACGGCCGGCGGCGCCACCGAACGCGAGCAGGATCCGCTGACGCCGGCGGCGCGGGAAGAGTGGCGCAACGTGATCCGGCTGGCGGCCGCCGCCACCGCCGGCCCGCAGTTTGTCGCCCGCATCAACGACGGCTGCGCGCACTGCCCGCTGCGGCCCGGCTGCCCGGCCCACACCGACGGGACCCCGACATGACACCCCGCTACAGTCCTGCCGAATTAGCTTGCAGCCTTGGGCTTTTCGAACCGACCGAGGAGCAGGCCGCGGTCATCGCCGCACCGCCGGGGCCGCTGGTGGTCATCGCCGGCGCCGGCGCCGGCAAAACCGAGACCATGGCCGCACGGGTGGTGTGGCTGGTCGCAAACGGTTACGCGCGACCCGACCAGGTGCTCGGCTTGACGTTCACCCGGAAGGCGGCCGGGCAGCTGCTGCGGCGGGTCCGCTCCCGGCTCGCCCGGCTTGCCGGCGCCGGGCTGTTCACCGGAGAACCCGCGGGTGCGGCCGTCGTCAGCACCTATCACGCCTTCGCCGGGCAGCTGCTGCGCGACCACGGCCTGCTGCTCGGCGTCGAGCCGGATACCCGGGTGCTGTCCGAGACCGAGCTGTGGCAGCTGGCGTTCGACGTGGTCAACGGGTACCGCGGCGAGCTGCGAACCGACAAGAACCCGGCGGCGGTCACCTCGATGGTGCTGCGGCTGTCGGGCCAGCTCGCCGAGCACCTCGTCGACACCGCGCAGCTGCGCGACACCCACGTCGAGCTGGAGCGGCTGGTGCATACCCTGCCGGCCGGGCCCTACCAGCGGGACCGCGGCCCCAGCCAGTGGTTGCTGCGGATGCTGGCGACGCAGACCGAGCGCGCCGAACTTGTGCCGCTGGTCGACGAGCTGCATGCGCGGATGCGGGCCGAGAAGGTCATGGACTTCGGCATGCAGATGGCCGCGGCCGCGCGGCTGGTGACGGCGTTCGGCCAGGTCGGGGCGGAGCTGCGGAGCCGCTACCGGGTGGTGCTGCTCGACGAGTACCAGGACACCGGCCACGCTCAGCGCGTGGTGTTGTCGTCGCTGTTCGGCGGTGGAGTCGACGACGATCTGGCGTTGACCGCGGTCGGCGATCCGATCCAGTCGATCTACGGCTGGCGCGGCGCCTCGGCCACCAACCTGCCGCGGTTCACCACCGACTTCCCGCGGCCCGACGGCACGCCGGCGCCCATGCTGGAGCTGCGCACCAGCTGGCGCAACCCGCCGCGGACCCTGCAGGTGGCCAATGCGGTGTCGGCAGAAGCGCGGCGACGGTCGGTGGCGGTCCGACCGCTGCGCGCCCGGCCCGACGCGGCGCCGGGCACCGTGGCCTGTGCGCTGCTGCCCGACGTGTGCGCCGAACGCGAGTGGGTCGCCGACCACCTGCACCAGCACTATGAGCGAGCCCGCGCGGCGGGTGTCGTGCCGCCGAGCGCCGCCGTGCTGGTGCGGCGTAACGCCGACGCCGCTCCGATGGCCGCGGCGTTACGGGCCCGCGGCATCCCGGTGGAGGTGGTGGGGCTGGCCGGCCTGCTGTCCGTCCCCGAGGTCGCCGACGTGGTGGCGATGCTGCGGCTGGTGGCCGACCCCGCCGCCGGCTCGGCGGCAATGCGGGTGCTCACCGGCCCGCGCTGGCGGCTCGGCGGTCGGGACATCGCCGCGCTGTGGCGGCGTGCCCTCACGCTGGGTGATGGTGTGCGCCAGGCAGATTCGGTCGAGCAGATCGCGGCGTCGGCCGGCCCGGACGCCGACGCCGCCGGCTTGGCCGACGCCATCGACGACCCCGGCCCGGAAAGCGGGTATTCGTCCGCCGGGTATCGGCGCATCGTCGCGCTCGCCGAAGAACTGGCCATGTTGCGCGGACACCTCGACCACCCGCTGCCCGACCTGGTTGCCGAGCTGCGCCGGGTGCTGGGCGTCGACTGCGAGGTGCGCGCCGCGCAGCCGGCCACGTCCGAGTGCACCGGCACCGAGCACCTCGACGTCTTCGGGGACGTGGTCGCCGGCTACGCGGAACGGGCCGGCAACGCGTCGGTCGAGGGTCTGCTGTCCTACCTGGACGCCGCCGCGGACGTCGAAAACGGTTTGCCGCCAGCGCAAGTCACAGTCGCCCAGGATCGCGTCCAGGTGCTCACCGTGCATGCCGCCAAGGGGCTGGAGTGGCAGGTGGTGGCCGTTCCTCACCTGTCCGCCGGCGTGTTCCCGTCGACCGGGTCGGCCCGCACCTGGCTGACCGACGCCGCCGAGCTGCCGCCGCTGCTGCGTGGCGATCGTGCGTCGTTGGGCGCGCAGGGCGTCCCGGTCCTGGACACCTCAGACGTCACCAATCGAAAACAGCTGTCGGACAAGATCTCCGAGCATCGTCGCCAGCTGGAGCAACGCCGCATGGACGAGGAGCGCCGCTTGCTCTATGTGGCCATCACCCGCGCCCAGGACACCCTGCTGCTGTCCGCCCACCACTGGGGTGCCACCGGGATCAAACCGCGCGGCCCGTCGGATTTCTTGTGCGAGCTCAAGGACGCCATCGAAGGCCAAGGCTGCGGCGCGGTCGAACACTGGGCGCCACCACCCGCCGCTGGTGAACCAAACCCTTTGCGCGGCAATGCTATCGAAGCAACATGGCCCGTCGACCCGCTGGGTGCGCGGCGCACAGACGTGGAGCGCGGCGCGGCGCTGGTGGCCGCCGCGATGTCGGAGGCGGACACGGCCTTACCCACCGACCCCGACGTCGACGCATTGCTGGCCGAATGCTCGCGCGCCGCGACGCCACCGGCGCCGGCCCTGCCCGGCCAGTTGTCGGTCAGCGGCCTGGTCGAGCTGGCCCGCGACCCGGATGGTGCGCTGCAACGGCTGACGCGTCGGCTGCCCGCCCGCCCCGAGCCGCATGCCTTGCTGGGCAACGCGTTTCACGAATGGGTACAGCGGTTCTACGGCGCCGAGCGGCTGTTCGACCTCGCCGACTTGCCTGGGGCGGCCGACACCGAGACCGTGCAGGCCGACGCCGAGGAGCTGGCCGCCTTGCAGGCGGCGTTCCTGGCCTCACCGTGGGCGTCGCGCACCCCGATCGCCGTCGAGGTGCCCTTCGAGATGGCCGTCGGCGACACGGTGGTGCGCGGTCGCATCGACGCGGTGTTCGCCGAACCGGACGGCGGCGCCACCGTGGTGGACTGGAAGACCGGCGAGGCGCCGCGTGGCCCGGAAGCCGCCCGCCATGCGGCGATTCAGCTGGGCGTCTACCGGCTGGCCTGGGCGGGATTATCCGGTCGTCCGGAGTCTTTGGTGCGCACAGCTTTTCACTATGTCCGCAGCGGAGTCACCGTCGTCCCGGACGTGTTGCCGGGACCCGACGAGCTGGCGGCGCTGCTGACTAGGCAGTCCGCCTGATCTTGAGAGCGGAGGTGATCATCGGGATCTGTAGCGGCAACCGGGCCAGCGCGATCAGACGCATCGGCCACGGCCTGGCCCACCACAGTCGCACCATGTTGACGTTGGCCGGGAAGACGGCGACGAACAGCACCGCCGCCGCCAGCGCGCCCAACCGGCGGGTGCTCCTGGCGAGCAGCAGCACACCGGTGGCCGCCTCGGCAATGCCGGATGCGTAGGTGTAGAACCGCTGGCTGCCCGGCAGTTCCACCGGGACGATGGTGTCGAATGGTTTGGGCGCCAGAAAGTGGGTGATACCCATCCCGATCAGCAGGGCGCCCATGCGGTATGCGGGAGCCGGGTTCGCGTCGGGGTGAGCTGTGGTAGCGGTCATGGTTACATTGTGTCGTGCGCCCGCCGATGAACCGTGGCCAGAGCTAGCTGGCGGCGGTTGAGCGGTCTCGACGAGACGCTCACCGCCCAGCCCAGTTACGCACTTGTCGGTGTGCTGCGCATCCCCCAGGGGGAAGCGAGCCCCGCTCGCATCATTTTCCGCAGGATAGGCATTGCCCTGGTGGCGTTGTTCGCTGCGACCGTATGCGTCTACCTCGATCGCGGCGGTTATCGCGATACCCGGGGGGACCAGCTCACGTTGCTGGATTGCATGTACTACGCCGCGGTGACCCTGTCGACGACTGGTTACGGCGACATCACACCGATTTCCGAGTTCGCGCGCGGGGTCAACGTCCTGGTCATCACACCGCTGCGGATCGCCTTCCTCATCTTGTTGGTCGGGACGACGCTTGAAGTCGTCACCGAAACATCCCGGCAGGCACTGAAGATCCAGCGTTGGAGGAGCAGAGTGCGCAACCACACCGTCGTCATCGGCTACGGCACCAAGGGCAAGACGGCGGTCGCCGCGATGCTCGGCGACGAGGTGCCGGCCGGCGAGATCGTCGTCGTCGACACCGACCAGGCCGCGCTCGACCATGCCACGGCGGCCGGGCTGGTCACCGTGCACGGCGACGCCACCCGATCCGACGTGCTGCGGCTCGCCGGCGCGCAGCACGCCGCCTCGATCGTCGTCGCCACCAGCCGCGACGACACCGCGGTGCTGGTCACGCTGACCGCTCGCGAACTCGCGCCGAAAGCCAAGATCGTCGCGTCGATCCGGGAGGCCGAAAACCAGCACCTGCTGCAGCAATCGGGCGCCGACTCGGTCGTGGTGTCCTCGGAGACCGCCGGCCGGTTGCTCGGCATTGCCACCACCACGCCCAGCGTGGTGGAGATGATCGAGGATCTGCTGACCCCCGACGCCGGGTTCGCCATCGCCGAACGGGAGGTGGAGCCGACGGAGGTCGGCGGTTCGCCTCGGCACCTGAGCGACATCGTGCTGGGCGTCGTGCGGGACGGCAACCTGGTGCGGGTGGACGCGCCGGAGGTCGACGCCATCGAGGCCAACGACCGGCTGCTCTACATCCGCAGCGTGGGGAAGTGACGATCGCAAGCGCGGCGGAGCCGGGCGCCGCGGGTCGGCACGAGGAGGTCTAGCTCGTGGATTTCGAATTGCAAAGCGCGCCCCTGCTGTCCCGCATCGGCGCGGACCGCGCCGACCAGCTGCGCACCGACATCGAGGCAGCGACCGCCGGCTGGGCCGACGCCGCACTGCTGCGCGTGGACCACCGCAACCAGGTGCTGGTCGCCGACGGCCGGGTGGTGCTAGGTGCAGCGCGCACGCTGGCCGACAAACCTCCGCCGGATGCGGTGTTTCTGGGCCGCATCGAGGGCGACCGGCACGTGTGGGCCGTCCGCGGCCCGCTGGAAGCCCCCGAGGACCCCGACGCCCGTGTCGAGGTGGCCGACCTTCGCCGGGCGGGTCAGCTGTTCGACGACGTCAGCGCGCAGCTCGTGTCGTCGGCCATGGCTTTGCTGAATTGGCATGACAGCGCCCGGTTTTCGGCCCTCGACGGCGCGCCGACCAAGCCGATCCGGGCGGGTTGGGCGCGGGTCAACCCGCTGACCGGGCACGAGGAATTCCCACGGATCGACCCTGCGGTGATCTGCCTGGTGCACGATGGCGCGGACCGCGCGGTGCTGGCCCGGCAGACGGTGTGGCCGCAGCGGTTGTTCTCGCTGCTGGCCGGCTTCGTCGAGGCAGGCGAGTCGTTCGAGATGTGCGTGGCCCGCGAGGTCCGCGAGGAGATAGGCCTGACCGTGCGCGACGTGCGTTACCTGGGCAGCCAGCCGTGGCCGTTCCCTCGCTCGCTGATGGTCGGGTTCCACGCGGTGGCCGACCCGGATCAGAAGTTCGCTTTCAACGACGGCGAGATCGCCGAGGCGGCGTGGTTCACCCGCGACGAGGTGCGCGCAGCGCTGGCAGCCGGCGACTGGGGCAGCAACTCCGACTCGAAATTGCTTCTGCCCGGCTCGGTTTCGATCGCCCGGGTGATCATCGAGTCCTGGGCGGCGGCCGGCTGAACCGCTTACCCGGCCAGCTCGGCCAGCTTGGCCTTGATCTCGCCGGCGGCCGGGTTGGTCAGCGTCGAGCCGTCGGCGAACTTGACGGTGGGAACGGTCCGGTTGCCTCCGTTGACCGAACCGACGAACTCCGCCGCCGCGGCGTCCTGCTCGATGTTGACCTCGTCGTAGGAGATTCCGGCGGCTTTCAACATGGTCTTGAGCCGGTGGCAGTAGCCACACCAGGGCGTCGTGTACATCGTGAGCGCAGCGGTCATACGTCGTTTATATACGGCGTCTGTCGGCTGCCACTGCCAAGATGGACGGCATGCCGGTGATCGCGGACGCCTTGCTTGCCGATCTCGATGAGGAGCAGCGCGAGGCCGTGCTGGCGCCCCGCGGACCGGTCTGCGTGCTGGCCGGCGCCGGGACCGGCAAGACCCGCACCATCACGCACCGCATCGCCCAGCTGGTCGCCGCCGGCCACATCTCCGCCGGGCAGGTGCTGGCGGTGACGTTCACCCAGCGCGCGGCCGGCGAGATGCGCTCGCGGCTGCGGGCGCTCGGCATCGGCAATGTCCAGGCAATGACTTTCCACGCGGCCGCACACCGCCAACTGCGTTATTTCTGGCCGCGGGTCGTCGGCGACACCGGTTGGCAGCTGCTGGACACCAAGTTCGCCGTCGTCGCCCGCGCAGCCAACCGCGCCGGGCTGCAACTGGGCACCGACGACGTGCGGGATCTGGCCGGCGAAATCGAGTGGGCCAAGGCGTCGTTGATCTCCCCGGAGCAGTACCCCGAGGCGGTCGCCCAGGCCGGTCGCGACATCCCGTTGGACGCCGCGCGGGTCGCCGCGGTGTACGGCGGCTACGAGTCGCTCAAGGCCCGCAGCGACGGCCCCGCGCTGCTCGACTTCGACGACCTGCTGTTGCACACCGCGGGCGCGATCGAAAACGACACCGCCGTCGCCGAGGAATTCCGCGACCGGTACCGCTGCTTCGTCGTCGACGAATACCAGGACGTCACCCCGCTGCAGCAGCGGGTGCTCTCGGCGTGGCTCGGCGAGCGTGACGACCTGACCGTCGTCGGCGACGCCAACCAGACCATCTACTCGTTCACCGGCGCCAGCCCGCGCTACCTGCTCGACTTCTCCCGGCGGTTCCCGGAGGCCACCGTGGTGCGCCTCGAACGGGATTACCGCTCCACCCCGCAGGTGGTGTCGCTGGCCAACCGGGTGATCGCCGCCGCCCGCGGACGGGTCGCCGGCAGCAAGCTGCACCTCGTCGGCCAGCGCGATCCGGGCCCGGTGCCGTCGTTTCACGAGCATCCCGACGAGGTCGCCGAGGCCGCCGCAGTGGCCAAGGCCATCGCGAAGCTCGTCGCAGCGGGCACTGCGCCGGCGGAGATCGCGGTGCTCTACCGGATCAACGCCCAGTCCGAGGTGTACGAGGAGGCGCTGACCGAGGCCGGCATTCCCTATCAGGTGCGCGGCGGCGAGGGGTTTTTCAGCCGTCAGGAGATCCGCCAGGCGCTGCTGGTGTTGCAGCGCGCGGCAAACCAGGGCGTCGAGGGCGATCTGCCGGACGTGGTGCGCGGGCTGCTCGAACCGCTGGGGTTGACGGCGCAGCCGCCGGCGGGCACCCGGGCCCGCGAGCGCTGGGAGGCGCTGAGCTCCTTGGCCGAACTGGTCGACGAGGAGGTGGCGCACCGCCCGCAACTGCACCTGCCCGGGTTGCTGGCCGAGCTGCGAATGCGCGCCGACGCCCGTCACCCGCCGGTGGTGCAGGGTGTCACCCTGGCGTCGCTGCACGCCGCCAAGGGGTTGGAGTGGGACGCAGTGTTTCTGGTCGGCCTGGCCGACGGCACGCTGCCGATCAGCCACGCGTTGGCGCACGGTGCCGACAGTGAACCCGTGGAGGAAGAGCGGCGGCTGCTTTACGTCGGAATCACCAGGGCGCGTGTGCATTTGGCCCTCAGCTGGGCGTTGTCGCGGACGCCGGGCGGGCGGCAGAGCCGCAAGCCGTCACGGTTTCTCAACGGGATCGCCCCGCAGACGCAGTCCGACCCGACACCCAGTAAGCCGCGGCGCAACCGCGGCGCCGCATCGCGTTGCCGCATTTGCAACAAGGCGCTGACCACGCCGGCGGCCATCATGTTGCGCCGCTGCGAAACGTGCGCCGCCGACATCGACGACGAGTTGTTGCTGCGGCTCAAGGACTGGCGGCTGCGCACCGCCAAGGAGCTCAACGTGCCCGCCTACGTCGTGTTCAGCGACAACACGCTGATCGCGATCGCGGAGACGCTGCCCGCCGACGACGCTGCGCTGGTCGCGATCCCCGGTATCGGTGCCCGCAAGCTCGAGCAGTTCGGGCCGGACGTGTTGGAGCTGGTCCGCAGCCGGGGCTAAACCCCGTGGCGATCGCAAGCGCGGCGAAGCCGGGCGCAGCGGGTCGCCACAAAACCCCAGCTCAGAAAATCGTTTGCCCCGCCGGCCTGCTACCGTTTAGCCTGGAACCGCAATTCTTACGGCAGCGCACGGAAGGAGGGAGCCACGATGATCACCATGAACGCATTCGGCGTAGGCCTGGCCGGCTGGGCTCGTAAGACTGGCTCCCGCCATGTCGCGCATGCCGCTGCGGCGGCCGCATCGGCGGCGCTACCAACGCGTCCGTGGATCGGGGCTCCACCTAGGTTCTAGGGAATAGCCCCTCAATGGCCACGGACTCGAAACAAGATCCGTGGCCACAGTTTTCGGGTCGGCAACCTGCCACCTGGTCCGGATCTTCCAAAGACCGCAACCAGACCAGGAAGCAGGTGACCAGGACATGTCGAGACAGACGGTCCGCGACGAAATGCTGCCGGAATTGCCGTGTCACGTCGGCGATCCCGACCTGTGGTTCGCCGACAGTCCCGACGACTTGGAGCGCGCCAAGGCTCTGTGCGCCGACTGCCCGATTCGCACCCAGTGCCTGGCTGCGGCGCTGGAACGCGGCGAGCCGTGGGGTGTGTGGGGCGGCGAAATCCTGGACCGCGGTTCGATTGTCAGCCGCAAGCGGCCCCGCGGCCGTCCGCGCAAGGACGCCGTCGCTGCCTAACACCACGAAAGTGCAACTGCCGACGCGTTTGTCGAGTGACAACGTCGGCTGTTGCACCCTCGCGGCGGTTTAAACAACAGCGGCGTCGGGTTCGGCGAAGCCGGGCACCAGCTCCTCCGACAGCGCCTTGATCGGCACATGCGCATCGAGCTGGCACAGGATGGCCGTCGTCGACGCGATCACCCGCATCGGAATGGCCAACTTGGGCGGCAGGTCCATTTGGCGCACAGTCTTGATCTGGGTGACCGAGCGGTCGATCTGCTTCCCGGCCATCCTCTGGAGCCATTTGCGGGTGTAGTGGAACACCTCGACCTCGACCGGTTCCACGTACTGGCGCAGCATCTCGTCGATGTCGCGCACCGACACCTGCTGACCCTTTTGGATCAGGCCGGCCTTCTCCATCGTCGGCAGCAGCAGGTCGTAGTTCTTCTCGCGGGCCAGCCGAATCGTCATCCCCAGCTCGATCGGCAAACCGCCGGGCAGCGGCGCCACCGCGCCGAAGTCGATGACACCCATGCGGTCATCGGCCAGCAGCATGAAATTGCCGGGATGGGCGTCGCCGTGCATCATCTCCAGCCGCCGCGGCGCGCCGAGGGTCAGCTCCATCAGCCGGGTGCCCATGATGTCGCGTTGCTCGACGGTGCCGCTGCGGATGATCTCCGACATCGGGATCCCGTCGATCCACTCCTGGATCACTACCTTGGGGGCGCTCGCGACGATGTGAGGCACCACGAAGTGCGGGTCGTCGGCGTAGGCCTTGGCGAACGCGCGCTGGTTATCGGCCTCCAGCCGGTAGTCCAGCTCCATCTCGGTCCGTTCGATCAGCTCGTCGACCACGCCCTGGACGTCGGCGCCGGGTGCGAGCTGCTTGAGCACGCCGACCATGCGCTGCATGGTCTTGAGGTCGGCGCGCAGCGCCTCGTCGGCACCCGGGTACTGAATCTTGACCGCAACCTCGCGGCCGTCGTGCCACACCGCCTTGTGGACCTGCCCGATGCTGGCCGACGCAACCGGGGTGTCGTCGAAGTCGACGAACCGGGAGCGCCACTTGGTGCCGAGCTGGGCGTCGAGCACCCGGTGCACCTTGTGTGCCGCCAGCGGCGGCGCATCCTTTTGCAGCTTGGTCAGCGCTTCCCGGTAGGGCTCGCCGAACTCCTCGGGGATGGCGGCCTCCATCACCGACAGCGCCTGGCCGACCTTCATCGCGCCGCCCTTGAGCTCGCCGAGGACGGTGAACAGCTGATGGGCCGCCTTTTCCATCAGCTCGGCGTTGACTTCGTCCCTGGACTTGCCGGTCAGTCGCTTGCCGAAGCCGAGCGCTGTGCGGCCGGCGATGTTCACCGACAGGCCGGCCAACTTCGCGTTGCGCGCCGCGCGGCCCCGCTTGATGTCTGTCACATACCCATCATCCATGACTGCCCGACCGTCGCCCGCATCGAGTTGGCAACGCGCGATGTCAACAAAAACACAGTGGGTGGCGCGGCCACTGCCGCGCCACAATCGAGCCGGCATGAACGTCGAATTCGAGGGTGGCATTCAACGCGGTGGGCGGCCCCGGATCGCGTGCTGTGTCTCCGCCGCGCACCGCTCCGATCACCCGGTTGACCTGGCTGAGCGCCAGCGCCGCCGTCGCCAGCAGCGTCGCCCGGTCGGCGGTGCCGACGGCGTCGCGCAGTTGCGCGGCGACGGCGGGCCAGGCCGCGTCGCGGTCCCGGCGGTGCAAATCGGCGCACCCCAAACAGCTGGTCACCCCGGGGATAACCAGCGGCCCGACCAGCCCCGCGCCGTCGCGCACCCGGACGGGGAGATGTGCGACGCGCTGGCTGTGCAGTTCACGCACCATCCGCGGGTCGGCCACTAGGTAGTCCGACAAGATCACCAGGTCGGTGCCGGTGTGGGTCACCACGGCATGCGGCTGGCTGCTGTGCTTGATCCGGGCACCCGAGCAGCGCAGCGCCCCGAGCAGCAGATCCGACAGCGGTCCGCGGCCATGGACCCGGATCGACGCCGACCGGCCGGGCCGCGGGCGACTGCGGGCGGCGACGCCGGCGTCGACCAATTGCGCGACGAGATCGTCGAGGTCCTGCGCGGACACCGCGTCCGCGCGCCGGTGCAGCTCGCTGATGGGCACCGGCGACTGCATGCCGCGCAGCAGCGCGGCCAGCTTGACGGCGGTCAGGCCACGTGGCGGCTGGACCAGCACGGCGCGGCGCGGATCCCAGCCCACCTGCACCGCGCCATCGGGGCGTACCAGCACCGGCATCGCCGGATCAAGCGCGTACAGCGTGCTCGGCACGGTCGCGACTGTGCCACGTCGGGCGCGACGCTCCGCTCAGCTATCCACAGAGCCGTCGGGGCCGGGGTCGACGCCGCGCTCGAACTCGGCGATCGCCTCGTCGATGCCGCTGGTGTCGCCGCCGATGACCCGGTCGATGAAGCCGGCGGGCTCGTCGAGGTCCTCGGCCTCCGGCAGCAGATCGGGGTGCTGCCACACCGCGTCGCGGGCGTCCACGCCGGCGGCCTGGGTGAGGCGCTCCCACAGCACCGCGGCTTCCCGCAGTTTGCGCGGACGAAGTTCCAAACCGACCAGCGTCGCGAACGTCTGCTCGGCGGGTCCGCCGGTGGCCCGGCGCCGGCGCAGCGTCTCGGCCAGTGCGGCCGCACCCGGGATGCGATCGCCCAGTGCGGCGGTCACCACGGTATGTACCCACCCCTCGATCAACGCCAGCAGTGTCTCGAGCCGTTCGAGTGCCTGGGTCTGCTCGGGTGTCGCCTTGGGCTCGAACACGCCCTGCGTCAACAGGTCTTCCACCGCCGACGGATCGGTCAGCGACGCCGGGTTGAAATCCCTTGCCAGCTCCTCGATTCCGGCCATGTCGATCTTCATGCCGTTGGCGTAGGCCTCCACGGCGCCGAGCAGCTGACTGGACAACCACGGCACATGGCTGAACAGCCGGTGGTGGGCGGCCTCGCGGGCCGCCAGGTATGTCACGATCTCACTGCGCGGCTGCTCCAGCCCGTCGGCGAAGGATTCCACCGCGTCCGGCAGCAGTGCCGCAATTCCCTTGGGGCCCAACGGCAATCCGATGTCGGTGGACGTCAGCACCTCGCGGGACAGCCGGCCCAACGCTTGGCCGAGCTGCGAGCCGAACGCCATCCCACCCATTTGCGACATCATCGCCAGCAGCGGGCCGGCCATGTTCTTGGCCTCTTCGGGTAGCGCTGCCGCCCACACGGTGGCAATCTGCTGAGCCATCGGATCGCACAACCGTTTCCAGGTTTCCAGCGTGTTGTCCACCCAGTCGGTGGGGCTCCAGGCGACGGCCTTGGTGGTGCCGGCCGGTAGTGCGGTCGCCCCGTCCAGCCAGGTTTCGGCGAGGTGCACGGCATCGCTGATCGCCGATCGGGTGGCGGCCGGGATCGGCGGCACGAAACCGATCGAACTGGATGCCAGCTGACGCGCCAGTTCGTAGTTCACCGGGCCGGAGGCCTTCCCGGACGCCATCACTGTTCCGGCGCCGCTGAACATCTGCCCGAGACGGGTGAAGATCTGGCCCAGGTCGGCCATATCGAAATTGCCGCCCATCCCGAACGGGTCGGTGGAGCCCGAGTCGTCTTTGCCCGGCTTGTCGCGCTCGGGGTCGTCGCCGGCGGAGAAGCCGAAAGGCGGGTCAGCCATACCCCCAACGGTACTCATCGCCGAACCGCCGCGAGCGATCCGCCGTCACGCTGACAGTGAACGGCACCTGGTAGCGATCGCCGGCGCGGCAAAGGGCGGAGCGGGTCGCCACCACGACAGCCTAGGGTAGGCGACGTGAACAGGCGGATTCTGACGCTGATCGTCGCGCTGGTGCCGATTGTGGCGTTCGGCGTGCTGCTGGCGGTGGCGACGGTGCCCTACGTGTCACTGGGTCCAGGTCCGACGTTTGACACGCTCGGTGAGGTCGACGGCAAACAGGTGGTCGACATCGAGGGCACTCAGACGCATCCCACGACCGGTCACCTGAACATGACGACGGTGTCGCAGCGCGACGGCCTGAGCCTGGGGGAGGCGCTGACGCTGTGGCTGTCCGGGCAGGAGCAGCTGGTGCCGCGTGACCTGGTTTACCCGCCGGGCAAGTCGCGTGACGAAGTCGACAAGGCCAACAACGCGGATTTTCGGCAGTCCGAGGACAGCGCCGAGTACGCCGCCCTCGGGTATCTGAAGTACCCGCAGGCGGTGACCGTTGCCGCGGTGAGCGACCCGGGACCGTCGAAGGGCAAGCTGCAGGACGGCGATGCGCTCGACGCGGTCGACGGCACACCGGTGGCCAACGTTGAGCAGTTCACGTCGCTGCTGAAGAAAACCAAGCCCGGCCAGTCGGTCACCATCGACTTCCGGCGCAAGAACGCCCCGCCCGGCACTGCGCGGATCACGTTAGGCGCCAACCCCGATCGGGGCTACGGCTTTTTGGGGGTGTCGGTGTTGGACGCGCCGTGGGCGCCGTTCGCCATCGACTTCAACCTCGCCAACGTCGGCGGCCCCTCCGCGGGGCTGATGTTCAGCCTCGCCGTCGTCGACAAACTCACCACCGGCGATTTGGCCGGCTCGAAGTTCGTCGCGGGCACCGGCACCATCACCGCCGAGGGCAAGGTGGGCCCCATCGGCGGCATCGTGCACAAGATGAGTGCCGCCCGCGCGGCCGGGGCCACGGTGTTTTTGGTGCCGGCCAAGAACTGCTACGAGGCAAGCTCGGACAAGCTGCCCGGACTGCAGCTGGTGAAGGTCGAGAACCTCGGGCAGGCGGTGGATGCGCTGCACGCGGTGACGTCGGGTGGGCAGCCGCCGAGTTGCTGAAACCCTGCGTACAGTTGTGACCGTCGATACAAACGGCCAGGGAGCGTAAGTAGTGGGAATGCGGCCCACGGCGAGAATGCCGAAGCTTACTCGGCGCAGCCGGATTCTGATCGCGATCGCGCTGGTAGTGATATTGCTGCTGCTGGTAGGTCCGCGACTGATCGACGCCTACGTCGACTGGCTGTGGTTCGGCGAACTGGGCTACCGATCGGTCTTCACGACCGTGCTGATGACCCGCTTCGCGGTGTTTTTGGTGGTGGGGCTGCTGGTCGGCGGCATCGTGTTCGGCGGGCTGGCGCTGGCCTACCGGACCCGTCCGGTGTTCGTGCCGAGCAACGGCAACGATCCGGTGGCGCGGTATCGCACCGTGGTGCTTTCGCGGCTGCGGCTGATCGGAATCGGAGTCCCGGCGATGATCGGCCTGCTGGCCGGCATCATCGCGCAGACCTACTGGGTGCGTATCCAGCTGTTCCTGCACGGCGGCGTCTTCGGCATCAGGGATCCGCAATTCGGCAAGGATCTCGGCTTCTACGCCTTCGATCTGCCGTTCTACCGGCTGGTGGTCGGCTACTTGTTCGTGGCGCTGTTCTTGGCGTTCGTGGCGAACCTGGTGGCGCACTACATCTTCGGCGGCATCCGGCTGTCCGGGCGTACCGGCGCGCTGAGCCGTTCGGCGCGAATCCAGTTGATCAGCCTGGTCGGTGCGCTGGTTCTGCTCAAGGCGGTTGCCTACTGGCTGGACCGCTACGAGCTGCTTTCGCACACCCGGGCCGGCAAGCCGTTCACCGGTGCCGGATACACCGACATCAACGCGGTGCTGCCGGCCAAGCTGATCCTGCTGGCGATCGCGCTGATCTGCGCGGGTGCGGTGTTCTCGGCAATCGTGTTGCGGGACTTGCGTATTCCAGCCATCGGCCTGGTGCTGCTGTTGTTGTCGTCGCTGATCGTGGGAGCCGGCTGGCCGCTGATCGTCGAGCAGATCAGCGTCAAACCCAATGCGGCGCAAAAGGAAAGCGAATACATCAGCCGAAGCATCAACGCGACCCGGCAAGCGTACGGGTTGACCGAAGACGTGGTCAGCTACCGCAACTACAGCGGCGACGGTCGCGCCACTGCTGAGCAGGTGGCCTCCGACCGCGCTACCACCTCGAACATCCGGCTGCTCGACCCGACGATCGTCAGCCCGGCGTTCACTCAGTTCCAGCAGGGCAAGAACTTCTACTTCTTCCCCGACCAGCTCTCCATCGACCGCTACCTCGACCGGGACGGCAATCTGCGCGACTACGTGGTGGCGGCCCGCGAGCTCAACCCGGACCGGCTGATCGACAACCAGCGCGACTGGATCAACCGGCACACCGTATACACCCACGGCAACGGGTTCATCGCGTCGCCGGCCAACACGGTGCGCGGTATTGCCAACGACCCCAACCAGAACGGCGGCTATCCGGAGTTCCTGGTCAACGTCGTCGGCGCCAACGGCGGCGTGGTGTCCGACGGTCCGGCACGGCTGGATCAGCCCCGCGTCTATTTCGGGCCGGTGATCGCCAACACCCCGGCCGACTACGCGATCGTCGGAAAGAACGGGAACGACCGCGAATACGACTACGAGACCAACACCGAAACCAAGAACTACACCTACACCGGCAGCGGCGGAGTCCCGATCGGCAGCTGGATATCGCGCAGCGTGTTCGCCGCGAAGTTCGCCGAGCGAAACTTCTTGTTCTCCAACGTGATCGGGTCCAATAGCAAGATCCTGTTCAACCGCGATCCGGCGCAGCGCGTCGAGGCGGTGGCGCCGTGGCTGACCACCGACAGCGCGGTGTACCCGGCGATCGTCAACAAGCGGCTGGTGTGGATCATCGACGGCTACACCACGCTGGACAATTATCCGTATTCCGAGCTGACGTCGTTGTCGTCGGCTACCGCCGACTCCAACGAGGTGGCGTTCAACCGGCTGGCGCCCGACAAGCAGGTCTCTTACATCCGCAACTCGGTGAAGGCCACCGTCGACGCCTACGACGGCACGGTCACGCTTTATGCCCAAGACGAGGCCGATCCGGTGCTCAAGGCGTGGATGAAGGTGTTCCCGGGCACGGTCAAACCGAAGAGCCAGATCACCCCCGAGCTGGCCGAGCATCTGCGCTATCCGGAGGACCTGTTCAAGGTGCAGCGCATGCTGCTGGCCAAATACCACGTCAACGACCCGGTGACGTTCTTCTCCACGTCGGATTTCTGGGATGTGCCGCTGGACCCTAACCCGACCGCCAGCAGCTACCAGCCGCCGTACTACATCGTCGCGAAAAACCTTGCCAAGGGTGACAATTCGGCGTCGTATCAGCTGACGAGCGCGATGAACAGGTTCAAGCGCGACTATCTGGCGGCCTACATCAGCGCCAGCTCGGATCCCGCGACGTACGGCAAGATCACCGTGCTGACCATTCCCGGCCAGGTCAACGGGCCGAAACTGGCCAACAATGCGATCACCACCGACACCGCGGTGTCGCAAGACCTCGGTGTGATCGGCCGGGACAACCAGAACCGGATCCGGTGGGGCAACCTGCTAACGCTGCCGGTGGCGCAGGGCGGGCTGCTCTATGTCGAACCGGTGTATGCCTCGCCCGGCTCCAGTGACGCGGCGTCGTCGTATCCGCGGCTGATCCGGGTCGCAATGATGTACAACGACAAAATCGGCTACGGGCCCACCGTTGGTGATGCGCTGACCGGACTGTTCGGGCCGGGCGCCGGTGCCACCGCGACGGAGATCGCGCCGACCGATGCCGGTGCGCCGGCCAGCCCGCCGGCGGGAACGCCGCCGCCGGCCGCCGATTCGGTGCCGGCGTCACCCGCGCCGCCGGCCGCGGCCGTCCCGCCCTCGCCCAACGGTGCGACAACGTTGTCGCCGGCCAAGGCCGCCGCGATGAAGGAGATCCAGGCGGCCATCGCCGCGGCGCGCGATGCCCAGAAGAAGGGCGACTTCGCCGCCTACGGCGCAGCGCTGCAGCGGGTCGACGACGCGATCACCAAGTTCAACAACGCCAAGTAAGCGACGGGTCGCCTTCCCCGCGAACGTGCGCGTCCCCGGGCGACACGCCGACATAATTCCCGGGTTTGCGCACGCTCGCGGCATGTTGACCCGCGATTTGGTGGGCGCCGCCCGCGTTCGGTAACCTTGCATTTACCCGTCGCGGGGTGGAGCAGCTCGGTAGCTCGCTGGGCTCATAACCCAGAGGTCGCAGGTTCGAATCCTGTCCCCGCTACTAAATCGAAACGGCCGCCGGCATCAGTCGGCGGCCGTTTTCGCGCCGCCCACAACGGCCGTATCTGGTGACAGCGATTCGCTGCCCCAACATGTCGGTGTCCTTGCTTACGCTCTGCGTGTGGAGTACGAGGCAATCCGCGCCTTGCGGGATCGACACCCTGCTTGGCGACTACTGCGTGCAGGTAACGCGACTCTGATCCTCTCCTTTCTCGGAAAGTTCTTTGTCGAAGGCAACCGAGGCGCGTGCTCAGCAAGCGAAGTTGCGGCCGCTTTGGACGACCATCTCTATGCGCTCAACGCCGACGAACCCGCCGAAAACGGGCAGCCACGATTTCCGAAGAGCCCACGAGCGTACTTGGAGGACTGGGCAGCAACCGACGCCGCGTATCTGCGGCGGTTCTACCCGCCTGGAGACGACGAGGTCCACTATGAGGTCACGCCGGCTTTCGAGAAGGCCTACGGCTGGGTCACGACGCTTCAGGGCAGGTCCTTCGTGGGTACTGAGTCCCGGCTGCACACCGTGGTCGAGCTGCTGCGACAGATCGCGCAGGGAACCGAAACCGAACCCGATGTCCGGCTGGCAGAGTTGCGCCGTCGTCGCGACGAACTCGACGCGCAGATCGCGGCCGTCGAGGCTGGCGTCGTGCAGTTGCTGGACGCGACAGCGGTCCGCGATCGCTACCAACAGCTCGCCGCCACCGCACGCGAGCTGCTCTCGGATTTTCGCGAGGTCGAAGACAATTTCCGGCTCCTCGACCGGGCCGCGCGAGAGAAGATCGCCGCCTGGGACGGCTCCAAGGGCGAACTACTTGCCGAGTTGGTCGGCAGTCGCTCCGAGATCGCTGGCTCGGATCAGGGCCGCAGCTTCCAGGCGTTCTACGACTTCCTGCTCTCCGAGGCGCGCCAGGCCGAGCTCGCCGGGCTGCTCGCTAAGGTGTCCGCGCTGGACATGATCGAACAGGACCAGAGGATCCGCGGTATCCACCACGACTGGTCGGAAGCCGCCGACCGGGCCCAGCGCACCGTTCGGCAGATATCGGAGCAACTGCGCCGCTTCCTCGACGACCAGATCTGGCTGGAGAACCGGCGCGTACTGGACTTGGTGCGGGCCGTGGAAAGCGCCGCACTCGAGCTGCGCGACGCCCCGCCCCCCTTCGGGCTCGAGGTCGACGAGCCGGGCATCGAGCTGACCTTGCCGTTCGAGCGGCCGCTGTATCAAGCGCCGGTGGCGGCCGAAGTCGAAAGTGAGATTTCGGCGGCGACGGAGGAGGTCGACACCGACCTACTCTTCACCCAGACCTACATCGACCAAGCCCGCCTGGCCGAGATCATCCGCGCCGTTCTACCCGAGAACTCCTCCGCCCTGCTGTCCGACGTCGTTGCCGTGCACCCCATCGAGCAAGGAGCCGCAGAAATCGTTGGCTACCTTGCCCTGGGCGACGAAGACCTGACGGTCGACATGGACGACGCCGACGAGACCCTCCTGGAATACCGCGACTCCGCCAACCCGGACCTCACCAAGCGGGCCAGGCTGCCGAAAGTGACGGTGCGGCGGCAATGAGCAGCGAGCACGCGGTGGCCAGCGCCATCATCCGGTTGATGCAGGGGGTCGTCTACCGCGAATCCGACGAGGACACCTGGCTGACCCTGGAACGGTCGGGTGCCGGTGTCCGAGACCATTTCGCCAAGATCGGCGTCGACGTGGTGATCGACGACGCGGAGGGCTACGCCTACCTTCGGTCCCGACCCGACGACGACGGGGACGAGGCGCTGCCGCGCCTGGTCCGGCGGCGCGCGCTGACATACAACGTCAGTCTCCTGCTGGTGCTCTTGCGCAAGAGGCTCGTCGAGTTCGAAACCAGTGGCGGTGAAGGCCGATTGGTGCTCAGCACCGAGCAGATCGTCGAGATGCTTCGGCTCTTTCAGGCCGAATCCACCAACGACGCACGAGTCGTGGATCAAGCGGAGACGACGATCAAGAAGGCCGCCGAACTCGGCTTCCTGCGCCAATTGCGCGGTCAGCGCGACCAGTGGGAGGTGCGGCGCATCCTCAAGGCCTACGTCGACGCCCAGACCCTGTCGGACTTCGCGGCCAAACTGCGCGAATACGCCGGAACGGTAGTCGACCATGACTGAAAGCTCCACTGCCACAGCGCAACTCGATGAAACCCGAGGAGCCGGTTACCGGCTGGCGCATGCGGAGCTGTTGAACTGGGGCACCTTCGACGGCCAGGTCTGGCGGTTCAGCCCGGGTACCGACACCGCGCTGTTGACCGGTGACATCGGCTCCGGCAAGTCGACGATCGTCGATGCGCTCACCACCTTGCTGGTGCCGTCGCACAAAGCGGCCTACAACAAAGCCGCCGGCGCCGACGCCAAGGAACGCACACTGCGCTCGTACGTGGAAGGCCACTACAAGTCGGAGCGAAACGAGGCCACCGGCAAGTCTCGCGCCAAGGGACTGCGCGAAAACCGGCGAACATACTCGGTGATCCTCGGCGTGTTCACCAACCACGGCTATGACGAGACGGTCACCCTGGCCCAGGTCTTCCAGCAGCGCGAGAGCACCGGACAGCCCTACCGGTTCTTTGTCACTGCGACCAAACAACTGTCGATCGCCACGGACTTCGCCGACTTCGGGTCCGACCTTCGCGACCTTCGCAAGAGGCTGCGGGCGTCCGGGGCTGAGATCTTCGACGAGTTCCCCAAGTACGCAACGTCGTTGCGCCGGCTGCTCGGCATCCGATCCGAGCAGGCACTCGAGCTGTTCCATCAGACGGTGTCGATGAAATCCGTTGGCAATCTCAACGATTTCGTCCGCGACCACATGCTCGAGCCGAGCGACTCGGCCGATCGTGTTCGTGACATCATCGCCCACTTCGACGATCTGACCAAGGCGCACGACGCCGTCAAACGGGCGCGAGAGCAACTCGAAGCGCTCGAGCCCATTGTGCAGACCGCGGCCAAGTACGACGCGGCGCTTTCCGAGCGTGACGCGCTGGAGCGAGAGCGATCGGCGGTGCGGCTGTTCATCGCGGAGCTTCGTTCCGGTCTGCTGGCCGGCGAGATCGCCCGGTTAGAGGCCGACGGCGCCGCCCGGTCGAGGGAACTGGAAGCTGCCGAGACGACGCAGCAACGGCTCAAGCATGAGCGCGAATCTCTGATCGAGGAGCGCGCCGGGGCGGGCGGGGACCGCATCGGAGAGCTGGAGCGGCTCGCAAGCGAGGCCCGCGCCCAGGCCGAAACCCGCCGTGGCTCAAGGGTTCTGTTCGACGCGGCAGTCGCCGGCGCTGGCCTGGAACCCGTCATCGACAGCGAGGAGTTCGCGGCCTTGTCCGCGCTGGTCTCCACCGAGCGTCCCCGGCTGATCGCCGAAAAGCGAAGCCTCGACGCAGCCACCGCCGACGCGATCGGGCGCGAGCGAGAGCTGCGACGCAAGTGCGAGGTCATCACCGACGAGGTCACCAGCTTGGAGCAGCGCACCAGCAACTTGCCCGTCGAGCAGGTCGAGGTGCGCGCCGAGATGTGCGCGGCCCTCGGGCTGACGCCGGAGGACCTTCCCTACGCGGGTGAACTCCTCGACGTGTTCGACGAGCACGCCGAGTGGCGGGGCGCCGCCGAACGAGTGCTGCGCGGGTTCGCGCTCTCTCTGCTGGTGCCGCAGCAGCATTACGATGCCGTCGTCGAATGGGTGAACGGCCGACGGCTCATGTTTCGTGGCCGGGGCGGTAAGGCGACCGGAGCGAAGCTGGTCTACGAGAGGGTTCCCCGCCAACAGGTCCGGCTGCAACCGGCCGACCACGACTGGCTGCGGCTCGCCGACTGCATCGACATCAAGGACGGGCCGTTCCGGGACTATCTGGCCAACGAACTCACCAAGCGTGCCGACTTCCGTTGCGCAACAAGCTTAACCGAGTTCCAAGCCGAGCGGCGCGCTGTCACCCGCGAGGGTCAGGTGCGTTCGGGCGACCGACACGAAAAGGACGACCGGCACCGCGTCGACGATCCTCGCCGGTGGGTGCTGGGCTGGGCCAACGAACGCAAGATCGCCGCGCTGCGCGCCGAACTTGGCCAGCTAGAGGCCGAGCGCGAGGCGGCCGCCTCCGAGGTGGCCGGGCTCAGCGCTCAGCGGGAGGCGCTGCAGGAAAGGCTGGACGCCCTACTTCGGATTCAGGGCTTTCGCTCCTGGATTGACCTCGACGTCGACGAAGCCGAGGCGCGCGCGAAAAACCATGACGCTGAACGTATTCGGTTGCAGGCAGGCTCGTCGCGGCTGCAGGAGATCACGCGCGCGCTGGACCGCAACGCCGAGGAAGACAGTGCGGTCGCCGAGCTGATCAGGAAACTCACCGGTGAACTCGCCACCACTCTCGCCAAGGCAAAGCAGGCCGAACACGACAAGAAGCGCGACGACGATTTCATCGCAGCACAGCAGCAACAGGACCTGGAAGCCGCCCGGGAGTCCTACGCTGCCCTGGACGAGCGCCTGGGGAGGCGCCGTCCGACGCATGCAGCGGACTGCGCCGAGACCGAGGCGGTTCTGTCCGACGATCTGCACAGGCGGATCGAAAAGCTGACCCGCGAACTGAACGGTCACGGACTGAACCTGGGCCAGCACATGGCAGCGGTGTTGACCCGCTGGCCCGAGCTTCGCGCTGACATGGACGCCAATGTCGATGCGCGCCAGGAGTTTCTGGCGTTCCGGAACCGCGTCGCGACCGACGACCTTCCGCGTTTCGAAAGCGAGTTCAAAGAACAGCTCAACAAGAACGCCATCCAAGAGCTCGCAGGGTTCAACAACTGGCTGGGTAGGCAGGCGTCGGCCATCGACGAGCGCGTCGACCGCATCAACGAGGCGCTCGGGGCGGTGCCCTACAACCCGGGTCGCTTCATCCGCCTCGAGAAGGAACCCACCACCAATCAGGATGTCGCGCAATTCCGTTCGGACTTGCGCAACCTGACCAACGACAGCCTCGCGATCGATGGCGACCAGTACTCCGAGCAGCGGTTCCGAGACGTCAAGCGGATCATCGAACGCTTTCGCGGTCGGGACGGCTACGCCGAATCCGACAAGACCTGGACTCGACGCGTCACCGATGTGCGCAACTGGTTCGTTTTCTCGGCTTCCGAGCGTGACGTCGAGACCGACCTCGAGTGGGAGCACTACAGCGACTCCGACGGTAAGTCCGGCGGCCAGAAGGAGAAGCTGGCGTACACGATCCTCGCGGCGTCGCTTGCCTACCAGTTCGGGCTCGAGTGGGGAGCACAGCGGTCACGCGACTTCCGGTTCGCGGTCATAGACGAGGCATTTGGGCGCGGCTCGGATATCTCGACACGCTATGCGCTGGAGCTCTTCGCGACGCTCGGGCTGCAACTTCTCATCATCACGCCGTTGCAGAAGGTGCATGTCATCGAGCCGTACGTCAAGGCAATTGGATTCGTCGACAATCCGACCGGAACCTTCTCTCGGCTCCAGACGATGACGATCGAGGAGTACCGCACACGACGTGACGGCCGGCGGCCATGAGTCGCGGGTGGACCACACCAGATGGCATTGCCGCCAGGGTCCGACGCCGGTGGGACGACGGATCGCTCTTGCGCGCCCACGCCAACGGTGACCCCTTCGATCCGATTGAGGTGCCACTCCATGGCCCCAGGCCGTCGGAGGTCGGTGATGACCTTGCCGCCGCCCGCAGGTGGGTCGCGGCTCTCGACGCCGGCCGCCGCGACGACCGTCGATACACGCTGCAATGGCAATCGATCGGCGGCAGACAGATCGGCCGTAACCAGCTGCCCGTACGGGCGGTCGTGTCCTCGATGGAGCAGGCCTGCGCTCTCTTGGGCGTGACGGCATCGCTTCGCCGGTTCGACGAACTGTTGGTTCTCGCGCAGCAACATCCACGAGTTCGACAGTGGATCGTCGACCATCCGCATCGTGCGCTGGAACTGGCACCCGAGGTGCCGCGGCTGATCGCCGCCTACATTTGGCTCGACAGTAACCGGCAATCACATCGCTATCTGCGCGAGATCAGCGCACCCGGAGTCGACACCAAGTTCGCCGAAAGGCACCGCCCGGTTCTGGCAGCCATGCTTGGCGTGTCGTCGAGCGCCTCGGGATTTCTGGCTGGCCTTGGCCTTCGATCGAAGCCCGGTTTGGTTCGGCTACGGCCCGCCCCCTCGCTCGGCCTGGTGGCTCCGCTAACAGAGATAGCGGTGCGCTGCGAGGAGTTGACGCAACTCAACGTCGAACCACGGATGGCTGTGATCATCGAGAACGAGATCAGCTATCTGAGCGTGGAGGTGCCCGACAACGGCGTCGTCATCTGGGGGAGGGGGTTCGACGTCGATGCCGTGGGCCGACTGCGTTGGCTGGCCGAAGTCGATGTCCGTTACTGGGGGGATATCGATACGCATGGATTCGCCATACTTGACCGTCTGCGGGCGTGGCTGCCGCAGGCACAGTCGGTGCTTATGGACCGTGAGACTCTGCTCACCCATCGCGATCATTGGGTGACCGAGGACCGTCCGGCGACGGCGGTCCTCACGCGTCTGACGCCCGACGAGCAGGAGCTGTATTCGGACCTGGTCACCGACGGTTTGGGCGAGCGAGTGCGTCTCGAACAGGAGCGAATCGACTGGCAGTGGGTCGAGCAACGGCTACCGGCAGGCATCAAGGTGCGGACCTAGCGGATGGTGTATCGCTTTCCATACTTTTGGTGCATAGCTGCCCATGAGATTGGTGTATCATTTCACCAATGACACGCATCACGGTCGACGTGAACGACGAGTGGCTCGACGCCGCCAAAGAGGTCCTGGGTACCGACACCAAGGTCGCCACCATCAACGCCGCGCTGCGCTCTTTCGCGCTGCGCACCCAAGCCGGCAAGATCGTCGCCACCCTCAACAGTGTCCCGATGGACTTCACCGACTCCGATTCCTCGTGGCGTTACGGCGCCGGCCGCGACCTGACTCGACTCGAACAAGAGGCGCTGGAACCCGAAGCGTTCTGATGGCCGGTGTCGTGTACTTGGCAGACACAACGGTCTACGTGTTGCAGGGTCGCCACGACGTCGTGCGCCGCCGATTCGAATCGCTATTGGCAGAGGGGCGACTCGCAGGATGCCAGATGTCGGCTCTGGAGTACCTCAACGGTGCCCCGGATCCGAAGGGTTACGAGATCGTCTGGGGCGCGCTGCATGGACATCGCTGGATGAACGTGACCTCGGAGGCCATGAACCGGGCATTGGATGTGCACCGAGAACTCGCCAAGACGAGCCAGCACCGCCATTTCCGTCTACCCGACCTGATCATCGCTGCGACAGCGGAACTCAATGGGGCGACCGTCCTGCATTACGACGCCGACTACGACCGTATCGCCGCCGTGACCGGCCAGGCCACAGAGTGGGTGGCAGCCAAGGGGTCGCTCTAACCGGGTTCGGCCAGCACCGTCTGGAGCGGATAACCGAGGGTTCGAGTCGGCGGCCGTTTTCGCGCCGCCGGCCGTTTTCGCGCCGCCGGCCGTGGTACAACCGTGAGCCATGAGCAGTCTTGCCGACGAGACGCGGTGGATGGATGCCACGGACCAGGCGAGGCTGGTGGCCAACGGCGACGTCACGCCGGGCGAGCTCCTCGAGGCGGCGATCGAGCGGATCGAGCGGACGAACCCGTCGCTGAACGCCGTCGTCATCGAATGGTTCGACCACGCCCGCCAAGTAGCCGCCGATCCGAACCTTCCCAATGGCCCGTTTCGCGGCGTCCCTTTTCTGCTCAAGGACCTCTACACCAGCTTCACCGGCCAAACTCTGTCCAACGGCAACGTGGCCCTGAAAGAAGCCCGCATAATCGACACCGCCGACACGACCCTGGTCGCCCGCTTCAAAGCGGCCGGACTCGTCATCGCCGGGCGGACGAACACCCCGGAGCTGGGCAGCCTGCCGACCACACAGCCGCTGGCCTGGGGCCCGACCCGTAACCCGTGGGCGCCGGACCGGACGCCGGGCGGGTCCAGCGGTGGTGCGGCCGCCGCGGTAGCCGTCGGCATGGTCCCGTTCGCCAACGCCTCCGATGGCGGCGGCAGCATCCGTATCCCGGCGTCGTGTTGCGGGGTCGTCGGACTCAAGCCGAGCCAGGGACGCATCACGGTCGGCCCGGCGCGCGCCGAGGCGGGCCTCGGCGTCGAACTGTGCGTCAGCCGTACGGTGCGCGACACTGCGGGCCTGCTGGATGCGGTGCGCGGTCCCGGGATCGGCGACAGCGTCATTGCGCCGCCGCCGCAGCGGCCCTACCTCGACGAGGTGGGCGCCGACCCCGGACGGCTGCGCATCGGGCTGCTCGACGTCCATCCGCGCGGCGACTTCCTGCACCAGGACTGCGTCGCGGCGGTGCGCGCAGCGGCGTCGATGCTGGAGGGCCTCGGCCACATCGTCGAGCCGGCATGGCCAAAATGCCTCGCCGACACCACACTGCCGCAAAAGTTCATGGCGCTGTGGGCGACGGGAATGGCGATGGCGGTGCGCGGGTTCGGCGAGACGCTCGGCCGCGAAATGACCAAAGACGACGTCGAGCCGGTGAACTGGGCGCTGGTCGAGCAGGCGCAGCGACTGACCGCCGTCGACTATGCCGCGGCACAGGCCGCGGTCTGGACATTCCGGCGGGAACTGCAGCAATGGTGGGCCGACGGCTGGGACCTGCTACTCACCCCGACACTGGCCGAGCCGCCGCTTTTCCTGACGGAGTTCGAGAACGACCCGGAGCATCCGACGGCGCCGATGCGCCGAGCCGGGCGGTTCGCCGCGTTCACGCCGCCGTTCAACATGAGCGGGCAGCCGGCGATCAGCCTGCCGCTGCACCGCAACGCCGAGGGCCTGCCCATCGGCGTCCAGCTGGCCGCCGCATACGGCCGCGAGGATGTCCTGATTCGCGTTGCGTCCCAACTGGAATCGGCCCGTCCGTGGTCATCACAGCACCCAGCGAACCTATAGGTGGCTCACCGCGAAATCCGCGGCCTGGTCCGTCATGCCGTTCGTCAGGTACGCCATATGCGCGAAGGTGGGTGGCGCGCTGGGAGCGCCATTGCAGATGGTGTCGTCGGGCGCACACAGCTGGATGGTCTTGGGCGCGTACAGCGGGCCGATTCTGATGGGCGGCGCTCCGTTTTCGGTGAGGAACTGATTCGACGGCGTGCCGAACAGCGTCACCGCGGCGACGTGGTTGGCAACCTCGGCCGGCATCGGCTTGGGCACGTACGAGGCGTATTCGGCCGGCACTTCCTTCGGTATCGCGGCCGAGGTGACGAAACCGGCCAACGCCGCGCCCTGGGAGTATCCGCCGAGCACGATCCTGGTGTTGGGGCAGTTCGCCGCCGTGGACTCGATGTGACCGCCGGCGTCGCGAATCCCGTCGACGAAAGTTCGGGCGAACTCGATGCCGGCGCCGAAATCGCTGCTGGCGGGGTAGTTGACCGGATAGACGCTGACCGACCTGCCGCCGGCCCGGGCATTCAGTGCGTCGACGAAGGCCTGCCCGACCCCGCCGACACCGGGTGGCTCGGCCGTTCCGCGGGCGAACACCACCTCGACGTCCGGACACGGCTGGGCGGACGCAACCGGCACCGGCGCACTGAGCAGGGCACCAACGGTCACCACACCAGCCACGAGCAATTTGATGACGTCCATCGCTACCTCACCGCGTCGTACCATCCCGACCATTGCCTGAGTGGAGTGCCCAGCAGAGGCCCCAGCAAAACGAGCTAATCCCGCATCCGCAGCACGACCTTGCCCTTGGCGGTGCGGTTCTCCAGCGCCGCGATCGCCTCGCCGGCCCGCTCCAGCGGATAGACCTCCGGCTGCGGGGGTGGCACTGCGCCCGAGGCCAGCAGCGGCTCGAGCTGCGACCACTGCCGCTCCAAAGAACCCGGATGCGACATCGCCCACGCACCCCACCCGACCCCGACCGCGTCAATGTTGTTGAGCAGCAAGCGGTTCAGCTTCACCGTCGGGATGTCGCCGCCGGTGAAGCCGATCACCAGCAGCCGGCCGCCCTGGGCCAGTGACCGCAGCGAGTCCGTGACGCGGTCGCCGCCGACCGGGTCGACCACGATGTCCACGCCGCGCCCACCGGTCAGGTCGCGCACCGCGTCCTTGAAGCCGTCGGCGAGCACCACGTCGGTGGCGCCGGCGGTCCGGGCGATGTCGGCCTTCTCCTGCGTGCTGACCACCGCGATGGTCCGGGCCGCCCCGAGTGCGGGCGCCAGCCGCAGCGCCGACGTGCCGATGCCGCCGGCCGCGCCGTGTACCAGCACCGTCTCGCCGTCGCGGAGCCGGCCGCGTTCGGACAGCGCGAAATGCACGGTCAGGTCGTTGAACAGCAGTCCGGCGCCGGCCTCGAACGACACGGTGTCCGGCAGCTTGAACACCTGCTCGGCCGGCAACGCGATGACTTCGGCCATGCCGCCGGACAGCATCGTCAACGCCGCCACTCGGTCGCCGGCCGCCACCGGCGCCTCGGCGGGGGCGCTGCGCACCACGCCGGCCGCCTCGCCGCCGGGAATGAACGGCGGGTCCGGTTTGTGCTGGTAGAGGCCGCGGGTGAGCAGCGCGTCGGGAAATGCCACCCCGGCAGCATGGACGTCGACGACGACGGCGCCGTCACCGCCGGGCTCGTCGACCTCGACCACCTGCACCGCCTCCGGCCCGTCGAGCCGGGAAATTTGTACCGCGCGCATCGCCACCTCTTTCTGTCAAGACGAACCTAGTCCGGCGCCGATGCGGGCTGTAAAGCCCGGGGAGAAGCCGGACCATCGGACCTAGTCCGGCGCCGATGCGGGCTGTAAAGCCCGGGGAGAAGCCGGACCATCGGGCCTAGTCTGGTAGTCACGCGAGAGGAGCTACTGCCATGGACCCGTTCTTCGACGTGGTGATCATCGGTGCCGGGATCTCGGGGATCGGCGCCGCCTACCGGATCCGGGAGCGCAACCCGCAGCTGCGCTTCGCAATCCTGGAACGACGGGAGCAGCTCGGCGGTACCTGGGACCTGTTTCGCTACCCGGGTGTGCGGTCCGACAGCGACATCTACACGCTGTGCTTCCCGTGGGAGCCGTGGACGCGGCCGGAGATGATCGTCGACGGCACCCACATCTGGCAGTATCTTTCCGACACCGCACGCAAGCACCACATCGCCGAGCACATCCGGTTCAACACCCATGTCCGCTCGGCCGACTGGGATTCGGGCACCGACACCTGGACGATCCGCGCCGACCGGGACGGCCAGGAGCAGACCTACCGTTGCCGGTTCGTGTTCTTCGCCACCGGCTACTACGACTACGACAACCCCTACCGGCCGGCGTTCCCCGGCATCGAGGACTTCACCGGCGAGGTGGTCCATCCCCAACACTGGCCTGAGACGCTCGACTGCACCGGCAGGCGCTGCGTGGTAATCGGAAGCGGCGCAACCGCCGTCAGCCTGATCCCGACCCTGGCGCAGCAGGCGCAGCGCGTGACCATGTTGCAGCGCACACCGTCGTACATGATTACTGCGCCCAAGGTCGAGCCGACAGCAGTACTCGCTCGAAAGTGGTTGCCGCTGAACGTGGCTCACTGGATTGTCCGATGGCGCAACGCGCTCATCGGTGTGTTGCTGTGGGAGGTGTCGCGCCGGGCGCCGGAGTTCATGAAAAGACTGCTGCGGCGCATCGCCGAACGTAATCTGCCCTGGGGCTTCGACATCGACACCCACTTCACCCCGCCGTATGACCCGTGGGATCAGCGGATGTGCTTTCTCGTCGACGCCGACCTGTACAAGCTGATCAGCGACGGACGCGTGGAGGTCGTCACCGACCACATCGACCACATGGACGCCACCGGCATCGTCTGCAAGTCCGGTCGGCACCTCGACGCCGACGTCATCATCACCGCCACCGGGCTGCAATTGCAGGCGCTGGGCGGAATCACGGTCAGCCTCGACGGCGAAAAGATCAACCCGCATGATCGATTCGTCTACAAGCGCCACATGCTCGACGACGTCCCCAACATGGCCTGGTGCGTTGGCTACACAAACGCGTCGTGGACCCTGGGCGCCGATCTGACCGCGCAATCGGTCGCAAAGCTGTTGGAGTACATGAGGATTCACGGCTACACACACGCCTATCCGCATCTCGGCGACACCGACATGCCCGAGCAGCCGACTCTGAACCTGCAGGCGGGCTACGTGTTACGCGCCCTGGATGTGCTGCCGAAGTCGGGTACCCGGCGTCCGTGGGTGGTCAGCCACCACTTCCTGCGTGACGTGATTGACCATCGGTTGCGCCCCATTGACGAGCAGATGGTGTTCGGTAGGGTGGACGCCGACCGCCGACAAACCGCCTAGGCGCCGGGTTTTGGTGTCCGCAAGTCGCTGGCCCACTCGGTAGACTCAGGAGTGCGGCCCGCACGGGAGGGGAGCGGCGATGGGTTCTCGACAACCGCCACGTTCGCCTGCGCCGATACCCGCCGAATTGCCGCCGAGCCGCGTGTTTTCCGTACGGGCCCCGGACGGCACCCGTCTGCACACCGAGGTGTTCGGCCCGGAAGATGGCTATCCGATTGTGCTTTCGCACGGCATCACCTGCGCCATCCGGGTATGGGCTTATCAGATCGCCGAACTGGCCGGCGACTACCGGGTGATCGCGTTCGATCATCGCGGCCACGGACGCAGTGGCGTTCCGCCGCGCCGGAACTACGGCCTGCATCACCTGGCCTCCGACATCGACGCGGTGCTCGAGGCCACTCTCGCGCCGGGTGAACGTGCCGTCATCGCCGGGCACTCGATGGGCGGCATCGCGATCGCCGCCTGGTCGGAGCGGTACCGGCACAAGGTGTCCCAGCGCGCGGACGCGGTCGCCCTGGTCAACACCACCACCGGTGACCTGCTGCGCGAGGTGCGGTTCCTGCCGGTGCCGGCGCCATTCGCCGCGGTCCGGGTGTTGGGCGGGCGTGCACTGGTCAGCATCTTCGGTTCGTTCACGGTGCCGCCCGCGGTGCGGCGCGCCAGCCGCGAGATGGTTTCGCTGCTGGCGGTCGGTGCCGATGCGGACCCCAATGTCGGCGCACTGATCTACGAGCTGTTCGACACCACGTCCCCGGCGGTGCGCGGCGGCTGCGGCAAGGCGCTTGTCGACTCGCTGGGTTCGCGGCACATCAGCCTGTCCGGTTTGACGGTGCCGACGCTGGTTATCGGCAGCGAACGCGACCGGCTGACGCCGCTGAGCCAGTCGCGCCGGATCGCTGCGGCCGCACCGAATCTCGTCGGGCTCGTCGTGCTGCCCGGCGGACACTGCGCGATGCTGGAACGTCCCGCCGACGTCAACCGGGAATTGCGGGCGCTCGCCGAATTAGTCGCGGGCGACAGGCGGATCAGCTCGTAACCGCGCCGCGACCTCCGCGGCGGCCCGCTGCCCGGAGCGCACCGCCCCGTCCAGGAACCCGGTCCACTCGTCCGCCGTCTCGGTGCCTGCCCAGTGAATCGGACCCACTGGGCGGCGTAACCACGGCCCGTAGCGCGTCCAGGACCCCGGCGGCACCGCGGCGGTTGGGCCGCCTGGTGCGAATTCCTCAGCGCCCCAACGATGGTCGACATAGTCGAGCGGTTTGAGCGCCTCCTCGCCGAACAGCGAGGCGAAGCAATCGAGCGCGCGTTTCTGGCGCTGATCGGCGGGCAGCTTGTCGAAGCTGCGGGCGTCGACGAATCCCAGCAGGATGCCCGGTCCGTCGGGCTGCGGGCTGACGTCGAACGTGATGAACACCGGGCCCTCGTCGGACAACGCCTGGCCGGAGAATCCGTTGCCCCGCCAAAACGGCGTCGGGTAGGCCGCATACGCCTTGGACAGCCGGCCCTGCGGCCAGGCTCCGGCGAGTTGGTGGTACGCGTCGGGCAGCGGGGGAGTGAACTCGATGCCCGCGCGATGTTCCGGCGGGACCGCGATGATGGCGAAACGGGCTTCGGCGCAGCCCTTTTCACAGCTGACCGTCACGCCGCCATCGTGCCGGTCGACGCGGCGCACCGCGGCGTCCAGTACCACCCGGTCGCCGAGCTCGGCCGCCATGGCGTCGGCGATCTGCTGAGTGCCGGCGGCGAAACGGTCTTGCTGCGCACCGTTTTCCACGTCCAGCAGCCGGTCCAGACCGCCGGCGGCGTGCACATAGCGGGCGGCGTGCAGCATCGACACGTCGTCGGGCTCGCACCCCCAGGTCACCCGCGCCATGATGGCCAGCAGGTCGCGCGCGGTGGCTCCGGTGTGCACCGAGCGCAGCCACCGGCCCAGCGACTGGGAGTCCAGCCGCTCCGCGCGTCGCGCCGTCCACGGCTCGGTCAGCGGAACCCGCCGGGAGATGCGCTCGAATTGCCAACGCACCCTTCCGATGTCGAGCAGTCCGCCCAGAGACAGTCGCGGGATGGTGCCGGAATACCGGCGGACCATGCCGCGCCACCGGATCAGGTTGGCGCCGTCGTAATAGGTCGGGACGGTGTCGATGCCGAGTTCGCCGGCCAGCGCCAGCATTGCATCCTGCGTCGGCCCGACGAAGGTGCCGCCCATGTCGACCGGGATGCCGGCGACATGGCCGGTGTGCGAACGTCCCCCGACCCGGTTACGCCCCTCGAGGACCAGCACGTCGTGTCCGAATTGCTTGAGCTGACGGGCGGCGGTGAGCCCGGCGAACCCGGCTCCCACGATTACGACGTCGGCGGACTCCATACCTCATCACTACCGTCGACTGTGGACTTATGTCACGGTTTGTGGTGAACCGCGTGTATCAAGTCCACATTCGAGGCACCTAAGGCGCGACCGCTAACCAGTCTTTGAAGCCGGACGGGTCATGGCGGCCCAGCGCGCCGTGCTCGTACAGACCCCAGCCCTCCACAGGCTCGGCGTCGCCGTCGCGGCAAATCGCCCGGCCGACGTGGTCGATCACCCCGAAGCCCGACCGCGCGGCGATCGCCGGGTCGGCCATGTCGTAGGTCAGCCGCTCGGTGAACTTCTCGCCCTTCCACATGCCGTGCAGCCAGTCCGAGTCGCCGCCGTAGCCACCGCCGACATGGATCGGCACCGGCAGTTTGGACTCCACCTCGAAGTGCACCGGCGTGCCGTCGGGCCGGCTGGCCTCGATCGTCGCCCCGGTCGGGATCCTGGTGCCGGACCGGTAACGGGTGGTCACCCGCGGCCAGCCCAGTTGCTCGACGCGACCGTCGCGCCAGATCCGGGTGCAGTCGTTGAGCGAGCGGAACCCGTCGGGCGCCTCCTGGATGATCATCACGACGGCGAAGTCGTCGAACGCCATCGGCACGTACAGCCACCACATGCCCTCGAACGGCGGGTCGGCCGGTCGGCCGGCCGGTTCCGGTTCGCCGATCGGGCGGATGCCCCAGGACCGGTCGCGGCTGCCGATCCAGGTGGCGGGGTCGACGGCGATCTCCTCGCCGTCCAGCATGATCCGCCCGCTCCAGGCGCCCAGCTGGGCGAAGCGCTGCGCGTCGAGCGTCACCCGGTTGCCGGAGCGCATCAGGTGCGGCTGCTCCTGCACGACGTCGAACAGGCCCTCCCAGGACAAGTCGACGGCGATGCCCTCGGTTTCCTCCAGGATCACCCGCAGCTTGCGCAGCGGCTCGCTGACCTCGATCCGGTAGCCGCCGACGTGCTGGTTGAGCCGGTCCTGGTCGATGGCGTCCGAGAGGTGCACCGCGGTCTGGGTGTCGCCGCGGCGGATCAGCACGAACGCGTCCTTGACGCCGAGGTTGGGGTAGTAGCCGATGCCGGTGATCAGGAAGATGTCGCCGGTGCGGTCGTGGGCGTTGAGGTACGCGCGGTCATAGAAGTTGCGGTCCGACGACCCCGGCCAGGCGATCGGCTGCGGGATCTGGTGAACCGGAAATTCGTCGAGCGGTCCGAGCATTACTCTTCTCCTATAAGTCTTTTCAGCAACGCGGCGTGGTAGAACAGCGACTCGACATCGTCGGGCCTTTCCACCTCACCGAAATGCACCCGGCGCGCGCCGGTGCGCATGAACACACACGCCCACATCACGCCCGAGTACACGTAAAACCAGTGCAGGTCACCGACTTCCACCCCGGTGAGGCGCTGGTAGGTGTCGCGAAAGTCGTCCTCGCGCATCACCTCCGGCAGTCCCGGTAGCCCAGCCAGCCCGGCGAGTTCCTGGAAAACCATGTGCGCGAAGATCATCCACGCGACGTCGAGCTCGCGCGGACCCAGCGTCACCATCTCCCAGTCGAGCACCGCCACCGGCCGGAAGTCGCGGTAGAGCACGTTGCCCACCCGGGCATCGCCCCAGCACAGCACCGGCCGTCCGGCGTCCGCCTGCTTCGGCCAATGGGCCTCCAGCCAGTCGAAGGTTCGCTCCAGCAGCGGCGAGCGGCCGATGCCCGGCACCGCGAAGTCGTACCAGGACCGCACCCAGTCGAAGTGCCGGCGCAGCGCGGTGCCCCCGTCATCGGACAAGAACCCAAAAGTCTTCTCCGGGTTGGGAATCGAATGCAGCTTTGCCAGCACGTCGACGGTGGAGTCTTGCAGTTCGCGTTGCCGCTCGGCGGGCGCGTCGGCAAACCAGTTGTCGCCGAACGTGTACGGCATCACGTCGGGCGGCACCACGCCCTCCACGTAGTCCATCAGGAAAAACGGCTTGCCGAGCACGTCGCCGGTGGTCTCGATCCAGCGCACCCGCGGGACGGGCACGTCGGTGAGCTCGCCGACCAGCCGCATCACCTCGAATTGATGGTCGAGCCGATACGACGGGAACACCGGCACGTCCTCGGCGCTCGGTGCCACCCGGGCGACCCAGCGCTGCTCGACCGGCGTGCCGGCCTCGTCCCAGCGGCCGGTCAGGATGATTGTCTCCGACGACATGCCGGTGGCGTCGACGCCGCTTTCGACGGTGACCTGCGGCGTGGCGGGCAGCACGGTGGCAAGCCATTGCGCCATCACCGCGGGCACCGTGCTGAAGTCGCGACTGGACCGCTGGAGTCGGCCGACGTCTTCGACTGCTGGTTGGTTGGCCACGTGCGCCTCCGGCAATTACGATACGATGGGTAGCGTTATGAAAGCAGACCAGTCCACGTTTGACAAGGCCCCGGCCGCCGGGCGGCCGCGGGATCCGCGTATCGACGCTGCCATACTGGCGGCGACCGCGGAACTGCTTGTGCAAATCGGTTATTCGAACCTAACCCTGGCCGCGGTCGCCGAGCGGGCCGGGACAACCAAGACGGCGCTGTACCGGCGTTGGTCGAGCAAGGCCGAACTGGTGCACGAGGCGGCGTTCCCGGTGGCGCCCACCGCGCTGGCCGGCCCCGGCGGCGACATTGCCGCCGATGTGCGGGCGATGATCGCCGCCGCGCGCGACGTGTTCACCAGCCCGGTGGTGCGCGCCGCGCTGCCCGGGCTGGTCGCCGACATGACCGCCGATTCTGAGCTCAACGCCAGGGTGGTGGCGCGGTTCGCCGATGTGTTCACCGCGGTGCGGGTGCGGCTGATCGAGGCCGTCGAGCGTGGGGAGGTGCATCCCGACGTGGACCCCGATCGGTTGGTCGAATTGATCGGCGGCGCGACGCTGTTGCGGTTGCTGTTGCGTCCGGACGAAGAGCTCGACGACGTGTGGGTGGACCAGACCGCGGCGATCCTCGTGCACGGGGTGGCGCAATGACCGGTCGACTTGACGGGCGGGCTGCGATCGTCACCGGCGCCAGCCGCGGCCTGGGCAGGGCGATCGCGTTGGCGATCGCGGCCGAGGGCGCGGCGGTGGCCGTCGTCGGGCGGACCGAGGAGGTGTGGGACCAGCGGCTGCCCGGCACCATCAGTGAGACCGTCGCCGACCTCGAGGCGGCCGGCGGCCGAGCGGTCGCGGTGCGCGCTGACCTGCTCGATCACGACGACATCACTCGGCTTGTCGACGAGGCGCGAAAAACATTGGGCCCCATCACAATACTGGTCAACAATGCGGCGTTCACCGCGCCGGGCCGCCCGCCGCGAGCCGGCGCTCCTGCCAAAGCCAAACCAAAGGCGGCCGCCGCCAAGCCGGGTTGGCCGCCGCTGCTCGGCACGCCGCTGGTCGCGTATCGGCGGCACTTCGAGATCTCGGTGTTCGCCGCCTACGAACTGATGCAACTGGTGTGCCCCGACATGATCGCCGCCGGTTACGGATCGATCATCAACGTCACCTCGATCGCGTCCCGGCTGCCCGGCGACGGGCCGTACGCCGACCGCAGCGGCGGCGTGCTGCCCGGCTACGGCGGATCCAAGGCCGCGCTGGAGCACCTGACCTGGTGTGCGGCATACGACCTGCAGGACCGCAACATCGCGGTCAACGCCCTATCGCCGTCCAAACCGATTCTGACGCCGGGACTTTCGTATTACGCCCGCGAGTTCGACGAGGTGGCGACGGCCGAGGAATTCGCGCGGGCGGCGGTGGAATTGGCACTGGTCGACGCGGCGGCGGTCACCGGGCGCACGATCGGACATCTGCAGGTGCTCGACGGCAGCTTCACGTCGGCTTGACGCACTTGTCGGACCGCGGCGCAATACTTCTGTCGTTGGTCCAAATCGTGACGCGAAGGGATGGCGAGCATGAGCAATGTCGTGAACTATTTCGAGATCGGTACCCCCGACGCCGACGCCACGCGCGATTTCTACGGCGGGTTGTTCGGCTGGGACATCGCTGACTCCGGCGACTACCGGATGATCGACGGCGACAAGGGTGGGGTGTGGGACAGCTCGAAGACCGGGGGCGGGTCGTGGGCGATCTTCTATGTCCATGTCGACGACGTGCAGGCCACCATCGACAAGGCGGCCGAACTGGGCGCGCAGGTGGTGGTGCCGTTGACCGATAACGGCCCGCTGGAGTTCGCCCACCTGCAGGACCCGCAGGGCAACCGGTTCGGGGTGTGGCGGCCTAAGGGGTAGGCCCGGCCCGCCTGGTCGCGGTCGCCGCGGCGCGCAGGGCGACGGCGAGCAACGTCGTGCCGAGCAGCAACGCAATGAACTCGAGCACTCCGACCAGCCTGCCGTCGGCGAGGCCGGTGTCGACGATGTGGCTGAGCGAATGCAGCGCCCAATGCAGCGTCGCGAACGCCAATGCCGGCACCTGCCACGTCCGCCAGCGCACCGCTGCGAGCAGCAGCAGACCGAGCGGCAGCTCGAAGGAGGCGTTGTCGAAGATGTAATGGTCGTTGCGTGGCCCGAACGCGCCCAGCGTGTCGAAGAAGGTGCCCGGTGCAATCAGCATGAACTACCCGAGGAGCGTCGAATACACCCCGAACCCAATCAGCACCCCGTCAACAAACCGTGAGCGGGCCGGCCTAGGCCTCGTCATACTGCGACCCTAGACGCTGGCACGCCCGACCGCGTGGATCGCCTCGGCGACCGCGTCGGCCAGCGAATCGACCTCGGCGGCAACCAGATCCGAGATGGTCAGCCGGATTCCGGGTGGTGTGGAGACCCTGAACCGGCTGCCCGGAGCCGCGGCCCAACCCGCGCCGAGCAGCCGGGTGATCACCACCGTCTCGTCGGGCACCGGAACCCAGACGTTGAGGCCGGAGCGGCCGTGCGACGCCACACCGCGATCGGCAAGCGCCGACTGCAACAGCGCCCGGTTGCGGCTGTAGGTGGCTTCAGCCTTACGCACCAGCCGCGTTGCCGCCATGTCGCGCCACATGCCGACAGCGAGGTCCTGCAGCAGGTAGCTGACCCAGCCCGGCCCGAGCCTCAGCCGCCCGTGCACCCTTTCGACCGTGCGACGGTCGCCGGCGAGCACCGCCAGGCGTAGATCGGGGCCGTACGCCTTGGATGCCGATCGCACGAACGCCCAACGGGGTGCCGACCCGGCCAGCGTGTGCAGTGGCACGCCGGCGATGCCGGCGCAGTGGTCGTCTTCGACCAGCAGCAGGTCGCCGTCGCGAATCAAGTGGCGCAACTCCGCGGCGCGCTCGGCGGAGACCGCGGCACCGGTAGGGTTCTGGGCGCGGGTGGTCACCACAAGCGCACGGGCACCGCGTCGCAGCGCGCTGGCCACGTCGGCGACCACCGGCCCGTCGTCGTCGACTCGGACCGGTTCAACCGAAAAGCCCAGCGCAGCAAGCAGATCCAGCAGATTTGCCCAACCGGGATCTTCGACTGCCACTCGATCGCCCGGCCGCAGGTTGGCGGTAAGTACCCGCTCGATGCCGTCGAGTGCACCGGCGGTCGCCGCGAGATGCTCAGCCGGAACCCCGTCGGCGGTCAGCCACGCCCGGGTGTGCTCGGTCAGCTCGGGCGACATGGCGGGTTCGCCGTACAGCAGGGGGGCGCGCCGCGAGTTCAAGCGGTGCCCGGCGATCGGCAACAAAGCCGGGTCGGGGTTGCCGGTCGAAAGGTCTCGCACCCCCTCGGGGATGGCCAGTCCACGCAGGGATCGCGGTGTGGTCGCGGGGCGTTCGCGCACCCGCGTGCCGCGGCGTCCCGCGGTCTCGACGGCTCCGCGATGGCAGAGCAGCCGGTAGGCCGCGGCGACGGTATTCGCGTTGACGCCGAGCTCGGCGGCCAGCTGCCGGATCGGCGGCAGCTCGGCTCCGGGTGCCAGCGCGCCGGTCGAGATGGCCTCCTCGACGCTGGTCGCTATTGCCTCGGCGCCCGCTCCCCGTATGGTATATCGTACCAGCACGTAAATCAGTATGTACTATTACAAAGATCGAGGCAACGGTGCATTACCCCGCTACCCCACGCAGCACGCCCACCCGGTATCGCGAACGTGCCCGCTACGACCGTGAAACGGTCCACCGCATCTTGGACGAGGCCCTGGTCTGTCACGTCGGCTACCTCAACGGGGATCGCCCGGTGGTGTTGCCGACGACGCACGCGCGGCTGGGGGAGGTCCTTTATCTGCACGGATCGACGGGCAGCAGCCCGATGCTCGCCGGGTCGCCGTCCGGTGTCCCGGTCTGCGTCACCGTCACCCTGGTCGACGGATTGGTGCTGGCACGCGCGGCGATGCACCATTCGCTGAACTACCGCTCGGTCGTCGTGCACGGCACCGCCCGCCTGGTCTGCGACCGGCAGGAGAAACTGCGGGCCTTGGACGCCCTTCTCGACCATGTCGCGCCCGGACGGGCCGCCGACAGCAGACCCGCGAACGCGCGGGAACTCGCCGCAACCGCTGTCCTCGCGGTCGATCTCGTCGAGGTCTCCGCCAAGGTTCGCGGCGGTGGACCGGTCGACGACGACGAGGACATCGTGCTGCCGCATTGGGCCGGAGTGGTGCCGATGACCCTGACCGCCGGCCATCCGGTGCCGGCCGATGATCTCGACCCGGCCGTTGGGCTGCCGCAGTATCTTGCGTCCTATCGGAGAGGTGGATAGTGGACGATTCTCGGGTAGTGAGCGCAAGCCGTCAGATAGCGGCGCCGGCGGCACGCATCTTCGAGCTGATTGCCGATCCCTCGCAACAACCACGCTGGGACGGCAACGACAATCTGGCCGAAGCCGTTGCAGCACAGCGTGTTCGGCGCGTCGGCGATGTCTTCGAGATGAAGCTCACGCTCAGCACCATTCGCGAAAACCACGTCGTGGAGTTCGAAGAGGGCCGCCGCATCGCCTGGCTGCCATCTGAACCGGGACGGCGACCACCCGGGCATCTGTGGCGCTGGGAGCTCGAACCCATCGACGACACCCACACCCGGGTCACTCACACCTACGACTGGTCACGATTGACGGACAAGAACCGTCTGCCACGCGCCCGCCGTACTACGCCCGAGAGGCTGCTGGCGTCACTGGACCGGCTCCCGGAGCTCGCCGAGAATCAGTAACTTCGGTACTTCGCGCGCTTCTCCGCGAGTCGTGCGGCGCCGTTCGTCCCGCGTCGGATGGCGATCGGCCCGAAGAACTGCGAGCCGGGAATGCGTGTTCGGAAGCTGAGTTCGGTGGTAAGCCGAGTGTCCGTCCCTTCGGGCTCGACAGTCACCTCGCCGATGTAGTCACGAAAAGGCAACCCGGACAGCAGCATGTACCGCAGCCGCCGCGGAGGTTCGAATTCGACAACCTGTTCCCGCGTCGGGGGTCCCAAGAGGTAAAGCGCCCGCACAGTTCCGGTTCCGTTCGGATGCGGCTCGCCAGGCTTTTCGACGATGGATTTGCGGAAGGGTGTCCACTCGGCCATGCCGGCGTGGTCGGAGACGACATCCCAGACCGTAGCCGGGTCGGCTGCAACGTGGCGCGATACCCGGTACCGATACAGCTTGCTCACTTTCGGAACACCATCGGAACATTGAGCGGCCCGCGAATGGCGGTGGTATCTCGCCAGACAGCCGGACCGGCCAATACCGGCTTGCGGGCGAGGATTTCGCGCAGTGCCACAGTAATTTCCAGCCGTGCCAAGGCCGCACCGAGACAGTAATGCGCGCCGTATCCAAATGACAGCGGTGCCGGCCCAATGCGATCCGGTCGGAACTGATCGGGTTCGTCGAAGACGGCTGGATCACGATTGGCAGCGGCGACGACAGCCACCGCCTGCTGGCCGCAAGCTATGTCAACGCCGCCGATACGCTGATCCTCGGTTGCTGTGCGCGCGGTTGCCTGCACCGGGCCGTCGAGTCGGAGCAGTTCACTGATCAGTGCCGGGTCGACGATCTGGTTGCCTCCTGACTTGACAGCGAGCAGTCGAAGCATTGCCGCACCCAACAGGTTTGCAGTGGTTTCATGACCAGCGACGGCAATGAGGATCGCGGTGACGACGACGTCATCCAGCTCGAGATCCGGGTCGGACGTGATGAAGCTGATCAGGTCGTCAGCTGGGTTGGAGCGCCGGTCGGCTGCGAGGGGGAGAAACTGGGTCAGTAGGGCAGCGAATGCCGCTGCGCCTGCAGCGATATCGTCGGCGTCCGCGAGAGTACCCAGCATCCGAATGATGGCTGGCGACTGTTCACGCAACAGCCGAGAGCTCTCGGGATCCAAGCCAAGCCACTCGCCGGCAACAGCGATCGGCAACGGCAAGGCGATTTCGGCCATGAAGTCGAATGTCGTGGAGGTCGGCGGATGGTCTACTACCGCTGCCGCGATGGCTTCGACGCCGGCGGTAAGGCCTGTGATAAACGAACGAGTGAACACATCGCGCACCGATCCGCGCAGCCGGTCATGATTGGCGCCGTCGGAGAACAACATGGACCGGTCGACCAGATCGGAGCCCATGGAATCGATTGCCGCGCGGGCATTTGGATTCGCCAGCGGATTGCTGGTCCAGCCCGATCCGCCCAGCACTTCTCGCGCGGCGTCGTAGCCGAGAATGAGCCAGGCTTGCGCGGTGTCGTCCCACACCACGTCGCCGTCGCGGCGGCGATCTTCATAAAACGGGTAGGGGTTTGCGGCGTCCCACGGCAGCCGCGGGGCGGTGGCGCTGGGGGTGGTCATCGGGCCTCCAATCCGTATGGCAAGCCGCGTTCGCGCACCCAGGCATCGTGTTTCTTGCCCAGCGGCGTGATCGGTTCGGCGACGCCGTCCATGTCGTCTGTCAACGCGCGGAGGTACACGGTGGCCCCGAGCGTTGCGCATATCATGTTGATGCCGAGGTTGATGCGGGAAAAGAAGACCTGGTTGTCGGGGATCGATACGCGGCGAACAGGATGTTCGGGGGAGCGAATGTCAATCAGGCCGCGGATGGCGCGTTGTGCCGTGTCCTGGGTGAAAGTTATCGGTTGGGGCACCAGCAGCTCATAAAAGAGTTCGGCTATCCACTGGTATGCCTCGTCGACGGACAGCGTGAAACCGTCAGCAAAATAACCTAACTCGGCCATCAGCGCCCACATGTCTTCCTTGCGTCCATCAATGACTGCCCGGTCCAGATCGACAATTGTGCGACGCGTGCGCTCGGGCAGAACCGTGACACAGCCGAAGTCGACGAATCCGACCGTGCCGTCCAAGCCGAAGCGATAGTTCCCGGGATGGGGATCGGCGTTGAACAGGTTCGCGTGCCGGTAGGAGCCCGTGCTGAAACGCCAGATCGCCTCTGCCCAAGAATCTTTGACAACCTGGTCGGCGCCTTGCGCAGCGGTCCAGTCCAGTCCGTCGAGATAGGTCATGGTCAGTACCCGATCCCCGGATGCCTCATCGATAACCTCGGGTACCCGGATAAACGGATGGTCGCGGTAAAGCTCGCTGAACGCGGAGATGTTGGCGGCCTCATGCCGGTAGTCGAGTTCCTCGGAGATGCGCGCGGAGATCTCTTGTGTCGCCTTTCGGAGATCGGGCATTGCGGTGCCCGATGCCGAGGACGCGAGACGGAAAAACGTCGCCAGCAGTTCGGTGTTGGCTAGATCGGCGCGGATCGCCTCCGCCGCACCGGGATACTGGATCTTGACGGCGGCCTGGCGACCGTCATGCAGGACCGCGTGGTGGACCTGTCCTATGGAGGCGGCCGCCATTGGTTCTTCGGCGAACTCGGCAAACAATTCCCGGACGGGGCGACCAAGGTCGGCCTCTAGTACTTCTTCGGCTAATGCCGGGTCCATAGGCGGCGCATCGGCTTGCAGCCGGGACAGCGCTGCCTGATACGGCGAAAGCTCCCCATTGCCAATGGAATTGCCGTCGATCATCGAGAAGATCTGGCCGGCCTTCATCAATACGCCCTTGGAGTGACCCAGTAACTCCGTGTACCGCTCGGCCGTGCGTTCGTGAAAGCGTTCGACGGCGCCAGTGTCCCCGGTCTTCTCCCGCAGTGCCGCCACCATCCGTCCGCCGGCCGCCCGCGCGGTGAACCCGGCCAACGGCATGGTGCGCCGGATTCGGCCGCGCGGCACGGAATCATCCTTAGGCTGCGTCATGGGGCTCCATCCCGTAGTGCAGGCCCCGGTCACGCACCCAGGCGTCGTGCAGCTTGCCGAGCGGTGTGATGGGTTCAGCGACCCCATCAAGGTCGTCCAATATCGAGCGGGCGTAGACAGTGGCGCCCAGCGCGACGAACAGCGAAGAAGCGAGCACAATGCGGGGGAAGAAAACCAGATCATCGGGCGCAGTCATACGACGCACCGGGTGGCATGGCGCACGAAGATCAATCAAGGCGCGGATGACGCGTAATGAGCTGTCGTGGGTAACGGTGACCGGCTGCGGAGCGAGCACCTCGTGGGAGAGCTCCGCCATCCACTGGTATGCCTCGTCTGCGGATAATGTGAAACCTCCAGCGAAATAACCTAACTCGTCCATCAGGTCGCGCACCTCATGCTTGCGTCCGTCAACTGTTGCGCGCACCATCGCAACAAATGAGCGGCGCACATGCTCCGGCAGCACCTTGACGCAGCCGAAGTCGACGAATCCGACGCTGCCGTCTGGGCCGAAACAGTAGTTGCCGGGGTGGGGATCGACGTTGAGCAGGTTCGCGTGCCGGTACGAACCATAAGCAAACCGCAGAATCACCTCTGCCCAAGCGTTCTTGAGTCCTTGGTCGGCCTGTTGCGCAGCGGCCCAGTCCATTCCGTCGAGGTACGTCATGGTGAGCACCCGATCACCGCATGCTTGATCAATGATCTGTGGGACGCGTATAAACGGATGGCCGTGGTAGAGCTCGCTGAAGGCGGTGATGTTGGCGGCCTCGTGGCGGTAGTCGATTTCCTCGGCGATGCCGGCAGCGATCTCGCGGGTCATCTGTCGTGGATTGGCCGCCATCGCGTTACCCGACGCCGAGACAGCGAACCGAAAGAACGTCGCGAGCAATTCAGTGTTGGCCAGATCGTCGCGGATCGCCTCCGCGGCACCGGGGTACTGAATCTTGACCGCAACATCGCGGCCGTCGTGCAGCACTGCGCGGTGGACCTGTCCGATGGACGCCGCCGCCATCGGCTCGTCGGCAAACTCAGCAAATATCTCCCTGACGGGTTGGCCCAGATCAGCCTCCAGCACGTTTCTAGCCAAAGCCGGATCCATCGGGGGCGCATCGGCCTGCAGCCGAGCGAGCGCCGCCTGATACGGCGAAAAGCCGCCATTCCCAATAGCTTTGGCGTCCACCATGGATAGCAGCTGGCCGGCCTTCATGAGTACACCCTTGGAGTGACCCAGTAGTTCCGCATACCGGTCGGCCGTGCGTTCGTGAAAGCGCTCTACTGCCGCCCCGTCGCCGGTCTTCTCCCGCAGTGCCGCCACCATCCGCCCGCCTGCGGCCCGCGCGGTGAAGCCCGCCAATGGCATGGTGCGGCGGAGCCTCCCGCGGGGTACCGGATCTCCCATAGCGACCTCCTAGCGGCCCGTTGACGGAACCGCTAAAGTATTCACTTGTGGATACTAAGTGAGAACTTAGGGAGCGGTCAATGCCGGCAACGCCAACCCGAGAACGGCTGGTCACCGAGGCGATGCGACTCTTCGGTGAGCAGGGCTACCAGGCAACCAGCGTCGCGCAGATTGAAGCTGCGGCTGGCCTCGCACCGGGATCGGGCGCGCTCTACCACCACTTCAAATCGAAGGAGGCGCTGCTGGAGGCCGGCATCGATCGGCAGCTGGACCGCCGCCATGCCATGCGCGATATGCGCAAACTATTCGCCGGGCTCGGTGACCTACGCAGCGAACTGACCATGCTGGGCCGGTACGTGCTGACCGTACTCGACGAGGAAACCCAACTGCTCCGGATCGCGTCCCGCATTCCATCGGGTCAGTCGGCTCGACTCACCCACGCCTACGCGGCATTGTTCGAGGGGCTCTACGCCGAACTCGCCGACTGGGTGACCGGCTGGATCCCAACGATTAGCCAACGGGACGCCGCGGCCATCGCTGCCGTCGGCGTCAACGCGTTGCATGGCAAACGGGCAACAAGCGCCGTGTTCCATGCGTCGGGAGCGGGTATGTCCGACGACCAATACATCGCGGAGTGGACGGCGATGCTCGCCAGTCGGATCGAATCGCTGAGGTAGCGGCGCGGGAGGCCGCCGTGTCAGGATGAGGAAAGCCCCTGCCGCAACAGCGGCAGGTAACCGGTCGATTGGTGTGCCAATGCCCGGGGTCGACAAGGCGACGGGCCGCGTGGTCGCGGTGATCGTGCTCTTGGTCTTGGTTGCTGCGTCCCTGCGCGGGTACCTGCCCGGCGTCGAGCAGCAGTCACCGCAAGAACCGCCGCGCAGTTCGGCGTCGCTGCCATACGTGGTGGCGCTGCTGGCCGTCTCGCTGGCGATCGTCGGCGCATCCCTGATCGTCCGGTTGCGTGATCCACGCAGGCCGGCCCCCAGCGCCGGCGGTCTGCCCGACCGATTGAGTCGCGGGACGGCGCGCCCGGGCTGGCGGATATTGCTGATCGGCGCCGCGGTACTCGTGGTCTGGCTGCTGATCGTCTGGCTGCTGGCGCGGTTCATCGGGCCGCACGGGCTTCGCGCCGCTGACCTCCCAGGCGCAACCGAAACGACCGCTCCGACGCCGCGGCCCGAAGCCCCGCCGCCGTCCGAGCCGCGCAACGACGGCGGCGACGGCGACGTGCTGGGCTACCTGGCGCTGAGCGCAGTGACGTTGGTCCTGCTGCTCGCGGTGGGAGCCGTCGCCGCCGTGCGTGGACGGCGCAACGCCAAGCCGCGCCCGATCGCCGCCGAACCGTTCGAACCGTCAGCGCCGGCGGCGACATCCGAATCACTAGCGCGCGCAGCAGAACTCGGCCTGGCCGAGATCGGTGATCTCAGCCGCGAACCGCGCGAGGCGATCATCGCGTGCTATGCGGCGATGGAGCGCGAATTGGCCCACGTCCCGGAAGCCGTCCCGCAAGATTCCGACACACCCACGGAGGTGCTGACCCGGGCCGTCGAACACCATGCGCTGCATGCCGATAACGCCGCGCGGCTGGTGAGCCTGTTCGAAGAGGCGCGGTTCAGTCCACATGTGATGAACGAAAGCCATCGCGAAACTGCCGTAGGTGTGCTGAATCTTGTGCTGGCCGAATTGCGGAGCGCGGTATGAGACGCCTGGTGATCTTGAGCGTTTTGGGCATCATCGGTGTCGAGGTCGCGGCGCTGCCGGTGCACGACCGCCGGCTCGTGCTGTGGATATCGGGTGGGGCGGTGGCATTCGCTCTGCTCAACATCCGCCGATTCCTCGCCCATAGCGCCGAACCGGCGCCAGACGCGGCCACCGACGAGCTGGGAAAGCCGTTGCGCGACTGGCTGTCCCGCACCGAGACGTTGATTCGCTGGTCGGACTCCACCCGAAGGGACTGGGACCGCCACCTGCGGCCGATATTGGCGCGGCGGTTCGAAATGACCACGGGGCAAAAGCAGTCCAAAGATCCGGAAGCATTTCACGCCACCGGCCGCATGCTCTTCGGCCCGCAACTGTGGGCCCTGGTCGATCCCAACAACGTCGCGCAATCCGGTGGGCACGAACCGGGGCCGGGCCGGGCGGCACTCGAGGAAATACTGCAACGGTTGGAGCAGGTATGACGATGCCGGCTGAGGTCACCACGGCCCGCTGCGAGGCAGTGCTCGACGAAATCGAACGTGTGGTGGTCGGAAAGCGTTCCGCGCTCACTCTCATCCTCACCACCGTGCTCGCGCGGGGTCACGTGCTCATCGAAGACCTGCCCGGCCTCGGCAAGACGCTAATCGCCCGGTCCTTCGCCGCCGCGCTCGGTCTGGACTTCACCCGCGTGCAGTTCACGCCCGACCTGCTGCCGGCGGACCTGCTGGGCTCGACTGTCTACGACATGCAGTCAGGACGCTTCGAGTTTCGCGCCGGACCGATCTTCACCAACCTGCTGCTCGCCGACGAGATCAACCGGACGCCGCCTAAGACCCAGGCGGCGTTGCTGGAGGCCATGGCCGAAGGTCAGGTCAGTATCGACGGTGAAACCCACCGGCTGCCAACTCCTTTCATCGTCTTGGCCACCGACAACCCGATCGAGTATGAAGGTACCTACCCGTTACCGGAGGCGCAGCTGGATCGATTCGCGGTTCGGCTGGAACTGCGCTACCTCTCCGAGCGCGACGAGACATCGATGTTGCGTCGCAGGCTGGACCGCGGCTCGACCGAGCCGACGGTGCAACAGGTGGTCGATGCCCATGATCTGCTGGCCATGCGCGAATCCGTGGAACAGGTCAGCGTGCACGAAGACGTGCTGCACTATGTGGTGTCGTTGGCAAACGCGACCCGGCATCATCCCCAGGTCGCCGTGGGGGCCAGCCCTCGTGCGGAGCTCGACCTGGTGCAGCTGGCCCGCGCCCGCGCGCTGCTCCTGGGCCGCGATTATGTGATTCCCGAGGATGTCAAGGCGCTCGCGGTTCCGGCGGTGGCACACCGGATCACGCTCCGACCCGAGATGTGGGTGCGGCGAATCGTTGGCTCGGACATCGTCGAGGAACTGCTGCGCCGCCTGCCGGTTCCGCGGGCGCGGTCGTGACCCAACCGCAGGAAATGCAATTGCGTTGGCGCGCCTCGGCGTTGACGCGGACGGTGGCCACCTGTGCGGGGGTGGCGCTGGCCGCCGCGCTGATCAGTTCGCGCTGGCAACTGCTCGCGTTCGCGGCGCCGCTGCTCGGCGTGCTGAGTTCGATCGGCTGGCAGCGGCCGCTGCCGAAAGTTCGGATCCAGGCCGAGCTCAGTTCGCAACGATGCTTCGAAACCGAGCAGACACAGGTCAACGTCTCGGCGGCAACGGATAGCGGCGGTGTCGCAGTGGCTCTCAGGGTGACAGCGGTGGAAGGCATGCGATTGGAGGTTCTCGATCGCAGCTCCCGCCAACGGCAGACGGTGGCCGCCGTGGCCGACCGCTGGGGTCGCTACCCGGTCCGGGCCACCGTCGACGTCGTCGCACACGGAGGATTGTTGACGGGAACGGCGACCGCGGATGCCGCACACGTCACCGTGTTTCCGCTGGCGCCACCGCAATCGACACCGCTTCCGCAGACCGAGCTGCTGGATCGCATCGGCACCCACCTCACCCGCCACATCGGCAGCGGCGTCGAATACGCCGACATCCGCGCCTATGTGCCCGGTGACCAACTGCGCACGGTCAACTGGCCGGTGAGCGCGCGCCGCGGCCGCCTGCACGTGACGCAACGGTTGACCGATCGGGCCGCCGACGTGGTGGTCCTCGTCGACACGTATCCGCAACCGCCGGGCCCGGCGAGCGAGGCCACCGAGCGCATTGTGCGCGGCGCCGCCCAGGTGGTGCAGACCGCGCTGCGCAACGGTGACCGGGCCGGCATCGTGGCACTGGGCGGCCGCCAGCCGCGCTGGCTGGGCGCCGACATCGGGCAGCGACAGTTCTATCGGGTCCTCGACACCGTGCTGGGCTCCGGCGACGAATACGAAACCACCACAGGCACTCTCGCACCGCGCGCTGCGGTCCCGCCGGGTTCGATCATCGTCGCCTTCTCCACGCTGCTCGACACCGAGTTCGCGCTGGCGCTGATCGACTTGCGCAAACGCGGCCACCTCGTGGTGGCGGTCGACGTCCTGCAGGGCTCCCCGTTCGGAGAACACCAGGATCCGCTGATCGGCCGGCTGTGGGCGTTACAGCGGTCGGCGATGTACCGCGACATGGCCACGATCGGTGTCGACGTGGTGGCCTGGCAGCCCGACCGCACTCTGGACCAGTCGATGCACGCGGTGCCCGATCGCCGCCGCCCGGTGACGGGACGCCGCTGATGATCCGCGTCCTGTCGATCTCCTGTGGCTTGCTGATGGTGGCGGCCGTCGGCATAGGGACGCACGGCCAGACATTGGTCGCCGCGGTGTTGGCCGCGGCGGCGGTGGTGGCCGGCACGGTGTTTCGGCCGGCCGCAACACTTGCCGTGCTGCTGACCGTCGCGGCCGTCGTGCTGGCCAATCCCGCGCCCACCGTGGCAGCGGTTTCGGGCCTCGCAGCAGCCGGGTACCTCGTGCTCCGCCACGCCACCGGCCTCGATATGGTGAGCGGCGCGAGCATCCTTGGCGCCGTGGGCTTTACGCTCGCCGGTTTGGTCGCCACCGCCTTCCCGCTGGAATTGCCGTGGTTGCCGCTGGTGGCGCCGCTGGCCATCTTGGCGATCTACGTGGTAGCGATTCGTCCGTTCACGGCTGATCCGGGGGATCGGGGTCTCCGTCCAGGAGCTCCTCCGGATGGTGGGCGTGGTTGATTTCGGGTGGACCGCTGCCGTCGGTCCAGCCGAGCCGGCCACTGTCCGTGACGACCGTATGCAGTTCGCCGCGGCTGGTCGCGCCATGGTCCCCGCCGCAGGCGAAGTGCAGCTTGTCGGCGTCGGTGCGGCCGCCGCGGGCCCAGTCCGGTGAATGATGAACCTCGCACCGGTAGCCCGGAACGACGCAGTTAGGGCGGGTGCAGCCGCGATCACGTGCATAGCAGATCAGTCGTTGGTCGGCGGTGGCGACGCGTTTCTGCCGGCCCAGATACAGCGGCCGCTTGATGTGGTCGTCGAACACCGCCAGGTAGTGAATCGCGTTGGCAGCCATACGGATCAGGTCCCGCATCGGCAGCCGGGAACCGCCGCCCGTTCTCGCCGGTGCCGGCATCGGCATCGACGAATCGTGGAAGGCATGGGCGGCGCGGTCGAGTTCGCCCAGCGTGGTGATGACGACCACGGTGACGGGGTGGCCGCGATGCATACCGAGTCGTCCGGAAGCGATAGCCGTCTCCATGGCGAGCTTGAATGCATCGTGGCAACGCTGGGCTGCTGTGCGATCGTCGCGCGCCTCGGGGTCGCTGCCTTCGGGTTGGTGACGACCGGGCCGCACCGCGGCTTCGATGGCCTCGAAATAGGCCCGCGCCACCGGGTCAAGTAGACCGGTCAGCCGCGACATGCCATCGGGGCCTTGGGAACCGAGATGCAGCCCGCGGCGGCGTGCCCGATCCTCGTCGGTGAAGTTGCCATCGGGGTTGAGGTAGTCAGCGATGCGCTCGCCCAGCTTGGTCACGATCCCGGCATCGACTTTGGTCGCTTCCTGGACCAGCCTGCGCTCGGCCTTGGCCACCTCTGTCGGGGATACCGCGGCCGGCAGCACATCGACTGCCCGGCACACCGCGCGGATGTGGTCCTCGCCGACCGTGCCGGCCTCGACGGCGGCGGCCAGCGCGGGTAGCTCGGGCGGCACCGGCGGCCCGGTCAACGAGCGGCGCGGCCGAATTCGGGCCGCGAGTTTGAGCCGGCGAGTGATTTCGTTCGGGGTGATGCGCAGCCGTTTCCATAGTGCCGCGCGCACTTGTGCGGTGGACTCGTTCTCGTCGGGCGGGTCGGCGATCTCGCCGAAATATCGGTACATCAGCCCGCGGTTGGTGCGTTCCTGGGTCTCCAACCGCTCCGCGACATCGACGCGAAAGCTGTTGCCCACCATAGACGAAGACGTTTCACGGAGCACGTCATGGGCAGCGTCGATCGCGTCGAGAGCGGCGCTGATCCGCTCCCGTGCCTGATCCGCTGAACCCATGCCCCGACGCTATGAAGGCACGCTGACAAACCAAGGGGCCGGCAAGCGCCGCCCACACGAGCCTGTGGATGAAAGCTCAACTGTGGATAACTCAGCGGCGGATCTGCCGGCGATTGCGTTCGCTGATCTCGGCGTAGCGGGCACCGAGATCACTGGTGTCCGACAGCGCGCCGGAGATCGCCTGCTCGGCGGCCAGCGCCGGATCGGTCACGGCGGCAGCCCCGGAAACGTAGATCTGCTTTAGCCCGGCCATGATTGGCGCCGGCACCTCGGCGATCTGACCGGCCAACTCGACGGCCCGGTCCAGCAGCCCCTCATGCGCGACGACCTCGGTCACCAGTCCGATCTGTAAGGCGCGCGCGGCGTCGATCACCTCACCGGTCATCGACAGCCGACGCGCCATCGCCGCACCGACCAGCTGCGGCAGCCGCGCCGTCATCCCACCGCCGGGCAGAATGCCCACCCGCGCATGGGTATCGGCGAACACCGCTCGCTCCGAGGCGATCAGGAAGTCGCACCCCAACGCCATCTCCAGCCCGCCGGTGAACACCGGGCCATTGATCGCGCCCACGATTGGCGTGGCCATCTCACCCACCCGGGTGATGCAGTTGTGCGTCTGGTACCGCTCGAAATACGCCGGGCCTTCGCGCTGGGCCTGCTTCAGATCGACCCCGGCACAAAACGCCGGATCGACCCCGGTGAGCACCACGGCCCGCACCGACGGATCCGCATCGGCCTCGCATAAAGCGACGTACAACGCTTCGATCAGCTCGCTGTTCAACGCGTTTCGCGCATCGGGGCGGTTCATGGTCAGCACCCGCACCGCGCCGACGTCGTCGCCAAGAACGGTCATCTCACCAATTGCGCAGCCTGCTCGGCCAGATCGAGCAGTGGCTGCGGAACCACACCGAGCAAGATGGTGACCGCCGCGCACACCGCGATCGCCGCCTTGCTCCAGAAGCTCGGCATGACGACGTGCAGCTCCTCGACCGGCGGCTCGGTGAAGAACATCAGCACGATCACCCGCACATAGAAGTAGGCCGCCACACCACTGGCAATCACACCGATGATCACCAACGGCACCGCTCCGCCCTGCGCCGCCGCCTTGAACACCGCGAACTTGCTGACGAACCCACTCGTCAACGGAATACCGGCGAACGCCAGTAGGAACATCGAAAACAGCAGGCCCACCACGGGATAACGCCGACCCAGGCCGCCCCACCGGGACATCGATGCGTTCTCATCGCCATTGGCACCGCGGACCAGTCCGACGACCGCGAACGCACCGATCGTGCTGAAGCTGTAAGCCACCAGGTAGAACATCGTCGACGAGACACCGGCGGGAATGTCGGCGATCACGCCGGTGAGGATGAACCCGACGTGCGCCACCGACGAGTAGGCCAGCATCCGCTTGACGTCGTCCTGGTTGATCGCGGTGACGGTGCCGACCACCATGGTGAGGATCGAGATCGCCCACAACACAGGGCGCCAGTGGTCATGCAGCGGCGGCAAAGCGACATAGACCACACGCAGCAGCGCGCCGAACGCCGCCACCTTGGTAGCCGCCGCCATGAACCCCGTAATGGGCGTCGGTGCGCCCTGATACACGTCCGGAATCCAGGAATGGAACGGAACCGCACCCACCTTGAACAGCAGGCCGACCGCCAACAGCGCCACGCCGACCAGCGCAAGTGAGCCGTCGGGTTGCTTGGCCAGGGCATCGGCAATACCGGGAAGGTTCAGGGTGCCGGTCGCACCGTAGAGCAGCGCCACGCCGTAAAGGAAGAATGCCGACGAAAACGCGCCCAGCAGAAAGTATTTCAGCCCCGCCTCCTGCGACACCAGACGGCGATGCCGGGCCAGCCCGCAGAGCAGGTACAGCGGCAGCGACAGGACCTCCAGCGCCACGAACATCGTCAACAAGTCGTTGGCGGCCGGGAACACCAGCATGCCGCCGACGGCCAGCATGGTCAGTGGGAAGACCTCGGTCTGGGTCGCCCCGGCCTGGGCCGCGTGCCGTTCGCCGACACTGTCGGGCACCGCCGACGCCTGCGGCGTGAACGAATCAAGCCCGGCCGCAACGGCTGTGGCTGCACCGGGCCCGACGGGAACGCCCTCACCGCCACGTCGCTCCGCGATGAAGATGACAGCCATCACCGACACCAGGAGGATCGTGCCCTGTAGCAGCAGGGTCGGGCCGTCGATGGCCAGCGCCCGCAGCACGGCGGTCTCGCCCGACGGTGGGGTCCGGCGGGCCACCGCGATCACGGCGACGAATGCGGCCACCAGCCCGGCGAGCGCGAGCGTCACCTGGGCGCCGTAGCGGAATCGACGGGGCACGAACGCCTCGGCCAGCACGCCGGCCACCGCCACCCCGAACACGATGAGCATCGGGGAAAGCAGGACGTATTCGACGCTGGGCGTGGGCATGCTCATCGGTGCGGTCCTTCCGCCGTCCCGGTCGGCACCCGCGGCGCGGGGTCATGCTGCCTGATGGTTGTCATGGTGTGGCCGACCGCCGGATTGATGATGTCCAGCACCGGTTTCGGATAGAAGCCGAGCAGCACCAGCAGCGCGATCAGCGGCGCGACGACGACGAGCTCGCGCGGGACCAGGTCACGGATCTTTTCGTTGCCCTCGTGCACGAGCCCGGTCATGACCCGCTGGTAGAGCCACAGCATGTACACCGACGACAGCACCAGGGCGGTGGCGCCGAACGCCGCAGCCAGCCAGTAGCGGTTGAAAGTGCCGATCAGCACCAGGAATTCGCTGATGAACGGTGCTAAGCCGGGCAGCGACAGCGTCGCCAGCGCCGCTACCAGAAACGTCCCCGCCAGCACCGGGGCCACCTTCTGCACGCCGCCGAACGCGCTGATCGACCGGGTGCCGCGGCGGGAGACCAGGAAGCCAGCGATGAGGAACACCGCGGCGGTGGACAGGCCGTGGTTGACCATGTACAGCGTCGAGCCGCTCTGGCCCTGGCTGGTCATCACGAAGATGCCCAGAATGATGAAGCCGAAGTGCGAGATCGACGTGTAGGCGATCAGCCGCATGATATCGGTCTGGCCGATCGCCACGACCGCGCCGTAGACCACGCCGATGACCGACAGCACGACGATCAGCGGACGGAAATACGTTGAGGCGTCGGGGAACAACTGCAGGCAGTAGCGCAGCATGCCGAACGTGCCGACCTTGTCCATCACCGCCATCATCAACACGGCGGTCGCCGGGGTGGACTCGACGGCGGCGTCGGGCAGCCAGCGGTGGAACGGCCACAGCGGCGCCTTGATCGCGAACGCGAACATGAAACCGAGGAACAGCGCCTTGAGCACCACGGGATCGACGCCCAGCGAACCCGATGACACGGCTGAGACGATCGAGCGGAAGTCAAACGTGCCCGAACCGTGCTGGGCGGTCACCACATACAGCCCGATCACGGCGGCCAGCATGATCAGCCCGCCGAACAGGTTGTACAGCAAGAACTTCACCGCGGCCCGCGACCGGTGCGCGCCTTCGCCGAAACCGCCGATCATGAAGTACATCGGGATGAGCATGGCCTCGAAGAACACGTAGAACAGCAGCACGTCCAGCGACACCAGCGAGATCAGCACCATCGACTCGACGGTCAGCGTCAGCGCGACGTATCCGTGCGGTCCCCGGCTGCGGGAGCCACCTGACGATCGCAAGCGCGGCGCAGCCGGGCGCAGCGGGTCGTCAGCATCTTCACCGTCGTTCCAGCCGGCCAGCATCAGCAGCGGCACCAATCCCGCGGTCAGCAGCACCAGCACCACCGCGATGCCGTCCACGCCAAGCGTGTAGCCGGCGCCGAACGCCGGTATCCACGAGTGGGATTCGGTGAACTGGTAGGGGGCCCCGGTGGTGTCGAACCCGGCGGTGATCACAATCGACACGGCCAGCACACCGACGGCGACCGCCAGCCCGAACCATTTGGCGAATTGGCGCCAGCCGGGCGGCATGACGATCACCAGCACGGCGCCGGCCAGCGGCAGCAGCCACAGCAGCGAAAGCCAGGGGACGCTCACCACAGTCGCACCGCCAGAATCGCCGCGGCGACCAGCGCCGCACCCACGAACATCGACAAGGCGTAAGAGCGGGCGAACCCGGTCTGCAGCCCGCGCAGTCGATCCGAGGTGCGGCTGACCAGCGCGGCCAATGCGTTGACCGAGCCGTCCACGCCGCGGTTGTCGATCGCGACCATCGCGTCGGTCAGTTGCGCACCGGGGCGCATGAACACCTCCTCGTTGAAGGCGTCGCCGTAGAGATCTCGCCGTGCCGCGACGGTCAACACCGAACCGGCCGGCGCCGTCTCGGGCACCGGGTTCCGCCCGTACATCAGGTAGGCCACGACGACGCCGACGCCGACGACGGCGAGGACCACGACGCTGATCACCCACGCCGGGGTGGCGTGGGCGGCTTCATGGATGCCGACCACCGGTTCCAGCCAGTGCTGCAGGGTGCCGCCGATCGCCAACAGGCCGCCGGAGAACACCGAGCCGACCGCGAGCAGGATCATCGGCCAGATCATCACCCCCGGTGCCTCGTGCGGATGCGCCTCGGGCGCCCAACGCTTTTCGCCGAAGAATGTCATCAGCATCACCCGGGTCATGTAGAAGGCCGTGATTCCGGCACCAAGGACCGCCGCTGCGCCCAGGACGGCGCCGCGGATGCCGCCAGAGCCCAACGCGGCCTCGATGATGGCGTCCTTGGAGAAGAACCCGGCGAACGGAAACACCCCGATGATCGCCAGATAGCCCAACCCGAACGTGGCGAACGTGACTGGCAGCACAGTGCGCAGTGCGCCATAGCGGCGCATGTCCTGCTCGTCGTCCATCGCGTGGATCACCGCGCCGGACCCGAGGAACAGGCCGGCCTTGAAGAACCCGTGGGTGAGCAGGTGCATGATCGCGAACGCGTAGCCGGCCGGGCCGAGGCCGGCGGCCAGCACCATGTAACCGATCTGGCTGATCGTCGAGGCCGCCAGGGCCCGCTTGATGTCGTCCTTGGCGCAGCCGATGATCGCCCCGAACAAAAGCGTCACCGCGCCGACGATCACCACCGCGAGTTGCGCATCGGGGGCTAGGTTGAACACCGGGTTGGATCGCACGATCAGGTACACACCGGCGGTCACCATCGTGGCAGCGTGGATCAGCGCCGACACCGGCGTGGGGCCCTCCATCGCGTCACCGAGCCACGCCTGCAGCGGAACCTGCGCCGATTTGGCGCAGGCGCCCAACAACATCAGTAGCCCCATCGCGGTCAGCACCCCGCGGCCGGCACCCGGCGCGGCGGCGAACACGCCGGCAAACGACAGCGTGCCGAAGTTGACGAACATCAAGAACATCGCCAGCGACAGCCCGACGTCGCCGACCCGGTTCATCACGAACGCCTTCTTGGCGGCGGTGGCCGCCGTCGGCCGCTGATACCAAAAGCCGATCAGCAGATACGACGCCAGACCGACGCCTTCCCAGCCGACATAGAGGCCCAGATAGTTGTCGGCGACCACCAGCAGCAGCATTGCCGCGAGAAACAGGTTGAGATAAGCGAAAAACCTTCGACGATCCGGGTCCTCGGCCATGTAGCCGATCGAGTAGATGTGGATCAACGAGCCCACGCCGGTGATCAGCAATACGAAACAGATTGAGAGCTGGTCGATCTGCACCCCGAAGTCGACCTGCAGCGCGCCGACCGGGACCCAACTGAACAGGTTCTGGTGAATAAGCCGATCCGTGCGGCCGACCATTTCGGAGAGCAGCACCAAGCCCACCGCGAAAGCGGCCAGCGCGGCGGCGCAGCCCAGCAGATGGCCCCAGCGGTCGGTGCGCCGACCGCCCAGCAGCAGAATCAACGCGCCGGCCGCCGGCAGAGCCACAAGCAGCCAGGTATATGCCGTCATGGTTTCAGCCCTTGAGGAGGTTGGCTTCGTCGACCGAAGCCGACCTGCGGGCACGGAAAATCGTCATGATGATGGCCAGCCCGACAACGACTTCGCAGGCGGCGACCACCATCGTGAAGAACGCCACCATCTGCCCGTCGAGACTGCCATGCATCCGGGCGAAGGTGACGAACGCCAGGTTGACGGCGTTGAGCATCAGCTCGACGCACATGAACATCACGATCGCGTTGCGCCGCAGGAGCACACCGGCCGCGCCGATGGTGAACAGCAGCGCCGAAAGATACAGGTAGTTGGAGGGATTCATCTCTCACCGTCCTGCTCGGAACCGTTGCCGACCGTCCGCTGCTGCAGAATTGGCGGCACCGAGAGTTTCGAGTACGACCCGTCGGGCAGCAGGGCAGCCATGTCGACCGCGTTGTGGCGGGCATACACGCCGGGACCCGGCAGCGGTGTCGGGTATCCGCCGCTGCGGAAGCGCTCGATCGACAACTCGCGCTGGGTCTTTCGGCGTTCGAACCGCTCGCGGTGGGCCAGCACCATCGCTCCGACGGCGGCGGTGATCAGCAGCGCGCTGGTGAGCTCGAACGCCCACAGGTAACGGGAGAAGATCAGCGCCGCCAGGCCCTCGACATTGCCGTGGGCGTTGGCCTGGGTCAGCCCGGCGAACCCGCCGATGGCCACACCGCCGATGCCGACAATCAGCAGTATGCCGAATGCGATACCGGCCACCACGGCCGCAATCCGTTGTCCGCGTATCGTTTCCACCAGTGACTCCGCGGAATCCACCCCGATCAGCATCAGCACGAACAGGAACAGCATCATCACCGCGCCGGTGTAGACGACCACTTGGACCACACCCAAAAACAGCGCGTCCTGCGCCATGTAGAACACCGCGAGGATGATCATGGTCATCGCCAAAAACATTGCGGAGTACACCGCGTTGGTGGCCATCACGACCCCCAGCGCGCCGATCAGCGCCAGCGCGCCGAGTCCCCAGAACATCACCGCTTCACCGGTGGATGTCCGGATGATCCCGTCTGCCAGCAGCGTGGTCATTGGCTGGCCTCGGCGGCGGGTTTGACATTGCCAAGGTAGTAGTCCGCGTCGGTGGTGCCAGGGGCCCGCGGGTGCGGCGGCGGCTGCATTCCCGGTTCCAGGGGCGCCAGCAGCCGGTCCTTTTCGTAGATCAGATCGGCGCGGTTGTCGTCGGCCATCTCGTAGTCGTTGGTCATCGTCAACGCCCGGGTCGGGCAGGCCTCGACGCACAAACCGCAGCCGATGCAGCGCAGGTAGTTGATCTGGTACACCCGGCCGTAGCGTTCGCCGGGGGAATACCGTTCCTCCTCGGTGTTGTCGGCGCCCTCGACGTAGATGGCGTCCGCGGGGCAGGCCCAGGCGCACAACTCGCAGCCGATGCACTTCTCCAAACCGTCCGGATACCGGTTGAGCTGATGGCGACCGTGATACCGCGGCGCCACCGGGCCCGGCTTCTCCGGATATTCCTCGGTGATCGGTCGTTTGAACATCGCGCCGAGCGTCACGCCGAATCCGGCGATGGACTCCAAGAACTTAGCTGGCACGTGCGCCCTCCTTGGTCGGCGCCTTGTCCGGCAGCGGCGGCGTCGGGAATGCTGGTTCCCCGGCCGGTTCCGGCGCTTCCTCCGGACGAGTTTCCAAGCCGGACAGCGGTCTTCGCAGATACAACAGCAGGCCGACGGCGGTGACGGCGCTGGCCACCACCAACACGGCCGTCCAGTGCTCGAGGCCGTTGTTGCGCAACGTGCGGATGACCGCCGCGATCATCACCCACAGCAGCGACACCGGGATCAGGGTCTTCCAGCCCAGCGCCATGAACTGGTCGTAGCGCAGCCGCGGCAGCGTTGCGCGCAGCCAGAAGTAGACGAACAAGAACGTCCACACTTTGGCCGTGAACCAGATCAACGGGAACCAGCCGCTGTTGGCGCCGGCCCACATGTTCAGCGGCCACGGCGCGTGCCATCCGCCGAAGAACAGGGTCGCGGCCAGCGCCGACACGGTGGTCATGTTGATGTACTCGGCCAGATAGAACATCGCGAACGGCAGCGACGAGTACTCGGTGTGAAATCCGGCGACCAGTTCGCCCTCGGCCTCGGGCAAATCGAATGGGGCCCGGTTGGTTTCACCCACCATCGACACCAGGTACACCAAAAACGAGGGCAGCAGCAAGAACACGAACCAGACGCGGTCCTGCGCGGCCACGATATGCGATGTGGACATCGTTCCGGCGTAGAGGAACACCGTCGCGAACGACAGGCCCATCGCGACTTCGTAGGAGATCACCTGCGCGGTGGAGCGCACACCGCCCAGCAGCGGGTAGGTGGAGCCCGACGCCCAGCCGGCCAGCACAATGCCGTACACGCCGATCGACGACAGCGCCAGGATGAACAACACCGCGACAGGCAGATCGGTGAGTTGCAGCATCGTCCGATGACCGAACACCGACACCTCTGGGCCGAACGGGATGAACGCGAAGGCGGTGATCGCCGGGATGGTCGAGATGATCGGAGCCAGCAGGTAGACCGGTCGGTCGACGCCGGCGGGCATGATGGCCTCTTTGAGTGCGAGCTTGATCCCGTCGGCCAGGCTCTGCAGATATCCGCGTGGGCCGACCCGGTTGGGTCCCCACCGCAACTGCATGCGGCCCAACAGCTTCCGTTCGGCCAGGATCGCCACCAGCACGGTCAGCACCAGGAACACGAAGACCGCGACCGCCTTGGCGGCGACCAGCCACCAGGTGTCGTGCCCGAAGCCGGTCATGAGCCCACCCCGATCTTCACGACGGCGCCCGGGCCGACACCCAACTGGCGGTGTACCGCCGAGCCCGGCGAGTTCAGCGGTAGCCACACCACATGGTCCGGCATGTCGGTGACCGCCAACGGCAACGTGATCGCCCCGCGCGCGGTGCTGACGGTGACCGGATCTCCCTCGGCCGCACCGATTTCGGCTGCGGTCTCGGCCGACAGCCGCACCACCGGGGCCCGCGCGGTGCCGGCCAGGTGCGGCTCGCCGTCCTGCATGCGGCCGGCGTCGAGCAGCATCCGCCAGCCGGTCAGCACCGCCTCGCCCGACCCCGGCCGCACCGGCTGTTCGGCGGCAAATGTCGGGCCTTCTCCGCGTTCGCCGTTCCAGGTGCCGAGTTGGCTGAGCTCTGCGCGGGCGGCCTCCACCGTCGGCAGACCGAGGTCGACGCCCATCTCGTCGGCCAGCGCGTCGAGCACCCGCAGATCCGGTGTGGCGCCTTGTTGCAGCGCGACGGGGAAGGCCCGGTAGCGGCCTTCCCAGTTGACATAGGTGCCCGCCTTTTCCGCCGCGGGCGCCACCGGGAACACCACGTCGGCGCGTTCTGTGACCGCGCTGTGCCGCACCTCCAGGCTGACCACGAAACCCGCGGCGTCCAGCGCGGCCAGCGCCGCGTCCGGATCGGCGAGGTCACCGGGCTCCACGGCGCCGAGCAGCAAAGCGCCCAGCGTGCCGTCCGCGACCGCCGCCAGTATGCCGTCGGTGTCCCGCCCAGGCGCAGAAGGCAATTCGGCGACGTGCCACGCCGTGCACACCTCCGCGCGCGCACCCTCGTCAGTCAGCGGGCGGCCGCCGGGCAGCAGCGCGCCCAGCGCACCGGCCTCCAAGGCGCCGCGTTCCCCGGCGCGGCGCGGCACCCACGCCAGCCGCGCGCCGGTGGTGTCGGCCAGCCGAGCCGCCGCCGACAGTCCACCCGGCACGCTGGCCAGCCGTTCGCCGACCATGATCACTGCGCCGGGCTTGCGCAGCAGCTCACCAACCTCGTCGCTCAGCGCGTCCAGCGCCGCCGCCTCGCCGCCTGGGACGGTTTTGAGCAGCGTGCCCTTCATCCGCTGCAGCCCGCGGCTGGCGAACGGCGCCACCGCGTAGACCGGCAGCCGGTGCTTGCGGGCGGCCTTGCGCAGCCGCAGGAACACGATCGGTGACTCGTCCTCCGGCTCGAACCCGACCAGCAGCACCACCGGGGCCGATTCCAGGTCGGAGTAGCTGACGCTGACCGGCCGTCCGGCGACCCGGGCCGCCAGGAACTCGGCCTCTTCGCTCGAGTGCGGCCGGGCCCGGAAGTCGATGTCGTTGGTGTCCAAGGCAATTCGCGCGAACTTGGCGTAGGCATAGGCGTCCTCCCAGGTCATCCGGCCACCGACCAGCACGCCCGCGCGAGCTTCGGACAGTCCGTTGACCGCCGCGGCAAGCGCCTCCGGCCATGAGGCGGGCACCAGCGCGCCGCCGGTGTCGCGGACCAGGGGAGTGGTGATCCGGTCCGGTTGCGTGGCGTAGGTGAACGCCCACCGGCCCTTGTCGCAGTTCCACTCCTCGTTGACTTCCGGGTCGTCGCCGGCCAGCCGGCGCAGCACCTTGCCGCGGCGGTGGTCGGTGCGCTGTGCGCAGCCGGACGCGCAGTGCTCGCACACGCTCGGGCTCGACACTAAGTCGTAGGGCCGTGCCCTGAACCGGTAGGCGGTGCCGGTCAGCGCGCCCACTGGGCAGATCTGCACGGTGTTGCCCGAAAAGTAGGACTCGAACGGCTCGTTGGCGTAGATGCCGACCTGCTGCAGCGCGCCACGCTCGAGCATGTCGATGAACGGGTCGCCGGCGATCTGCTCGGAAAAGCGGGTGCAGCGGGCGCATAGGATGCAGCGTTCCCGGTCCAGCAATACCTGCGAGGAGATGTTGATCGGCTTGGCGAAGTGGCGCTTGGCGTCGGTGTAGCGAGAATCGGGCCGCCCGTTGGACATTGCCTGGTTCTGTAGCGGACATTCGCCGCCCTTGTCGCACATCGGGCAGTCCAGCGGATGGTTGATCAGCAGCAGTTCCATCACCCCGTGTTGCGCCTTGTCGGCGGCTTCGGAGGTGAACTGGGTGCGCACCACCATGTCGTCGGTCACCGCAATGGTGCACGACGCCATAGGTTTACGTTGGCCCTCGATCTCGACCAGGCATTGCCGGCAGGCCCCGACCGGGTCCAGCAGGGGGTGGTCGCAGAACCGCGGGATCTGGACGCCCATCAATTCGGCGGCGCGAATCACCAACGTGCCCTTGGGGACACTGATCTCGGTGCCGTCGATGGTCAACGTCACCATCTCCGGCTCGGCGACGCCGCCGCCGGTTTGAGTGTCGGCTGCCTGAGTCATTGGCGCCGCTCCTCCCCATCGCTTGCGCTCTGCATCGTCGCCGGCGCGGTCACGCATCAGCTCCGTTCGTGAGCATGGACTCTCGGGGGTCGAAGGGGCAGCCGCCGCCTTCGACGTGCGCGACGTACTCGTCGCGAAAGTACTTCAGCGACGACATCACCGGGCTGGCCGCGCCGTCGCCCAACGCGCAGAACGACTTACCCAAGATCGTGTCGGAGATGTCGAACAACTTGTCCAAATCTTCGGCGGTGCCCTTGCCGGTCTCCAGCCGGGCGTAGATTTTGTCCAGCCAGAACGTGCCCTCCCGGCACGGCGTGCACTTGCCGCACGACTCGTGCTTGTAGAACTCGGTCCAGCGCCGCACCGCGCGCACCACGCACGTCGTCTCGTCGAAGATTTCGAGCGCCTTGGTGCCCAGCATGGAGCCGGCCTCGCCGACGCCCTCGTAATCGAGTGGCACGTCGAGGTGCTCGTCGGTGAGGATCGGCGTCGACGAGCCGCCCGGCGTCCAGAACTTGAGCCGATGCCCCTTGCGGACCCCGCCGGCGTAGTCGAGCAACTCGCGCAAGGTGATGCCCAGCGGTGCCTCGTACTGGCCGGGCCGGGTCACGTGGCCCGACAGCGAATACAGCGTGAAGCCAGGCGATTTATCGCTGCCCATCGAGCGGAACCAGTCGACGCCGTTGAGAATGATGGGCGGCACGCTGGCGATGGTTTCGACGTTGTTGATCACCGTCGGGCAGGCGTACAGCCCGGACACCGCCGGGAAGGGCGGCCGCAGCCGCGGCTGACCGCGCCGGCCTTCCAGCGAATCGAGCAGCGCGGTCTCTTCGCCGCAGATGTAGGCGCCGGCGCCGGCATGTACCACCATCTCCAGGTCGTAGCCGGAGCCGGCGATGTCGCGGCCCAAAAAGCCTGCGGCATAAGCCTCAGCGACCGCGTTGTGCAGCCGGCGTATCACCGGCAGCACCTCGCCGCGCACATAGATGAAGGCGTGGCTGGCCCGGATCGCGTAGGCGGCGATGATGCTGCCTTCGATCAACACATGCGGGGTGGCCAGCATCAGCGGCATGTCTTTGCATGTGCCCGGCTCGGATTCGTCGGCGTTGACCACCAGATAGTGCGGCTTGGCGGCCGGCCCTTCGTCGCCCTGCGGGATGAACGACCATTTGGTTCCGGTCGCGAAACCCGCGCCGCCACGGCCGCGCAGTCCGGAGTCCTTGACGGTCTGCAGCACCGCGTCGGGCTCCATCTCGAGGGCCTTTTGCAGTGCCCGATAGCCGTCGTGGCGGCGATAGGTGTCAAGAGTCCACGACTCGGGGTCGTCCCAGTAGCGGCTGAGCACCGGCGTTAAACGCACGGGGGCGGCCATCATTCACCGTCCCCGGTGGGGGGTGCCTGCATGTCGCGCTCCTGGGCGACGCGCAGACCGGCCAACGTGGCTGCGCCCGCGCCACCCTGACCGTCGTCGGGGCGCTGGTCGGGAAAGCCCGCCAGGATCCGCTCGGTCTGCCGGAACGGACACAGCTGCGCGCCGCGGGTCGGCCGCGGGGGCTCACCGGAGCGCAGCCCGTCGACGAGTTCCCGTGCGGAAGCCGGGGTTTGGTTGTCGAAGAACTCCCAGTTGACCATCACCACGGGGGCGTAGTCGCAGGCGGCGTTGCATTCCACATGCTGCAGTGTGACTTTGCCGTCCTCGGTGGTCTGGTCATTGTCGATGCCGAGGTGTTCTTTGAGGGACTCGAAGATCGCGTCGCCGCCCATAACTGCGCACAGCGTGTTGGTGCAGACGCCCACGAGGTAGTCGCCGGTGGGTCCGCGGCGATACATCGTGTAGAAGCTCGCCACCGCCGCCACTTCGGCTCCGGTCAGTCCGAGCTGCTCGCCGCAGAACTCCAAACCCGCCGGCGTCAAATAGGAGTCTTCGGATTGCACCAGGTGCAGCAGCGGCAGCAACGCCGAGCGTCCATTGGGGTAGCGGCCGATGATCTCCTTGGCGTCAACCTCCAACCGCGCCTTGACGTCCGGCGGATACGACTCGGGGGCACCCTCCACCACGAACTGTCCGGGCTCCTCTGGCGGCGGACCGAGGTGGAGGAACACCGGCTCGCCTTGTGGCCCCGTCACCGGTCGACCCCGCCCATGACCGGATCGAGGCTGGCGACCGCGGCGATCACGTCGGCGACCATGCCGCCTTCGCACATCGCGGCGACGGCCTGCAAGTTGGTGAACGACGGGTCCCGGTAGTGCACCCGGTACGGGCGGGTGCCGCCGTCGGACACCATGTGCACACCCAGCTCGCCGCGTGGTGATTCGACCGCGACGTAGACCTGGCCGGCTGGAACTCGGATGCCCTCGGTGACCAGCTTGAAGTGGTGGATCAGCGCTTCCATCGAGCTGCCCATGATCTTGGCGATGTGCTCGGGCGAGTTGCCGAGCCCGTCGGGCCCGACCTTCAGGTCGGCGGGCCAGGCGATCTTGCGGTCCTCGACCCTGATCGGCCCGGGCTTGAGCTTGTCCAGACACTGCTCGACGATCTTCAGCGACTCTCTCATCTCCTTGACGCGAATCATGTAGCGCCCGTAGGCATCACAGCCGTCGTCGGTGATCACGTCGAATTCGTAGTTCTCGTAGCCGCAATACGGTTCGGCTCGCCGCAGATCGTGCGGCAACCCGGTCGAGCGCAGCACCGGGCCGGTGATGCCCAGCGCCATGCAGCCGGCGAGGTCGAGGTAGCCGATGCCCTGGGTGCGGGCCTTCCAGATGTAGTTCTCGTTGAGAAGGTTCTCCAGGTCGTTGAGCCGACGGCTCATCAGCTTCAGAAAGTCGGCGATCTCGCTCTCCGCGTTCGGCGGCAGGTCCTGCGCCAGACCTCCGGGGCGAATGTAGTTGTGGTTCATCCGCAAACCGGTGATCGACTCGAACAGGTTGAGCACCAGTTCGCGTTCCCGGAAGCCGAGGAACATCGCGGTCATCGCGCCCAGCTCCATGCCGCCGGTCGCCAACGCCACCAGGTGCGACGAAACCCGGTTGAGTTCCATCATCATCACCCGGATGACGTTGACCCGCTCCGGGATCTGATCGGTGATGCCGAGCAGCTTCTCCACGCCGAGGCAGAACGCGGTTTCGTTGAAAAACGGTGACAGGTAATCCATTCGGGTCACGAACGTGACGCCTTGGGTCCAGTACCGGTATTCGAGGTTCTTCTCGATTCCGGTGTGCAGGTAGCCGATTCCGCAGCGGGCCTGGGTGACCGTCTCGCCTTCGATCTCCAGGATGAGCCGCAGCACGCCGTGGGTGGACGGATGCTGCGGGCCCATGTTGACGACGATGCGATCCCCGGGATCTGCATCGCGAGCGGCCTGGACCACCTGTTCCCAGTCGTCGCCGCCGGCCATCAATACCGTTTCGCCTGCTTCGCTCATCAGTTGTAGGCTCTCCGCTCGTCGGGCGGGGGGATCTGGGCGCCCTTGTACTCCACCGGGATGCCGCCGAGCGGGTAGTCCTTGCGTTGCGGGTGACCGTGCCAGTCGTCGGGCATCTCGATGCGGGTCAGCGACGGGTGGCCGTCGAAGATGATGCCGAAGAAGTCGTAGGTCTCCCGCTCGTGCCAGTCGTTGGTGGGATAGATCGAAAACAGCGACGGGATGTGCGGATCAGCGTCCGGCACAGCCACTTCCAGCCGGACGCGACGGTTGTGGGTGATCGACTTGAGCGGGTACACCGCGTGCAGTTCGCGGCCGGTCTCGCGCGGGTAGTGCACCCCGTTGACGCCCAGGCACAGCTCGAAGCGCAGCGCAGGCTCGTCGCGCAGCCGCTGGGCGACCTGCGGCAGCATCTCGCGGCGCACGTGCAGGGTCAGCTCCTCGCGGTAGACCACGACTTTCTCAATCGCATCGGTGAATTTGACGCCGTTGGCCTGCAACGCCTCGGCCAACTGGTCGACCACCTCGTCGAAGTAGCCGCCGAAGGGTCGCGGGCTGCTGCCCGGCAGCGCGACCTGCCGGATGAGTCTGCCGTATCCCGACGTGTCACCGCTGTCGGAGACCCCGAACATGCCACGCCGGACGTCGATTACTTCTTCGTCGGTGCGGCCGGTTTGGTCGGGTGGGCTCATCGCAGCAGTCCGCGCATCTCGATCGTGGGCCTGGCCGCCAGCGCCGCCTCTTCGGCTTCGGCGATGGCGCGCTCCCTGTCGACGCCCAGCGGCATCTCCTGAATCTTGTCGTGCAGCTTCAGGATTGCGTACAGCAGCATCTCGGGGCGGGGTGGACAGCCGGGCAGGTAGATATCCACCGGGACGACGTGGTCCACACCCTGCACGATCGCGTAGTTGTTGAACATTCCGCCCGACGACGCGCATACGCCCATCGCCAGTACCCATTTCGGTTCGGCCATCTGGTCGTAGATCTGGCGCAGCACCGGCGCCATTTTCTGGCTGACCCGGCCGGCGACGATCATCAGGTCGGCCTGCCGCGGCGTCGCGGAGAACCGCTCCATGCCGAAGCGTGCGATGTCGAATCGCGGCGAAGCCGTCGACATCATCTCGATGGCGCAGCAGGCCAATCCGAATGTCGCCGGCCACAACGAGTTCTTCCGGAAATACCCCGCCAGTCGCTCGACGGTGGTCAGCAGGAAACCGCTGGGCAGTTTCTCTTCCAGGCCCACGCCCTACCTCAATCCCACGTCAGGCCGCCGCGACGCCACACGTACGCATAGGCGACGAACACCGTGAGCATGAACACCACCATTTCGACGAGCGCGAACACGCCCAGCGCGTCGTAGCTGACCGCCCACGGATACAGGAACACGATTTCGATGTCGAAGACGATGAACAGCATCGCGGTCAGGTAATACTTCACCGGGAACCGCTGTCCGCTGCCCGCGTGCGGCGCATTTGCCGGCTGGTGGGCGGGTTCGATCCCGCACTCGTAGGCCTCCAACTTCGACCGGTTGTACCGCGACGGGCCCACCACCAGCGCCACGGCCACCGAGAAGATCGCGAAAGCGGCGGCGATCGCCCCGAGCACCAGGATCGGCGTGTAGAGATTCATCGCGCGGCGCTGCTCCTCGTGGCTGTCTCCTGTGACCTCAACCACAGCCTAGCGATCGTGTGTGCCACTCCGCTCAGGGGTTCGGATGTGACCTCGGCCACAGCCGGTCAAGCGCATGCAGATGTGGCGGCGCTGCCGCGAAAAAGCTACGGCGCTACGGTGATTCGCGTTCGTCAGGCGGCGGGGGTACGCAGCAGGCCCGCCACTGTGCGGCCGAGTTGAATGGGATCGACCGGATGCGGCACCGCGGCCTCGGCCCGCGACCAACTGGCCAGCCAGGCGTCGTCGGGGCGCCCGGTGAGCACCACGATCGGCGGACAGTGGGCGACCTCGTCCTTGAGCTGTTTCGCGATACCCATCCCGCCCTCCGGGGTGGCCTCGCCGTCGAGAATGGCCAGGTCGATGCCGCCGGCGTCGACCTGCTTGATCACCATCGGTCCGGTCGCTACCTCGACGTAGCTCAGCTCGGGCAGATCGGGGTGGATCCGCTTGCCGAGTGCCAGCATCACGTCCTGGCGGGTTTTCGCATTGTTGCTGTAGACGAGGATCCGGAGCGCGTCGGTGGCGGCCACGGTGCAGAGCCTAGCCCGACGACGATGAGGGCCGGGTAACGGCCCGAAAGAGGAGTCGGGCAATCAGGCTAACGCCCGCGGACGAAGTAGGCGTCGGCCGCGGCGGTGGCCGTCTTGCCGATCATCCCGAGCCGATTCCAGCCGAGGCCGAACTGCGTCCGGTCGATCTTGATCTTCGTGGTGATGCGCACCGAGCCGTCGCCGAGCACAGTGACCTGGACCGGCAGCGGCAGCGGCTCACTGATCCCCTTGATGGTGAAGGTGGCCCGCAGATCGGCAGCGTTGCCGGTCCCGGGCTGGACGGCGGTGACGACGACGCTGATCTCCGGGAAACGCTCGACATCGAAGAAGTCGGCCGAGCGCAGGTGCTCGTCGCGTTTGCGGATGCCGGTGCGCAGCGACGCCGTCTGGATGTCGAGGCGGCCGAAGACCGCGCCTTTGCCGGTGACTTGCCCGTCGGCGCTGACGTCGGTGAACTGGCCCTTGACGTTCATCAGGCCCCAGAAGTTCCTGATCTTGAAGGCGACGGTGGAGCGGTCCGGGACCAGATTCCACACCCCGGCGGTGTCCGGATCGCTCAGCAGCGTTTCTACGGTAGTCATCTGCGCCTCCGTTGCAGCTAACTCACCAGCGGGGCGAGTTCGGCTGGGTCGAAGTACTCATCGATACGGCTGATCAGAGCTTGAGAGTTAGGGGAGGCTCCCAACTTAATCACGATGCACACCCGCATGGCGATCGAGCCGCCGTTGTGGCCGGTGGCGTGCAGGATGTGCTGTTGGACGAATCCGCCCGCGAACAGCTGCCGGTCCAGGATCTCGTAGCGGCGTCGCGCCGTCGCGCCGATGAACCAGTCGATGACTCGCAGCGCACGCACCTTGTCGCGATCCCGGCCGGCGCCCACTCGCCAGACCGCGATGTCGTCACTCCACAGCCGGGCCACCGTCGCCGTGTCGCTGTTCTCGATCGCCGCGAAGAGCTGATCGGCCACCGCGGTGATGGTGGCGGCGTCGGCTGCGGGCATGGCAGCTCCTGTGTCGTTGCGGGTGGTACCAAGCTGCGCAGCCATGACCGTACCCGTCGTCGCACGGCCAGGGCGGCGGTGCGCCCGGCCCGGCCGCGAAAATTTTTGGATTTTTCTCGTGCCACCGGGAATATAGCTCTGTGGTAAGAGGTTTTCTGTGGCGAAAAGAACAGATCTTCGGGCGATGAAGGAGGTGGTAACGATGCTGAGGTTTGAACCACTGTTCCGTGACCTGGACCGACTCACCCAGCAGCTATGGGGGACCACGGTCGGCACCGCCACCCGTCCTGCGGCGATGCCGATGGATGTCTGGCGTGAAGGCGACAAGTACGTCGTGGAGCTCGACTTGCCGGGCATCAAGCCAGACTCGATCGACATCACCGTGGATCACGACGCGTTGACGGTCAAGGCCGAGCGCCCCTACCCAGGGGAGGAGGGCCACGACTGGGTGACCGCAGAACGCCCGTACGGGGTGTTCAGTCGACAGCTGTTCCTCGGTGACCAGCTGGACACCGACGCCATCAGCGCCGACTACACCGACGGGGTGCTGCGGCTGGCGGTCCCGGTGGCAGAACAAGCCAAGCCGCGCAAGATCGCCATCCAGTCAGGCGCTCAGCAAGCCATCAGCGCCGCCTAACCGATCATGGTGGCGGCAGCCGTCCGCGCGAGTCTGCGCGGACGGCGCATCCGCTGCGGGTGGTTGGGGAGGTGATCAGATCACCGCTATGAGCCGGGCCGCGGCCTGCCTGGCTGTGGTGCCTAGCCCGGACTGGGTACCGGTGCGCGCACATCCGCCTGATCGGCGGGCAAAGGCAAGGCGGGCGGCCAGTCTTGCAGCGGCTCAGCGGTTTTGGCGTTTCTCGCCGGCCGGTCCAACAGTGGGCCGGCCAGCGTAGCTGGGGCCATGTGCGACGGGGTGGTCCACCCGGTGCACGGTGAACCGGCGATGGCCGGTCTCGTCATCGCCCTGCCCGCCGCCGGGTTGGCAGGTCACCGCGTACCCCAGTGGCTGCGACACGTTGTTCAGCCGGTCGGCCTCCGCGTCTTGGGTTTCCTTGCCTGTGGGCATGGGTTCAATTCTCCTGAATGGCGTTGCGGAGCATGGTAAATGCCGAGGTCGCAGCTGATTTGGCGATATCGGGTTGCTGTCGCTGTGCCGAGTGTGGCGGCTGTGTCAGCCGGCGACATGCCGCGTGGGGTCACCATGACTTCCGAGTGTGGCAACCGCGTCGGCCGACTGCGTGCTCCCGCAAGGCCTAAAAAGCGGCTCCGGATTCGTGCTGGCATGTGAGTGGCGCACCTGACCGAATGCGCAATGCTGTGGCCCCGGAAGACAAACCGATCGGAGGCGACGCCTGTGGCAACTGGGTACATGGCCACCATCACCGAAGCGATGGAGAAACGCGAGCTGCCGCCCGGCTTCGTGGTCACCGCCAGTGGCCGGATCTCGGGTGCGGCCGAGCCGGCCCAGGCAACGCGGCGCTATCCCTTGAAAACCATGGATCTCGTCGCCCTGGACGATGCGCTGACCTATGGCACCCGGGACTGCACGGCGCGGCTCGCGGTCTACGTCGGTGACCTTGGAGAACACAGTGCGGCGCGTGCCCGCCAAATTCTGGCCAAGGTGCCCACACCCAACGAGGCGGTGCTGGTGGCGGTCGACCCGAACCGGCATGCGATCGAAGTGGTCTACGGAGAAGGTCTGCGGGGACGCGGAGCCCAAACCGCTGCACCGCGCGCAGTCGCGGCGGCCGCGGCGGCGTACAGGTCCGGCAAAGATTTGACACGGGGACTGGTCGACGCGGTGCGTGTGCTCGCCACCGAAATTTACCCCGTTGAGCCACCGCGAAAGTCGATACCCTAGGCCGCATGACTGACAACGGCATGCTCGATGCGTTGCTGAAACTTGAACGGGCAGGCTGGGATTCGCTGTGCGACGGGACGGGCTCGCGCTTCTACGGCGACGTGATGCTGCCCGACGCGGTCATGGTGGCCGCCAACGGCATGGTGATGGATCGCGACACCGTGGTATCGGCGCTGTCCGAGTCCCCGCCCTGGCGCACATACGAAATCGCCGATGTGCGGTTGATCCGCGCCGACGACGACAACGCGGCGCTGGTGTACACGGGTACCGGCTACCGCGGCGAGGACGAGCCGGCCTTCGTCGCCGCCATGTCCAGCGTCTACCACCGCACCGAGAATGGTTGGAAGCTGGTGCTGTACCAGCAGACCCAGATCGCGGGCTGACGACGCAGCGGCCGTCACCGTCAGATGTCGTCGAGCGTCGGCACGATTTCGACGAGTTCCGATAAGTCGGCGGCCGCCAGCGCCGCGGCACTGGGCCCTTTGTGTGCGCCGACCAGACAGAGGCCGATGTCGGATTCACCGGCTTGGGTCGCCGCCGATGTCAGCGCATCGATTCCGTCCCCGTCGATGCGGTTCACTCCGCTCAGATCGAGCGCCAGCAAGCCCGGTGAGCTGAGCAGCTCGTCGGCGACAGCCCGTCGCATCGCTGCTGTCCCGTCGGAAACCAGCTCGCCATTCACCTGGATGACGCTCGTGCCCGCCGCAGGCCGTTGTACCTGCACCGTGAGGGGGTTGGGCTCTCCCCCTGACGGGTAACATCCTGGACTCATCGAGCCTCCGGCCGGGGCCCGGGATCATGCCGTTGGCGCGCTTCAGTGGGTGCGCCGAACTATACGCGTCCCGGCTGTGCGGACCCAGTATGCGCGGTGCAGCGGTGAGCGACACCGTCCCGTCGGATTCAACCATATTCGCGGCAATTGACCTGTGAGGCCTAGCCGTAACGGGATCAGCGGCCTAGCCGGCCGGCATCGCCTCGCTTGGAAGGCCGGGGCCGCAGGAAGCGCCAGGCCCGCGTGGCGGCGTGCAGGTTGAACCGGGTGTCGACGTCACGCAGGTCATAGCCCGTCACCTCGCCGATGCGGGCCAGACGATAGCGCAACGTGCTCCGATGTATGTGTAAGGCTGCGGCGGTTTCGTCGTAGTTGCCGCCGCGCTCGAGGTACTCGCTGAGCGTCGCGACGAAATCGGAGTTTTTGTTCTCGTCGTATTCGAGTAGTGCACCCAGCCATTCGTGCACATAGTCCTCGACGGCCCCGCTGTGCTGGGCGGCGTCCACCAGGCGATAGAAGCCCAGTTCGTCGTAAGCCGATGCGCCCGGCGGGTCCGAGGAGTGCAGCCGAAGGTTCAGTGCGCGACCAGCTTTCGCAACAGATTCGGGGATCTCGGTCGGATCTTGGCACGGCGAGCCGATCCCGATCACCGTGGCATCGTCGCCCAGCCGATCGCTGATGGCGGCGTAGAACGCGCTCGGATCGGGCCGGTTGTCGACGAGCAACACCACCATGCCGTCGTGCCGGCCATGCAGATAGCGCAGGTGCAATGCCGTGGCCGCCTGGCGCGCAGCGGCAGCCAAGGTCGTATCGGTGGCGTGGGGGTGGTACACCAGCACCGCGTGTTGGGGGCCGTGCAGATCGTGCCCGAGGGCCGCGGCGCGGGCATAGGCCCCCGACGCGTCGGTTCCCCCCAACAGGTCGTCGACGAGTTCGCGACGCAGAGCGAGCTCTTGCTCGGCGAGGCTTCGGCGATAAGAAAGCTCCATGGCGAGCAGGGTGCTGGCGTATTCGAGCGCCTCCAGTTGTGCGTCGCCGGCATGCTGGTGCGGATCGATAAGCGACAGCACACCAAGGACTTCGGCATGCGAGCGCACCACCGTGGCCACCCGGTTCTTCAAGCGCATCGGGCTGTTCGCCCCCCGCCAGCATCGTGATCAGCCGTTGTCGACGATCGGGGTCCGGCTTGGGATACGGTGCGGGCTGGCCGGGCCCAGACCATGCCAGTAGATTGCCGAAGCGGTCTTCGGCGCAGATGGCAAGGCCTGTTACCTGGTTGAGGGCCGCGGTGATGCCTTGCTCACCGGCACCGGAAGCCAGGGCGCCGACGAGCATTTGATGCATGGTGGTGTGTCCGTGCAGCCGCTGCTGCGCGTCGTTGAGCATGCCGTGGGTCTCATCGAGCCGACGCGCCAAACCCGCGCCCTGGGCGCGACTTTCGGCCCACGCCAACGCCGCGCCCATCTTCTGAGCCAACAGTGTGAGCAGTAAGCAGTGCTGGCGCGTTGGCCAACGCCACCCGCCCATCGATCCGGCATTTCGGCAGCTGGCTTTCGATGTCCGTGCGTTGTGGTTGTGCGGCTGGGCAATTGGTGGGGGCGCCGCCAACACAACGGTAGGTGGCTTCTACCCGGCACGGTGTCAGCGCGGAAACGGCGGTGGCGGCCTTCGCCAGAATTTCCTCGGCGTCGAGCTGGTCGAAGCTGATCGCTGCAAGTTCGGCCAGACCGCGAGAATCATCGACGATCTCCGCACCTTCTCTTACGGTATTGGCTTCGGTGTTCATTTCGTTCGTTGGCTAGGGTGAGGCCGAGCATTCGGTGAGGGCGGCGGTAATCCGGCCGGCGGCGTCGAGTCATTCCCGAAGGTTGCTGCCGACCTCGAGGTGGCGGATGGATGGTTGTCCGTGAATTAGCCGGTGGGCGATCCGCTTCGACGCGTTTCCCTTGCATCCCGGGCGCTAGCCGCTGCTGCTGATGGCACACCAGCATTCGGTCAAGCAATTCAGCGCGATCAGCGAATCGGTACTGAGCGCTGTGGCCGCTCCCACTGCTGCGGCTGGAAGTTCAACCAGCATGCAGGGTCAGAACAAATCATATCTATGCGCCGCGCCTGGTTTGTTCGCCTTGGGCGAACGGCGCGGGACCCCCGAATGGTTTAGGGCTCGTGCTGCCAGGACGAGCCGCCGCGGAGTTTTTCGACTCCGCAGGAGCACGCGCGCACGCAGTGGCCGTTGCCAGACTTCCGGTACGCAGGAGGAGCCATGGGACCTTACCCCGAACCGCAGCGGCCGCCCGACCACACGACGGACACGAACGTCGCCACTTGCCCGAACTGCGGGCAGCGCAACCGCGTGCCCGCCTGCGGCCCCGGGATACCACGGTGCGCTCAATGCCATCAGTGGCTGCCCTGGATCGCCGCAGCGGGCGACCGCGACTTCGCCGATGTAGTCGCGAGTTCGACAGTGCCTGTCGTGGTGGACTTTTCGGCCAGCTGGTGCGCGCCCTGCCGCATGGTCAGCCCCGCGCTGGTACAGCTCGCCACCGAGCGCGCCAGCGCGTTGAAATTGGTCAAGGTCGACGTGGACGCGGCACCCGCGGTCGCACGACGATTCGCGGTGCAATCGGTACCCATCCTGCTGCTTGTCGACCGCGGGCAGATCCTGGCGCGGCACTCCGGCGCGGCTCCGGCGACGGTGCTGCGCAGCTGGGTCGACCACGCCCTTTCCGGCACCGCCGCCGGCACCAGACACGGATGAGGACAAGCCCGTTGCCGAAGCCCCGCATACAGATAGGAAATGACCGATGACGTTGCCCGTACGACGTTATTCCGGCCAGCCCTACACATGGCGCCCGTTGCGCGAGCTCGACGAGCTGCATGCACAAATCGCCTAGTGCAATCGGCGCTCGCTGGCTGACCGGACGAGTGCGCCTGGATGCCGGCGGCCGATGTCACCGAACCAACGACGCCTACCTCGTGGAGGTCGAGCTGCCCAAGGCACATAGCGCCAATGCACGCAGAATCACGGTGACCGAGTCGGGAAACCGCTCCGAATCAGGCTGCCGCGCTTGAACAGTACTGCTACCTCCGCGGCCACAGGCGCCGCCACAGTGGCGCTCGCCCAACCGCCCTCGACCCTCCATCGGCTGCCCGGCGGCGGTTGATCTCGATGCGTCGCGGTTTGGCCCGCTCAGTCAGAGGGATGGCCACCCGCAACACGCCGCGGTGGTAGCGCGCCCGGATCTTGTCGGTGTCGAGGTTCTCCCCGAGAACCAGTTGGCGGGTGAACAAGCCGCGCACTCGCTCCGCGGAAAGGACCTCGCGGTTTTGGCCGATGTCGGGGCGCTCGGCGCGGACGGTGAGCACATTGCGCTCGATCTTGAGATCAAGTGAATCGCGCGTCACGCCGGGCAGATCAAATTCGATGATGACCTCTCCGTTGCGTCGCCAGGCGTCCATCGGCACGGCCGCCGGCCGGGCGGCGGTCCCCAGTACCGGCTGGGCGAACCGGTCGAGTTCGCGGGGCGCTTCTGTACGCATCAGCACCATTTCGCACCTCAGAGTCGAGTTAGGTAATCTATGTCCATAGACACAGCTTTGTGATACCACGACATGTATAGTCGCGCAAGCGCAGCAGCCTCATTCCGCGCACGACCGGGCGCCCGCGGGTATTCAGCCGGGCACTCAGCCGCTGCGATATCTCGTACCTTTCAGACGCAGCTAATATAAACCTCTACACATAGATTAGTGGGACAGTATGGCGGCAGGTCTGGGCTAGGCGGCGCAGTCGCGGCAGATCATTGCCCCGTCGTGGTCCTTGACGAGACGGCTGCGATGGTGGACCAAAAAGCACCTGGAACAGGTGAATTCGTCTGGCTGTTTCGGAATGACCCGCACCGACAATTCCTCGCCCGAGAGGTCGGCGCCGGGTAGTTCAAAAGATTCGGCTGCTTCTGACTCGTCGACGTCGATCTCGGCGCCGGGCTGGGCCTGGCTGCGTCGGGCCGCCAAGTTATCCAGCGAGTCGGCGTCGACATCGTCGATCTCGATGCCTCGTGGCGCGTCGTAGTCGATAGCCATGGTGTCGTCCCGTCGTGTTGGTGCAGCAAGTCGGAAGTGTGCAGCGCCCGGCTGCGGATGGCATGCACCCGCAGTGCCCAAAATGGTCTGCTCGGCTCGTCCTGTCAGCACCAGATGGCACAGCCGTCCGCGAGCTGCCAACGAAGCAAGGTATGTGGTTTGTAACATCGGCCCGAATGTGGGCACTCTGGATGAATGACGTCAGCCTCCTCTGATTTGGCTGCGGTCGGCCACACTTCGAGGGCGAACGGCCTGCGCATCGAACCGTGCGTATTGCTGAAGTACGGCGAGCTGGCGCTCAAACGCCGTAACCGGGAGTGGTTCGAGCGGCACCTGGTCCGCAACCTCAGGCATGCGTTGGCCCGCGGTTCCGACGCGGCTCCGCAGGTGCGGCTGCGGCGGCGCAGCGGGGTTCTGGTGGTGTCCTCGCCGACGTTGTCCCAGGCGGACGTGGTCGCACGGGCGCGCGACGTCATCGGCGTCAGCGTCGTGCAACCGATGTGGCGGGTTGCCAAATCGGCTGCGGTGGCTCAGGACGCCGCGGTGCGGCTGCTTCGCGAGCACGTCGCCGGGCCGGCAAAACCGAGTTTCGCAGTGCGCTGCCGGCGACGTGACAGGCGTTTCGGGTTGACCTCGGAGCAGCTGGCGGCCCGCATCGGCGCTCGAGTATGCGCCGAGCTCGGCTGGCCGGTCGACTTGAACCATCCCGATGTGGAGCTGACTGTAGAGGTCGACCGGCGTGAAATCTTCCTCGGCGTGGAGCGGCACCGCGGTCAAGGCGGGCTACCGGTCGGAGCGAGCGGTCATGCCCTGGTGCTGCTCTCGGGTGGGATCGACTCGCCGGTCGCCGCCTACCGCGCGCTGCGCCGGGGACTGCGCTGCGACTTCCTCCATTGCACCGGCGTCCCCTACACCGATGCGACGTCGACGTACAAGGCCTATGCGTTGGCGCGTCAGCTGAGCCGGTTCCAGCGCGGTTCGCGTTTGTACGTGGCGGCTGTGGGACGCGCCCAACGCACGTTGGCCACCAGCGGTGCCGGCGAGGCACAAATCGTGGCGCAGCGGCGACTGTATCTGCGCCTGGCCGACGCACTGGCCCGCCATATCCGTGCGCAGGCTCTTGTCACCGGTGACAGCTTGGGGCAGGTGGCCAGCCAAACCTTGTCGAATCTGGCAGCCACTGATCAGGCCGCGGGCTTGCCTGTGCTGCGACCCCTGCTCGCCTTCGACAAGCTCGAGATTCTCGAGGAGGCACGTCGGATCGGCACGGCCGAGATCGCCGCCCTGCCGCATCAGGACTGCTGCCAGCTTTTCCAGCCCCGCCGGGTGGCCACCTACAGCGACGCCGGGCGACTCGCTGAGATCGAGGCCCGCGCCGACCTTGACGAGCTGGTCGATAATGTGTTGAGCCACGTCCAAGAATTCGATCTCGATTCCTGCGGGGGAAGCGCTTCGACCATGGCGACGCACGACGCAACTACCGCGGTAAAGGACCAGTGATAGACATCGATAGCAAGCGGCGCGGCCGCGACCAGATTTGCGCCCTGGTCGCGGCGCACGGCGCGTTGACGCAGGCAGCCGTCGAGGCGTCACAGTTGATGAGGGCTAAGGGACGAAGCAAATTCGCCGCGCACCTCGACTCTCACCGTGCCGAGCTCAACGTCGCCATCGGCGAGTTCGGCCTGTGGGCTGAGAGTTTCGGCGAGTGGGCGCGGGTCGACGTCGGCCTCGCGATACATCCGCCATTGATAACCAGGCCCGCTGATCCGGTCGCCGGTGACCGGATCGGCGCGGATTTGCTTTCGTCGCGAGAGAATCTGAAACGAAGGCGTGCCGAGTTACTGGCCGAGGTGGGCAAAGCGCGCTTCGTTCTCACCGACGCCGGTCTACCTGGCGAAGAAATCACCGCCTATCGCCGCATGGTGCGGTTATGGGCCGGGGAGGCAATCGATTTGGTCACTGGAGTTCATCGGCTGACGCTTGCCGACCAGTACATTCGCTGCCTCAGCCGGTTGCGCGCCGCGCAGCGGGCCCTGCCGGCGGCGCCCCAGACCGGTGCGGTATACGTGCGGCAGTGGATGGACGACCTCGAGGAGGTCGACCGGGAAGGCGAGCTGGCGCTGGCCGAAACGTGCGGTTATGGCGACTTCGTCGAGTGCTACCGCGTTAGTGCGTTGCGGCAGAAGCCTTTCAGCGACAATTAGCGGTCGTAACCGGGATGGGCAACAGCTAGCCGATACCGCACCAGCGTCCGTAGACACGGCATCACCTTCTCGGCGTCGTTGTCCAGCTCACCGGCCCGGATGGCCGCCGCCAGCTGGGCCTCGTCATCGACACCGAGGGCTTTCAGGGCCTCGGTGACGGAGTCGCCCGGGTCGGCGAGGAGTTCACGCTCGACGATGCGCAACGCGTTGGCGGCCACTCTGGCGTGGAAGTTGACCTGTCCGGTAGTCGCCTCCCGCACATGGGTTTCCAGGAACTCTGCGACGGCCGCGACCAGTTCGGCCGCGGTTGGGCGGCCGTGCGGGCCGGTCACGACGCAGCCCCGTCGAGCAGCGTGAGCAGATCCCACTCGGTCTCGCAGACCCGCCGGCCGATCGCCGCCAGCTCCACCGACCGGGTCTGTCCGCTCAGGTGCCGCTCCGCCTGATAGCGGCAGATGACCCCCCAGCGCAGGGTCGCCAGCACCAGCCACCAGTGAAACGCGTTGCGGTCGACCGAGGTGCCCGCCGCCCTCTCGTAGGCGCGAAGAAAGCTCTCGATGCTGCCCAGTCCGCCCGCGGCACGGCTGGCGGGGGCCCCGAACCGCCAAGCGCGGATGCAGAACCAGGCCAAGTCCTCGTACACCTCGCCGAAATGCACGAGCTCCCAGTCGAGTACGGCAGCCAGGTCGGATCCGTCGACAATGAGGTTGCCCATCCGGTAGTCGCCGTGCACCAGGCGGGTCGGCGACGGCTCCGGGCGGTGCGCGCCGAGCCAGCGAAACGCCCACTCGAAGGTGGCGGTCGTGTCGCCCATGGCGTCCAGCCGGTCGCGCCACTCGCCGAGCTGATCCTGGGTTTGCAGCGCTACGTCCTGCGGGTCGGCCCGGTGGATCGCCGCTAGCGCCTGCGCGCATTGGCCCAGCAGCCGTTCGCGACCCTCGTCGTCCAGTTGGCGCTCGATGCGCCGCACGATCGTCTCGCCCTTGACCTCGCCACAGATCAGAAACGGGTTACCCAGTGCCGCTGCAGAATTGGAGGCAACCATGATGTGTGGGACGGGTGCGCCGGCCGCCGCGGCGGCGGCCTGCACGCGGGCCTCGAGCTCCATCGGGGCATGCACGTCGTCGGGCGGTCCGATACGCAAAATCAGTGACCGGCGATCGTCGGGTGTGACGGCGTCGAACGACCAGGTGCTGCGGCTGGCGCCACCGGTCAGCGCCCGCAGGTTCTCGATCGTGACGTCGGCGTCGAGCTCCGCCGCCACCACCCGGGCCAGCGCCGCGGACAATTCCCGGCCGTCGGTCACTTCTTGCCGAACTTGAACAGCCGCTGGGCCACCCGGCGGATCTGGATCTCCTCGGCGCCCTCAGTGATCCGGTAGCGGCGGTGGTGGCGGTAGATGTGCTCGAACGGCTCGTGACGGCTGTAGCCGAGCCCGCCGAAGATCTGCATGGCGCGGTCGGCGGCGTCGCACACCAGCCTGTTGGCGCGATAGTTGGCCATCGACACCTTGTCGGAGACCTCCAGGTGGTGGTTGCGGTCGAGGTGCCACGCCGCGTAATACACCAGCAGCCGCACCATTTGGGCCTCGGTCTGCAACTCGGCCAGCGGCCACTGCACCGCCTGGTTGACCGAGAGCGGCTTGCCGAATACCGTGCGCTTGCCCGCGTAGTCGGCGGCGCGGTCGATGCAGTATTGGGCGGCGCCCAGGCTGCTGGCGGCCTGCCGAATCCGGTTCTCGTGCAGGAAGGTCTGCGCAACCTCCAGACCGCGGTCCACCTCGCCGAGCACGGCGTCGTCGGGCACCCGCACGTCGGTGAGCTCGACTTCGCCGTGATCGGTGGGCATGTTGAACGTCCACCAGTAGAACGGCACTGTGAAGCCGTCGGCGTCGGTGGGCACCAGGAATGCGGTAATGCCGGTGGCCTGGCCCGGCTCACCGGACGTGCGCGCGAAAATCAGGTCGTGGGTGGCCCGGTGCACGCCGGTGTTGAACCGCTTGGAACCGTTGATCACCCAGACCCCTTCTTTTGAGCCGTCGCGTTGGGCACGGGTCTCCAGCCAGGTCGCGTCGGAGCCGTGCGCCGGTTCGGTGAGCCCGAACGCCATCGAGCGTTCCCCGGTGATCAGTGCCTCCGACCAGTCCCGGCGCTGCGCGTCGGTGCCGAATCGCTCCATCATGATCACTTGCGGAAAGTTGCCGACGATCGACGACTCGTCTTGCAGGTCGTTGTGCAGGCCGAGCCCTTTGGCCGCGAGGTGTTCCCGGATGACGGCCATGTCCAGGTTGGTCCCGTCGCGCCCGCCCAGCGACGAGGGCAGCCCGTAGCGCAGCCAGCCGGCTTTGTCGGCGCGGCGGCGCATCTCGGCCAGCAGATCCTCCCACTCCCGCCGCGGGATCCCGCCGTTGTCCCAGTCGGTGCGGGCATGCTCCCGCCGGTGGTCGAAGTACTGCGTGTTCTCGGCCTGCAACGGCGCGATCTCGGCCTCGATGAAGGCGTCCATCTCGGCAAGCAGCCGCGGAAGATGTTCGGGCAGAGTGAAATCCACTTCCGTACTCCTTCTAGAACCCGTAGAGGGTTTTCTTCCAGATCCTCGACAACGTAGTGATCGCGTCGTCGTCGCTGATTTGCAGCCCCAGCTCGGACGGGCCCACGAAAACCGTGGTGAAATTTTCGAAGAGCAGCGCGATGGCCGCCGCGGTGTGCTCGGGATCGAGGTCGGCGGCATATCCCTGCTGCTGGGCACGCCGCACCGACGCGGCAACGATGTCCATCCCGAAGCGGCGAAATTCATTCTGCACCGCGGCGAAGCGCCGCTGAGTGGACGCCAACTGCGCCACCGCTATCATAATCCCGATGTTCTGCTTGAACATGTTCCAGTAGCCGGTCACCACCGAGGTGAAAAACGCAGTGTCGTCCGGTGATTCGGGCAGCGAAAGGCTGAGCCCAGACGGTGCGACCACGTCGTGCAGAAACGATTCCGCCAACGCGGCCAGCAGGTCCTCCTTGTCGGCGAAATACCGGTAGAACACCGCCGACGACTTGCCGGCCGCGGAGGTGATGTCGGCCAGGGTGGTGCCGTGAAAGCCTCGCTCGGCGAACAGTTTGCGCGCCGCCTGCTCGATGGCCTGGCGGGTCTGGCGGCCTTTGGCGCTCAGCGCTTGCACGGGCATCAGTCACGTTTCCGATCGCCGGCCCGCAGCAGTGCACCCGGAAGGTCGTGCCCGACCGCCGATCTCGCCACCTCGGCGGCGGCGATCGCCTTGTCCAGGTCGACGTCGACGTCGATGCCGCTGTCGGTCAGCAGGTAGACCAGGTCCTCGGTGGCGATGTTGCCGGTGGCACCCGGCGCGAACGGGCAGCCGCCCAGCCCGCCGACCGAGGAGTCCAGCCTGTCCACCCCGGCACGGACCGCGGCGTAGGCGCTGGCGAGCCCGGCGCCGCGGGTGTTGTGGAAGTGCCCGCCCAGGGGGAGGTCGCCGATGATTGGGCGCAGCGCCGCGATCAGCGAGCTGACCCGGCCGGGTGTGGTGGTGCCGATGGTGTCGGCGATCGACAGTCGGTCGACTCCGTATTCGCATGCCGCTGAGGCAATGTCGAGGACGCTCTGCGGCGGAGTGGGTCCCTCGAACGGGCAGTCCCACGCTGTGGCGACGATGACTTCGACTTTCACGCCGGCTGCGTGGGCGATGGTCACGATGTCGGCGGTCTGCGCGGTGGCCTCGGCGGCCGATCGCCCGACGTTGGCGTGGCTGAACGAATCGGACGTCGACACCACGTATTCGATCGCCGGCAGGCCGGCGGCGACGGCGCGTTTGGCGCCGTTGGGGCTGGCCACCAGGGCCGAGAAGTCGATGTCCGGAAAGCGGTGCAGTTCTGCTGCCAGTTCGGCGGCGTCGGCCATCGACGGCACCTTCGACGGCGACACGAACGCGCATGCCTCGACCTCGCGCACCCCGGTGGCGGCTATCGCCTCCAGCAGTTCCAGCTTGGCGGACAACGGGATTGGCTGCTCGATCTGCAGCCCGTCGCGCAGCGCAACCTCTCGAATCGTCACCTGGCTCATAGCGCCCCCTCGGCGCGCAGCCGGTCGAGTTGTCCGGCGGTCTTGCCGAGCAGGCCGAGGTAGACGTCGTCGTTGTGCTGTCCCGGGCGCGCCGGGCCGGCGTTGCGGATGACGCCCGGGGACTCGGAGAACACCGGCACGATCCCGGGACCGAGAACGGGCCGGTCGACCCGCTCGTCCCAGTGCTCGGCGATCATCCCCCGCGCCCGCAGTTGCGGGTCTTCGACGACCTCGGCGACGGTGTTGATGTGTCCGGCGATCACACCTGCGTCGCTGAGGATTTCGATGATCTCGCCCGGCTGTCGCTGAGCCGCCCAGTCGCCGATGATCTTGTCGAGCTGGTCCTGGTTGCGGCCGCGGGCGCCGTGGGTGGCGAACCGGTCGTCGCCGGCGAGCTCCGGGCGGTCCATCGCCCGGCACAGTCGGGCGAACACGGTGTCCTGGTTGGCGGCGATCACCACCCAGCTGCCGTCGGCGGCGCGGTAGATGTTCGACGGTGCGATGCCCTCCAGCCGGGTGCCCGACGGGCCGCGTACCACCCCGCCGACGTCGTAGTCGGGGATGGTGGATTCCTGGATGGCCAAACAGGATTCGGTCAGCGCGACGTCGACCACCTGCCCTTCGCCGGTCACACCGCGGCGATACAAGGCTGCCAGCGCCCCCTGGGCGGCGAACATGCCGGCCAGGCTGTCGCCCAGCGACAGCGCCAGCCGGGGCGGTGGGCCGCCGGGGAAGCCGTTGAGGTGACGCAGTCCGCTGGCCGCCTCGGCGACCGAGGCGTAGCCGGCCTTGTGGGCGTCCGGGCCGGTCTGCCCATAACCGGAGACCCGCACCAGGATGATGCCTCGATTGCGTTGGCGCAGCACGTCGTAGCCGAGGTTCCACTTCTCCAGGGTGCCCGGACGGAAGTTCTCCACCACGATGTCGGATTTCTCGACGAGATCGAGGAACAGCTCGCGCCCACGGTCCTTGCGCAGATCGAGTGTGACGGCTTTCTTGTTGCGCGCGTGCACGGTCCAGAAGAAGTGATGCCCGTTGAGTTCGGCCTGGCCCCAGGTGCGCAGCGGGTCGGGGCTGCCCGGCGGCTCGATCTTGATGACGTCCGCGCCCATGTCGCCGAGCAGCCGGCCGGCGAACGGGCCGGCGATCAGGGTGCCCAGCTCGAGCACCCGAAGGCCTTCCAGCGGTCCGGTCACTGCGCCTCCGCGAAGTCGTGACGCACCAGCCAGTCGGTGACGATGTCGACGGCCTGGCGCAGCTTGTCACGCTGGTCTGGACCTGCGTAATAGTGGGTGGCGCCGGGGATTTCGTGCATCTCCTTGTCGGAATGGCCGATCGCCTCGAACAGCCGCCTGGTGTGGGTGGGCGTGCAGGCGTCGTCGGCGAGGTTGCCGATCACCAGCGCCGGTACGGCGATGTCGCGGCCGCAGGCGATACCGTCGCCGTGCGCGTCGTCGTAGCTCCACTGCGAGAGCCAGCTGCGCAGCGTGGAAAACCGGGCCAGCCCGACCGGGCTCATGTTCACCACTTGGGGATCGCCCAGATAGCAAGTTCCCGGGGTGCGTTCGTTGGGATCGACGGTCGGGTCCAGCCAGCGCGGGTCGGCCATGGTGCCGTGTACGACGAACGCGAACTCGTCGTGCGGGCGGCCGGCGGCCTTGAGTTCGACCAGTTTGTTCTTGACCCACGCGGTGATGCGGCGGTTTCGGTCGATCTGCGCCTGCCGGTAGCGGGCCAGGAATTCCTCGCTGTACGGCGGCTGGTTGGGGTTGTCGGGGTTGTAGAGGTCCAGTTCCGGATCGCGCTTGGTGGGGTCGGATTCGTCGAGGATTGACGCGTCCAGCCATTCGGTCAGGGTGCCGTGCCGGCTGATGTGTGCGGCGAGCAGCATGATGCCGTCGGCGGCGGGCAGGTCGAGCTGGGTGAGGTCGGGGCCGTCGCCCGACGGGCTCGACCTCACGGTCGGGTGCTGAGCCTGCTGTTGGTAGAACAGCGACAGCGAGCCGCCGCCGCTCCAGCCGGCCAACACCACCTTCGCGTACCCCAGCCGCTCCTTGGCGTCCTTGATGCACTCACCGAGATCCTGCACCACCTTCTCCATCAGCAGCGCGGAGTCGGTGCCGCGGAATCGGCTGTTGCAGTAGATGACATGGTGTCCGGCACGGGCCAGCGCGTTCATCATCGGCAGATAGGCACCGCCGCCGATCGGGTGCATGAACACCAGCACGGTGTCCGACGGCTTGGTGCGCGGCTTGAGCAGGTGGCTCTCCAGCACCACCAGCTCGGCCAGCCCGCCGTAGACGTCGCGCACCCCGGAATTGTTCTGGAACGCAACCAGATAGGGGATCCGGTCGTACTCGTGTTTGATAGCTGTGGTCATCAGTGTTGTCCTAGGTCGTGCGCCAGCACTTCGGCCGACGGGGTGAGACGGCGGCGGGTGTCGACGGCGATCACCTGCCAGTCGACACTGTGGAAATCGTCGAACTTACGGCGCGCACGCTCCCGCGCCTTCTCCGGTGCGCCGTGATGAACCCCTTGCGGCGCATGGGAAATCAGGCCCGGTGGCATCGGTATTCCGTAGAGGGAGCCGCCGTGGAAGAAGGCGATCTCGTCGTAGTCGACGTTGCGGTGATACCACGGTGTGCGCTCGGTGCCGGGCACGCCTTCGGCGGGTTTGGGTAGGAAGTTCATCACGTGGACGCCGGTGGCCTGCATGAACAAATGTACGGTGGGCGGCAGATGCACGCTGTCGGAGGTCACCACGTTGTAGTCGGCGATGTTGAACGTGAATGGAAAATTATCGCCGCGCCACCCCTCGACGTCCAGCGGATTGTGTTGGTAGAACAGCGTTGTCGGGCCGCCGTCGTGGACGAGCCGGACTTCGTACTCGTCGCGGCCGTCGTCGTCTAACGGCGCGGGCTCTGGGATGGTGGCCTGCGACGGGTCAAACGGAAAGTGCCGTCCCAATGCCCCGGGCGGCGGCACGCGGAACTCATCGGTGGCCTCGATCATCAACAACGTGGTCTCGCTGTCCGGCAGCTGGCGCCACGTCGTCGCCTTCGGCAGATACAGCCAGTCGCCCTGGCGGTAGGACAGCGGCCCGAACTCGGTCTGCAGTTCCCCCGCGCCGGCATGCACGAAGCACAGCAGGTCACCGTCGACGTACCGGACGTAGAACGGCATCGGATCGCCGCGGCGCGACAGCGAGATACGGCAGTCGGGATTGGAGAACATCAGCAACGGCCCGCCGCGGGCGTCGGTGGCGTCGCTCGGTTTGAGCTCGCTCGTCAGCACGTCGATGGGCCGCAGCGGGCCTTCCGCGCGGTAGGCAGTGGGGTCGTGACGGCGATACATGTTGGCCGTGCGCCCCGTGAATCCGCCCCTGCCGAGTTCGTCGTCCTTGAGGCCGTCGAGATCAGCATGCAGCCGGCGCGGCGTCTTGCCTTTGCGCAGGTGGACGAACGATTCCATGGAGGCTCCCGGGTCGGCGTCGAAGCGGGCAAGAACTGAAAGTGACGTTACTTTTGTTTTCTCGGCAGCGCAAGACCCCGCGGGATGTAACCTTTCGCGTCCGCCACCCGTCGTAAGGGCAGAGTTTCGCCGCCGAATTTGGAGGACATCGGACCATGCCCAACCCATTGCTGCTGGCCACCCACATCACCATTGCGATCGGTCTCACCATCGCCGTCGGCGTGCAAACCGCCGAATTAGCGCGCATCCGAAGCGGTGCAGCCAGGGAATCCGTCGTGCCAACTTTGCGGGCCGCGTTAGTGGCGACATTGGCTGCTGCGTTCCTGATGGCCGACCGGCCGCAAAACGTGGCGGTGGCCCTGTTCTGGCGTCTGGTGTTGTGGCAGTGCTTGCCTACCGCAACGCATCCCGTTCTGCCGCAGCCTAGAAGCCGCCGCCCACGCAGTCGACCCCGGCGGCCCAGCGGGCCTTGGCCAACGGACGCGGCTTGGCGTCGGGATCGTCCGGCAGCCGGCCGATAACCTCAGCCGCGCCAAGGCTTTTCAAGCGATCGGCAGCGTCGGCCTTACCGGTCGACGCCACCACCCGATAACCGGCGCCGGCGAGCAGGTCCACGCTGACCGACCCGACGCCGCCGCTCGCCCCGGTCACCACGACCGGGCCGGCGTCTGTCGCCACACCCCAGTCGATGAGCGCCTGCACACTCATCGCCGCGGTGAAGCCGGCGGTGCCGATCGCGGCGCCATCATAAGGACTCAACGCGCCGAGGTTGACCACCTGATCGGCGGGCAGCCGGGCGTATTCGGCATAGCCGCCGTGATGCCCGGTGCCGATCTGGTACCCGTGAGCCAGTACTGCATCGCCGGGTGTGAACTCTGGTGACTGCGACTCGACGACCTCGCCGGTCAAGTCGATGCCCGGCACGACGGGGTAGTCGCGTACCACACCGCCGCCCGGCGTCAGCGCCAGCGCATCCTTGAAGTTGACGCTGGAATACAGCACGCGAATGGTCACGTCGCCCGGCGGCAGATCGGCTGCGGTGAGCGTCTCGACCGAGGTGGTGATGTCGTCGCCCTCTTTGCGGGCCATCAGTGCCTGAAAGCTGTCCATGGTTCGACGCTAGTCCCTCCCGGTTTGACAGCAAAGCATCAATAATTTCGATGCTATGCTGTCATCATGCGCACGACGGTGACGCTCGACGATGACACGGTGGCGCTCGTGCACCGCTTGATGAAGGAACGTGGCGTGTCCTTCAAGAAAGCCCTCAACGATGCCATCCGCGAAGGCGCCAAGCGGCGTGTGAAGCCGCCCGCATTCAAGACCCGCACCGCCGACCTGGGTGTGCCAGCGGTGAACCTTGACCGGGCACTCCAGGTTGCCGCAGAGCTTGAAGACGAGGAATTGATCCGCCGTCAGCGTCGGGGCGCATGAAGATCGTCGACGCCAATGTTCTTCTCTACGCAGTGAATTCGTCTGCCGAGCATCACGCAGCCAGCCAGCGTTGGCTCGACGGCGCACTCGGGGGTGGCGACATCGTCGGCCTGGCGTGGGTTCCGCTGCTCGCCTTCATCCGGCTCGCCACCAAGCACGGCCTGTTTCCGTCACCGCTTCGTCCAGAGGAGGCAACCGCACAGGTCACGGAGTGGTGCCATGCTCCCGGCGCTGTCGTGGTCAATCCGACGCCGCGGCACTCCGACGTGCTCGCGGGGTTGCTGGCCAAGGTGGGCACCGGCGGGAACCTGGTCAACGACGCGCACCTGGCGGCGCTTGCGGTCGAGCACCGGGCCAGCATCGTCAGCTATGACAGCGACTTCGGGCGCTTCGACGGCCCACGCTGGACGACGCCCGAAGCATTGCTGTCTTGAAGCTTAGGAGCAAACGTGCGCGTGCCCCTACCGCCTTGCGCGGCGACGCATCTTGGCGAGGCCGTCGACTATCAGCTCGAGTCCGAGCGCGAATTCTTCGTCCAACGGCACGGGCAGGTGGTCCGCCACGGTGAGTGTCGCCGGGAAGGCCTGGGGGTCCAGCGTGTCAAAGTGGTTCGCCAGCTTCGCATCATCGAATTCGTGACCGGCGAGCTGGATCGCGAAGCCCAATACATAGCGGGCCAGGGTCGCATACGAGCGCGCGGCGAGCTGCGGCGTGAACCCGTTGTCGAGCAGCACCGCTAGCAATCGTTCGCGCTGCGCCATGGCGTTAGGGCCAATCGGCGCCTGCTCGCTCAGCAGCGGCGTCACGTTGGGGTGGCGACGAAACGTCTCGAACATCGCGTGCGCAAACGACTCGCACGCCCGTTGCCACCCCTTGGCGGCGAGCTCTTCGGCGCTGAAATCCACCTCGCCGAAGGCGCGATCCACGACCCGTGCGATTACTTCGCTCCGGTTGGCGAAGTGGCGGTAGAGCGTGGCCGTCCCTGACTCCAGCCGCTGCGCAAGCGTTCTCATCGACAACGCTTCAGCGCCTTGCTCGTCCACGATCTGCAGTGCCATGTCCACAATCCGGTCGACCGGAACCGGGGGGCGCCCGCGGGAGCGACGAGCTTGTGCGGTGGTCACGGGCCCCAGTATTGCGGCTCTTGACAGCGGGCGCAATATCGGCAACGCTGTATTCATTACTCTGGGTCAGCGCTGAGAGGACGCTTTACATGCTGTTACCACTTGCCAAGGAGCCATTCACCGCTCCGACAGATCGCGAGATGCTCCCTTCGGAGCGGCGCGAATTCGTTCGCACACATCGCACGTGCATCTTCGGCTACCGCCGCAGCGGGCCTGAGCGACCAGTCGGTTACCACACTTGTTGAGGCGGGCGTCAGCTTTACCAGCACGCCGGAAAACGAACTCAGTCACGGTCATTGCATCCCGATCACCGGAAAACTGCTGCACCTGGGCGCGGCACCATCACTGGGCACCGACACCGACACCGCGGTATCTGGCGAAATCCTCACTGCGGCACGGATCGCACTGGTCCATCAGCGCGGTATCGACCACCAACAACACCGACGCACAACGGGCATGATGTCCGCAACGGCGTCCGTCACCGGCAAGCAGGCGCTGTCGTGGGCAACGGTCGAGGGCGCACGAGCACTCGGTCTTGCCGACAGGGTTGGCTGTCTGGAGTCAGGGATGCAGGCCGACCTGGTCGTCATCGACGCCCGCGCGCTGAACCTTTGGCCCGCACACGATCCCATCGCCACCGCGCTGCACGCCGGCCTGGCCAACATCGAAGCGGTGATGATCGCCGGGCGTTGGCGTAAACGTGACCATTCCCTGATCGACGCGAACGTCGACGAAGTCAAGAGCGATCTGCTGGCATCGGGCGAACGGCTTGCCCGCAAGCTTAAAGCGGTTGCCCCGTAAAGCTTCTCAGGGCAAGACGACGCGCAGCCGTTCCCAGCCGCGGACGGTCGACGTCGGTGCGAGCTCGGCCGTCTCGTAGTCGATGTCCCATTCCGGCCAGCGGTTGAGCAACTCGTCGAGCGCGACTCGGCCTTCCAGACGCGCCAGGTTCGCGCCCAGGCAATAGTGCAATCCTTTACCGAAGGTGAGGTGTGAGCCGTCGTTGCGGTGGATGTTGAACGTGTCCGGGGCGCTGAATCGGCGCGGATCGCGGTTGGCCGCACCGAACAGCAGCAGCATCGCGCTGCGGGCCGGCACCGTCGTGCTATAGCACTCGAAATCCCTTGCCATCCAACGGGCGACGTGCGGGCCGGTCGGCTCGAAACGCAGCGTCTCGTCGACGGCGCGAGTCAGCAGCGACCGGTCCTGGAATACGTCGCGGCGCTGGTCGGGATGCTCGGCGAACACCTTGGCCAGCCAGCCGATGAGCCGTCCGGTCGTCTCGTTGCCCGCACCCGCGACGACCTGGGTGTAGCGCAGCACCTCGTCGCGGGTCAGCTTGCGTGTCACGCCGTGCTCGTCTTCGAATTCGACGTTGAGCAATGCGGTCATCAGGTCGTCGGACGGATTCTTGGCGCGCCAGTCGATGTAGTCGGAGTAGATGCGCCCGTCCGCGATCCGGTCGGGGTCGGCCACCTTCATCGGCGCGCCTGCCTTGGTGCGCAGATTGGCGTCATTGGCGTCGCGCACGCTGATCTGGTCAGACTCGGGAATGCCCAACAGCATTCCGATCACCCGCATCGGCATCATCGCGGCCAGTTCGGCGATGATGTCGAAGCCGTCGGAGCCGACCAGCGGATCCAAACAGCCCACACAGTATCGGCGGATCTGGTCCTCGATCGCCGCCATCCGCCGCGGGGTGAACACCCGCGACATCAGGCCGCGCAGCATCGTATGCATCGGCGGGTCTTGAAACATCATGACGCCGGGCGGCATGTCGAAATCAGATTGGACGAGTTCGAGGATGTCGCCGCGGCTGTTGGAGAACGTCTCCCAGTTGGCCAGCGCCTTCTCCACGTCGGAATGTCGTGACAGCGCCCAGAAGTCGTAACGCTCGTTGTAATAGATCGGCGCTTCCTCGCGCAGTCGTGCGTACACCGGATAGGGGTTGGCGACGATGCCGACGTCGTAGGGGTCGTAGTAGACGTCGGTCTCGTGGGAGATGGTCATGAGCACTTCTCCTGTAACCGGGTTACTGGCGTAGCGTACCCGCCGGGGTGAACTCGATGTGCAACTCGGTCAGCCCCCGCAGCAAGAAGGTCGGTGCGTAGTCGTATTGACGGTCGCCGGCCGGGCCGTGCTTGGCCTCGCTGATCGCGATGTCGCGTGTCCGGTCGAGGAGCGTCCTTGTTTTCCTGCAGCCGACGGGGAGTCAGCAGACGGCCTAACAGCGACAGCGCCTTGTCGTGCTCGGGTGGGTCCATGACGACCATGTGCTCGAAGATCGGGAATTCGTGGCGATGTGCTTCGATCTGGTCGGTGATGTCGTCACCCTCCGGTGTGAACGGCAGCGGCGGGAACGGGCCGCCGATCGCGTTGACAGCAGAGAACGATTCGACGTCTTTGAACGCCGCCTGCACTTCCCGGTAGCCGGTGACGGTCACCACCCCGTAGTGCGGCTCGCGGAACACGGGCCCGTGACTGCGCAGAAAATCCCAGTACGCGTACGGGTCTTGCGCAATGTCGGCGTCGGTGAAGTAGTCGACGTCGGCCAGATCGGTCATGTGCCCAAACCCTTCACTGATCGATCGACCAAATTGTTAGGATGAGGTATGCCTACCACGGATCGCAGTCGACGGTCAAGCAAACCCGCGAGTCCGCGGAGCAAGAAGAGCGGGGAGGTGGGCGCGCGCCGCAAGCTGATCGAGGCGACAGCCCGGGTCATGCGCGAAGAGGGCTACGCCGCAGCCACTTCCCGTCGGGTAGCCGCCGAGGCCGGCGTCAAGCAAGCCCTGGTCTATTACTACTTTCCGACGATGGACGATCTGTTCGTGGAAGTGCTGCGCACCGGCGCGGAGGCGGCGTTGACGCGGATGCGCGCCGTGTTGACCGACGACGATCCGATCCGGGCGTTGTGGCTGCTCAACAGCGATCCCGCTGCGACAACCCTGAATGCCGAGTTCATGGCTTTGGCCAACCACCGCAAGGCTATTGGCGCTGAACTCAAGGCATATGCCGAACGCGTGCGCGACATCGAGACCGCCGCGGTGACCATGGTCCTGCGGGCCAACGGCATCGATCTCGCCGAGTATCCACCGGTGGCGATCTCGATGCTGATCGCACAGACGGCCCGCAGCCTGTGCAACGAGAGCGCCGTCGGTGTCACCCAGGGGCACGACGAGTTGCGTGCATTCGTCGAACGCCAGCTGAACCTGCTCAAGGCCGCCGCACCCGCGTCGGCACACGGTTGACACTACGCCTGATTAGTGCCATGATTCCTGATCGATCGACCAATAAATTGGCGAGGTGCGGGCATGGGCGGACGAGTCGAGGGCAAGGTTGCATTCATCACCGGTGCGGCCCGGGGCCAGGGGCGCAGCCACGCGGTGCGCCTGGCCCAGGAAGGCGCCGACATCATCGCGGTCGACATCTGCAAGCCGATCAGCAGCAGCAGCGAGATCCCGCCGTCCACGCCGGATGATTTGGCCGAAACCGCCGACCTCGTCAAGGGGCTTGACCGTCGCGTCGTGACCGCGGAGGTCGATGTGCGTGACTACGACGCGCTGAAAGCGGCGGTGGACAGCGGGGTCGAGCAGTTGGGCCGGCTGGACATCATCTGCGCCAACGCCGGTATCGGCAATGGCGGGCAGACCCTGCACAAAACCAGCGAGGACGACTGGCGCGACATGATCGACGTCAACCTGTCGGGAGTCTGGAAAACCGTGAAAGCCGGTGTCCCGCAGATGATCTCCCAGGGCCAGGGCGGATCGATCATCCTGACCAGCTCGGTCGGTGGCCTCAAGGCGTACCCCCACACCGGCCATTACATCGCGGCTAAACATGGGGTGGTGGGCCTGATGCGGACCTTCGCAGTCGAGCTCGGCCAGCACTTCATCCGGGTCAATTCCGTTCACCCCACCAACGTGAACACACCGATGTTCATGAACGAGGGAACGATGAAGCTGTTCCGGCCGGACCTGGAAAACCCCGGCGCGGACGACCTCAAAGTGGCCGCCCAATTCATGCACGTGCTGCCGATCGGATGGGTCGAGCCGGCGGACATCAGCAACGCGGTGTTGTTCCTGGCATCCGATGAATCCCGTTACATCACCGGCCTTCCGGTCACCGTCGACGCGGGCAGCATGCTCAAGTAGCAGGCATCCCGATGCGGATGTTCTTGGTCTGCAGGAATTCGTAGAGTCCCTCAAGGCCGCCCGTGCGACCGAAACCGCTGTGTTTGTAACCGCCGTAGGGTCCCTGGGGCTGGATGTCGCTGAAGGTGTTGATCCAAATCGAGCCGGCCTCGAGTCTCCGCGCGACGCGGTGAGCGCGGCGCAGATCGCCTGTCTGGATAAAGGCGTTGAGCCCGAATCGGGTGTCGTTGGCCAGGTTGACGGCGTGGTCCTCGTCGCGAAACCGCATCACCGAGACGACCGGTCCGAATGTCTCCTCCTGGGCCAGGGCAGACCGGTTGTCGACGTCGGCGAACACAGTCGGTGCGATGTAGAAGCCGTCCGCGAGCTCACCGCCGATCCGGTGCCCGCCCGCGACGAGCTCGCCGCTCTTGCCCGAGACTGCGTCGTCGATGACCGACATGATCCGCGCCGCCGCTGACTCGCTGACGACGGGGCCGAACACCACATCGGGGCGCAGCGGATCGCCGATCGGCGCGGACCGCACCGCAGTCAGGAATTTGTCCAGGAACGTCTCGTAGATGCTGTCCTGCACCAGGATTCGGCTTGCGCAGGCGCAGCTTTGACCGGACTGGGTCAGTGGCCCCTGGAACGCGGCCAGGGTGGCGGCGGCATCGAGGTCGGCGTCGGCGAACACGATATTGGCCGATTTCCCGCCGAGTTCGGCGATCACCGGGGTGAGATTGCCTGCGGCGGTCCGCAGTACCCGGCGGGCGGTGTCATGCCCGCCGGTGAAATGGATCTTGCCTATCCCGGGGTTAGCGACCAGAGTTTGCCCTCCGTCGGCCTTCGCCGGAACGACATTGACCAATCCGGGCGGCAAACCCGCCTGGAGACACAATTCGCCGAACCGTAACGGCGCCAACGGTGCCAGCTCGGAGGGCTTGAGGACGACGGCGTTACCGGCGGCCAGTGCCGGTGCCACACCGGAACCGATGACGACCAACGATCCGTTCCACGGTGTGATCACCGAGACCACGCCGTAGGGTACGCGTTCGACGATGTTGACGTCGAAGCTGCCGCTGACCGGGGTGCTCAGCCCGTGGGCTTTGTCGACGTAGCCGGCGTAAAAGCGCAGAAACCGCTCGGTGAGGATGGAGTTGCCGGCCATCGCCATTGGCACCCCGTAGTCGCTGGCGTTGATGGCTGCCAGCTCGGCGGCGTGCTCTGATACCAAGTCGGCCAGTCCCATCAGCAGGTCGCGACGCTGGTCGACCGAGTAGCCGACCCACTGACGCTGGGCGTCGCGGGCGGCGGTGACGGCGCGGTCGATCTCAGCGGAACCGGCAAGCTCGACAGTGGCATTCGGCTGGCCGGTCCCCGGGTAGATGTGCGCGTGAGTGCCACCGGAGGCGCCCGTTATGCGCTCGTCTCCGATGAGCAGCGCACCGGACGGAAGCTCGATCACCGGATCACCGACGCGTCGTTGCCGGCCTCGTCGAGAACACGTTCTTTCTGTTCGGCGATGAACTGGCTGAGGTGCATTGCTTTAGGCCACCCGTAGTAGGCCGCGAAATGCAGTGCTAATTCGTCCATTTCATCGAAGCTCACGTCCTTGCTCTTGAGCGCGGCGTAGACGTGGGACATGATCGGAATCGGCGCGTCCTGAATCGCGACGCACGTCACCGTGATCAGCCGGCGTTCCTTCATGCCGAGCCCCGGCCGCAGCCACATCTCGCCGAAGACGAAATTGAGGATGCCCGCTCCGGAGTAGGGGTTGTCGCGCGGCGGCACATAGGGCACGCAGTTGATCTCCCGGAACGAGTGTTCGCCGCCCGCCAGCCGCGCCTCCGGCTCGCTCGGCGTGGTCAGCGGCAGCAGTGGTTCGGCGGGCGGCACCGGTAGCCCGCGTTCGCGATGAATGCGGTCCCACTGGACGTCGACGGCCATGTTGAACCGCGACGCCTTGGGCCAGCCGGCGTAGACCGCGAAATGCAAGACGGTTTCCCGCATTTCGGTGATCGATAGGTCACCGCTGTTGAGTGCTGCGTAGACGTGCTGGTCGAGCGGTTCTTGGGTATCGGCGGCCGCGACACAGGGAAGAGTGACGAACCGCCGGTCGCGTCGGCTCAGTCCGGGGCGAGACCAGACGTCGCCGAAGACGAAGTCGATCAGCCCGGTTGCCGTCGCACTGGAATCATCGGGCGGCGCAAATGTCATCACCTCGGTGAACAGCCGCCTGCCGCGCTCGGAGCGTTCCGTTGTCATCTGAGGGTGACGCCCGCGTCGACTTTGAACTCCAGCCCGGTCACATATCGGGATTCGTCGGAGATCAAGAACAGCACCGCATTACTGATGTCGACGGGCTCGGCCATCAGCGCGGGAAGGGCATTGAGGAAGATCGGGACCAGGTCAGGCCGCTCCTCGGCGAGCAGGCTCTGCAGCGAAGCCGGGCGCATTCCGGTTTCGACGCCGGTGGGATGCACGGTGTTGACCCGGACATTCTGTGCGGCAAGCTCATTGGCCAGTGCCCGGCTCAGCCCGACCACGCCGTGCTTCGACGCGGTATAGGGCAGATGTAGCGGTGTGCCCTTGAGGCCCGCCGACGAGCTGATGTTCACCAGGCTGCCGCCGCGATCGACAAGATGCGGAAGTGCCGCGGCGCAAGTGTTCCACGTCCCGATCAGGTTGACGTCGACGACGGTGCGCCACTGTTCGGCTGTGGTCTCGTCCCACGTTCCCACCGTCAGCACACCGGCATTGGCCACCGCGCCGTCCAGCCCGCCCAGTTCGGCGACCGCTTCGTCGACGGCCGCCCCCAGCGCTGCCGCGTCGCGCACGTCGACGACCTTGGTGACGGCATGGCGTTCATGCTTCTCAACGAGTCTGGCCGTCTCGGCGAGATCCTCTTCGGAGGCCAACGGGTATTCCAATTCCGGTATCGGCGCGCAGATGTCGACCAGGATCACGTCGGCGCCCTCCTCGGCGAGGCGTACGGCGTGGCTGCGGCCCATGCCCCGTGCCGCGCCGGTGATCAGGACCCGCTTACCGGCTACCCGTCCTGTCATAATTTGTTGCAGAAGCCGGCGTCGACGGGGAACGTCACCCCGGTGACGTATTTGGCCTCATCGGAGACCAGGTACGCGATCGCCGCGCTGATGTCCTCGGGCTCCAACATCTCTACGGGCATCGGGTTTTGCAGGTGCGCACCGCCTTCGGGATAGTTCTCAAGGAACTCTGTCATCGCCGGGTTGACGGCCATCATGGTGCGTACCGCGGTGGGGTGGACCGTATTGACACGAATACTGAAGGGCGCCAACGTGTTCGCCAAGGTACGCATGAGCCCGACGATTCCGTGCTTGGAGGCGGCGTAACCCAACCCGCCGCCCTGCAGGCCGCCGAAGCCGCGCAGCCCGGCCGTCGAGCTGGTGAACACGATCGCGCCGCCGCGCTGGCCGGCGAGCAGGTGGGGGATGGCCGCCCAGGCAGTGTGGTAGGCGCCGTCGAGGTTCACCCCGATCGCCGCCCTCCATTGCGCGAGTTCCTCCTCGATGCTCAGCTGGCGAAATGCCACCGGCGCGATTCCCGCGTTGGCGCAGACGATGTCGAGCCGACCGAAATGCTCCACCCCGGCGTCCAGCACCGTCTTGACTTGGTGGAAATCACGAACATCGGCGACCGTGCCCAGCATCTTGCCGCCCTCGGCCTCCACCAGTTCGATGGTTTCGTCGAGTTCCTCGCGGGTGGCCATCGCATAATGGTTGGCTTCGATGTCGGCGCAGATGTCGATGCCGATGATGTCGGCGCCGTCGCGGGCCAGCCGGACAGCGTGGCTTCGGCCCTGTCCGCGCGCCACGCCGGTGATGAAGGCGACCTTGCCGTCCAAACCGCCCATCGGTCCTCGCTTCGTTGCGTATTGGGTAACCGGGTTACCGGGGTAGAGTAACCGGGTTACTCCAAGAGGGCAAGGGCACTTCAATGACCAGTGCAGCGCTGAGCAGCGACGAATCGGCCCGGCAGCGCGACCGGGTGCTCGACGTCGTCGTCGACATCTTGGAAACCGACGGCTACGACGCGGTTCAACTGCGAGAAGTGGCAAGGCGCGCCCGGACGTCGCTCGCCACCATCTACAAGCGATACGCCACTCGCGACGAACTGATCCTCGCCGCGCTGGACTGCTGGATGGACGAGAACCGGTATGCCGGGTTGACCGCACAGACACACGACAGCGACGAGTCGCTGTATGCCGGGCTGATGCGGGTGCTGCGCACGATCTTCGAGCCGTGGGAGCGTCATCCCGCCATGCTCGAAGCGTATTTCCGGGCACGGACCTCGCCCGGCGGCGAGCGACTGATCCGCCGTGGTTTCGACGCTGTGCTACCGGTCGCGATGGCAGTGCTCGCCGACGTGGACTCCGAATTCGTCCACGACCTCGACACCGTCGTATCGAGTCTGGTGTACGGGCTCGTCGGACGGTTTGCCGCCGGCGAGATCGAGGTGACGGAAATCGTGCCGGCAATCGACCGTGCCGTGTTCCGGTTGACGGCAGGTTATGAAGCGTCGCGCCCTAAGAGTTGACCGGTCATCGCCGAGCGGATCACCTCCAAGTCGTGATCGTCGATCTTGAACACCCCGAATCGAAACTTGTAGCCCCACCGAGTCTTGCCTTCGATGAAGTCGAGTTGCTCGATGAGCGGCCGGATCGGCGTCTCGGTGCACTCGAGGAAGTCGACGTTGCGGCGCCACGGCTGAAAGTCAGGCGTCATTTCCACTCGGTATGGCTCCTCATCGGCGACTTGGCCGATGGCGGTGAAGGCCTGAAGCGGCTCCCCGTCGGGGTAGGCGGTTTTCGGTGAGTAGAAGATGATCCAGTCACCGCGCGCCATCTTGCGCAGCATATGCGGTTTGCCGTGGTTGGCCTGGGTGAAGCGACCGAGCACCCCCTGTTCGACATGGTCACGGCTGACCGTATTGATCCAGTTCGTCATGACCGCATGCTAAGTGGGCCGACTGACAGAACTGCGCCGGTTGTCGTCGGGCTGTGGATAACGTCGTGGGTTGGACTACGTGCGGCATCGACCGCGTCAACTCGGCGGGCAGGGCGTTTGTCGACATCGCCGCTCGACGGCCGCTCAGCCTTCCTGATAGCTCCAGGTGCGCAATTGCTCCGCTACCTTGTCGAGATCGGACAGTGCACCGGTGGCGACCCGGATGACGAATTCGAAGCGGTCGTCCTCGGGTGCAGTAATCCATTGGCCGTTGATGGCCAGGAACGTCCGGCAGGCTGTCCACGCCAGGCGCTTGTTTCCGTCCACCATCGCATGGTTTCGCGCCAGCGAGTGCAGCAGCGCGGCGGCCTTCAGATGCAAATCTGGATAGGCATCCCCGCCGAAAACCGACGCGCGCGGGCGGGCCAGAGCTGATTCAAGCAAGCCATAATCACTGACCATGGCGTCCGCTCCGATGGCCTCGCGGGCAATGTCGAGCAGGTCGTCGAGATCGAGGTACTCGATCATGCATCCTTGAGGCGTTCGAGAACGCCGGCCTCCTCACGCACGACACGCTCCAGCGCTGCCGCAACCTTGGCCTTGTGCGTGCGCCGCGCGATGTACTCGTCGATGGCAGACAGCGCCACTGCTTGCATCGACCGTCCCTCGGCGGCCGCCTGCCGGCGCAGCGCTTCCGCCTGCTCGGCACTGGTGCGCAAAGTCATTCCCATGACCGCATGATACCGGATTGATACCACCGGACGGATCGTGGCCCAACCCGTTTTGTCGGCGGTCCAACGGTCGGTGCCTAGGTGCAGATCAGCCCAAAACGCGTCATGAGCATGCCGTCGCGCACAGTACGATCGATGCAATCGCTGGGCAAGACAACGGAGCAGCACCATGAGTGAGCAGGTATGGAACTTCGCCGGCATCGAAGGCGGAGCCAGTGATCTTCAGGCTGCGGTCCAGACCACCCACGGCCTGCTCGACGAGGGCAGGGGTTCGCTCACCACGCTGATGGCGGCGTGGACCGGGTCCGGTTCGGAGGCCTACCAGGTGGTGCAGACCAGATGGGATCGCACCGCAACGGAGCTGAACGACGCGCTGCAGAACCTCGCGAACACGATCAGCGAGGCCGGCCAGGCGATGGCCCACACCGAAGGAACCGTCACCGGTCTGTTCAGCTAGCCAGGAGTGTGCGGCCAGACGCACGTTCGGCGTCGAGTGTGCGGCCAGCCGCACGTTGGTGGGTGCGGGGCACGCGAACTTACTTGAGTTCGGACGAGCTCAACCCCAGCAGCCGTCGCGCCACCACCAGCTGCTGGATCTGCTGCGTGCCCTCGAAGATGTCCATGATCTTCGAATCGCGGGCCCACTTCTCCAGCAGGCTCTGCTCGGAATAGCCGGCGGTGCCGGCCAATTCGACGGCCTTACAGGTGATGTCACTGCCCACTCGGCCGGCCTTGGCCTTGGCCATCGACGCTTCTTTGGAGTTGGGGATGCTGTTGTCGGCCTGCCAGGCCGCCCGCAGCGTCAGCAGGTAGCTGGCCTCCCAGTCGGCCTCCATCCGCAAAAACTCTGCAGCCGCGGCGCTTTGGGCATGCGACGGCTTGTCGTACGAGATCTCGACGCCGGCGTTGGTCAGGATCTTGCGCAGCTCTTCCAACGCGGCGCGAGCCACCCCAACGGCCATCGCCGCCACGACCGGCCGGGTGTTGTCGAAGGTCTCCATCACCCCGGCGAACCCTTTTCCGGGCTCGATCTCCGGGTTGCCAAGGAGGTTTTCCTTAGGGATGCGCACATTGTCGAAGCGGATCACCGCAGTGTCGGAGCCCTTGATGCCGAGCTTGTTCTCCAGCCGCTCGACGGTGACGCCCGGGTGCTCGCGCGGGACGATGAACGACTTGATCGCCGGGCGGCCCTTCGACTTGTCCAGCGTCGCCCACACAACGATGTGTGTGGCACGCGAGCCGGCGGTGACGAAGATCTTTTCGCCGTTGATCACGTACTCGTCGCCGTCCAGCTTGGCGGTGGTCGACACGGCCGCCGAGTCGGACCCGAATCCCGGCTCGGTGATGGCCATCGCCGCCCAGACCTTGCCCAGGCGTTTCAGCTGTTCGTCGGTGGCGACACCGGAGATCGCCGCGTTGCCCAGCCCTTGATAGGGCATCGAAAGCATCATCGCGGCGTCACCCCAACTGGCCTCCAACGCTTGCAGCACCGCTGCCATGTTGGCGCCGTTGCGGTTTTCGTCCTTGCTTTCGCCCGCCCGGAACGCCTCGGCTCCAGAGAGACCCAGGCCGTTGGACTCGACGGCTCCCTCGAACAGGTTGGCCAGCGTGTCGAGCTCGACGGGGTAGGCGTGCTCGTTGAGGTCGTACTTGCGTGCGATGGGCCGCATCATCTCGGCAGCGCCCTGGTGCGCCTTGTCGATGACGGCGTGCATCTTCTTGGGAAGTTCCAAATTGATTGCCATGATGGTTCTTTCGGGTAGCAGGTCTTAGATGACGACGACGCCCTCGGCGACGCCAATGGCTCGCAGGTCGCGGTACCAGCGCTCGACCGGGTGTTCCTTGGTGTAGCCGTGGCCGCCGAGCAGCTGCACGCCGTCTAGGCCGATCTGCATGCCCTTGTCGGCGCCCAGCCGCTTGGCCAGCGCCGCTTCGCGGGTGAACGGCAGGCCTTGTTCGGCCCGCGCCGCCCCGCGCCAGGTGATCATCCGCAGGCCGTCCAGCTCGATGGCGATATTGGCGCACATGAACGCCACCGACTGCCGGTGGGCGATCGGCTCGCCGAACGCCTCGCGCTCTTTGACATAGGGGACGACGTAGTCGAGCACCGCGTGCGAGGTGCCGACCGCCAGCGCCGCCCAGCCCAGCCGGGACAGCGCGATCGCCTCGGAATAGTCGGCGTCGCTGGCCTCATCCTCGCCAAGGCGGGCGCTCAAGGGCACCGACACCTTGTCCAACTCGACATGACCCAGCGCGGCCGCGCGAATCCCCATGCTGGGGTCGGGCTTGACGGTCAGGCCCTGCGTCGACGACTCGACGATGAACAACGCCGGCTTGCCGTTGAGCTGCGCGCCGACAATGAACAGTTCGGCGTCGGCGGCCGCCGGGACCAAGGACTTGACGCCGTCGAGCCGGTAACCGCTTGGTGTGCGCACCGCGGTGGTCTTCAGGCTGGTCGGGTCGAACAACGGCTGCGGCTCGGCGATCGCTACGCAGGCCTGCGGAACATTGGCGCCGGCGAATTCCTTGAGGTAGGTGGCCTGCTGGTCGGCGCTGCCCCAATGGGTCAGTGCCGCCGCCACGCCGGCGGGCGCGAGAATCGGCAGCGCCAAACCCATGTCGCCGTACGCGAGTGCCTCGGCCACCAGCACATTGGTCACGCTGGAGCGCTGTTCGGCGATGCCCTCGAAGTCTTCCGGCACATTGACGGCGGTGATGCCCAGCTCTGCCGCCTTCCCGATCAGGTCCGGGGGATAGGTGGTGGCTTGGTCGGCGTCGTGCGCGGCGGGCCGCAGCACTTCTTCGGCGAACTCTTCGACGGTTTCGACGATCAGCTTCTGGTCGTCGTCGGGCGTCAGGTCGAAGTAGTCTTTGCCGCTGGCCTTGAGCCGGGTTGGCCCGCCGCGCAGACCCTGAACTTTCTTGAACTGCCGGTTGGTAGCGCCCGCGGCGGAGAACATTGTCTTGACGCCGTAGCGCAAGGTCTTGTTCAGCGGGTCACGCAGGTGGTATTTGTCCAGGAAGTCCTGGCCGACGAGCGGGGTGAGTAGCGCCAGGCTGATGTCGATCCCGGTTCGCTTGTGTTTGTGCTCGCCGACGGCGGTCTTGCGGCCGGTTCGCTTGGGACGCCCGTTGGTGGCGGTGTTGGTCATGTCAGCAGCCTTTTGATTGAGCACGGTCATTGGGCCAATGCGGTACCGCTGATCTTACTCTGGAGTAAGATAGAAGGCGCCTGTTAAATACTTCACATCCCGGACAGGCTGGTCAGCAGCGGTAGCCGCCGCGGACCCCAACGCCCGACTGGGCCGTCGTACACACCGGCCACCCGGAAACCGCACTCGCGGCAGCGGCCGTCGTCGGTCAGCGCGTAATGGCGCATCGCATACCAGTCGCGCACCACGACCGCCGATCCGCACCCAGGACACGAGGTGGTTCCGCCGTCGGGGTCATGGATGTTTCCGGTGTAGACGTAGCGCAGGCCTTCTCCGAAGCCGATCCGGCGGGCCCGGATCAGCGTCGCCGGCGGCGTCGGCGGTGTGTCGGTCATCTTGTAGTCCGGGTGGAATGCGGTGAAGTGCACCGGCACATCGACGCCCAGGTGCTCGGCGATCCATGCGCACTCCGCGGCGATTTCGGCGTCGCTGTCGTTGCGGCCGGGGATCAGCAGCGTGGTGATCTCCACCCACACGTCGGTGTCGCGGCACAGGTAGACCAAGGTGTCCAGCACGTCGTCGAGATGCCCGACGCACACCTTGCGGTAGAAGTCTTCGGTGAACGCCTTGAGGTCGACGTTGGCGGCGTCGATGTGCCGGTAGAACTCCGCGCGCGGTTCGGGACACATGTAGCCCGCCGTCACCGCAATCGATTTGATGCCCCGCTCGTGGCAGGCGTCGGCAACATCAGCGGCGTATTCGAAGAAGATGGTCGGGTCGTTGTAGGTGAAAGCAACGCTGCGGCAACCTAATTCGTCGGCTACGCGGGCGATGTCTGCCGGCGCGGCCCGGCTGGCCAGCGTATCGGTCTCGCGGGACTTGGAGATGTCCCAGTTCTGGCAGAACTTGCAGGCGAGGTTGCAACCCGCGGTGCCGAACGACAGCACGGCCGAGCCGGGCAGGAAGTGGTTGAGCGGCTTCTTCTCGACCGGGTCGACGCAGAACCCGCTCGAGCGACCGTAACTGGTGAGCTGAATCTGATCACCGAAGCGGCCGCGGACGAAGCACAGGCCGCGCTGGCCCTCGTGCAACTTGCAGGCCCGCGGACACACGTCGCACTGAATCCGGCCGTCGCCCAGGCGATGCCAGTACTTCGTCGGGATCGTGGACGGATCACTCATCGGTGCTCCCGACGCTCAGGTTACGCGCGCAGACGGGTCAGCACCTGCTCGTGTAGTAGACCGTTGGTGGCAACCGCGGTGCCGCCGTGCGGGCCGGCCCTGCCGTCCAGGCTCGTGAACGTGCCGCCCGCCTCGCGCACCAGGACGTCGAGTGCGGCCAGATCCCACACCGACACCTCCGGCTCGGCGGCGATGTCCACGGCGCCCTCAGCCACCAGACAGTACGACCAGAAGTCGCCGTAGGCGCGCACCCGCCACACGTCGTCGGTCAGTTGGACGAAGCGGTCACGCAGCCCGAGCTGCGCCCACCCGGACAGGCTGGAAAACGACAGGCTGGCCGCGCTGATCTCGGCCACCGAGGACACCGAGATCCGCCGCGGCGCGGAGTCGCCGACCGTCGCGAACGCGCCCGCGCCGCTGGCCGCCCACCACCGCCGTTGCAGCGCCGGTGCGCTGACGACCCCGACGCGCGGGATGCCGTCGTCGAGCAACGCGATCAGACTGGCCCACACCGGCACGCCGCGCACGAAGTTCTTGGTGCCGTCGATCGGGTCGACAACCCACTGCCGGCCGCTGAAAGTCGTTGAGCCGCCGAACTCTTCGCCGACAATGCTGTCGTCGGGACGGTCGCGGGCAAGCGCGTCGCGCACCTCTGTTTCGACGGCCCGGTCGGCGTCCGTCACCGGCGTGAGGTCCGGCTTGGTGTCGACCTGCAGATCCAGTGCGCCGAACCGGGCCAGCGTCACCGCGTCGGCACGATCGGCCAGCGCCAGCGCCACCGCGAGATCGTCGGGGCGCGTCATGGTGGTAGTCCTACCATGGCCAGGTGGGCTGGGACATCGGTGTGCTGCTTTTGCTGATCGGGGCGGTGCTGGTGCTCCTGGCGCCCAAGTTGCGTCAGCGACGGGCCGCCGACGCGGTGAGCGGCACCCTCCTCGTGACCGGTGTCAGCCCGCGGCCCGACGCCACCGGCGAGCAGTTCGTCACGATCGCCGGGGTGATCAACGGGCCGACCGTCAACGAGCATCCCGTCTATCAGCGCATGGCCGTCAATGTCGAGGAGTGGCCGACGATGGGTCAGCTGCTGCCGGTGGTGTACTCGCAGAAGAACCCGGACAACTGGAATTTCGCGCCGTCCGAGCCGCCGGCCGGCTAGCTCACCAATTGCTCGGTCCGGGTCTCCCCGAACGACTCCAGGATTGCTTCTTGCGCTTTTTCCGGCAGCAGGTGCAGGTTCTTGCGGACCCGCTCCTGGCGACGCTTGACGGCTTTGCGCTGGGGCATGCCCGGGGTCGGGGTGATCTGCGGCGGGACGCCCTCGATCTCCTCGACGCCGCCGCCGTGGTGGCCGGCCTCCAGGTGGGCCTGCTCCTCGGCCATGGTGGCCTCGTCCTTTTCCTCGCTCATGCCGATCGGGCCGATCCGCCGGCCGTTGAGGAATTGCTTGACCACGGGCTCGTCGCTGGTCAAAAGCACCTCGCGCGGGCCGAACATGACCAGCTTGCGGCGAAACAGCATGCCCATGTTGTCGGGCACCGTGCGGGCGATGTTGATGTTGTGGGTGACAATCAGGATCGTGCAGTCCATTTGGGCGTTGATGTCGATGAGCAGCTGGGAAAGATAGGCGGTGCGTACCGGGTCCAGACCGGAGTCGGGCTCGTCGCAGAGGATGATCTGCGGGTCGAGCACCAGCGCGCGGGCCAGCCCGGCACGCTTTTCATACCGCCGGAGATCTCCCCGGGATACTTCTTTTCATCGCCGGCCAGACCGACCAGGGCCAGCTTCTCCATGACGATGTCACGGATTTCGCTTTCCTTCTTCTTGGTGTGCTCGCGCAGCGGGAACGCGGTGTTGTCATAGAGGTTCATCGACCCGAACAGCGCGCCGTCCTGGAACATCACGCCGAACAGGGTGCGGATCTCGTTGAGCTCGCGGGCCGAGCACTCGACGATGTTGACGCCGTTGACCACGATCTTGCCGCGCTCAGGCTTCAGCAAACCGATGAGACACTTCAGGAACACCGATTTGCCGGTGCCGGACGGGCCTAACAGCACGCTGACCTCACCTTCGGGGAGCGTCAGTGAGACGTCCTCGAAAATTCGCTGGGATCGGAAGGACTTGCTCAGTCCCTCGACATCGATTGCTATGCCCATGGCTCGCTTCTCCTGTGGGTGCTCCTCTCTGTTGTGATCTGTATCACAGAAGAACGCGAACACGGGCCGGCGCATTCCGCAGTCGGCGGGGCCTGCAACAGCAAAGCGTTAACGCGCAGTGTCGGAGTCGGTGGCGACCAGCGAGTCCCGGTCCGGCCCATGCTCGTCGGCCCCGGGACGGGCACGGCCCGCACCGAAGCCGAGCGTGGTCACCAGGTGGTGCAGCATCGCGACGAAAGTGAGGACCCACGCCGCCAGGGCGATCCAGCTTTCGTCGGCGCCGATGTATTCCACGATCGGCAGGCGGTCGGCCTTACCCAGGTAGTCGCCGCCCACCCCGTACATGCCGAGCGGGAACACCACGCTCCACAGCGGCGCCTCGTAGCGCAGCGGGATGCGATGCACCACGTGCTTCCAGATGCCGGCGCCGATCAGCGGCGGGATCAGCCAGGTTCCGAAGGCCCAGAACACCACCGACATTCCGGCGATCAGGCCGCTGGTGGCGTCGACCATGGGCGCGTGCGCCATCTCCACGATCCGGGCGCCGGCGACCACGGTGATCGCGGTGGCGCCCATCGACACCCACAGCGGCGGGGTGAGGTCCTCGGGTCGCAGCCCGTACAGCAGCATCCGCGCGCCGACGAAGATGCCGGCGGCGCCGTAGAGAAACACCCCGACCGACCAGCACAGCACCGCCAGCAATGCCAGTTCGCGCCGGCCGGTTTCGAGTTCGGGCTCCAGCGCGGCCGCGAGCACCGCGACCGATTCGCTGGCCACCACCCAGATGAACCAGGTGCCGTTGGCGTGTTGCAGCACCGGCCGGTGCGTGGTGCGCAACACCGCGGCCCAGGGGACTACATAGCCCAGAACCAGCCAGGCCAGCGAACCGACCAGCAACAGCACCAACGCGATCCGGTAATGGGTGTCGACGGCCAGCCGGGTGCCGAGCACGTCGGCGCCGGCAACGAACGTGAAGGACCCGAAGGCGCGACGTGGGTCGCGCAGGTCCGCGAAGAAGTCGGCGCGGAAAACGATGATTCGTGCCGTGGTAAGCACCACCAGGACGGCGAAGAACAAAAAGCCCAGCCACAGCAATACCACCGAAAGGGCGTACATGCCGTGGTTGTGCATCCCGATCGACACGATGCCGGTGGCCATCACCAGCGCGAAGTAGCCGGGATGCAGCGTTCGTACCGCTTCGCGGACACCGGTTGCCCGGTCGGTCTCAGTAGGGGACACCAATCTTTCGCCACTTCCGCCCGCCGGTGCCCGGCTCTTGGGGCTGCTTCGCGACACGGCTGCGGATGACAATATAGGGCCGCCACAAGTACCACAGCGGATAGCTCCACGCGTGCACCAGGCGGCTGAACGGCCACACGAGGAAGATCGCCCACGACGCGACGGCGTGCACCTGGTAGAGCCATGGCGCGCTGGTGATCGCCTTGACGTCCGGGTGGAAGGCGAACAGGCTGCGGAACCAAACGCCGACGGTGTTGCGGTATTCGTAGTGCGAGGTGTCCTCGATGCCGAGGGTCAGGAAAATGCCCAGCAGCACGATGATCCCGAGCAGGATCAGCGCCAGGTAGTCAACGGCGCTGGTGGTGGCACGCACGCGGGGGATGGCGGTGCGGCGAAACGTCAGTATCCCGGCCCCGATCAGGATGCCGACGGCGGCGGTCGACCCGGCGACGGCGGAGAAGTCCTGATACCAGGTCTCGGGGATGCCGAGCCAGTCGGTGAACTCTTTGGGCACCAGGATGCCCAGGATGTGCCCGACGATCGCGGCGAACGTGGCGTAGTGAAACAGCGGCGAGCCCCATTTGAGCAGCCGCCGCTCCTGCAGCTGCGTCGAGCGGCTGGTCCAGCCGAACTGGTCGTAGCGCCAGCGCCAGATGTGCCCGACGACGAAGACGACGAGCGCGATGTAGGGCAGGATCACCCACCACCAGATGTTCCAGGTGGTCATGGTTGCCATGGCGCACCCCCGCTTCCGGTCCCATAGCCCGACAGATATTCGGGCGGGGCGAACGGCTCCAGGCCTACGTCTTCGCGCGGGGGGCCGGCGTCCCAGGCCGCCCGCACCTGTTCCAGCTCCCGCTTGCCCAGCCCCGGCAGGTCGGCGATCACGGCGGCAACCACGTCGGCGTACGGCGACTCGGCCTTCGTCAGGTTGCGCCGCAACAACTCCAGGTCTGCACGGTGTCCCACGAGCAGCCGCTGGCCGCGCGGACACAGTGCGGCGAAGTCGAGCACCATCGGCAGGTAGTCGGGTAACTCGTCGTCGGAGGGGACGAAACCGGCGTCGCGGTAGGCGGTTTTGAAGATGACCATGGCCATGCCCCGCTTGCGGGTGTCGCCGTATCGGTAGTAGGTCAGATACAGCGTGCACCGCCGGTGTAGGTCGAATGTCTGCACGTAGTGCTGCGCCACTTCGCTGGGTGGGGTGGCGCGCAGCCAGCCCAGGAATCGGCCGAACGATTCCCGTGCCGGCTTCGGGGTGGTGCCGGCGGCGAATTTCTCGAGCGCGTCGAGGCCGTCGAACAGTGCTGCCGTCGGGTATTGCAGCAAAACCGAGGCCAGCTTGATCGTCTGGGTGTTCACTGCTTGTCCGCCTTCGGGAACATTCCCGGCAGCCGGTCCCTGCCGTTCCAATTCAGTAGGTTGAAACCTCTTCTGCGACCGTCGGCTTCGGGTGGTCCGTCGCCGCCCATGCCGGGCCCGCCGTCGGTGTCGAGGCTGCAGAACAGCTGCTCGTGCTGACCCATCAGCTTGCCGGCCTCTTCGGTGTGGGCTGGCGGAATCACATAACGCTCTTCGTATTTCGCGATGGCCAGCAGCCGATACAGGTCGGCGAGATCGTCGGTGGTGGCGCCGACCGAGGCGGGCAGGTTCTCGTCGACGTCGAGCCCGAGCTGCCCGGCGCGCTGAATTGCCCGCACCGCAGCCAATTTGCGCAACACCGTGCGCACCACCTCGGCGTCGCCGGCGGTGAACAGGTTGGCCAGGTATTCGATCGGGATGCGCAGCGCGTCGATGGTCGCGAACACGTTGTCGGGGTTGTCGTCGTAGCCGGCGGCATTGACGACGTCGGCGACCGGCGACAGCGGCGGGATGTACCAGACCATCGGCAGGGTGCGGAATTCCGGGTGCAGCGGCAGCGCGACCTTATGGCGCACGGCCAGCTCGTAGACCGGGGAGCGCTGCGCGGCCTGAATCCAGTCGTGGGGGATGCCCGCACGGGCCGCCTCGGCCTGCACGGCCGGGTCGTTGGGGTCCAAGAACACGCCGAGCTGCGCCTCGTAGAGGTCCTGGACGTCGGGCGTGGCAGCCGCGGCCAGCACCTTGTCGGCGTCGTAGAGGAACAGCCCCAGATAGCGCAGCCGGCCCACGCAGGTTTCCGAGCAGACGGTCGGCATGCCCTGCTCGGTGCGCGGATAGCAGAAGGTGCATTTCTCCGCCTTGCCCGTGCGGTGGTTGAAATACACCTTCTTGTAAGGACATCCGGACACGCAGAACCGCCAGCCGCGGCAGCGGTCCTGGTCTACCAGTACGATGCCGTCGTCGGCGCGCTTGTACATCGCCCCCGACGGGCAGGACGCCACACACGATGGGTTGAGGCAGTGCTCGCAGATGCGCGGCAGGTAGAACATGAAGACCTGCTCGAACTCCATCTTCACCCGGTCCTCGAGACCGGCCAGGTTCGGATCGTCGACAGCGAACTTCGGCGCACCGGCCAGGTCGTCGTCGAAGTTGCTGCCCCACTGCACGGTCATGTCACGTCCGGTCAGCGCCGATATCGAATGCGCGCTGGGGTTGGCGGTGCCCAGCGGCGCCTCGATGACGGTCTGGTAGTCATACGTCCACGGATCGCCGTAGTCGTCGATGCTGGGCAAGTCCGGGTTGTAGAAGATGGACAGCAGTTTGCGCAGCCGGCCGCCCGCCTTGAGCTGCAACCGGCCCTTGCGGTCCAGTGTCCAGCCGCCGTGCCACTGTTCCTGGTCCTCATAGCGTTTGGGGTAGCCGATGCCCGGCTTGGTTTCGACGTTGTTGAAGTAGACGTACTCGGTTCCCGGCCGGTTGGTCCACACCTGCTTGCAGGTGACTGTGCAGGTGTGGCAGCCGATGCACTTGTCCAGGTTCATCACCATCGCCACATGCGCCATCACCCGCATCAGTACTGCACCTCCTGCGAGCGGCGGCGGATGACGGTGATCTCGTCGCGCTGGTTACCGGTGGGGCCGTAGTAGTTGAAACCGAACGACATTTGGGCGTATCCGCCGATCATGTGGGTCGGTTTGACCGCCAACCGGGTCAGCGAATTGTCGCCGCCGCCATGCCATCCCGACACCTCGGACTTCGGGGTCATCAGATGCCGGTCCATGGCGTGGTACATGAACACCGTGCCCTTGGGCATCCGGTGGGTGACGACAGCCCGGCAGGCCACCACGCCGTTGCGGTTGTAGGCCTCGATCCAATCGTTGTCGGCCACACCGATGGTGGCGGCGTCGGCCGGGCTCATCCAGATCACCGGCCCGCCCCGGAACAGCCGCAGCATGTGCAGGTTGTCCTGGTACTCCGAGTGAATCGACCACTTGGAGTGCGGGGTGAGGTAGCGCACGGTGACGTCGGGCCGCCCTTCCTCGCCGAGTGCCTGGTTGCCGAAGTGCCTCGAGTAGTTCAGCGGCGGCCGGTAGACCGGCAGCCACTCACCGTATTCGGCGATCCAGTCGTGGTCGAGGAAAAAGTGCATCCGGCCGGTCAGTGTGTGCCAGGGTTTCTTGCGTTCGACGTTGACGACGAACGGCGAGTAGCGGCGCCCGCCGGTCTCGCTGCCCGACCACTCCGGTGAGGTCATCACCGAGCGCGGCTGGATCTGGGTGTCCTCGAACGTGATGTGTTCACCGGCGCGCTCCTCGGCCAGGTCGGCCAGCCGCATGCCGGTGCGCTCCTCGAGCGCCTCCCAGCCTTGCAGTGCGACAGCCCCGTTGGTGGTGCCCGACAACGCCAGAATGGCCTCCGCCATGTGGATGTCGCGGGCCAGCGACGGCCGCCCGTCGGCGACCCCGCCGTGCACGGTGCCGTTCTTGCGGGCCAGAAAGTCCACGGCCGCAACGGGTTTCCAGGCCACGCCCTTGACGGCGGTGCCGGCCGTCTCGACAAGCGGGCCCAGCGCGGCGATCTTCTCGGCGACCGCGCCGTAGTCGCGTTCGACGGTCACCAACTTCGGCATGGTCGTGCCCGGAACCGGCTCGCATTCGCCGTAGCGCCAGTCGCGCACCACCCCGCCGGGCTGGGCCAGCTCGTCGGCGGTGTCGTGCAGCAGCGGCGCGGCGATCACGTCGGTGCGGGTGCCCAGGTGCTTGGCGGCCAGCCGGGAGAAGTCGCGGGCGATGGTGGCGAACGCGTCGAAGTCGGTGCGCGCATCCCAGGGCGGGGCAATGGCCGGGTTGAACGAGTGCACGAAGGGGTGCATGTCGGTGGTGGAGATGTCGTGCTTCTCGTACCAGGTGGCGGCGGGCAACACGATGTCGGAATACGAGCAGGTGCTGGTCATCCGGAAGTCGATGGCGACGGCCAAATCCAGCTTGCCGCAAGGTGCTTCGTCTCGCCAGCGCACCTCGGTCGGGCGCAGCTCCTCGGGTGTCTCCTCGGCGCGCACCGCGTTGTGCGTGCCGAGGAGATGCTTCATGAAATACTCCATGCCCTTGCCCGACGACCCCAGCAGGTTGGCCCGCCACACCGTCAGCACCCGCGGGAAGTTCACTGGGTTGTCCGGGTCTTCACCGGCGAATTGCAAACGGCCGCCTTGTAGTTCGTCGACCACGTAGTCCGCGACGCTCTTGCCGGCCTCGGCGGCCGCGTCGGCCAAATCCAGGGTGTTGCGGTCGAAGGTGGGGAAGGTGGGCGTCCAGCCCAGCCGGGAGGCCTGGGCCAGCGCGTCCACGACTGCCTTGCCGCGGAACAGGCCGGGGCCCAGCGGGCTGGACAGTTCGTCGGCGCCGAACTGCTCGTAGCGCCACTGGTCGGTATGCAGGTAGAAGAACGACGTGCCGGTCATGTGCCGGGTAGGACGCTGCCAGTCCAGCGCGAACGCGACCTGTTGCCACCCGGTGAGCGGGCGCACCTTCTCCTGGCCGACGTAGTGGGCCCAGCCGCCGCCGTTGACGCCCTGGCAGCCGCACAGCATGGTCAGCGTGAAGAAGGTGCGGTAGATCTGGTCCGAGTGGAACCAGTGGTTGGTGCCCGCGCCCATCGCGATCATCGACCGGCCCTTGGAAAGCTCTGCGCTGCGGGCGAATTCGCGTGCCACCCGTGTTGCCGCAGCGGCGGGCACCGAGGTGATCGCCTCCTGCCAAGCCGGTGTGTACGGTTGCGACGCATCGTCGTAGCCGGTGGGCCACTCGCCGGGCAGCCCGTCGCGGCGCACCGCGTAGTGAGCCATCAGCAGGTCGAACACCGTCGTCACCAGCTTGTCGCCGATTCGCATCACCGGGATGCCGCGGCGGATCGCCGCGCCGCCCTCGGTGTCCCCGATGTCGAAGCGGGGCAGGTCAATTGCAACGGCCTCGTTGCCGTACAAGCTCAGCTGCGGGTCGACGTCACCAAGGTCGAGGTTCCACTTGCCCTTGCCGGCATCGGTGTAGTGGTCGGCCAGTGTGCCGTTGGGGACGACGGGTTCTCCGGTCGCCGAATCCAGCAGCACGGTCTGGTGCGCGGCGCGTTCGTCGTCATGGCCGAGATCGGCGGCGGTCAGGAATCGGTCGGGCACACAGGCGTCGCCGCGCTCTTTCAGGGTCACCAGGAACGGCAGGTCGGTGTAGGTCTTCACGTACTGCTGGAAGTAGGGCACCTGGCGGTCACGGAAGAACTCGGACAGCACCACGTGGCCCATCGCCATCGCCAGCGCTCCGTCGGCGCCGGGCGCACACGCCAGCCAGTCGTCGGCGAACTTGGTGTGATCGGAGTAGTCGGGGCTGACGACGACGACCTTCTGCCCGCGGTAGCGGGCCTCGACCATGAAGTGCGCGTCGGGGGTGCGGGTGATCGGCAGGTTGGTGCCCCAGATGATCAGGTACGCGGCGTTCCACCAGTCACCGGACTCCGGCACGTCGGTCTGGTCGCCGTACACCTGCGGCGAGGCCAGCGGCATGTCGGCGTACCAGTCGTAGAACGACAGGATGGTGCCGCCGATCATCGACAGGAACCTGGTGCCCGCCGCATAGGAGACTTGCGACATCGCCGGGATCGGCGAGAAGCCCACCACCCGGTCCGGGCCGTAGGTCTTGATCGTGTGCACATGGGCGGCCGCGATCAGCTCGCTGACCTCGTTCCACGTCGACCGCAAGAACCCGCCCTTGCCGCGATTCTGCTTGTACAGCGCGGTGCGCTGCGGGTCGGCCGTGATCTCGGCCCACGCCTCGACCGGATCACCAAGGCGCGCACGGGTTTCCCGCCACATCTCCAGCAGCGGCTGGCGGACATAGGGAAACTTCACCCGCGACGGCGAATAGGTGTACCAGGAAAACGACGCGCCCCGCGGGCAGCCGCGTGGCTCATACTCGGGGCTGTCCGGTCCGACCGACGGGTAGTCGGTGGCCTGGGTCTCCCAGGCGATGATGCCTTCCTTGACGAACACCTTCCACGAGCACGAGCCGGTGCAGTTCACCCCGTGTGTCGAGCGCACTTCTTTGCCGTGCCGCCAGCGCTCGCGATAGAACTCCTCGGCACCGCGACCGCCGCGCCGGTGCACCTCGCGGTGGTCGGCAGTGGGTGTGCCGGCGGTGAAGTACTGCGCCTTGCGCAGCAGCGATTCGACGGGTTCGCCGCCCGGCAGCAGCGGCGCCAGCAAGGCGCGCGGCGACTGCCCGGCGGTGGCGGCGTCGACACGCTCATCACCGGGCGACGGTTGGCTCCTGCTCCTGACGTCTGCCGTGTCAACCACGTCCGTGTGCTCCTAGCCCGACCCGGGACGATGACGCCGTTCCGGCGGATCAGGTGAGGATCCTTCAGTGGTGGCTGCCGTCGGATTACGCCTACGCCTCCGAGTCCGTGATACCACTGCGCGAGCAGTTGTGCTGGCAGGATCGCCGAGCAGACGCAGAATCGCACGATGCCGTGGCCGAACGTGCGATTCTGCGTCTGCTTGCGGCTTAACCGTGGCTGACGCGCAGCAGCTCGGCCAGGCTGGCCAGCTTGACCCGCGGCCGGCCGTGCGGCTCGCCGGCAGAGCGCTCGTACTCGTCGATCAGCTTCCAGTGCGCATCGGTGACGAGTTTGGGCTGCCGCGACGCCAGCCACTCGGCCAGCTTGTCGGTGTGGTCGGGACCGAAATCGGCGAGGCTGCCCCGCGACAGGTCGTCGAGCAGGGTATCGACGGTGTCCTGGGAGTCCTTTTTGTTGGTGCCGATCACCCCGGTGGGGCCCCGCTTGATCCAGCCGACGACGTACTCGTTGCGGCTGCCGTGCACCCGGCCGTCGGTGTTGGGAATCGTTCCGCTGCGTTCGTCGAACGGCAGGCCCGGCGTGGGGACGCCGCGATAGCCCACCGAGCGCACCACCAGCTGCGCGGGTAGCTCCTCGCGTGCGCCGGTGTCCTTGGCCACCACCCGCCCGCTGTCGTCGCTCACCAGCTCGTTGCGCCCGAGCACGATCTGCTCGACTTTGCCGTCGCCCTTGATCTCGATCGGAGAGGTGAAGAACCGGAACACGATTCGGCGGTGACCGGGGCGCGGCGTCTTGCCCGCATAGTCGCGCAGCACCTTGATGTTCTGCTTACAGGTCTTGCCCACCGCGGCCGCGTCGTCGTCGCTGATGCCCTCCAGATCGGCCGGGTCGACCACGACGTCCACCCCTTCGAGGTCGGCCAGCTCACGCAACTCCAGCGTGGTGAACGCGGTCTGCAGCGGCCCGCGCCGGCCGATGATCACCACTTCCTCGACGCCGCACGGGCGCAGTGATTCCAGCGCGTGGTCGGCGATGTCGGTCTGCGCCAGCACGTCCGGGTCGGTGACCAGGATCCGGGCGACGTCGAGCGCCACGTTGCCGTTGCCGACCACGACGGCGCGGGCACCGGACAGATCCGGGGTCATCTTCTCGAAGTGCGGGTGGGCGTTGTACCAGCCCACGAAGTCGACGGCGGCGATGCTGCCCGGCAAATCCTCGCCGGGAATGTTCAGCGATCGGTCCGACTGCGCGCCGACTGCGTAGATCACCGCGTCATAGTGCTCGGCGAGCTCTGCTGCTTCTACATGCTCACCGACCACCACGTTGCCGAAAAACCGGAAGCGGGGGTCGTCGGCCGTCTTCTCGAACTGCTTGCTGATCGACTTGATCTTGGGGTGATCGGGCGCGACGCCCGAGCGCACCAGCCCCCACGGGGTGGGCAGCATCTCCAGCATGTCCACCGCGACGTCGAGCTGGTCCGACGCGTCGGCGGCCTTCAACAGGGATGCCGCGGCGAAGAATCCCGACGGGCCGGAGCCGACGATCGCGACGTGGAAGGGGCGCATACACCCCGATGCTAAACGGCTACTACCGCGTAGGCCCCGCTAAGGCCCATTGCCCGGCTCCTCCTCACCCCGCTTCGCGGGCTGCATCGGTCGCCGCGAGTGCCAGGGCCGGTAACGTGAGCAGCTGTGGAACCCGACCGTCAGGCCGACATCGCCGCCCTTGACTCCACGCTGACCACCGTGGAGCGGGTGCTCGATGTCGAGGGTCTGCGGAGTCGCATCGAGAAGCTCGAACATGAGGCCTCCGACCCGCACCTCTGGGACGACCAGACCCGCGCGCAGAAGGTGACCAGCGAGCTCTCCCACACCCAGGGCGAGCTGCGTCGTGTCGAAGAGCTGCGCCGTCGCCTCGACGACCTGCCGGTGCTCTACGAGCTGGCCACCGAGGAGGGCAGTGCGGACGAGCTGGCCGAGGCCGACGCCGAGCTCAAGGCGCTGCGCGCCGACATCGAGGCCATGGAGGTCCGCACCCTGCTGTCCGGCGAGTACGACGAGCGCGAGGCGCTGGTCACCATCCGCTCCGGCGCCGGCGGGGTGGACGCCGCCGACTGGGCGGAGATGCTGATGCGGATGTACATCCGCTGGGCCGAGCAGCACAACTATCCCGTCGAGGTGTTCGACACGTCGTACGCCGAAGAAGCCGGGATCAAAAGCGCGACGTTCGCCGTGCACGCCCCGTTCGCCTACGGCACGCTTTCGGTCGAACAGGGCACGCATCGGCTGGTGCGGATCAGCCCCTTCGACAACCAGAGCCGGCGCCAGACGTCGTTCGCCGAGGTCGAGGTGCTTCCCGTGGTGGAGACCACCGACCACATCGACATTCCCGAAGGCGACGTGCGGGTGGACGTCTACCGCTCCAGCGGTCCCGGCGGGCAGTCGGTGAACACCACCGACTCGGCGGTGCGACTGACCCACATCCCGACCGGGATCGTCGTCACCTGTCAGAACGAAAAGTCGCAGCTGCAGAACAAGGTGGCGGCGATGCGGGTTCTTCAGGCAAAGTTGTTGGAGCGCAAGCGGTTAGAAGAACGTGCTGAGCTCGACGCCCTGAAGGGTGAAGGCGGCAGCTCCTGGGGCAACCAGATGCGGTCTTACGTACTGCACCCGTACCAGATGGTCAAGGATCTGCGCACCGAATACGAGGTGGGTAATCCGACGGCCGTGCTGGACGGGGACATCGACGGATTCCTGGAGGCGGGGATCCGGTGGCGCAACAGGCGAGATGACGACTGACACAACAGTTCTCGCGATAGCGGTAGCTGAGCCGTGGCACGACATCTGGCGCGGCGACATCCGCCAATGGATTCTCACCAGCGGCCTGCGCATTGTTTTGCTGCTGATCGGGGCGGTGCTGGCGGCCCGCTTCGTCAATTGGCTGGCGCAAAAAGTGACTGAGCGCCTCGACGTGGGGTTCGCCGAGAGCGATGCCTTGGTGCGTTCGGAGGCCACCAAGCACCGGCAGGCGGTGGCCTCGGTGATCTCCTGGGTTTCGGTCGTCCTGATCGCGATCGCAGTGGCCGTCCAGCTCCTCGACATCCTGAATATTTCGGTGAAGGGTCTGGTGGCGCCCGCGACGGTGGTGGGGGCGGCGCTGGGCTTCGGCGCCCAGCAGCTGGTAAAGGATCTGCTGTCCGGGTTCTTCATCATCGCCGAAAAGCAGTACGGGTTCGGCGATCTGGTGGAGCTCACCATCCTCGGGTCGCCGACCGACGCCGCCGGCACTGTCGAGAACGTCACGCTGCGGGTGACCAAGTTGCGCTCGCCGGACGGCGAGGTGTTCACCGTGCCCAACGGCCAGATCGTCAAATCGGTGAACCTGTCGAAGGACTGGGCGCGCGCCGTCGTCGACATCCCGGTATCCACCACGTCCGACCTGAACCTGGTCAACGACGTGCTGCGCCAGGAGTGCGAGCATGCCCGTGACGACGAGGTGCTGGGGGAGTTGCTGCTCGACGCCCCCACGGTGATGGGCGTGGAGAGCATCGAGGTGGACACCGTCACGCTGCGGTTGGTGGCCCGCACGCTGCCCGGCAAGCAATTCCAGGCGGGTCGCGAGCTGCGCGTGCTGGTTGTGCGGGCACTGGCTCGTGCCGGCATCGTCACCGCGGTCGACACGCGGCCGACGGTCGGCGCGATCGCCAGCACCGCCGAACAAGAGACGCAGGAACCGACCAAGTGAAGTTCTTTTCCCTCGACCGGTTGAAAAAGATCCGCCAGGACGCCGAGCGCGGCTGGCCGGGTTACTTGTTCGGTGGCCATGTGCGCACGTCCACGGTGGTGCTTGTCGTCGCGTTCGTGGCGGTGTGGTGGGTGTACGACACCAACAAGCACGCCACCCAGTCGTCGACCCCGACCCAGGTGCCGGCCACTCAGGTGGTCCCGCCGGGCTACGTGCCCGACCCCAACTACACCTGGGTGCCGCGCAGCAGATTGCAACTGCCGCCCACCCGGACGTGGACCCCGACGACCACCACGACCACAACGACGACCACCACACCACCGACTACGACGACGACCACGACCACACCGCCGCCGCCGTTCCAACTGCCCGTGCTGCCGCCGCCCTTTGGTCCGGGCACGACGACGTCGACACCGCCGCTACCGCCCGGCCCGGCGCCTGCGCCACCGCCCATTCCGTAGCGTGGTCGGCCTCAGCGAAACTCGCGGTTACACTGGCGTGCCGTGATGATCACCCTCGACCATGTCAGCAAGCAGTACAAGTCGTCGGCGCGACCGGCGCTCGACAACATCAACGTCAAGATCGACAAGGGTGAGTTCGTCTTCCTCATCGGTCCGTCCGGCTCGGGCAAGTCCACGTTCATGCGGCTGCTGCTGGGCGCCGAGAATCCCACCACCGGCGACGTGCGGGTGTCGAAGTTTCATGTCAACACGTTGCCCGGCCGCCACATCCCGAAGCTGCGCCAGGTGATCGGCTGCGTCTTCCAGGATTTCCGGCTGCTGCAGCAGAAGACGGTGTTCGAGAACGTCGCCTTCGCTTTGGAGGTCATCGGCAAGAAGCCCGAGACGATCAACCGGGTGGTGCCCGACGTGCTGGAGATGGTCGGTCTGTCTGGAAAGGCCAACCGGCTGCCGGCCGAGCTGTCCGGCGGCGAGCAGCAGCGGGTAGCGATCGCGCGCGCATTCGTCAACCGGCCGCTGGTGCTGCTGGCCGACGAGCCCACCGGGAACCTCGACCCCGACACGAGTCAGGACATCATGGACTTGCTGGAGCGAATCAACCGCACGGGGACCACCGTGCTGATGGCCACCCATGACCATCACATCGTCGACTCGATGCGCCAGCGGGTGGTGGAGCTGTCACTGGGCCGGCTGGTGCGCGATGAACAGCGCGGCGTCTATGGGATGGACCGCTGAGTGCGCTTTTCATTCCTGCTCAACGAGGTCCTGACCGGTCTTCGTCGCAACGTCACCATGACCGTTGCGATGATCCTGACCACCGCCATCTCGATCGGTCTGTTCGGCGGGGGTCTGCTGGTCGTCCGGTTGGCCGACAATTCCCGCAACATCTATCTCGACCGGGTGGAGACGCAGGTCTTTCTTTCCGGTGATATCTCGGCCAACGACTCGACGTGCGACAGCGCCCCGTGTAGGGCGCTGCGCGAGAAGATCGAGGCGCGTAACGACGTCAAATCGGTGCGGTTCCTCAACCAGGAAGATGCCTACAACGACGCCATCCGTAAGTTTCCGGAATACAAAGGCGTGGCCGGCAAGGATTCGTTTCCGGCCTCGTTCATCGTCAAACTGGAAAACCCGGAGCAGCACAAGGAGTTCGATTCCGCCATGCAGGGTCAGCCTGGCGTGCTCAAGGTGCTCAACGAGAAGGACCTGATCGACCGCCTGTTCGCCGTGTTGGACGGGCTATCCAACGCCGCGTTCGCTGTCGCGCTGGTACAGGCGATCGGGGCGATCCTGTTGATTGCCAACATGGTTCAGGTGGCGGCCTACACCCGGCGCACCGAGGTCGGCATCATGCGACTGGTCGGCGCCACCCGCTGGTACACCCAATTGCCGTTCCTGGTCGAGGCGATGGTGGCGGCAACGGTCGGTGTGGTCATCGCCGTCGTCGGCCTGATGGTGGTGCGGGCGCTCTTCCTTGAGAACGCGCTCAGCCAGTTCTACCAAGCCCATCTGATAGCACCGGTCGATTACGCCGACATCCTTTACATCTCGCCGATTCTGCTGTTGGTGGGTGTGGCGATGGCGGGGTTGACGGCGTATGCAACCTTGCGCGTGTACGTGCGGCGGTAACTGTGGCCAAGAAGCCGGGAGGGCCCGCTAAGCCAGCCAGGCATGTCGTCGCGACCAACCGCAAGGCGCGGCACAACTATTCGATCCTGGAAGTGTTCGAGACCGGGATAGTTTTGCTCGGTACTGAGGTAAAAAGCCTGCGGGAGGGAAAGGCGTCGCTGGTCGACGCCTACGCCACCGTCGACGACGGCGAGGTCTGGCTCCGCAACCTGCATATTCCCGAATATCACCATGGGACCTGGACGAATCATGAACCGCGTCGTACCCGCAAACTGTTGCTCCACAGGCGCCAAATCGATGGCCTGATCGGCAAGATTCGTGATGGTAACCTCGCGCTGGTGCCGTTGTCGCTGTATTTCTCCGAGGGAAAAGTGAAGGTAGAACTCGCTTTGGCACGTGGGAAGCGGGCGCACGACAAACGTCAGGATTTGGCCCGGCGCGACGCGCAACGTGAGGTGGCGCGCGCGCTGGGACGGCGCGCCAGGGGCATGAACTGATCGGCGCGGCGTACGCCCAGCTGTCCGCGGTCAGCTACGGCGTCAGCGACTTCGTCGGGGGTGTAGCTGCGCGGCGCGTGGCTGCGTTGCGCGTCATGCTGGTCTCGTATCCCGTCGCGTCCGTCTTTCTTGGCCTGCTGGCGGTCCACGCCGGCGGTCCGATTCACCCGGGCGCCATCCTGTGGGGTTCGCTGTACGGGCTCAGCCAAGCGATCGGCGTGTGGTGGTTCTACGCGGCGATGAGTTCCGGACCCATCTCGGTGGTCTCACCGTTGGCTGCGGTGCTCAACGCCGCCGTGCCGATCGCGGTCGGCGTGGCGCTCGGGGAACGACCGGGCGAGACGGCGTCGGTCGGCGTCGTGCTGGCCATGATCGCGGTGTTTCTGGTCGGCCGGGAGTCGCCCGACGACGAGGACGTTCGCACCCACCGGTTCACCCGACGGGTGGCGTGGTTGACGGTCGGCGCCGGGGTGGCGTTCGGCCTGGACTTCGTGCTGCTGCATCAGGCGCCGGTGGAATGCCGGCTATGGCCGCTGTTTTTCGCGCGAGCATCGGCGAGCGTGTTGGTATTCGCCGTGGCGGCGGCGACCGGAAATTTTCAGTTGCCGACGAAGACGCCGCTGCGACTGGCAATGACCGCCGCGGCGCTGGACACCTTCGCCAACGTCGCGATGCTGATGGCGTTGCATGCGTGGTTGCTGTCGTTGGCGAGCATGCTGATCTCGCTGTACCCCGCAGCCACCGTCGTGCTGGCGATGGTGGTGCTGCGGGAGCGAGTGACTCGCTGGCAGGCGACCGGCATGGTGCTGGCGATGGTCGCGGTCGCGATGATCACCGCCTCTTGACGGACGTCTAGCATCAGGTGCCGTGGTCACCGAACTCGACAAATCCGACGTACTGGCCGGGCTGTTTGCGTCGTGGGATGCGCTGGAGCGGTTGCTGACCGGGCTGTCGGAGGAGCGGTGGCGAAGCCCGACGCCGCTGCCCGGCTGGGATGTGCACGCGGTGATCGCGCACATCGTGGGTACCGAGTCGACGCTGTCGGGGGTGCCCACGCCCGACGTCGACGTGTCGGGGCTTGCGCACATTCGCAACGACTTTGGCGCGACGAACGAGTGCTGGGTGCGGTTTTTCAGCGGCGAACCTGGCGCCGAGCTGCACCAGCGGTTCCTGGCGGTGACGCGGGATCGGCGTAAGCGTTTGACGGACATGTCCGACGAGGACTGGAACGCGGTGACGCCGACGCCGGCGGGGCTGGACAGCTACGGCCGGTTCATGCGGATCCGGACCTTCGACTGCTGGATGCACGAGCACGACATCCGCGAGGCGCTGGGCCTGCCCCCGTCCGAGGCGGAGCTGGCTTCGCCGGCGGCGCGGCTGGCGCTGGACGAGATGGCGGCGAGCATGGGCTACGTGGTGGGCAAACTCGGCGGAGCGCCCGACGGGTCGCGGGTTGTCATTGAGCTGACGGGTCCGCTGGCGCGGGTTATCCGTGTTGTTGTCGACGGGCGCGGGCGGGTGGTCGACGACTTCGGCGGGTTGGAGCCGACGGCGACGATCCGCGTTGACGGGTTGTTGTTCACCCGGCTGGCCGGCGGGCGGGTGGCCAGCGCTCCCGTAGAGCTGGACGGCGACCGCGAGGTCGGCGCGCGGATCGTCGAGCACCTGAACTACGTGATCTGAGCAACCGTCTGGGCGCGGATGATAATTCTGTTGCCCATTGTTACAGATCGCGTACCATTGATTGTCCTGCCGAAAGTCGGTGGGGATGCTCGAAGACATGGGGCTGAACGGTTTCGACTTCGCGCATCGAATCAAGGGAAGCGTGCCGGTGCAGGCAAGAGACCACCGTAAGCGTCGTTGCAACTAGATAAGCGCCGATTCACATCAGCGCGACTACGCTCTCGCTGCCTAAGCGACAGCTAGTCCGTCAGACCGGGAACTCCCTCGACCCGGAGCCTGGCGTCAGCTAGAGGGATCAACCGATAGGTTCGGTCGCGGGGCCTATCGGGACATCAAACAGCGACTGGGATCGCCGTCCCGGCTAGTTCGCGAGACCGGGAGATCCGAGTAAGGGCAAAGCGAACTGCGCACGGAGAAGCCTTGAGGGAATGCCGTAGGACCCGGGTTCGATTCCCGGCAGCTCCACTAAAGGGCCGCAGAGATGCGGCCCTTCTCCATTTTGCCGGTGCTCGCAGGACCCGCGGTGGCGGTGTTGTCGTTCATGGTGGTTCTTCCCGGCAGCCGACGGTTCCGCCTCCCGCAACGCTGGGCGGCTGGCCATGAGGTCGATCGTGCAAGGGCGCTGCACGACACTTACAGCTGGAGTCGCGCCGCCGGTGTTCGAGCGACGGGGTTTAGGACTGTCTGCGTCGCAGTGCTTTTGATAGTTGTCGGTGTGGTCGCGGGAGCGAACGGGATGCGGCTAGTCCAGTACGGGATCTTGGGCGCCGCGTTCGGATCTGGTGCGGCATTGTTCGGTATGCACAGCTTCCTTGAACCCGCCATGCGGCCAGCCAGGATCGCCCTGGCTGGTGACAGCGAGATCGGTGACTCCTTTCCCCGCTCACGTCCAACTTTCGCCAGTTGGGCTAACTTGTCGCTGCTGGCGGCAGGGTTCGCGTTCGCCCTCACGGGCGCGATGCTGGCGGCCGTGTTTGGTCGGGTCCGTGACGTGCCCGTTCTGTGCCTGGTGTTCGCTTCTGCGCAGGCGCTTTTCTACGCGGTGCCGTTCACCCTCGGCATGAGTTTCGCAGCGTCGTTGGTCCCAATTCGCGACCTCGCGGAGGGGACCGAACGCGTTGCCGCAGGGGACTACAGCCGGCGCCTGCCGGTCGTCCAGGACGACGACCTCGGCGCATTGGCCGCGTCGTTCAACCGGATGCAGGCGGGTTTGGCTGAGCGACAACGACTTCAGAGTGCGTTCGGCACCTACGTCGACCCGGCTCTGGCCTCGCGGCTGCTCGAGCAAGGCGATGACGTGTTCACCGGCGAGCGCCGCGAGGTGACCGTGATGTTCGTCGACATCCGTGACTTCACCCCGTTCGCCGAGGCGAACACCGCCGAGGACACGGTCGCCCGGCTCAATGCGCTGTTTGGAGATCGTGGTGCCTGCGGTCGTCGACGTCGGCGGCCATGTCAACAAGTTCCTCGGCGACGGTGCGTTAGCAGTCTTCGGCGCACCGAACGACCCCGCGGATCACGCCGACTCGGCGTTGTCCGTCGCCGCTAGGATTCAGCGTCTCGTCGCGGAGCGATTCGGCGGCGCGCTTCGAATCGGCATCGGGATCAATACCGGTGTCGTTATCGCCGGCACCATCGGCGGGGGAGGCAAGCTCAAGTTCACACTGATCGGCGACACCGTCAATGTGGCAGCCCGCGTCGAGCAGCTCACCAAGTCCACGGGCGACGCGATTCTTCTGACGCAATCCTGCGTCGACGCGCTCGCTGCCCGACCGCCCGGACTCGTCGATCGCGGGTCCCACGCCTTGAAGGGCAAGTCAGCCGCGGTGCGGGTCATCGCTCTCGATACGGATCAAAGCCGTTAATTGCCAGTCTCGATAGCCGCGACTCTCGCGGAAGCGTTGGGTCCGCAAGAGAGCGGCAGGTCCACTCTGCCGGCGGCAAGCACGCCGTCAATACGGCGCTTGAGATCACCCGAAGAAAGATGCGCATAGAGGTTCGCGCCAGGGCAAGATGTCTGGGCAAAGTCACGATGACCCGCCAGCGTGCCGGTCGCGATGCCGAATGTCTGCGCGGCCCAAGCGAACGCGAGAGTAGTTCCGTGAAGCTGGGCCTCCGAGACAGCCTCTTGATCGAAGTCGCCTAGGCACAGAACCAGGAAATGGCCTGTTGTGTCGTAGTCCGTCGCAGTGTCGCCGGCAATCGCGGTGCTCCGCAGTTCGTAGATGTTGCCGTTGCGGTCGACGCCCACGTGATACGCGATGTCGATCCATCCATGCTGGTCTTGGTGGTATCGCTGGTCCTGTCTGAGGCGGCCCGGGGCATTACGGTTGTCGCCGAGGACGACGGCCTCGTGGTGCAGCGTCAGACGGGTGATCTTGTGGGGTTTGCCGCCGAGGCGGGCGGGTCGCGCGCCCCACGCATCTCGGCATAGCAGGGGTGCGGAAGTGGCAGCTCGGGCTTTGGTTGAGCAGGCGCCGACCATCGACGCCAAACCGACGCTGCCTGCCAGCTGGATCAACTGCCGGCGGTTGACGGAATCCGGGCGTTTGGTCACGTTCAGCGACCGGTGAACATCGGAGGTCGGCGCTCGGCTGCTGCTGTCACACCCTCGCGGAAGTCGGCGGTCGCCTGCAGTCGGGTTTGTTCTTCAAGCTCGTGTGCGATGGCCGCCGCGACAGCCTCGTCGAGTCCGGCGCGCATCGTGGCACGGATACTCACCAATGCCAGGGGAGCCGATGCGGCGATGCGCTCGGCGAACCGAATCGCTGCCGGGCGCACATCACCGTCGGCGGCTAATTCATCGACCAGCCCTGCCGCACAGGCGATTTCACCGCCGAAACGCTCACCAGTGAGCACCCACTCGAGAGCTTTCTGCGGACCGACGACACGCGGCAACGTTGCCGTGATCCCGAAGCCGGGATGAAACCCGAGCCGACTGAAGTTGGCCGCAAATTTCGAGGAGGGTGCGGCCACCCGGAAGTCTGCGCTGAGCGCAAGTCCGAGGCCACCGCCGATCGCGGCGCCGTGTACCGCCGCGACAACGGGCCTGCCGGTACGGAACAACCGGATGGCCTGAGCGTAAAGCTCACCGGGTGACAAGCGATCCTCAGCGGGCCGCGAGAAGTCGGCGCCGGCGCAGAAGTGCTTTCCCTCTGCGCACAACACAATTGCGCGGCATTCGACATCGTCGTCCAGCCGCTCGTAGGCATCGGCGATGCCCTTGATCAAAGCAGTGTCAAAGTAATTGTTCGGGGGTCGATGCATTTCCACCACCGCCACGTGGCCGGCGAGTTCGACGGTGACATCCGTTGAGGTCATAGCTCTTCCAGAAATTCACGCACTGCTGCATTGAACGCCTCGGGCTGGTCCATGTTCGCCGCATGCCCTGCATCGGCGATGACGACCTTGCAGGAATTGGGAATGCGGCGGTGCATGTAATCGGCACTGGCCAGGAAGTCGGTGTCGTCGGCGCCGACGACCACCAACGTGGGCACCGTGATGGTGTCGAGCGACGTGATGACCCGAGCGTCCTTTTGCGCCATGACACCGAGGGCGGAACGGGGCAGTCCCTCGGGATGCTCGTGCACCGCCTGCTTGAGTTCGGCCGACATGTCTGCCGGTGTTTCGCCCCGCTCGAGTTGCGTGGCGCGTCGTTCTACCCACGCGTTCCACTTGTTGCGGGCTTCGTCGTTGCGATAGCCCGGCCCCGTGTCGACCAGAACCAGCGCGGCCACCCGCTGCGGGCGAACGAGGTGAAAGGCCAGAGATAGATAGCCGCCCAACGACATTCCGCCGAGCACGGCCCGCTCGACGCCCGCGGCGTCGAGAATGGCCGCCATGTCGGCAACGCTGATCTCCTCGCTGTAGCGGTCCATGTCCTCGGGTGCGTCGCTGCTGCCATGGCCGCGCTGGTCCCACACGATCACCGGCCGATCGACGCTCAGGGCAGCGATATTCGGGTCCCACATACCCGCGGTCGCGCCGAAACCGTGCGTGAGCAATACAGGCACGCCCGAGCCCTGCGCGTTGTGCACCTGGAAAGCCAGCGTGACCCCGTCATCGCGCAGCAGTCGGTTCATTGCAGAACCTCGGAGCCGGACTGGATGGCCGGGTACAGGGCGTCGGGTCCACGGGCCAGCAGCGCCGCGCCGAGCCGGTCCGCCCAGCGATGGTGTCCCCCGGCTTCGTCTTGCCAGGCCCAGAGTCGACGGGTCAGATAATGCAAGGGGTACTCCTTCGTCATGCCGATAGCGCCATGCGTCTGATGGGCGGCCGCCGTCACCAGCTGCGCGGCTCGGTCGGCGAGCATTTTGGCGCAAGCGATTTCGAATCCGCCTCGGCCAAGTTCGACCGCTTCGACCGCACCGTCGACAGCCGCTGCGACCACGGCCGCCTGCTGGTGGATGGTGACCAAATGTGTTTGCACGGCCTGGAAACGACCGATGGGGCGCCCGAACTGCTCACGCTCGCGGCTGTAGCGCAATGTCATCGCCGCCACGGCACTTATCGCGCCGGCCATTAGCGCGGCACGCCCCAGCGCGGTGCGCTCCCAGAGTGTTTGTTCGGTGACACCGTCCGGCGCGTCGGCGCGTGCCGTTACCTGCACGCCGTCGAAAACCACTGTGTCACGGGGCTCCTCGGCAAAGTTGACTCCGCGACTGACCGCAGGGCCGCCCGCTGGTGCCGCCGGTCCGGGTGCGAGCACCACGACGCCGTCGACGAGGCCGACGACGTGTTCGGCGCGGTGACCCCACGTGATGGCGGGCACTGGACCGAACAGCCGGTCGCCGTCGAGACGGAGCGAGGCGCCAGGCGGCAGTACCGTACGAACACCCTCCGGCAGCGCGAGACCTGCAGACGCCAGGAGCCACCCGCCGACCAGTCCTGCCTCAGCCATGGGGACCGGCGCCGCGTGTGCTCCCGCGGCCCGAAGCAGTTGGACGGCGTCGGCAACGCTGCCGCCAGCCCCGCCCAGCTCTTCCGGAACAGGGACGTCGCTGAAACCGCTCTGTTGGAGGGCATTCCATAGTTGTAGGTCGTCATGGCTGTGCGCGGCAAAGAGTTTGGCGGCTGAGTTATATAGTTCGTTGTCGCTCATGACAACCCTTTGGCTGCGACAGAGCGCAGTATCTCGTTGGTGCCACCTCGGATGGTGAACGACGGCGACTCCAGCACGGCGCGACGTAGCAACCGTTCGAACAGCGACGGCTGTGGCCCGCTGATGAGCTCACGGTCCAACAGGTCGCGTAGCGCGTTCACCACATCCTGTTCGAACCGGGTGCCCATCTCTTTGATGAGCGCAGCTTCGGCTGCGGGCGTGCCGCCGGCATCGATTGTCCGGGCCACAGTCAGCGAAAGCCGTCGCAGCACCCAGTACTGGGCCGCGAGTTCGCCGATCAGCCGACTGCTGGCGGGACTGGCGGCCAGGTCTGGGCATTCGCGGATGAACTCCTGAACGAGTAGGAATGTCGAGATCCACCGGTCCGGGCCGCTGCGCTCAAAGGCCAACTCGCTGGCGTTCTGCGCCCAGCCCTGCCCGATTTCGCCGATCACCATCTCGTCCGAGACCGCCACGTCGTCAAGGACCACCTCGGCGAAGTGGTCGGTGCTGCCGTTCAGGAAGGGGATCGGCTTGACCGTCACGCCGGGGCTGCGCATATCGATCAGGAATCTGCTTAGTCCCGCATGGCGTTCGCCCTCACCGGTTCGGCATAGGGCGATCATGAAGTCGGCGTGCATGGCGTTGCTCGTCCACACCTTGGTGCCCGACACTCGCCAGCCGTCCGTGTCGCGCACACCTCGCGTCCGCACCGACGCGAGGTCGCTGCCGGCGTCGGGCTCGCTCATGCCGATGCAAAAACACAACTCGCCCCGGCAGATTCGGGGTAACAGCCACTGCTTCTGCTCCTCGGTGCCGTAACGCAATAGCACCGGGGCGATCTGCCGGTCGGCGACCCAGTGATGCCCTACCGGGGCGCCCCAGCGCAGCAGCTCTTCGACGACGACAAAGCGGTCGACGGCGGTGGCGTCACGACCGCCGTAGCGAGTTGGGACCGCCATGCCGATCCAGCCACGCTCGGCCAACGCGACGGAGAAGGCCCGATCAACCTCAGCGCCCATCCCGAGGCCGGGCTCGAAAGTGCCCCAGGGCAGCGCCTCGGCCAGGAATGCGCGAACCTGCTCCCGCAATTGCAGTTCTGACGCGGTGAGCGCGGTAGGCGATGTGGCCATGCTTGGCAGGCTAACCACATTCTCCGTGCCGACGAACGGGTTTATCCGTACGACGCCACGGGCAGTTGGTCGATGAGAGGATTTCCCGTCGCCGTAGCGCTTGCCTCCAAAGGCGGGTTGGCCTCGCACTGCCCGTTCCTGGGCGGCACCTTCAGCAGCATGCATAAGCCCATCGCCTCAGGACTCATCGTTGTGTCCCTCCGAAGCGGCGAGACAGGTTTCCCGTTCCAGCTGATCAGCTTCCAGCCGTCCTGAGGACTGCCCTGGATCACGACAATGCCGGTGTTGGGCAGCGGATCGAAAACCATGAGCAGCGGATCGGGGTTCTTGACGTTCATCATCGTCCCGACCTCGATGACGAATTCGCTTGAAAATGCGACTTCGGTGATATTGCCGTCAGCGGCCCGGACCGGATGAGTCACGGCATTGGCGTAAATCGTTTGAAGCGCGTCGCGAAAGCGCTTGTCGAACACCAGCCCGTTAGGGTCAGTGGAGCCCGGGGCCAGCATCGGAGCGGCGGGTATTCCGAGCGCCCACGCCAGCGGGCCTAGGAGATATAGGAGCCCCTGGAAGCTGAATTCCGGTAAGCCATCGTAAGAGCCGGCGTTGATCTCGTTCAGCCCAGGCAGTACTTGCACGTTCATGCCAAGCAGGCTGGCCAACGGCGCAGCGGTTTGCTGCGTCCTGATCAACTGCGATGCGAAGAGCCCGCCGAAAGGACCTTGTGGTGCAAGTAATTTGGCGACAGCCTGCGCCTGTTGCTGACCAAGCTGACTGAGTGCGGTTCCGGGCACCGCCGTGTCGATCACGCCCGCCGCATTGTCCACCGACTGCGCGTGCCGCACGAAGTCTATGACGATCGACTCGTCGGCCCAGGCTGGCACCGATCCGACATAGAGAAGGGCCGTCGAAAGCAGCGCTGCAGCAGCAGAGCGGAATTGTGTTGTCAGCAAGGGACGTATGGATCGGTGCCGGCGGCTGTCGTCAAGGTCGGGATGGCATCCGACAACGGCAGCATGGTGGGCGCGGTTAAGACGGCAGTCAGTCGGTCGATGGCAGACTCCTTTCCGCTAATCACTTCGGGTTCCGGTGGTCGGTTTCGGCCGACCATGGGGTCAATCAGTCCTGTGGCAGAAATAGACTCTTGTGGCAGAAGTAAAGTATCTGGCTTTCGTACGGTTGCCACGCAAGGAATTTCACAGTCCGAAACCATGACGTGACTGTGTCGTTATGACGAGAACTTGCAGTGACGCCGTCAAGGACTGATAACGAAACCGCATGCGGCGAATGGGACTGAACAGGCACGATGCCGAACAAACTCACCGCGCAGAATGGCATATTGCCTGGTAGAGCGGCGGCTTCGATTCCCAGCTGCTCCACTAGGAAGCGGTCGTCAGGGAACTCTCCGGGTGAAGGATTCAGCACGACTGGTCAGGTCATCTTCGCCGTGCAGCAGTGAGGTACCTCGAATCCAGCCCACTAACGCCGACGCCAGGTCGCCGGTCGCTTTTCGAGGAATGCGCACATGCCCTCTTGGGCATCGTCGGCGCGGGCATTCATCGCCATGACGGCCTTGGCCAGGTCGTAGGCCCGGTGTTCGTCGAGCTCGATTTGGGCGTAGAACGTTTCCTTACCCAGCCCCACAGTCAGTGGGCTCGAAGCCACGATGGCGTCGACGATGGCGCCCAGTTCGTCTTCGAGGGATTTTGCCGGGACGACGCGGTTCACCAGGCCCCAATCGAGCGCGGTCTCAGCGGTGATCGGTTGCCCGGTAAGCAACATCTCCAGTGCACGCTTGCGGCCGATTGCACGCGACAACGGCACCATCGGAGTGGAGCAGAATAGACCGATCTTGACTCCCGGGGTGGCGAAACGGGCGCCGTCTGCGGCCACGGCGAGGTCGCAGGCCGCGACCAATTGACACCCCGCGGCGGTAGCCATTCCCTCCACCTTGGCGATCACCGGTTGGGGGAGGCGGTGGATCGTTTCCATGAGCTCGGTGCACACGTCGAACAGTCGTTGGTAGAACGGGACGTCGCGGCCGACCATCTCCGCCAAGTCATGTCCCGCGGAGAACGCCGGGCCGACCGCGTCGACGACGATCACCCGCACGTCGGGATCCGCGCCAAGTTGGCGCACCGTGGCGATCAGCTCTTCCATCAGCTCGAGGCTCAGCGCGTTGCGTTTCTCTGGCCGGTTGAGGGTCAGGCGTGCCACCGGGCCGTCCACGCGAACTACGACGGGCGCCTCCGCCGCGAGTCTGCTCATGAAGGCGAGCATACGACTAACGATGCAAATCCCACTGCCCGAAATCGGTTGCGAGGACGTCGTCTACATCCACGTGCGTACCGCCCACGAGCACGCCCGGATTCGATGGGGTATTGACCACAACCTGATACAGCACCGCGGCAGGCTCGCGCTGACCGGCAGACCACCCGATCGTCTGCCACGCCCACCGGTGGCCTGCGGTGGGCGAGTGCCCGATGACGTTGTCTTTGATCGCCCATCCGCAGGCCCGCGAATGCCCGTAGATGCCCGTGCGCTCCACTCCCAACACCGAGTTGATTCCTCGAAACCAGTTGACAGTAACGGAATTCCAGGTATCGAGGTCGATATCCTCGTCGATGCTGAAGAAGATCGGCGCCGAATTCGGACCCCCGGCCGCAGTATGCAGTCGCATTGCTGTCTGAGCGTCGGCTACACCGCCGTCGTGCCCCCTGGTGAAGTCCGACGGAGTGGGCCAGCCGGGCTTGCCGTACTGATAGCAGCTGACGATTTGCAGACCCGCCGCGCGTAGCCCATCCGCGTACTCACGGGTGACGGGCTTGAAATCGAAGTCCGCGCCCGGGCGCGATTCGGCCACATAGACCAATGCCCCGTCAAAACCCGCCGCTTTGATCTGCTCCGGCGCGACGATGTGCTCCGAAAAATCGATGAGCCGCATGGTGGCGGCCGACGCCGTTGGCGCATTGACCGGCAGGCTCAACAGAACCGGTGCGGCGCAAGCGCATTTGAGGACGTCGCGCCTCGAAACAGCCACCGTGCGATGGTAACAAAATCAGCTTTGCAATGGCCTCAGTAACGCATTGAGCCCGTACTCGAAAACGGCGTCGTAGTCGGTGGGGGATTGCAGCGCCTGGACCAGAGCTTGGTCGGGCCAGGCGTCGGCCCACAGCGACGGGTCTTCCTCATCGTGCTTCGGGCCGCGAACGGCCGAAAACTGCATCAGCGCCGACGAAATGACATGAACCTCCACCGCCCGCAGGATGAGTGCGGCGTCGGGGCCGGTCACACCCAGATCCGCCAACTGCCCGGCCAATGTCTTTTGAATCGGCAGGAACAGCTGTGGTGTCCGGTCGCGTTCGTGCGCAATGCGTAAAAGGTGCTGTCGCTCGATCAACACAGTCCGCTGCGAACGGGCAAGCGACGCAATGCGTTCGACGGGATCACCGCCCTCGATGGGCAGATGCGCCATCTGGCTCAACAAGCGGTCGACCAGGCTGTCGAAAAGCTTGTCGCGGCCACCCACATGCCAGTAGATCGACGTGACCGCGACCCCCAGTTCTTGGGCGAGGCCGCGCATGCTGAATCCCTCGACGCCGTCCCGTTCGATCAGACGGGCCGCGGTGTCGAGGATCAGCTCGGCGGTGATGGCAGTCAAGCGGGCTCACCTCCGGTCATGCGATCCGATGCCGGCAGGTCGAGATAGCGTTCGAGGTTACGGTGCGTGTTGATCACGCGCCGTTCCTCGTTGGACAGCACCACGTGTGTGAACCCCGGCTGGTGCAGGCCGCGCTGAAGCCCAGCCAACACCGCGATGTCCTGGGTCATCACCAAGCCCGGCTCGGCCTCGCCCGCCGTCATCCGAACGTCGACGGGCTTGCTGCGTGGCGCACCGGGCGGCATCCGCGTCCACAGCATCATCACCATATCGCCGTGGTCGGGATCCGGTCCCGGCAGTGCGGTAATGACAGTCAGATGATCGGCGTTGGTCAGCAGCGTCATGTTCGGAAAGACGTTGTATTGGTGCAGCCGCATCAGCTGATCGGTAGTGGCCCAACTCAGGTTGACGCCGCGCCCAGCGGCGAAAGCTCTTGTGCGCTCGGCGATCACGTCGGTGACTGACTGGCCGGGTTGACGCTCTTCGCTCGGGAACGGAGTGCCCTCCGCGACGCCCATCAACGCTCCCTGGGTGGTGACATACGCGTCCCACACCTCCTCGTCGCTGAGGGTTTGCTTGAGGTGCGGGCTCGGCACACCGTAAAGCTGGTCGGACTTGCCGGTGTGACCCCAAATCGCCTGCGGCGCATGCACGTCGTCGACGCAGCGGTGCAGCTCGGGGTGCAAGGTCTGGATGTGGTAGGTCTCGCTGAACCCGTCGGCGATCGTCTTCCAGTTCGCGTCGACGTCGATGGTCATGGTCGCGTAGCAGCGGAAGTCGCCCAGGCCACACCACGCGATGTCGTCCGGCACCGCCTCCAGGTAGTCGATCAACGGCATCGCGTCGACGTCGAGGTTGACAAACACCAGCCGCTCCCACGTGTCGACCCGCGCTGCGACCAGTGGAAATTCCGACATCTGCAATGCGCCGAATCCCTTGCGATTCGGGACTCGCTTGAGCGCGCCCCGCAAATCCCATGTCCAGCCGTGGTAGCCGCAGCGCAGCTCACGCAAGCCCGCACCAGCGCCGCCGCACAGCGAGTTGCCGCGGTGGCGGCAGACGTTCTGGAACGCGCGCAGCGCACCGTCGTCGTCGCGAACAATGAGGACCGAGTAAGGGCCGCAACGGTATTCGAAGTAGTCACCGGGTTCGGCGACATGGTCGACCGTGCAGGCGACCTGCCACACCTTCGGCCACATCCGCTCCACCTCGAGCGCTGCAAACCCCGGGGAGTAGTACCGCTCGGCCGGCACCCGAGTGGGGCGTTGCGGTGCCATCCCGATCGCGTCCTCCCGCCGGGCACGGGTTGCTTGTGTCGTCATCGAAGCCCTCCCGCAACCTCTGTAACGGTGTTACATTGCACACTGTAGCGGCTGGCTAGGGCACACAAGGGAGTAATCGTGTTCGACCTCAAAATCACTGGTGGCACCGTTGTGGACGGAACTGGCGCGGACCGCTTCGACGCCGATGTGGCGGCGAAGGACGGCAAGATCGTCGAAGTTCGCCGTCGCGGGCCGGGCGACCCGCCGCTGCAGGGCGAGGCCGCCGAGACGATCGACGCGACCGGCAAGATCGTCGCGCCGGGATTCGTCGACATCCACACCCACTACGACGGTCAGGTCAGCTGGGACGACCTGCTCGAGCCCTCCAGCACCCACGGCGTGACCACGGTCGTCATGGGCAACTGCGGTGTCGGTTTCGCGCCGGTACAGCCCGGGCGTGAGCAATGGCTCATCGAGCTGATGGAGGGCGTCGAAGACATTCCGGGAACCGCGCTGTCCGAAGGCATTACGTGGGGCTGGGAAAGCTACGCGGAGTACCTCGACGTGATCGGCCAACGCGAGCTTGCCGTCGACGTCGGCAGCCAGATCGCGCACGGCACCGTTCGCGCGTATGTGATGGGGGAGCGCGGCGCCCGCAACGAACCCGCCACCCCGGACGACATCGCGGCGATGAGCCGGGTGGTGCAGGAAGCGGTGGAGGCCGGCGCCCTGGGGTTCTCGTCGTCGCGAACGCTTGCCCATCGCGCGATGGACGGCGAACCCGTCCCCGGCACGTTCGCGGCCGAAGAGGAGCTGTTCGCGCTCGGCCGTGCCATGGCGGCCGGCGGCGGCGCCGTGTTCGAGCTTGCCCCGCAGGGCGCGGCGGGGGAGGACATCGTCGCGCCGAAAAAGGAGATGGAGTGGATGCGACGGCTGGGCGCCGAGATCGACGTCGCGTTGAGCTTCGCGCTGATCCAGGTCGACGCCGACCCCAAGCTGTGGCGCGAGCAGCTCGACATCTCGGCGGCCGCCCACGAAGAAGGCAGTCGCCTGCATCCGCAGATCGCGGCGCGCCCGTTCGGGATGCTGCTCGGGTTTCCCGGCCACCACGCCTTCAGCCACCGCCCGACCTATCAGCGCCTGAAGGCCGAGTGCAGCCGTGAAGAACTCGCCGGGCGCCTGACCGAACCGGCGGTACGGGCGGCCATCTTGAGCGAAGACGACATACCGCCCGACCCAAATGTGTTGTTCGACGCCATGTTTGCGTTCGCGCAGCACTCGGTCGACCGGCTCTACCCGCTGGGCGAGCCACCCGACTACGAGCCCACGCCCGACCGCACTGTCGCCGCCATCGCCCGGGAACGCGGCGAGGATCCGCTGGCGACCATGTACGACCTGATGCTGGAAGACGACGCCGGCGCAATGCTGATGCTGCCGCTGTTCAACTACGCCGACGGCAACCACGACGCGATCCGCGAGATGCTGACCCACCCAGCCGGTGTGTTGGGGCTGTCCGACGGCGGCGCGCATTGCAGCATGATTTGTGACGCGTCGTATCCGACGTTCCTGCTGACGCACTGGGCGCGCGATCGTCGACGTGGCGAGAAGCTGCCGCTGGAGTACGTCATCCGCAAGCAGTCTCACGAGACCGCGCAGCTGTTCGGGCTGTCGGATCGCGGGGTGATCGGTATCGGAAAGAAGGCCGACCTCAACGTGATCGACATGAATGCTCTGACGCTGCACGCCCCGCGCATGGCCTACGACCTACCAGCCGGCGGACACCGGCTCATGCAGGGCGCCTCCGGTTACAGCGCCACGATCGTCAACGGCGTGGTGACGCGCCGCGACGGCGTCGACACCGGCGCCCGGCCCGGCCGGTTGGTGCGCGGAGCGCGTTGAGTCGCGTGACGATCGATAAAGCCGCGCTCGTTGCCGGCAGCGTCCGATGTGCCTCGGGCGTACATTTTCTCGTCGATCCGCTGCGCGCAAACCGGCTCTGGGGTGATCCGGAGGAGCCGACGCCGACGGCGCAATTGCTGTTGCGGTCGATGGGTTACCGGGACGCACTGATCGGTGGGCTACTCGCCACGGCCGCGCTGCGCGGTAAGAACACCCGCGGGTGGTTCCTGGCGTCCGGCGGTGCCGACGCGGCCGACCTGCTCGGCGGGCTGAGTGTTCATCGCGAGATGAAGCGCTCACAACTCGTCGGCCTGAGCGGCGCGGTCCTCGGCATCGCCGTCGGGCTCTGGGGCGCGACGCGGCGGACCGCAACGTCAGGTGAGGCGACGGAATAAGCTCCCGCCGACGCGGTGTTCAGTGTGGTCGTCACATGTCGACGACGGGAGCAAGCATGGGCATCGGTGTCCTCACCTTCGTTACGGACGAGGGAATCAGTCCAGTCGAACTGGGCGCGGCACTCGAGCAGCGCGGGTTTGAGTCGCTGTTCCTCGCCGAACACACGCACATCCCCGTCGACGCGCGAACCCCGTATCCGGGCGGAGGTCCGATCCCGCCCAAGTACTACCGCACGCTGGATCCGTTTGTGGCGCTGACCGCCGCGGCGGTCGCCACCAAGACGCTGGTTGTGGGCACCGGTATCGCATTAGTGCCGCAGCGGGATCCGATCCTGACGGCCAAAGAGGTGGCGTCCCTGGATCTGGTGTCGCAGGGGCGATTTCGCTTCGGCGTGGGCGTGGGCTGGCTGCGCGAAGAAATCGCCAACCATGGCGTCGACCCCGCGGTTCGCGGCCGCCTCTCCGAAGAGCGGTTGCGCGCGATGATCGAGATCTGGACCCAGGAGAAAGCGGAATTCCACGGAGAATTCGTGGATTTCGACCCTATCTACAGTTGGCCGAAGCCGACCACGCGGCCGTATCCGCCGCTGTACATAGGCGGCGGGCCGGCCATTTTCCGGCGCATCGCCCGGCTGAATACGGGTTGGATTTCCATGGCCCCGTCGGCAGACGCGTTATCGGGCCAACTCGAGGAACTGCGCGCTGTTGCCGGCCCCGACGTGCCGGTGATCAACATCCATGCCGGCGAGCCGAAGGCCAACGACGTCGAAACGTATCGTGATCTCGGCGTCGAGCACGTGTTGATCGAATTGCCGACCGAGCCGCGCGATCAGACTCTTCGCCGTCTGGATGAGTTGCAGACCGAGTTCGCCGAACTAGGGTAAGCGCGGGATGCGCTGAGCATCACCGTGTGAGTGCTTGGTCGACCAATGTCTCGGCAGCCGCGCGAGCCTGCGCCCACGGTGACGAGTCCTCGAGTGACGTGGTCAGTGCGGCTGCACCCTCGTAGAGCACAGCGAGCTGGCTGCCCAGTAGGCGGGGGTCGGCGGCGCCTGCTTGCCGGGCCAACTCGGTGAGACCGTCGATGAAGTTGTGTTTGGTTGCCTGGACGATTTGTTGAACTCCCGGCATTGCTCCTGCTGCCTCGACGGCCGCGTTGTGGAAGGGGCAGCCTCGCAGGGGTGCTTCAGCAGCGGTGGGTCTGTCGAACACGGCTAGTAGCCTTTCGCGCGGTCTCAGGCCGACTGTATGCGCAACGGGGTTCGCGATACGTTCCCTGATGCTGTGCAGGTACTCCTCCACCACTGCCGTCTTGCTCGGAAAGTGTTGGTACAGGGTGCGTTTGGAGACCGACGATTCAGCGGCGAGTCGCTCGACGCCGGTGGCGTTGATGCCCTCCCGATAGAACAGCTCTGCAGCAGTGTCCAGAATGCGCTGGCGTGCACCACGGCCACCCCTGCTCGTTGCACGCTGGTTGCCCATACTGCGAGTATACCGATCGGTTTACAAGAGCGTCAGGGCGGTGTACGGTTGCGGCGACGGAAGTACACCAATCGGTTTACTAGGAGTAGGCATGAAAAAACGAACGTCCGTGGCGCTGGTTACCGGCGTCTCCTCGGGAATCGGCCAGGCAGTGGCGAGCGCCTTGGCCGCGCAGGGTTTCGAAGTCTTCGGCACAAGCCGCAACCCGGAACGCACCAAGCCCATCGCGGGTGTGGAATTGGTCCGGCTGGACGTCACCGATGCTTCGTCCGTTTCCGCAGCCGTCTCAACTGTCATCCAGCGTGCCGGTCGCATCGACGTCTTGGTCAACAATGCCGGTGCCGGCGTCGTCGGCGCCGGGGAGGAGAGCTCTATCACCCAGGGCCAGCAGCTCTTCGACACGAATTTCTTCGGGCTAGTCCGGTTGACCCGTGAGGTGCTGCCTTTTCTGCGTGCGCAGGGCAGCGGGCGCATCATCAATATCAGCTCGGTGCTGGGGTTCCTGCCAGCGCCGTACGCCGCCTTGTATGCGGCCACCAAGCACGCGGTCGAGGGATACTCGGAATCCCTCGACCATGAAACCCGCGAATTCGGCGTGCGGGTCTCGGTCGTCGAACCCGCCTACACGAACACCTCCTTCGAAGCCAACGCCGTTGAAGCCGATTCACCGATAGACAGCTACTCGAACACTCGTGAGCACCTCCGGCAGGTTCTCAGCGCGGCGATACAGCGCGGCGATGACCCCGCAGTGGTCGCGCAGGCGGTCCTCAAGGCGGCGACCAGCAGTGTGCCGAAGCGGCGGTACCCGGCGGGACCTCTAGCACGTCGGCTGGCGTTGCTGAAGCGGTTGGCTCCAGCCGCCGTGCTGGACAAGGGAATTCGTAAATCGAACGGGCTGGCGACAGCGCCGAAACCCCACCGCCGCAGCGAGCGACTGCACTTGGCCTCGTAAACGCTTACCCTGGCCCTATGGCCAAGAGCCGCATTCAGATCGCCCGGGTCTATGACGACCCGGAACCCGACGAGGGCCAGCGCGTCCTGGTGGACCGAGTGTGGCCACGTGGATTCCGCAACGACGACCCGCGGGTGGGCACCTGGTGCAAGGACGTCGCACCGTCGAAAGAACTGCGCGACTGGTACGGGCACAAGCCGAAGCGTTTTGACGAATTCGCCAAGCGGTACGAGAAGGAACTGCAGGGCAACGACGCTTTAGCGGACCTCCGGAAGCTGACGAAAAGCGGGCCCGTGACGCTGGTGACCGCCACCCGCGACGTCGAGGGCAGTCAAGCTGCGGTGCTGGCGAAGCTGCTCAAACGCCGCTGACCTCGAGGCACCGAGCCTGTAGTTATCGTGCGGGTCACTCGGACTTTTGCGCGCTAACTACAGGCTCGGCGCTGACGCCGCTGACTTCAGTAGTCGTACTGCGCCAAGTCGGCGTCGCCGTCGCGACCCGACCCGTCGATCGACAACACCGCCGGCACCATCTCGCTGGTGACCATGCCGTGCTCGGCCGTCAGCTCGTCGACGATGTCGAAACTGCGCACAATCCACTCCGGCGTGTCGATGATGATCGTGACGACGGGCACCTGGCGCACCAACTGAAACAGCTTGTCCCCGTGTGGCTTATGGTCGCCGTGGAATCCCCAGATGCCGCGCAGTACAGTGGCGCCGCGGGCCATTCCCGACTCGAGCAGCTGGCGAACGAGTGCGCGGTGAATCGGCACACCGCCGTGTGCGGTGGCCTCGCTGGTGTGCACCATGATCTTCTGCCACAGCGGGCGGCCCTGCTTGTCGGTTGCCGGCAGACGGTGCGGTCGAGACACCAACTCTCCGTCGCGTTTGCACAGTCGTACCCGCTCGACCGTCAGCAATGGATTGGGCATCGCCGCGCTGAGTTCGGCGACCGCCGCCGACACCTGCGCCGCGGTCCCGATCGAGATGATCATCAGCGGAACGTTGACGTTGCGGCTGAAGAACCGGGCCCGGTAACGCTGCCCGTGCGCGGTGCCGTCGACACCGAGAAACACTCCGGCACCGGCGAATCCCTGCCGATGCAGCAGATCGCACACCGCGCGGAAGGCCGGCACCCCGGCGATGCGCTCCTGGCGGCCGACATAGACGGTGAGCTTGAGGGTGTCGCGTGCGTCGGTGCTGAAGTCGCCGCCGACCAGTCGGGCACGTTCCAGCGTCACCAGACCGCGACCGGTCATCGCCACCACGTCGTCGACCAGCCCGCTGACCTTGGACTCGACGTCGACGGCGGCGATCGCCACCGGCGGGTCTTCGGACAGGCTCAGCGATTCGTCGGTGCGCAGCACGTGGCGCAGCCCGAAACTGGCGATGCCGCGCAGCATCACGCTGGTCGCTACTTCGCGGCGGCCGTAAAGCTCCAGCATCGCGTCGGCCAGAAACCCTTGCCCCGCAGCGCCATTCACTGCGCGCTGGCGTTCACCGAAGTAGGTGGTGAGCTTCAGGCACGGCTGGTTCATAACCGATCCGCGACCCATTGGCCGAGCAAAGCAGCCGCCATGCCGAGCACCATGCTGACGACGATATTCGCGACGGCGAACCAGACCTGCCGTTCCTCACCAAGCCGCTGGGTTTCCAGCATCCAGGTCGAAAACGTGGTGTAGGAGCCGATGAACGCGGTGTCCGCCAACAGCGCGGCGTGCCGGCTCAGCGCCAGACCGCCGACGAGGCCGAGCAGCGCCGCGCCGCTGATGTTGACTGTCAGCGTCCCGAACGGAAACGACCGCGCCGCCCGGCGGCCCACCGCACCGTCGACCACAAAACGCAGCACCGAGCCGATGCCGCCGGCAAGCAGCACGCCGAGCCAGACCATCAGCGCACCCGCACCCGTCGCACCGCGGCGGTGGCCAGATACACCGAGAGCAATCCCGCCGTGATGCTGGCAGCGATATAGCCGAGCGCCAGGCCGTATCGCTGGTGTTCGATCATCTCCAGCGTTTCGATCTGCATGGTGGAAAACGTGGTCAGCCCGCCGCACAGCCCGGTGCCGAGCAGCGGCCGGCGATAGCTCGACAGCGGCAGCCGCTCCAGCAGCCGGGTGGTGAAATAGCCCACCAAGAACGCGCCGACGATGTTGGCGGTGAACGTCGGCCACGGCCAGCGCGTCGGATCCGGCTCGGCCAGGCTGTTCAGTCCGGCGCGGGCTGTGGCACCGAGCGCGCCTCCGACGAAGACGGCGGCCAACTCGCGGTAGTCGTGGCCAGGCATTCCAGCAGCGTAGCGGCGATCGCAAGCGCGGCAGAGCCGGGCGCGGCGGGTCGCCGCCCGGCAGGCCGAGCACGGCATCGGCAGAATTGATGACATGGTGGCCAACCCGCGTGCCGGTCAGCCGGCCCAGCCCGAGGACCTCGTCGATCTGCCACACCTGGTGACCGCGTACTACGCATGCGAACCGGACCCCGACGACGTCGCGCAGCAGGTGGCGTTCGGCACGTCCGGGCACCGGGGCTCGGCGCTGGACGGGGCGTTCAACGAGGCCCATATCCTGGCGATCACCCAGGCCATCGTCGAATACCGCGCCGCCGCGGGCACCACCGGACCGTTGTTCATCGGCCGCGACACGCATGCGCTGTCCGAGCCGGCGTGGGTGTCGGCGCTGGAGGTGTTGGCCGCCAATGACGTGGTGGCGATGATCGACGCCGCCGACCGGTACACGCCCACACCGGCGATCAGCCACGCCATCCTCAACTACAACCGCGGCCGCGCCGACGGTCTGGCCGACGGGATCGTCGTCACCCCGTCGCACAATCCGCCCCGCGACGGTGGCTTCAAGTACAACCCGCCGCACGGCGGCCCCGCCGACACCGACGTCACCACCGCGATCGCTAACCGTGCCAACGAGATTCTGCGCGACGGGTGCTCCGCGGTGAAGAGGATGCCTCTAAAGCGGGCATTGCAGACCACGTTTCGCCACGACTACCTCGACGCCTACGTCGACGACCTGCGAAACGTGGTCGATATCAACGCGATTCGTGATGCGGGTGTACGAATCGGCGCCGACCCACTCGGCGGTGCCAGTGTCGACTACTGGGGTGTGATCGCCGAGCGACACAGCCTGGATCTGACCGTGGTCAACCCGCGGGTCGACGCGACGTGGCGGTTCATGACGCTGGACACCGATGGCAAGATCCGGATGGACTGCAGCTCGCCGGACGCGATGGCTGGGCTTATTTCCGCGATAACCGCCCATCGGGACCGCTACGACATCGCCACCGGTAACGACGCCGACGCCGACCGGCACGGCATCGTGACCCCCGACGAGGGCCTGCTCAACCCCAACCACTACCTGGCGGTGGCGATCGACTACCTCTACACGCATCGGCGGGCCTGGCCGGCCAGCGTCGCCGTCGGCAAGACCGCGGTCAGCTCGTCGATCATCGACAGGGTGGTCGCCGGCCTGGGCCGCGAGCTCGTCGAGGTGCCGGTCGGATTCAAGTGGTTCGTCGACGGCCTGCTCGGCGGCACTATCGGTTTCGGCGGCGAAGAATCGGCCGGCGCGTCGTTTCTGCGCCGCGACGGCTCGGCGTGGACGACGGATAAGGACGGCATCATCCTCGCGTTGCTGGCCGCCGAAATCCTGGCCGTCACCGGCGTCACACCGTCGCAGCGTTACCGGGAGTTGGCCGGCAAATACGGAGAGCCGGCGTATGCCCGTGTCGACGCACCCGCCGACCGCGACCAGAAGGCCCGGTTAGCGAAGCTAACGGCGGAGCAGGTGGCTGCCACCGAGTTGGCCGGAGAACAGATCACCGCAAAGCTGACGACGGCGCCCGGCAACGGCGCTCCGCTGGGCGGTTTGAAGGTGACAACAAAGAGCGCATGGTTTGCTGCGCGGCCGTCGGGCACCGAGGACGTTTACAAGATCTACGCCGAGTCGTTCCGTGGGCCAAAGCATTTGGCCGAAGTTCAGCAGGCCGCCCAGGAGGTCGTAGATACAGTCATCGGGTGATCTGTAAAGTCGGGCGCCCGCGGGCAGTCTTACCGCGTGCGGCTTGGGCGCTCATCGCGGCGAACGTGGTGGCCGCGCTTGGCTACGGAGTGGTGTCGCCGGTGCTGCCTGCCTATGCCCGCACGTTCGGGGTCAGCATCGGCGCGGTGACGTTTGCGATCACCGTGTTTTCGCTGACGCGGCTGTGCTTCGCGCCGCCAAGCGGGCTGCTGGTGCAAAGGCTGGGCGAGCATCGGGTCTACGTGGCCGGGCTGCTGATCGTCTCGGTGGCCACCGGAATGTGCGCGTTCGCCCAAAGCTATTGGCAGCTGCTGATTTTCCGGGCGATCGGCGGCATCGGGTCGACAATGTTCTACATCTCCGCGCTCGGCCTGATGATTCGGATCAGTCCCGTCGACGCTCGTGGACGGGTCGCCGGGCTGTTCGCCACTTCGTTTTTGATCGGCTCGGTGGGCGGACCGGTGCTGGGCAGTCTCACTGCGGGTCTTGGCCTGGCGGCACCATTTCTCATCTATGGGGGAGCGGTGCTGGTGACCGCGCTGGCGGTGGCCTACAGCTTGCGGCGGTCGACGCTGTCCGCGCCCGTGGAACATGCGCGGTCGACGGTGACGGTGGGCGCGGCGCTTCGGCACCGCGCGTATCGCGCTGCGCTGATGTCCAACTTCGCGACCGGCTGGTCGGTGTTCGGGCTGCGAATCGCGTTGGTGCCGCTGTTCATCTCGGATGTGTTATGCCGCGGCCCGCGGATGGCGGGTCTGGCGTTGGCGATCTTCGCGCTCGGCAACCTGATCGTCGTGCTGCCCAGCGGGCATCTGTCCGACCGGATCGGCCGGCGCCACCTGCTGATCGGCGGACTCATCGCTTGCGGTGTGACCACCGTGTGGCTGGGCATGACAATGTCAGTGCCGGTCTTCCTGGTGGTGGCAGGCCTGGCCGGCGCGGCCTCCGGCGTGTTCGCCTCACCGCAGCAGGCCGCGATAGCCGACATCCTGGGCAGCACTGCGCGCGCGGGCACCGCAGTGGCGACGTTTCAGATGATGGCCGACTTCGGCGCCATCGTCGGCTCGCTGGCGGTCGGTCAGATCGCCGAACACCTGAGCTTCGGATGGGGTTTCGCAGTCAGCGGGATCATCCTGCTGGCCGCCGCGGTGGGCTGGATACTGGCGCCGGAAACCCGGATCATGGGCCAACCGGCGATGCCCGACGAATGGGAGGTGGGCACCACGGAAGAGCTGGCCTGAAAACCCGTTGCGGCACCATGGACTTGTGATGACTGACGGACGGCCCCGCTCGGCGATCGTGGTGGGCGCCGGCATCGTGGGGTTGTCGACGGCGTGGTTTCTGCAAGAGCGCGGCGTGAACGTCACGGTGGTCGATCGCGTCGGCGTGGCTGCGGGCGCGTCGTGGGGCAACGCGGGCTATATCGCGCCTGCGCTGACCATTCCGCTCAACGAGCCGCACCTGCTGCGCTACGCGCTGCGTTCGCTGCTGAAACCCTCTGCGCCACTGCGTATTCGAATGAGCGCCGATCCTTCGCTCTGGCGTTTCCTGGTGCGCTTCGCGGCGAACTCCCGCAGTTCGGGGTGGACTCGGGCGGTGCGCGCCAATCTGGCGTTGAGTGCTGACTGCGTCGAGGCCTACGACGTGCTGGTGGCCAACGGTGTCGACGCGCCGCTCAACGAGGCGCCGGTCACTGCGCTGTTCCGAACTTCTCGTGACGCCGAAGAGCTACTGGAGGAGCTGCAGCGCTTTCAGGGCGCCGGCGGGCAATCCGCGTCGATCACCGAGTTGACGGGTGCCGCACTGCGCGAACAGGTTCCGCTGGCATCGGATGCGGCCGCCGTCGGCATCCAGGTCAACGGTCAGCGATTCCTCGACCCGGGCCGTTTCGTGCAGGCGCTGGGCCGCTCGGTCGTCGAACGCGGCGCGACGCTGCTCCCCGAGGAAATCACCGATGTGGTGGGCGGAGCCGACGGCGTCACCCTGCCACCCCGCAGCGGCTCGTGGTTGACCGCCGACGTTGCCGTGATCGCGACGGGCGCCTGGTTGTCACGGCTGGTCGGGCGGTGGGTTCGGGTGCCGGTTCAGGCCGGCCGCGGCTATTCGTTCACGGTGCCGGTGGACCGCCCGGTTCTCGGCCCGGTCCACCTCCCCGATGCACGGGTGGCGTGCACGCCGTTGAACGGCAAGCTGCGAGTCACCGGGACGATGGAGTTGCGGGATCCCGACGCGCCGGTCTCTACCGCGCGGGTCGACGCCATCGCCGAGTCGGCACGCCCGTACTTCGACGGGGTCCGCTGGGAGGAACGCAGCGAGGAATGGGTTGGCCCGCGTCCGCTGACCCCGGACGGTCGTCCGCTGGTGGGCCAGGTGTCTGGCGGCGTCTTCGTCGCCGGCGGGCACGGCATGTGGGGAATGACACACGGCCCGGTGACCGGTCGACTGCTGGCCGAGCGGATCACCACCGGCAAGCAGCCCGCCGCGTTGCGCGAATTCGACCCGACACGCTAGGACGCCGATCAGCGGCTTTGAACGCAAGTTGCTGGTGGTGTAGCTTCGATGGGCAACTTCATGGGGCTATGGCGCAGCTGGTAGCGCACCACACTGGCAGTGTGGGGGTCAGGGGTTCGAGTCCCCTTAGCTCCACCCATCGGAATTCCCCGGCCGGCTCGGCTGCGATCACTGCCTAGGATGCGACGGGCCGATTGTGCTCGGCGATGAACCGCTCCAGCTCGGCGACGGATACGACAGCAGTTTTTGGCGGTGTCGTTGCCTTTTCGATGACCCACTGCCGCATCAGCGTGGTCGCCGGGATCCCCAGGGTGGCCGCCTGTTCTCTTACCTTGTCGACCAACGACTGGGGCAGTCGGATCGATGTCGAAACCATGACCTCGTCTGTCGTGCGCAGATCCAGTTCGGCGTTGGCGAATTCGCTGGTGACATCGGTGTTGTCGTAATACTCGCGAAGCTCGTTGAGGTCGTTGTTGTTCATCGTTAGTGTCCCTCTCGTGGAACAGGCGCTTTTCGCTATTGGTCATGTCGCGGGCGGTGACGACGAAGTCGCGACCATCCGCGGCCTCGGATACGACAACTAGTAAGGTGCCGTCCTTCATCGCTGGTGCCCAGGACCAATGTCGTTCCGTGTCGTCCTGCGGTCCTCAACCTTGGTCGGCTGTAGAGCGCCTGCTCCACCTCCGCAGCCTGAATACCGTGGCAGGCGATGTGAGCCTCGGAGTCCTCGGTCCACATCACTTCACCAAACACAGAGCCCAGCGTACTACGCGCGTAGCACGCGACCCAACCCTAAGGTTCGCTGACGACCATGCGCTGGCTACAGCGTCGGGCGTCACGAGCCGGCGGGTTGCTATGGTACGAGGTGCCGAATTTCGGTACAGAGACGCGAGGTTGACCGCATGAGTGCGATGTTTGCGAGACGGGAGAAACCGTCGCGATAGTTTGCGTGCCATCCGGGTTACGCAGGCTAGCGCGCCTGTCTCCCGGAGGAGCTTGTGTCACGTACCGACGCCCATGCCCCGTTCTGGGTGAAAATCGCCCGAGGCGATCTCCTCGCGAAGCCCGTCCACGCGCCTGGCCATGCTTTATGCGATCTGCCCGATCGACGTAACAACCGTCGAATCGCCGAATGTCGTTGGGAATTCCGCTTCACCGGCACCAACGTCTGTTCATGCTGGATGTGCCATGCGGGGCCTCAACATCGCGCTGAGCACCGCATCGCTCGCCACGGCGATCGCCGTGATCTGCATGCCGCGCTGAAAAGGTGGCGCGGTGGCGACGTTGACGCTTTTGACGCCGTGGCTCCCCCTGCGCGCTGTCACTATTGGTGAAGCGAGTGTTGCTGGCGTGCAACCACCTTCGGCGAGGCCGCGCGGTAAGATCCGCCCGTGACTCCGCGAGCGGCCTCAGCCCAGCGCCTGCATGACCTCAAGCTGCTGCGCCGCGTCCGCGACCGAATCGACCGCGAATACGCGCGCCCGCTGAATGTCGAGGCGCTCGCACTTGGAGTGAACATGTCGGCCGGCCACCTCAGCCGTCAGTTCAAGCTCGCCTACGGCGAGTCGCCGTATTCCTATTTGATGACCCGTCGCATCGAGCGGGCGATGGCGCTGCTGCGTCGGGGTGATCTGAGCGTCACCGAGGTGTGTTTTGCAGTCGGCTGCTCCTCGCTGGGCACGTTCAGCACCCGTTTCGCCGAGCTGGTTGGCATGCCGCCCAGCGTTTATCGGCAACGGACAGCGGGGCTGAGCGAGGGTATGCCGTCGTGCATCGAAAAGCAGGTGACCAGACCGATCAGGAATCGAGAAGCCCCAATTACCGCGCTGCACCTAGCGTGAGCGCCATGGACATCAGCATTCACTCGAGCTTCCTGCCGCACGACGACCCGGAAGAATCCCTGGCCTTCTATCGCGACGCCCTCGGCTTCGAGGTTCGCCTCGACGTCGGTGGCGGCACGATGCGCTGGATCACGCTCGGCCCGCCCAACCAGCCCGACACGTCCATCGTCTTGTACCCGCCGGCCGCCACCCCCGGCCTCACCGACCAAGAGCGCTGCGTCATCGCCGAGATGATGGCCAAGGGCAACTACGGCATGCTGCTGCTGGCCACCAAGGACCTCGATGGCGCCTTCGAGCAGCTGCAGGCCGGCAACGTCGAGATCGTGCAGGAGCCGACCGAGCAGCCGTACGGGGTGCGCGACTTCGCCCTCCGCGATCCCGCAGGCAACATGATCCGTGTTCAACAGCTGCGCTGACCCGATTCCCTTACACCCGACCGTCGCCAGTTAAAACAACGCGATGCTTGACCTGAACTATGGTTGAGGTCCTAGCGTCGACGCATGAACACATTCACCCCGAGAGCGGCGGGCTGGCCCGAGCAGCTGGCCCCGATAGGCGCTGTTCGCTTCGCCCGTCGCTCCGCCCATTTCGATCAGACCGTCGGGTTCTACCACGACCTCGTCGGGCTGCCGTTGTGCGCGACGTTCAAGGACAGCTACGGCAGCACCGGCGCGGTGTTCGGAATGCCCGGGTCCGCCGTCACCTTCGAAATCGTCGAAGCCACCGGGGACATCCCCGTCGACAGCCACGAGCAGCTGTGCCTGTACTTTCCCGACGCCGCGGCGCAACACCGAGCGACGGCCCGGCTGCGGGCGGCGGGAATGCAGCCGGTGGACTCGCACCCCTACTGGGCGGCGACCGGGGCGGTCATCTACCGCGATCCCGATGACCGCGAGGTTGTGTTCGCGCCCTTCGTCTTTGGCGTCAACGAACCCGCCGCGGGCAGCGCCTTCGGCGAACACTGGACCGCGTCGGCCTGATAAGCCCTCGGGTATGCGACATTGACACAGTGAAGGTCGCGATCCTCGACGACTACCAGAACGTCGCGCTGAGCATGGCCGACTGGTCGCAGGTGGCGGCGCACGCCGACATCACCGTCTTCACCGACCACGTCGCCGATCCCGACGCCGTCGTCGAACGGTTGGCGCCGTTCGACGTCGTATGCGTGATGCGGGAGCGAACCCCCTTGCCGCGCAGTATCATCGAGCGCCTTCCGCGGCTGAGGATGATCGCATCCACCGGGCCATTCAATGCAGCTATCGACGTCGCGGCGGCCAAAGAACGCGGCATCCACGTGAGCACCACGGGCGGCTACATCGAGTCCACGGTCGAGTTGACCTGGGCGCTGATCCTGGCCGCGGCCCGCCGGATCGTCGACGAAACCCTCTCGGTGCGCGCCGGCGGCTGGCAGACGGCGGTCGGCCGCCAACTGGGCGGGGCGGTGCTAGGTGTGCTCGGGTTGGGCCGAATCGGGAGCCGGGTGGCGCGGGTCGGGGCGGCCTTCGGCATGGACGTCATCGCGTGGAGCACCAACCTGACCCCCGAGGCTGCCGCGCAGGCCGGGGCAACCTACGTCACCAAAGACGAGTTGTTCGGCCGCGCCGACGTGCTGACCATCCATCTGGTGCTCAGCGGGCGCAGCCGCGGGCTGGTCGGCGCCGCAGAGTTGGGCCTGATGAAGGCGACGGCGCTGCTAGTCAACACCTCGCGCGGCCCCATCGTCGACGAGGCGGCCCTGATCGACGCGTTGCGCTCCCACCGGCTCCCGGGCGTCGGCCTCGACGTCTTCGACACCGAGCCGCTGCCGGCCGATCATCCACTGCGCTTTATGGACGGTGTTGTGGCCACCCCGCACATCGGCTACGTCGCCGACCGCGTCTACCGGACCTTCTACGGCGAGGCCGCCGCCGAGATCGGCCGCTGGCTCGACGCCGGCTGATCGCCGTCGCGACCACCACGACTCGAGCCGGGCGACCACCAGCATCACGATCGCGGCAAGCGCCCATCCCAGCAGGATGTCGATGACGTAGTGCTCGGCCGAATACACCAACGTGAAGGCCATCACCAGCACGTAGCCGACCAGCAGCGGACGCCACCACGGCTTCACGCGCCGCCACAGGAACACCGCGACCATCGCCGACAATCCGGCGTGCAGCGAGGGGATGGCCGCCACCAGGTTCACGCTGGCCTGCCCGGAGTCCACCAGCGCGCCCGCCGACTGCAGGTGCAGGGTGCCCCACCCGCGGGTGGAGATCCGCTCCACAAAGGGATGGGCACCGGCCTGGTGGGTGTGCATCGCGCCCAGCAGCCCGCCGTCGGGAACCCCGGCGGGGCTGCGAAACATGCACGGCGGGTTGGACGGGCCACCGGCGACGTCGTCGGCGGTACAGCGGGCGGCGGCCCACGGCGGCGCCGAGGGCAGCAGGACATAACCGATCAGCGACGCGAATGACAACGCGACGAACCGCCGGACGAACGCCGCCCAGTCGTCACGATTGCGCAGCCAGAGCACACCGGCGACCACGTACGGCAGCACGAAGAACGACATGTAGACACCGCTGATCACCACTTCCCACCAGGGCGGTTTCGGCATCTTGAGGTGTTCCTGCAACCACACCGTCGGCTCGGTGCCGAAGAACAGCCACCGGTCCGCCGCGGGCTGGAACTGCCACAGCGTGGGTGCGCCCACCAGGCCGGCCGCGCCCCGGCTGAGGTCGTACAGCAACAGGACAAGCGCAAACGGCAGCCAGTCCCGAACGACGCCGAGTACCTGGCGGGGGCGGCCGATGCTTGCCGCGATCAGCCCGGTGGCGATGTAGAGCAGCAGCAGTTCGCGGTTGAAGGCCAGACCGGCGGTCAGTGTCCGATACACCACGACAAGGGCCCACACCATCACTGCCGCACGCCGGGCCAGGATCAGCCGCCGCTCGCGGGTGGTGGCGGTGTCGCACGGCGCGACGTCCGACTGCGGTTCGCGGGTGAACACCTGGACCTTTCGATCGGGTCGTTACTGAAACCAGGGCAATCTTGGCTGCGTCCGGTCGTCCTGCATAAGGGCATTCTGCTAGGAATCGACGACCAAGCCCGTTATTTGGGCCCGGCACAGTGTCGACCGGTCTCCGATCACACCGGTCCAGACTTTCTACCTGATGAGCCGGACCTGTGCGCCGGCTGTGAAAACGCGCCCGCGTCAGCGACTTTGGTCGTAGAGGGCGCGCACCGTGTCGATGGTGTCGGCGTCGGCGGGGCCCTTGTCGTCGCGGTAGCGCAGCACCCGGGCGAAGCGCAGGGCAAGCCCACCGGGATAGCGCGACGAGCGTTGCAGCCCGTCGAACGCTATCTCGACCACCTGTTCGGGCCGCACTTGCACCACGTAACCATCGGTGGTGCCCACGGCCAGTTCCCGGAATCGCGCGGTCTGCCAGTCCAGCATGGCGTCGGTCATGCCCTTGAACGTCTTCCCCAGCATCACAAAGCCGCCGGTCGCCGGATCACGGGCACCCAGGTGGATGTTCGAGAGCTTGCCGCTGCGGCGCCCAGACCCCCACTCGACGGCCAGGACCACCAGGTCGAGGGTGTGCACGGGTTTGACCTTGAGCCAGCCGGCCCCGCGGCGCCCGGCCTCGTACGGCGCCGACGGCGACTTGGCCATCACGCCTTCATGCCCGGCGGCCAGCGTCGCGTCCAGGAAGTCGGCCGCTGCCGCCGGGTCGGCGGTGATCAACCGATCGACCCGGTTTTCCGCAGGCGCGATGTCGTCGAGGACAGCGATGCGCTCGGTGGTCGGCGCGTCGAGCAGGTCGACACCGTCGCGGTGCAACACGTCGAAGTAGAACACCGACAACTCGTGCGCCGCGCGAGCCGCCGCCACGTCGACCGAGCGGCCGAACCTCGACCCGGTCACCTGAAAGGGCTGAGGTCGGTTGTCGGGCCGCAGGGCGATGGCCTCCGCGTCGGCGATCAGTTCGGTGACCGGCAGCGCCAGCGTCGCCTCGACCACCTCGGGCAGCCGGGCCGTGACATCGTCGAGGCTACGGGTGTAGACGGTCACCTGGTTGCCGGCCCGGTGGATCTGCACCCGCGCGCCATCCAGCTTTGCCTCGAAAACCGCTGTGCCGCCGAGTCTTTCAAGCGCATTGGCGACACTGGCCGCGGTCTGCGCCAGCATCGGGCCGACCGGTCGGCCAACTGTCAGTGTGAAGGCATCCAGCGCCGCCGCGCCGCCGGTCAGGGCTGCGGCGGCCACGGCGGGCAGATCTCCGCCGAGCATCGCCGCGCGCCGAACAACGGCGGCCGGAAGCTGTGCGGCCTGGGCGACGGCGTCGGCCATCACGCCGGCCAGCGCGCCCTGGCGCAGCTCGCCCGTCAGCAACCTGCGAAGAAAGGTCTGCTCGGTGTCGGTGGCGGCAGCGAAGAGCCCCGAGACCAGGGCAGCCCGACGGGCCTGCGATCCCGGTCCTGAAGTCGCGCGTATCACCGAGAAGGCGCTGTCGACGTCTACGACAGTCAGCCTTGGCTGTGCGGCGGCGGCGGGTAACGAGCGCAAGCCGGCCCAGCCGACACCGATTTGGCGTTGCGGCAATTCTCCGGAAAGCCATGAGACGACGATGGTGACCAGTTGGGGTTCGGTCTTGAGGCGGCTCAGCAGATCGGCGATCCGCCCGATCTTGCCGCGCCGCGCCGAGGCGCCGCCCACCTCAGCCGAGGTGCTGGCGACGTCGATGAGGAGCACAGTTCAGCTTCGCACGCACCGCCGACAGGGGCTTCTTGCAGCAGGCGTATGGTCAAAAGCAGGCCGCATCGTGATTAATTGGCGATTACTGCGCGACCTAATTTCTTTCGGCCGGTTCGCGTCAGCGTGTGCCGGCCGGCCCCGAACTTGAAGGAAATGCCCATGGATTATTCGAACCTGTTCTCCCACATCACAAGTCGTGAAACCGTTTCGCCACGAGATGACTCGGCCCGGCCATCGGAGTACCCGGTGTTTTCCGACCGGTCTGCGGCGGAAGTTCCGGGAGAACAGAAACCCACGTCGTGAGCGTCGGCGCGGCGCGACGGCTGGCCAGCCCGGTTCGGCTCACCCTGGCGTCTGAGCTGGGTGGGGACGTCGACGGGGCGTGGTGGCCACATACGGCGAACCTGGCTCGAGAGCTGCCTGAGGTGATCGACGCGCTGCATGGACGACTGGGTGAAATTGTCGATATCAGCATCAATTGGTCGACGACGGACGGTTCGCCGGATCTGGACTCTGTGCAGTTCAGCGGGGCATTGTCGGTTCCGGGTCGCCGCCAGGGCCAACAGCGTCTGATGGTGGTCACCGGTGGGCGCGGTTGTGCGAAGGTGCTGGTTGTGCCCTCGCGGACGACGGCTGCCCTTGCGATGATGGTGTTACGCCTGGCGGCCGCGCTACCGGTACCGGAGAGTGAACGAACCGGCCGGGCGTTCCGTAGCGCCGACTGCATCGTGCGCTGCGCGCGCGCAGAACGTGCCTCGTCGAACCCCGGCGCCGAACTTGTTGCCAGCCAGAAAGAAACCGCATGGCCTGACGGATTGCAGCCCGCCGGGCCATGCGGTACTTAGAGGTCAGACCGAGCTGACGCCGATCGCCTGGGGTCCTTTTGCGCCCTGCCCGATTTCGAACTGGACACGCTGGTTCTCCTCGAGCGTCCGAAAGCCAGCTCCGGTGATTTCGGAATAGTGGACGAATACGTCCTCTGCGCCGCCGTCAGGGGCGATAAAGCCAAAGCCCTTGTCGCTGTTGAACCATTTCACAGTTCCCTGTGTCATATCGATTTACTTCTCTCATTCAGATGGATGCACGAAACACATCCGGATCTCCACTGTACACGGCCGCGAATAGGGGCCCGCGTTGTGTGCTTCTTGAAATTGCCGACGCGTAATCCGAATTCGCCCGTCGTGGTTTCCGCGTCGTCGGCGCCCGAGGTTGGCCTGCCCGAGAACTGTGTGCGGCTTCGCGATAGCGTTCATGGGCAAGCTCAATTGGCGGCGATCAGGTGCGCGCCTGGCGCCCGGCTTCGCCGCGCTTGCGATCGCCGCAACTCAACGAGGAGGTTTGAATGGAGATCAACGGCAAGAAGGTGGTCGTCATCGGCGGCGCGTCGGGGATGGGGCGCGCCACCGCAGAACTGCTGGCCGAGCGAGGGGCAAGCGTCGCGGTGCTCGACCGCGAGGGCTCCGACGGCAAGGAGGTGGCCGCGGGCCTCAAAGGAGGCGGCACGTTCTATCCGGTCGACGTGACCGACTTCGCCGGCACCGAGGAGACGCTGCAGGCGGCGGTCGACGCGCTCGGCGGCCTGCACGTGGTGGTCACGACGGCCGGCGGCGGTATCGCCAAGCGGACGCTGTCCAAGTCCGGCCCGCACGATCTCGAATCCTTCCAATCGGTGATCGATCTCAATCTCGTCGCCACGTTCAACATCAGCCGGCTGGCGGCCGCGCACATGGCCAAGAACGAGCCCGAGGACCCCGAAGAAACCGGAGAGCGCGGCGTCATCATCAACACCGCCTCGATCGCGGCGTTCGAAGGCCAGATCGGGCAAGTCGCCTACACCGCGGCCAAAGCCGGCATCGCCGGCATGTGCCTGACCATGGCGCGTGACCTCGGATCGATGGGCATCCGGGTGCTCGCGATTGCGCCCAGCCTGTTCGCGACCGGGCTCACCAAAGGCATTCCCGACGAGTACGCCACCGCGCTGACCAAGGACGCGGCGTTCCCCAAGCGGCTGGGCCGCCCGGAGGAATACGCCAAGCTGGTCGCGGCCATCGTGGACAACCCGATGCTCAACGGCCAGTGCCTGCGCCTGGACGCCGGCCAGCGGTTCGCGCCTAAGTAACCGGATTGGCCGCGAGACAGACGCGAGGGCGGTGGTCGCGCCTTGGATACAGCCCAGGCGTCTGTCTCGCGGCCCGATTAAGTACACTCTATTACTCGGCGCACATCGACGAGGAGGCCCCCTGATGGGTATCGCATTGACCGACGACCATCGCGAACTCGCCGAGGTGGCCCGTGCATTCTTGACTTCACAGAAGGCGCGCTGGGCGGCGCGCTCGCTGCTGGATTCGGCCGACGAGTCCCGCCCGCCGTTCTGGCAGGACCTCGTCGAGCTCGGCTGGCTCGGCCTGCACATCGACGAGGAGCACGGCGGTTCGGGATACGGCCTGCCCGAACTTGTCGTGGTGATCGAAGAATTGGGCCGCGCGGTGGCGCCGGGACCGTTCGTGCCGACCGTGATCGCCTCGGCCGTCATCGCCAAGGACGGCACCGACGAGCAGAAGGCGCGGCTGCTGCCCGGGCTGATCGACGGCACCGTCGTCGCCGGTGTCGGTCTGGGCGGTGACGTCCGGGTCGACGGCGGAGTCGCCAGCGGCGACGCCGGAATCGTCTTCGGCGCCGGTCTCGGCGAGCTGCTGCTGATCGCCGCGGGCGACGACGTGCTGCTGCTGGACCGCGGACGTGACGGTTTGTCGATCGAAGTGCCAGACAACCTCGATCCGACTAGACGCTCCGGACGGGTCAATCTGCGAAACGTCCGCGTCGGCGACGACGACATCCTGCCGGGCGCCCGGGAATCCGCCCTGGCCCGGGCCCGCACGCTGCTAGCCGCCGAAGCCGTTGGCGGAGCGTCGGATTGCGTCGACGCCGCGGTCGACTACGCAAAAGTCCGCCAGCAGTTCGGCCGTACCATCGCCACTTTCCAAGCAGTGAAGCATCATTGCGCCAACATGCTGGTGGACGCCGAGTCGGCGACCGCCGCGGTGTGGGACGCCTCGCGGGCCGCTGGCGAAGACGAAGAACAGTTCCGGCTGGTCGCCGCCGTCGCCGGCACGCTGGCGTTCCCGGCCTACGCGCGCAACGCCGAACTGAACATCCAGGTGCACGGCGGTATCGGATTCACCTGGGAGCACGACGCGCATCTGCATCTGCGCCGCGCACTGACCGCCCGGGCGCTGTTCGGCGGCGACGCGCCCGCCCAGGACGTCTTCGATCGCACCGCGGCCGGGGTCACCCGGACCAACAGCCTGGATCTACCGCCCGAAGCCGAAGAACTGCGCGGCCGGGTGCGTGCCGATGCTGCCGAGATCGCCGCACTGGACAAGAAGGGGCAGCTGGACCGGCTGATTGCGACCGGCTACGTGATGCCGCACTGGCCCAAGCCGTGGGGTCTTGCTGCCGACGCTGTCGAGCAACTGGTGATCGAGCAGGAGTTCGCCGCGGCGGGCATCAAGCGGCCGGACTACCAGATCACCGGATGGGTCATCCTGACGCTCATCCAGCACGGAACCCCGTCGCAGATCGAAAGATTCGTCGAGAAGGCGCTGCGTCAAGAGGAGGTCTGGTGCCAGCTCTTCTCCGAGCCCGACGCCGGATCGGACGCGGCGGGCATCAAGGCCCGGGCTACCCGGGTCGACGGCGGCTGGAAGATCAACGGGCAGAAGGTGTGGACCAGCGGCGCGCACTACTGCCGTCGCGGCCTGGCCACCGTGCGTACCGATCCCGACGCCCCCAAGCACGCCGGCATCACCACGGTGATCGTCGACATGAAGGCACCCGGCGTCGAGGTGCGGCCGCTGCGGCAAATCACCGGAGGCTCCGACTTCAACGAGGTGTTCTTCAACGACGTCTTCGTTCCCGACGAGGACGTCGTCGGCGAGCCCAACACCGGATGGACGGTGGCGCGGGCGACGTTGGGCAACGAGCGGGTCAGCATCGGCGGCGGCACGTCGTACTACCAGGGTGTGGGCGCGCAACTGGTGGCGCTGGCGCAGCAGCACGCAGATCGGTTGGCGGGCGCGACTGTTCGTGTCGGTGCCTTCCTCGCAGGTGAACACGCGCTGCGGCTGCTGAACCTGCGCCGCGCCGCACGCAGTATCGAGGGAGCGGGCCCCGGACCGGAGGGCAACATCACCAAACTCACGCTCGCCGAGCACATGGGGGAGGGGGCCGCGATCGGGGCGGCGCTGCTGGGACCCGAGATCGCCTTGGCCGACGGGCCGGGCGGGCTGGTCGGCCGGATGCTGATGGGCGCGCGTGGCATGGCCATCGCCGGCGGCACCTCGGAGGTCACCCGCAACCAGATCGCCGAGCGGATTCTCGGAATGCCGCGTGACCCGCTGATCAAGTAGCCGTAGGCACCGCGAGCAGACGCGGAATCGCATCAAAACCGCTGCGCGAGTGCGATTCTGCGTCTGCTCGCGCAGCCGGTCGCACCTCGACCGGCATTCCGCACCGCACCGAATCGGGTTCGCAGTCAACGATATTGACCGCTAGCCGAAGCCCCCGCGGCTCGTCCAGCTCGACGATCGCAATCACATACGGGGTCGGTATGTCGGGGTTGTACGGGTGGAAGTTGACCGTGTAGGTGAACACCGTGCCGCGCCCGGATACCGGCCGCCCGGCAAGTGGGCCGCCGCAATCCGGGCAGGCGCCGGCCGGGGGATGTACCCAGCGGGCGCATTCGTCGCAATGCTCGACTAGTAACCTCCGGTCCGACACGGGCAATACAGTACACTCTTTTGGTGGCAAGCCGACACTTCGAGAAGCACGCGATCCTGTCGGGAATCGGCATCTCCCGAATCGGCCGTCGCACCGGCATTCCCGGCCTGGACCTCAGCTGCGAGGCGGCGCGCGCAGCCATCGCCGACGCGGGGCTGACCGCCGCCGACATCGACGGCGTCGCCAGCCTCGGCGATACCCCGGTGCCCGAAGTCACCGCCGCGCTCGGCATCGACGCAGTCGACTACAAGTCCGGGTTCGGCGCTGCCGGCCTGCTGACGCCGGTGATGGCGGCCTGTCGGGCGGTGTCCGAGAAGCGGGCCCGCCATGTGCTGGTCTATCGGACGGTCCAGATGATCGGCGGCTCAATGCCGGCCGGCGCGCAGGGCGAACAGCCCAGCATCGGTGGAATGGACGACATCCCGGAACTCCTTGCCGTGCATGCTTATTCGGCGGCCAACTGGCTGGCGATGCACTGCCGCCGACACATGCACCTCTACGGAACCACCAAGGAGCAGCTGGGCTGGCTGGCGATCAACAGCAGGCGCAACGCCGCGTTGAATCCGCTTGCGGTGTACCGCGAACCGCTCACCATGGCCGACTACCTGGCCGCGCGGCCGGTCTCCTCGCCGTTCGGGCTGTTGGATTGCGACGTTCCCGTGGACGGCTCGATCGCCGTGGTGGTGTCGGCCGCGGAGTACGCCGGCGACTGCCCGCAGCCGCCGGTCGCGGTGGAGGCCATCGGCGGGTCCGACGGTGCCGGTGGCTGGTTTCACCGCCCCGACTACCCGAGGATGGCGGCTACCGACGCGGCTGCGCAGATGTGGTCGCGGACCTACCTGGCGCCGGCCGATATCGAGATCGCCGAGTTATATGACGGCTTCACGTTTCTCACCCTGGCGTGGCTGGAAGCATTGGGCCTCTGCGGTGACGGCGAGGCCGGCCCGTTTGTCGAGGGCGCCGAGCGAATAGCCCGCGACGGCGTGTTGCCGCTGAACACCTACGGCGGTCAACTGTCGGCCGGGCGCATGCACGGGTACTGGGTGCTGCACGAAGCCTGCCTGCAGCTGCGCGGGCAGGCGGGCGACAGGCAGGTGCCCCGGCGCCCGCAGGTGGCGGTTGTCGCCGCGGGCGGCGGCCCGATCGCTGGCTGCATGCTGCTGACATGCTGAGTACCGTTGGGGCGCTGTGCAATTGACTGCGCAACCACGTCTCGACAAGCGGGCTGCCCAGATCGCCCGGCGCATCGAGGCCGACATCATTCGCCGCGGCTGGCCGATCGGCGAATCGCTGGGATCCGAGCAGGCACTGCAAGAGCGCTATCAGGTCAGCCGATCGGTACTGCGGGAAGCCGTGCGACTGGTCGAGCATCATCAAGTCGCGCGGATGCGCCGCGGACCCGGCGGGGGACTGCTGATCTGCGAGCCGGACGCCGCCGCGGCAACCAAGGCCGTCGTCATCTACCTGGAGTACCAGGGCACCACGATCGACGTTCTGCTGAACGCGCGCCTGCTGCTCGAGCCGTTGGCGGCGGTGCTCGCCGCCGAGCGGATCGACGAGGCTGGCATCGCACGGTTGCGCGCCGTGCTGTCGACGGCGTCGCAGCGCGAATTCCACACGGCGCTGGCCGAGCAATCCAAAAACCCAGCGCTGCAACTGTTTATCGACATCCTGATGCGGCTGACGGCGCAATTTGCCCGCGGTTCGCGTGCGGACCCTGCGGCGCTGGACCGGACGCGCACCGAGCACGCCGAGATCGTCGCCGCCGTCACGGCCGGCGACTCGGCGCGCGCCCAGACGCTCAGCGAACGCCACATCGAATCGGTGACGACATGGCTGCGGCGACACCGCAAGCCGTCTCGGCCGCGCAGACCGACCCCCGATACCACAGCGGCCAAGCGCGCCGAGGTGGTGGCGGCCGCGATCCGCGACGACATCGCCGCCAGCGGCTGGCAGGTCGGTTCCATCTTCGCCACCGAGGCCCAGTTGCTGGAACGCTATCGAGTCAGCCGCTCGGTGCTGCGCGAAGCGGTGCGGCTGCTGGAATACCATGCCATCGCGCGAATGCGCCGGGGGCCCGGCGGCGGCCTGGTGGTGGGAAAACCACAGGCACAGGCCAGCATTGACGCCATCGCGCTGTACCTGCAATACCGTCAACCCAACAGCGACGACCTGCGCCTGGTGCGCGATGCCATCGAAATAGACAACGTGGCAAAGGTTGTCGGCAGACACGACACCGGGGAAGTGCGGGCCTTTCTCGACACGCACCGACAGCTCATCGAGGAAACCGGCGACGACCCGCGCAAGGCCGGCATGGAAGAGTTTCTGTTTCACAGCGGGATGGCGCAGCTGGCCGGCAACGCGGTGCTGGATTTGTTCCTACGGATCCTCGTCGAGCTGTTCCGGCGCCAGTGGGCAGCCACCGAGCAGAAGCTACCGAGCCGCAACGATTTCGCCGACGTCCAACACGCGCACCGGCGGATCATCGAGGCGATCGCGGACGGCGACGACAGCCTGGCCCGCCATCGTGTCCGGCGTCACCTGGATGCCGCGGCGTCGTGGTGGCTTTAGCGGTTTATGACGGTGGGCGAGCCGGGTAGTCTCACCCCCGGCAGGGGTACCGGCAACGCGATCGAGGTGGCAATTGTGCATCAGCCACACGTCGACTCGGCGGGCTTCATGCATTCCGCGCTGTTCTACCGCGGCGAACGCGAATACCTCGCCGGGGTGGTGCCGTTCATCCTGGACGGATTGCGCCGCGGCGAGCCGGTATTGGTCGCCGTCCCCGCCCGCCACCTGGGCTTGCTTCGCGACGGATTGGGCGAGGCCTGCGCCAAGGTGACGATGGCCGACATGGGCGACGTCGGGCGCAACCCGGCCCGCGCCATGGGCGCGATGAGCGCCTTCGCCGAGAAGCACCGCGATCGGCGGGTGCGCATGGTCGGTGAGCCGGTGTGGCCCGGTCGCAGCGCCGACGAATACCCCGGTTGCGTAGAGAACGAGGCGCTGGCCAATACGCTGTTCGCCGGCCGCGAGGTGACGGCGCTGTGTCCCTACGACGCCTGCGGGCTCGACCAGGAGGTTCTTGCCGACGCGCGCAGCACCCACCCGCTGCTATGGCGGGACGGGACGGTGGACCGCAACGCCGACTATGCGCCCGACGAAGCTCTGGCCCGCTACAACCGGCCGCTACCCAGCGACACGATGGCAGTCGCCTACACGGTGCGAGAGTTGGCGGATCTAAGTGCGGCGCGGTCCTTTGCCGCCCGCTATGCGCGGTGGCTGGGCCTGTCGCCGGAGGGCATCGCGAGCCTGCAGCTGATTGCCACCGAGCTGGCGACCAACAGCCTGCAGCACACCGGTGGCGTATGCCGGCTGGCCTTCTGGCAGTACAAGGGCCATATCGTTTGCGAGGCCAGCGATGCCGGCCGGCTCGACGATCCGCTGGCCGGGCGTCGCCCCCCGACCGCCGACGGCCTCGCCGGCCGCGGGCTGTTCCTGGTCAACACAGTGGCGGACCTGGTGCGTACCCACGCGACTGCCACCGGAACGACCATCCAGGCGTACCTTCGGCTCGGCGTAGAAGAGAGGAGTCGGCCGTGAGCATCGCGCTATCGACCACCCTGCACACCTCATTCGACGACGCTGTCGCCCGCACCCGGGAAGCGCTCGCGCAGAAGGGTTTTGGCGTCCTCACCGAAATCGACGTGAAGGCGACACTGAAAGCCAAGCTCGGCGAGGACATAGAGGACTACCTGATTCTGGGCGCGTGCAATCCGCGGTTCGCGCACCAGGCCGTCAACGTCTGCCGGCAGATCGGGGTGTTGCTGCCGTGCAATGTGGTGGTGCGCCGCGACCCGGACGCACCCGAGACCATCATCGTCGACGCCATGGACCCGCGGCTGATGGTCGACGTGACCAAGGAACCTGGGCTGGACGACATCGCCGACGCGGTGCGCGGGTTGCTGCGGGAGGCTCTCCAAGAGGTGTCCGGGCAGCCCGCGTAATGAACTTGCAGCGCCCCCGCACCAGCGGCTAGTCTCGGCGATCGTGCAGCATCTTCTCGTAGTAGCCAGCACCCGCAGCGGGGTCTGATCCAAGACCGACCCCCCGCTGTGGGTCGGAAGCTACTACCCGTCGGTCACTCCCTCAGACCAGAGAAGACCGCACATGGCAATCCCCGAACCACATACGGCTCGCATCGATCGTCGTTTCCATGGCGTTTCGCTGCCGGGCGGACTCCGGGAGGACGCCGAGACCATGTCGTGGAGCACCTTCGCCGCCACCTATGCACCGAGCTCGGGCCCGGTGCGGCTGGGCCAGTGGGAATGCGCCGACCCCGAGCGGCCCGCCACTCGACTGGGACCGCAGGCCCGCACGTTTCGGGCCACGCTCGGCTTCGGTGACCGCATCGAGACCGTGACCGCCACCGCGACCGGCCCGGTCGCCGCGCTGACCGAGATGCTCTACAAGCACGGCATCGCAGTCGAAATGCTGCGATTCCACCAACTGCGCTCGGACGACAGCATCGCCACGTTCATCCGGGGCAGCGACGGCACCCGGGCCGAGTGGGCGATGGGCTGGTCGGACGACGCGACGCAGTCCGCCCTGCGCGCCGTGATCGCGTGCGCCAACCGGCTGTACGGCTAGCCCTTACAGCGGGCGCAGCACAATCGGCATCCCGTCCATCGGGATCGGCATCCCGCCGTAGTCCCACCGTGGCTGGTAGCCGGGCCGCGGTAGCTCCAGCCGATAACGGCGCAGCAGCCGGTGCACGACGGTCTTGACCTCCAGCCGGCCGAACACCATCCCGATGCACTTGTGCGCGCCGCCGCCGAACGGGGCGAACGCGTAGCGGTGCTTCTTGTGCTCGCTGCGTGGTTCGGTGAACCGCTCGGGGTCGAACTTGCGCGGTTCGGTCCACAGCTCGGGCAGCCAGTGATTCATTCCCGGCCAGGTCACCACGTTGGTGCCGGCCGGCACGTAATAGCCCAGCAGGTCGGTGTCGCGCACGGTTTGGCGCATGTTGAACGGCAGCGGGGTCACCAGCCGCAGCGACTCGTCCATCACCAGGTCCAGCGTCTCCAGCTTCTCCAGCGCCTCGATGTCGAGCGGGCCGTCGCCCAGGCGCGTCGACTCGTCGCGGCAGCGGTCTTGCCACTCGGGGTGGGCGGCGAGGTTGTAGGCCATCGTCGTGGTCGTCGACGTGGAGGTGTCGTGGGCGGCCATCATCAAAAAGATCATGTGGTTGACGATGTCGGTGTCGGTGAAGCTGTTGCCGTCCTCGTCCTCGGTATGGCACAACACCGTGAGCATGTCGTTGCCCTCGGCCTTGCGGCGCTCGGCGACCCGCTCGGTGAAGTAGTCCTCGAGCACCTTGCGGGCCCGAAGTCCCTGCCACCACTTGAACGGCGGGACGCTGGTGCGGATGATCGCGCCGCCGGCCCGGGTGGTGGTGGTGAAGGCCTTGTTCACCTTGGTGACCAGCTCATGGTCGGTGCCCGGCTCGTGACCCATGAAGACCATCGAGGCGATGTCGAGGGTGAGCTCCTTCATCGCCGGGTGGAACAGGAAGCGCGCGTCGTTGGTCGGCCAGTCGGCCACCACCGCCGTCGCCACCCGGTCGATGTGCTCGACGTAGCCGGCCAGCCGCGGACGGGTGAAGGCTTCCTGCATGATCCGCCGGTGATAGAGGTGCTCGTCGAAGTCGAGCATCATCAGGCCCCGGTTGAAGAATGGGCCGATGACCGGATGCCAGCCCTTCTGCGAAAAGTCCTTGTTGCGGTTGGAGAAGATGGCCTGAGTGGCGTCGGGGCCCAGCGCGACGATCGACGGCAGGATCGGCGAATCGGCAAAGGTCACCGGCCCGCGGGTCTGGTACAGGTGCAGCGGGAAATCGGGGCCTTCGCGGAACAACTCGATGATGTGGCCCAGGATCGGCAGCCCGGAATCGCCCATCACCGGCTTCAATCCGCTCCCGGGCGGCGGTTCGGCGAGTTTCTTGGGCTTCCAGTCGACCTCCAGCAACCGCTTCTCGATCACCCCCAGGCCGGGAATGGTGTTCACCGTCGGGGTCAGGCGGCGCTTGGCCTGGTCGAGCAGGTAGTGCGGGGTGCTGATGGTCGCCATCGAGGCTCCTTATCGGTTGTGGCAGCCGTCACTGAGCCCCATCCTGACGGCCCAACTTGACAGCTGTCAAGTTGGGCCGGATCCGGGTGACTGTGCGGATTCATACGCCCGCGTCGGCGTGTCGCGTATAAAACCGCACAGTCGGCGCCCAGGGTTGCGCACGAAAGCTACAGCGGGCGCAGCACGATCGGCATGCCGTCCACCGGCACGGGCATGCCGGCATAATCCCAGCGCGCCTCGTATACCGGATGTGGCAGTTCGAGTCGGTAGTGGCGCAGCAGCCGGTGCAAGATCGTCTTGATCTCCAACTGTCCGAACGTCATTCCGATGCACTTGTGCGCGCCGCCGCCGAACGGCGTGAACGCATAGCGGTGCCGCTTGTGCTCACAGCGTGGTTCAGTGAATCGCTCGGGGTCGAACGTCATCGGATCCGTCCAGAGCTCCGGCAGCCGATGGTTCATGCCGGGGTAGGCGATCACGTTGGTGCCCTTGGGCAGGTAGTAGCCGAGCAGGTCGGTGTCGCGCACGGTTTGGCGCATGGCCCACTGCACCGGCGTCACCAACCGGATCGACTCGTTCATCACCAGATCCAGCGACTCCAGCTTCTCCAGCGATTCGATGTCGAGCGGGCCGTCGCCGAGGCGGTCCGACTCGTCGCGGCAGCGGTCTTGCCACTCGGGGTGGGCGGCCAGGTTGTAGGCCATCGTCGTGGCGGTCGACGTGGAGGTGTCGTGGGCGGCCATCATCAAAAAGATCATGTGGTTGACGATGTCGTCGTCGGAGAAGCTGTTGCCGTCGTCGTCCTCGGTCTGGCACAGCACCGTTAGCAGGTCGTTGCCCTCTTTGCCGCGACGTTCCTTGACGCGGGCAGCGAAGTAGTTCTCCAGCAGTTGCCGCGCTCGCAGTCCTCGCCACCAGGTGAACGGCGGAACGCTGGTGCGGATGATCGCGTTGCCGGCGCGGGTGGTGATCGTGAAGGCCTTGTTGACCTTGGTGACCAGCTCGCGGTCGGTGCCCGGCTCGTGGCCCATGAACACCATCGAGGCGATGTCGAGAGTGAGCTCCTTCATCGCGGGGTAGAGCAGGAAGCGCGCGTCGTTGGACACCCAGTCGTTCGAAATGACCTGGGACACAACCTGATCCATCTGCTCGACGTAGCCGACCAGCCGTGTTCGGACGAAGGCTTCCTGCAGGATCCGCCGGTGGAACATGTGCTCTTCGAAGTCGAGCAGCATAAGACCGCGGTGAAAGAACGGCCCGATCACCGGAACCCAGCCTTGTTGGGAGTAGTCCTTGTTGCGGTTGGAATAAATGACTTGAGCTGCATCCGGTCCTAATGCGGCGACTCCCGGCAGGACGGGCGAATCTCCGAATATCAGCGGACCTCTGGTGTGGTAGAGGAACATCAGATAGTCGGGCCCGCCCCGCAGCATCTCGATGATATGGCCGAGGATCGGCAGCCCGGCATCGCCCATCACGGGCTTGAGCCCGCTGCCCGGCGGGGGATCGGCGAGCTTTCTCGGCGGAAACTCGGTCTTCAGCAGCTTCCGCTCGACGGCGGCCATGCCGGGAAAGTTGTTGAACGACGGAGTCAGCCGGCGCTTGGCTTGGTCGAGCAGGTAGTGCGGGGTGCTGATGGTCGCCATCGACGCTCCTCAGGAGATTGTGGCTCACCGATTGTGGCCGCCATCACTAAAACCCATCCTCAGGACGGGCTTGACGGCTGTCAAGTTTCGTTTTCTCCTTGTGTGGTGCAAGGTCGAACTGTGAGCACCCAGCCGACCGCGCGGCGCAGGGCCGATCAGTCTCCGGCTCTGTCGGCCCCGACCAAGCGCGGGGACCGGCAGCGCCAGGCGATCTTGCAAGCGGTACGCGAACTGTTGGAAGAGAAGCCGTTCGCCGAGTTGTCGGTCAGCACGATCAGCGACCGCGCGGGGGTGGCCCGATCGGGCTTCTACTTCTATTTCGACTCGAAATACTCTGTGTTGGCCCAGATTCTGGCCGAGGCTACCCACGAGCTCGAAGAGCTCACGCACTACTTCGCCCCGCGTGGGGCCGACGAGTCGCCGGCCGCGTTCGCCAAGCGGATGGTCGGCAGCGCCGCCGCCGTCTACGCGCACAACGACCCGGTGATGTCGGCGTGCAACGTCGCACGCAACACCGATGCCGAGATCCGCGAGATTCTCGACCAGCAAGTCAACGGTGTGATCGAGCAGATCATCGGGATCGTCGAGGACGAGCTGAAAGCCGGTACCGCACATCCGATTAGCGACGACATCCCGGCGCTGGTCCGCACACTGTCGGTCACCACCGCACAGATGCTCTCCGGTGACACTGCCTACCTGGGGCCCGATGGTGACGTGCAGCGCGGGATACGGGTGCTCGAGCAGTTATGGCTGCACGCGTTGTGGGGTGGGTCGACGGACTCCTAGGCGCGGTACCGGCGGTATCGTCTCCGCCATGGCGCAGACCTATGCGGGTAAAAGGTGTTTTCTCACTGGTGCGGCCAGCGGCATCGGCCGCGCGACCGCCTTACGGCTGGCCGCCCAGGGCGCCGAGCTGTATCTGACCGACCGCAACGCCGAGGGTCTGGCGGAAACGGTGGCCGACGCCCGCGCGCTGGGCGCCGAAGTGCCCGAACACCGGGCGCTGGACATCGCCGACTACGAGCAGGTCGCCGCCTTCGCCGCCGACATCCACACCAGGCACTCGAGCATGGACATCGTGATGAACATCGCCGGTGTGTCGGCGTGGGGAACCGTCGACCAGCTCAGCCACGAGCAGTGGAGCAAGATGGTCGCGATCAACCTGATGGGCCCGATCCACGTCATCGAGACCTTCATCCCGCCGATGGTCGCAGCCGGCCGGGGCGGGCATCTGGTCAACGTGTCGTCGGCGGCCGGGCTGATCGCGCTGCCCTGGCATGCCGCTTACAGCGCAAGCAAATACGGACTGCGCGGGGTCTCGGAGGTGCTGCGCTTCGACCTGGCCCGGCATCGCATCGGGGTATCGGTGGTGGTGCCCGGCGCGGTCAACACCCCGTTGGTCAACACCGTCGAGATCGCCGGCGTGGACCGTGAGGACCCCAGGGTGCAGCGGTGGATCAACCGCTTCAGCGGTCATGCCGTGACACCGGAGAAGGCGGCCGAGAAGATCCTGGCCGGCGTCGCCAAGAACCGCTACCTGATCTACACCTCGGCGGATATCCGTGCGCTGTATGCGTTCAAGCGGGTGGCGTGGTGGCCCTACAGCGTGGCGATGCGTCAGGTCAACGTGTTCTTCACCCGGGCGCTGCGGCCAAACGCGTTGCCGCGCTGAACTATTGCGGCATGGCCAGTTCCAACCGCACCCCGAGCAGTCGCACCGGTCGGTCCAGTTCGAACAAGTCGAGAACCCGCAGCGCGGCGGCGACGACGACGCCGGCGTCTGTCGTGGGCTCGTCCAGCTTGCGGATCTTGGTGCGGGTGTAGAACGTCGCGGTGCGCACGGTGACGGCAACCCGGGTGACGATCCGCGACTCAGCGACCACCTCGCTCAACGTTCGTCGCGCCAATTGGGTCACGGCTGCGGCCATTTCGTCTCGGTCAGTGAGGTCGCGGGGGAAGGTGACGACGTGGCTGCGCGACCGCGGCACCCACGGCTCGGCGCTGACCACGTCGTCGCCGCCCCCGTTGGCCAGCAGCAACAGCCACAGTCCGGTTCGCGGGCCGAAAGTGGAGGTGAGCAGCTCGGCATCGGAGTGCGCCAGCTCCCAAACCGTGGCGATGTCAAGGGTGGCAAGCTTTTTCGCGGTCTTCGGTCCCACGCCCCACAGCGCATCGACCGGTCGCTCACCCATCACCGACATCCAGTTGGCGTCGGTCAGCTGGTAGATGCCGGCGGGTTTGGCGAATCCGGTGGCGACCTTCGCGCGCTGCTTGTTGTCGCTGATACCGACCGAGCAGGACAGCCCGGTTTCGCTCGAGACGACGGCGCGGATCTGTTCGGCAAGTGCCACGGGATCGTCGACGTCGGCGCCGACGAACGCCTCGTCCCAGCCCCAGACTTCCACGGGGTGGCCGAGATCGCGCAGCAGCCCCATCACCTGCTCGGAGGCCGCGTCGTAGGCGGCCGGATCCGAGGGCAGGAAGGTGGCGCCGGGGCAGTGCCGCGCGGCGCTGCGCAGCGGCATGCCCGCGCGCACCCCGAACTGGCGGGCCTCGTACGACGCGCAGGTGACGACCTTGCGCGGTTCGGTCGGATCGCCGCTGCCGCCGACGATGACCGGCAGCCCGGCCAGTTCCGGGTGGCGGCGCAGTTCGACCGACGCCAGGAACTGGTCGAGGTCGACGTGCAGGATCCAGGTCATGTGCCGCAGAGCTTGCGCGCCAGGCTTTCCCATGCGTCGCCCAGCGTCTTAAGAGTGTGCCCGCAGTCGCGGAGCTGATGCTCGACGTAGTCGGCATCGAGCAGGGCAAGCAGCGCGTCGGTTTGAGCGTCGAGATTTCCCGTCGTCCCGGCCGACGCCAGCAGCATCCGGACATGGGTGCGCACCACAGCGGCTGCCGCGTTGTAGCGCATCTGCGGGTCCCGGTTGGCCGCCGAGAGCAGTTCGTGGTGGGCATGGACGAAGCGCAGCCGCTCGCGGCCGAACGCCAGCAGGCGGTCCAGCGGCGGGCCGTCCGGGCCCAGCGGCGGCGGACCGAACAGAAAGGCCTGCTGGTTGGCGCGCTCGTCCTCGTCCAACAGCACCGTCATCAGCCCGGCCCGGCTGCCGAACCGGCGAAACAGCGTGCCCTTGCCGACGCCGGCGGCGGCGGCGATGTCGTCCATCGAGACCGCGTCGGGACCCCGCTCGGCGATCAACCGGCGCGCCGCGTCCAGCAACAACGCCCGGTTTCGGGCCGCGTCACCACGCTCTTGCGGGGCGGAAACGGGCAGCTCACCCGACCGATCGGCAACGCTCACCACTGCACTGTAACGCGGCCGGAATAAACCGGACTAAGGTCCGGTTTGGCCATGCGAGGATGTAGACCAACAACCGAAGGGGATTCTCGAAGATGCCGGACATCAAGATCATGGCGTTGGTGGGCAGCCTGCGTGCTGCGTCGGTCAATCGGCAGATCGCGGAGTTGGCGGCGGACATCGCGCCCGACGGCGTGGCAGTGACCGTCTTCGACGGACTCGGCGAGCTGCCGTTCTACAACGAGGACATCGACAACGAGGCCGACGTGCCGGCGGGAGTCACCGCGCTGCGCGCCGCCGCCGCCGAGGCTGACGCCGCACTGGTGGTCACGCCGGAATACAACGGCAGCATCCCCGCCGTGATCAAGAACGCGATCGACTGGCTGTCCCGCCCCTTCGGCAACAGCGCGCTGAAAGGCAAGCCGCTGGCCGTGATCGGCGGGTCGCTGGGCCGCTACGGCGGGGTGTGGGCGCACGACGAGACCCGCAAGTCGTTCGGTATCGCCGGTCCGCGCGTGGTCGAGGCCATCAAGCTCTCGGTGCCGCTGGCGTCGCTGGACGGCAAGCACCCGCGCGAGCATGCCGAGCTGACCGCCAACATCCGCGACGTGGTGGGCAAGCTGGCCGCCGAAGTGAGCTGACCTTTCGTTTGCTGCGCGACGCCCGGAGGGGAGCTTCCGGGCGTCGTTTGTCGGTGGCCGGTGGTAGACCTTTGCGCATGCGCCGAGGCATGGCCGAAACGGCCGAATTGTGATCTACGACACGCCGATGGAGATGCGGAAGTCAGGCTTACGACCAGCGAATTTCATGAATGTTGTTCAGAAGATGTTGTATCCCTTCTTATTGTCACCCACTAGGTGTAGTGTTTCAGCACACCGACAGGCCCCGGGTTCACCCGGTCAGCCGGACCGCCAGGGCAGGCATCGATACGCCGGCCTAAGCGGTCGGCGAACAGGGGAATTCCGGGGCGTGACGGTCTGCTGAACCAACAGTGCAGATGCAGTACCGAAGTAGTTGCCAGTCCCTTGTCACCTTCCCTGCAGAGGAGCCGTAACGCCGATGAGCATCACCGTGTACACCAAGCCGGCATGCGTGCAGTGCAACGCCACCTACAAGGCGCTGGACAAAGAGGGCATCGCTTACGAGAAGGTCGACATCTCGATCGACAGCGAGGCGCGCGACTACGTGATGGCGCTGGGTTATCTGCAGGCTCCCGTCGTGGTGGCGGGCAACGAACACTGGTCGGGCTTCCGGCCGGACCGGATCAAGGCGCTCGCCGGTGCCGCGCTGACCGCTTAGGAGATTGCCGTGCCGTCGTGCAGCCTGGTGTATTTCTCGTCGGTGTCGGAGAACACCCATCGCTTCGTGCAGAAGCTGGGTATTCCCGCCACACGGATACCGCTGCACGGCCGCATCGAGGTGGACCGGCCGTATGTCCTGGTGCTGCCGACCTACGGCGGTGGCCGGGCCACCCCGGACATCAATGACGGCGGCTATGTCCCCAAGCAGGTCATTGCCTTTTTGAACAACGAACGCAACCGGTCGTTGATCCGCGGCGTCATTGCTGCCGGCAACAACAACTTCGGTGCCGAATTCGCCTATGCGGGCGACGTGGTGTCCCGCAAGTGTGGCGTTCCCTATCTCTACCGATTCGAACTGATGGGAACCCCGGACGACGTGGAAGCCGTCCGAGCGGGTCTAGCTGAGTTTTGGAAGGACGAACCGTGCCACCAACCGCCGCAACTGCAGAGCGTGTAACGCCCGCCGGGCACGCGTTGCCGGGCGAGACGGATTATCACGCCCTGAACGCGATGCTGAATCTGTACGACGCCGACGGCAAGATTCAGTTCGACAAGGATGTGCTGGCGGCGCGCGAGTTCTTCCTGCAGCACGTCAACCAGAACACCGTCTTCTTCCACAACCAGGATGAGAAGCTCGACTACCTGATCCGCGAGAACTATTACGAGCGTGAGGTTCTCGACCAGTATTCGCGTAACTTCGTCAAGAGCCTGCTGGATCGGGCCTACGCCAAGAAGTTCCGGTTCCCGACGTTCCTCGGCGCGTTCAAGTACTACACCTCCTACACGCTGAAAACCTTCGACGGCAAGCGGTATCTGGAGCGCTTCGAGGACCGCGTCGTCATGGTGGCGCTGACTTTGGCCGCCGGGGACACCGGGCTGGCCGAGAAACTGGTCGACGAGATCATCGACGGCCGGTTCCAGCCGGCCACTCCGACGTTCCTCAACTCGGGCAAAAAGCAACGGGGAGAGCCAGTTTCGTGTTTTCCAGCAGGAACGCCGGTGGATACGCCCGAAGGGCCGAAGGCGATCGAGTCTCTGCGGGTGGGTGACCGCGTTCTCTCACACGACGGATCCTTTTCCGTTGTCGAGTCCGTTGTCGAGAATCCCAACGACCAAGCTCTGGTGTCGATTTCACACTTCGGGCACAAGGAACCGATCCTCTGCACTCCGGAACATCCGATCCTCGTGTGGACGACGCGGGAGGTCAAGACACTCATTGAAGGCGACGGCGCCGATCCGTTCAATGGATTTGTATGGCTAGCTGCCAAGGACATTCGCCCTTCGGACTTCATCGTGACCGCAGCACCGCGGGATGGGCGGGAGCGGCGCGTATACGACCTGATGAAGTACGTCGGCCCAGGTGAATACGAAGAGGTCGACGGGCTCATCCGCAAGGTCAACTCCGACTTGAAGCACCGCAGCAAGCAGCGCCATCGAATGAAATTCGTGTCTGTGAACCGCTATGTCGAGGAGTCGTACGACCTCGGTCTTATCTTGGGCTGGTATCTGTCCGAAGGCCACGTCTCCAAGCGATCGGGCTCGGACGGCCTGATTGCCAACGGCATTCACTTCACGCTCGGCGCACACGAACTCGAATATCAGCACGAGTTGGCGGCGGCATTCAAGCGGGTTTTCGCGGCCGAACTCTCTGTCAACCATAGTTTTTCGGACCAGTCGGTCCGGATGATCTGTAACAGCATGGTGGTCGCTTCGCTGTTCCTTTCCATGGTTGGGACGGGATACCACACAAAGCGGCTGTCCCACGATGTCTTGACAGCCGACGAAGAATTCCAGCGTGGACTGCTGGCGGGGCTGTTCCGCGGCGACGGGTGCTGCACCACCGGCGGGATGGTGCTCGACCTGGTGAACCCGGAATTGATCGACCAGGTCCAACTCCTTTTGCGCCGGGTCGGAATTGTGTCCAGGGTCCGTCAGTACGTAAATCAAGCAGGCAACTTGACGGGACAGGTGTTCGTACCCGGGCTGCCCGGTGACAATGAAGAGTTCATCTTCGATGTTGGCAAGAACCTGCACAACTACGTCGGCCAAAAAGGAACGTCGCGCAAGACTTATCAGGTCGTGCATGGCCGGCACGTGTACGGAATCCGCGAACTGAAGCGCACACAGGAAGTTCCGGAGAAGGTGTACAACCTCCACGTCGAGGGCACGCACACCTACACGATTCGTGGCACTGTCGTCCACAATTGTTTCCTCCTTCGCATCGAAGACAACATGGAGTCCATCGGGCGCTCCATCAACTCCGCACTGCAGCTGTCCAAGCGTGGCGGGGGAGTTGCGTTGCTACTGAGCAACATTCGCGAGCACGGCGCACCGATCAAGAACATCGAGAACCAGAGCTCCGGCGTCATCCCCATCATGAAGCTGCTGGAGGACTCGTTCTCCTACGCCAACCAGCTCGGCGCGCGTCAGGGCGCCGGCGCTGTGTACCTGCATGCGCATCATCCGGACATCTACCGCTTCCTCGACACCAAACGCGAAAACGCCGACGAGAAAATCCGCATCAAGACGCTGAGCCTGGGTGTGGTGATCCCCGACATCACCTTCGAGTTGGCCAAGAAGAACGAGGACATGTACCTGTTCTCGCCGTACGACGTCGAACGCATCTACGGAGTGCCGTTCGCCGACATCTCGGTCACCGAGAAGTACTACGAGATGGTCGACGACGCGCGGATCCGCAAGACAAAGATCAAGGCGCGGGAGTTCTTCCAGACCTTGGCCGAGCTCCAGTTCGAGTCGGGCTATCCCTACATCATGTTCGAGGACACGGTGAACCGGGCCAACCCGATTGAAGGCAAGATCACCCACTCCAACCTGTGCTCGGAGATCCTGCAGGTGTCCACCCCGTCGTTGTTCAACGATGATCTGTCGTATGCCAAAGTGGGCAAAGACATTTCGTGCAACCTCGGGTCGCTGAACATCGCCAAGACCATGGACTCGCCCGACTTCGCGCAGACCATCGAGGTGGCGATCCGGGCACTGACGGCGGTGAGCGACCAGACCCACATCACCTCGGTGCCCTCGATCGAGCAGGGCAACAACGACTCGCATGCGATCGGTCTGGGCCAGATGAACCTGCACGGCTATCTGGCCCGCGAGCGGATCTTCTATGGCTCCGAAGAGGGCATCGACTTCACCAACATCTACTTCTATACGGTGCTCTACCATGCGCTGCGGGCGTCGAATCGCATTGCGATTGAACGGGGTACGCACTTCAAGGGCTTCGAGCGGTCCAAGTACGCGTCGGGGGAATTCTTCGACAAGTACACCGATCAGGTCTGGGAGCCGAAGACGCCCAAGGTGCGTCAACTTTTCGCCGACGCAGGCATCCGCATCCCCGACCAGAACGACTGGCGGCGGCTCAAGGAGTCGGTGCAGGCGCATGGCATCTACAACCAGAATCTGCAGGCGGTGCCGCCGACCGGGTCGATCTCCTACATCAACCATTCGACGAGCTCGATCCACCCGATCGTGTCGAAGATCGAGATCCGCAAGGAAGGCAAGATCGGCCGGGTTTACTACCCGGCGCCCTACATGACCAACGACAACCTGGAGTACTACCAGGACGCCTACGAGATCGGCTACGAGAAGATCATCGACACCTACGCCGCGGCCACCCAGCATGTGGACCAGGGCCTGAGCCTGACGTTGTTCTTCAAAGACACCGCCACTACCCGCGATGTGAACAAGGCGCAGATCTACGCCTGGCGCAAGGGCATCAAGACGCTGTACTACATCCGGCTGCGGCAGATGGCGCTCGAAGGCACCGAGGTCGAAGGCTGCGTGTCCTGCATGCTGTAGCCGGGTTTTCTGCCGAGTGGCCACTTAAGGCACGCGATTTGGCGTTTCGCGTGACAAAGCTGGCCACTCGGCGGCACCGACAAGCCGGGTCTTCCCAGGTCAGCGACCGCAAGGCGGTAAAGTGCTTGACGTGGTGAGAATCCCTCGACCCCACCCCGGCGCCAGACCCGGGGGCAAGGTCGACGCGCGCAGCGAACGCTGGCGCGAACACCGCAAGAAGGTGCGCGGCGAGATCGTCGAGGCTGCCTTCCGCGCCATCGACCGGCTGGGTCCCGATGTGAGCGTGCGGGAGATCGCCGAAGAGGCCGGCACCGCCAAACCCAAGATCTACCGGCATTTCCACGACAAATCCGATCTGTTCCAGGCGATCGGCGAACGCCTGCGCGACATGTTGTGGGCGGCGGTCTTCCCGTCGGTCGACTTCGCCACCAACTCTGCTCGCGACATCATCCGGCGCAGCGTCGAGGAGTACGTCAACCTCGTCGAACAGCATCCCAACGTGCTTCGGTTTTTCATCCAGGGCCGCTTCCCGGAGCGCTCCGAGTCGACGATGCGGGCACTCAACGAGGGCCGCGAGATCACCCTGGCGATGGCCGAGATGTTCAACAACGAGCTGCGCGAAATGGAACTCGACCGTGCCGCCATCGAACTCGCGGCGTTCGCGGCGTTCGGTTCGGCACAGTCGGCCACCGACTGGTGGCTCGGCCCGGAGCCCGACAGCCCGCGCCGCATGCCGCACGACAAGTTCGTCGAGCATCTGACGACCATCATGATGGGCGTCATCGGCGGCACCGCAGAGCTACTCGGCATCGAGATGGATCCCGACTTGCCGATTCACAGCGCGGCGCCGCGCGAAGCCAGCTAATCGCCGCGACGCACGAACAGGGCCAGCACCGCGCCGACACCCGCTGCCACCGCGGCCACGACCATCGACGCGTGCAGCCCGACCATGAACGCACCGTTGCAGCCCTGCGCCACCGCACGCGCCAACGGGGCGGGCATGCCCGGGACGGCCGGCGTAACGCCTTGGGCCACAAGCTCTTTCGCGGCCGTCAGCCTGCCCGCGATCGGCGCCGGAGTGCCGGCCGCTTTGAGCTGCTCGACGAGCACCGAACCGACCCGGCTCGACACCACCGAGCCCAGAATCGTGGTGCCCAGCACCCCGCCCAGCTGCACGGCTGTGCTCTGCAGACCGCCAGCCAGTCCGGCGTCGTCGACGCTGGCGTTTCCGACGATGGCGTCGGAACTGGCGGTCAGCACCAGGCCGATGCCCGCACCCAGCAAGACGAACGCCGGCCACAGCGCGTCGTATCCCGAGTCGGCGCGCAGGAATGCCAGCGAGAACAGGCCGCCCGCGACGGCGCCCAGCCCGACGACCATGGCCGGGCGCGGCCCGAACTTCTCGGTGAGCCAGCCACTGAGCGGGGCCGTGACCATCAGCGTCAGGCTCAGCGGCAGCGTGCGCACACCGGTCTCGACGGGAGAGTAGCCCTGCACGTTCTGCAGATACAGGGACAAGAAGAACACCGCGCCGAACAGCGCGAAGAAGTCGATGACGACCACCGCGGTGCCGATCGACAGGGACCGATTGGCGAACAGCCGCATCGGCAGCAACGGCTCGGCCGCGCGCAACTCGATCAGCACGAACACCGCCAGCGCCGCCAGGCCCGCCAGCAGCACGCCGAGCGTCCGGCCGGCCAGCCAGCCCCAGTTCTGGGCTTTGATCAACCCGAACACGATCAGGAACAGCCCACCCGACAGCGTGGCGATGCCCGGGATGTCGAGGTGGTGCTCGCCGGCGCTGCGGGTCTCGACGATCGCTCGCGCACCGATCAGTAGCGCGGCGGCCGCGATCGGCGCATTGATGTAGAACACCGACTCCCAGCTGACGTGTTCGACCAGCAGCCCACCCACGATGGGCCCGGCCGCGATCGACACGCCCGATGCGGCGCCCCAGATCCCGACGGCGGTGTTGAGCTTCTCCGGCGGGAACGCGGCCCGGACGATCGCCAACGTGCTCGGCATCAGCAGGGCGCCGAACACCCCTTGCAGCGTGCGCAGGGCGATGACGCCGCCGACCGTGCCGATCAGCCCGATGCCCACTGAGGTCGCGGCAAAGCCGACCACGCCGATGAAGAACATCTGACGACGGCCGAACCGGTCGCCGAGCTTTCCGCCGAAGATCAGCAGCGACGCCAGCGCGAGCATGTAGGCGTCGGTGATCCACTGCAGATCCGACAGCGACGCGTGCAGGTCGGTGGCGATGCGCGGGTTGGCGATGGCCACCACCGAGGCGTCGAGGCCGACCATGACGACGCCGATCGAGACGGCGATCAATGTCCACCACGGGTTGCCCCGCATTCCGTCCTGGCTGGGCGCCCGGTGCCGGCCTGCGTGCGTCGGCTCCGGGGCAGTCAGTGTGACGGCCATGTGTGTGCTCCGTTCGTATGTGGAGGGTAGTTACCGCTTACGGGTCTCGAAGATACGCATAAGTGGATGCCTCCCTCCAGTTCGACGGGTAGGGTTGACCTGTGATTTCAGGCGCAGCGCCGGGCGAAAAGGGAGCCAGACCACTTCGCGCCGACGCGAAACTCAACCGCGACCGGATCCTGGCCGCCGCCGCCGAGCTGTTCGCCGAGCGTGGGCTCTCGGTGCCGCTGGAGGAGATCGCCGGCCGGGCCGGGGTAGGAGTGGCGACCCTCTATCGTCGCTTCCCCACCCGCGCAGACCTGGCGGCCGCGGCGTTCGAGCGGAACATGTCGCGCTACACCGAGGCGGTGGATCGCGCGCTGGCCAATCCGAGAGCCTGGGACGGCTTTCGGGCGCTGGTGTTCGAGCTGTGCGAGCTGCAGGCCGGTGACGCCGGCCTGCGTGACCTGTTGACCACTGCATTTCCGGCCACCAGCGCCGTCGAGCAGCGCACCAACGAGACCGTGGACAAGCTCCGCGAGCTCGTCCGGCGGGCGCAAGCCGAAGAAAAGTTGCGGCCCGACGCGGTGGCCGGGGACATCGTCGTCATGCTGATGGCCAACGCCGGGGTGCTCAGGACCACCGGCTCGGCAGCGCCGGATGCCTGGCGGCGGTTCGCGGCGCTGATGGTCGACGCGTTCGGCGCCCGGCCCGAGGTGCCGCTGCCGGCGGCACCGCCCGAGCACGAGTTGCGGCGGTCGATCGCATTGTTGACCGAGGGGCGCTGAAGTACCCGGTACCAGCGTTCCCAGGTAGGATCACCCCCGTGACCATTACTGAGTCGGCGCCGCAGCAGGCAGCACACAAACCGCCGGTGCACACCCGGGCAGTGATCATCGGAACCGGGTTTTCCGGACTGGGCATGGCGATTGCCCTGCAGCGCCAGGGCGTGGACTTCGTGATCCTGGAGAAGGCCGACGACATCGGCGGCACCTGGCGGGACAACAGCTACCCCGGCTGCGCATGCGACATCCCGTCGCATCTGTACTCGTTTTCGTTCGAGCCCAAGCCGGACTGGAAGCACCTGTTCTCCTACCAGCCCGAGATTTGGGACTACCTCAAGGGTGTCACCGACAAATACGGACTGCGCCGCTACATCGAGTTCAATTCGCTTGTCGAGCGCGGACATTGGGACGACGAGGAGTACCGCTGGCATGTGTTCACCGCCGACGGGCGGGAGTACGTCGCGCAGTTCCTGATCTCGGGCGCCGGCGCGCTGCACATCCCGTCGGTTCCCGACATCGAGGGCCGCGACGAATTCCGCGGCGCCGCTTTCCATTCCGCGCAGTGGGACCACGGTGTCGACCTGACCGGCAAGCGGGTGGCGATAATCGGGACCGGAGCCAGCGCCATCCAGATCGTGCCCGAGATCGTCGATCAGGTCGCCGAATTACAGCTCTACCAACGCACCCCGCCGTGGGTGATCCCCCGCACCAACGAGGAATTGCCCGCAGGGCTGCGTCGCGCCCTGGCGAACATCCCCGGTTTGCGCCTTGCGCTGCGCACCGCACTGTATTGGGGCCACGAGGTGGTGGCCTACGGCATGACCAAGCGACCCAGCCTTCTCAAAGTCGGCGAGGCACTGGGCAAGTGGAACATCCGCCGCTCGGTCAAGGATCGCGAACTGCGTCGCAAACTGACCCCGAGCTACCGGATCGGCTGCAAGCGAATCCTGAACTCCTCCACCTACTATCGCGCTGTGGCCGACCCGAAGACCGAGCTGGTCACCGACCACATCAGCCGCATCACGCCCGACGGCATCGTCACCGCCGACGGCACCGAGCGTCACGCCGACGTGATCGTGTTCGCCACCGGCTTCCACGTCACCGACTCCTACACCTACGTCCAGATCAAGGGGATGCACGGCGAGGACCTGGTCGACCGCTGGAACCGCGAAGGCCTTGGCGCACACCGCGGAATCACCGTCGCCGACGTGCCCAACCTGTTCTTCCTGCTGGGACCCAACACCGGGCTGGGACACAACTCGGTGGTGTTCATGATCGAATCCCAGATCCGCTACGTCGCTGATGCGATCGCGGCGTGCGACCGGCTCGGCGCGCGGGCGCTGGCCCCGACCCGCGCCGCCCAGGACCGGTTCAACGAGGAGCTGCAGCGCAAGCTCGCCGGTTCGGTCTGGAACTCCGGCGGGTGCAGCAGCTGGTACCTCGACGAGCACGGCAACAACCGGGTGCTGTGGGGCGGCTACACCTGGCAGTACTGGATGGGCACCCGCTCGCTTCGGCCCGCCGAGTACCAGTTCTTCGGGGTGGGAAGCGCCGCTTCGCCGACGTCGACTGTGCATTGACGGCTTTCAGAGTGCGGTGAGGGCGTGGATTCGGCGATTTTCCCGCCCAGGATGCACTGTCGATGAGCTGCGCCGCCGAGGATGCACACTCGGCGCCCCGGCCCCACTAGAGAGCCACGCTAGGAGACACGCCCCGGCACAAGGTGTTGTGTTGCGGCCGGTTGTCGGACCCCAGGGGTAGTGTTTGAAGTCTCAGCACAGCCGACCATACGTCCTGGTGAAGTGGGGTTCTGGTGACCGAAAAACTGAAGCTGATCGACCGCGTTTCGGCGATCAACTGGAACCGTCTGCAAGACGAGAAGGACGCCGAGGTCTGGGACCGGCTGACCGGGAACTTCTGGCTACCGGAGAAGGTGCCGGTGTCCAACGACATCCCGTCCTGGGGCACGCTGACCGATCACGAAAAGCAGCTGACCATGCGGGTGTTCACCGGCCTGACGCTGCTTGACACCATCCAGGGCACGGTCGGCGCGGTCAGCCTGATCCCCGACGCGCTGACCCCGCACGAGGAAGCCGTCTACACCAACATCGCGTTCATGGAGTCGGTGCACGCCCGCAGCTACAGCAACATCTTCTCCACGCTGTGCTCTACCGCCGAGATCGACGACGCCTTCCGCTGGTCGGAGGAAAACCCCAACCTGCAGCGCAAGGCCGAGATCGTGATGCAGTACTACCGGGGCGACGAGCCGCTCAAGCGCAAGGTGGCCTCCACGCTGCTGGAGAGCTTCCTGTTCTACTCCGGCTTCTACCTGCCGATGTACTGGAGCAGCCGGGCCAAGCTGACCAACACCGCCGACATGATCCGGCTGATCATCCGTGACGAGGCGGTGCACGGCTACTACATCGGCTACAAGTTCCAGCGCGGGCTGGCCCTCGAAGATGCGGCCAAGCAAGCCGAACTCAAGGACTACACCTACGAGCTGCTCTTCGAGCTCTACGACAACGAGGTGGAGTACACCCAGGACCTCTACGACGAGGTCGGGCTGACCGAGGACGTCAAAAAGTTCTTGCGGTACAACGCCAACAAGGCATTGATGAACCTCGGCTACGAGGCGTTGTTCCCGCGCGACGAGACCGATGTCAACCCGGCCATCCTGTCGGCGCTCTCACCCAACGCCGACGAGAATCACGACTTCTTCTCCGGGTCGGGGTCGTCGTACGTGATCGGCAAGGCCGTCGTCACCGAAGACGAGGACTGGGACTTCTAAACGTCAGATCCCTATCCAGACCCACTGCTGTCGACCTCCGTCCCATACCGGGTGGACCGGCCACGGCGACGGGGGCGGCGTTTGCGGGGGCGGCGGCACATCAGGCGGGGCATACATCGGCGCATACGGCGGCGGGGGCGTGTACCACGATGGCGGCGGTGGTGGCGGTTTGCACTCGTTGGTTGCCACAATGTGCGACCAGTTGGGGTCGCATTGCGCTGAGCTGACTCCCGGCGTCACGACCATCGCAGCCGACATCGAAACGACAACCGCGGCGCCGGCGGCCAGACGGCGAACGAACCTCATCATCGCTGCCTCCCGCGAACGATTCCCGACCTTGGCGTACTTCAGCGTATGCCTGTGAGCGGCTTATGAGTTCTGTGAGTTGCGCGCCGCCGAGTGGCGGCGATGGCCGGCCGGCACGACACTGGACTTCGTGGCCACCTCGTCATTCCTGAGTTCGGTACTGCGCTGGCTACAGGCTGGCTATCCCGACGGCGTTCCCGGACCCGACCGGGTACCGTTGCTCGCGCTGCTGCGCAGCACGCCGCTGACCGAAGAGCAGCTCGCCGAGGTGGTGCACAACATCACCGCGAGCAAGTCAAACGGGTTGGCGGACAGCGAGATTGACCACGACGAGATCGCCGAGTTCATCTCCGACATGACCCACTACGACGCCGGCCCGGAAAACATCAGGCGGGTGGCGGCCACGCTGGCCGCGGCGGGGTGGCCGCTGGCCGGGGTGAGCGCCGAGGAGGCCGACGCCTCACAAAGTTGAGGTGTCGATCACGAAGCGGTAGCGCACGTCGCTGGCCAGCACCCGCTCGTAGGCCTCGTTGACGTAGTCGGCTGAAATGACCTCGATTTCGGGCGTCGTGCCGTGTTCGGCGCAGAAGTTCAACATCTCCTGCGTTTCGGCGATACCACCGATCAGTGAGCCGGACACACTGCGGCGCATGTTCACCAGCGGGAAAGCCGGCACGGACATCGGCTGTTCGGGCATGCCGATTTCGACGAGCGTGCCGTCGACGTCGAGCAGCTTGAGGTACTCGCCGAGATCGAGGTTGGCCGACACTGTGTTGAGGATCAGGTCGAAGCCGTTGCGCAGCTTCTTGAACGTGGCCGGGTCGCTGGTGGCGTGGTAGTGGCTGGCGCCGAGCCGCAGGCCGTCTTCCATCTTCTTCAGCGACTGGCTCAGCACCGTGATCTCGGCGCCCATCGCCTTGCCCAGCTTGACGCCCATGTGTCCCAGGCCGCCGAGGCCGACGACCGCGACCCGCTTGCCCGGCCCGGCATTCCAGTGCCGCAGCGGCGAGTACACCGTGATACCCGCGCACAGCAGCGGCGCCGCGGCGTCCAGCGGGAGCGCATCGGGGATGCGCAGCACGTAGTTCTCGTCGACGACGATCGCCTGGCTGTAGCCACCCTGGGTCGGCTCGCCGTCCCGGCCGATGCCGTTGTAGGTGCCGACCATGCCGCCGCCCGTGCAGTACTGCTCGAACCCGGCGCGGCAGCTGCTGCACTGCCGACAGGAGTCGACGAAACAGCCCACGCCGACGCGGTCGCCCACCTTGTACTTGGTCACCTCGGATCCGACGGCCGATACCACGCCGGCGATCTCGTGACCGGGAACCACGGGGTAGTTGGGTTGGCCCCATTCGGCCTTGACCGTGTGGATGTCGGAGTGGCAGATGCCGGCGAACTTGATGTCGATGGCCACGTCGTGCGGGCCGGGATCGCGGCGGTTGATCGTCGTCTTGGTCAATGGTGCGGTCGCCGAGGTGGCGGCATACGCGGAAACAGTGCTCATCGGAATACCTCGTACCTGCGCGTGTCTTAGCAATCGGAATTCAGGGGATGCCCCACAGAATAGCCTAGGTAAGCTATGTATTTCTTCCCCATGAGGGCAACGTCACAAGCGCAGGTCAGTTGATCGGGGCGTTGATCCAGTGCAGGTCGTCGACGATGCCGCGGGCGGCGATCAGGCCCTGCCCGGTCTGCCATATCTCGTTGTTGACGATGAACACCCGGTTGTCGCGGTAGGCGGACAGCTTGCGCCAGGGATCGCTGTCCAGCAGGGCCGGCGCGCGGTTCTTGGCGGCCGGCGAGGCGAACGACACATAGACGATGTCGGCGTCGGCCGCCGAGAAATCGGCGCCGCGGGCCAGGTCGGCGTCGCTGGTGCCGATCTCGATGTACGGCTTGTCGGTGAAGCGCTGCGACGGCGGGCGGTCGACGCCGACGGCGGCCAACACGGTGGCGGGGAAGTTGTCGGAGCCGTACACCCGCACGGCGTTCTCGGTGAATTGCACGATCGACGCCTGGTAGTGAGCGGCGTCGTGGGCGGCGCCGGTCTCGCGGGCCTTGGCGGTGAAGTCGTTGATCAGCGCGTCGGCGGCACCGGCGCGCCCGGTGGCCGCGGCAATAGCGCGCAGGTTGTCCTCCCACGCCGCGCCCGGCGCCGCGGTGAACACGGTCGGGGCGACCTCCGCCAGCCGTGGGTACAGCTGCGGCGTCAACCCCGCAGAGCCCAGGATCAGGTCCGGTTTGGCCGCCGCGATGGCGGCCGGGTCCGGCGCGCTGCGGCTGCCCACGCCTGGCAGGCGGTTCACGATCGTGCCCAGATAGGAGGGCTGGCCCGACGAGCCGTCGGGCAGCGCGGCGGCCACCACCCGGGACTGCAGTCCCAGCGCACACAGCGCGTCCAGCGCGTCGCCGGTGAGCGCGACGATGCGTTGCGGGTCGGCGTGCACGTCGACCACGTCGGGTTGCACGCCCGCGGCGTTGCGGGCCGGGCGCATCGGCGGCCCCGGAGCCGGCGGGGCGGGTTGCGGGGCGCAGGACTCGTCGGGCCGGCGCTGGTTGCCCAGAACCCCCGCGCCGGCGATCTGTGTGGTGCTGGTGATCACCGACCGCGACGCCGGCGGCGCCGGCGTGCCGCCGGGCGAGCCGGACGTGCAGGCCACGGCCGTAAATGCCATTGCCGCCGCGGCCAACAGAACGGCGGGGCGCGGGCGGATCAGCAACACGCGTCCGACCGTAACACCGCGTTCCGGCGCACTTCAGGGCTCATTACGACGGTTTGTAGGACCGGGGCCTGCATGGCACCCCTCAAAGGTTAGGATTCACAGAAGTTCCCGGTTGCCCGCCACACATTTGGAGGAGCTCTTGACAACCGAAGCGCCCCCGCTGGGAGAACTCGAGGCCAGTCGGCCCTATCCGGCGCGCACCGGCCCCAAGGGCAACCTGATCTACAAGCTGGTGACCACCACCGATCACAAGCTGATCGGCATCATGTACGTCGTCACCTGTTTCGTCTTCTTCTTCATCGGCGGCCTGCTGGCGCTGCTCATGCGCACCGAGTTGGCCGCGCCGGGGCTGCAGTTCTTGTCGAACGAACAGTTCAACCAGCTGTTCACCATGCACGGCACGATCATGCTGCTGTTCTACGCCACCCCGATCGTGTTCGGCTTCGCCAACCTGGTGATGCCGCTGCAGATCGGTGCACCCGACGTGGCGTTTCCCCGGCTGAACGCGTTCTCCTACTGGCTGTTTTTGTTCGGGTCGCTGATCGCGATGGCCGGTTTCATCACCCCGGGCGGCGCCGCGGACTTCGGCTGGACCGCCTACACGCCGCTGACCGACGCCATCCACTCGCCCGGTGCCGGCGGCGACCTGTGGATCATGGGTCTGGCCGTCGCCGGTCTGGGCACCATCCTGGGCGCGGTCAACATGATCACCACGGTCGTCTGCATGCGCGCGCCCGGTATGACGATGTTCCGGATGCCGATCTTCACCTGGAACATCCTGGTGACGTCCATCCTGGTGCTGCTGGCCTTTCCGCTGCTGACCGCGGCGTTGATGGGGCTGGCCGCCGACCGGCACCTGGGTGCACACGTCTACGACTCGGCCAACGGCGGAGTTCTGTTGTGGCAGCACCTGTTCTGGTTCTTCGGGCACCCGGAGGTCTACATCGTGGCGCTGCCGTTCTTCGGCATCGTCACCGAGATCTTCCCGGTGTTCTCGCGCAAACCGGTCTTCGGCTACACCACCCTGGTGTACGCGACGATGTCGATCGCGGTGCTCTCGGTCGCGGTGTGGGCGCACCACATGTTCGCGACGGGCGCCGTTCTGCTGCCGTTCTTTTCGTTCATGACGTATCTGATCGCGGTGCCGACCGGGATCAAGTTCTTCAACTGGATCGGCACGATGTGGAAGGGCCAGTTGACGTTCGAGACACCGATGCTGTTCTCGGTCGGCTTTGCGCTGACCTTCCTGCTCGGTGGTCTGACCGGTGTCCTGCTGGCCAGCCCGCCTCTGGACTTCCACGTCACCGACAGCTATTTCGTGGTCGCGCACTTCCACTACGTGCTGTTCGGCACCATCGTGTTCTCCACCTTCGCCGGGGTCTACTTCTGGTTCCCGAAGATGACCGGCCGGCTGCTTGACGAGCGGCTGGGCAAGCTGCATTTCTGGTTGACGTTCATCGGGTTTCACACCACGTTTTTGATCCAGCACTGGCTGGGCGACGCCGGTATGCCCCGGCGCTACGCGGACTACCTGCCCACCGACGGCTTCCAGATGTACAACGTCGTGTCCACGATCGGGGCGTTCATCCTGGGCGCGTCGATGCTGCCGTTCGTCTGGAACGTCTTCAAGAGCTGGCGTTACGGCGAGGTCGTCACGGTCGACGACCCGTGGGGGTACGGCAACTCGCTGGAGTGGGCGACCAGTTGCCCGCCGCCGCGGCACAACTTCACCGAGCTGCCCCGAATCCGTTCGGAGCGGCCGGCTTTCGAGTTGCACTACCCGCACATGGTGGAACGCATGCGCGCCGAAGCACATGTGGGCCGTGGCCCGCATCCCTCCGACGGCGACGTCACCGAAGCCGACGACGTAAGCGTTCGCAGCTAGTCCGTGACTGACTTTCGGTGACCGTGCCCAAGGTGTCGGTGCTGATCACCGTCACCGGTGTCGACCAGCCTGGTGTGACGTCCGCTCTGTTCCAGGTGCTCTCGTCGCACAAGGTCGAGCTGCTCAACGTCGAACAGGTGGTGATCCGCGGCCGGCTGACGCTGGGCGTGCTGGTGTCCACCACGCCGGCGGTGGCCGAGGGCGACGCGCTGCGCACAGACGTCGCGGCGGCCGTTCACGCCAAGGGCCTGGACGTCACGATCGAGCGCAGCGACGACCTGCCGATCATTCGGGAGCCCTCGACGCACACCATCGTCGTGCTCGGCCGCCCGATCACCGCCGAGGCGTTCGGCGCGGTTGCCCAGGAGGTGGCCACGCTGGGCGTCAACATCGACGTCATCCGGGGCATCTCCGACTATCCGGTCACCGGATTGGAGATGCGGGTCTCGGTGCCGCCGGGCATCGGCGGACAGCTGCAGGCGGCGCTGACCCAGGTGGCCGCCGACGCTGGGGTGGACGTGGCGGTCGAGGATTACAGCCTGTCGCGGCGCGCCAAGCGGCTCATCGTGTTCGACGTCGACTCGACGCTGATCCAGGGCGAGGTCATCGAGATGCTGGCCGCCCGGGCCGGCGCGCAGGACGCCGTCGCGGCGATCACCGATGCCGCCATGCGCGGCGAGCTGGACTTCACCGCGTCGCTGCACCAGCGGGTGGCCACCCTGGCGGGTCTGCCCGTCGAGGTGGTGGACGACGTCGCGTCACGGCTGGAACTGACGCCGGGCGCGCGCACCACGCTGCGCACGTTGCGGCGGTTGGGATTTCACGTCGGCGTGGTCTCCGGCGGCTTCCGGCAGGTGATCGAGCCGCTGGCCGAGGAGCTGATGCTCGACTTCGTCGCCGCCAACCAGTTGGAGATCGTCGACGGCAAGCTCACCGGCCGGGTGGTCGGCCCGGTGATCGACCGGGCCGGCAAGGCCAAGGCGCTGCGGGACTTCGCCGCCCAGGCCGGGGTGCCCATGGAGCAGACCGTCGCGGTCGGTGACGGCGCCAACGACATCGACATGCTGGCCGCGGCCGGCCTGGGGGTGGCGTTCAACGCGAAACCCGCGCTGCGCGAGGTGGCCGATGCGTCGCTGACCTACCCGTACCTGGACACCGTGCTGTTCATCCTCGGGGTGACCCGCGGCGAGATCGAGGCCGCCGACGCCGTGGACGGCGGGGTGCGGCGCGTCGAAATACCCCCGGAGTAGCGCGGTGTTGCGGTACGGCACGATGGTCGGGTGCCCGAAACCGCAAGCGAGGCAGCCGACCCCGACCTGCTGATCGACTTCCACGACATTTCGCTGCGCCGCGACGGGCGGGTGTTGGTCGGGCCGGTCGATTGGTCGGTCGAGCTCGACGAACGCTGGGTGATCCTGGGGCCCAACGGCGCCGGCAAGACGTCGCTGCTGCGCATCGCCGCCGCCGCCGAGCACCCGTCGTCGGGGGTGGCTTATGTGCTCGGCGAGCGGCTGGGCCGGGTCGACATGTCGGAGCTGCGCGCCAGGGTTGGCCTGAGCTCTTCGGTGCTGGCGCAGCGGGTGCCCGGCCACGAAGTGGTGCGCGACCTGGTGGTCTCGGCGGGCTATGCGGTGCTGGGCCGGTGGAAGGAGCGCTACGAGGACGTCGACTACCACCGGGCGATCGACATGCTGGAAAGCCTCGGCGCCGAGCATCTGGCGGACCGCACCTACGAGACCCTCTCGGAGGGGGAGCGTAAGCGGGTGCTGATCGCCCGCGCGCTGATGACCGACCCCGAACTGCTGCTGCTCGACGAGCCGGCCGCCGGGCTGGACCTGGGCGGGCGCGAGGAGCTGGTCGCCCGGCTGACCGACCTGGCCGCCGACCCCGACGCGCCGGCGCTGGTGCTGGTCACCCACCACGTCGAGGAGATCCCGCCGGGCTTTTCGCACTGCATGCTGCTCTCCGAGGGCCAGGTCGTGGCGTCGGGCCTGCTGCCCGACGTGCTGACCGCCGAGAACCTGTCTGCGGCGTTCGGGCAGTCGATCGCCGTCGACGTCCTCGACGGGCGGTACTTCGCCCGTCGCACCCGTACCCGCGCCGCGCACCGGAGGCGGGCATGACCACACCGCTTCCCGTACGGCCTGCCGCCACCGTGATGCTGGTGCGCGACACGGACGACGGCATCGCCGTGTTCTTGATGCGACGGCATTCGAAAATGCACTTTGCCGCCGGCGTGATGGTGTTTCCGGGCGGCGGGGTCGACGACCGCGACCGCAACGCCGAGATCGCCTGGGCCGGGCCGGCGCCGTCGTGGTGGGCGCAGCGGTTCGGCATCGACACCGACCTGGCCGAGGCGCTGGTCTGCGCGGCCGCCCGCGAAACCTTCGAGGAAACCGGCGTGCTGTTCGCCGGGCCGGCCGACGACCCGCACGGCTTCGTCGGCGACGCCTCGGTCTACCGGGAATCGCGGCTGGCGCTGGCCGCCGGCGAGCTGTCGTTCGCCGACTTTCTGCGCACCGAGAACCTGGTGCTGCGCGCTGACCTGTTGCGGCCGTGGGCCAACTGGGTGACCCCCGAAGCGGAACGCACGCGGCGCTACGACACCTACTTCTTCGTCGGCGCGTTACCGGAGGGACAGCGCGCCGACGGCGAGAACACCGAATCCGATCACGTGGGCTGGAGCACCCCGGAGGCCGCGATCGAGGACTTCTCGGCCGGCCGTACGTTTCTGCTGCCGCCGACCTGGACGCAGCTGGACTCGCTGGCCGGCCACACCGTCGCCGACGTGCTGGCGGTGGAGCGCAAGATCGTTGCGGTGCAACCGGACCTGGCGGTCAAGGGCGACAACTGGGAGTTCGAGTTCTTCGACTCCGACCGCTACAACCAGGCGCGGGGCCGGCGGTGGCCGTGACCGAGTTCGTCAGCGTCCACACCGATGCCAACCGCCCCGGCGTCGCCACCCTGTTGCTGTCGCGGCCGCCGACCAACGCGATGACCCGCCAGGTTTATCGCGAAATCGCCGGGGCCGCTGCCCAATTGGGCCGCCGCGACGACGTCGCCGCAGTGATCCTGTTCGGTGGGCACGAGATCTTCTCGGCCGGCGACGACATGGGTGCGCTGCGCACGCTGAGCGTGGCGGAGGCCGAGACGTGGGCGCGGGTGCGCCGCGAGGCCGTCGACGCCGTGGCGGCCATTCCCAAACCGACGGTCGCCGCGGTCACCGGATACGCGCTGGGCGCCGGGCTGACGCTGGCACTGGCCGCCGATTGGCGAGTCAGCGGCGACAACGTTCGGCTGGGCGCGACGGAGATCCTGGCCGGCCTGATTCCCGACGGCGACGGGCTCGCGCGGTTGACCCGCGCGGTCGGCGGCAGCCGGGCCAAGGAGCTGGTGTACAGCGGGCGATTCTTCGACGCCGAGGAGGCGCTGGCCTTGGGCCTGATCGACGACATGGTCGCCCCGGACCACGTGTACGACGCCGCCGCGACCTGGGCCGGCCGGTTTGTCGACGGCCCGCCGTATGCGCTGGCCGCGGCCAAGGCCGGCATCGACGACGTCTACGAATCCGCCCCCGCCGAGCGGCTGGCCGCCGAGCGTCGCCGCTATCTGGACGTGTTCGCCCATGCCGTTAAGCTGGGCCACCATGACCAGTACTGACCCGGCGCCGCAGCCACACGCCACTGCCGAGCAGGTGGAAGCGGCGCGGCGCGACAGCAAGCTGGCCCAGGTGCTCTACCACGACTGGGAAGCCGAGAACTACGACGAGAAGTGGTCGATCTCCTACGACCAGCGCTGCGTCGACTACGCGCGAGACTGCTTCGACGGCGTCGTCCCCGACGACGAGATTCACCGGCTGCCGTATGACCGTGCCCTCGAGTTAGGTTGTGGCACAGGATTTTTCCTGCTCAACCTGATCCAGTCCGGGGTGGCGCGGCGCGGCTCGGTCACCGACCTGTCGCCCGGCATGGTCAAGGTCGCCACCCGCAACGGCCAGTCGCTGGGCCTGGACATCGACGGCCGGGTCGCCGACGCCGAGCGCATCCCCTACGACGACAACACCTTCGACCTGGTGGTCGGACACGCGGTGCTGCACCACATACCCGACGTCGAGCTCTCGCTGCGTGAGGTGCTGCGCGTACTTCGGCCGGGCGGGCGGTTCGTGTTCGCCGGCGAGCCGACCACCGTCGGCGACGGCTACGCCCGCGCACTGTCCACGCTGACCTGGCGGGTGGCCACCAACGTCACCAAGCTGCCCGGCCTGGGCGCTTGGCGCCGTCCGCAGGCCGAGCTCGACGAGTCCTCGCGCGCTGCGGCGCTGGAGGCCGTCGTCGATTTACACACGTTTACGCCCGGCGACCTGGAACGGATGGCCGCGTCCGCAGGCGCCGTCGACCTGCAGACCGCCACCGTGGAGTTCACCGCCGCCATGCTGGGCTGGCCGCTGCGCACCTTCGAGTACGCGGTGCCGGCGGGGCGGCTGGGCTGGGGCTGGGCGAAGTTCGCGTTCACCAGCTGGAAGACGCTCAGCTGGGTCGACGAGAATTTGTGCCGGTGGGTGGTGCCGAAGGGCTGGTTCTACAACGTGATGATCACCGGGGTCAAGCCGTCCTGAACTTCGGGCTCGACGACGTTGCCTACCTGGCATCGGACGCGGGCTCCGCGGCGCTGGACGTGGTAGCCGGCTTCGCGCTGACCGACCTGGTCAGCGACATTGCCGCAATACGGGCCCGGTTCGGCGTCCGCACACCGGCGCTGGTGGAAACCGTGCTGCTGCGCCGGCGCGCGGCCGCCAAGCTGCCGGGCAGCGGCGACTGGCTGTTCACCGACGAGGCGCTGCAGCAGGCCAGCGCGGCACCCGTCGCGCAGCATCGTGCGCAGCGGCTGGCCGGCTTGGTGGTGCACGACGTGACCTGTTCGATCGGCACCGAACTGGCGGCGCTGCGCGACCACGCCGCGCGCACGGTGGGCAGCGACATCGACGCGGTGCGGCTGGCGATGGCGCGGCACAACGTCGGAGATGTCGCGCTGTGTCGTGCCGACGCACTGCACCCGGTCACCCGCGACGTGGTCGTTCTCGCCGACCCTGGGCGGCGCAGCGGCGGGCGGCGCCGCTTCAACCCGCGCGACTACCAGCCGGCGCTAGACGCGTTGTTCGGCGTCTACCGCGGCCGTCCGCTGGTTGTAAAGTGCGCTCCCGGAATCGATTTCGACGCTGCGCGGCGTCTCGGCTTCGACGGCGAGATCGAGGTGACCTCCTACGGCGGCTCGGTTCGGGAAGCCTGCTTGTGGTCGGGTGCATTGGCCGAACCGGGCGTGCGGCGCCGGGCCACTGTGCTGGACCGCGGCGAACAGATCACCGACGCCGAGCCGGACAACTGCCCGGCGCGATCCGCGGGGCGCTGGATCGTCGACCCCGACGGCGCGGTGGTGCGGGCCGGCCTGGTGCGCCACTACGCGGCGCGGCATGGACTGTGGCAACTCGACCCCGACATCGCCTACCTGTCCGGCGACCGGTTGCCGCCGGGAGTTCGTGGCTTCGAGGTCCTCGAGCAGCTGTCCCTCGATGAGCGACGACTGCGTCAGGCGCTGGCAGCTTTGGATTGCGGCGCGCTGGAGATTCTGGTCCGCGGCGTGGACGTGGACCCCGACGCGCTGCGAAAACGGCTGCGGCTGCGCGGCCGGCAAGCTCTGTCGGCCGTCGTCACCCGGGTCGGTGCCGCCAGGGCGGTGTTCGTTTGTCGTCCCTCGCGATGACCGTCCAGGTAGGCTGGCCGGGACGGCGGCTGCGCCGTCTTTTAAGTTTGCGAGGACACATCGACGATGCACACTGTGATCGCGACCGCGCTGCTGGCGGCCGGAGCCCTGGTGGGCTGGGCGTGCGGGCCGCGGGCGGTCGCCGACCCGTCCTGCGCAAGCCTGGGCGGCAGCCTCGAGAGCGGGCAAACGTGTCACGTGCACACCTCGAATACCACCTACACGCTCGACATGAAGTTCCCGGTCGACTATCCCGACCAGCAGGCCCTGACTGACTACCTCACCCAGAACCGCGACGGGTTCGTCAACGTCGCGCAGACGTCGGGAATCCGCGACCAGCCCTACCAGATGGAAGTGACGTCCGAGCAGTACCACTCGGGCAAACCCCCGAAGGGCACCCAGAGCGTGGTGCTCAAGGTGTTCGAAGACTTGGGCGGTCCGCGGCCGTCGACCTTCTACAAGGGTTTCAACTACGACCTCGACAAACGCCAGCCGGTCACCTTCGACACGCTGTTCGCGCCCGGGGGCAAGCCGCTGGACGCCATCTATCCGATCGTCCAGCGGGAGCTGAGCCGGCAGACGGGGCTGGGCGCCGCGATCCCGCCCGGCACCGGCCTGGACTCGTCGCATTACCAGAACTTTGCTATCACCGACGACTCGCTGATCTTCTACTTCGCCCCCGGCGAGCTGCTGCCGCCCTTCGCCGGCCCCACCCAGGCGCAGGTGCCGCGCAACGCCATCCCGCCGTTGACGGTGTAGCGGCCTTACGCCGGCGAGTAGCTGTACACCTGGCCGTCGCTGGTGGCGGCGACCACCCGGCGGTCGTGGCCGACCGACACCCCCACCGGGTAGCCGGTGGCCTCGGGCAGCGGATAGCTGTTGAGGGTGTGCCCGTCACCGGGATCGAAGACCAGCAGCGACATGCCGCGTTCGGCTTTGGCCACGGTGTAGCCGACGCCGGTTCCGGCCAGGCTCGACGTGGACAGCGGGTTGACGTCGTCGCGGCGCCACACCAACTCCGCGTGGTCGCCGGCGTCTTTGAAGGCGACCAGCTGCGTGTCGGGACCGCCGCCGGACACGATCAGCCCGCCTGGCGTCAGGGTGGGCGGCGTCTGCGCCAGGAACTTCAGCGGCACCGACCATTTCGGCTTTCCGTCGGCGGCGTGCAGCGCCCAGAGCCGTTGGTCGCGGCCGTTCACGTAGACGGTCGAGCCGTCGGCGGATAGCACCGGGCTGGCGAGCACACCGGCCGCCACGGCGTCGCTGGTCCACTCTAGGGTGAGCAGCGGGTTTTGCCCGGGGTGATACTTCAGGCCGACCAGCACCGCCGCGTTCGCGCCGGGCTCCCACAGGCCCAGCACCACCGTCCCGTTCGCCCCGGAAAACGCGGGCGCGGCTGCGACCGGACAGCCCGATCGGGCCGGAGCGCAATCGGAAAGTCCGCGGGTGGGATCGGTCGGGTCGACGCCTTCCACCAGATCCAGCGGGCTGCCCACCACGGTGCCGCGGTGCGCGTCGAACACCAGCACCTGGCCCAGATGGGTGATTACCAGCAGCTGACCGTCTTTGAGAATCCTTGGGGTGGAAGGCATTCCGATCACCGGTGCGCGCCAGCGGGTCCACTGGGTGGGCGGAAAGGACATCATCGCCCCGGGCTGGCCGACGTAGACGTTGTCGAAGCCGTCGAACAGCGGGCCGGCAAAGCCGCCGCCCTGCACCAGGCGAACGCACCAACGCTGCCGGCCGTTGTCGTCGTTCTCCCATTCCATCAGCGAACAGCCGCCGGGGGTTTGTGCGTTGAGCGCCATCCACCCCCTGCCGCTCAACGCCGGCGCCGCGGCCAGGCTGCCCTTCACCGACCGCGTCCAGCCGAGCTTCAGCGCGGTCGCACCGGTCGTGGCGGTGTAGCTGGTGTTGGACGCGTCGCCGTATTGCGCCGGCCATCCCGGGGCCGGCGCGGCTTCCACCCAGGAGTCGGTGTTTCGGCAACCGGCGAGCGTCAAGCACACCACCGCGGCCAGGGTGTTCATGATCCGCACACGCGACGGAAAGCGGGTGCGCCAGAACACGGTGCTGAGAGTAACGGTTGCACGGCCACATATGCCGCAACGCCCGGCTTCGTCCCGCATAGCTGCCCGACTAAGCTCTCCGGCCATGACGACCATGTGGGGAGCGCCCCTGCATCGCCGGTGGCGGGGATCGCGGCTGCGTGACCCACGCCAGGCCAGGTTCCTGACGCTGGCATCGCTCAAATGGGTGCTGGCGAACCGCGCCTACACGCCGTGGTACCTGATCCGCTATTGGCGGTTGCTGAAGTTCAAGCTGGCCAACCCGCACATCATCACGCGCGGCATGGTGTTCCTCGGAAAGGGTGTGGAGATCCACTGCACCCCGGAACTGGCCCAGCTCGAGATCGGCCGCTGGGTGCACATCGGCGACAAGAACACCATCCGCGCCCACGAGGGCTCGCTGCGATTCGGCGACAAGGTGGTGCTGGGCCGCGACAACGTCGTCAACACCTACCTCGACATCGAGATCGGCGATTCGGTGCTGATGGCGGACTGGTGCTACATCTGCGACTTCGACCATCGGATGGACGACATCACGATGCCGATCAAAGACCAGGGCATCGTCAAGGGCCCGGTCCGCATCGGGCCGGACACCTGGATCGCGGCCAAGGTGACGGTGTTGCGCGGCACCACCATCGGCCGTGGCTGCGTGCTCGGATCGCACGCGGTGGTCAAGGGCAACATCCCGGACTACTCGATCGCGGTGGGCGCACCGGCCAAGGTGGTGAAAAACCGCCAGTTGGCGTGGGAGACGTCGGCCGCGCAGCGAGCCGAGCTGGCCGCGGCGCTGGCCGACATCGAACGCAAAAAGGCCGCCCGCTGACTGTGACGTGGCGGTCCAGGGGTCCGGGCTGCTGCCCGAACCCGCGTTCGCCGCGGGCCGGGCGTCAATAGGAGCAGGACCAGGATGCCGACCGTGCTGTGGTTTCGCAGAGATCTGCGGTTGGGTGACCTGCCGTCGCTGACAGCGGCCGCCGCCGAACACGACGAGGTGCTCGCCTGCTTCGTGTTGGATCCACGACTGGAAGCCTCGTCGGGCCGGCGCCGCCTGCAATTCCTGGGCGACTCGTTACGCCAACTGCGCGACGACCTCGACGGTCGGCTGCTGGTGACGCGTGGACGACCAGAAGAGCGAATCCCCGCGATTGCCAACGAAATCCATGCGTCGGCTGTGCATGTCTCGCAGGATTTCGCGCCTTTCGGGCGGCGCCGCGACGACCGGGTGCAAGCCGCGCTGGGAAAGGTGCCTTTGGTGGCGACGGGATCGCCCTACCTGGTTTCGCCCGGGCGGGTGGTAAAGGACGACCACACCCCGTACAAGGTGTTCACCCCGTTCTTTCGTCGGTGGCGCGACGTCGGCTGGCGAGCGCCCGCGAAATCGGGGCGCGACACGGCACGCTGGCTCGATCCGGCCCGACTGCCGAAGACGGTAGCCGCTCCGACCGCAATTCCCGACCCGGGGGCGCAACTCGACGTCTCGGCGGGCGAGGCTGCCGCGCTGCGGCAGTGGCAGCGATTCGCCGAGGACGGCCTGCAGCGGTACGCCGACGACCGCAACCGGCCGGACCGCGACGGCACCAGCCGGATGTCGGCCCACTTGAAGTTCGGCACGATTCACCCGCGGACCATGGCGCGCGACCTCGATCTGCGTGGTCCCGGCCCACGAGCATACTTGCGCCAGTTAGCATTTCGCGACTTCTACGCAGCGGTGCTACATCACTGGCCGCGCAGCGCGTGGTGGAACTGGAACCGTGATTTCGACGCCATCGAAACCGACACCGGACCCGACGCCGACCGCAGCTTCCAAGCGTGGAAGAACGGCGAGACCGGGTTCCCGATCGTCGATGCGGGCATGCGCCAGCTTCGCCAGACCGGGTTCTTGCACAACCGGGTGCGGATGATCGTCGCGTCGTTTCTGGTCAAGGATCTGCACCTGCCGTGGCAATGGGGCGCGAGCTGGTTTCTGGAGCAGTTGGTGGACGGCGACATGGCCAACAATCAGCACGGCTGGCAATGGGCTGCGGGATGCGGCACCGACGCCGCTCCCTATTTTCGGGTGTTCAATCCCACGACGCAGGGTCAGAAGTTCGATCCTGCAGGCGATTACATTCGGCGCTGGGTTCCGGAATTGGCTGACGTCGATGACGTCCACCTGAAGGGCGGACAGCGTCCGCGCGGCTATCCGGATCCGATTGTCGACCACAGTCGGGAACGCGCGGAGGCGCTTCGCCGCTATCAGGGGATCGACGGAAAACCGGCCACCAGATCCGCACCCCGACGATCGCGAAAAGCGCCGGAATGACGAGGGTGCGAACGACGAAGGTGTCCAGCAGGATGCCGAGCCCCACGATGATGCCCAGTTGAGTCAAGACGATCAACGGCAACACGGCGAGCACGCAAAACACCGCCGCCAAAACGATTCCGGCACTTGTGATCACCCCGCCCGTCGCCGAGACCGCGCGGACCATGCCGTCGCGCGCGCCGTAGTCGGGGGTCTCCTCCCGCGCACGGGTCACCAGGAAAATGGTGTAGTCCACGCCGAGCGCCACCAAGAACAAGAAGGCGAACAGCGGCGTGCTGTTGTCCAGGGCAGGGAAGCCGAATACGTGGATGCTGGCCCAGCCGCCCAGACCCAGCGCGGCCAGAGCGCTGAGGACCGTGGCCGCGACCAGCACCGGCGGTGCCAGCACAGCCCGCAGCAACACGTAAAGCACGACGAGCACCGTCACCAGAATCGCAGGGATCAACACCGCGCGGTCGCGCGTGGCGGCCGCACGGATGTCGGATGCCTGCGCATCCGCCCCTCCGACCAATCCGCCCGGATCTGCCGATCGCACCGAATTACGCAGGGCACCAACAATACTGAACGCCTTGTCGGTGGAAGGAGCCGCGTCGATGACCACCGACCACTTTGTCGAACCGGTGGGCGACCGACCCGCGGGTGTCGCCGCGACGACGCCGGGAACCGCGGCGATCGCCTGCTGCACTTGCGTTGCCCGTTCCGTGGCCGCAATCACGACGGTGGGGTCGGACGCACCCCCCGGAAAATGGGCCGCCAGTGTCTGAAATCCCGAAACCGAGTCGGCTTGCACCCGGAACTGTTCGGTCTGCGACAGCCCGATGCGTGTGCCGAGCAGCCCTGCGCTCGACGCGGCCAACACGGTGACCGCGACCGCGCACACCGCGGCGGGCCGGCGGCTCACCGCATCGGCGACGCGATGCCACACGCCGGTCGCGGTTGCCCGGGTATCACCGGCGTGGGGGATCAACGGCCAAAACACACGCCGGCCGCACAACGCCAGCAGCGGCGGTAAGACGAACAGCACGAAGACCACCGCCACCAGCAGGCCGCAGGCCGCACAGAGACCCAGGCTTCGGGTGCTCGGTGTCACCGCCAGCATCAGCATCAGCAGCGCGAGCACGACCGTGGCGTTGCTCGCCAGAATCGCCGGACCGGCGGCGCGCACCGCGCGCCGCAACGCGGTGCGGTGATCGGCTTCGGTGCGCAGCTCTTCGCGGTAGCGGGAAATCAGCAGCAGCGCGTAGTTGGTGCCGGCGCCGAAGACCAGCACGCTGGTGATGCCCGAGGTGGCGCCGTCGAAGGTGAGCCCGCTCGCCTCGGCGACAACGGTGCCTACCACCGCGGCGAGCCGGTCGGCGAACCCGATCACGGCCAGCGGCAGCAGCCACAGCACCGGTGAGCGATAGGTGACCACCAGCAGGAGCGCGACAACTATGGCGGTCACCACCAGCAGGGTGATGTTGGCGCCGGAGAAAGCGTTGGCGATGTCGGCGCCGAACGCCGGTCCGCCCGTCACGTGCACGGTCAGATCCGGTGGCAGCCCGTCGGCGGCGGCCGTTCGCAGCGCTTTCACGGCGTCGTCGAGCCCGAAGCCGGACAGTTCGGCGCTCAACGGCACCGCGGTGATTGCCGCTTTGCCGTCGGCGGAGACCGTCACGGGTGACGCCGCGCCATGGCGAGCCTGCGCAACCCGTTGCATGCGGTCGCGTGCCCACTCGGTGGCGTCCAGGTCGGCGGACGTCAGTGCGGCCCCGTCGCGTCGCGTGCTGACCAGAATCGTCGATGCCGAATCGCCGCTGGGAAATCGGGACAGCGCCGCCGCGGCCTTGGCGGAATCTGACGAGCCGGGCAACGAGACAGGCGACTGGCCGGCCGCGTTGTTGTCGCCGGCCAAAGCCATGAGGACACCCGAGACCAGGAGGATTGCCGAGGCCAGCAACCAGGAACGACGGGTTGTCACGAGAGCGGAGTGGCGGTCCCGCAGCATTCTGGCCAGCCTTTCATCGAATTAATCATTAAGAAACTTAATAATCCAGCTGCTTTGTGGGTATTCTCCTATCCTGGCGAACTCGCGGCAGCGGGTGACGCGATCACACCGAAGGAAAACAGATGCGCATCTCGACGCTGACGGCTACGGCCGTATCTGCGGCCGGCGCCGCGGTAGTCGGTGGCCTGGCCAGCGGACCGTCGGTTCGGTCGCCGTGGTACGCCCGTCTGCGTAAACCGTCCTATCAACCGCCGGCACAAGTGTTTCCGGTGGTGTGGCCAACCCTCTACGCCGACATCGCGCTGGTGTCGGCATCCGCCATCGACCAGCTGCACGACGACCACCAGGCGGAGAAGGCCCGCGCCTACCAGGCAGCGCTCGCGCTCAACCTCGTGCTCAACGGGAGCTGGTCGTGGATTTTCTTCAATCGCCACCACTTGGCCGCGGCCGCAGCCGTGGCCGCCGCGTTGACCGCGAGCAGCGCCGACCTGACCCGCCGGGCGGTGGCTGTGCGCGGCGCGACCGGCGCTGCGCTGGGGCTTTACCCGCTGTGGTGTGCCTTCGCTACCGTGCTGTCCACCCACATCTGGCTGCTCAACCGGCGGCGCAGGCGTGGTTCTCGATGACAGCCGATCCCGCAGCCATCACCACGCGCAAGCGACGCCACATCGACGTCTGCCTCGACGCGGACGTCGGCTACCCGAGCCTGACAACCGGGCTGGAGCGCTATCGACTGCCCTACCACGCGCTGACCCAAACCAGCCTTGCCGACATCGACCTGTCTGTGCAGTTTCTGGGCGCGACGCTGCGCGCGCCGGTGCTCATCGGTGCAATGACCGGCGGGGCAAGGTTGTCGGGCACCATCAATCGGAATCTTGCTGCGGCAGCACAAAGGCTGGGCATCGGCATGATGCTCGGCTCGCAGCGCATCATGCTCGACAGTGCACGCGGTGAGCGGGCCGCGGGCAGCTTCACCGTCCGTGACGTGGCGCCGGACGTTCTGCTGTTCGGCAACATCGGATTGTCTCAGCTGACGAAGGATGCGGCGCCCGATATCGCCAAGGCGCTCGACCGCGTCGGCGCGAACGCGCTTGCGGTGCATACGAATCCGTTGCAAGAGGCGATGCAGCACCACGGCGATACAGACTTTTCCGGCTCACTGAACCGGCTGTGCGATGTTGCCGCCGAGCTCGACTACCCGTTATTGCTCAAGGAGGTCGGGCACGGTATCGGCGCGTCGGCGGTCGCAGAGTTGACCCGGCTGTTCACCGAGCCGCCGATCGCAGCAATCGACGTGGCGGGCGCCGGTGGGACGTCGTGGTCGGCGGTCGAGCAGCTAGTCCGCTACGGGGAGCTGCGCTATCCCGAGTTGGCCGACTGGGGTATTCCGACAGCACGCGCGGTCGTCGAGGTCCGTGAAGCGTTGCCCCAGATGCCGTTGGTTGCTTCCGGCGGGATCCGCACCGGCATGGACGCCGTCAAGGCGATTGCCTTGGGGGCTGACGTGGTAGCGATTGCCTGGCCGCTGCTCAAGGCGGCGACCGAATCCGCGGAGGCCGTCGTCGATCGGCTGCAACAGTTCATCGACGAGCTGGCGATCTGCCTGCACGGATGTGGTGCCGCCGATCTGGCGGCTTTGCGGCAAATCCGGTTGGCTGCCGTGCAATGACACCATGGCGGTAATACTCGCTTACGGCTCGCCGGCGCTGGGCCATCTGCTTCCGATCAGCGCGCTGCTGTCTGAGCTGGCTGCACGTGGTCACGGGGTTCATCTGCGCACAATGGCGGCGGGCGTAGCCCGCGCGCGGACGATGGGGTTGCATGCCGAGCCCGTCGACCCGCGCATCGAAGCCGTCGCCGGCCAGGATTGGTTGGCGCGCAACGCGCTCGACGTGCTGACGATGTCGATCGATGTGCTGTGCCGACGAGCCGTTCTCGAAGTCGACGACTTAGCGCGGGCAATCCGGTGTGAACAGCCCGATGCGGTGATCATCGACGCCAATTGCTGGGGCGCCATGTCGTTGGCGGAGGCGCAGGACCGTCCCTGGCTGGTGTTTTCACCGTTCACTCCCTATGTGAGGTCGCGTGGTGTACCGCCGTTCGGCCCCGGCCTGCGGCCGCTGCCGGGCGTTGTCGGCGCTGTTCGCGACGCGTGCATGCGCCCGATCGTCTCGCGCCTCTTCGATCGCCGAGTCTTACCGCCGGTCAATGCTATTCGGGCGCGGTTGGGGGTCGGTGCCGTCGGCTCTGTCGATGAGCTCATGCGCCGGGCGCCGCTTCTGTTGGCGGTGGGTGGCGAACCGTTCGAATACCCCCACCCGGATTGGGGCGACGGCGTGCACCTCATCGGCGCGTGTGCGTCGGAACCCGCGCCGGCAGACCCGCCGGCCTGGATCGCCGACATTGATCAGCCGATTGTGTTGGTCAGCACGTCTTCGATCAAGCAGGCCGACAGCGATCTCGGGCGGGTCGCACTGCAGGCGCTCGCCGACGAGCCGGTCCACGTCGTCGCGACCTTCCCGGCGGGTGTTCCCGCGGGGCTGCCCCGGCCGGCCAACGCGACAGTGCGTGAATTCGCCCCGCACAGCGTGATCTTCGACCGCGCGTGTTGCGCAATCACCCACGGTGGCATGGGCACCACCGTCAAGGCGCTCGACCGCGGTGTGCCGGTATGTGTGGTGCCGTTCGCGCGGGACCAGGCGGAGGTCGCACGCCGGGTGCAGGTGGCCGGTTGCGGTACCCGATTGCCGATGAAGAAGCTCAACCCGGCGCGGTTGCGGGCGAAGGTCCGCGAGGCGATGACGATGGCCGACGGCGTACGTCGCGTGGCCGCCGGTTTCGCCGCGACCGGCGGCGTCGCGCGGGGAGCCGATCTCATCGAGCAGCGGGTGCTCGGCCAGAACGTGTCGAGGGTCGCTCCGTAGTGCGCTTGGCCGCTTTGCGACCGCCATCGGCCGCTGCGGAACCGCGTTTGTCCGACCGCGGTTCCGTTGGGGGGGAATGCAATTCCGCTTCGAAGGTCGACATGGACGCGATCATTGCGGTGAACACCCGGTGTGCGGCCACCAGATCCTTGTCGGGCAGATCGGCGAGCGCGGATCGAAGGTGCGCACCCAGCGGGCTGAAGAAGTTGTGCGCCAACGCCATACCGCTGTCCTCGTAGCGCAGCAGCGCCTTTCTTCGATCCGCCGGATCGGGCTCGCGGCGGATATGGCCGGCGTCGATCATCCTGTCGACCAGGTAGGTGATAGCGGCCGCCGATACGCCCATCCGCTTTCGAAGTTCGGCGAGGGTCAGCGGCACTCCCGAAGTTTCGGCAACCATGATGTGCAGCAATGCATGAAAATCGCTGTCGCTCACCCGGTGGCTGCGCGCAAAGTGACGACCGATGCGGTCGGCTTGAGCTGTGATTGCCCGCATGTCTGCGGACATCAGTTTTTCCAGCTCTTGCCGGCGCGACGGGGTCTTACCGGTGCCACGCTTGGCCACTTATCTGCGTCCCTCTTCGGCGGTGTGCCGATCAGCGTATCGGCACCCGCTGCACGGTGACCGATCAACCGCCGGCTTCCTGATCGACGCCGGCTGCATTCGCTGTGACGCTACGTGGCCAGCGGGCATACCCGCCCCGGGGCGGCGGAGACTCTGCCCCGCCCTGCTTTCAGCGTCACTTCCAACCTGCCGTGCCGGACCGCCAGCATCAGCCAAGAAACGGCGGCCGCGACGAACGCGGCGGTCTGCGCAGTGCCGGTCCGGTCGGCGGGGTAGAAGACGCCGGCAATGTAGCGGTCGACGAATCCGGATTCCGGCAATCGGGCCAGGCCGGCCCGCTCGCGGGCCCACTGCTCGAGGCGGGTCAATGGGCAGGGAAGCCCGAAGTAGACCACGCCGACACCCCACAACACGGCAGGCACGTGCAGCACGAGGGTGCGCGGCCGGCGCAGCGCCAAAAAGCCCCCGCTCGGCAGGTAAATCAGGTAGGCGAAGTGCGCGACGACGATGGCCACGACGGCGACGACATGGAGCCTTCTCATGGTGTGGTCACTGCCGCGACCGCAAGTGATAACGCCGTTCGGCATAGGTGATGTCATCGCGCCACAGTTGGGCAGCGGCGTAACCCATCAGTGCGCTGAGCAGCGGGCCGGCGCGGCGTGCTCTGATGAAGCCGGTCCGCGCGGAGTGTGCGACGACGGCTTCGGTCACCGTGCACCGCGGCCGCCCGTATTCGTCCAAACCGGTTGGGGTGGCGTGAGTTTCGACCACGCTGCCAGTTCCTTCGCCGTCGACGATACGCATTACGATGGTACGCGCCTCGGGGCTGGTGAACTCGGCGACGACGGGTACGCCGAGGGGCCCGATGCGGAACGTCACCCCGACCAGGAACCGATCCGCCTCCGGCGTCGGCGTGGTCAGCACCTGCAGGCGGGTGAACGAACGCGGGTGGAACCACGAGCCGTGCCAGGGGTCCAGCCGGTTGGCGATGACGTCGCACGGCTCGCACACACCGACTACCCGGGCCACCGCGTGCACCGTGTCGCCGGTCGGTCGCGGCGGGAGCACCGGCCGGTCCAGCGGCGTCTCACCGCCGGCCCGGTCGAGTCGCACCCACGCCAGCACCCCGTCGTCATAGCTGGGCAACGGGGACCAGCCGAAGTCGCAAGAGTCGCCGTCGAAGGACAGGCCGTGCCAGCGGCAGATCAGGGTTCCGCCTTGCACGGAGGCAGTTGCCAGGTCCGCACCGAGGTGCGGGCAGCTGCGCGGGCCGACCCGCAATCGGCGGTGCCGGTCACGCCACGCGACAATCTCGACGCCCGCGACCGTCGCGCCCAGCGGACGGTCGGTCCGCACGTCGCGGCTGGCGGCGAACACATACCAGTTCCCGGTGGCGCGACGCTGGGACCGCTCGAGCGCGGCGTCGATGATCGCCGGCTGGGCGTCGCGATAGGTGGGTTGCTGCGCTGCCCATGATATGGGGGAAAGGACCTGCAGCGGCCAGTCCTTCGGCCAGCGTCTCCGCAATTGACCGCGAATAGTCATCTGAGCCTCTGCATTTCACGGCTGGCGAGCCATCGCAGTGGCCGCCATCGCCCGTCGGTGGGCACTGTCTCCAGCGGGTGGCCGGCGACGCCCCATCGTGTCAGCAAGGTATTGGCGGCCCACCATCCCGTCGTCGCCGCGCGTTCCATCAACGCCACCGGCAGATCGATGCGGATCGCGTCGCCGGCCAGCACCAACCCCGGTTGCGGAGTGACGACAGTCGGGCGATGAGCGTAGGAGCCCGGCGCGAACAGCGGACAGTCGTTGCGCTGCAGCACACGTTCGAAAACGACCTCCGCCTGCGTGGTTTCGGGATACAGTTCGTGCAGTCGACGAAGAGCGGCCTTGCCCGATGCCCTGGATCCGAGTGCATAGCAATGTAATTCGACGACAGAGCCGTGTTGCTCCTGCGCCCAATGGGCGGCTTCGCGTTCGTAGCGCTCCAGCACGCTGATGTTGTCCAGCGGCTTGTGGCCGGCGGTGCCCAGGAACGCCGGCCGGTTTGGCGAAACCGGACGGTCGAGCCACAGCCGATGTACCGCGAAGTTCGGCGCGTTGCGCATCCGCCGGATGCGGGCTCGCCACAACTCATCGGCCAGGTCACTCGAGGCTGCCACGATACGTTGCAGCCCCGCGACATCCGTGGCCAGCACCACGGCGTCGGCGTCGAGGTGTTCGCCGGAGTCAATGTGTACCCGAAAGGTTTTCGTTGAGTTGGCCTCGACGCGCAGCACCTCGGTGTGCAGCCTGAACCGCACATCGCGTTCGGTCAGGTATTGCCGCAGCGGTCGCCACAGCGCAGTGTCGTAGTTCGAGGTGGGCACGTCGAAGATCAGTCCCTCGTTGGAGCCCAGAAAGTAGATGTGAAACATCGTGGCCAGCTCGGCGGCCGACAGTTGCGCCGGATCGGCGAAGAAGCTGCGCGAAAACACCTCGAACGCCAGATGCCTTGCAGCGTCGGGGAAATTGATGTCCTTCAAGAAGGTTTCGGCATCGACGTGATCAAGCCGGTGATAGGTCTGCGGCACCGACACGGTCGCGAGCGGCGCTGCCGCCCGCACCTCGATCCGGGCCAGGTCACGAAGCCGGAACGTCGGGCTGCGTAGCGCGAACGCCAGGGCGTTCCACGGCGGGGTGCGCGGCAGGCCGCGAAAGCTGTCGCGCCGGCCCGCGGCGTCGACGAGCGGATAGTCGTCGACCGGTGTCAGCATGCGCAGATGTGGGTCGACCCGGCGCAACAGGGCGCGCAGGTTGTAGTACTGGCGGAAAAAGGCGTGAAAACCGCGATTCATCGCGAAGTCGGTCCCGTGGTGGCTCTCGGTCCAGCCGCCCACCCGACCGCCGAGGTAGGTCTCGCGTTCGATAATCTCCACGGCAACGCCGTGTTCGGCCAGCCCTGTCGCGGCGGCCAGCCCGGCGATCCCGGCACCGACCACCACGGCGCGCGGCCGCGACGAGAGCGCGCTGGCGCTGGGCAGTCCGGTTGGCGCCCGGTGGGTTTGGCGACGCCTGTCGGCCTTACCGGCGCGCACGCTGGCGTTCCCAGAGCAGCAGCACCGCGGTGACCATCGCGAAGCCGAACAGGAAATCTTCGACGGGGATGTCGAACGGAAACCGCAGACCGGTGATCTGCCGACCGTCGTAGCTGACGATCGGGGCACTGAGTTTGGTCAGCCAGCCGTCCACCGGGACTTGGAAGCCGACCACGATGAGCATCGACAGCCAATAGGCGGCGCGGCGAAACAGCCCGGTGCGCAACAGCATCAATTCGAGCGCGCAGACGGCGACAACGGCCAGGACGGCCGGCGCGGTGTAACCCAACCCAGTCACCGGCGGTTCACCCGATCGAGAATGGTGCTCACCGCGTTGTAGGTCAGCAGTGCGCACAGCGGGACCACGACGAAGAACAACACCTCCTCGATCGGGACTCCGAATGGAACGGTCAAGCCGCTGATGTAGGCGGAGTCGTACGTCCATACCCTGCCGGCGATGGCCACCTCGTCCCATATCAGGAAGACCGCCGCGACCGGCAACACCGCCTTAAGCAGCCGCCGCGGCTGACGGTAGACGCCGCGACCGAAGACCTCCAACGGTGCGGTGATGGCCAGGCAAGCGGCGAGCACCAACAGGTATTGGCATCGATCGCTCATGCGGCGCCCGCTTTTTGGCTCGCAGATCCGTTCGGGGCACCGGCGCGTGCTCGCCACGCGCGAACAAGGCCGACACCGGCGGCCTGAAGCCGTCGCGCGGCGCCAACCGTGGCACGGCGGCCGAACACCGCGAAGCCGCTGTCCTCGATGCGGTCCAAAATCTCCGAGTACAGCGTCAATGCGGTCGCCACGCAAGGCCGGGATCGCGGTGCGAGCATGGCAATCCCGTCGGCGGCCAGCCGATAGCACTGCCGGGTGATGTCGTGCTGAGCTGCCAGCGCGCCGCGAACACGAGAGTCGGTGCGACGGTTGTCGTGGCACCACATCAGCAGTTCGCGATCGACGCCGTGGGCGGCGAGTTCGTCAGCGGGCAGATAAACCCTGTTGCGAATCAGGTCTTCGTCGACGTCACGCAAGAAGTTGGTGAGCTGAAACGCCCTCCCGAGTGCTGCCGCATAGGGGGCGGCCTCTTCGGCGGGCACAACCGTGCCGAGTATCGGAAGAAGCTGCAGGCCAATGGCTTCCGCTGAACCGCGCATATACGTGTTGAGCGCATCGCGGTCCGGATAGTCGGTGACGGTCAGGTCCATCCGCATCGACGCCAGGAAGTCGTCGAAAAGTGCGGCGTCGATGCCGTACCGGCGCGCGGTGTCGCTGACCGCCGCGAGCACCGGGTGGTCATAGTGCTCGCCGCCGCAGAAGAATTGCTCGGCGAGTCGGGCAAGCCGTTCGGCCCGTACCTCGGTGCCCAGCGCCGGATCGAGGTCGTCGAGGATGTCGTCGGCATGACGCGCGAACCCGTACAGCGCGTGCACCGGCGGTCGTTGGTCCGGCGCCAACAACCGGGTCGCCAGAAAGAAGGTGCGGCCATGCTTGGCGTTGATGTCGCGGCAGCGGCGGTACGCGTCACGCAACCGCGGACCGTCGATGCCGGCGGCGTTCAACTCACTGCGGATCATGCCGACCGCGCTTTCAGGTCGAGGTGTCGAATGGACGAGCCGACGATGCCGGTGATTCGGTCGGCGGCCAGCCGCCCGGAGATCAGCGCAGTCGGAACGCCCACGCCCGGCACTGTCGAAGACCCTGCCAATACCGCGTTCTCGATGCCGCGCACCGTATTGGCGGGACGGAAGGGCCCGGTTTGACCGAATGTGTGCGCGAGCGCGAACGGTGTGCCGGCCACCATTCCCTGACGCTTCCAGTCCTCGGGCGTGACGACCTCGAGGACTTCGGCGTCGTCGCGCACATCCGGCAACAGTCGCTCGCGCACCGCCTCCACGATGCTGTCGGCGTACGTCGCGCCGTCCCGGGCCCAGTCGACCTTGCCGGTGGCCAAGTTGGGCGCGGGGGCGAGCAGGTACAGCAGGTCGCGGCCGGCGGGTGCGAGCCCGGGATCGCTCGCGGTCGGACGGGTAACCAGCAGTGACGGGTCGGACATCAGCCGTCCGTCGCGGACGATATCGGTGAACGTCTGCTGCCACGCGGCGCCGAAGAGAATCGTGTGGTGCCCGGTCGCCGGGGACACCCGGCGGCACCCGACGTGGACCACCACCGCCGACGGTGACGGGCGCAGCGCGCGCAGCCGACGGGGTGTACGTCCCAGCAGGGCGTAGGTTTGCGGCAGTTCGGTGGTCAGGACCACTGCGTCGCAGTCGATTCGCTGACCCTGGTCGGTGTTGACCCCGGTGATCCGTTGGCCCGCCCTCTCGAGGCCGGTGGCCGTGGAGCCGTAGCAGAACTGCACGCCGGCGTCGGACGCCGCCGCCGCCAGCGCATCGGGCAGCGCCCGCATGCCGCCACGCGGGAAATAGACGCCTGCAATGGTGTCCATGTAGGCGATCACGGCGTAGGCCGCCAGCGCATCCTGAGGAGCGACACCGGCATACAGCGACTGGAAGGTGAACACCCGGCGCAGCCGCGGGTCGGTGATGTAGCGCTTGACCATGGTGTCCCACTTGCGGAACCCGCCGATCGCGGCGAGCCGGGCCAGTTGCGGGGTCAGCAGCGAAAGCGGTGAATCGAAGTTTGCGGCGATAAACCCGTCGAACTCGATGCGGTACAGCCGGGTCAGCCAATCGCGCAGCCGCCGGTAGCCTGCGGCCTGCTCGTGGCCGGCGAACTCTTCGACGGCGGCGGTCATCTGTTGCTGGTCGCTGTGGACGTCGATGTGGCTGCCGTCGGCGAACGAGGCGTGGTAGGCGGGTTCGACCGGCTGCAGATCCAGTCGCCCGGAACGTGTTTCACCGACTGCGGCAAAGACGGCGTCGATGACGTCCGGCATGGTCAACACGGTCGGGCCGGTGTCGATGCGGTAGCCGTCGACGTCCAGGCGGCCTGCGCGTCCACCCGGCCACGGGTGGCGTTCGACCACCGTGACGGCCCGGCCCCGGCCGGCTAGATGCAGCGCCGCCGACAGGCCCGCCAACCCCGCACCGACGACCACCACGTGGTCGGTGCGTCCGCGGATGGCGTGCGTCCTGCTCATTCGGCCCGCTCGGTGCAGACGTTGGCCATGCTGGCCAGCGCGGTGCGAACCGACTCGTCGACCATCATGTCGCTCAGCACATTTCGCGCGAAGTCGACCCTCCCGCTGATCAGCTCTTCGATCCACTGCACGGCACCCGTGGCCCGGATCAGTGAGCGGCAGCGGTCCAGCCCGGCGCCGGGCAGCTCATCGCTGTCCATCAGTTCGGTCAGCTCGCGACGGGTCGGCGCGTCGGCCATCCGGTGTGCGGTGACGATGACGCTGGTTGCCTTGCGCTCCAGCAGATCTCCGCCGCTCGGTTTACCGGTGACTGCCGGTGCGCCGAAGACGCCCAAGAGGTCATCGCGAAGCTGAAACGCTTCGCCGACTGCCGAACCGTATCGACCGAGCTGTGACAACGTGCGATCGCCGCACGCGGCCATCGCGGCGCCGATCTCCAGCGGCCGGCGCACCGTGTAGTTGCCGGATTTGCGCCGCGCCACCTCAAGCACCGCGTCGAACGGCGGAAGGTCACGGATATCGCTTGCCAGATCGGCGAATTGACCCAGCGCGAGTTCGGTGCGCATGGCGTCGTAGCGCGGCCAGGCCAGGCCCAGTAGCCGACTCTCGATACCGCATTCCCGCAACATCTGCTCAGCCCAGATCAGGCACAGGTCGCCCAACAGGACGGCCGCGGATTCACCGAACCGGCGCGACGATCCGGAGAGCCGACGCTCGCGATGCCAGCGGGCGAACTGGACGTGCACCGCTGCGCTGCCCCGGCGCGAATCCGACTCATCCATGACGTCGTCCTGCAGCAACGCAAATGCGTGCAGCAATTCCAAACTGGCTGCCGCCGACAGGGCCGCATCGCTGGGGTCCGCGCCGCACAGCCAACCCAAATACATGAATGTCGACCGCAGGCACTTGCCGCCGGACACGAACTCCATCAACACATCGCCCGCCCCGTCGACTCCCGAACTGTCCAGCTCGGCGGCGCGTTCGGCGACGAATTCGCCGACTTTCGCCAGCACGCTGCGGCGCAGTTCCGTTCGCCAGGCGCTGAACACGTCGATGTCTGCCCGGCGGTCCACAGTGGTGGTTGCCGCGGGCACCACCGAAAGAGCAGGTGTCCTGCCCACTGGCACTCTCCCCGAGGCTTCCGCGATACGCCGGCCCGAACTGATCGAAGTCACGCGGTGCTACTCCTCTGGCTATGCGGACGCGCACGGTCCCGACAGTCTATGCCCTGTAGTTCAGTTTCTTAAACATCAATTTAGTGAAATTAGTTTTTCCGGGTTCAACGGCCTGGGGAGTGGCGGCCCGACGCTAAGCGCCGGTGCGGCCCAGCATGTGACGCAAAGCCGGTGCAAGTTCGGGGTGACGAAACCGGTGCCCGGCGAGCTGCAGGCGGCGCGGGCGTACACGCTGGCTCGCGCAGGCCAGTTCTCGTGCCCCCTGTTCGCCGAGCAACACTTTCGGGCCGAGCGGTGGCACCGGCAACACCGCGGGCCTGTGCAGGACGTGGGCGAGCGTGCGGGTGTAGTCGACATTGCGGACCGGTTCTGCGGCGACGGCGTTGACGGGTCCGCGCAGTTCGGTGTCCCACAGGGCACGGTGATAGATGTCGACGAGGTCGTCGATCCCGATCCAGGACAGCCACTGCGAGCCGTCGCCCACGCGCGTCCGCCGAGCCCTGCGCGAAACAGCGGCCGCAGCAGGCCCAAGGTGCCGCCGCGGGGGGATTGCACGATCCCGGTGCGCACCCGCACCACCCGCACACCGGCTTGTTCGGCGGGCGAGCAGGCGTCCTCCCAGTCGGCAACGACGTCGGCGAGAAATCCGTCGCCGCGGTCGCTGTCTTCGGTCAGGACTTCGTCGCCGCGGTCATAGCCGTAGTAGCCGATCGCCGAGGCGCACACCAGGGTCGGCCCACGATCGCTCATGCGGGCGATTGTTTCTGCCAGTCGCCGGGTGGGGCCGATCCGGCTCTGGCGAATCGCGCGTCGGTGCGCATCGGTGAACCGTCCGGCGATCGAGGAGCCGGCCAGATGGATCACCGCGTCGACCCCGGTGAGAATGCCCGGGTCGGGATCGTCTGGATTCCATTGTCGCTCAAAGCCGCTGGTTGCCGGGTGACGCACCAGCCGGATAACCCGATGACCGCCGGTGCTCAGGAAGGCGGTCAGCGCCGAGCCGACCAGGCCGGATGACCCCGTCACTGCAACCGTGGCCGGAGCCAGGCCATGCGCGGCCGCTCGTTGGTGGGCGGCGAGGTCGTCGGCCAGTTGGCGGTGCCGGTAGGCGAACATCGCCCGCAACGCGATCGCCGGCACCGGCGTGTCGACGCGATCGATCACCCGGGTCGCCTTGGTGCCGACTTCTTCGAAGTCGTGCGTGTGTCGCCAGCGCACGGTAAGGCGCGCCGGCAGCGAGGACAGACCGGCAGTGCTGAGTTCGTCGACGAAACGTCGCGGGGGATCGAAGTACTCCGCCCGATGCTGGGCCACCCAGCGCAGACCGCCCGGCAGCGCTAATACGGCGCGGCCGTTCTGCAGCGAGTCGGCCTCGGTGACTATCCGCAGCCGCTGCCATGGCGGCGAAAGTCGCGCCAACGCACCGGGCCGGCCGTGCCAAGCGAAGACCTTGTCGCGCGGCGCGTCGACCACGCTCGAATAGACCAGACCCATCGCTCGACGTTACCGGCCGAACCGGGCCCGCGCCGATCTAGCGGTCCGGCAGCGCGTGCTCGACGATCGGCAACCTCGGCAGCGGCTGGCGTTCGCGACGCTTGGCCGCCAGGTACACCTGCGCGGTTTCCCCGGCCACGGTGTGCCAGTCGAAGTCGGCGGTGAGCCGTTCGCGCGCGGCGTACGCGCGACGCTGTGCGGCGGCGGGATCGTCGAGCACAGCGCGCACCGCGCCGGCCAGCCGGGCCACGTCGCGCGGCGGGCACGACATCCCGGTCTCCCCGTCGATCACCGCCTCACCCAGGCCGCCGATGTTCGTTGTCACCAGCGGGGTTCCGGCCGCGGCGGCTTCCAGCGCGGCGAGCCCGAATGGCTCGTAGTGGCTGGGCAGCACCGCGGCGTCGGCGCGGTGCAGGGCCGCCAAAAGTTCCTCGTGGTCGAGCCGTCCCAAAAACCTTGTTGCCCTGAGCACCCGGTGCTGACGGGCCTGCTCGACGAGCCAGTCCTGCTGGGTGCCCTCCCCGGCGATGGTCAGCGTGGTACCGGGATGAGTGCGTCGGATGCGGGGCAGCGCGGCGATCGCGTCGTGCACGCCCTTCTCGTATTCCAGCCGACCCACATACAGCAGTTCCGGCGGGCCGGTGCGATTGCGCCGCGGTGCGAACGGCCAACGGGCGGCGTCGATTCCGTTGCGGATCACGGTGATCTCGGTCAGCCCGGGTCCGAACAGCTCGGTGATCTCGTCGCGCATCGATGCCGAACACGTGATCAGCGAATCGGATTCGCGCACCAGCCACGACTCGACGGCGTGTACCTGCCTGCTGATCGCGCCGGAAACCCAGCCGGAGTGCCGACCGGCCTCGGTGGCATGGATCGTGGAAACCATTGGCACGTCGAAGTATTCGGCTAACGTAATCGCTGGATGCGCAACCAGCCAATCGTGCGCGTGCACCACGTCGGGGGTGAAGTCCAGCGCCAGCCCGACGCGGGTCATGGCGTGGCCCATCGCCAGGGTCCAGGCCATCATGTCGTTGGCAAAGGTGAACTCGTGCGGATCCTGTGCAGCCGCGACCACCCGCACGCCCTCGCTGATCTCGTCGGACGACGGGTGCGTGCTCGGGTCCGTGCCCGCCGGGCGACGCGACAGCACGACGACCTCGTGGCCGGCCGCGACCAGCGCGGTGGCCAGGTGATGGACGTGGCGGCCGAGGCCGCCGATCACCACCGGCGGGTACTCCCACGAGACCATCAGGATCTTCACGGGCAGGCCCACCTTTGGCGCGAGCGTGCGCAAAAACGGGCGGGCGGCGGCGTGTCGGGCCGGGGACACGCACGCTCGCGGAAGAAAGTCATGGCAGCCTCCGCGCGTCCAGCGCGCCGAACAGCCCGTCGGCGCGGTTCCAGCCGTCGGCCAGCCGCTGCGCGACCTCCCGGCGGCCCGACGCCAGCGCATCGGCGATCTCCCGGGTGGCGTGCGCGTGCAGGTGCGCCCGGTAGCGGGCATAGTCCGCGGCGGAGTCCTTGCTCACCATGAACGGCCAGTCGCTGGACACCGTCAGCAGCGTCTCGCGCAGAATCTGGTCGGCCACCTGGTCGCGCGGGATCGGCCCGTCCAGCGACGCGGTCTGGGTCAGCGCCTTGTCGACGGTGCTCAGTGCAGTGTCGACGACCTCGGTGTTGAGCTGCACCAGGTCCGCCACCTTCTCGCCGGCCCAGACCTGCCAGTCCTTGCCGGAACCCCAAGAGCTGGGCGGTAATTCGACCGCGTCGCCGACGAAGCCCTCGGCGATCGCGTCGCTCAGGGTGCCGACCCGCACGCCGGCCTCCGGCAGCGCCCGCAGCACCCGCGCCAGCCACACCGGTCCCTCGTACCACCAATGCCCGAACAGTTCGGTGTCGAAGGCGGCTATTACATGCGCCGGGCGGCCGATCCGCTCGGATTCGCTGGTCAGCCGGTCGCGGACCACGTCGACGAAATCGGCGACGTGGCCGTCGACCGCGCGATCGGCCCGCTCGGGGTCGTAGGGCGCCTTGGCGTCCGAGGGCACGTTGCGGCCGGTGACCCGGGCCGGTTTCAGCCCGGTGCGATGGTCGTAGGTGTGGAAGTCGCGGTAGGCGGCATGTCCGGGGTAGCCGGATTTCGGCGACCACACCCGGTAGCTGACCTGCAAGTCGCGGCCGAACGCCACCACGTCGGTCTCGCCCACCGGCCGGCCCAGCGCGGTGTCGCCGTGCAGCGACGGGCCGTCGACCATGAAATGACCGACTCCTGCTGCGGCGTAGTCGTTTTCCATCCCAGGGGCGTAGGCGCATTCGGGTGCCCAGATTCCGGTCGGGATGTGCGCGAGGCGGTGCCGGGCGTCGGCCAGGCCCTCGCGCAGCGCGAACTCGCGCAGCCGCGGCGCCAGCAGCGGCTGGAACGGGTGGGCCAGCGGGCCGCCGAGCAGTTCGACCGTGCCGGCGTCGATCACGCTGCGCAGCAGCGGGCTGCCGCCGTGGTGCCATCGGGTGGCGAAGTCCTCGAGAGCGCGCTCGGCTTCGGCACGCTCGCGAATTCCGAACGCGCGCAACGGCTCTGGCAGCGTGGTGGCCTCGGTGGCGCGCAGCTGCCAGTTGGCCAGCCAGTGGTACATGCCGTCGAGGCAATACGGGTCGTCGAGCTGCGCGGTCACCACCGGTGTCATGCCCAGCGTGACCACGCCGCGCCGGTCCTCGGCCGCGAGGGCCTCCAGCACCCGCAGCAGCGGCAGATACGCCGCCGACCACGACTGGTAGAGCCATTCCTCGCCGACCGGCCAGCGGCCGTGGTGGGCCAGCCACGGCAGGTGCGTGTGCAGCACCAGCGTGAACATGCCCGGCACTCGGTTCGTCACGGGCGCACCGCGATTGCGACCAGATCGAGGCTCTCGTCGATGCCGCGGTCTGCAGCGTCGACCAGGTCGAAGTCCGCGGTGGTGACCGCGGCGACGTCGGTCAGCAGGTCGGCCGGCCAGGGTGCGTCGGCCACCGCCCGCGCCACCTGGGCGTCGATGATCGAGCCGCCGTGCCGGGCGTCCATCTCGGCCAGCCGGGGCCCGTGAAATACCCCGTACACGCCGTCCACGCCGAATCCGGCGTCGACCAGCAGCTCGGTCAGCTCCTCGGCGTTCAGCTCGCGGGTGTGGAAGGGGTTGATCGGGGTGTCGCGGCCCGGCGAGAACGTAATCCGGTTGGGGGTGGACACCATCAGCAGCCCGGACGGACGCAGCACCCGGGCACATTCCCGGACGAACTGCGCCTGGTCCCAGAGATGCTCGATGACCTGAAAATTGACCACGACGTCCACCGACGCGTCAGGCAGCGGCAGCCGGCTGAGATTGCCGTGCATCACCTCCACCCGCGGGTACCGGGCGCGGACGTGGGCCACAGTCGCCTCGTCGTAGTCCAGCGCGATGACCCTGCGCGCGACCCCGGCGATCAGATCGGCGCCGTAGCCCTCGCCGCAGCCGGCTTCGAGCACCTCGCGGCCCGCACAGTGCGGCGCCAGCCGCTCATAGACCACCTCGTGGCGGCGAAACCAGTAGTTCTCCACGTCGAGACCCGGGATCGTGCGCTCGCCGGTCAGCATCAATCCGGCATCGGCGGGGGCCGTGCCGGGGACGTCGGGGACGAATGCACTCATTGGATAGGCAGGCTAGCCCCTAGTGGCTGGAACGCGAATGGGTCACCGCAGACGGGCGGGCAATCGAGCGAGCACGACCCGCTATGGTGTGAGAGCGAACCGCACAAAGTTACCAGCTAGTAACATGCGTTTGCGGTCGAGTAGCACGTGACCAAGGTCCTGTCGCCTCCGGCTGCAGGACTCCCTCGAGGAGGACGAAGCACACTCATGACGAACATCGTGGTCCTGATCAAGCAGGTCCCGGACACCTGGTCGGAGCGGAAACTCAAGGAAGGCGACTGGACACTCGACCGTGAGGCCGCCGACGCCGTGTTGGACGAGATCAACGAGCGCGCTGTCGAAGAAGCGCTGCTGATCCGTGAGAAAGAGGCCGCCGACGGCGTCGAGGGATCGGTGACCGTGCTGACCGCCGGCCCCGAGCGGGCCACCGAGGCGATCCGCAAGGCGTTGTCGATGGGCGCCGACAAGGCCGTGCACCTCAAGGACGACGGCATGCGCGGCTCCGACGTTATCCAGACCGGCTGGGCGCTGGCGCGTGCCCTGGGCACCATCGAAGGCACCGAGCTGGTGATCGCCGGTAACGAGTCCACCGACGGCACCGGCGGCGCGGTCCCGGCCATCATCGCCGAATACCTCGGCCTGCCCCAGCTCACTCACCTGCGCAAGCTCTCGGTCGAGGGCGGCAAGATCACCGGCGAGCGGGAGACCGACGACGGCGTGTTCACGCTGGAGGCGTCGCTGCCGGCAGTGGTCAGCGTCAACGAGAAGATCAACGAGCCGCGCTTCCCGTCGTTCAAAGGCATCATGGCCGCCAAGAAGAAGGAAGTCACCGTCCTGACCCTGGCCGAGATCGGCGTCGAGCCCGACGAGGTCGGGCTGGCCAACGCGGGGTCGACGGTGCTCTCGGCGACCCCCAAGCCGCCCAAGACCGCCGGTGAAAAGGTCACCGACGAGGGCGACGGCGGCACCAAGATCGCCGAATACCTGGTTGCGCAGAAGATCATCTAAACCCCGTTAACCACAAACCCGAAAGACACGGAACACACTCATGGCTGAAGTACTGGTGCTCGTCGAGCACGCCGAAGGCGCGCTGAAGAAAGTCACCTCAGAACTGCTCACCGCGGCCCGCCGGTTGGGTGAGCCCGCGGCTGTCGTGGTCGGTACACCCGGGACGGCCGCGCCGCTGGTCGACGGGCTGAAGGCGGCCGGCGCTGCGAAGATCTACGTCGCCGAGTCCGACGTCGTCGACAACTACCTGATCACACCGCAGGTCGACGTGCTGGCCGCGCTGGCCGAATCGTCGTCACCGGCGGCGGTGTTGCTGGCCGCCAGCGCCGACGGCAAGGAGATTGCCGGCCGGCTGGCCGCGCGGATCGGCTCCGGGCTGCTGGTCGACGTCGTCGACGTGAAGGAAGGCGGCAAGGCCGTGCATTCCATCTTCGGTGGCGCGTTCACCGTGGAGGCGCAGGCCAACGGCGACACCCCGGTGATCACCGTGCGGGCCGGCGCAATCGACGCCGAACCGGCCGAGGGCGCGGGCGAGCAGGTCACCGTCGAGGTACCCGCGCCCGCCGAGAACGCCGCCAAGGTCACCTCTCGCGAGCCCGCGGTGGCCGGCGACCGCCCCGAGCTCACCGAGGCCAGCATCGTGGTGTCCGGTGGCCGCGGTGTGGGCAGCGCCGAAAACTTCAGCGTGGTCGAGGAATTGGCCGACTCGCTCGGCGGCGCGGTGGGCGCGTCGCGCGCCGCCGTCGACTCCGGCTACTACCCGGGCCAGTTCCAGGTCGGTCAGACGGGTAAGACGGTGTCGCCGCAGCTCTATATCGCGCTGGGCATCTCGGGGGCGATCCAGCACCGCGCCGGCATGCAGACGTCCAAGACGATCATCGCAGTCAACAAGGACGAAGAAGCGCCGATCTTCGAGATCGCCGACTATGGCGTGGTCGGTGACCTGTTCAAGGTTGCCCCGCAGCTGACCGAGGCGGTCAAGGCCCGCAAGGGCTGAGCAGACGCAAAGCTCCCAATTCCGTTGCGAATTGGGGGCTTTCGCGTCTGCTCGGCAGGTTAACGCGCCTGCACGAGCTGGTTACCGTCCGCGTCGAAGAGTTCCTTGGACCAGCGGTCGAGGACCTCGGTGCTGTCCCAGTCGTCGGGGTGGAACCCCGGGCGGATGTAGTCGGCGATGCGACGACGGGTCTCGGCGCGCAGCAACGGCGATTTACGGAAATCGTTGAGGCTGCGCAGCAGCCGCCGCGGGTTGTAGGACGCGCGGTCGCGGGCCATCGAGCGCAGCGTCTGGAAGACCACCTCGGCCAGGAAGATCGCGGTGGCGATCCGCATGGCCCGCACCCGCGTGCGCTCGGTTCCGCCGACCGCTTGGAACACGTCGAAGGCCACCGCTTTGTGCTCACACTCTTCGAAGGCGTGCCACAGCAGTAGCTGGCGCACGTCCGATCGGTCGAGCAGGTCCAGCATCTCGTCGTCGGTCAGTAAAAGCTCCGCCAGCGTGGCCGTGTAGTGCTCCAGGGCTGCGGTGCCGGCCAAGGCCATCTCCGTGGAGAACACCTTTTCCAGCTTGGCGAGCAACCATGCGACGTGGCGGTCGAACCGTGCGGTGGGATAGCCCATCTCCTGGAGGCGGTCGTTGAGCAGCCGGTGTTGCTGGCGGTGGGTGGCCTCCTGCGCGATGAACCCCTTGACCGCCTGCTGCAGTTCCGGGTCGGTGATCTGGTCGCGATAGTTGCGCACGGACCGGATGAAAAAGTCCTCACCCTCCGGGAACGCGGCAGACAGTATCGCGAGGAAGTGGCTCATCACGAGGTCGTCGCCGGCGTAATGCTTCCGGGTGCCCGTGGGCAGCGTGAACTGGACGCGACGGGCTCTCAGGGCAGGGCGGTTGGACATAGTTGTTCTCCTTGTCGGCAAGCTCACATGTGACTTTACCCCTAGTCAGATGAGAATGACAGACTGTAGCCCGTGAGCCCGGCGCGGATCTATGGCGGCATGACAGCCGAGCAGCGTGAGGCCGGACGCCGGGCGCGCCTGATCGACACGGCGATCGAGCTGATGGGCACGCGTGGCGCCGCGGACACCACCGTGACCGCGGTCTGCGCCACGTCCGGCGTCACTTCGCGCTACTTCTACCAGCACTTCGCCGACCGCGACGCGTTGCTGCGCGCCGTCGCCGAGGAACTCCGCACCACCATCCAAGACGCCATCCTCAAGGCCATCCCCGAGGGCACCACCACGCCCGACGCGTTGGCGCAAGCCCCGATCCGCGCGTTGCTGGCCATCATTCGCGACAATTCGCGCCTGGCCCGGATTCTGTTCGTGGAATCGGGCACCGAGCCCACCCTGCGCCGCCTTCGCAGCGAGCTGATGGCCAGCTTCGCCGACCTGGTCTGGCAACAGTCCCAGCTGCACCTGAACATCCCCGATTCCGCGGTCAAGGTCGGCCAACTCGCCGCGATCGTGGGCGTCGGCGGGGTGTTCGAAGTGTTGCGCCGCTGGGCCGACGGCGAACTCGACTACACCCCGGACCAACTCGTCGAGCACTGCGCCGGGCTGCTGGGCAGCCTGGCCGGCTACGTCCTGGCAGACGGAGCCACTGAATAGCGTCGGTATCCTGGGCGGGTCATGGTGTACCTCGACCACGCCGCCACCACCCCGATGCATCCCGCTGCCATCGAGGCGATGACGGCCGTGCTGGGCACCGTCGGTAACGCCTCCTCGCTGCACACCGCCGGGCGGGCGGCGCGGCGCCGGATGGAGGAATCCCGCGAGCTGATCGCCGACACGCTCGGCGCCCGGCCCTCCGAGGTGATCTTCACCGCGGGCGGCACAGAGAGCGACAATCTGGCGGTCAAGGGCATCTACTGGGCGCGTCGCGACGCCGACCCGCGCCACCGGCGCATCGTCACCACCGCGGTCGAACACCACGCCGTGCTGGACGCCGTCACGTGGCTGGCCGAACACGAGGGCGCCGAGGTGACCTGGCTGCCGGCCGCCTCGGACGGATCGGTGTCGCCGGCGGCGCTTCGCGATGTTTTGGAGAGCCACGACGACGTCGCGCTGGTGTCGGTGATGTGGGCCAACAACGAGGTCGGCACGATCATGCCGATCAGCGAACTCGCCCCTATCGCAGCGGAATTCGATGTTCCGATGCACAGCGACGCCGTTCAGGCCGTCGGCCAGCTACCGGTCGTATTCGCCGGCAGCGGGCTGTCCGCGATGAGCGTGGCCGCGCACAAGTTCGGCGGCCCGCCCGCAGTCGGGGCGTTGCTGCTGCGCCGCGACGTCACATGTGTGCCACTCTCGCACGGCGGCGGGCAGGAGCGGGACATCCGTTCCGGCACACCCGATGTCGCCGGCGCGGTCGGAATGGCGACCGCCGCACAGATCGCGGTCGACGGGCTGGAGGCCAACAGCGCGCGGCTTCGTGCGCTGCGCGACCGGCTGATCGACGGTGTGCTGACCGGGATCGACGACGTGCGTCTCAACGGGCCCCGGGACGCGAGGCTGCCCGGCAACGCGCACTTCACCTTTGACGGCTGTGAGGGTGATGCGCTGCTGATGTTGTTGGACGCCAACGGAATCGAATGCTCGACCGGCTCGGCCTGCACCGCCGGGGTGGCGCAGCCGTCGCACGTGCTGCTGGCAATGGGCGCCGACGTGGCCAGTGCCCGCGGGTCGTTGCGATTGTCGTTGGGGCACACCAGCGTTGATACCGACGTCGATGCGGCACTGCGGGTGCTGCCGGGAGCGGTCGCGCGGGCCCGGCAGGCCGCGCTGGCCGCCGCGGGGGTGTCGCGATGAAGGTGCTGGCCGCAATGAGCGGCGGCGTCGACTCGTCGGTGGCCGCCGCCCGAATGGTCGACGCTGGGCACGACGTCGTCGGCGTGCACCTGGCGCTGTCCACCGCGCCCGGCACGCTGCGCACCGGATCGCGGGGCTGCTGCTCCAAGGAGGACGCGGGCGACGCCCGCCGAGTCGCCGACGTGCTCGGAATCCCGTTCTATGTCTGGGATTTCGCTGACAGGTTCAAGGAAGACGTGATCGACGACTTCGTGTCCTCCTACGCGCGAGGCGAGACCCCCAACCCGTGCGTGCGCTGCAACGAGCGGATCAAATTCTCGGCGCTGGCGGCCCGCGCGGTAGCGCTGGGCTTCGACACCGTGGCCACCGGGCACTACGCCCGGCTGGCCGGCGGGCGGCTGCGCCGCGCGGTCGACCGCGACAAGGACCAGTCCTACGTGCTGGCGGTGCTGACCGCCGAGCAGCTGCGCCACGCCGCATTCCCGATCGGCGACACCCCCAAGCCGGCCATCCGCGCCGAGGCCGCCCGGCGTGGCCTGGCGGTCGCGGAAAAGCCGGACAGCCACGACATCTGCTTCATCCCGTCCGGGGACACCCGCGCCTTTCTGGGCAGCCGCATCGGCGTGCGCCGTGGCGTCGTAGTCGACGCGCGAGGCGCCGTGCTGGCCGAACACGACGGCGTGCACGGCTTCACGATCGGGCAGCGCAAGGGGCTGGGCATCGCCGGTCCCGGCCCGGACGGCCGGCCGCGCTATGTGACCGCGATCGACGCCGACAGCGGCACCGTGCGAGTCGGCGCCGCCGCGGACCTGGACGTGTGGACGCTGACCGGGCAGAAGCCCGTCTTCACCACCGGCGCGGCGCCGTCGGGACCCGTCGAATGCGCGGTGCAGGTGCGCGCCCACGGCGAAACCGTCGACGCGGTAGCCGAATTGGTGGACGACAAGCTCGCGGTGCGGCTGCGCGCGCCGCTGCGCGGGGTAGCGCCCGGCCAGACCCTGGTGCTCTACCGCCCGGATCCCGACGGCGACGAGGTGATCGGCAGCGCCACGATATCCAGCGCATCGCCGAGCGTGTAACCAGGGCGACAATCCGGCGGTGGGTTCTCGCCACCAGTGCACGCTCGTCGCTAGGGAATATTGGCGGCGATGTTCGTGATCACGATGTCGGACACCGACTCCGGAAAGCCGCAGAACGTGACCTCCACCAACACGACTGACTTGAGCCGGTAGTCGCGCCCGCAGTTGCCGGGGCGCGTCTTTAGCGACTGGTCGTCGGCGTGCCAGTCGCCGATGTAGAGCGATCCGTCCGACGTGTCCGCGCAGTTCTCGACCGTTGACACCAGGACGTCGAAGGCGTGCCGGGCGGTGACGGCGTCACGGTAGGCGGCTGCGCCCTCGGAGATCAGTCCGCCCCGCGGCGGGTACTGGAAGGTGATCTTGTGGAACTCCTCGACATCGGGTCCGAAGGTGGCCGTCTCGGCATAGATGAACCGGCATTCCGGCGGCGCATGCTCGGCAAGCTCATCGAGGTCCACCGGCGACTTGCCGTCCATCGACGGGATGATGGTCAGGTTCTCGCCACCGCCGGTGATCGCTTGCATCCGCGGTTGGTCGAGCAGGATGTGGTCGACGACGGACGACAGGGTCCCGGGAAATGCCGGCACCGCCACGCCGCCGACCACCCGCGTGCACGCCACGCTCAGTAACGCCGAGCAACACACCAGCAGCACGCGTGCCGGTATCCGCATCCCTCGAGGCTAGCCGGGGACCGTACGGTTGGCCGGTGACTGCTTTCGCGACGGCCAGCGGGACCGGATCGTGGCCCGGTACCGCTGCGCGGCAGGCCGCGGAGGTCGTGGTCGGTGAGCTGGCGGGCGCGCTGGCCCACATCGTCGAGCTGCCCGCCAGGGGAGTGGGCGCCGACATGATCGGTCGCGCAGGCGCGTTGCTGATCGACGTCGCGATCGACACGGTGCCGCGCGGATACCGCGCCGCAGCCCGTCCCGGCGCCGTGACCCGCCGAGCGGCCAGCCTGCTCGACGAGGACGTCGACGCGCTGGAAGAGGCCTGGGAAACGGCGGGCCTGCGGGGCAGCGGGCGCGCCGTCAAGGTGCAAGCGCCCGGGCCCGTCACGCTGGCCGCCGAGCTGGAGCTGGGCAACGGCCACCGCGCCATCACCGACGCCGGTGCGATCCGCGACCTGGCCGCCTCACTGGCCGAAGGGGTGGCCGCCCATCGGGCGACGGTGGCGCGGCGGCTCGACACAGCTGTCGTCGTGCAGTTCGACGAACCGTCGCTGCCGGCGGCGCTGGCCGGACGGCTGACCGGAGTGACGGCACTGAGCCCGGTGCACCCGATCGACGAGACGCTGGCTACCACGCTGCTCGACGGGTGTGTGGCCGCCGTCGGCGCCGACGTCCTGGTGCACAGCTGCGCGCCGGGCCTGCCGTGGAAGGTGTTGCAGCGCAGCGGGATACATGCAGTGTCGGTGGACGTGTCGACTCTGCAGCCCGCTGATCTGGACGGCGTCGCGGAGTTCGTCGACTCCGGCAGAACCGTGGTGCTGGGCGCCGTGGCCGCCACGGAGCCGGTGCGCCGGCCGTCGGCGGAGGAGGTCGCCAAAGCCGCCGTCGCGGTGATCGACCGGCTCGGCTTCGCCCGGTCCGCGCTGCGCGACCGGATCGGCGTCACCCCGGCGTGTGGCCTGGCCGGCGCCACAGCCGAGTGGGCCCGCACCGCCGTCGAGCTTGCCCGCAAGGCCGCCGAGGCATTCGCTGAGGATCCCGACGCGATCTGAAATGCAACCGAAAGGTTGCGCATCAGGCCGGACGGATTTTGGCGACCATGGGTAACGGGCCCCTCGCGGGCTTGTATCACACCAGGTAGGTGAATTTCAACCGGCTTGTCGGTTACGTGTGCAATGCTCGCCGCGACTGTCCGAGAGCGGAGTACAGCAGTGACGAGGGCACTAATTGGATTGAGCAGCGCAGCTCGTTCTGCGTGGGCGAAGTCGTTGAACGACGACGGTGCGTGGCTGCCGTTGTGGCGGCACATGGACGACGCGTCCGATATTGCGTGCGGCCTGTTCGACCGGTGGCTACCACGTCCAGTCGTCGACCTGCTGGCGCGCCCATTCGGTGACGACGTCACCGCAACGCGTACTGCAATCATGTTTCTGGCGGGCCTGCACGATCTTGGTAAAGCCACGCCGGCGTTTGCAGTGCAGAGCGACCACCTGGCGCAGCGGATGCGTGAGCAGGGGCTCTACATGCCGCCGACGAAGGCCGAACTTGCCGACCGGCATAAAGCGCACCATTCCGTGGCGGGCCACCACATACTGCGCCGATGGTTGCTGGACCGAGGCTGGCCAGCACGGTCAGTTGCGGCCTGGGCGGTGGTATTGGGCGGTCACCATGGTGTGCCGCCGGACGGAGACACCCTCGACGGGGCGAACCCCGCTGAAGTGCCGAAGCTCTACGGTGACGGCCGGTGGTGCGAGGTCCAACGTGAACTTGCCGACCGCGTGGCCGCCCGGACCGCCGCCGAAGAACATCTGGATGTGTGGCGCAACGTCCATTTGCCGGCCACGTTCCAGGTGGTGGTCACAGGTCTGGTGATCCTGTCCGATTGGATCGCCAGCAACGAATCCCTGTTCCCGTTCTACGGGGTTGAACTCCCTGAAGTAATCGAGGAGCCCGAACGTGCCAGTCGGGCGTTGGAGCGTCTTGCCTTACCCGCGCCGTGGGAGCCCGCGGGCCCCGTCGAGACCCTCGAGCGGGTTTTCGCGACCCGATTCCGCCTGCCTCTGGGTGCTAAGCCGCGGCCGATGCAGGAGACGGCGTGCAGAGTCGCTGAGGAGATGGCGAGCCCGGGGCTGGTGATCATCGAGGCCCCGATGGGGGAAGGTAAGACGGAAGCCGCGCTCGCCGCCGTGGAGGTAATGGCGCGGCGGTGGGGCAGCGGTGGAGTGCATATTGCGTTACCCACACAAGCGACGACCGACGCGATGTTCGAGCGCGTCGTCACCTGGCTCGACGCACTCGACGCAAATGATGAAGCCGTGGGTGCCATCACGCTCAGTCACGGGAAAGCCCGCCTTAACCGGCTTTTTCAGGGACTCGTCGACGCCGGTCGGTCAGTGCAGATCGGATGCGACGAGCAATGCGATTCAGGCCAGCACACGCCCGGGCACGCCGTGGTGGCGCACTCGTGGTTGTCCGGCCGGAAGAAGTCGCAATTGGCCAACTTTGTGGTCGGGACCATCGATCAGCTGCTGTTCGCCGGGCTCAAGGCCCGTCACTTGATGCTGCGGCACTTGGCTTTGGCCGGGAAGATCGTCGTGCTGGACGAAGTGCATGCCTACGACGTCTTCATGAATTCCTATCTGACGAAAGTCCTTACATGGCTCGGCGCCTACCGCATCCCCGTCGTCGCGTTGTCCGCGACATTGCCGCCCGACCGCCGCCACGAGCTGCTGAACGCCTACAAAACTGGACAGGCAATTGCCGAAAACACAACAGCGCCAGTCAATGCCGACGACGTCGGCGACGACCGCTATCCGATTATTTCGTGGACCGAGGATAGCCGGAGTGCCAGCTGTCCCGTACCACCGTCGGGTCGACGAACAACGGTGTTCGTCGACGCGCTCGGCGGCGGTGCCGACGATGATCTCGACGCCCTCGTCGCGCTGCTTCGAGACCTCTTGTCCGACGGCGGGTGCGCACTTATCGTGCGCAACACCGTTCGCCGTGTGCAGCGGACGGCAACGGCGCTTCAAGAGGAGTTTCCGGGCGCGGTGACGGTCGCTCATTCCCGGTTCATCGCGGCGGACCGAATCCGGAAGGACGGGGAACTGCTTGCGCGATTCGGGCCACCCGGGCCGAGGGTAACCCGCCCGGCTAGGCAGATCGTGGTGTCATCTCAGGTCGTCGAACAGTCACTCGACGTCGACTTTGACGTGTTGGTCAGCGATCTCGCACCGATCGATCTGGTGTTGCAACGCATGGGGCGTCTGCACCGCCACCAGCGTGGCATCGATCAATGCGATCGGCCGGCGAAGTTGCGGTCGGCACACACCTATATCACCGGCGTGGATCTTGCCGAAGCGCCTCCTGAGCTGGAGGCAGCGGCGGCGCAACATGTTTACCGCACTTATCCGCTGCTGCGTTCAGCGGCCGTGCTGTTACCCAAGCTGGGCCGAACCATCGAGCTCCCCGACGACATCTCTCCTCTGGTTCGGGCGGCATACGGTCCAGAAACCATCGAGCCCGCATCGTGGGAGCAGGCCGTCGAGGATGCGCGCGCGAAATGGCTGCAGCAGATCGATCAACGCATCGCGGACGCGAAGAAGTTCCAAATCGCTGCGCCGCCGCGAGCAGGCAAAGCCATCCTCGGCTGGGTGTCCGGCAGTGTCGGTGAAGCCGATGAGGAGGCGCAAGGCCAAGGCCAGGTCCGCGATGGTGTGCCCACCCTCGAGGCAATCCTCGTGCAGGAGAACGCCTCCGGCGAATGGCAGACACCCGCTTGGCTTCCCACAGACCAGGCGGCCCTGCTGGTGCCCCGCGACCAGACACCGCCAGACGAACTGGCGTCGATCTTGGCCTCATGCTCGATCCGACTTCCTCTGGAATTCAGCAACGCTGATGCCGAAGAGTCACTGTGGGTGGCCACGCCCGAAACCTGGGAGCAATCTCAGTTCATCTACCGCCTGCCGGTCGTAGTCGTTGATGGCGACGGCGGCGGAGTGATCAATGACCGTCTCATTCGCTACACACCCGACCGCGGTCTGGAGGTGCTCGATTCATGAACGACCACAACGGTTTCAATCTGCTCGACGAGCCGTGGATCGCCGTGTTAGACAACAACGGCCGCGAGCAGGAAGTGTCTATCCTTGGATTGTTTGACGCCGCTCGTCGTTTTGTCGCGATCGGCGGCGATCTGGCCACTCAAGCCTTTGCCATCATCCGGATGCTGCTGGCGTTCCTGCATCGTGCGTTGGACGGCCCAGCCGATCAGGACGAATGGGTTGATCTGTGGACGGCCGATGAACTTCCGATGGAACAGATTCGGGTGTATGCGAATCGATTTCATCACAGGTTCGACCTCTTCGACCCGGTCGCACCGTTCTTCCAAGTGGCTGGGCTGCATACAGCGAAAAACGAAGCATCAGGGCTGGAGAAGATCGTCAGCGACGTGCCCAATGGCGCACCGTTTTTCACCACTCGATCAGCTGCCAGCTTAGAGCGGGTCAGCGCCGCTGAGGCGGCGCGCTGGCTTGTCCACGTCCACGCCTTCGACCCCTCGGGGATCAGGTCCGGCGCCGTGGGCGATCCGAGGGTGAAGGGTGGCAGAGGCTATCCGATCGGGACGGGGTGGTCCGGCCAAGTTGGCGGGATCCTGCTCCAAGGCAGTGACGTTCGGGAAACTCTGGTGCTGAACCTGATCGGCCGCGATGTCGAATCCTATGTCCGCGTCGGTGCGCCTGACGATGTGCCGCCGTGGGAACGCGATCCGGACGGGCCGTCGTCACACGAGCGACCCCCTCGGGGGACGATCGATCTTTATACGTGGCAGACCCGACGGGTTCGGCTTGTGGGAAGTCGCGAGGGTGTCTCCCAGGTGGTCTTGGCTAACGGCGACAAGATCCAGCCCCAGAATCTGCACGGTCTGGAGCCGCACAGCGCGTGGCGGTACAGCGATCCGCAGACGAAGAAACACAAGATGACGGTTTACATGCCGCTCCAGCATGACCCGAACCGTTCGGTGTGGCGTGGTCTGGCGGCGCTGCTCCCGTCGGTTTCAGGACGCCGCAGCAGTTCAGGCTCCGAGCCACAACCGTTCCTAGCGCCGGGAGTGTTGCAGTGGATCAGTGACCTCGTGGCCAACGGCCTGTTGCCCGACAACTACAAGCCCCGAATCTGGATTTGCGGCGCCGACTATGCCGAGCAGAACGCAACCATCGCCGACATTGTCGACGACATCTTGCCGCTGTCGATCCTCGTTCTGCGTGAGGACCACCCGGAGGTAGGCCGCGCAGCGGTTGAGGCGGTGGCCGATGCGGACCAGGCCGCTTCGGAGACATGGAAATTGGCCGACAACGTTGCTCAGGCCGCGGGGGCCGAACCGAAATCGGGGGCGGGTGATTCGGCGCGCGAACTCTTGTATGCGGCTCTTGAAGAGCCATATCGGCGTTGGGTAGCAACGTTGGTGCCCGGTGTCGACGTCGATGCGGCACGAAGCCGGTGGCGGGAGGTCGTCAGCGAGTCAGCCCGTCAGATCGCGGCTGAGCTGATATCTGCCGCGCCGCCCTCAGCGTGGGTGGGGCGAGAGGTGCGGGGTCATCTCATAAACGTCTCGATCGCCGAGACATGGTTTAACGCCGCAATTCGCCGCCTGTTCCCGCCGGCGAGGCCAAAGATCACGACATTGGAGGTAGCTGCGCCATGACCACATCCACCGCCGGTTCGCCGTCGCAGTCGAGGATATTGGGTCAGCTCGGACGGGCGCTCGACTGGAGATTCGATCACCTGCAATCCGAGTACCTCGCAGGCTCACCCAGTGCCCGAGCAGACCTAGCCACGCTGCGGCGTGCCCTCGGTAAGACAGCTGGAAGCGTTCCCGAAGTCTGGGAGTACACGATCGCGGCGGTCCCGGAGTCGCTGCAATGGGATCGCGACGAACCGAGTTATGCCGAGCAAGCCGCCCACGCCGCACTGACCTTATTCGCATTGCACCTGCAGTCCATGTCCGGGCCGGCGCACGTGCGCGGGGTTTCGTTCGGCCGGGCAGTGGGGCGACTTGCCCGCATGGAGGGGCGAAGTGCGGATGCGGTGACGAGGAGGTTCATGGCGGTTGCAACCGCGCAATCGATTGATGAGATCCTGGTCCACGTTCGGGGTCTGGTCACGCAGTTGCGCTCCGTCGGTCAAGGATTCGACTACGCCCGATTTGCCGATGACGCCCTGTGGCTGCTTAATCCCCGACGTTCAAAGGACGTTCGAATTGCCTGGGGTCGCGACTTCTACCGCAGCGACTCCAAGGCCAATGCCGCCGCTACCGAATCCCAACCCGATAACAAGAGGAGTGAAACACTATGAACCGCACTATTGTTGACATTCACATCCTGCAGACCGTCCCGCCGAGCAACCTCAACAGAGACGACACAGGCAGCCCTAAGACAGCGACCTATGGCGGAGCTCGGCGCGCGCGGGTTTCCAGTCAGTGCTGGAAACGCGCGACGAGAACCGATTTCGAAGCGACTCTGGACCGTGCCGATCTCGGCGTTCGAACCAGGCGGGTGATCGAGCTGCTTGCAGCCGAAATCACTGCACTAGCGCCCACGTTAGAAGAACGCGCGGATGAGCTGGCCGAGGCAGTGTTCAAGGAAATCGGTATCGTCACCAAATCACCGCGGAAGGAAGCACCAGGCGAGGCCGGTTACCTCGTCTTCCTCAGCAGACGCCAGATCGAGGCTCTGGCAAGGGCCGCGGTGGCTGGGGCCGATGCAGACGACGTGTCCACAGCGCTCAGGGATGCGAACGTCAAGAATCTGGCCGACCGAGAACACTCGGTTGACATTGCGTTGTTCGGCCGCATGGTCGCCGACCAGGCCGACATGAACGTGGACGCCGCTGCCCAGGTCGCCCATGCGATCAGTGTCCACCCCGTCGAGACCGAGTTCGATTATTTCACCGCCGTCGACGACTACGTCGAGGACATAGGCGAGGAAACCGGAGCCGGCATGATCGGCACCGTCGAGTTCAACTCGTCGACGCTTTACCGGTATGCCACCGTCGACGTCAACCGACTCGCCGACAACCTCGGGGACACTGTGGCTACCCAGCGGGCGGTCGAAGTCTTCGTGCGGTCATTTGTGCGATCAATGCCGACGGGAAAGCAGAACACATTCGCCAATCGCACGCTGCCCGAGGCCGTTGTCGTGCTGGCCCGCAACAGTCAGCCGATCAATCTGGTCGGCGCGTTCGAGCGTCCCGTCCGCGAATCCGAGCGTATCGGCCGCGTCAAGCGGGCCTGTGAGGCCTTGCGCGATGAGGTTGTCGAGATCGAGCGCGCTTACGGCGAGACACCGATCGCCAGTTGGGTCACGCGCGTCGGTGACGACACCGCCGGTCTCGATGACCTGGGGTCCAACGTGCAGTTCGCCGAGCTCGTGTCGGCGGTGGGCCAGATCGTGCGCACCAGGCTTGAGGAACTCCCATGAGCGTCGTCGCACTGAGACTCGCGGGCCCACTCCAATCTTGGGGCTCGAGTAGCCGTTTCGTTCGTCGCGCCACCGATACAGCCCCCACGAAGAGCGGGGTGCTGGGTCTGGTCGCGGCCGCGAGAGGCATTCGCCGCTCCGACCCGCTGGAAGCCCTGTTGGGCCTTCGGTTCGGTGTCCGAATCGATCAACCCGGTCAACTCGTCCGCGATTTCCAGACGGCGAGGCAGCCAACAAAGGAGCGCGGCGGAAGCATCCGATGGAGGCCACTACCGCTCTCGCAGCGCTACTACATGTCGGATGCTGTCTATCTCGCCGTGCTGGAAGGCGAGCATGAACTTGTCGCCGGTATCGACGACGCTGTCCGAAGTCCGCACTTCCCACTCTACCTGGGTCGCCGCTCCTGCCCACCATCGTGGCCGGTTGCATTGGGAGTCTTCGACGATGATTTGGAAGGTGCGCTGGCTACGCAGCCCTGGCTGGCGTATCCGCAACACCAAAAGCGGCAACGAACCACAGTTGTGCGGCTGCCCATCGTCTGTGATGCCTCTGACGCGTCGGACGGCTCAGAGCTGATCCGCGATGTGCCGGTGAGCTTCGACCCGAACCGTCGGCAATACACCTGGAGAAGAGTCGTGCGCCGTCAGGTCGAAATTGCTAACCCGCACGGGATCCATCCGCCAAGCGGGTATCACGACCCAATGTCAGCGTTGGAGGGCTGAGAAATGTACTTGACCAAGATGGTGATCAATGCCCGTCGGCGTGGTGCTCGGTTGCTGATGGCGTCACCGCAAGCCCTCCACGCTGCGGTGATGGCGGGGTTCGCCGATGGTCGTCCTACCGACGATGGGCGGGTGTTGTGGCGGCTGGATGTCTACAGCGCTCATCGAGTTGTGCTGTATGCGGTGAGCCCGGACACGCCGGACTTCACCCACATCGCCGAGCAGGCGGGCTGGCCAACCACCGAAGCGTGGGAAACACGTTGCTATGACCCGTTACTGGAATCGCTGCGGAGTGGCCAACACTGGCAATTCCGGCTCACCGCCAACCCCGTACGCTCGGGCCTTCGCGCAGGGTGGTCGGACACCAAGCCGCTGGGACACGTCACCGTCAAGCAGCAGGAGTACTGGCTCATCCAGCGCTCGCAGAAAGCCGGCTTCCGGCTAGTTCCGTCCACACATGCCGGCGACCACGCGGACGTCGACCTCGCGGTCGTGGATCGGTCGATACGCCGCTTCCGACGAAAAGGCGGACAGGTGACCATCGCGACGGCCACTTTCGAGGGCCATCTCGAGGTCATCGATCCGGAGGCCCTGCGCTGGGCGCTCACTCGCGGAATCGGGCGGGCCAAGTCATACGGATGCGGGCTGCTGACTCTGGCCCACCCCCGCGACAATCGGCCATGAACTCGATCGGACGTCGGCCGACCGAGTCCAAAGAGCTTGTCCGGGCATCGGATCGGATCTCGTTCCTGTATTTGGAGCGGTGTGTCGTGAATCGAGATAGCAACGCCATCACCGCCACCGATGAACGAGGGACGGTCCACGTGCCAGCAGCGTCTGTGGGCGTATTGCTGCTTGGACCTGGTACGACGATCACGCATCAAGCCATCTTGCTCATGTCGGATAGCGGTTCGACAGTGGTGTGGATCGGGGAGCGCGGCGTGCGTTACTATGCCCATGGTCAATCGCTCGCGCGGTCATCGCGATTGTTGGAAGCGCAGGCCGCAGCGGTGTCGAACACACGCTCCCGCCTACAGGTTGCGCGGTCGATGTACCAGATGCGCTTTCCAGACGAAGACGTTTCCCACCTCACCATGCAGCAACTCCGCGGCCGTGAAGGCGCGCGCATCCGCCGCATCTACCGGGAACATTCGCGACGAACCGGCGTGGAATGGGCACGTCGGACATACGACGTTGAAGACTGGGAAGGCGGTGATGCCGTTAATCAAGCGTTGTCAGCGGCCAATGCCGCGCTCTACGGGATCGTCCACTCGGTCATCGTTGCGCTCGGCTGCTCACCGGCGCTCGGATTCATCCATGTCGGCCATTACCGCTCGTTCGTCTATGACATCGCCGATCTATACAAGGCCGAGCTGAGCATTCCCGTGGCGTTCGACGTCGCTGTCGAAGTCGACGTCGACATCGGCGCGGACACCCGCCGACGTATGCGAGATCGGTTGTACGACCTCAAACTTCTCGCGCGGTGCGCCGCCGACATTCAGGCGCTGCTACTGGGTGATTCGGATGCCGACCTCGGGGATTACCTGGACTTCGACGTTCTTTCACTGTCGGATGAGCACCAGGCCGTTCCCGCGGGGACGTCCTACGGATACGGAGAAGACTTCTGACCGTCATCGTGCTCACCGCCGTTCCACCGGGCTTGCGTGGCCACCTAACTCGCTGGCTACTGGAGATCAGCCCTGGCGTCTTCGTAGGTCATATTTCCGCTCGTGTCAGAGAACTGATGTGGCAGCGCGTGATCGAGTACGTCAGCGACGGCCGCGCACTGATGGTGTACACGGCGCGCAACGAACAGCGGCTGGCGTTCGAGGTGCACGGCCATGATTGGGAACCTATCGACCACGACGGCATCTGCTTGATGCGACGGCAGACCGTCCCGGACTACGTCCCAGCTGAGCGACGTGGGCGAGCCGAGGTGAAGCGACCGTCGGAACCCGCAAGACAGGGCCCTGGTTTCGGTTCTGAGACAGTCTGGAAGCGGCGGCAGGCTCGGAGGAAGTTCAAGCCCAATCACTGAAGAGATTTGTAATGGTTGGCGGCCGTCCCATCGAAGCGATCGAGGTTTTGGGTTAAACTCTGCAACTGGCCTCGTCAAGTAGTGTGCTCCCCGCGAATGCGGGGATGATCCTACGTCACCGATGGTCTCCTTGGCGCCACACAAGTGCTCCCCGCGAATGCGGGGATGATCCTCGATCTCGGACCTTATGGGTTCCCGGAGTTCTGTGCTCCCCGCGAATGCGGGGATGATCCCGCTATCCGATCAACGACGCCGAACATGTGCGTGTGCTCCCCGCGAATGCGGGGATGATCCCCGTCTACCCCGGCGCTCCTGCGCCGCCGCAACGTGCTCCCCGCGAATGCGGGGATGATCCCAGCGCAAAGAAATTCGTGAACAGGTTATTGAAGTGCTCCCCGCGAATGCGGGGATGATCCCATCTGGACCATCTGCAACGGGTTGAACGCGCCGTGCTCCCCGCGAATGCGGGGATGATCCCTGGCGCTTCTGGTAGGCACCGGTGAACGGGTTGTGCTCCCCGCGAATGCGGGGATGATCCCTGCTGGAAGGGGTACAGGTCTCCCCCGCCGGGGTGCTCCCCGCGAATGCGGGGATGATCCCTGGCCTCTGCTGCGGCCCAGTTCTCCGGGGTGGTGCTCCCCGCGAATGCGGGGATGATCCGTCATTGAGATGGGCAAGATCATCGAGCAGGTCGTGCTCCCCGCGAATGCGGGGATGATCCTCCCCGCTCGTAGGCTAGACGGATCTCTACTTCGTGCTCCCCGCGAATGCGGGGATGATCCCGGTTGTGCCCCGTATCCGGCTAGTCGGACGAGGTGCTCCCCGCGAATGCGGGGATGATCCCTGGGCGTTCTGGCGCGTGTTGTTGAGCGCGGTGTGCTCCCCGCGAATGCGGGGATGATCCGCCCATAGACGAACAGGATGCCGTCGGTCGAGTGTGCTCCCCGCGAATGCGGGGATGATCCGAAGTAGCCGGCCGGGCTGTATTGCACTCCGTTGTGCTCCCCGCGAATGCGGGGATGATCCCTCTATGCGAACCAGGCGCTACAGCCACTCGGCGTGCTCCCCGCGAATGCGGGGATGATCCGCGCTGCCCGAAGGCGCGCATCTCCGCAGATACCGTGCTCCCCGCGAATGCGGGGATGATCCCCCGGCGCCTGGTCGGACGTAAGACGCTGGGCCGTGCTCCCCGCGAATGCGGGGATGATCCGTGAGCGCAGTTCGTCGCCGAGCTGGTCAACGGGTGCTCCCCGCGAATGCGGGGATGATCCGGACGCGGCGACTCGCGACAACTACGACCGTGAGTGCTCCCCGCGAATGCGGGGATGATCCCGAGACCGTCTGGCCGCGACTGTTGCGCACTTTGTGCTCCCCGCGAATGCGGGGATGATCCCACGACCGACCCGGACCTGATCATGCCGGCCAAGGTGCTCCCCGCGAATGCGGGGATGATCCGCGATGCGGTACTGGCGGGCATACGCCTTGTGCTGTGCTCCCCGCGAATGCGGGGATGATCCCTGCGGGTTTGCGACACTTCCACGGCAAGAGTAGTGCTCCCCGCGAATGCGGGGATGATCCCCCCGGGGGCACCGTGAACAACACCCACCTGCTGTGCTCCCCGCGAATGCGGGGATGATCCCCGATCGACTCATCGACGCGGCAGGGACGGTCTGTGCTCCCCGCGAATGCGGGGATGATCCCAGCTGCGTCTTGCGTTGGCAGTTGCGGCAGTTGTGCTCCCCGCGAATGCGGGGATGATCCGTAATGGGGCTGGTCCCTGCCACTGAGGTTATGGTGCTCCCCGCGAATGCGGGGATGATCCGAAGTGCAGGCCACCGCCGCACTCTTGACGCGAATGTGCTCCCCGCGAATGCGGGGATGATCCTCGCACCGACCTGTGTCGCATCACTGACGGTTTGTGCTCCCCGCGAATGCGGGGATGATCCGCGCGGCGGCAGAACGCGATTCGGGGCGTGAAGGTGCTCCCCGCGAATGCGGGGATGATCCCGATGTCGTCAGGATCAACCGACTTGCGGATGGGTGCTCCCCGCGAATGCGGGGATGATCCTTGATCGGTACGGCCAAGCCTTGCCAGAGGGTGGTGCTCCCCGCGAATGCGGGGATGATCCCGCATGATCGCCGCCATGCTTGATGAGGGGCATGTGCTCCCCGCGAATGCGGGGATGATCCCGAGGTTTTGGGCCAGATCGACATCACCCCGGAGTGCTCCCCGCGAATGCGGGGATGATCCGCGAAGTCGGCATACCTGGCAGTGGAGGAAAACGTGCTCCCCGCGAATGCGGGGATGATCCCTTCTACGGATGGTCGGAGGAGGTTGGGCAAACGTGCTCCCCGCGAATGCGGGGATGATCCCCGACCAAGACATCGTTGGCGAAGGCGGCTTACGTGCTCCCCGCGCAGGCGGGGATGATCCTCCGGACTCGACGATGGTCAGCAGCACACCGTTGTGTTCCCCGCGAAGCGGGGATGACCCGGGCCGCGCCCGCGCCGCGTGGGCCGCCGATAAACGTCCTCTGCGAGTGCCTGGTTGAACCTGCCTACTACGAGAAGTGCCCTTGCACGATGTCGCATGTTCCGAGGGATTCGGGACACCTACGTCGCGCCGGCGCACTTGCGGAAACACGTCGAGGACTGACCTTCGATAGCCTGCCAAGGTGAGCTCGGCAGAAGCTGATCCGGTTGCGCCCGACGTTCGCCGGCAATGGCGGGAACTGGCCGACGAGGTGCGTGAACACCAGTTCCGCTACTACGTGCGCGACGCGCCGGTCATCTCCGACGCCGAGTTCGACGAGCTGCTGCGCCGCCTGCAGGCTCTCGAGGATCAGTACCCCGAACTGCGCACCCCCGATTCACCGACCCAACTGGTCGGCGGCGCGGGCTTCGCCACCGACTTCCTGCCGGCCGAGCACCTGGAGCGGATGCTGTCGCTGGACAACGTTTTCAGCGCCGAGGAGTTCGACGCGTGGGCGGCCCGCGTCCGCGCGGAAATCGGCGGCGACGCCCACTACCTGTGCGAGCTCAAGATCGACGGTGTCGCGCTGTCGCTGGTGTACCGGGGTGGCCGGCTGGTCCGCGCTGCCACCCGCGGCGACGGCCGCACCGGCGAGGACGTCACCCTCAACGCCCGCACCATCGAGGACGTGCCCGAGCGCCTGAACGCCAGCGCCGACTACCCGATCCCCGATGTCCTCGAAGTCCGCGGCGAGGTGTTCTTCCGGCTGGCCGATTTCGAGGCGCTCAACGCCGCGCTGGTCGAGGACGGCAAGACACCGTTCGCCAACCCGCGCAACAGCGCGGCGGGATCACTGCGACAGAAGGATCCCGCGGTGACCGCCCGCCGCAAGCTGCGGATGATGTGTCACGGCCTGGGGCACACCGAAGGCTTCCGGCCGGCCAGCCTGCATGACGCCTACCTCGCGCTAAAGGCTTGGGGCCTACCGGTTTCCGAGCACACCACCCGGGTGGACGGACTGGCCGGCGTGCATGAGCGCATCGCCTACTGGGGTGAGCACCGCCACGACGTCGACCACGAAATCGACGGCGTGGTGGTCAAAGTCGACGAAGTCGCGTTGCAACGCCGGCTCGGTTCCACCTCGCGGGCGCCTCGCTGGGCGATCGCCTACAAGTACCCGCCCGAGGAGGCGCAGACCAAGCTGCTCGACATCCGGGTCAACGTCGGGCGCACCGGACGGGTCACCCCGTTCGCCTACATGACGCCGGTGAAGGTCGCCGGGTCGACGGTCGGGCTGGCGACGCTGCACAACGCGTCGGAGGTCAAACGCAAGGGCGTGCTGATCGGCGACACCGTGGTGATCCGCAAGGCGGGCGACGTGATTCCCGAGGTGCTGGGGCCGGTCGTCGACCTACGTGACGGGTCGGAACGCGAATTCGTCATGCCCACAACGTGTCCGGAGTGCGGGACGACGCTGGCCCCGGCCAAAAAGGGCGACGCCGACATCCGCTGTCCCAACTCGCGGTCGTGTCCGGCGCAGCTGCGGGAGCGGGTGTTTCATGTCGCGAGCCGCGGCGCGCTCGATATCGAGGGGCTGGGCTACGAAGCCGGCATTGCGCTGCTGAAGGCCAAAGTCATTGCCGACGAAGGCGATCTGTTCAGCCTCACCGAGGACGACCTGCTGCGCACCGACTTGTTCCGCACCAAGGCCGGCACGCTGTCGGCCAACGGCAAGCGGCTGCTGGCCAACCTGGACAAGGCCAAGGAGCAGCCGCTGTGGCGGGTGCTGGTGGCGTTGTCCATCCGGCACGTCGGGCCGACCGCGGCGCGGGCGCTGGCAGGAGAATTCGGCAGCCTGGACGCGATCACGTCGGCGTCCACCGAGCAGCTGGCCGCCGTCGAGGGAGTCGGGCCGACCATCGCCGACGCGGTCAAAGAGTGGTTCACCGTCGACTGGCATCGCGCGATCGTCGACAAGTGGCGCGCCGCCGGGGTGCGGATGGCCGACGAGCGCGACGCCAGCGTGCCCCGCACGCTGGAGGGGTTGTCGATCGTGGTCACCGGGTCGCTGACCGGCTTCTCCCGCGACGACGCGAAGGAGGCCATCGTCGCCCGGGGCGGCAAGGCCGCCGGTTCGGTGTCGAAGAAGACCGCCTACGTGGTCGCCGGGGATTCGCCCGGATCCAAGTACGACAAGGCCGTCGAACTGGGTGTGCCAATCCTCGACGAGGACGGTTTTCGCCGGTTGCTGACCGAAGGCCCGGCCGGGATTTCGGGAACCGCCGAATAGCCGTCGGTCTCGATGGTGGCCGAATTCCCGTCATGAGGCCCGTCGGCGTCTGGTTAGACTTTCGGGGTTCACCGGCTCTGCGGTGCCGGCGCCGCCCGCCAAGCGGTGTTCGCCGCCTATTTCAGCGGGAGGAGTGCAGTGACGGATTCGTCGGGCGCGGGGCGCAACTACGGCGGTCCCAACCCGATCGGGGGACCCGCCCCGGCCCCTCCCACGGGCTGGGTGCCGCCCCCGCCGCCGCAGGCGCCGGGGCAGTGGCAGGCCCCACCGGCCCAGCAACCGCCGTCACCGCCACCGCCCGGCTGGGGACCTGTTGGCACACCGGAGTGGGGTCCTCAGTTTGCTGTGCAACCGCGCGCCGGGCGTCGTCACCGCAAGGCGCTGCTGGTGACGGTTGGTGCCGGCGTGGCGGTGATCGTGGTGATCGTCATCGTCGGGGCCTTCACGTTGTTCGGCGGGGGTGGCGGCAGCGGCGCGGGCAGTCCGAGCGCCGCGGTCAAGGGCTACCTGGAAGCACTGGCGCGCGGCGACGCGGAGGCGGCGCTGGCCGACGGCGCCGACCAGCCCGCGTCCAAAGAGCTCTTGAACGACGACATCCTCAAGAAGCAAATCGAGAAGATGCCGATCTCCAATATCCGGATCCTCGGCGACAATGCGAGCGACGCGTCCGGCGTGGGTCAGGTCCACGTGACGGTGAGTTTCGGCGACCAGAGTTCCGATAGCACGCTGGCGGTCAAAAAGGCCGACGGCCGTTGGAAACTCGACGCCAGCGCGGTACGGCTGGACTTCACCCGCTTCACCGCCACCAATCAGGCGATGGAGACCCTGACCGCGTTCGGTAAACCGGCGGGAAAATCGGTGGCCTACGTTTTTCCCGGCTGGATCGACTGGGGCTCGAACAACAAGAACATCGCCGTGAAGGGTAAGCCGGTGTTGCTCGAGTCGCTGGCGTCATCCGCCGGGGCTGCCGTACTTCCTGCGCTCTCGGTCAGTGAGGCGGGCCGGGCGGACATCGTCGCCGCTGTCAAGCAGCGGCTGGACACCTGTGCGCAATCGAAATCGCCGATGCCCGAACAATGCCCGCAGAAGATGTTTGTGCCCGGGATCGTCGACGGGACCGTGACATGGCAGGCGCCCGACGCCAACAATGCCGAAATACGGTTCATACCGTTGAAAATGTCGGCGCTCGTCACCATGCAGACCACTTTCGGGTACACGGCTCAAACCAGGGACGGCTCGAGCGTGAGCGGTAGCGCACCGGCCATTGTCATTGGCGAGGCCGATCTTTCGCAAAGCCCACCGACGATCAATTGGCACTGACGATGACAACCGAACATATTCGACTTCAGCCCAACCGCCAGGACATGGACAACGCTTACCGCGTTGTCAACGCGATCAGCCAAGTGTTCTCCAGCAAGGTTGTCGGGCAAGAGAATCTGCGCGAGTCACTGCTGATCGGGCTGCTCACCGGAGGCCACATCCTGCTGGAAAGCGTTCCGGGACTTGCGAAGACGACTGCTGCCCGGGTGGTCGCCGATTCGATCTCCGGTGGATTCCAGCGCATCCAGTGCACGCCGGACCTGTTGCCCAGCGACATCATCGGCACGCAAATCTATGACTCGTCGACCAATTCGTTCACCACCCAACTGGGACCGGTGCACACCAACATCGTGTTGCTCGACGAGATCAACCGCTCCAGCGCCAAGACCCAAAGTGCGATGCTGGAGGCCATGGAGGAGCGCCAGACCACCATCGCCGGTCAGCTCTACCCGATTCCCGACCCGTTCGTGGTGATTGCGACGCAGAACCCCGTCGACCAGGAAGGCACCTACCCGCTCTCGGAGGCGCAGACCGACCGGTTCATGCTCAAAGAGGTGCTGCGCTACCCGATGCCGCAAGAGGAAGCCGAGGTCATCTTCCGCATCGACGCCGGCGTCTACGACCGCGACCGAAAGCCACGCCCGGTGGTCGGCCTGGACGACATCCGGCGTCTGCAGCAAGTCGTGCGCAACGTGCACATGGACCAGGTCCTGGTGCACTACGCCAGCCAGCTGGTGCACGCCACCCGCAACTCCGAGCAGTTCCTGCCACCGCATCTGGCCAAACTGGTGGAATACGGCGCCAGTCCTCGTGCCACCATTGCGTTTTGCCGTGCGTCGCGGGCGCTGGCGGTGCTGAACGGGCGTAACCACGTGATTCCCGACGACATCCACAAGCTGGCCTACCGTGTGCTGCGCCACCGGCTGATTCTGGGATTCGAAGCGGTCCGGGCCAAGGTCACCCCGGAGACCGTGATCGACGCTGTGCTGGCTTCGGTTCGAGTTCCCTGACACCAATGGGCCAGCACCTCAACCGGGCACGCCTGTATTTCGGCACCGACACCCGCGGCATGCTGGAGGGCGGGCGATACGCGCTGCTGCACACCCGCAGCCTCGAACTCGACGACCTTCGACCGTACGTGGCCGGCGACGACGTGCGCGACATCGACTGGAAAGCGTCGGCGCGGGCGGGGACGGTGCTGATCAAACGCTATGTCTCCGAACGGCACCACAAGATCCTGCTGGTCGCCGACGCCGGGCGGAACATGTCGGCGCTGGCGCCGGGCGGCGAAATCAAACGCGACATCGCCGCCAACGCGATGGGCGCGATCGGGCTGATCGCGATGGGGCGCAGCGACGAAATCGGAATGGTGTACGGCGATTCGCGCGGCTGCGCCAATATCCGCAACCGCCGCGGTGAGACGCACATCGAAAGCATGCTCGAGCTCTACTACGGCAGCGCGACGGCCGATCCCGGCCCCAGCGATATCGTCAGCCAGCTGGAATACGTGGCACGCGCGCACCGCCGACGGTTGCTGCTGGTGGTGGTCTCCGACGAACCCGACGTCAGCGCGCGCCTCGACGAGGTGCTCAACCAGCTTGTCGGGCGGCACGAGCTGATCTGGCTGATGATCACCGATCTGCCCGCCGTCGGCTCGGACGAGGGCGAGCAGGACGGATTCGACGTGTCCAGCGGCAAATTCGTGCTCAACGGGGCCACCCTGGGACCCCGCGTCGTTGCGGCCTACCAGGCTGCCGAGCTGCGGCGGGCCGTACAGCTCGACCAGTTCCTGACGTCACATCACGTCCGCTTCGCCAAGATCGGCGACAGCGCCGAGATCCGTCCGCGCATCGTCGAGATGGCCGAGGCGTACCGCAATGCCAGCTGAAGACCTGCTGCGATATGTGAGTGGCCCATTGCCGTTCTCGCCGTGGTGGCTGTGGGGCGGGGTGTGCATCATTGTAGTGGTAATCGCTTGGCTTGCAGGTGTTTTCGTGTGGACCATGCCGCCGGCCCGGCTGCGGGCCATGCCGGTGATCGGCGGCCTGCATGCACGGCTGCTGCGCCGACGTTTCGCACGCTCGGTCGCCGGGATCTGCGGGCAGTACCGCACCGGCGGCCTCTCGGCGCGGCAGGCCGGCGCAGCGATCAGCCGCACCTTGCGCAGTTTTCTGTTCATGGCGACCGGAACCCGGGCGCAGTACCTGCATGTCGGCGACATCGCAGCCGGCGACCTGGCGCCGGCCGGGCCGTTGTTGGAGGCACTGGGCGACATTCAGTTCAACGACGACAGCCGCGTCGACGTCGGCGCGATCGGCCGATCCACCGAGGAGCTCATCCGGTCATGGGGCTGAGGTGGTGGCCGCTGATCGCCGTGGGCATTCTGTGCCTTGCGGGCTGTATCGCCGCGGCGGCCTTGCTGCCGATGCCCAAGGTCCATCGTCAGCTGCGGCCGCTGGCGCATGTCGACCGCCTGACCCGGCTGCCCGAGTATGCGCGGGTCTACCGGATCTATTTCCTGTCCATGGTCATCACCGGCGCGCTACTGCTGGCGACCTTCGCCACCGCCCTGGTCGCCAGCGCCCGGCCGATGGGAATGTCTTCGGTGACAAAGGAATTCGACGTGCAACATCCTGACGACATCATGCTCTGCGTCGGAGAACCCGTCACCGATCCCACGACCGCGAACTTCCTCGGCTACTACGCCCAGCAAGCCAAGTCGTATGGCACCCAACGCATCGGGCTGACCTCGACCAGCCTGCGGATAGTCCCGTTGACCCGCGATAACGTGTATGCGGCCGCGCGGTTCGAGCACTTCGCCAAGCTCGCCCGAACCCAGCAGGACCTGGCCGCCAACAAGGCGGTGCCCGAGGGTGACCGTCGCGCACTGCAGTCCGGCATCGAGGAATTCAGCCAGCGGGTCGGCTACGTCGACTATGCGACCAGCCTCGAGGACAACCTCGCGTTGTGCCTCACCGGATTTCCGTCGTTCGAGGCCAAGAGCACGCATCGGCGGTCGCTGGTCTACATCGGCTACAGCGCGCCGCGGCCGCCGAACGAGAAGCGCCCTGCCCTGTTCACCGAGCAGGCGGTGGCGAGAATGGCCAGGGACGCCGGTGTGCAGATCAATGCCATTTCACGCTCCGACGTCGTGCAGAGCTCACCGCAAGCCAACGACAGCCTGCGCTCGATCGCCGAATCGAGTGGTGGAAAGTTCTTTCTGTACAACCCCTCTGGGTTGGCGTCGAGCGATTCCGGAGCCGATGCGACGCTGAGCCGCATCCTCGACCAGGTCCGCGACCATCCGCCGCAGGCGACGCTACCGAACGGCAAAGTGGTGTCGATCGAGTCGTTCGACTCGCCCCGGTTGGCCCTGGTGGCTGCGCTTGCGTTCGCTGCCCTGCTGGGGCTGTCGCTGGCGGTGCTGCGGCGATGACGTTCAACCCGGTCTTTGCGCCCGCGGTTCTCGTCGTGATCGCGGTCGCGTTGATCATGGTGCGGATGGTGGCGCTGTATCGGGTGCTGGTCCGCACGGGCAGTGGCCGCTATCGCCGGGTCGTATTGCGCTGGTGTGGTCTGACGCTGGCCGTTTTGCTGTTGGTGTTCGCGGCGGCGCGGCCAGGCATCGACCTGGCCGGCGGATCGGCCGATCAACCCAACCGCACCACGGCGGCCGACCCGAATCTGAACGTGTTCTTCGTGGTGGATCGTTCGGTGAATTCGCGGGTGGAGGATTACGGCGACCACCAATCGCGGATGAGCGGAATCCGTTCCGACATCGACGCGCTGATCGGGGAGTACCACCGCGCGCGGTTCGCGGTCATCTCGTTCGCATCGAAGGCGACGCTGGATTGGCCGCTCTCCGACGACGCCTGGAGCCTCGCGTCGATGGTGCACGGCCTGTCGTCGTACACGGTCGCCGCCCCCGACGCGATATATCAAGCCGACCCGACCGCGGCCAGGAGCGTCCTGAGCGAGCAACTCAAATCGGCATCGGAGCTGTTTACCGGCTCCAAGAACCTGGTGTTCTATTTCGGTGCGGGCGACGCCGCTTCGCGCGTCTCACCCGCCTCGTTCGATCCGCCGCCCGGCGCGATCGCCGGCGGCGCGGTGCTTGGCTATGGCACCGCGGCCGGTGGCCCGATCCCGCAGGGCTGGGTGAACGGCGCGAAGGTTTACCAAACCGATCAGGCGAGCGGCGCCGAGTTGAGCTCGGCACTGGACGAGCAGAGGCTGAAGAACGTCGCGGGCGATCTGAAAGTGCCGTATTTCCACCGGGATAGCGGGCAGGGCATTGCTGCCGTGCTGCCGGCCGTGGACCCGCCCGGGGCGTCGTCCGACGAGGCCGGCTCGCTGCGGACATCCAAGCTGATCGAGCGCCGCGAGCTGTACTGGGTGTTCACCGCGTTGTCGACGGTGCTGCTGCTGGTCGAGATCGTGCTGACCATTCGCGAGTTCCGGCTCAACCGCATGGCGCGCCAGGACGTGTCGAGATGATGCTGCGCAAGGCGCCGCTTTTCGCGATCCGCTCCCGGGTGGAAGGATCATTGGCGCGGTTGCGCTCGGGGCCGTCTCGGATTCGGTTGCGGTGGCGACTGTACGCCTTCTCCGTGCCGGTCGTCTTGGTGTTGTTGCTGGCGGCGGCCAAGATGATCAGCGTTGCGGTGGTGAGTAATTCGGCAGTCGGCGATTTCGCCGCGCACGACATTGCCGCGCTGCGCGACGACGTTTCCGCGCTGAAGTCGTTCGATGTCTTCGAGCCGGCCAAGACGTCGTTCGCCGATGCGGATCTGGCTGTTCTGGAGGGCCGATTGGATGACGCCAGTGCTGGCTTCCAGGAATCATTGGCGCACATAGGTTTTGCGCACTCCTGTCCGGTCAGGGTCAACCTGGAGCTGGTGACCGAGACGCTCGGGGATCTTGCGGCGCGCGCTGGCAACGTGCAGGTGTCCGAACAGCGGTACAACAGCGCGATCACCGTGGTCAAGGAGGCCCCGCAGGGGTGTTTTGCGGGAAATGACGACCCGGATGTCAATCGTCGCCGCATTCGCCACGAAGCGCTGCCCAGGCTGGAGCAGAAGGTCGCGAACCTGCACAAGCCGCCGCCGTCGAGCAACCAGGAGTCACCGCCACCGTCGCCGCCGCCGGATTCGTCGGGCGGTTCGGGTGGCCAGGGCGGGTCGGGCGGCTCTGGTGGCGAAGGCGGCTCTGGTGGCTCGGGCGGCGGCTCGGGCTCCCCACCTCCGCCGCCAGGTGAGGGCAGCACGCCGCCACCGCAGCAGGGCCAGGGTTCCCCGCCGCCGTCGGGGCAGGGACCTGGATCACCTCCGCCGTCGGGCCAGGACCCGGGTTCCCCGCCGCCGCAAGGCGGTTCGGGTGCGCCGCCCGCCGGATCTGGCGGCGAAGCGCCCCCCGGCGGCGAGGGAGCAGCGGGCGAAGGCGATGCCATCAACCCGGTCAGCCCCGACCGGCTGCCCAGCGTCGGCAGTCCCGGCGCCGCCCCGCGCTTGGGTACCGGCAGCGGCGACCCGCTCGACCGGCTGCGCACCTTGCTGGACAACTCGAACGCCTACGGCGAGAGCAGCGAATAACTCAGTGCAGCAGCGTCGCCACGATTCCGGCCAGATAGCCAAGGCGCGCGACCTCGGATGGACGAAACTCCGGACCCCCGGGCCGGCCAAGCAGCAGCGCGGTGTTGGGCTCGCCGAGCGGCGCGGCCACCAGCGTGGTGTCCATCTCCCGCCAGACCGGTGGCACCCAGTCGGCGCCGCCGTCCAGTGCGGCGGCCCGCTCGATCGGCATCCACGGCGCCGCATCCGGCAGGGTTTCCGGGGCTCCGGAACTCCCGACGACCAACTGCAGCCCTCCCGGCGCATCGCAGAGCACCGCACACCAGCCCACCCGCACGACCCGGGGCGCCTCGTCGGCCAGCACCCGCAGCTTGGCCGGCGTGGCGCCGGCGGCCGCGATGTGATCGATGAGCTCGAGCTCGCGATGTGCTTCCAGAAGTCCGGTGTGCGGCCGCAGGCTATCCACCCGGACGCCGGTGAGCGCCTCGGCCGCGGTGATCAACGTGTCCGGCATCGCCGCGGCCGGCAACTCGACCACCAGGTCGTCGATCGCATAGCCGGACCCTCGCTCGACCACGTCGAGCGAGAGGATGTCGGCGCCCACCGAGCCGAGCGCGACCGCCAGCGAGCCGAGGCTGCCCGGTCGGTCGGCCAGCTGAACCCGTAGCAGATAGGAAGGCACGCGCACACTGTCGCACAGTGCTGATGGGGCGGCGACCCCCGGCGCCCGGCTTCGCCGCGCTTGCGATCGCCGCCGGCTGATGGGGCGGCGACCCGCGGCGCCCGGCTTCGCCGCGCTTGCGATCGCCGCCCCATTAAGCTCTTGCCTCGTGTCCCAGATCTCCCGTGACGAGGTGGCCCACCTGGCCCGGCTGGCCCGGCTGGCGTTGACCGACGGCGAACTCGACAGCTTCGCCGGCCAGCTCGACGCCATCCTGACGCACGTGAGCGCGATCCAGGCCGTCGACGTCACCGGCGTCGAAGCGACCGACAACCCGCTCAAGGACGTCAACGTCACCCGCCCCGACGAAATCGCGCCGGGCCTGACGCAGCAGCAGGCGCTCGACCAGGCTCCGGCGGCGGTCGACGGCCGTTTCGCCGTGCCGCAGATCCTCGGGGAAGAGCAGTGAGCGACCTCATCCGCCAGGAGGCGGCGACGCTGGCCGCCAAAATCGCCGCCAAGGAGTTGTCGTCGGCCGAAATCACCCAGGCCTGTCTCGACCAGATCGAGGCCACCGACGAACGCTACAACGCCTTTCTGCATGTCGCGGCCGATAAGGCGCTGGCCGCGGCGGGCGCCGTCGACAAAGCGCTGGCCGCCGGCGAGGCGCTGCCGTCCCCGCTGGCCGGGGTGCCGCTGGCGCTCAAGGACGTGTTCACCACGGCCGACATGCCCACCACCTGCGGATCCAAGATCTTGGAGGGCTGGCGCTCTCCATACGACGCCACCGTGACGGCACGCTTGCGGGCGGCCGGCATTCCGATCCTTGGCAAGACCAACATGGACGAGTTCGCGATGGGCTCGTCGACGGAAAACTCCGCCTACGGCCCCACCCGCAACCCGTGGGATGTGGAGCGGGTGCCCGGCGGCTCGGGCGGCGGTACTGCGACGGCGCTGGCGGCGTTCCAGGCGCCGCTTGGCATCGGCACCGACACCGGCGGCTCGATCCGCCAGCCCGCCGCGCTGACCGCCACGGTCGGCGTCAAACCCACCTACGGCACGGTGTCGCGCTACGGGTTGGTGGCGTGCGCGTCGTCGCTGGACCAGGGCGGGCCGTGTGCGCGCACCGTGCTCGACACCGCGCTGCTGCACCAGGTGATCGCCGGGCACGACACGCGTGACTCCACATCCGTCGACGCCCCGGTGCCCGACGTGGTCGGCGCCGCCAAGGCCGGCGCGGCGGGGGATCTCCAAGGCGTGCGCATCGGCGTGGTCCGCCAGCTGCACAGCGGCGCGGGATACCAGCCCGGCGTACTGGCGTCGTTCAACGACGCGGTCGAGCAGCTGACCAAACTCGGCGCCGAGGTGAGCGAAGTCGATTGTCCCCATTTCGATTACGCGCTGGCCGCCTACTACCTGATCCTGCCGTCGGAGGTCTCCTCGAACCTTGCCCGCTTCGACGCGATGCGCTACGGCCTGCGGGTCGGCGACGACGGCACGCACAGCGCCGAAGAGGTGATGGCGCTGACCCGCGCCGCCGGGTTCGGCCCGGAAGTCAAGCGGCGCATCATGATCGGCACCTACGCGCTGTCGGCGGGCTACTACGACGCCTACTACAACCAGGCTCAGAAGGTGCGCACGCTGATCGCCCGGGATCTCGACGAGGCCTACGAGTCCGTCGATGTGCTGGTGTCACCCGCAACCCCGACGACGGCATTCCGGTTGGGGGAGAAGGTCGACGACCCGCTGGCCATGTATCTGTTCGACTTGTGCACGCTGCCGCTGAACCTGGCGGGGCACTGCGGCATGTCGGTGCCGTCGGGCTTGTCGCCGGACGACGGGCTGCCGGTCGGGCTGCAGATCATGGCGCCGGCGCTGGCCGACGACCGGCTGTACCGGGTGGGCGCCGCCTACGAGGCCGCCCGGGGGCCGCTGCCGTCCCCGATTTAGGGCGCGCTGGCGGCCACGTCACACTTCGATCGGCGGATACAGTCGTTCCACGGTGAACTGGCGGTTGCGCCGCGCCGCCCACGAGCTCGCCGCCAGCGACGCAACGAGAACCCCAGACAGTACGCCTACGGAGATCCACAGCCGAGCGTCGATACCGCCCACGGTCAGCTGTCGCAGCCCGTTGACCGCGTAGGTCATCGGATCGTAAGGGTGCAGGACCTGAAATGGCTTCGCCGTGGTCTCCACCGGATAGATGCCGCCGGACGACACCAGCTGAAACATCAAGAATGCCAGGGTAATTACCCTGCCGACGGCAACTCCGAAGACCGCATTGAACGCCTGGATCAACGCCAGGAATGCGGCGGTGATCAGGATCAGGAAGGCCACCATACCAGCCGCGTACTTGGCGTTGAGTCCGACGCCGAAGTGCACCACCGCATACATCAGCACCACCTGGCCCACTCCCAGCAGCAGCGCTGGCCAGTACGAGGCCAGCACCACTCGCAACGCGCCGAGCCCGTGGACGATGGCGCGGGTTTGCAACGGCGTCAACAACATCCAGATGATCAACGAGCCGATGAACAGGGCGAGCGGCAGGAAGAACGGCGCAAACCCGGCGCCGAACGTGGCGGCGTGGTGGGTGAAACCCATCTCGACACCCACCGGGCTGGCCAGGATCTGGGAAACCTGGACGCGCTGCTGATCGGTTAACGTAGATACTCGCTCGTCGGCCTGTGCCAGCCCACTCGCCAACTGCTGCGCCCCGTCGTTGAGTCGGTTCCCGCCGTCTGCCAGTTCCGCCAGCCCGTCGTTGAGCTTGTGCGCACCGGTGTCGACATCGGTTGCGCCGGTGCGCAATTTGACCAGGTCGGCTTTCAGCTGGCCGTTCAGCAGCTGGGTGATCAATGTCCGCAGCCGGCTTTTGGGGTCGGCCAGATCGTTTTCCAGCTGTCGGGTGTTGTTGCGCAGTTCGGCCAGGCCCTCGTCGGTGGCCGGGTCCATCCCGGCGGCGTTCAGCAGCTTCTGCGCACCGGCCAGCGTGTCGGCGAGCCCCCGCACGTTCGGGTTCGGATTCGCGCGCAAGCCGTCCACCACCTGGTTGACGATCCCGGCGGCATGCTGATAGTTGACGTTCAGGGACGCAATCCGATCGGTCACCTTCGTGATGCTGCCGCTTAGCCGCGTCGCCGCGGCGCCGGCCGCGTCCGGGTCAATGCCCAACCCGGCGACGTCATTCAACATTTTCAGCAGTGGGTCGGTGGCCTGCTGGATGCCGGCAGACAGCTGACGAGTACCGTCTGCGAGTTTTGCCGAGCCGTCCCGCGCGGTCGCCAAGCCTTCTGCGAGTTGCCAGGAGCCGTTCGACAATTGGCCCGCGCCGTCGGATGCCTTCTTGACTTCGCCAGTGAGCTCGGTCAGCGCGGTGCCGATGACCTGCTCACCGACCTTGGCGCTGACTTGGTTGAGCACCTCCCGGGCAGCGTTCTGCCCCATCACCGAGGCCAGGTAATTGTTGGCATCGTTGAACCGGAACACGATTTCCGCCTTCCGGGGATGGTCGCCCGCAGGCGACACCGCCGCCGCGCTGAAATCCTTCGGCAGGCTGATCGAAAAGTAGTATCTGCCGTCCGAAACTCCTTTGGCAGCTTGGCTTGCCGACATCTCATGCAGATCGAGCTGGCGGGACTGCAGCAACGCTTTGGCCACCTCGTCGCCGGCGTGCAGATCGCGTCCCGTCACCATTGCCCCGCGGTCCTCGTTGACCAGTGCGACCGGGATCTTGTCGACCGCGGCGAACGGATTCCAAAATGCCCACAGGTACATCGCGCCGTACAGCAGTGGCAGCACGATGATCGTGACCAACGCCACCCGCGGCATGGTGCCGCGGGAATAGCGTTTGAGGTCGGTGCCCAGCGACATTCCGGCAAGCATGATCAATTGTCGCCTTTCTCGTGTCGGCCGTGCCCGGTGCGCGTGAGGTTGGCGCGTTCCAGGTGTTCGACCGGTAGCTGCTTTCGGATGCCCAGTCCGGTCGGCAGCTCGTTTACCGTCGCGGTGACCACGGTCTGTTGCTCCCCCAGGTCGACCAGGCGCGCGATCAACGTCTCGCGGTTCCGGTCGCTGGTCACCTGGTCGAGGTTGGCGACCACCAGCAGCGGCGGCCGGGCGGTGTTGGCCAGCGCGATGCGCAACAGCAGCCGGTTCAGCTCGTCGAGTTCTTCGACGTATTCGGTGAGGCGCGGCAGCGGCAGATCGCCGAACACCGGCCGGCACACCGTCTCCAGTTCGGCTTCACCGGCGCGGCGGACCAACCGATACCAGGGCGCATCCCAGCGGATCTGCTCGGTGATCAGGTCGCGGACGGTGACCGACTCGAACACCGAGTCGAGTTGCTCGATGCCGGCCAGCGCAGACACCGCGAAGATGTCGCGGGCTTTGCTGCGACCGAACACCGTGATGGTTCCGGTCGCGGGCTTCATCCGGCCGGCTACCGTCATCAGCAATGCGGTACGCCCCGATCCGGCCGGGGCAGTGAGCACTGTGACCCCGCCGGTGTCGATGTCCAGGTCGAGCGGACCGAAGACCGGACCCCACGGTCCGGTCATCGAAATACCGCGCGCCACGACCGCTGGCGGCGGCTGTTGCTGGGCTGACTCCTGGTCTGGCACGGGTGTCCCCTCTGCGTCGGCGGCTAGCTGAGCGTCGCCCTTGAGCACATCAAAGCAGATATGACGTAGCTGACCTTCGCGGCGAGCAAACGGACCAGCACCCTGAAACGGAAGGTTTTGTGCGATTCTGCGTCTGCTCGCCACGACGGCCGCGCTCACCCGGCAAGATGGGGCTATGCGGATCGGGGTTCTCACCGGAGGCGGCGACTGTCCCGGGCTCAACGCGGTCATCCGGGCTGTGGTGCGCACGTGCGACGCCCGCTACGGCTCGTCGGTGGTCGGGTTTCAGGACGGCTGGCGGGGGCTGCTGGAGAACCGGCGCATCCAACTGCACAACGACGACCGCAACGACCGGCTGCTGACCAAGGGCGGCACGATGCTCGGCACCGCGCGAGTGCATCCCGACAAGTTGCGGGCCGGGCTGCCGCAGATCATGCAGACGCTCGACGACAACGGCATCGACGTGCTGATCCCGATCGGCGGCGAGGGCACGCTGACCGCCGCGCACTGGCTCTCCGAAGAGAACGTTCCCGTCGTCGGCGTGCCCAAGACGATCGACAACGACATCGACTGCACCGACGTGACTTTCGGTCACGACACCGCGCTGACGGTCGCCACCGACGCCATCGACCGGTTGCACAGCACCGCCGAGTCGCACCAGCGCGTGATGCTGGTGGAGGTGATGGGCCGGCACGCCGGCTGGATCGCGCTGAACGCCGGGCTGGCCTCCGGCGCCCACATGACCCTGATCCCCGAGCAGCCCTTCGACGTCGAAGAGGTGTGCCGGCTGGTCAAGCGGCGATTCCAGCGCGGCGACTCGCATTTCATCTGCGTGGTCGCCGAGGGCGCCAAACCGCTGCCGGGTTCGATGATGCTGCGCGAAGGCGGCATCGACGAGTTCGGTCACGAGCGGTTCACCGGTGTCGCCGCGCAACTGGCCACCGAAGTGGAGAAGCGGATCAACAAGGACGTGCGGGTGACGGTGCTGGGGCACGTGCAGCGCGGTGGCACCCCGACGCCCTTTGACCGGGTGCTGGCCACCCGGTTCGGGGTGAACGCTGCCGACGCCGCGCACGCCGGCGAGTACGGGCAGATGGTGTCGCTGCGCGGCCAGGACATCGGCCGGGTGCCGCTGGCCGACGCGGTCCGCCAGCTCAAGCTGGTGCCGCAGAGTCGCTACGACGACGCCGCTGCGTTTTTCGGCTGACGCTACCCCGCGTTCACCCGCGGGCCACTAACCTTTCACCGAATTCCGGCCATTGCCAAGGTTTTCCGACCGTCCGGACCGGTGCTACCGTCGGGAACATGAATAACCGCGGCCCTGATCGCGGCATGTTTCAACAGACAGAGCCGCTGGCGGGACGGCGGCCGTCGGCGCGGCGACGCAATGATGCACGCGCGTTCTCGCCGCCGTCGCCTGCGGACATCCGCGCGACTGTTCCGCTGACCAACATGGAGGGGCCCGTCCAGGCTGAGCCCGACGAAGACCTGGTCGACAGCATCGAGGAGCCCGACGTCGAAGTCCCAGCCAAACCCGGCTGGCGCAATATGCTCTCCAACCTGACTCGGCGCGAACCCGGGCAGGGCAAAGCGCGGGCCGACGAACTCGGCCTGCGCGAGCGGATCCGCGTACCGGTGGGCGGCGCCTTTCCGATCGCGGTGGTGAGCGCCAAGAGCGGTGTCGGAAAAACGGCAGTGGTCGAGGCGCTCGGCTCGATATTTGCCGAAGCGCGCGACGACCGGGTGATCGTGGTCGACGTCGACACCGGTGGCCTCGCCGATCGTCTCGGTCACCGAAACAGTTCTGGTTTAGAGGTTTTCGGGCATCCGGACTATGCGCACAGTGACTGGCAGATCAAGCGCGACGACGTCGTCAAAGCGTTCTCGATGCTGCGCAAACGTTACCGAGTGCTATTGGTGGACTGCGGCAAGACGCTCAAATCCAATGTGACAGAGGCGGTTTTGCTGGAGTCTGAGGCTCTTGTGGTGGTGACCAACACGTCCATAGACGCGATCAGGAAGACCAGGACCATGCTGGACTGGTTGGGCCGCAACGGGTATCAGAGACTCATCGAGTCTGCCACACTGGCGATCAACCGCACCGAACAACGAAAGCCGCGGGCCTGGGTGAGCAAAGAACTCCGGGAGTTATCGGAACGATTTTTGCCCGAGCGCGTGGTGGTGTTGCCGTTCGACCGGCACGTGCACGACGACAACGAGATCGTCCCGTCGCGGTTGAGCCAGGAGAGCAGGCGCCGCTACCTGGAAATGGCTGCCGCGCTCGCAGAGATGTTCCGCGGACAGTAACGTCGCTGAGCCGGCCGGCTCCATCGCCGCGCTCGCGGTCCTCACTGGTGCGTGGGTGAGGACCCGCCGCGCCCGGCTTCGCCGCGCTCGCGGTCCTCACTACGATTGAGCGCATGACAGTTGCTGCGGTTGAGCTGCTCGACTACGACGACGTCGTCGCACGCTACGAGCCGGTGCTCGGCCTGGAAGTCCACGTCGAGCTGTCCACCGCCACGAAGATGTTCTGCAGCTGCGCCACGGCCTTCGGGGCCGAGGCCAACACCCAGGTGTGCCCGGTGTGCCTGGGCCTGCCGGGATCGTTGCCGGTGCTCAACCAGGCGGCCGTCGAGTCGGCGATCCGGATCGGGTTGGCGCTGAACTGCGAGATCGTGCCGTGGTGTCGCTTCGCCCGCAAGAACTACTTCTATCCCGACATGCCGAAGAACTACCAGATCTCACAGTACGACGAGCCGATCGCCATCAACGGCCACCTCGACGTGCCGCTCGAGGACGGCACCACCTGGCGCGTCGACATCGAACGCGCGCACATGGAGGAGGACACCGGCAAGCTGACCCACATCGGCAGCGAGACCGGCCGCATTCACGGCGCGACGACGTCGCTGATCGACTACAACCGCGCCGGCGTGCCGCTGATCGAAATCGTCACCAAGCCGATCGTCGGAACCGGTGAGCGGGCCCCGCAGATCGCCCGGGCTTACGTGACGGCACTGCGAGACCTGTTGCGTGCGTTGGGTGTTTCCGATGTGCGGATGGATCAAGGTTCGATGCGCTGTGACGCGAACGTATCGCTGATGCCGACGGGGGCCACGCAGTTCGGCACCCGCACCGAGACCAAGAACGTCAACTCGCTGAAAAGCGTCGAGGTCGCCGTCCGCTACGAAATGCAGCGGCAGGGCGCCGTTCTGGCGTCCGGTGGACGGGTCGCCCAGGAGACCCGGCACTTCCACGAGTCCGGCTATACCAGCCCCGGCCGCACCAAGGAAACCGCCGAGGACTACCGCTATTTTCCCGAACCCGACCTTGAGCCGGTGGCGCCCAGCACCGAGCTGGTCGAGCGGCTGCGCCAGACCATTCCCGAGCTACCGTGGTTGCGCCGCAGGCAGATTCAGCAGGAGTGGGGCGTTTCCGACGAGGTGATGCGTGATCTGGTCAACGCCGGCGCTGTCGACCTGGTGATCGCCACCGTCGAACACGGCGCCTCCAGTGACAAGGCGCGCGCCTGGTGGGGGAGCTTCCTGATGCAGAAGGCCAACGAGGCTGGTGTCGACCTCGACGCGTTGCCGATCACGCCCAAGCAGGTCGCTGAGGTCATCGCACTGGTCGACGACGGCAAGTTGTCCAACAAGCTGGCCCGCCAAGTCGTCGAGGGTGTGCTGGCCGGGGATGGCGAGCCCGAGCAGGTGATGACCGCGCGCGGCCTGGCCGTGGTTCGCGACGATTCGCTGATCCAGGCCGCGGTCGACGAGGCATTGGCCGCCAATACCGATATTGCAGAAAAGATCCGCGGCGGCAAGGTGCAGGCGGCGGGCGCGATCGTCGGCGCCGTGATGAAGGCGACCAAGGGCCAGGCCGACGCGGCGCGGGTGCGTGAACTGGTGCTCAAAGCCTGCGGCCAGGCCTAACAGTTACATCCGGGCCACACCGTCGGCGACGGCGCCGAGCTTGTCGGGGTTGGCCACGTTGTGGATGGTGGCGATGCGTCCATCGGGGTCGAGATCGACGGTCAGGGTGGCGATCACGCGGCCCGCACCGGTGAAGACGATGCCCGGTCCGCCGTTGATGTCAACGACTTCGACTGCCATGTCCGCAATCTCGACGCCCTCGTAAGGTCGTTTGATCGTGCCGGCGATCCAGGCGGCCACCTTTTCGTTGCCCAGGATGGGACGCAGCGCCTGGCGAACCTTTCCGCCGCCGTCGGTCCAGAGCGTGACGTCGGGGGCGAGCAGTTCCATGAGCTCATTGATGTCACCGCCGGCAGCCGCGGCGAAGAACCGCTCGGTGATCTCGCGCTTCTTGGCGTGATCCGTCTCGAATCGGGGCCGCCGCGCCTGCACGTGTTCGCGGGCGCGGTGACCGGCCTGGCGCACGGCCGACTCGGAACGGTCGAGGGCTTCGGCGATCTCGGCGTAGCTGAAGTCGAACACTTCCTTGAGGACGAAAACCGCGCGCTCCAACGGACTCAGCGTTTCCAGCACCACCAGCATCGCCATTGACACCGACTCGGCGGTGGCGACGTCGTCGGCGGTGTCCGGGCTGGTACGGATCGGCTCCGGAAGCCACGGCCCCACATAGGTTTCCCGTTGCCGCTGGCTGGACCGAAGCCGATCCATCGACAGATTGGAGACGATCCGTCCCAGATAGGCTTTCGGGTCGGCGACCTGCCCCCGGTCGGCCGCCGACCACTTGAGCCACGCGTCTTGGACCACGTCCTCTGCGTCTGCGACCGTGCCCAGGATCCGATAGGCGATCGCGAACAACAGCTTGCGGTGGTGCTCGAAGGTCTGCTGGTCGGTGCTCATCGCGTGAACCGGCCGCCGCGACGCCAGGTCGTGGTACCCACCGACGGAACCGACTTGAGCAGACGGTAGGTGGGCCACGGGCTGGAACTCACCGTCTCTTTGTACGCGACAGCCCACCGGCCGGCCAAGTAGAACCGCGTGGGGCTGTCGTCGGGATGGGTGAACTGGATGACCGCGTCACGGCGCCCCAAGCTGACCGGCTGATGAACGTACCCGAATCGAAACTTCTTGGGCTGCTTGCCCTTCAGTTCCCGCGTGATCGACGCCGCAGCGTGCAGCGCAGTCGGGATTCCGCTTTGGCAGGTGCCGTGCATGACCCCGTAACGCTGCCGGACGGCAGCGGCGTCGCCGACGGCGTAGACGTTGGGGTGCGACACCGAGCGCAGCGACTCGTCGGTGACGATCCGGCCGCGCTCGTCGACCTGCAAGCCGGCGGCGGCTGCCAGCGGTGATACCCGCACACCGGCGGTCCACAGCACTGTCCGCGCGCCGACCACGTCGCCGTCGGCCAGCGCAACGCCGTCGGCCATCACCTTGACAATTTCGGCGCCGGACCGGACCTGCACGCCCAACCGGGCCAGACCCGCGTGCAGGCGTGCTTGTGCCTTGGGGCTCATCATCGACCCCGGTGTCGTGCGGCTCAGCAGTACGACGTCCAGTTCGGGATGCTGCTCGGCGATTTCGGCAGCGGATTCGACGCCGGTCAGGCCGCCGCCCGCCACCACCACGGTGCCTTCGCCGAGCCGGTCCAGCTGTTCGGCGAACAACGCCGCGTCGTGTGCACTGTTCAGTGTGTACGTGAACTCGTCGACGCCCGGCACCGCTGCGGTGTCCGCGACGCTGCCGAGCGCATAGACCAACGTGTCGTAGTGCAGCGTGCGCATGTCGTCGACCCGGACGGTCTGCGCGTCCGCGTCGATCGCGGTCACCCAGCCCTGGACGAACGTGACGGCGGTGCCCTGGAGCAGATCGGGGATCTGCAGCTCGGCCAGTTGTTGGCCGGAGGCCACCTGGTGCAACCGCAGCCGCTCGGTGAAGCGGCGCTCCGGGTTGACCAGCGTGATGTGGGTGTCCTCGCGGCGGCGCACCCGGGCTGCGAGGCTGACGGCCGCGGCCGTGCCGGTGTACCCGCCGCCGATGATAACGATCTCGGTCATGGTCCTGCCTTTCGTGTGTGAACTGCTGATGCACACCAGACGGATCCTGCGGGTGGATGTGTGACACGCGCGCCATGTCCGGCAACCGCCGACACTTGAGCGCACCATTTTAGACCGATGGTCTAATCTGTAGACCGGTGGTCTAAAAGGGCGGCAGCAACCTCCGCCACACGTCGAAAAGGATTGGTAACCATGCGCACACCCGCCACCCCGGCCGATCGCTCGCAGCGCACGCGCTCGTTTGCACGCGTGCTCGGCCCGTTCATCGCCGTGGTTCCCGCGATCGTCGCGATCAGGGCCGGAAGCCTCGGGAGCCAGTTGTCCAGTTTCTCGGCAGACCCGATGTGGCCGTGGGTGCTGGGCGCGTTGCTGTTCTTTTCTGGCCTGTTCGTCGTTGCGTTCCACCAGTATTGGGGCAGCGGTGCGGCCGTGATCATCTCGCTCGTCGGCTGGTTCCTGCTGCTGCGGGGTTTCGCATTGCTGGCCATGCCACAGCTGATAGTCAAGGGGGCCGAAAACGCCACCGAGACGTCGAGTCCTGCCATCGCCGTCGTGCGCGTCGGATTCGGGCTGCTCGCACTGTGCGGTCTGTACCTGGCATACGTGGGGTGGCTGAAGAAGTCCGACTGACTCGATACCGCCATGCCGCGTGTCGTGAAACCCAAGGACGTCCGGAGAGCCGAAGTGCTCGACCAGGCACTCGCGCTGTTTCTCCAACGTGGTTATGAGAATGTAAGTCTCAACGACCTTCTCGTCGCGACAGGTACCTCGAAAGGCGCTTTCTACCACTACTTCCCATCCAAGGAGGCGCTGGTCACCGCGCTCGCCGAACGCAGCGCTGCGGAAGCCTTCGACGTTGTGCGTCCGATCTTCGACCAGGCCGGCAAGAACGCGCTGGACCGCCTCAACACCGGGCTTGCCGCGAGTTATCGGGTCAAGATGGCCATGGGCGCTCCCGAACAGATCGCGGCGATGGCGTCACTGCTCGAGCCGCACAACCAGGCGCTGTTTGCAAAGATCGTGACGATCTGGGAGGACCTGTTCCGGCCGGTACTAACCGAAGTCATCACCGACGGGGTACGCGAGGGTATCTTCGACACTTTCGATCCCGAGGGCGTCGGTGACATCATTCAGGGATTCGCGGCCAGTTTGCAGAAGTACATGGTTCAAGTGCTCAATGCGCACGACGCGAAATCCCGACGCAAGGCCATCGATGACTGCATGAAGCGCACCAAGCTCCACGGTATCGCGACGGACCGGATCCTCGGTTTACCCGACGGGTCAACGGTTGTGCTCAACCGCAGGCAGGTCGAGGCGATGGTGGCGCTCCTCAACCCCCGACCGGCCGGATAGCCTGCGAGTGCGCCGGTCTGGTCCATGATGGTGAGATGGCCGATGAATCGTTCGACCGGCTGATTGGCATGCTGGACTACACGATGTTCGTGGTGACCACCCAGGCCGACGGTCACCCGTCGGGCTGCCTGGTCGGATTCGCCACTCAAACCAGCTTGAAGCCACCACGATTTCTGGTCGGCATGTCCAGGCGCAACCACACCTTCGGCGTCGCAACCCAATCCGCGCATTTGGCCGTACATGTGTTGGCCCGCAGCGACATTGAGCTGGCGCGACTATTCGGCGGCCAAACCGGTGACGAGGTCGACAAGTTCGCGCAGTGCTCCTGGCACAGCGGTCCGCAGGGAATGCCGATCCTCGACGGTGCAGTGGCATGGTTTGTAGGCAAGACGCTCGACCGTATCGACCTCGGCGACCATGTCGGCTACCTACTGGAACCGGTTGCCGGCTACGCGCCCGAGCGCGGCGATGATCTCGTCAGCTTCTCCGATGTCACCGAACTCGAGCCCGGCCACGGGGCGTAGCGCTGAGCCCGATCGCCGCTTGGCCTGTCGCGCGGCGACCCGCTGCGCCCGGCTTTGCCGCGCTTGCGATCGCCGCTTGGCCTGTCGCGCGGCGACCCGCTGCGCCCGGCTTTGCCGCGCTTGCGATCGCCGCTACGTCTTGTCCTCGTTCGCCCGCGGGAATCCGCCGCCCTGCGGGAACAGCGGGAACACCACGTCGTCAAGCTTCTCCGCATCACCGGCGGTCTTGTTCACCGTTGCGCCCCAGACGTTTCCGTCCGGCGACATCCGCAACGCCCACGCGTGGGCGTGTGTGTCCTGACGCACCACGTCAGGCTCGCCGGTGACCGCGCCGGTCGCCGGAGCGAGATGGACGGCCACGGTCTGTTTGGTGTTGATCAGGTTCACCAGCACCGTGCCGTCCAGGGCCGCGCAACCGGCCACGCCGGGCCGGTCCGGCCACGTCCAGACGGTGGACACCTTGGAGTCCTTGGTGATGCGCTGCAGCCGGTCGGCGGTGGGCGCGCGGTCCACCACGTACAGCGACCCGTCGACCGGGTCGGTGCACAACCCGCCCCCCGAGCCGATGCCGGAGAGCGCAGTGGTCGGCGGGGCCTGGTTGAGCGTGGTCGGCTGCTCGATCCGCAGCACCTTGCCCGCCGGCGACCCCGGGTCGGCGGCCATCGCCGCGTTGCCCGCATCGCCGGTGAGCACCACCAGCGTGGTCGGACTGGTGAAGATCAGCGCGCCGGTGTTGCCGGTGGCTCCCTTCGGGATTCCCGTCAGGATGTCTTTGGGGATATCGCCGTCGGCGATCCGGATCACCCGGTTGTCGCTGGGCGTGCTGACGTAGGCATACATCAGCCGGTCCTGTTTGTAGGTCGGGGACAGCACAATGTCCATCAGCCCGCCGTCACCGGAGGGGTCGACCGGGATCACCGTTTTCACCTTCGGCTCGGCGCTGACCGAGACCTCCTTGACCGCGCCGGTGGTGCGCTCGGCGACCAGCGCCGACTTGCTGTCCGGCAGCATGATCAACCCGCTGGTGCTTTCCAGGCAGCCCTGCATCACCCCGGGGGCCGGGCACTGCTTGGGGAACGGCTTGGCGGGCAGCGGTGGCGGCGGGGGAGGCGTCGACGTCGGCGGGGGGCGCCGATTGGGTTCGGTGGTGAACGGCTCGGACTGGGCGTCGTTGAACCGGGCGCAACCGCTCACGACGAGCAGCGCCGCACACAGCGCGGCGAACCCGCACCGAACCGACCGCCGTAACCGCATGTCCGCAAGGTTACGGACACTGCCGCGGTCCCCGCCATGCCGACCCGCCCATGCGCGGGGTCACGGGGAGATCAAGGCGTCCGGCAAAGTGTCACGGGCGTAAGTTGCTTGGCTTTAGGCTGGCACGGTGACCGGCGACCCATATGGCTTTACCCGATTTCACCGGCTTGAGGACGCCGAGGCGTCGCCGACGCGGAAGACCCCTCCGCCGCCCCGCAAGGCACCCCCGCCTCCGCCGCAGGCCGAGTCCCGCCCGCCCGCGCCGGAAGCTGCACCGCGGCCACCGGCACCGGAGCCCGCAGTCCCGAAACCCGAGGAATCCGCGGCGCCGGAGCCGGCCGCGGAGTCGGCTCCCGCGCAGGCCGAGGAATCCGGCGAAGATCTGGACGCGGACGACGGCGGTGCGAACGCCGACTCGGAGACCACGGCGACCGAGCCCGACGAGCCGGCCGACGACGTCAGCGATGACACCGCGCAGCCGCCGGTCGCCGATCGCGATCCGCTGCCGTCCGTGCAGCCGCGGCTGGTCGACGACCCCCGGCTGAAAATCGCCAAACAACGCGGCACCCAGCATCTGGGCTTGATGGTGCTGCGAGTGGGCGTCGGCGCGGTGCTGGGCGCCCACGGCCTGCAGAACGCATTCGGCTTGTGGGGCGGCCAGGGCCACGACGGATTCACGCGTTCCCTGACCAATCTCGGCTTTCAGCACGCCGACATCCTGGCTTGGGTGGGCGCCGGCGGCCAGATCGCGGCAGGTGCGCTGTTGATCCTGGGGTTGTTCACCCCGGTGGTCGCCGCCGGCGCATTGGCCTACCTGATCAACGGCCTGTTGGCCAACATCGCGGCCCAGCGTCAGCACGGGCACCCCACGTTCCTGCTCGACGGCAACGAGTACCACGTCATGGCCATCATTGCGGTGGTCGCGATCCTGCTGGCCGGCCCCGGACTGTACGGGCTTGACGCGGGCCGCGGCTGGGCCCGGCGCCCATTCATCGGGTCGTCGGTGGCGCTGCTGGCGGGTATCGGCGCCGGCGTCGGCATCTGGGCGTTGCTCAACGGGGCCAATCCGCTGGCGTGAAACATCGCCGCGTGCATCAGTCTGGTAAAAGCGCCGCTCAAATCCCCGATCTCGGCAGAACTGCCCTTACCCTGACACCCGTGACCAGTCAATCGCATGACGCACCTTGGCGGCGGCCGGAGGACTCCGAGGCGCCAACCCCGGGCCGGCCGGCAACCGCAAGCCTGGTCGACCCGGAAGACGACCTGCCGTCAGCCACCTATGCAGGCGATTTCGAGACGACCACGATTCCGCACTACGACTCCAGCAGTGCGCGCGTGTCCAGCAGCGGATACGGCCTGATCGGTGCGTCGCAGCCATTGCCCTACGTCCAGCCGCCGGACACCGGGCGCCACTCGGTGTTCGGCCCGCCGGAAACCGACACCGCCGAGCACGACGAGCGGGTCCGCGCGGCCAGCCGCCGCGGCACCCAGGACTTCGGGCTGCTGATCCTGCGGGTCGGACTGGGCGCGGTGCTGATGGCGCATGGACTGCAGAAGCTGTTCGGCTGGTGGGGCGGGCACGGGCTGACCGCATTCAAAAACTCGTTGTCCGATGTCGGCTACCAGCACGCGGACATCCTCACCTACGTCGCAGCGGGCGGCCAGATCGTCGCCGGGGTCCTGCTGGTGCTGGGGCTGTTCACCCCGCTGGCCGCCGCGGGCGCACTGGCTTACCTGATCAACGGCCTGATCGCGGCGGTATCGGGGCAGTCGGATTCGCGGTCGTTTCCCTACTTCTTGCCCGACGGTCACGAGTACGAGATCACGCTGATCCTGGTGTCGGCCGCCGTCATCCTGATCGGCCCCGGCCGCTACGGGTTCGACGCCGGTCGCGGCTGGGCGCGCCGGCCGTTCATCGGTTCGTTCGCGGCGCTGCTGCTGGGCATCGGCGGGGGCGTCGCGGTGTGGGTGATGCTCAACGGCGCCAACCCATTGAGCTAGCGGCGATCGCGAGCGCGGCGGAGCCGGGCGCTGCGGGTCGCCGCCATTGAGCTAGCGGCGATCGCGAGCGCGGCGGAGCCGGGCGCTGCGGGTCGCCGCCATTGAGCTAGCCCGCGTACGGATTGGGCACTCGGCCCGCGCTGGCCTCCGCCAGCAAGGGCAGCGTGGCAAAGGTGACTGCGGGCAGCCGCAACTCGCCACCGGTCTTCAGCCGGGCACGGCCCCAGGAGCTCTTGCTGAACCGCAGCCCGTCGATCTCGGCCCAGCGCACCGACCGGCTACCCAGCAGCGTCCGAACGGTCACGCCGTCGTCGTCGGCCACGGTGCGCAGCCGAACGATCAACGCCGACAACACAATTGGGATCACGAGCAGCGGCGCGGTCAGTGGCCAGGTCAGCACCGGCACCAGCAGACCCAGCGTCAGGAAACCCACCGCGAAATGCGCCATCGGCGACACCCTGATCACTACCGGCGGTGAGTGAGAAGCCACGCTGGCATCATGTCATTCCCCGTTGACATCGCGTTCAGGGCTGTGCCGCGGCGGAAATCACGACCTTGGGTGCAATATCAACGCCGGGGTTCGCCCGAGCAGGATTTGACGGCTGACCTGTGCGGAGGCTACCGTCGAACGCTATGGACAGCCGCGAAATGCTCGTAGTACTCGGTCGGCGCGTTGGTGGCTGACTAGTTTTCGAGCACCAACGCGCAACCCTCGTGCAGCAGCTGAGCTGGCGGGGGTTTTTTGTTGTCATCGAGAGACCAACGAAGAGGATCCAGTGAGCGCACCCACCACGCGACCAACGGAGCGATCGGCCACAATGCCCGTCGCCAACGGCGCGTCTGCTGCATCTAAACCGAAACACGTTGCGCCGCAACAGATGACTGGCGCACAGTCGGTAATTCGGTCGTTGGAGGAACTCGACGTCGAGGTCATCTTCGGCATCCCCGGCGGCGCGGTGCTGCCGGTGTACGACCCGCTGTTCGACTCGAAAAAGCTACGCCACGTGCTGGTCCGCCACGAGCAGGGCGCCGGGCACGCCGCCAGTGGCTATGCCCATGCGACCGGCAAAGTCGGCGTGTGCATGGCCACCTCCGGTCCCGGCGCCACCAACCTGGTGACCCCGATCGCCGACGCGCAGATGGATTCGGTGCCGGTGGTGGCGATCACCGGGCAGGTCGGGCGCTCGCTGATCGGCACCGACGCCTTTCAGGAGGCCGACATCTCCGGCATCACGATGCCGATCACCAAGCACAACTTCCTGGTCCGCGCCGGCGACGAGATCCCCCGGGTGATTGCCGAGGCGTTCCACATCGCGGCCACCGGGCGCCCCGGCGCGGTGCTGGTCGACATCCCCAAGGACGTGCTGCAGGCCCAGTGCACGTTTGCCTGGCCGCCACGGATGGAACTGCCCGGCTACAAGCCGAACACCAAGCCGCACAACCGCCAGGTCCGCGAGGCAGCCAAGCTGATCGCGGCCGCCCGCAAACCGGTGCTCTACGTCGGCGGCGGCGTTATCCGCGGCGAAGCATGCGAGCAGCTGCGCGAACTGGCCGAGCTGACTGGTATCCCGGTGGTCACCACGCTGATGGCGCGGGGCGCCTTCCCGGACAGCCACCCGCAGCACCTCGGCATGCCGGGCATGCACGGCACGGTGGCGGCGGTGGCCGGCCTGCAGCGCAGCGACCTGCTGATCGCGCTGGGCACCCGCTTCGACGACCGGGTCACCGGAAAGCTCGATTCGTTCGCGCCGGAGGCCAAGGTCATCCACGCCGACATCGACCCCGCCGAGATCGGCAAGAACCGCCACGCCGACGTCCCGATCGTCGGCGACGTCAAGGCCGTCATCACCGACTTGATCGCCGCGCTGCGCCACGACGGAGCCAGCATCGAGCTCGATGACTGGTGGGAATACCTGCGCGGTGTCCAGGACACCTACCCCTTGAGCTACGGGCCGCAAAGCGACGGCAGCCTCAGCCCGGAGTATGTGATCGAAACGCTGGGCAAGATCGCCGGCCCGGACGCGGTGTACGTCGCCGGGGTCGGCCAGCACCAGATGTGGGCCGCGCAGTTCATCTCCTACGAAAAGCCGCGCACGTGGATCAATTCCGGCGGCCTGGGCACCATGGGCTTCGCTATTCCGGCGGCGATGGGCGCCAAGATCGCCCGCCCGGACGCCGAAGTGTGGGCGGTCGACGGCGACGGCTGTTTCCAGATGACCAACCAGGAGCTGGCCACCTGCGCGATCGAAGGCGCGCCGATCAAGGTCGCGCTGATCAACAACGGCAACCTGGGCATGGTGCGGCAATGGCAGTCGCTGTTCTATGCCGAGCGATACTCGCAGACAGACCTGGCCACCCACTCGCACCGCATCCCCGACTTCGTGAAGTTGGCCGAGGCGCTGGGTTGTGTCGGATTGCGTTGCGAGCGTGAGGAAGACGTGGTCGACGTGATCAACCAGGCGCGGGCGATCAACGACCGCCCGGTGGTGATCGACTTCATCGTGGGCGCCGACGCTCAGGTGTGGCCGATGGTGGCCGCCGGCACCAGCAACGACGAGATTCAGGCCGCCCGCGGCATCCGTCCACTCTTCGACGACGAAGGCAACGAGGGGCACGCCTGATGAGCGCAACCACCCATACGCTGTCGGTACTGGTCGAGGACAAGCCCGGCGTGCTCGCGCGCGTCGCGGCGCTGTTTTCCCGGCGCGGCTTCAACATCGAGTCGCTGGCGGTCGGTGCCACCGAGCAGAAAGACATGTCCCGGATGACCATCGTCGTCTCGGCCGAGGACACCCCGCTCGAACAGGTCACCAAGCAACTCAACAAACTGATCAACGTCATCAAGATCGTCGAGCAGGATGACGACAATTCGGTGTCCCGAGAGTTGGCGCTGATCAAAGTACGCGCCGATGCCAGCACTCGCGGCCAGATCATCGAAGCGGCGAACCTGTTCCGGGCCAGGGTCATCGACGTCTCCCCGGAGTCGCTGATCATCGAGGCCACCGGTACCCCGGCGAAGTTCGAAGCGCTGCTGCGGGTCCTGGAGCCCTACGGGGTGCGGGAAATCGTCCAATCCGGATTGGTGTCGCTCTCGCGCGGTCCGCGCGGCATCGGCACCACCAAGTAACTCAACGACAAAAGAAGGAATCACACAGTGGCAGTGCAGATGTTCTACGACGACGATGCCGACCTGTCGATCATCCAGGGCCGCAAGGTCGGCGTGATCGGATACGGCAGCCAGGGACACGCGCACTCGCTGAGCCTGCGCGACTCCGGGGTTCAGGTGAAGGTGGGCCTGAAGGAGGGGTCGAAGTCGCGGGCCAAGGTCGCCGAGCAGGGACTCGAGGTCGACACGCCCGCCGAGGTGGCCAAGTGGGCCGACGTGATCATGCTCTTGGCGCCCGACACCGCTCAGGCCGACATCTTCAAAAACGAGATCGAGCCGAATCTTCAGCCGGGCAACGCGTTGTTCTTCGGCCACGGGCTCAACATCCACTTCGAGTTGATCAAGCCGGCCGCCGACATCACCGTCGCGATGGTCGCCCCGAAAGGCCCGGGGCACTTGGTGCGTCGCCAGTTCGTCGACGGCAAGGGTGTGCCATGTCTGATCGCTGTTGCCCAAGACCCCAACGGCGAGGGTGAGGCGCTGGCGCTGTCCTACGCCAAGGGCATCGGCGGTACCCGGGCCGGTGTCATCAAGACCACGTTTAAGGAGGAGACCGAGACCGACCTGTTCGGTGAGCAGGCCGTGTTGTGCGGCGGCACCGAGGAATTGGTCAAGGCCGGGTTCGACGTGATGGTCGAGGCCGGCTACGCGCCGGAGATGGCCTACTTCGAGGTTCTGCACGAGCTCAAGCTGATTGTCGACTTGATGTACGAGGGCGGCATCGCGCGGATGAACTACTCGGTGTCCGACACCGCGGAGTTCGGTGGTTACCTGTCGGGTCCGCGGGTGATCGACGCAGGCACCAAGGAGCGGATGCGCGAGATTCTGCGCGAAATCCAGGACGGCACCTTCGTCAAGAAGCTGGTCGCCGACGTGGAAAGCGGCGGCAAGGAGCTGGCACGGCTGCGTAAGGAGAATGCCGAACACCCCATCGAGGTCACCGGCAAGAAGCTGCGCGACTTGATGAGCTGGGTCGACCGCCCGATCACCGAGACAGCCTGACGTCTGCGCCGAGCGTGCGTGTCCGCGCGCGACACGCCGTGTCGCGCCACGGTTTTGCGCACGCTCGGCGGGGTCACAGTCACCAGACCACGTATCCGGCATCGGCCAACGCGCGGGCGGGCGATCTCCCGTCCGCGCTGGCCGGCAACGTCTGATCCGGATCGATCTGTAAGCCGTGCGACGTCGGCGAACCTACGTTCCGTTACAAACCAAGGCTAATCGCCGGACGATGGTGGTAACGACGGCAATTCAGGGTGCCAGTTTCGGCAGCTCGCGAATCCCGAACTCGCGCTTGAGTACAGTGCGTGCGGCGTAGTAGCCGCACATGCCGTGCACTCCGCCGCCCGGCGGAGTCGCCGCAGAACACAGATACGCCTTGGGAATCGGGGTGCTCCACGGGTTGAGCCGCGGCGTCGGGCCGACGATCGCATGCCACGCGGAGTTTCCACCGACCCCGATGTCCCCGCCGACGTAATTGGCGTTGTGGTCGGCTAGCCGTGCCGCCGGGACGCTGCGGGCCGCGACGACGACGTCGCGGAATCCGGGCGCGAATCGCTCGAAAATCGCAGTGACAGCTTCGGTTTGGTCCACCGGTGACCCCGACGGGACGTGGGCATAGGTCCACAGCGGTCGGCGACCATTGGCGTCGATTCGGCTGGGATCGCAGACGTGCGGAGTCGCGGCCAGCACCATCGGCCAGTCAGCGTGCCGGCCTGCGGCGACTTCGGCCTCGGCGTGCGCCGTCTGCTCACGGCTACCGCCGAGATGCACTGTCGGCACCTGGGCCAGCCGGGTATCCGACCACGGGATGTCGTCGCTGAGCACAAAGTCGACCTTGGCCACGCCGGGCCCAAACCGGTAGCGGTGCAACGCCTTCGCGTATCGCGGCGGCAACAAGTCGCCGTAGATGCGCAGCAGAGCGGTTGGGGCGGTGTCGTACAGGACGACGCCGCTCGGCGGTTCGGTGACCTCCACGCCGGAGGTCAGCTCGCCGCCGTGTGCCCGCAAATCCGCGACCAACGCGTCGGCGATCGCCTGACTGCCACCCGCCGGGATCGGCCAGCCGACCGAATGCGCCAGCGTGGCCAGCATCAGTCCGGCAGCCGCTGACACCAGCGAGGGCATCCGCGAAATCGTATGGGCCGCAACGCCGGTGAACAACGCCCGGGCGTCCTCGCCGGCCAGCGATCCCCACAACGGGGTGGCCTGGGTAATCATCCGCAACCCCATCCGCGCCGCGGTGAGCGGCGTAAGGGGCACCGAGCGCTTGTCGCCGAGCAGCAGCTGGACCACCGCGCCGAAGTTCTCGACCAACGGGCCCAGCAGCCGTCGCCACGACGCCCCATGCTGTAATCCGTCGCAGGTGCGATCGAGGTCGTGATAGGCGATTGCCGCCGGACCGTCGGGCAGCGGATTGGCATACGCCAGCTCCGGCACAGCCAACTTCACGCCGCGCGCGGGCAGGTCGAATTGCGCCATGAACGGCGAGGCCAGCGCAAGCGGGTGCACCGCCGAGCAGATGTCGTGCGACACCCCCGAGAATTCGGGGTCGGCGGCGGTGCGAGAACCGCCGCCGAACGTCGGCTGGGCCTCGATGACCTGCACGGAAAGCCCGGCGCGGGCGCAGATGACTGCGGCGGTCAGCCCGTTGGGTCCGCTACCGACCACGGTGACGTCCATGCCGTGATCGTAGGGACCGCTGCCCTCAGGTCATGCCGGGACGTACACCGAGGACCGGCTGCCGCAGCCCGCCGTTGCTGAATTCCGGGCACCACGGGCGGTGGCCACGATCGTCGGCCCAAACCAGTTGCAGGGCGTGCAGCTGACGGCCATAGAACGCCACCGCCACGCCCATATGCGCGTCGGGATGGTCCACCTGGACGACCGCCAGCATCGGCCCATCATGTACCGAGATCCATTCGCCCGGGACCGGTCGTCCGCCATCCATCAGGTACGCGGCGACGGTGTTGAGAAGCCGGGCGTCGGGAGCGGTGGCAGGCCGGTCACCAACAGTTCGGGCAGGCCATGTTCATGCAGCCCAGCCGTGTAGGCGTAGGGCGCACGGTCACTCTCGACGTATTGCACCGCCCAGCCATGTTTTGCCTTTGTTTTCTCAATCTCCGCGAACCATTCCTCAACGGTGCTCCCCGGGTGATCGCACATCCAGCACATGGGTGCCGTCCCTTCTCTCGTCGGACTTACGGTCACCGTGCACCCGTGCACCGACAGAGCCGTTGACTCTGCGGCTACCAGGCAAAAGTGCGAGTAGCTCACCTGGTTAGCGCAGATTCAACGGATCAGTGTTGGCGGCGACCCCCAGCGCCCGGCTCCACCGCGCTTGCGATCGCCGCTTAGGCTGGCCGGGTGAGCCTGCCTGTTGTCTTGATCGCTGACAAACTTGCCGAATCGACCGTCGCCGCCCTTGGCGACCAGGTCGAAGTGCGCTGGGTCGACGGCCCGGACCGGGAGAAGCTGCTGGCCGCAGTGTCCGACGCCGACGCGCTGCTTGTGCGCTCGGCCACCAACGTCGACGCCGAGGTACTGGCTGCCGCACCCAAACTCAAGATCGTCGCGCGCGCCGGCGTCGGGCTGGACAACGTCGACGTCGACGCCGCCACCGCCCGCGGCGTGCTCGTGGTCAACGCGCCGACATCGAACATCCACAGCGCCGCCGAGCACGCGATCGCGCTGCTGCTGGCCGCCGCCCGCCAGATCACCGCGGCCGACGCCTCGCTGCGCGCCCACGAGTGGAAGCGTTCGTCGTTCTCCGGCACCGAGATCTTCGGCAAGACCGTCGGCGTCGTCGGGTTGGGCCGCATCGGCCAGCTGGTCGCCCAGCGGCTGGCCGCCTTCGGCGCCTACCTGGTGGCCTACGACCCGTACGTGTCGCCGGCGCGCGCCGCGCAGCTGGGCATCGAGCTGCTGACCCTCGACGAGCTGCTGGCCCGCGCCGACTTCATCTCGGTGCACCTGCCCAAGACGCCGGAGACCGCGGGGTTGATCGACAAGGAGGCCCTGGCCAAAACCAAGCCGGGCGTGATCATCGTCAACGCGGCGCGTGGTGGCCTGGTCGACGAGGACGCGCTGGCCGAAGCCGTGTCCAGTGGCCATGTGCGGGCCGCCGGCATCGACGTGTTCGCCAAAGAGCCCTGCACCGACAGCCCGCTGTTCGAACTGCCGCAAGTAGTCGTTACCCCGCACCTCGGAGCCTCGACCGCCGAAGCGCAGGACCGGGCCGGCACCGATGTGGCGGCCAGTGTGAAGCTGGCGCTGGCGGGCGAATTCGTGCCCGACGCCGTCAACGTCGGCGCCGGCGTGGTGAGCGAGGAGGTGGCGCCCTGGCTGGACCTGGTGCGCAAGCTCGGGGTGCTCGCCGGCGCGCTGTCCGACGAACTGCCGGCATCGCTGTCGGTGCAGGTGCGCGGTGAGCTCGCCGCCGAAGACGTTGAGGTGCTGCGACTTTCGGCGCTGCGCGGGTTGTTCTCGGCAGTCATCGAAGACCCGGTCACGTTCGTCAACGCTCCGGCAATCGCTGAAGAACGCGGCGTCGTCGCCGACATCAGCACCGCCACCGAAAGCCCCAACCACCGCAGCGTCGTCGACGTGCGCGCGGTGGCCTCCGACGGTTCGGTGGTCAATGTGGCCGGCACGTTGACCGGGCCGCAGCAGGTGGAGAAGATCGTCCAGATCAACGGGCGCAACTTCGACCTGCGCGCCCAGGGCACCAACCTGGTGATCAACTACATCGACCAGCCCGGCGCGCTGGGCAAGATCGGCACCCTGCTCGGTGCCGCGGGAGTGAACATTCACGCCGCGCAGCTGTCCGAGGACACCGAAGGCCCGGGCGCGACGATCCTGCTGCGCCTGGACCGCGACGTCCCGGAGGATGTGCGGTCGGCGATCGCGGTGGCCGTCGACGCCAACAAGCTCGAAGTGGTTGACCTGTCGTGAAACTGGCGGTTATTCCCGGCGACGGGATTGGCCCGGAGGTGGTGGCCGAGGCCGTCAAGGTCCTCGACGCCGTGCTGCCCGGCGTGGAGAAGACGAGCTACGACCTGGGCGCGCGGCGGTTTCACGCCACCGGGGAAGTGCTGCCCGACTCGGTGATTGACGAACTGCGGGCGCACGACGCGATCCTGCTCGGCGCCATCGGCGACCCGTCGGTGCCCAGCGGCGTGCTCGAACGCGGCCTGCTGCTGCGGCTGCGCTTCGCGCTGGACCACCACATCAACCTGCGGCCGGCGCGGCTCTACCCGGGCGTGGACAGTCCGTTACGTGGCAACCCGCAGATCGATTTCGTGGTGGTCCGCGAGGGCACCGAAGGGCCCTACACCGGCACCGGCGGCGCGATCCGGGTCGGGACCGCCCACGAGGTGGCCACCGAAGTCAGCGTCAACACCGCTTTCGGGGTGCGCCGCGTCGTCCAGGACGCCTTCGAACGCGCCCAGCAGCGGCGAAAGAGGCTGACCCTGGTGCACAAGACCAACGTGCTCACGTTCGCTGGGACACTGTGGTCACGGACCGTGCAGGAGATCGGCGAGAAATACCCCGAGGTCGAGGTTTCCTATCAGCACGTCGACGCGGCGACCATTCACCTGGTCACCGACCCGGGCCGCTTCGATGTGATCGTCACCGACAACCTGTTCGGCGACATCATCACTGACCTGGCCGCCGCGGTGTGCGGCGGAATCGGGCTGGCCGCCAGCGGCAACATCGACGCCACCCGGACCAACCCGTCGATGTTCGAGCCGGTGCACGGCAGCGCGCCCGACATCGCCGGGCAGGGGATCGCCGACCCGACGGCGGCGATCATGTCGGTGGCGCTGCTGCTCTCCCACGTCGGCGAAGACGCTGCCGCCGCGCGAGTGGACCGGGCCGTGGAGTCCCATCTGGCCACTCGCCCGAACGAACGGCTATCCACCGTCGAAGTCGGCGAACGGATTGCGTCCGGGCTCTAGTCTCCAGGCCGGGCGGAAGCACGCGGGTCGGGACGAAGGGAATCGCGGCGAGCGGGAACAATCCGCATACCAGCCACGCCGTCGGGTAACCGGCCGCCGTGATCAGGGCACCGAACAGCGGCGGCCCGGCCGCGGCGGTGAGTCGCTGCGTGGTGTTCTGGATGCCGAGCGCTCGCCCGCTCCAGTACGGGCCCGCGTACTCGGTGATCGCGGTGGACTCCAACCCGTTGTCGAGCACGGCGATCACCGCTGCGGCGACCATGACCACCACCTCGATCCGCCAGCCGACGCGGTCGATCAGGCCGAGCAGGAACATGCTCAGCGCCGCGGCGATCGCGACCGTCCGCAGCGGCCGCATCCGCGAGCCCACCCGGTCCGACCATCGGCCGGCCAGGATTCGCCCGACCGCGCCGAGTAATTGCGAGACCGTGACCAGCGCGCCGGCCGAGGCGATCGACCAGTTGTGGTCGTTGATCAACCAGACCAGCATGAACGTGACGGTCACCGTCTGAGGCATCATCAGCAGCGACGACGTGATGTGGATGCGTCGCAGCACCTTCGGGCGGCCGCGATACGGGTTGGCCAGCTCTTGCTCGGTCGCGGCGGCCCGCAGTTTGCGCGGTGGGTCGATCACCCCGATCGCGCTGGCCACTGCCGAAATCGTGCACATCAACGCCGGAAACATCAGTCCGGCCACTGGGCCGCGTTCGGCTAGCTCCGGAATCACCAAGGCGCCCAAGGCAATTCCCACCGGCTGTGCGGTCTGGCGGATTCCCATCGCCAGCCCGCGGTGATGCGGCGGGAACCAGCCGGACACCAGCCGCCCGCCGGCGGTGTTGCAGCTGGCTGCAGCCATGCCGCCGACGAACAGAAAAGCCCCGATGGCAACCATCGAGTGGACCGTCGTCGCGGCGTAGGCGGCGGCCGCCGTCAGTGCCGACCCCGCCGTGAGCACGATTCGCTCGCCCACACGATCGAGCAACGCGCCCCAGGCGATCAGCGTGACCACCATTCCGAAGCTCGGCATGGCTGCCAACAGACCGGCTTCGGCCAGCGCAGTACCGCGTTCGGCCTCCAGCGCGGGGATCAGAAACGCGACGCCGTTGATGAAGATGAAGGCGCTTGCCGTGACGGCCAGTGAGATCGCCACCATCGACCAGCGAGCTCCGGTACCGATCGACTCCACCGCCACTTGATCAATGGTTCCACACGCATCTGTCGGAGACGGCGGCAAAACTCACGTGCCGCGCGGGCGGGCGCCAACCGGCACTATCGGCAGCGCCAGGATCGGGAAGAGCGCGCACACCGCGAACGCCAGCGGATAACCGCTCGCGTCGATCAACTCACCGAAGAGCGGCGGGCCGGCGCCGGCGGTCAGCCGCTGGGTGGTGTTCTGGGCGCCCATCGCGCGTCCGCTCCAGAACGGCCCTGCGAATTCGGGGATCGCGGTGAACGCCAACCCGTTGTCGAGCACCGTGACCACCGACGCGACGACCATGATCGGCACGGCGAGCGCCGAGCCCAGGTGATCGGTCAGCGCCAGCCCCGCCATGACGACAGCGGCGGCGACGGCGATCGTGCGGATCGGCCGCATCCGCGACCCGACCCGGTCCGACCATCGGCCGGCGGCGACGCGGCCCAGTGCGCCCAGCAGTTGGGAGGCGCTGACCAGCGCGCCGGCCGCCGCGGTCGACCAGCCGTGCGCGCGCATCAACCACACCAGCATGAACGTCAACACCATCGTCTGCGGCACCATCAGCAGCGCCGACGCCAGGTGCAGGCGCCACAGCACCGCGGTCCCGCGGTAGGGGTTGGCGAGTTCGTCGGCACTGGCCGCCGCCCGGGTCTTCCGCGGCGGGTCGAGCACGCCGACGGCGCTGGCCACCGCCGCGCCCGCACACACCGATCCCGGAAACAGCAGCGCCACCGAGAAATCGCGTTCGCCGAGTTCGGGAAGAACCAAGGCCGCCAAGGCAATTCCCAGCGGCTGTGCCGTCTGGCGGATGCCCATCGCCAGCCCGCGCTGGTCCCTGGGGAACCAGCCGGTCACCAGCCGGCCGCTGGCGGTGTTGGCGCTGGCCGCCGCCATACCGCCACCGAACAGACACGCTCCGATGGTCAGCATGGAGTGCAACGACGCCGCGCCGAACGCGGCCGCCGCGGTCAGCAACAGGCCGACCGTGAGCACGATCCGCTCGCCGACCAGGTCCAGCAGGTAGCCCCAGGCGATGAGCGTCAGCACCATGCCGAGGCTGGGCATCGACGACAGCAGACCAGCTTCGGCCAGGCTGATCCCGCGTTCCGCGTCCAACGCCGGGATCAGGAAAGCGATGCCGTTGATGAAGACGGTGGCGCACAGCGTCGCCGCCAGTGAAATCGCCAGCAGTGACCAGCGCCGCGTCGCGCTGATCGTTGCTGCCGGCACCCTTCCATGGTGCAGGTCTCAGCCCGCGGCGGCCAACGCGTCGCGGCGGCGATAGCTACGGTCGCCGCCGGTCTCGCGCAGGCTCCGGCCGACGAAACGCCGCCGCGACCACTGCCCGAATTCTTTGCCGAGCCGCGTCGCGCCCGGACGCAGCCAGCGGATAGCGATGGTCACCGGTGGGCGCCGTCCCGGCGATCGCTAGCATCCAACGAATGCGCCTTGGCCGAATCGCCAGCCCGGACGGCGTCGCTTTCGTCAGCATCGAAGGCGAGCCGCAGGACCCGACCGGGATGACTGCCCGCGAAATCGCCGAACACCCGTTCGGCACACCGACGTTCACCGGTCGCTCCTGGCCGCTGGCCGATGTGCGGCTGCTGGCGCCGATGCTGGCCAGCAAGGTGATCTGCGTCGGCAAGAACTACGCGGCGCACGTCGCCGAGATGGGCGGCTTGGGAAAGGGCCCCGCCGACCCGGTGATCTTCCTGAAGCCCAACACCGCCATCATCGGACCGAATGTGCCAATTCGGTTGCCCGCCAACGCATCACCGGTTCATTTCGAGGGGGAGCTGGCCGCGGTCATCAGCCGGCCCTGCAAGGACGTCAGCGCCGACCGGGCAGCCGGCAGCATCCTCGGCTACACCATCGCCAACGACGTGACCGCCCGCGACCAACAGCAGTCCGACGGCCAGTGGACGCGGGCGAAGGGCCACGACACCTTCTGTCCGGTCGGCCCGTGGATCGTCACCGACGTCGATCCCTCCGATCTCGAGCTGTGCACCGAGGTCAACGGGCAGGTCAAACAGCGCAGCCGCACCTCGATGATGATCCACGACGTCGGCGCCATCGTGGAATGGATCTCGGCCGTGATGACGCTGCTGCCAGGTGATCTCATTCTCACCGGCACACCCGAAGGCGTCGGACCGATCGAGGACGGCGACACCGTCAGCATCACCGTGGAGGGAATCGGTACGTTGACCAACCCTGTTGTGCGCAAAGGAAAGTCGTGAACAAAGGCGTGCGGGTCCGGTTCTGCCCGTCGCCCACCGGCGTCCCGCACGTCGGGCTGATTCGCACCGCGCTGTTCAACTGGGCCTACGCACGGCACACCGGCGGCACGTTCGTCTTCCGGGTGGAAGACACCGATCCCCAACGCGACAGCGAAGAAAGCTATCTGGCGTTGCTGGACGCACTGCGCTGGCTCGGACTCAATTGGGACGAGGGCCCCGAGGTGGGCGGCCCGTACGGCCCGTACCGGCAGTCGCAGCGCAGCGACATCTACCGCGACGTGGTGGATCGCCTGCTCGCCGCGGGTGAGGCATACCAGGCCTTTTCGACTGCGGAAGAGGTCGAGGCGCGCCATCTCGCGGCCGGCCGCAGCCCCAAGTTGGGCTACGACAACTTCGACCGCGATTTGACCGAAGAACAGCGGGCGGCCTATCTGGCCGAGGGGCGCAAACCCGTGGTGCGGCTACGGATGCCCGACGAGGACCTTGGCTGGAACGATCTGGTGCGCGGACCGACGAGCTTTGCGGCCGGCGTCGTCCCCGACTTCGCGCTGACCCGGGCAACCGGGGATCCGTTGTACACCTTGGTCAATCCCGTCGACGACGCGCTGATGAAAATCACCCATGTGCTGCGCGGTGAAGACCTGTTGCCGTCGACGCCGCGCCAAATTGCGCTGTATCAGGCGCTGATTCGCATCGGCGTCGCCGATCGTGTGCCTGAATTCGCGCACTTGCCAACGGTATTGGGCGAAGGTACCCGCAAGCTGTCCAAGCGTGATCCGCAGTCGAATCTGTTCGCTCACCGCGATCGCGGGTTCATTCCCGAAGGGCTGCTGAATTACCTAGCGCTGCTTGGCTGGTCGATCGCCGGCGACCGCGACGTGTTCAGCATCGAGGAGATGGTCGCCGCCTTCGACGTGGCCGACGTCAACGCCAACCCGGCCAGGTTCGACCAGAAGAAGGCCGACGCGATCAACGCCGAGCACATCCGGCTGCTCGACCCCGACGACTTCACCGCCAGACTGCGGGCTTACTTCGACGCGCACGGCCGCGACACCGGGCTCGACGACGCGGGATTCGCGGTGGCCGCGGGACTCGTGCAGACCCGCATCGTGGTGCTCGGCGACGCGTGGGCGCTGCTGAAATTTCTCAACGACGACGAGTACACCATCGACCCGAAGGCCGCGGCCAAGGAGCTCGGCCCGGATGCCGGCCGGGTGCTCGGCGCCGCCACGACGGCCCTCGAGGCTGTGACGGAATGGACTGCGGCGGGCATCGAGGCCGCGCTCAAAAGCGCGCTGTTGGAGGGCCTGGGCCTCAAACCGCGTAAGGCGTTCGGCCCGGTCCGGGTGGCCGCCACCGGGGCGTCGATCAGCCCGCCGCTGTTCGAATCGCTGGAGCTGCTCGGGCGCGACAGAAGCCTGCAGCGGCTGCGGGCAGCGGCTGAGCACTGAGGCCGGATATTTTGGTAGTCTGCACGTCGGTCCTCGGGCGGCTGGCAGTGATGGCAGTGCAGAACTCTGACCAGCGGTTTTAGGACGGCAATGGGGTATGGTGTAATTGGCAACACAGCTGATTCTGGTTCAGCCATTCTAGGTTCGAGTCCTGGTACCCCAGCAAAGTTTGTCCACCACAAGCAATTAGGTGGGCATCCGGCTGTGAGCTATGCTGACAGCTCGGATCAGTTCAGGCCCCGTCGTCTAGCGGCCTAGGACGCCGCCCTCTCACGGCGGTAGCGTGGGTTCGAATCCCATCGGGGCTACTTTTCCACCGGCGAGGAGACGCTTTGCGTCCGTCCTAGACCGCGGCGGGCGCGGTCGAACCGCCTACCGGCATCGCGGGCAGGCCGAGCTTGCGGTGATCCCACGACCGAGTTCGGCGGGCCACGATGCGCACCGCGATCCGCTTGTTCATCATCTGGTCCACCATGGGCTTCATGTCGTCGGTGTAGGGGCCGGTGTAGCGCTCCCACACGCTGACTCCCACCCGGAAGATTGCGTCGGGATCCTCGACGATCTCGGCCCCACCTTCGAAGGAGACCCCGCGCAGCGTGTCATAGGTGTTGCCGCCCTCCAGCAGAAAACTCACCCGCGGATCGCGGCGCAGGTTGACCGCCTTCTGTGACTTGGCTTTGGTCTCGAGCCAGATTTCGCCGTCGACCACGCCGTACCACATCGCGGTCAGGTGCGGCTGCCCGTCGGGCCCGATGGTGGCCAAGGTGCCGGTGCGGCTGGTGGCGACAAAGTCCGCGATCTCCGCCTCGGACATGACAATCTGTGCGCGCTGGTTGGTTCCCATGGCTTGAAAGTGTGTCAGGTGGCCTGGGGTGCCCCGCGAGCAGACGCAGAATCGCACGCGAGGGCGCGGCGCAATGCGATTCTGTGTCTGCTCGCCACAAGAACTAGAGCCGGCGCGTCAGTGCGTCGGCGGCGGCCAACAGGTCGGCGGCCCAGCGCGCGCCCGGCCGTCGGCCCATCCGGTCGATCGGTCCGGACACCGAGATGGCCGCGATTACCTCACCGCGACTGTTGCGCACGGGCGCTGACACACTGGCGACGCCGGGCTCGCGTTCGGCGGCGCTCTGCGCCCACCCGCGGCGACGCACGTCCGCCAGCGCACGTTCGCTGAATTTCGCCGACGGCAGGATGGCCTGCTGGGTGGCGGCGTCGCTGTAGGCCAACAGCACCTTGGCGCCCGACCCAGCGGTCATCGGCAGCCGTGCGCCGACCGGCACGGTATCGCGAAGCCCCGCAGGCGGTTCCAGGGCGGCCACACAGATCCGCCAGCTGCCGTCGCGTCGGTACAGCTGCACACTCTCGCCGGTGAGCTCGCGCAGCCGCGGCAGCACCGCCGCGCCGGCCGCCAGCAGTGGGTCGGTGGCCTGCGCGGCCAGCTCGCTCACCGCCGGCCCGAGCCGCCACCGACCCCCGCCGTCGCGCGCCAGCAGCCGATGAACTTCCAGGCCGACGGCCAACCGGTGCGCGGTCGCCCTGGGCAGCCCGGTGCGATCGCACAATTCGGCCAACCCGCAGGGTGATTCCGCAATGGCGTGCAGCACCCCCACGGCTTTGTCGAGGACGCCGATGCCGCTATCCTGTCTCACATGGAGATACTATCGTCTCAGAATGTGAGAGCAAGGCCGCGCACGCTGGCCGAGAAGGTTTGGGACGACCACGTGGTGGTGTCAGGCAACGGCACCGAACCGGACCTGATCTACATCGACCTGCACCTGGTGCATGAAGTCACCAGCCCACAGGCTTTCGACGGACTGCGATTAGCGGGCCGCCCGGTGCGCCGGCCCGATCTGACGCTTGCCACCGAAGACCACAACGTGCCGACCATCGACATCGACAAGCCGATCGCCGACCCGGTGTCACGCAACCAAGTCGAGACGCTGCGGCGCAACTGCGAGGAATTCGGCATCCGGCTCTATCCGATGGGCGACATCGAGCAGGGCATCGTGCACGTAGTCGGACCGCAGCTGGGATTGACCCAGCCGGGTATGACGGTCGTCTGTGGCGACAGCCACACGTCGACCCACGGCGCATTCGGTGCATTGGCAATGGGAATCGGGACATCAGAGGTCGAACACGTGCTGGCCACCCAGACGCTTCCGTTGCGGCCGTTCAAGACGATGGCGGTCAACGTCGACGGCGAGCTGCCGCAAGGTGTGACTGCCAAAGACATCATCCTGGCGGTGATCGCCAAGATCGGCACCGGCGGCGGCCAGGGCCACGTCATCGAATACCGCGGCAGCGCCATCGAATCGCTGTCGATGGAGGCCCGGATGACGATCTGCAACATGAGCATCGAAGCCGGTGCCCGCGCCGGAATGGTGGCACCGGATGCGACGACGTACGAGTTCTTGCGCGGCCGCCCGCATGCCCCGACCGGCGCCGAGTGGGATGCCGCACTGGCGTATTGGGAGACGCTGCGCACCGACGACGGCGCCGAATTCGACAGCGAGGTCTATCTTGATGCCGCGTCGCTGAGTCCGTTTGTCACCTGGGGAACCAATCCGGGCCAGGGTGTGCCGCTGGCAGCCGCGGTTCCGGATCCCGAGCTGATGACCGACGAGGGCGAGCGTCAGTCCGCCGAGAAGGCATTGGCGTACATGGACCTTCGGCCGGGCACCCCGATGCGGGATATCGCGGTGGATGCCGTGTTCGTCGGATCGTGCACCAACGGTCGCATCGAGGATCTGCGTGCGGTTGCCGACGTGTTGCGTGGCCGAAAGTTGGCCGACGGCGTGCGGATGCTGGTTGTGCCGGGATCGATGCGGGTTCGGGCGCAGGCCGAAGCCGAAGGGCTGGCGGAGATCTTCACCGCCGCGGGCGCCGAGTGGCGGCAGGCCGGCTGCTCGATGTGTCTCGGGATGAACCCGGATCAGCTCGGGCCCGGAGAACGGTGCGCGGCGACGTCCAACCGCAATTTCGAAGGGCGGCAGGGCAAGGGCGGCCGCACGCATCTGGTGTCGCCGGCGGTGGCCGCGGCGACCGCGGTCCGCGGAAAACTGTCCGCGCCGGCCGACTTGGACTGAGCAGAGCACCCAGAAGGAGATCAGCGCATGGAAGCGTTTCGTACCCACACCGGCATCGGGGTGCCGTTGCGGCGGTCGAATGTCGACACCGATCAGATCATTCCCGCGGTCTATTTGAAGCGCGTAACCCGAACGGGTTTCGAAGACGGATTGTTCGCGGCGTGGCGCACCGACCCCTCTTTCGTGCTGAATCTCAGCCCATTCGACAGGGGTTCAGTACTGGTCGCCGGACCCGATTTCGGCACCGGATCCTCGCGCGAGCACGCGGTGTGGGCACTGATGGACTACGGATTCCGGGTGGTCATCTCATCCCGCTTCGCCGACATTTTTCGCGGCAATGCGGGCAAGGCGGGGCTGTTGGCGGCCGAAGTCGCCCAAGATGATGTGGAACTGCTCTGGAAGCTCATCGAGGCAAGCCCAGGGCTGGAAATCACTGTCAATCTTCAAGATCGGAATGTGACCGCGGGAACGGTGGTGGTGCCGTTCAAGATTGACGACTACACGGCCTGGCGACTGGCTGAAGGACTTGACGATATAGCCCTTACGCTGCGAAAACTCGACCAGATCGAGTCTTTCGAGGCGTCGCGCCAAACCTGGAAACCGCGCACTTCGCCCGCCTCCTGAGCCCTCGATCGAAGCCGAATTGCGGGCCCGTGCCGCGACTATTTGACGGGCTGGCCACCGGCCAAGGGCGGCAACCGGTTTCCAAAAAAGTTCGCCAGAAGCCATTGAAATTGCGCGTGGCTCTTGGAAATCAGTGGTGTCAGGGTTTACCGTGTCCACTAGTCGGTCCAACAAGGACCACTGGTTTCGGAGGGTTTGCATGAACAAAGCGGAGCTCATCGACGTACTCACAGAGAAATTGGGCTCGGATCGTAGATCGGCCACCGCCGCCGTCGAGAACGTCGTCGACACGATTGTGCGGGCGGTGCACAAGGGTGAGAGCGTCACCATTACCGGCTTCGGCGTATTCGAACAACGCCGCCGCGCAGCACGGGTGGCTCGCAATCCCCGCACGGGTGAGACGGTGAAGGTGAAGCCGACGTCGGTGCCGGCATTTCGTCCAGGTGCTCAATTCAAAGCGGTTGTCTCTGGCGCACAGCGCCTCCCAGCGGAAGGACCTGCCGTGAAACGTGGTGTGACAGCGAGTGGCGCACGCAAAGCGGCGAAGAAGTCGCCTGCTAAGAAGGCCACCAAGTCGGCGGCTAAGAAGGCCGCGAGCAAGGCGCCGGCCCGCAAGGCCGCCGCAAAGAAGGCGCCGGCCAAGAAGGCTGCGACCAAGCGGACGGCTGCCAAGAAGGCCGCCACCAAGCGGGCGCCTGCTAAGAAGGCCACCAAGTCGACCGCCAGGAAGGCGACGAAGTCGACCGCCAGGAAAGCAACAAAGGCGCCGGCCCGCAAGACTGCTGCCAAGAAGTCGCCGGCCAAGAAGGCGACCGTGCGGCGCGGTCGCCGGTAACACAACCACATAGACGCTGATTCGTCGCGGTCCCGTCCTGGTGGTGGCCGCGGCGAATCTGCGTGCTAGGTCACGACGTTGGTGGCCAGTGCGCTGCCGATGTGATCCGCGGCTACCAGGTGCCCGTCCGACAGCGACAGCACCCAGGTACTGCCCTTGCGGTTGCGGGACTTATCCGGCCGCACGCCGTCGCGATCACACCACCAGGCGATCAGATCCGGAATGACCTTGCCCTGCGTGCAGATCACCGGTGTGCGTTTCAGCGCGGCGATCTGCAGTACCCTGCGCCGGGCGCGCTTCGGGTTGTCCGCGTAGGCTTCCTCGGTCAGCGTGGGTTCGTTGCAGATGACCACGCCCAGCTCTTCGGCCAGCGGTTCGACGGTTTGGTGGCAACGCAATCGGTCGGCGGCGTACACGTCGGTAGCGCCGAATGCCAATAGCTGACCAACCAGTGCCTCGGCCTGCGCGCGGCCCTTCTTGTCCAGCGGCCGCTTGGTGTCGTCACCTTTGAATCGAGATTTACTGCCCGCGGTGCCGTGCCGGACCACCAGCACCGTCTGGGTGTCCGCCGGAAATTTGGCGAACCGGCGCAAGACCTTTCGATCCTGCGAATAGCTCAACTTCTTGGCTGCGGCGGAAACCGGCAACCAGACCAAGTCGTCGACTTCGCCATTCGGGGTAAAGCTGCCGCCGAGGCTGCATGCCGCCCAGTACCGTACTTTCTTGGTGCCTTGTTCGATCGGGTAGCTCACCGTCGTGATGCGCCGGCCAAGGTGCGCCCGGTGACCGGTCTCCTCGAAGACCTCACGCACCGCGGTCACCGGTTCGGTCTCGCCGGGATCGACTTTGCCTTTGGGCAGCGACCAGTCGTCGTAGCGGGGCCGGTGAATCAGCGCAACCTCGGGCGCGGACTCGCGGTGCCCGGGCCGCCACAGCACGGCACCGGCCGCGCAAACGGTCTTACCCGCCGTGCGATTCGGCGAGGTTTGTGTCGACACCCACACTCCTGCAAGTCAATTCGGGCCTGCCGGGCACAACGGCCGGAAGGTCGGGACGGGGATTTCGGTCACGTACTGCGGTGTCGCTCCATCAGCGATACCTGATGGTCGCGCACCGTGCGACCTTCTTGCGGCGACGCGGTCCACTGACCGTCCGGCCCGAGCTCCCAGCATCGGGTCGCGGGATCCAGCGCCGAGTTGAAGATGTCGTCGAGTTGTGCGGCCAGCCGCGGGTCTTTGACCTGAACCATCACCTCGACCCGCCGATCGAGATTGCGATGCATCATGTCGGCGCTGCCGATCCAGAACTCGTCGATGGCGCGGAAATGCAGGATCCGCGAGTGCTCCAGGAACCGGCCGAGAATCGAGCGCGCCACGATGTTTTCGGAAAACCCCTTCATCCCGGGGCGCAGCGCGCAGATTCCGCGCACTACCACCTCGACGCGCACGCCGGCCTGCGACGCGCGATAGAGCGCGTCGATGACCTGCTCGTCGACCAGCGCGTTCATTTTGAGCCGGATCCGGCCGTCACCGGTTTCGCGGTGCGCGGCGACTTCACGCTCGACGCGCTCAATGATGCCGGTGCGAATACCGTGCGGCGCCACCAAAAGATTGCGGTAAGACAGCTTGCGCGAGTAGCCGGTGAGCGAGTTGAACAAGTCGGTCAAGTCCGCACCGATATCCGGGTCCACGGTCAACAGACCGATGTCCTCATAGAGCCGCGCCGTCTTGCTGTTGTAATTGCCGGTCCCGACGTGGCAGTAGCGCCGGATCGCCGATCCTTCGCGGCGCACCACCAAGCAAGTCTTGCAATGCGTTTTCAAGCCCACCAACCCGTACACCACGTGCACGCCCGCCTGTTCAAGCGCACGTGCCCATCGGATGTTGGCCTGTTCGTCGAACCGTGCCTTGATCTCGACCAGCGCCACCACCTGCTTGCCGGCTTCGGCGGCGTCGATCAGTGCCCGCACGATCGGCGAATCACCCGACGTGCGATACAGCGTTTGTTTGATCGCCAGCACGTTGGGGTCGGCGGCCGCCTGCTCGATGAACCGTTGCACGCTGGTGGAAAACGAGTCGTACGGGTGGTGCACCAGCACATCGCCCTCGCGCAGTGTGGCGAAAATGCTCTTGGGCGTTTCCCTGTCGGCGAACGCGGGGTGAGTGGCCGGCACGAATGCCCGATCCTTCAGCGCCGGACGTTCGAGGTCGTAGATCTGCCACAGCGACGACAGGTCCAAAAGCCCCGGCACCTCGATGACGTCGCCGGGATGCACGTCGAGTTCGCGCAGCAGCAACTCCAACATGTTGTCGGTCATGTCGTCGGCCACCTCGAGCCGCACCGGCGAGCCGAACCGCCGACGCGCCAGTTCCCGCTCGAGCGCTTGCAACAGGTCCTCGTCGCGGTCCTCTTCGACCTCGAAATCGGCGTTGCGAGTAATGCGGAATACGTGATGCTCGACGATTTCCAGCCCGGGGAACAGCACCGGCAGGAACGCCGCGATGAGTTCTTCCATCGGCAGGAACCGGACTTCCGGTGTGCCGTCTGCGCGTTGACCGTCGAGTTCGACGAAGCGATCGACGTTGTCGGGCACCTTGACTCGGGCGAAGTGGGTGCCGCCGTCGTCGGGTCGCTTCACGGTGACTGCGAGGTTCAGGCTCAGTCCGCTGACGAACGGGAACGGGTGAGCGGGATCGACCGCCAGCGGTGTGAGGACCGGGAAGACCTGCTCGTGAAAGTAGATCGACAACGTGTTGCGTTCGGCCTCGGTCAGATCGGCCCACGTGACGACGTGAATGCCTTCTTCGGCGAGCGCGGGACGCACCGAGTCGAGGAAGACTCGCGCGTGCCGGCTGGCGATCTGCTGGGTTTGCTCGCCGATGCGACGCAGTTGTTCACGCGGGGTCAGTCCGTCCGCGGAGCGCACCGACAGGCCCATCTCGTCGCGGCGCTTGAGGCCGGCGACCCGGACCATGTAGAACTCGTCAAGGTTGGAGGCGAAGATCGCCAGAAACTTGGCCCGCTCCAGCAACGGCAGCGACGTGTCGGCGGCCAGTGCGAGCACTCGGGCGTTGAAGTCGAGCCAGCTCAGTTCCCGATTGAGGTAGCGGTGTTCGGGGAGTTGATCCTCGATGACGGCCGCGGTTGCGGCGGGCGGCGCCCCCGGCGCCGAGTCACCCGGATGCCACACCGTTTCGTCGGGCCGCGCCTCGGCGGCGGCGGTGGCTTCCCTGGCTTCTGTTTCGGTCACCCTGCGATCATTACTCATCAGCGGGTGGTGCTGCCACCAGCCGGCCCACATCGATGCGCAGTTGGTGTGCTGTTTACCTCAGCGTTATCGGTGGCCGCCGATCGCGCGGGCGGTCGCCGGCCCCACGCCGAGTCGCCTCGCAACTTTCAGATCGTCGGGCGTGTCAATATCGCAGCGCAGTCCCGGCCATGCCCCGGTCAGTTCGATGGCGCCCGAACGGCGATGCCGCGCCGCGGAATCCGGGCCGAACTGGGGATCGAGCGGGCTGCCGAACGCGCACAGCGCCGCCGTTCCGGTACCGAGCCGGTCGGCGACGAAACTGCGCCGATAGCCGCGTGCGGCGCCGACCGCCTCCGCGAGCTCTTGTGTCTGCAACGCCGGTAAATCCCCTTGCAGCACAACGATATTCGGCGTCAACTCGGAAACCGCCTGTTCGGCCGCGGCAATGGCGTTGTTCAGCGGGTCGCGATGACCGTCCGGAGTCGGATCGAACAGCACGTCGGCGCTCGCCTCTGCCGCGGCGGCCGCCACCGCGTCGTCAGGTGTGATGACCGTGATCGAGCGCAGCGACGTGACAGCGCTGGCCGCAGTCAGGGTGTCCACCAGCATGGCGAGCACCACACTTTCCCGGGTCTGCGCCGAGAACACCGGCGCCAGTCGGGTCTTCGCGGCCGCCAGGCGCTTGACGGCAATGATCAAGCCGACATCACCAGCGGTGTCGGCCCGCTTGCCGCTCATTGCTTCATCCTGCCAAAGCCGGGTCCAGGCTAATGTTGCCGCATCAACGAGGCTCGACGGCAAAGGAGCGGCATGGAGGGCGCCGTAGCGGTGATGGGCGCCGGCGCGTGGGGCACCGCGTTGGCCAAGGTATTGGCCGAGACGGGCGTCGACGTCACCCTGTGGGCGCGCCGGGCCGATGTCGCCGACGAAATCAACGCCACCCGATGCAATTCCGGCTACCTGCCCGGTGTCCAACTGCCGCCGCGCATCCGCGCCACCGACGACGCCGCCGAGGCGCTGGGCGGCGCATCCACGGTGCTGCTGGGGGTGCCGGCGCAGACCATGCGATCCAACCTCGAGGGTTGGGCCGGGCTGTTCCGCGACGGCGCGACACTGGTCAGCCTGGCCAAGGGCATCGAACTGGGCACGCTGATGCGGATGAGCCAGGTGATCGTCGCGGTGACGGGCGTCGACCCCGCGCAGGTGGCAGTGGTTTCCGGGCCCAACCTGGCCAGCGAGATCGCCGACGGACAGCCTGCCGCCACCGTCGTCGCATGCACCGACTCCGGCCGTGCCGTCGCGCTGCAGCGCGCGCTGAACGCCGGGTACTTCCGCCCGTACACCAATTCGGACGTGATCGGCACCGAAATCGGCGGTGCCTGCAAGAACGTGATCGCGCTGGCGTGCGGGATGGCGGCCGGAGTGGGGTTGGGCGAAAACACCGCCGCGGCGATCATCACCCGCGGGCTGGCCGAGATCATGCGATTGGGCATCGCGGTCGGCGCCAAAGGCGCGACACTGGCCGGGCTGGCCGGGGTGGGCGATCTGGTGGCCACCTGCACCTCGCCGCAATCACGCAACCGCTCCTTCGGTGAGCGCCTCGGCCGCGGCGGGACGATGGAATCCGCGCTGCAGGCCACCGACGGCCACGTCGTCGAGGGCGTGACGTCGTGCGAATCGGTGCTGGCACTGGCCTCGAGCTACGACGTCGAGATGCCGCTCACCGACGCCGTGCACCGGGTCTGTCACAAGGGGCTCTCCGTCGGCGAGGCGGTGCTGCTGCTGCTGGGCCGCAGCACCAAGCCGGAGTAAAGCCGCCGGGTAGCCTCTCTAGGTTGTGAGTGCTCGAGACCGTATCCGCGTCGCCGTCGTGTTCGGCGGACGCAGCAACGAGCACGCCATCTCCTGCGTGTCGGCGGGCAGCATCCTGCGCAACCTGGACCCGCAACGATTCGACGTGACCGCTGTCGGCATCACCCCGGACGGCTCGTGGGTGCTCACCGACGGCGACCCGGACAAGTTGGCGATCACTAACCGGCAGCTCCCCGGGGTGAGCTCGGCGTCGGGAACCGAGCTGGCACTGCCGGCCGACCCGCAGCGGGCCGGTCAGTTGGTGTCGCTGTCGCCCGGCGACCCCGACGTGCTGGCGTCCGTCGACGTGGTTTTCCCGGTGTTGCACGGGCCCTACGGCGAGGACGGCACCATTCAGGGACTGCTGGAGATGGCCGGCGTGCCCTATGTCGGCGCCGGGGTGTTGGCCAGCGCCGCGGGCATGGACAAGGAGTTCACCAAGAAGCTCCTGGTGGCCGAGCGGCTTCCGGTGGGCCCGTACGCCGTGCTGCGGCCGTCACAGCCCACGCTCGACGTCGCCGAACGCGAGCGACTCGGGCTGCCGGTGTTCGTCAAACCGGCGCGCGGCGGCTCGTCGATCGGGGTCAGCCGGGTGAGCTCCTGGGATCAGCTCCCGGCAGCTGTCGCCGACGCCCGCCGGCACGACCCCAAGGTGATCGTCGAGGCCGCGGTCGCCGGGCGGGAACTGGAGTGCGGGGTGCTCGAATTCCCCGATGGCACAGTGCAAGCCAGCACAATCGGGGAGATCCGGGTGGCCGGCGTGCGCGGACGCGAAGACCAGTTCTACGACTTTGCGACCAAATATCTCGACGACGCCGCCGAACTCGACGTGCCCGCCAAGATCGACGACGAGGTGGCCGACGCGGTGCGCGAGTTGGCTATTCGAGCGTTCCGCGCGATCGACTGTCAGGGCCTGGCGCGGGTGGACTTCTTTCTCACCGACGACGGGCCGCTGGTCAACGAGGTCAACACGATGCCCGGATTCACCACGATCTCGATGTACCCGCGGATGTGGGCGGCCAGCGGTGTGGACTATCCCACCCTGCTCGCGACGATGGTCGAGACAGCGTTGGCGCGCGGCACCGGTCTGCGCTGAACCCGTTGCCGAGTGTGCGGTTACGGCGCCGAGAGTGAGACGAGGGCGGGAAATTCGCGATTCTTCCGCCCTGGACGCACAGTGGAATCCAAGGACGCACACTCGATGACCGAGGCCGTGGTTAGCCCGGCGGCGGGGCGGGGCTGATCGGCACGGCCGGCATCGTTTGGTCGATGACGTCCGAGAGTTGCTGGATCGGGGTCGGCCCCGAGCCCGGCGGCAATGTGAGCGCCACATAGACCGGCCGGTCGACGGTGTACCAGGTCGATCGGTCGTCCTGGCGAACCTCGAACCACTGCACGCCGTCGACGACCTGGATCGGCGCACCCACGACAAAGTCGACCGGACGGTCGAGTCCGCACCGCAGCACCACCGGCTCATCCCGGGCTCGCCAGGCGGCTGTGCCGGCGGGTGCCGGCTGCACGGCCGCGGCGCGCTGATAGTCGCCGAGTCGCTGCGGCAGCGCCTCCAGCAGTGCTCGGCAAGCCGGATTCTGTGCCTGCGGCGCGGGCACTGCGGCGATGGCCACCGGTTCCTGCGCCGGGTGGCGGGTGGCCGCGATCGCCAGCACTGCGCCGATCGCGCCGACGGCGAGCAGCAGCGCGGCGATCAGCACGGCGCGCGGCGGGCCCTCGTTGTTGTCCACGTGCGTACACTCCCGGAGTCGTTGGTGAACGTACCCGCCGGGAGGCGATGTGAGCACGCTGGGTGAACTCGGCGAGTTCGGCATGATCGGCCGGCTGGTGCGTCGCCGCGGCCAGCCGCCCACGGTGGCGCTGGGTCCTGGTGACGACGCGGCCGTGGTCCGGGCCGACGACGGTCGGGTTGTGGTGTCGACGGACATGCTGGTCGAGAGCCGGCACTTCCGGCTGGATTGGTCGACGCCGCACGACGTCGGCCGCAAGGCGATCGCGCAAAACGCCGCCGACATCGAGGCGATGGGCGCGCGGCCCACCGCGTTCGTCGCCAGCTTCGGGGCGCCGCCCGAGACTCCGGTGGCGGAGGTCGACGCGCTGGCGGACGGCATGTGGGAGGAGGCCGAGCGAGTTGGCGCCGGCATCGCCGGCGGAGACCTGGTGGGCAGCCCGCAGTGGGTGGTGTCGGTGACCGTGCTTGGCGATCTGGCCGGCCGCGCCCCTGTGCTGCGCTCCGGGGCTCGACCTGGCTCGGCGGTCGCGGTGACCGGCGAACTCGGGTGGTCGGCGGCGGGATATGCCCTGTGGTGCAACGGAATTAGCGACTTCGACAACTTCCGACGGCGTCACCTGGTGCCGCAGCCGCCCTACGGGCAGGGCCGCGTAGCCGCCGAGGCCGGCGCGCAGGCGATGATCGACGTCTCCGACGGTCTGGTCGGCGACCTGCGTCACCTCGCCGAGGCGTCCGGCGTCGGCGTGGACCTGAGCACCGCCGCGCTGACATCCGATCGTGACGCGCTGCGCGGCGCTGCCGACGCGATGGCCACCGACCCGTGGTCGTGGGTGCTCGGCGGCGGAGAAGACCACGCGCTGGTCGCCGCGTTCGCCGGGCCGGTCCCGGATGGATGGCGCGTCATCGGCCGGGTGCTGGACGGGCCGGCGCGGGTGCTCGTCGACGGCGCGGAGTGGCAGGGATACGCGGGCTGGGAATCGTTCGGCTCGCTAAGGTGACGCCGTGACCGTCTACGCGATCGCCCTGCTGCGGTTCACCGACCGCGCTGCCTACGACCGGTATCAGGCAGAGTTCATGGAGGTCTTCATCCGTCACTCGGGAACGCTGTTGGCGGCCGACGAGTCGCCTCAGGTGGTGGAAGGCCAGTGGGACCGCGAGAAGGTGGTACTGACGTCGTTTCCGGACGAGGCCGCGTTCCGAGAGTGGGCCGAATCGCCGGAATACCAAGAGATCTCGAAGGACCGCCGAGCGGGCGCCGACACCGTTGTGCTGCTGGCGAAAGGGCTGTCGTGACCGCGCGGCCGCTGCGCGAGCTGGTCGAGGACGGCTGGGCGCATGCTCTGGAGCCCGTCGGCGAAAAGGTCGCCGAGATGGGTCAATTCCTGCGCGCAGAAATCGCCGCCGGCCGCGGCTACCTTCCGGCTGGCCAGAATGTGTTGCGCGCCTTTACGTTTCCCTTCGATGAGGTGCGGGTGTTGATTGTCGGACAAGATCCGTATCCGACACCCGGGCATGCAGTGGGGCTGAGTTTCTCGGTGGCTGCGGAGGTCCGGCCGCTGCCGCGCAGCCTGGAGAACATCTTCGCCGAATACGCCAGCGACCTGGGCTATCCGACGCCGTCCTGCGGCGACCTGTCCCCATGGGCAAAGCGCGGGGTGATGCTGCTCAACAGGGTGCTCACCGTGCAGCCGGGCAACCCGGCGTCGCACCGCGGCAAGGGGTGGGAGGCGGTCACCGAGTGCGCCATCCGCGCCCTGGTGGATCGTCGCAAGCCGCTGGTGGCGATCCTGTGGGGGCGCGACGCGTCGACGCTCAAGCCGATGCTGGCCGCCGAGGAGTGTGTGGCGATCGAATCGCCGCATCCCTCACCGCTGTCGGCGTCGCGGGGTTTCTTCGGTTCACGGCCGTTCAGCCGCGCCAACGAGCTGCTGGAGAAGATGGGCGCCGAGCCCGTCGACTGGCGACTGCCGTAGCTCTCCCTGCGCGAGTAGCTGCAAAAAAGGCCCGCGACACGCCGGAAAATGGGGACCTTTGCGTCTGTTGGCGCTAAAAACTAGCCGCGGACGACCTTGCCGGCCTTGATGCACGACGTGCAGACGTTGAGCCGCTGCTTGTTACCGCCGGGGCGGGTCACGGCGTGCACCGTCTGAATGTTGGGGTCCCAGCGACGGCTGGTCCGGCGATGCGAGTGCGATACCGACTTGCCGAAGCCGGGGCTCTTCCCGCAAATGTCGCACACGGCGGCCATAGCTGAAACTCCTCAAATCTCTGGGGCCAACAACCGAGCTCGGGTGGCCACGACGACCTGGTCAGGATAGCCGCAGGCGGCCCGAAGTGCCAAAACGATCAACACCCGCTGGATACCTTATGACCAGTCCTGTCGCCGCCACTGGTTAGGCTGGCGCCCACCGCAGGAGGCGCGAGGAGGTGGGCCAGGTGTCTGAAGTGCACACACCGGAACGCCTGCTGGACGGGGCTGCGCTGCGTGATTGGACACACACCGCTGTCAGTGACCTGATCACTCACATCGACGAAATAAACCGCCTCAACGTGTTCCCCGTCGCCGATTCCGACACCGGCACCAACATGCTGTTCACCATGCGCTCGGCGCTGGCCGAGGCCAACACCGAAGCGCGGTCGGGCGACGTCGCGCGGGTGGCGGCAGCACTGTCGGTGGGTGCGCTCAACGGCGCCCGCGGAAACTCCGGGGTGATCCTGTCGCAGATCCTGCGGGGCATCGCCGACGTCACCGCCGAGGCCGCCGCCCGGGCCGGCGGTGAGCTGAACCACATCGACGCCGCGGTCCTCGGTTCGGCGTTGCGGCATGGCGTGGATCTGGTCGTCGCATCGATGGGCGGTCGGGAGGTTGCCGGGACCATCGTCTCGGTGCTGCAGGCCGCCGCCGACGCGGTCCAGCAGCATGCCGGCGAGGGATTGGTCCAGGCGATCAGCGCGGCCGGCGACGCAGCGGTGATCGCGCTGGAGAAAACCCCCGAACAGCTCGACGTGCTGGGCGACGCGGGCGTGGTCGACGCCGGTGGACGCGGTTTGCTGGTCCTGCTCGATGCGCTCCGCTTTACGATCACCGGCCAGGCGCCCGCCCGCACGGTGTACGAGCCGTCGCCGCGCCGGCAGCCGGCCGACGCCGCCCCGGAACAACCCGCTCCGCAGTTCGAAGTGATGTACCTGCTCGGTGACTGTGACGCCGACGGCGCCGACGCGCTGCGGGACCGCCTCGGCCAGCTCGGCGACTCGGTGGCCATCGCCACATCCGCGGCCGACGCGTCCGGGGCCGGCTACTCGGTCCACGTCCACACCAACGACGCCGGCGCCGCTGTCGAGGCCGGTTTGGTGTTCGGCCGCCCGCACCGGATCCAGATCTCGGTGCTCAACGGCGGCCCCGCCGGCCTGCCCCCGGGCAGCTGGACCCGCGAGCGGGCGGTGCTGGCCGTCGCCGACGGCGACGGCGCCGCGGAATTGTTCGCCGGCGAAGGCGCCTGCGTGCTGCGGCCCGACCCCGATGCCGCCGACCCGGCCACCGCGGTCAGCGCCCAACAGCTGTTGCGGGCGGTGGTGGACACCGGCGCCGCGCAGGTGATGGTGTTGCCCAACGGCTACGTCGCGGCCGAGGAATTGGTCGCCGGCTGCACCGCCGCCATCGGCTGGGGCATCGACGTGGTGCCGCTGCCGAGCGGGTCGATGGTGCAGGGGCTGGCCGCGCTGGCTGTGCACGATCCGGACCGGCAGGCCGTCGACGACGGCTACACGATGGCCCGCGCCGTCGGCGCCGCGCGGCACGGCTCGGTGCGCGTCGCGACCGAGCGGGCGCTGACGTGGGCCGGCACCTGTGAGTCCGGCGACGGCCTGGGCATCGCCGGCGACGAGGTGCTGATCGTGGCCGAAGACATCACGTCGGCGGCGATCGGTCTGATCGACTTACTGCTGGCGGCCGGCGGCGAGCTGGTGACGGTGCTGGTGGGCGCCGGCGTCGATCCGGGTCTCGGCGACGCACTGCAGCAGCATGTGCACGACCAGCATCCCGGCACCGAGCTGGTGACCTATCAGACCGGGCACCGCGGCGACGCGTTGTTGATCGGGGTCGAGTAGCGATGGCGACGCTGAGCGACCGGCTGGATTACCTTGTCGGGGCGAAATCCGCGAAGCCGCTCGACGAGGTGTTCGGTATCCGCACCGTCGACGACCTGCTGCGCCACTACCCGCGCAGCTATGTCGAGGGCGCGACGGTGCGTGGTGCCGGTGACGAGCGGCCGCAAGAGGGGGAGCACATCACGCTGGTCGACATGATCACCGACGCGGTATCGCACCCGATGAAAACGAAGAAGCAGCAGTCCGACAAGAACAAGAAACGGCGCAACGACGAGTACCTCGTCATCACGCTCGGCTCAGGACGCAACAGGGTGACCGCCACTTTTTTTCACGCGCGCGGCCTCAAGTACGAGCTGACGAAGGGCACGAAGGTGATGCTCTCGGGCGAGGTCGGCTTCTTCCGGGGCACCATGCAACTGACGCATCCTGCCTTCCTCGTCCTGGATCCCAAGCGCAGCAGGAACTTTGGCAGCGACTCGCTGCGCAACATCGCCGATGCGTCGAAGGCGGTCAGCGGCGAGGTGCTGCAGGAGGAGTTCGAACGTCGCTTCTTCCCGATCTATCCGGCCAGCACGAAGCTGCAGAGCTGGGACATATTCGCCTGCATGCGGCAGGTGCTCGCGGTGCTCGACCCCGTGGACGACCCGCTGCCCGACGAGGTTATCTCGGAACACGGTCTGGTCTGCGAGGACCGCGCGCTGCGCGCGATCCATCTCTCCGAAGACGAAGCCGAGCGGCGCCGCGCCCGCGAGCGGCTGACTTTCGACGAAGCCGTGGGTTTGCAGTGGGCACTGGTGTCCCGCCGCCACGGCGAACTGTCGCAATCCGGTCCTGCAGCACCGCCGCGGCCCGACGGCTTGAAACAAGAACTGTTGTCCCGCTTGCCGTTTGAGCTGACTTCCGGTCAGTGTGAAGTGCTCGAGGTGTTGTCCGCAGAACTGAGCGCGAGCCGTCCGATGAACCGGCTGTTGCAAGGAGAGGTGGGGTCGGGCAAGACGATCCTGGCGGTGCTGGCGATGCTGCAGATGGTCGATGCCGGCTATCAGTGCGCGCTGTTGGCGCCGACGGAAGTGCTTGCCGCACAACATGTCCGGTCGATCCACGACGTGCTGGGGCCGCTGGCGCTGGGCGGTCAGCTCGGCGGCGCCGACAACGCCACCAGGGTGGCGTTGCTCACCGGCTCGATGTCGGCGGCGCAGAAGAAACAGGTCCGCGAGGAGATCGGCAGCGGGCAGGCCGGCATCGTCGTCGGAACCCACGCACTGCTGCAGGACGCCGTCGAGTTTCACCGGCTGGGCATGGTGGTGGTCGACGAGCAACACCGGTTCGGTGTCGAGCAACGAGACCAGTTGCGCGCCAAGGCCCCTGCCGGGATCACGCCGCATCTTCTGGTGATGACGGCGACGCCGATACCGCGGACGGTGGCGCTGACCGTCTACGGCGATTTGGAGACCTCGACGCTGCGTGAGCTTCCCCGCGGGCGCCAGCCGATCAGCACCAACACGATCTTCGTCAAGGACAAACCGGCGTGGCTGGACCGCGCGTGGCGCCGCATCATCGAGGAGGTCTCCGCCGGACGCCAGGCGTACGTGGTGGCGCCCCGGATCGACGAGAACGACGACAGCGGGCAAAGCGAGGACAGCGGAAGACCTTCGGCGACAGCGGTGGAGTTGTTCGCCTCACTGCACAAGCACCAACTGGCGGGTCTGCGGCTCGGACTGATGCACGGTCGTCTTGGCGCCGACGAGAAGGACGCCGTGATGGCGGCGTTTCGTGCCGGGGAGATCGACGTGCTGGTGTGCACCACCGTGATCGAGGTCGGTGTCGACGTCCCGAACGCGACCGTGATGCTGGTGATGGACGCCGACCGGTTCGGTATCAGCCAATTGCATCAGCTGCGTGGCCGCATCGGCCGCGGCGCGCACGCGAGCCTGTGTCTGTTGGCGAGCTGGGTTTCGCCGAATTCCCGAGCCGCCCGGCGACTGCAGGCCGTCGCGGAAACCCTCGACGGTTTCGCGCTGGCGGACCTGGACCTCGAGGAACGGCGCGAGGGAGATGTGTTGGGCCGCAGCCAAAGTGGCCGCCCGATAACCCTCAGGCTGCTGTCACTGGCCAAGCACCGGCAAGTCATCGAGGCGGCCCGCGACCTCTGCGAGAGGGTGTACGACGCGAACCCGGCACACCCGGGGATGGCGCTGCTGGCCGCGCCGTTCACCGGCAGTGATCGCATCGAGTACCTGGACAAGTCGTGAGTCGCAAGACGTTGCTGTGGTTGTCGGCGATCGCGGTACTGGCGGTGATGGTCGCCTATCAGGTGATGGCCTCCTCGGCAGGCAATCGCGCGGAGCAGTTCGCGGCGCGCGCCGATATTCCGACCGTGCAGCCCGGCGTCGACGTACTGGCCGGAATCGTGGTGGTGCCGGCCAGGATTCACCGCTACGACTATCGCCGCGCCGCATACGGCGACGCCTGGACCGACGACAACGACGCACCCGGCGGGCACAACGGATGCGACACCCGCGACGACATCCTCAACCGGGATCTCGTCGACAAGACGTACGTGTCGATCAAACGCTGTCCCGACGCCGTGGCCACCGGCACGCTGCACGACCCGTACACCAATGCGACGGTAGCATTCCACCGCGGCGCCCGGGTCGGGGAGTCGGTCCAGATCGACCACATCGTCCCGCTGGCGTTGGCCTGGGATATGGGCGCCTACGACTGGCCGTTTCCCGAGCGGGTGCGCTTCGCCAATGATCCCGCCAACCTGCTGGCGGTCGCCGGAAACGCCAACGAAGACAAGGGTGATTCGCAACCGGCGCTGTGGATGCCGCCGAACACCGCGTTCTGGTGCCAATACAGCATGCAGTTCATCGCGGTGCTGCGCGGCTACGCGCTGCCCGTCGACCAAGCGTCGGCCGACGCGCTGCGGCAGGCCGCGGCCACGTGCCCGGCGGGCTAGCGCGAGCGGGCTCAGATACCCGTGTAGGTCAGCGGATCCTCGCGCACCCGGGTGCCGTCATTGAGGCCGTTGAGCGCATCCATGTGCTCGGCGGCCAGCTCGAAATCGAAGACGTCGAAGTTGCTGGCGATGCGCTCGGGCTTACCCGACCGGAACACCACCGCGTTGCCCAGTTGCAGGTTCCAGCGCAGCAACACCTGGGCGGGTGTGCGGCTGTATTCCCCGGCAATGGATGTCACCGTCGGATTGTCCAGCAGCCGGCCGACGGCCAGCGGGCTGTAGGCCTGGGTGACGACGCTGTGGCTGGCGTTGGCGCTGCGCAGCTCGGCCTGGTTGAGCAGCGGGTGCAACTCGATCTGATTGACGGCGGGCGTGACAAAGGTCAGGTCGATGACCGTCGACAGGTGTTCCTCGGTGAAGTTCGCGACGCCGATCGAACGGGCAAGACCGTTGCCGCGCACCTGGATTAAGCCCCCGAAGCTGTTCACATACTCGCCCAATTGTGGCGCGGGCCAATGAATCAAATACAAGTCGACATACTCGAGGCCGAGCCGCTCCAAGCTTTCCTGGCACGCCTCCTGTGACCTGGCGAATCCCTGGTCGGCGTTGGCGAGCTTGGTGGTGACGAACAACTCGGCCCGCGGGATGCCCGAAGCGGCGATCGCGCGGCCGACGGCCGCTTCGTTGCCGTAGACCGCGGCGGTGTCGATCAGCCGGCAGCCGGCCTCCAGCGCCGCCGATACCGCGCGTTCCGTCTCGTCGTCGGACAGCTCCGCGACACCGAGGCCGAGCACGGGCATCGTGTTCTCGTCATTGAGCGCAATAGCTGGGACGGTGGCGCCCGACTCGCCAGTCAACGTCATTCACCTGCCTGTGAAATCGAAGGTTCGTGGATCCGGACCAAGCCGTGTTCCGTCATCGAGCGAGGAGATCGACGCCATCTCGTCGTTGCTCAGTTCGAAATCGAACACTTCGAAGTTGCTCGCAATCCGCGCAGGGTTCACCGACTTGGGGATCACGATATTACCTAGCTGGATATGCCACCTAATCAACACCTGGGCAGGTGTCCGGCCGCGGGCGTCGGCGAGTGCGGTGATCGTCGGATGGTCCAGCAGCGAACCCTGACCGAGCGGGCCCCACGCCTCGGTGGCGATGCCCAGACGTGCGTGGACCTCGCGCAACGCGGTTTGCGGCAGCCGCGGATGCAGCTCGACCTGGTTGACCGCCGGCACTATGCCGGTGGCGTCGATGAGCACCTGCAAGTGCTCGGGCTCGAAATTGCTCACCCCGATCGACCGGATGCGGCCCTGGTCGCGCAGGTGGGCGAACGCCTTGAAGGTGTCGACGAACTTGCCCTGCTGGGGCAGCGGCCAATGGATCAGGTATAGGTCCAGGTAATCGAGGCCAAGGCGGTCCATGCTGGCGTCGAACGCCGTCAGCGTGCTGTCGTAGCCCTGGTCGGCGTTCCATAGCTTGGTCACCAAGTACAGTTCGTCTCTGGGCACGCCGGAATTGGCTACCGCACGCCCGGTCTCGCGTTCGTTACGGTAGGCCGCCGCGGTGTCGATATGCCGGTAACCGGCTTGCAGCGCGGTACCGACCGCCTGCTCGGTGTCCGCGGGTGGAATCTGGAAAACGCCGAATCCCAGGGCGGGAATGGAATTGCCGTCGTTGAGCGTGACGAGGGGAGCAGCCATGACGAAAAGTCTGCCAGGCGTGCCCGGGCTGACCAGCCGGATGCAGAACACCGCCGCCAACCTCGGTATGAAGGTCATTCCGTTCATCCCGGCCGGCGCCAAGCGGCTACTCTCGGGCGGCCGGTCGGTCACCATCGACGGCAACACGCTGGACACCACCCTGCAGCTGATGCTGTCTGGGCTGCGAGTGATGGGCGTCGACGGGTTGGTAACCGAAGACGACCCGACCGCGTCGCGCACCCAGATGCGCGAGCTCACTGCCGCGTTTCCGGGCCCGCAGATCCACGTCGCCGTCAGCGACCTGTCGATACCGGGCCCGACCGGCGACATCGGCGCCCGGCATTACCGGCCGGCCTGCGCGGAGCCCACTGCGTTGCTGGTCTTCTACCACGGCGGCGGCTGGTGCCTCGGTGACCTCGACACCCATGACCAGTTGTGCCGGCTGGTCTGTCGCGACGCCGACATCCACGTGTTGTCGATCGACTATCGGCTGGCCCCCGAACATCCCGCCCCGGCCGCGGTCGACGACGCCTACGCGGCGTTTCGGTGGGCGCACGAGCACGCCGGCGAGCTGGGCGCGATCCCCGGCCGGGTGGCCGTGGGCGGCGACAGCGCCGGCGGCAACCTCGCCGCCGTGGTGTCGCAGCTGGCGCGCAACGACGGCGGCCCCGAGCCGGCGCTGCAGTGGCTGCTCTATCCGCGAACCGACTTCACCGCGCAAACTCGGTCGCTGTCGCTGTTCGCCAGCGGTTTTTTGCTCACCAAGCACGACATCGACTGGTTCGAGGCGAATTATCTGGGCGGCTCCGGCGTCGACGCCGCAGATCCGCGGGTCTCTCCGCTGCTGGCCGAAACGCTGTCCGGGCTGCCCCCTGCGCTGATCACAGTCGCGGGTTTCGATCCTCTGCGCGACGAGGGCGAGCGGTACGCCACGGCGCTGCAGGCCGCCGGCAATGCGGTCGACCTGCGCTGCCTGGGCTCGTTGACGCACGGGTTCGCCAACCTCTTCCCGCTGGGCGGCGGCAGCGCGACCGCCACCGCCGAGCTGGTCTCGGCGCTGCGCGCCCACCTCAGCCGGGTTTGAGCACATTACGCTAGAAGCGCCATCGACAACCGGAGGATCAGCGACCAGTGGCCAACAAATCGAAACGCCCCGGCTACGACCCCAAGCTTGCGGGCCGCCGACGCGATCGCGCATTCCAGATCGGAATCACCCTGATCGTGGTGGTCTTCGCAGTCGTCGTGATCGGCTACATCCTGATCTCGCACGATAAGAAGAGCGAGCATGCAGGACGCGCGGTGCGGGTGACGTCGAGCAAGCTGGTCACCAAGGAGGGCACCAAAGATCCCAAGGCGATCGTGTCGTTCTACGAAGACTTCCTGTGCCCGGCGTGCGGGAACTTCGAGCGGACGTTCGGGCCGACGGTGTCCAGGCTGATCGACAGCGGTGCCATCGCCGCCGACTACTACATGGTCGGCATCCTGAGCAGCCCGCACAACGACGACTATTCGAGTCGTGCCGGGGCGGCGGCCTACTGCGTGGCCGACGAGAACCTCGACGCGTTCCGCCGGTTCCACACCGCGTTGTTCACCAAGGAGCTGCAGCCGTCGGAGACCGGTTCGAAGTTTCCCGACAACGCCGAGCTGATCGAACGCGCCCGCGAGGCCGGCGTCGTGGGCAAGGTTCCCGACTGTGTCAAGAGCGGCAAGTACATTCCGCTGGTCGACGGCATGGCAGCGGCCACCAATATTCACGCCACCCCGACCATCCGCATCAACGGCCAGGACTACGACCCGTCGACGCCTGACGCGCTGGTCGCCAAGATCAAAGAAATCGTCGGGAACGTGCCCGGCCTCGATACGGCGGCGACGCCGGCGTCGTGACCACCGCGGTGTCCGCGCAACCGGGTGAGCCACTGACGGATTCGCCTCCGGCACCGGTCGATCCGCGCAGCGCGTGGTGGGTGCTGATCGCCGGGGTGGCTGGCCTGCTCGCCTCGGTGACGCTGACGGTGGAGAAGATCAACATCCTGCTCAACCCGTCGTACGTGCCGTCGTGCAACATCAACCCGGTGGTGTCGTGCGGCTCGGTGATGACGACGCCGCAGGCCTCGGTGCTGGGTTTCCCCAACTCGCTGATCGGCATCGCGGCGTTCATGGTCGTCGTGGTCACCGGCGTGCTTGCGGTCGCGAAAGTCGTTCTGCCGCAGTGGTATTGGTCTGGACTGGTGGTCGGAACGCTGGCCGGGGCGGGGTTCGTCCACTGGCTGATCTTCCAGAGCCTGTATCGCATCGGGGCGCTGTGCCCGTATTGCATGGTGGTGTGGGCGGTGACCATACCGCTGCTGGTGGTGGCCGCCTCGATCGCGCTGCGCCCGGCAATCGAGGGAAATCCGGTGTTACGCGGGCTCTACCATTGGCGGTGGTCGATTACCGCACTGTGGTTCACCGCAGTCATTCTGATGATCCTGGCGCGGTTCTGGGATTACTGGTCGACACTTCTCTAAACGGTCTGAAGGGGCGCGCGCATGATCTCCAAAGTGCTGGTTGCCAATCGCGGTGAAATCGCGATCCGCGCCTTCCGCGCCGCCTACGAGCTGGGCATCGGCACCGTCGCGATCTACCCGTACGAGGACCGCAACTCGGTGCACCGGCTCAAGGCCGACGAGTCCTACCAGATCGGCGAAGAAGGCCACCCGGTGCGGGCCTACCTTTCGGTCGACGAGATCGTCGAAACCGCTCTCCGCGCAGGCGCCGACGCCATATACCCCGGATACGGATTCCTCTCGGAGAACCCGGAATTGGCCGACGCCTGCGCGCGGGCCGGCATCACCTTCGTCGGCCCCAGTGCCGCGGTGCTGGAGTTGACCGGAAACAAATCCCGCGCGATCGCGACGGCCCGCGAGGCCGGTCTGCCGGTGCTGATGTCCTCGGCGCCGTCCGCGTCGGTCGACGAGCTGCTGGCCGCCGCGGAGGACATGCGTTTCCCGTTGTTCGTCAAGGCCGTTGCCGGTGGCGGGGGCCGCGGCATGCGGCGCGTCAACGACGCGGCCATGCTGCCCGAGGCCATCGAGGCCGCCAGCCGCGAAGCAGAGTCGGCGTTCGGGGACCCGACGGTCTATCTCGAGCAGGCGGTGATCAACCCGCGCCACATCGAGGTGCAGATCCTGGCCGACACCCAGGGCAGCGTGATCCACCTCTACGAGCGGGACTGCAGCGTGCAGCGCCGGCACCAGAAGGTCATCGAACTCGCGCCCGCGCCGAACCTGGATCCGGTGTTGCGCAAACGGATTTGCGACGACGCGGTGGCGTTCGCCCGCCACATCGGCTACAGCTGCGCCGGCACGGTGGAATTCCTGCTCGACGAGAGCGGCCAGCATGTGTTCATCGAGATGAATCCGCGCATCCAGGTCGAGCACACCGTCACCGAGGAGATCGCCGACGTCGACCTGGTGTCCAGCCAGCTACGCATTGCCGCCGGCGAGACACTGGACGACCTCGGCTTGCGGCAGGAGGCGATCCGTCCGCACGGCGCGGCGCTGCAGTGCCGGATCACCACCGAAGACCCGGCGAACGGTTTCCGGCCCGACACCGGCCGGATCAGCGCCTACCGCAGCCCCGGCGGAGCGGGCATCCGGCTGGACGGCGGCACCAACCTGGGCGCGGAGATCAGCGCGCACTTCGATTCGATGCTGGTGAAGCTGACCTGCCGGGGCCGCGATTTTCCGGCGGCGGTGGCCCGGGCGCGTCGCGCGATCGCCGAGTTCCGCATCCGCGGTGTCTCGACGAATATCCCGTTCCTGCAAGCGGTTCTGGACGACCCCGATTTTCGGGCCGGCCGTATCACCACGTCGTTCATCGACGAGCGTCCGCAACTGCTGACCGCGCGGTCGTCGGCCGACCGCGGCACCAAGATCCTCAACTACCTGGCCGACGTCACCGTGAACAAGCCGCACGGTTCTCGGCCGTCGGCGGTGTACCCGCACGACAAGCTGCCCGACATCGACCTGGAGGCACCTCCGCCGCCCGGCTCCAAGCAACGGCTGGTCGAGTTGGGGCCGGAGGGCTTTGCCCGCTGGATGCGGGAATCCTCCGCGGTTTTGGTCACCGAGACCACATTCCGCGACGCGCACCAGTCGCTGCTCGCTACCCGGATACGGACCGCCGGACTGCTGAGGGTGGCGCCGTACATCGCGCGGCTCACACCGCAGCTGCTGTCGATGGAATGCTGGGGTGGCGCGACTTACGATGTGGCCCTGCGCTTTCTGAAGGAAGACCCGTGGGAGCGGCTGGCCGCGCTGCGCGAGGCGATGCCCAATATCTGCCTGCAGATGCTGCTGCGAGGCCGCAACACCGTCGGCTACACCCCGTATCCGGAGCTTGTGTGCTCGGCGTTCGTCGAGGAGGCCACCGCCACCGGGATCGACATTTTCCGGATCTTCGACGCACTTAATAATGTCGAGTCGATGCGCCCTGCCATCGACGCGGTGCGTGAAACAGGTTCTGCCATAGCCGAAGTCGCGATGTGCTACACCGGCGATCTGGCCGATCCGGACGAGAACATCTACACCCTGGACTACTATCTGAAACTCGCCGAGCAGATCGTCGACGCCGGTGCGCACGTGCTGGGCATCAAGGACATGGCCGGGCTGCTGCGGGCCGGCGCCGCGCAGCGGTTGATTCCTGCTTTGCGCAGTCGTTTCGACCTGCCGATCCATGTGCACACCCATGACACCCCGGGCGGCCAGCTGGGCACCTATGTGGCGGCCTGGCACGCCGGGGCCGACGCCGTCGACGGGGCCGCGGCGCCGTTGGCGGGGACCACGAGCCAGCCCGCGCTGAGCTCGATCGTGGCGGCGGCCGCGCACACCGACTACGACACTGGCCTGTCGCTGTCGGCGGTATGCGATCTGGAGCCGTACTGGGAGGCTCTCCGAAAGGTGTACGCGCCCTTCGAATCCGGGCTGCCGGCGCCGACCGGCCGGGTGTACGACCACGAGATTCCCGGCGGCCAGCTGTCGAATCTGCGCCAGCAGGCGATCGCGCTGGGCCTGGGTGACCGCTTCGAGGAGATCGAGGACGCGTATGCGGCGGCCGACCGGATCCTCGGCAGGCTGATCAAGGTGACCCCGTCGTCGAAAGTGGTCGGCGACCTGGCGCTGGCATTGGTCGGCGCCGGGATCACCGCTGACGAATTCGCTTCGGAACCATCGCGATTCGACATCCCGGAATCGGTGCTGGGGTTCCTGCGCGGGGAGCTGGGCGATCCGCCCGGCGGCTGGCCCGAGCCGCTGCGCACCAACGCGCTGGCCGGTCGTGCGCCGGCCAAACCGGCGCCGGAGCTTACGCTGGAGGACGAAGCGGCGCTGGCGCTGGCCGGCCCCAAGCGCCAAGCCACCTTGAACCGGCTGCTGTTCCCCGGTCCCACAAAGGAATTCGAAGCGCACCGAGAGGCTTACGGCGACACGTCGCAGCTGTCGGCCAACCAGTTCTTCTACGGCCTGCGCCAGGGCGAAGAGCATCGGGTGCAACTGGAGCCCGGCGTGGAGTTGCTGATCGGGCTGGAGGCCATCTCCGAGCCCGACGAGCGCGGCATGCGTACGGTGATGTGCATCATCAACGGGCAGTTGCGACCGGTCGAGGTGCGAGACCGCAGCATCGCCAGCAGCATTCCCGCCGCCGAAAAGGCCGACCGCGCCAACCCCGGCCATATCGCCGCGCCGTTCGCCGGCGTCGTCACCATCGGTGTGTCCGAAGGCGATCGGGTCAATGCCGGGCAGACCATCGCCACGATCGAGGCCATGAAGATGGAGGCCCCGATAACCGCGCCGGTCGATGCCACCGTCGAGCGGGTGGCGGTCTCCACCACCGCCCAGGTCGAGGGCGGGGATCTGCTGGTGGTGTTGCGCTGACCCGCATCATCGCCGGTGTCGCCGGGGGGCGACGTATTGCGGTCCCGCAGCGCGGTACCCGGCCCACCACCGATCGGGTACGCGAAGCGCTGTTCAACGTGTTGAGTGCGCGGCTGGATCTCAGCGGTATCTCGGTGCTGGATCTCTATGCGGGCTCGGGGGCGCTCGGCCTGGAGGCGTTGTCGCGCGGTGCCGCGTCGGTGTTGTTCGTCGAATCCGATCGGCGCGCCGCGGCCGTGATCGAGCGCAACATCTCGACGTTGGGACTGGCCGGGGCGACGCTTCGGCGGGGCAGCGTTTCGGCGGTCCTGGCCGGCGGCGCTGCCGCGCCGGTCGATCTGGTACTGGCCGATCCGCCGTACGACGTCGACGTCGCGGAGATACAGGCGGTGATGGGCGCATTGACTGCGCACGGGTGGACAACGCGCGGCACTGTTGCGGTTTTCGAGCGTGCCCTTGCCAGTGCGCCACTGGCCTGGCCCGACGGCTGGGTCATGCTGCCGCAGCGCCGCTACGGCGACACCCGGCTGGAGCTGGCCGAACGGTTCGAAGCGGGCTGATAGCGTCGTGAGCCATGAGCGGCGCGGTATGCCCGGGATCATTCGATCCGGTGACGCTGGGACACGTCGACATCCTCGAGCGGGCGGCCGCGCAGTTCGACGAAGTGGTGGCCGCCGTGCTGGTCAATCCGAACAAGCGGGGCATGTTCAGCGTCGAAGAACGCATCGCGATGATCGAGGAGTCCACCACGCACCTGCCCAATTTGCGGGTCGAGTCCGGATCCGGTTTGGTGGTCGACTTCGTCCGATCCCGCGGGCTGACCGCCATCGTCAAGGGTCTGCGCACCGGCACCGACTTCGAATACGAGTTGCAGATGGCGCAGATGAACAAGCACATCGCCGGCGTGGACACGTTTTTCGTGGCGACCACACCGCGGTATTCGTTCGTGTCGTCGTCATTGGCCAAAGAGGTCGCCTCGATGGGCGGCGATGTCTCCGAGCTGCTACCCGAACCGGTGAACCGGCGGCTGGCCGAGAAGCTTTCGCGCGGAGCGTAATTCGTTACGGGTCGTCGTCGTCTTCGTCTTCGTCTTCCCGGAGGAGTTTTTCGGGGTGCCAGTAGGTGTTGGTGCGAGGCTGTCCGCGGTCCAGGTGAGGGGGTGGGATCCATTCGGTCTCACCTTTGGAGTTCTTGCGGGTGGTCCAGCCTTCTTCTTCGGCGAGCGGGTGATGGCCGCCGCAGCCCCAGGCCAGGTCGTTGACGTCGGTGGTGCGGCATGTGGCATACGGGGTGCAGTGGTGGGCCTCGCAGTGATAGCCCGGCACCGGGCAGTTGGGAAAGCTGCACCCGCGATCCTTGGCGTAGAGCACAATTCGCTGCGCGGGCGACGCTAAGCGCTTGGTGTGATACAGCGCCAGCGCCTTGCCCTTGTCGAAGATGCACAGGTAGTGATGCGCGTGGGAGGCCAGGCGGATCACATCGGACATCGGGAGTAGCGATCCGCCGCCGGTGAGGCCTTGTCCCGCGCCGGCTTCGAGGTCTTGCAGGGTGGCGGTGACGATGATGCTGGCCGGCAACCCATTGTGCTGACCGAGCTTTCCGGACCCCAGCAGCGCCTGCAGCCCCGCCAGCAGCGCGTCGTGATTGCGCTGCCCGGCGCTGCGTGTATCGCGCTGGGCCGCCTCCTCTGCGGCTGGCCCATCGACGACGGGGACCGTGTCCTCGGCGTTGCACATCCCGGGGGCGGCCAGCTTGGCCCACACCGCTTCGAGCGTGGCGCGCAACTCCGGAGTCACCCAGCCGGTCAGTTGCGACATGAGATCGGGGCCTTGCTTGCCCAGCATCAGCCCGCGCCGGCGCGCCCGGTCGTCGTCGGTGAAATCACCATCGGGGTTCAGACAGTCGGTGAGCCGCTCGGCCAACTTGCTCAAGTCGTCGGGGCGATGCTGCCCGGCGAGCCCCGCCAGATGGGCTTCGGCGTGCTCGCGGGTGTCGGCGTCGACGAATCCGGGCAGCCGGCGCATGAAGCTGCGGATCACCGCCACATGGCCGGCCCCGAGGTCTCCGGCGCGCTGGGCGGCCGCCGTGGCGGGCAACAGCGGCGCGAGCGGTTCGCCGGTGACCGCGCGGCGCGCTCCGAGATCGGCGGCCTCATGGATGCGCCGCGACGCCTCCGCGCGAGTAATCCGCAGCCGATCGGCCAGCGCCGAGGGCAGTGTGCCGCCCAACTCCGCCTTGTCGGCCTGCGCGGCGACCTCGTTGATCAACGGGTGCTCGACAGCGGGCAGCTGGCGGCGCAGCGTTTCGCAGCACTCCAGCAACGCCAACCGCTCCGGGGTGGTCAACACGTCGAAGGACAGATCCAGGGCGCGTTTCATGTCGGCCTTGAGATCGTCGAAGACCTCGACGATCTCCTCCCGGCAACTCGAACGCATGTTCGAATGCTACCAGGCTGGTGTGACGACCGCCACCGATTTCCACAAGTAAAACTAAAGTGACACAAGTGGTTACAGTGATTTCGCTGAGCATCCGCCCGCCCGTGCCCCGGCGTAGGGAACATCGGTTCTGTGGTCACCAGCAACCACTAAGCGTGCCCGTGGCCGTCGTGCCCGCTGGGGGAGCCGCCCATCATCCGGAGCATCGGTAAGCCGCCCGTAGCGACGAACCGGGCGACCAGCCCAAAAGCCAAAGCCAGGAACACGACGTTCAGCCAGGTCGTGTAATTCCACGAGATACCGGAGTGCATCACCGTCGCAGCGCGCTCACCGGGAATGAGATGCATTGTGCCAAAAAGCAATTCGACAAAATAGCCGGCCACGACCATCGCGGCGTAGAAGGTGCCCAGCAGCGTCAACATCATCCGGAAGCCGTAATACTTCCGGTAGATGTTCAGGATCGGCAGGATCAGCAGGTCGGCGAAGATGAACGCGATGACGCCGCCGAAGCTGATGCCCCCGTTCCACAGCACTGCCGCCAACGGCACATTGCCGATCGAGCAGACGAATGACGCGATCGCCACCAGCGGTCCGACGATCGGTCCCCATAGCGCAGAGAGCATCGGATCCTCGGCGAAAAAGAAGCGCTGCCAGAATGTTTCGGGCACCCAGGCTGCGATGGCCCCGGCGATCAAGAGGCCGACGACCAGGTCGCGAAGGATCGCCGCCCATTCCATGACGAAAACGTGCGACACAGCGGTAAACCCTTGCGGGGACAGCAGTCGTCGCCAAAATGAGCCTTCGCCCTGCACCGACATGTCCATGGCCGCATGGCCTTCCATCGAACCTGCGATACCGCGTTCAGCCTGCCGTCGGGCGGCGTCGATTACCCGCGACCGGACGAATAGCCGAAACAGCAGTGCCAGAGCGACAATCATCAACGGCCCGCCGATGAACTCCGCCGCCGTGAACTGCCAGCCCATCAGCAGCGCCAGGATGATGCCCAGCTCCACCACCAGGTTGGTCGAGGCGATTTCGAAGGCCATGGCGGCGGTGAAGTTGGCGCCCTTGCGAAACAGGGAACGGGCCAACGCCACCGCGGCGTAGGAACACGACGATGACGCGGCGCCCAGCCCCGCCGCCACGGCCAATGTCCGCGGTCGGTCGTCACCAAGCAGGGCAGCGATCGTCGCGCGTCGCACCAGGGACTGGACCACCGCCGAAAGTGCGAAACCCAGGATCAGTGCCCACAGAATTTCCCACGCCATCGAGCCGGCCAGGCCGAGGGCGCGAAGTACGGCGTCCACCCGTCTCATTGTGGGGCGCGCTGGCGGACCCCGGGGCAGGCCGACATAATGACGCCAAGTGTGCAGGTGAGCGGCACGGCTCGGGCCCGACAATATTCGACACACCGGGCCCGGCAACGCAGTCACAGGGGCAACACCAGGCACACTGGTAACAACAACGATGCCGGGAGGGTGTTGCGGTGTACCGAGTTTTCGAAGCGCTCGACGAGTTGGGCGCCATTGTCGAAGAAGCCCGAGGCGTGCCGATGACGGCGGGCTGTGTGGTGCCGCGCGGCGACGTGCTGGAGCTGATCGACGACATCAAGGATGCGATCCCCGGCGAACTCGACGACGCCCAGGATGTGCTCGACGCGCGCGACTCGCTGCTGCACGACGCCAAGACGCACGCCGACTCCATGGTGTCCTCTGCGACCACCGAGTCGGAGTCGATGATCAACCACGCTCGCGCGGAAGCGGATCGGATCCTGTCCGACGCCAAGGCGCAGGCCGACCGGATGGTCGCCGAGGCCCGCCAGCACAGCGAGCGGATGGTGTCCGAGGCGCGCGACGAGGCCGTCCGCATCGCGGCTGCGGCAAAGCGCGAGTACGAGGCCACCACCGGGCGCGCCAAGGCGGAATGCGACCGACTGGTCGACGAGGGCAACATCTCTTACGAGAAGGCCGTGCAAGAGGGCATCAAGGAGCAGCAGCGTCTGGTGTCGCAGACCGAGGTGGTGGCCTCGGCCAACGCGGAGGCCACCCGGCTCATTGATGCGGCCCACGCCGAAGCCGACCGGCTGCGCGGCGAGTGCGACATCTACGTCGACAGCAAGCTGGCCGAATTCGAAGAATTCCTCAACGGCACGCTGCGCTCGGTCAACCGCGGTCGCCACCAGCTGCGGACCGCGGCCGGCATGCACGACTACGCGCAGCGGTAGGGTCCTGCGCCCGTAGGATTGCGGGCATGCCCAGGCAGCACAGTTCCACGGCCCAGCGGCATCCGATCTCGCCGCTGGCAATCAACATTGCGCGACTGGGACGCCGCCCCGGAGCGATGTTTTCGGTGCACGACACGATCGCAAGCCCGTCCCGGATCGGGCTGGACCTGATCGCGATCGAGCGCGGTGCCCCGTTGCAACTGGACCTACGGGTCGAGTCGGTGTCGGAAGGCGTGTTGGTGACCGGAACGCTCGACGCGCCCACCGCCGGCGAGTGCGCCCGTTGCCTGACGACGGTCACCGGGCATGTGCAGGTCGAGCTGACCGAACTGTTCGCCTACCCGCATAGCGCCACCGAGGCGACCACCGAGGAAGACGAGGTCGGCCGCGTCGTCGACGACATCGTCGACCTCGAACAGCCCGTCATCGATGCCGTCGGACTGGAACTGCCGCTGTCGCCGGTGTGCCGTGTCGATTGCCCCGGGCTGTGCCCGGACTGCGGCGTGCCGCTGGCCGCTGAACCCGGTCATCACCACGACAAGATCGACCCGCGCTGGGCCAAACTGACGGCGATGCTGCCACCCGACGACGAGGCGCGGTCGTGAGTGATCTGCTCGACGCGCTGGGGGTCGATCTGCCTGACGAACTGCTGACCCTGGCGCTGACCCATCGCAGCTACGCCTACGAGCACGGCGGCCTGCCCACCAACGAGCGCCTGGAGTTCCTCGGCGACGCGGTCCTTGGCCTGACCATCACCGACGAGCTCTTCCGTCGCCACCCGGACCGCTCGGAGGGGGACTTGGCGAAGCTGCGGGCCAGCGTGGTCAACACCCAGGCGCTGGCCGAGGTCGCGCGGGCGCTGACCGACCACGGGCTGGGTGCCCACCTGCTACTGGGCCGCGGCGAGGCCAACACCGGCGGCGCGGACAAGTCCAGCATCCTGGCCGACGGGATGGAGTCGCTGCTGGGCGCGATCTACCTGCACCACGGCATCGACACCGCCCGCGAGGTGATCCTGCGGCTGTTCGGGGGTCTGCTCGACGCGGCGCCCACATTGGGCGCCGGCCTGGATTGGAAGACCAGCCTGCAGGAGCTGACCGCGGCCCGCGGGCTGGGCGCGCCGTCATACCAGGTCACGTCGACCGGCCCGGACCACGACAAGGAATTCACCGCCGTCGTGATCGTGATGGACACCGAATACGGCTCGGGTGTGGGCCGGACCAAGAAGGAAGCCGAGCAGAAAGCCGCGGCAGCGGCCTGGAACGCTCTCGACAGTGCCTGAACTGCCCGAAGTCGAGGTAGTGCGGCGTGGGCTGGCTGACCATGTGGTCGACAAGACCATCACCGCGGTCCGGGTGCATCACCCCCGCGCGGTGCGCCGCCACGAGGCCGGCCCGGCCGACCTGACGGCGCGACTGCTGGGCGCGCGGATCACCGGCACCGACCGGCGCGGCAAGTATCTGTGGCTGACGCTCGACGACGGCGACACCGCGCTCGTCGTGCACCTGGGCATGAGCGGGCAGATGCTGATCGGCGCGGTTCCCAACACCGGTCACCTGCGGATTGCCGCGGTGCTCGACGACGGGACCGCGCTGAGCTTCGTCGACCAGCGGACGTTCGGCGGGTGGCTGCTCGCCGACCTGGTGACCGTCGACGGCAGCGTGGTGCCCGCGCCGGTGGCGCACTTGGCGCGCGACCCGCTCGACCCGCGCTTCGACGTCGACGCGGTGGTTAAAGTGTTGCGGCGCAAGCATTCCGAAATCAAGCGCCAACTGCTCGACCAGACCGTGGTGTCGGGGATCGGCAACATCTACGCCGACGAGGCGCTGTGGCGGGCCAAGGTCAACGGCGCGCGGCTCGCCGACACGTTGACCCGCCCGAAACTGACCGCGGTGCTGGCGGCAGCCGCGGACGTGATGCGCGACGCCCTGGCGCACGGCGGCACGTCGTTCGATTCTCTGTACGTCAATGTCAACGGCCAGTCCGGGTACTTCGACCGTTCGCTGGACGCCTACGGTCGCGACGGCGAACCCTGCCGGCGTTGCGGCGCGGTGATCCGCCGCGAGAAGTTCATGAATCGCTCGTCGTACTACTGCCCGCGCTGTCAACCATTGCGAGCCAGAAAACCATAAAACCAGTATCCTGGTCGAATGAAGACCACGCTGGATCTGCCCGACGAATTGATGCGCGCAATCAAGGTCCGTGCGGCACAGCAGGACCGAAAGATCAAAGACGTGGTGACCGAACTACTGAGACGCGGCTTGTCGCAAGCGGAAACTGATATGACGACGGGGAAGCCGCGGCGCGTGCGGCTTCCGCTCGTGCACTGTGGCGGCGCAGCCCAGGGACAAGAGATGACGCCGGAGCGCGTCGCCGCGGTCCTGCTGGGCGAGGAGGCCCGGTCTTCCGGGCGCGACGATGCAGCTCTGTGACACGAATGTATGGCTGGCACTGGCACTTTCGGGGCATGTGCATCACGACGTGGCGCGCCGGTGGCTGGATACGATCGACGAGCCTGGCGTCATACACTTCTGCCGCGCAACCCAGCAGTCCTTCCTGCGGCTGTTGACCAATCGCACGGTCCTGGGCGCATATGGCCTGCCTCCGCTGACCAACAGCCAAGCATGGGCAGCCTGCGCAGCGTTCTTGGAGGACGACCGCATCGTGTTAACCAGTCGGGAACCCGACGGCCTGGAGGCCCAGTGGAAGGCGTTCGCAGTACGCCGGTCGTCCGCACCGAAGGTCTGGATGGATGCCTATTTGGCAGCCTTCGCGCGCACCGGCGGATTCGAGTTGGTGACAACCGACACGGACTTCAGGCAGTACCGCGGAATCGGTCTGCGGCTGCTGACCGAGTAGACCGCCCGGTAGAAAAGAACCCATGACGCAACTGTGGGTCGAACGCACGGGTACACGGCGTTACACCGGGCGCAGCTCGCGGGGCGCGCAGGTCCTCGTTGGGTCCGAGGACGTCGACGGCGTGTTCACGCCCGGGGAGCTGCTCAAGATCGCGCTGGCCGCCTGCAGCGGGATGGCCAGCGACCAGCCGCTGGCCCGTCGACTCGGCGACGACTATCAGGCGGTGGTCCGGGTCTCCGGCGCAGCCGACCGCGAACAGGAGCGGTACCCGCTGCTGGAGGAGACCCTGGAGCTCGACCTCTCCGGCCTCGACGACGCCGAAAGGGCGCGCGTGCTGACCGTTGTCCAGCGCGCGGTCGACCAGGTCTGCACCGTCGGGCGCACACTGAAGTCCGGCACCAAAGTCGCGTTCGAGGTAGTAAATGTCGGATCCTGACGTCCGGCTCACCGCCTGGGTTCGCGGGCGGGTGCAGGGAGTCGGTTTCCGCTGGTGGACCCGCTCCCGGGCGCTGGAATTAGGTCTGACCGGATACGTCGCCAACCGCGTCGACGGGCGGGTGCTGGTCGTTGCGCAGGGGCCGCGTGACGCCTGCGAACAGCTGCTACGTCTGCTGGAGGGCGGTGGCACGCCCGGCCGCGTCGACAAGGTCGTCGCCGACTGGTCGCAAGACCCAGACGACCTAAAAGACTTCGAGGGTTTCAGCGCGCGCTAACCGCGCGCCCATCGGGCTCGGCGGTAGTCTCACACGTCGTGTACCTCAAGAGTCTGACGCTCAAGGGCTTCAAGTCCTTCGCTTCGCCGACGACTCTGCGCTTCGAGCCGGGCATCACCTGCGTCGTCGGCCCCAACGGCTCGGGCAAATCCAACGTCGTCGACGCGCTGGCCTGGGTGATGGGCGAACAGGGCGCCAAGACGCTGCGCGGCGGCAAGATGGAAGACGTCATCTTCGCCGGCACGTCGTCGCGGGCGCCGCTGGGCCGCGCCGAGGTGACCGTCACCATCGACAACTCCGACAACGCGCTGCCGATCGAATACTCGGAGGTGTCGATCACCCGCCGGATGTTCCGCGACGGCGCCAGCGAGTACGAAATCAACGGCAGCAGTTGTCGTTTGATGGATGTGCAGGAGCTGCTCTCCGACTCCGGCATCGGCCGCGAGATGCATGTCATCGTCGGCCAGGGCAAGCTGAACGAAATCCTGGAGTCGCGGCCCGAAGACCGCCGGGCGTTCATCGAAGAAGCGGCCGGGGTGCTCAAGCACCGCAAGCGAAAGGAAAAGGCGGTCCGCAAGCTCGAGGCGATGTCGGCGAACCTGGCCCGGCTCACCGATCTGACCACCGAACTGCGCCGCCAGCTCAAACCGCTGGGCCGCCAGGCCGAGGTGGCCCGTCGCGCGGCGACCATCCAGGCCGACCTGCGCGACGCCCGGCTGCGGCTGGCCGCCGACGACGTCGTTACCCGGCAGGCCGAGCTCAACGACACCAACCAGGCGGAGGCGGCGTTGCGCCGCGAGCACGACGAGGCCGCGGCCCGGATGGCGGTCGCGTCGGAGGAGCTGGCCGCCCACGAGCAGGCGCTGGCCGCGTTGTCGCACAAGGCCGAATCGGCGCAACAGACCTGGTTTACATTGTCCGCGTTGGCCGAACGCGTCAGCGCGACCGTACGCATCGCCAGCGAGCGCGCCCAGCATCTCGACGTCGAGCCGCCCGCCACCGGTGGCCCCGACCCCGACGCGCTAGAGGCTGAAGCCGAACAGGTTGCGGCGCAAGAACAGCAGCTGCTGAGCGAGCTGGCCGGTACGCGCAGCCGGCTGGAGGCCGCCCGCGCGGAGCTGGCCCACCGCGAACGCCATGCCGCCGAAGCCGAAGCGGCGCACCTGGCGGCGGTGCGTGCCGAGGCCGACCGCCGCGAGGGGCTGGCCCGGCTGGCCGGCCAGGTCGAGACCATGCGGGCGCGCGTCGAGTCGATCGACGACAGCGTCGCCAAGCTGTCCGAGCGCATCGAACAAGCCGCCGCGCGCGCCCAGCAGGCCCAGGCCGAATTCGAGACGGTGCAGGGCCGCGTCGGCGAGCTCGACCAAGGGGAGGTCGGTCTCGACGAGCACCACGACCGCACGGTCGCGGCGCTGCGGCTGGCCGACGAGCGGGTCGCCGAACTGCAGGCCGCCGAGCGCGGCGCCGAGCGACAGGTCGCGTCGCTGCGCGCACGCATCGACGCGCTGGCGGTGGGCCTCGAACGCAAGGACGGCGCCGCCTGGCTGACTGAAAATCGCAGTGGCGCGGGTATTTTCGGGACTCTTGCGAAATTGGTCAAAGTGCGATCCGGTTATGAGACGGCGTTGGCGGCGGCGCTCGGCGCGGCCGCTGATGCGGTCGCGGCCGATAGTTTCGGCGCGGCCCGCTCGGCGGTGACCGCACTCAAGCAGGCCGACGGGGGCCGCGCGGCGATCGTGCTGGGTGACTGGCCGGCCGAGACACCGCAAACCGGCCCGTTGCCCGACGGCGCCCGCTGGGCAGTGGACCTGGTCGAGGCCCCGCCCCGGCTGCGGGGTGCGATGACCGCGATGCTGTCCGGCGTCGCGGTGGTCACCGACCTGGCCGCGGCCCTGGATCTGGTTGCGGGACAACCGAAGTTGCGCGCGGTCACTCTCGACGGCGATCTGGTCGGCGCCGGCTGGGTCAGCGGCGGTTCGGACCGGAAACCCTCGACGCTGGAGATCACCAGCGAGATCGAGAAGGCCCGCGCCGAGCTGGCCGCCGCCGAGGCGCAGGCCGGCCAGCTGTCCGCGGCGCTGTCCGGGGCGCTGAGCGAACAGGCCGCCCGCCAGGACGCCGCCGAGCAGGCGCTGGCCGCGCTCAACGAATCCGACGCCGCGATCTCGGCGATCTACGAGCAACTTGGGCGGCTGGGCCAGGATGCCCGCACCGCCGAGGAGGAGTGGCGCCGGCTGCTGCACCAGCGCGAGGAGCTGGAGGCTGGACGCGCCCAGACCCTCGAGGAGCTCGGCGAGTTGGAGACCCGGCTGCGCAACGCCGAGCAGACCCAGCCGGAGTCGGCCACCGAGCCCGTCGAGCGTCAGCAGATCGCGTCCGCCGCCGAGGCCGCCCGGGCCGCCGAGGTGGAAGCCCGACTGGCGGTGCGCACCGCCGAGGAACGCGCGAATGCCGTTCGCGGACGGGCGGATTCGCTGCGCCGGGCCGCCGCCGCCGAGCGGGAGGCACGGCTGCGCGCCCAGCAGGCCCGCGCCGCGCGGGAGCGCGCCGCCGCGGTGGCCGCCGCCGTTGCCGACGCCGGGCGGCTGTTGGCCGAAAGGCTGGACCGGGTGGTGCATGCGGCGTCGCGCAACCGCGACGCGCTGGCCGCCGAACGTCATCAGCGGTCGACGGCGCTGGCCGCGGTGCGTGAGGAGGTGAACGCGCTGGGCAACCGGGTCGCCGCGCTGACCGAGTCGTTGCACCGTGACGAGGTGGCCAAGGCGCAGGCCGCGCTGCGCATCGAGCAGCTCGAGCAGATGGTGCTCGAGCAGTTCGGGATGGCGCCCGACGACCTGGTCGCCGAATACGGCCCGGACGTCCCACTGCCGCCGTCCGAGCTGGAGATGGCCGAATACGAGCAGGCCCGCGAACGCGGCGAACAGGTCACTGCGCCGGCACCGATGCCGTATGACCGGGCGACCCAGGAACGCCGCGCCAAACGCGCCGAGCGTGAGCTGGCCGAGCTGGGCCGGGTCAACCCGCTGGCGCTGGAGGAGTTCGCCGCGCTGGAGGAGCGCTACAACTTCCTGTCCACCCAGCTCGAGGACGTCAAGGCGGCCCGCAAGGATCTACTTGACGTCGTCGCCGACGTCGACGCCCGCATCCTGCAGGTGTTCAGCGACGCGTACGCCGACGTGGAACGCGAGTTCGGGCAGGTGTTCGCCACCCTGTTCCCCGGCGGGGAGGGCCGGCTGCGACTGACCGACCCCGACGACATGCTGACCACCGGCATCGAGGTGGAGGCCCGCCCACCCGGCAAGAAGATCAAGCGGCTGTCGTTGCTGTCCGGCGGCGAGAAAGCGCTCACGGCGGTGGCGATGCTGGTCGCGATCTTCAGGGCCCGCCCGTCGCCGTTCTACATCATGGACGAGGTGGAGGCCGCGCTCGACGACACCAACCTGCACCGGCTGCTGCACCTGTTCGAGCAGTTGCGCGCCCAGTCGCAGCTGATCGTGATCACCCACCAGAAGCCGACGATGGAAGTCGCCGACGCGCTGTACGGCGTCACCATGCGCGACGACGGCATCACCGCGGTCATCTCGCAGCGGCTGCGGGGTCAGGAGCTGGTCGGCAGCCCCGCATAGCCGCCGCCACGCCCCTGGAACAATGGCGGGGTGTCGGAAAGCCTCTGGATCGCAATAGCGGTTGTCGCCGCACTGGTCGTCATAGCCGCGCTGGTCTTCGGCCTGGTCCGCTACCGCCGGCGGCAGATCAGCCTGTCGGCCCGCGAGCAGACCCTCGACCGCTCCGGCGGCTACACCGCGTCGTCCGGAATCACCTTCAGCCAAACCGCGACGGCGGAGCGCATCGACACCACCGGGCTGCCTGGTGTCGGCGACGACGCGACCATTCCGCGTGACGCGCCCAAACGCACCATCACCGATATCGAACTGCCCGAACCCCAAAGGGCAGCCCCCGACATCGAGGCGATCGCGCCGCCTGAGGGCCGGTTGGAGCGATTGCGCGGAAGGCTCGCTAGGTCGCAAAACGCGCTGGGCCGCAGCATGCTGGGCCTGCTCGGCGGCGGAGACCTCGACGAGGACTCCTGGCAGGAAGTCGAGGACACCCTGCTGATCGCCGACCTCGGCCCGGTGGTCGCCACCTCCGTGGTGGCGAAGCTGCGCAGCCAACTCGCCAGCAAGAACGTGCGCACCGAGGCCGACGCCCGCGCGGTGCTGCGCGAGGTCCTGATCAGCGAGCTGCGGCCCGACCTGGACCGCTCCATCCGCGCACTGCCGCACGCCGACCATCCGTCGGTGCTGCTGGTCGTGGGCGTCAACGGCACCGGCAAGACCACGACGGTCGGCAAGTTGGCGCGGGTGTTGGTCGCCGACGGGCGCCGCGTCGTGCTGGGCGCGGCCGACACGTTTCGGGCCGCCGCGGCCGATCAGCTGCAGACCTGGGCCGCCCGGGTCGGCGCCGAGGTGGTGCGCGGCGCCGAAGGCGCCGACCCAGCGTCGGTGGCGTTCGACGCCGTGGACAAGGGCATCGCGACCGGCGCCGACGTCGTCGTCATCGACACCGCCGGGCGGCTGCACACCAAGACCGGGCTGATGGACGAACTCGGCAAGGTCAAACGGGTGGTGAGCCGGCGCGCGGCCGTCGACGAGGTTCTGCTGGTACTCGACGCCACCATCGGCCAGAACGGGCTGGCGCAGGCGAAGGTGTTCGCCGAGGTCGTCGACCTCACCGGCGCCGTGCTGACCAAGTTGGACGGCACCGCCAAGGGCGGCATCGTCTTTCGCGTCCAGCAGGAACTGGGCGTGCCGGTCAAGCTGGTCGGGCTCGGGGAGGGGCCCGACGACCTGGCGCCGTTCGAACCCGCCGCGTTCGTCGACGCCTTGCTGGGTTAAGCCGGCCGCCGGCTGACCTCGCCTCGATAGGCACCCGTGAGCACCCTGTAACTCCCGCGAAACCGCGCTGCGTCGGACCCGAAACAACCACTGCTCATTGTTTGACCAGGTCAGTGACAGGAGGTTGGACGCGTGGACCATTTCCCGACGATGGGGGTGCCCGACACCGGAGACACCGCCTGGATGCTGGCCAGCTCGGCGCTGGTGCTATTGATGACGCCGGGGCTGGCGTTTTTCTACGGCGGCATGGTCCGCGCCAAGAGCGTCCTCAACATGATCATGATGAGCATCAGCGCGATGGGCGTGGTGACGGTGCTGTGGGTGCTTTACGGCTATTCGCTGGCCTTCGGCGACGACGTCGGCAACGTCGCGGGCAATCCCACCGAATACTGGGGTCTGAAGGGGCTCATCGGCGTCAACGCTGTCGCCGCTGACCCGGCCAGCTCGACACCGGCGGTTGCGATTCCGCTGGTGGGTAGCTTGCCCGCAACGGTTTTCGTGGCGTTCCAACTGATGTTCGCGATCATCACCGTCGCGTTGATCTCCGGCGCGGTGGCCGACCGGTTGAAGTTTGGCAGCTGGATGCTGTTTGCCGCACTGTGGGCGACGGTCGTGTACTTTCCGATCGCTCACTGGGTGTTCGCCGCCGACAAGGCGGCGTCGGCCCACGGCGGTTGGATTCTCAACAAGCTGCATGCCATCGACTTCGCCGGCGGGACGGCCGTCCACATCAATGCCGGCGTGGCGGGCCTGGTGCTGGCCGTCATCCTCGGCAAGCGCCGAGGCTGGCCCGCAACTCCGATGCGGCCGCACAACCTGCCCTTCGTCATGCTGGGGGCGGGACTGCTGTGGTTCGGCTGGTACGGCTTCAACGCCGGTTCGGCCACCAGCGCCAACGGCGGCGCCGGTTCGACGTTCATCACCACCACGGTCGCGACAGCCGCGGCCATGCTCGCCTGGTTGCTGACCGAGCGCATCCGCGACGGTCGCGCGACGTCGCTGGGCGCAGCGTCGGGCATCGTGGCGGGCCTGGTTGCGATTACCCCGTCGTGTTCGTCGGTCAATGTCTTGGGCGCGTTGGCAATCGGCTTTGTGGCCGGGGTCGCGTGCGCACTGGCCGTCGGGCTGAAGTATCGATTCGGCTTTGACGACTCCCTCGACGTGGTCGGGGTGCATCTGGTCGGGGGTCTCGTCGGCACATTGCTGGTGGGCCTGCTCGCGGCGCCGGAGTCCCTTGCCATCGCCGGAGTCTCGGGAGTGTCGCCGGGCGTGTTCTACGGCGGCGGTTTCGCTCAGCTGTGGCGGCAGGCCATCGGCGCGGGCAGTGTCCTTGCCTATTCGGCTGTGGGCACGGCTATCTTGGCTCTGGTCGTGAAATTCACCATCGGGCTGCGCCTCAACGCGGAGGATGAAGCCTCGGGCATCGACGAAGCTCAGCACGCCGAGAGCGGTTACGACTTCGCGGTTGTCGCCAGTTCGGTTCCTGCACATCACGGCATCGAGGGAGCAGAGGGACAAAGAAATGAAGCTGATTACCGCGATCGTCAAGCCGTTTACGCTGGAAGATATCAAGCGCAGCCTGGAGGAGCTGGGGCTCCTGGGGATGACGGTCAGCGAAGTCAAGGGGTACGGGCGGCAGAAGGGTCACACTGAGGTTTACCGGGGTGCCGAGTACTCGGTGGATTTCGTGCCGAAGGTGCGCATCGAGGTCCTGGTTGACGACTTCGCCGCCGACAAAGTCGTCGACAGCATCGTGCGGGCGGCGCGCACCGGCAAGATCGGCGACGGCAAAGTGTGGGTCAGCCCGGTGGAAACCGTTGTGCGGGTACGCACCGGCGAGCGCGGGGTGGATGCGATTTGATATGGCCCGTGAGCACCTGACCCGACCTGGGCAGTAATGACACCACGTGGCCCAGATTCACCCGGGGCATTCCGGCCGGACACCGCCTCAGGTGGAAATAACTCTGCCGCAACAGGTTTATCCGCTGCCAGGGCTCAGCTGCTCGCCAGCGCATCAGACCAAATGGATTCGGGTGCGCTGCGCCAAGCGTGGGGGGAGCTGCACGAATTCTGGCTGTCCGCCAAAGCAATCGAAATCGGTATCACGGCCGGGAGCGGTTTTGCGGTCATCGCGACCGGTTCACTGGGCCGTCGCGAGCTGCTGCCGCATTCTGACCTGGACCTGCTGCTGGTCCACGATGAGATGGCCGCAGACACCGTCGGTCAGGTCGCGGAGCAGTTGTGGTATCCGTTGTGGGACAGCAACATTCGTCTGGACCACAGCGTGCGTACGGTTGCCGAGGCATTGCGGGTTGCCGGCGCGGACATTGCCGCGGGCCTGGCCATGCTGGATGCACGCCACATCGCCGGTGATGAGAAGTTGTCGGCGCGGCTTGTCGATGGCGTGCGGCGGCAGTGGCGGGCCGAAATCCGCTCTCGCTTCGGCGAACTCGTCGAAGCCACCCAGTCGCGATGGCGCCGCAGCGGCGAGATCGCGCACCGTGCGGAACCCGACCTCAAGTGCGGTCGCGGCGGGCTGCGCGATGTCCAATTGCTGGAGGCACTGGCCGTCGCCCAGCTCGCCGACCGTGATAGCGGTTCGCTGACCGGGGCGTACCTCACCCTGCTCGACGTCCGCACGGAGCTGCACCGCGTTTCCGGGCGCGGTCATGACCTGTTGTTGGCCCAGTACGCCGACGAGATCAGCGCCGCGTTGCACGTCGGGGACAGGTACGACCTGGCCCGCACGCTCTCCGACATGGCCCGGACCATCAGCTACCGGGTCGACGCCGGCCTGCGCACCGCCGCCAACGCGCTACCGCGGCGCGGGATGTCGGCCATGCGGCCGCGGCTGCGACGGCCGCTGGACGAGGGCGTGGTCGAGTACGCCGGGGAAGTGGTTCTGGCCCGCGACGCGCGACCGGAACGCGATCCCGCCCTGGTGTTGCGGGTTGCCGCCGCGTCGGCCGTCACCGGCTTGCCGATCGCGGCGTCCACCCTGACCCGGCTGGCCGACACCGCGCCCGAGCTGCGCACGCCGTGGCCGCGTGAGGCGTGCGACAACCTCTTGGTCCTGCTGGCGGCGGGACCAGCCATGGTGGCAACCATCGAGGCGCTCGACCGCACCGGGCTGTGGGGCCGGTTGTTCCCGGAATGGGAGGCCGTCCGCGACCTTCCGCCCCATGATGTCGTCCATATCTGGACCGTGGACCGGCACCTGGTCGAAACAGCCGTGCGCGCAAGGGTTTTCACGACCCGAGTAGCGCGCCCCGACCTGCTGGTACTTGCCGCACTGCTGCACGACATCGGCAAGGGCCGGGGCACCGATCACAGCGTCATCGGCGCCAAGCTGGCAACGCAGATCGGCACCAGGCTGGGTATGTGGCCATCCGACGTCGAGATGCTCTCGAAGCTGGTGTTGCACCATCTGCTGCTGGCGAAGACGGCCACCCGCCACGACCTCAACGACCCGGACACCATTGCCACCGTCTCCGGGGCCCTCGGCGGTGATCCGGTGCTGTTGGACGTGTTGCATGCGCTGACCGAAGCCGACGCACTGGCCACCGGGCCCGCGGTGTGGAGTGACTGGAAGGCGTCGCTGGTCGGCGACCTGGTCCGGCGCTGCCGGCTGGTGATGGCCGGGATGCCGCTGCCGCACGCCGATCCGATTGATCCCGAATATCTTTCGCTGGCGGCGGACCGCGGGGTGCACGTGGAGTTGCGGCGCGGCAGCAGCCGGCGCAGCTACCACGTGGCGATGATCGCCCCGGACCAGCGCGGCCTGTTGTCCAAAGCAGCGGGCGTGTTGGCGCTGAATTCGCTGCGGGTGCATTCCGCATCGGTGAACATCCACGAGGGCGCCGCAATCAACGAATTCGTGGTGTCGCCGCACTTCGGCTCTCCGGCCTCGGCCGACCTGCTGCGTCAGCAGTTCGCTCGAGCGCTTGCCGGCGATTTCGATGTCCTCGGCATGCTCGGAAAGCGCGACAGCGAAGCGCATCGCAGCCCTGTCCGCGACGTGCCGACCGCAGTCCCCGTCCACGATTCGACCGCCCAGCCACGCATTGTCTGGTTCAACGGCACGGCCGGCAGGCAGGTCATCGAAGTTCGCGCCACCGACAGCGCCGGCTTGCTCGCCCGGCTCACCGGCACGTTAGAGCGCGCCGGGGCCGATATCGTTTGGGCGAAAGTGACCACTCGGGGCTCGATGGTCGACGACGTGTTCTGCATCGTGCTGCCCAACGGGAACGCCGGGGACGTCCCGGAGCTGCGAGCCGCGATCGAGCGGGACCTGCTCGCCGAGTTGCGCTGCGCAGCCGACAGACCCGTCGACCGCGCGGGTTAGGAAATGCGGGCGCCGATTCCGAAAGAGCGCCGCGCATGTGAATTTGCCACTTTTGGCGACTGGGGTGGCCATATCAAATGTTTCGGAATTGTTAAGTTCTTCATGTTGTCGTCATGTTCGGAGGAAATGTGTTAAAGGTTCGGACTCGGCCGTTAAAAAGCCGTTGTGAACCTGTTCTTCGGCCGATGTGTCGGGAAAACTAATGAACGACGAATGGGCAGTCGCCGCAGTGGCCGGCCCATTTTCTGGTGGATTTGTCGAGAAAGGTTAGTTCGATATGGCCATACAGCCGGAGCGGTTGGCGGCGGCGCTGACAAAACTGCAAGACAGGGGCGCGGCCCTGCAGGCTCTGGAGGCGGCCATCGCCGCCCCGCCGGCCGGGTTGCCCCCGGCGGCCACCGACGAGGTATCGGCGCTGATGGCGACGCAGTTCGCACTGCACGGCGAGGCCTATCGGGCGGTCAGCGCCCAAGCCCGGGCGATGCACGAGATGTTTGTGGGCATCCTGGCTGCAGGCGCTGCCACGCAGCCAGCGCCTGACGTCGCCGACAGCTAGGCGGTCAGCTAAAAGGCTGCGGTTGCCGCTGGATTCGCGGTGACCGCAGCCTTTGCCGTGGTGCTCGTCAGACGAGCACCTGCTTGGGCATCACCGTGGGCTTGACGCCGTAACGCGGCGCCCCGAAGCCGTAGCCCGCGCGACCGGCCGAGGCGACCGACGGCATGCCGGCCGGCAGAGCCGTCACCTCGCCCGCCTCTTCGGCGGCCGCCGTCCAGCCTGTGCCCGCCAGCGTGGCGCCGGTACCGGCGGGGGTTGCCGCAGACCAGCTGGCCGGCACCGACAGTCCGCTGCCGATCGAGGATGCCGAGCCCATTCCCGCCAGCACCGTCGGCGCACCGAAACCGCCGGTAGCAGGACCCGCCGAACCTGCGAGCGTCATGCCCATGCCCACGCCGGCCCCGACGGGCGTGACCTCGCCGACCGTGACACCCGCCGGCGCGTTGGCCATGAAGTGGCCCAGGGTCGCTGCGGCAGAGATGGTCATCATCGCGCACCACGACGCTGTGACATCTGCGGAGTTGATGGAGTTCGACACCATCGGCACGCCGAGGAGGTCGTTGAGACCCTGCCAGATCGACGTTCCGGAACTCGCGTTCGACGTCACCGCACTCAGTGGGTTGGCGAGCGCCCCCTGCGCGTTGGTGAGGTTGCCGAGCAGCCCGCTCAGGCCCGTCGACGCCGCATTGCTGTTAACGGCGTCGGCGACCGCGGCAGCTTGCAGGCCCCCTCCGGCCGGGTTGGTGTTCTGGGCCGGCGGGGTCAGCGGAGACACCTGCGCGTTCACCGCCGACGTGGCCGCGTAGCCGTACAGCGCTGCGGCGTCCTGCGCCCAGAACTCCGCGTACATGGCCTCGTTCGCCATGATCGCCGGGGTGTTCTGCCCCAGGATGTTCGTCGCGACGAGCGCCGCCAGCTGCGCCCTGTTGGCGGCGATCACCGGCGGTGGAACGGTGGCCATGAACGCCGTCTCATACGCTGCCGCAGACGCCATCGCCTTGGCGGCCGCTTCCTGCAGCTGCCCCGAGGTGGTGTTCAGCCAGGCGATGTACGGCTGGGCGGCGGCGGCCATCGATGCGGATGACGGTCCAAGCCACTCCGAGCCGACGAGCTGGGAGATCACCGCCTCGTAGGAAGCCGCGTTGGAGCTCAGTTCCGAGCTCAGGCTGCTGAACGCCGACGCGGCGGCCATCAGCGGGCCGGCCCCGGCCCCGGCGTACATGAGCGCAGAGTTGACCTCCGGCGGTCGCGCTGCGAAGTCAAAGAACATCTCGTTGAATCCCGTCCCTCAGTTGACCTAGTTGGTAAACCCGGCCGCCGTTGGCCGTCGCAAATCCTTACGTAACCGTCGGTTTGGGCATTGCCGGCATGACCTTGGGTTTGACGCCGTAGCGCGGTGCTCCGAAGCCGTAGCCGCCGCGACCGGCCGAGGCGACCGACGGCATGCCGGCCGGCATGGTGGTCACCGTTCCTGCGTGGGGCGCGGCCGTGGTCCAGTTCTGGGCCGCAAATGTGACGGGCGTGCTCGCTCCCGGGACTCCGGCTGCCCAGCTGGGTGGCACGGACAGGCCGCCGACGGCTGAGGCCTGGCCGACCCCGGCCAGCACCGCCGGCGCCCCGCCGAGGCCGCCGACTCCGCCGGCGGCCGCCGGAGAGACGGCTCCGTCCAGGCCGGCCGCGACGCCCCCGATGTCGGCGGCGGCTTCCTCGGGTAGCGCGGTGAGAAGACCGCCGCCGCCCATGCCGATCAGGTCCGATGCCGCCGACGCCCAGTTCCCGACCTGGATGTTGCCGAGGTTGGCGATGTTGCTGTTGAACGGGTTCGACGACGAACCGAGCATGTTGGCGAGGTTTTCGAATATGTCGCCGAGCCCGGTCGACTGTGTCGGGGCCGCCGACGCGGCCGACGACGCTCCGAACAGCGATCCCATTCCCTGCAGCGGCGTCGAGGCGGCCGCGACCTGATTGGCCGCCTCGGTCTCTCCGTACGAGCCGGCGCTGGTTCCCAGCAGGTTGACGAACTGCTGGTGAACGGCGTGCGCCTGGGCGCTGACCGACTGGTAGAGCTGGCCGTACGTCGAGAACACGCCCGCCTGCAGCATTGACACCTCGTCGGAGGCCGCGGGTGGGATGGCTGTGGTGGGAGGCGCCGCCGCCGCGCTCTCGGCGGAGAACGAGTTGCCGATGCCCTCGAGCTGGGCTGCGGCTGCGGCGATCGCTTCAGGCACCGTCTTCACGAACACCATGTATTTCTCCCGAGCAAAATAAATCGACTCTTTCAGGAGCCGACTATGAGTTGAGTGTGTGGCGGTCTGGCAATGGATCCACCGCTATTTTGCTTAACTGTCGGCCCACGGCAAAGCGGGTTAATGACCTTTTAACGTCTGCGGGCCAACTTTTAACAGTTCGTTTGTGGGGGCCGGCCGGAGGGGGTAACTGGCCTGTTAAAAAATTCTCACCATTTATAAGGCAGACAGATTACCGAATGCTCACCACCATTAAAATCAACGCAGACCGGAGGCCAGAGCGTTAAAAGCGTGTTACCAAGTTGTCCCAGCCGGGTCCGGCGCCGGTGTGGCGGGCACCCCGAGCCCGCCGTGCATCCTCGGAGCCGGCGCCCGTCCGTCTCGGGCCGGGTACGGTCATCGCAACCAAGCCAGCCACCCGGCCATGCCGGCGCCATTGTGGGGATCAACCGACGTTGCCTCTCACCGACAGGGGGTCACCGCTGACGTGAACGATGACCCGCGCTCCGATGCGGTCGGCCGCCAGTACCAGCGGTGGAGCTACCCGCCTCCGATCCAGGACCTCGAGGAGTGGACGGCCGGGCACTGGGAGTGGTTCGACCCTTTGCACGCGCACCGCGTTTTATGGCCGGACCGTGAATACAAGCCCGATCTCGACATCTTGATTGCGGGCTGTGGCACTAACCAGGCGGCGGTTTTTGCCTACAACAATCCCAATGCGAACGTGCTGGCAGTCGACATCAGCCAGTCCTCACTGGAGCACCAGAAATATCTGAAAGAAAAACACCGGCTGTCGAATCTGGATTTGCGTCTGATGCCGATCGAAGACCTGCCGAGCCTGGGCCGCGATTTCGATCTGGTGGTATCGACAGGCGTATTACATCACATGGCGGATCCGCTTACTGGCATGAACGCAATCGCCGACTGCTTGCGACAGTATGGCGCTATGGGTGTCATGCTCTATGCAAAGTACGGGCGGCTCGGCGTCGATTTGCTGGAATCGGTCTTTCGCGACCTGGGACTGGTTCAGGACGACGCGTCGATACAAATAGTCAAAGAAACTCTTTCACTGCTGCCCGCGGACCATCCCGCCCAAAGCTATCTCAAGCTAGCGCGAGATCTGCAGTCCGATGCCGCCTTCGTGGACACGTTCCTGCATGGTAGAGCACGTAGTTATACCGTCGAAGAATGTATCGACTTGGTCGCGTCAGCCGGCTTGGAATTCCAGGGCTGGTTTCACAAGGCGCCGTATTACCCGCACGACTTGCTGGTTCAGAAAAGCAAGTTCCATGCGACCGTAGACACGTTGCCCGAAGAACGGATCTGGTCGGTCATGGAGCGCCTGCAGACGTCGAACGGTTGCCATTTTTTCATTGCCTGTCGGCCCGACCGACCAAAAGAGAGTTACACAATCGATTTTCGGACGGCCGGGGCGCTCGATTACATTCCGCTGATGCGCACCAGGTGCGGTTTCTCCGGCAGCGACATTTTTTGGCCCGGGGCGCGCATGCGCCTGAGCCCGATTCAGTCGGCGTTTGTACAGTACGTCGACGGCCGACGCACGATTCGAGAGATCGCCGAATGCGTGGCGGCGCAGAGTGAGTGGGGCCAAGTCGGCGACATCGACCGCGAGACATTTGGCCGGAAGCTATTCCAGTCGCTGTGGCGTCTCGATTTTGTTGCGATGGCAATCAATACGCGCTCACCTGCTTAGGCGTTTGCCATCCCGCGTCGCGGGTCTGGCGCGATTGTTGCGTCGTGCCGGCGCTCGTCATCGCCCGGCTAGCATGGCGGCGTGTTTGAATCGCTGTCCGACCGGCTGACCGGTGCCCTTCAGGGGCTGCGTGGCAAGGGCCGGCTGACCGACGCCGACATCGACGCCACCACCCGCGAAATCCGGCTGGCACTGCTGGAAGCCGACGTCTCGCTGCCGGTGGTACGGGCCTTCGTCAACCGGATCAAGGAGCGCGCCAAGGGCGCGGAGGTTTCCGGGGCGCTCAACCCGGCGCAGCAGGTCGTCAAGATCGTCAACGAAGAACTGATCGGCATCCTGGGCGGCGAGACCCGGCTGCTGCGGTTCGCCAAGACCCCGCCGACCGTGGTGATGCTGGCCGGCTTGCAGGGCTCAGGTAAGACGACGCTGGCCGGCAAGCTGGCCTTGTGGTTACGCAATCAGGGCCATACGCCGCTGTTGGTGGCTTGCGATCTTCAGCGGCCGGCCGCGGTGAACCAGCTGCAGGTCGTCGGTGAGCGTGCCGGGGTTCCGGTGTTCGCGCCGCACCCGGGAGCGTCGCCGGAAAGCGGCCCCGGTGACCCGGTCGCCGTCGCGGCTCAAGGTCTCGCCGAGGCGCAGGCCAAGCACTTCGACGTCGTCATCGTCGACACCGCCGGGCGGCTGGGCATCGACGAGGAGATGATGGCGCAGGCCGCCGCCATCCGCGATGCCATCAACCCCGACGAGGTGCTGTTCGTCCTGGACGCGATGATCGGCCAGGACGCCGTCACCACCGCCGAGGCGTTCCGCGAGGGTGTCGGCTTCACCGGCGTGGTGCTGACCAAGCTGGACGGTGACGCGCGCGGCGGTGCCGCGCTGTCGGTCCGCGAAGTGACCGGTGTCCCAATACTTTTCGCCTCCACTGGGGAGAAGCTGGAAGACTTCGACGTCTTCCACCCGGACCGGATGTCCAGCCGCATACTGGGCATGGGCGACGTGCTGAGCCTGATCGAACAGGCCGAGCAGGTCTTCGACGCGCAACAAGCCGAGGCCGCGGCGGTCAAGATCGGGACCGGCGAGCTGACGCTGGAGGATTTCCTCGAGCAGATGCTGGCAATCCGCAAGATGGGACCGATCGGCAACCTGCTCGGCATGCTGCCCGGCGCCGGCCAGATGAAGGAGGCGCTGGCAGCCGTCGACGACAAACAACTCGACCGGCTGCAGGCGATCATCCGCGGAATGACACCCGAGGAGCGCGCCGACCCGAAGATCATCAACGCCTCGCGCCGACTGCGGATCGCCAACGGCTCCGGGGTGACCGTCTCGGAGGTCAACCAGCTGGTCGACCGCTTCTTCGAGGCCCGCAAGATGATGTCGTCGATGGTCGGCGGCATGGGCATACCCGGGCTCGGCCGCAAGTCGGCGACTCGAAAAGCCAAGGGTGGTAAGGGCAAGAAGGGCAAGAAGCGCGGCCCGACACCAAAACGCAGCCCGCTCGGGCTGCCCGCCGGCTTCCCCGACCTGTCACAAATGCCGGCCGGCCTCGACGAGCTGCCTCCCGGCCTGGCCGATCTCGACTTGTCCAAGCTGAACTTCCCCGGCAAGAAATAGCCGCATGCGGCTCCACGTCCGCGGAAACCGACTGCCCGACGGCGAGTCCGTGCAGTGGTGGATCGTCGACGGCAAGCTCAGCGCCGAACCGGTCGCGGGCGCCGAGACCGTCTTCGACACAGGCTGGATCCTGCCCGGGCTCGTCGACGCGCACTGTCATGTCGGCGTCGGCCCCGGCGGCGCCGTCGAGCTCGACGAGGCGATCCGTCAGGCCGAGGCCGAACGCGACGCCGGTGCCCTGCTGCTGCGCGACTGCGGTTCACCGATCGACACCCGCAGCCTCGACGACCGCGACGATCTGCCCCGGATCATTCGCGCCGGACGGCATCTGGCCAAACCGAAGCGCTATATCCCAGGGTTGCCGATCGACCTCGACGACGAATCGCAGCTGCCCGCGGCGGTGGCCGAGCAGGCCCGCCGCGGCGACGGCTGGGTCAAGCTGGTCGGCGACTGGATCGACCGCGAGGTCGGTGATCTGGCGCCGTTGTGGTCCGACAAGGTGCTCAAGACCGCGATCGACACCGCGCACGCCCACGGCGCCCGCGTCACCGCGCATGTGTTCGGTGAGGACGCGCTGCCCGGGTTGATCAAAGCCGGCATCGACTGCATCGAGCATGGCTACGGGCTCACCGACGACACCATCGAGCTGATGGTCGAGCACGGCACCGCGCTGGTACCGACGCTGATCAACCTCGAGAACTTCCCCGGCATCGCCGAGAAGGCCTCGCGCTACCCGGTCTACGCGAACCATATGCGCGACCTGTATGCCCGCGGCCGGCAGCGACTCGGTGTCGTGCGCGACGCCGGCGTGCCGATCTACGCCGGCACCGACGCCGGCGGCGGCATCACCCACGGGCGCATCGCCGACGAGGTCGACGCGCTCAAAGGCATCGGGATGACCCCGACGGAGGCGCTCGGCGCAGCGTGCTGGGAGGCCCGGCGCTGGCTGGGCCGGCCAGGTCTGGACGATGGCGCCTCGGCAGATCTGTTGTGCTACACCGACGATCCGCGTCAGGGTGCGGCCGTGCTCAACCGGCCGGACCTGGTGATCCTGCGCGGCCGGGTGTTCTGACCCGGCGCGGTCGGGGATCGGCCGTTAGCATCGAGGGATGTCGTTGGCCGCCGGCACGACGTTTGCTGGATACACCATTGTTCGGATGCTGGGCTTCGGCGGGATGGGCGAGGTGTATCTGGCGCAGCACCCCGCTCTGACCCGCTACGACGCCCTCAAGGTTCTTCCCGCGGCGCTCACCGCCGACACCGAATTCCGTGAGCGGTTCACCCGCGAGACGGAGGCGGCGACGACGCTGTACCACCCGCACATCGTCGACGTGCACGATCGCGGCGAGTTCGACGGCCGGCTGTGGGTTGCGATGGATTACGTCGACGGGATCAACGCTGCCCAGCTCGTCACCGAGCGGCATCCGGCCGGCATGCCGGCCGGTGACGTGCTCGCGATCGTCGCGGCCGTCGCGAGCGCGCTCGACTACGCACACCGGCGCGGGCTCCTGCACCGCGCCGTCAAACCCAGCAACATCCTGCTCACCAACCCCCAAGCGGGGGAGCAGCGAATCCTGTTGACCGACTTCGGGATAACGCGACGACCCGGTCAGCCTGGCTACGCGGCACCGGAACAACTGACGAGCGCCGACATCGACGGCCGCGCCGATCAATACGGGCTGGCCGCCACCACCTATCACCTGTTCACCGGTGCGCCGCCGGACCAGCAGCCCGGTGCCGCATCGCCGCGACTTCGCGCGCGGCGCCCCGAACTGGCGCCGCTCGACGACGTGTTGGCCACCGCCCTGGCCAAGAACCCGGGAGACCGATTCGGCCGGTGCAGCGACTTCGCCGCGGCACTCATCGAGCGGGCCGGGGGCTGGACCGGTGAGCGCAGCCCCGATGCCGCCCTCGCCGTCGTCGACTACCCCGACGACTCGGAGCCCGAACCGGACGTTGTACCGGCGAAACGCAACCGGCCGTGGCTTTTGCTGGGGGCGGCGGCCGCCGCGGTTGTGTTGCTGGTGACGGGCCTGCTGGCCGGCTTCCTGATCGGCCGCAAGCACCACCCGACCGCCACTCAGGCCGTCCCGCCAAGCGTGGTCCGGGTGCCGGCCGCGGTCCCTACGACCACCGCCGCCCCCGTCATGCCCGCTCGGGACCAGATGCTCGACGGCACCTACCAAGTAGACATCAACCGCTCACAGCAGACGTTCAACGACAACCCGGACCCGCAACCGCCCGATGTGACCACATGGTGGGCATTCCGTTCCTGGTGCACCTCCACCGGATGTGTCGCCGCCGGAACACAACTCGACGACAACGACCACCGCACGGCGAGCAATCCCGCCGGCACACTCACGCTGGACTTCCGCCAGGGCGCGTGGCAATCGCGGCCCGAAACGCTGCGGTTCCCCTGCATCGGGCCGAGGGGAGCGGCGGACAGCGAGACCACGACGCAGGTGTTGTCGTTGCAACCGCAGGCTCATGGTCCCTTGCGCGGCGTGATGACGGTGACCGTCGAGACCAACGAATGTGGCCAGCAGGGCGGTCGGATCACAATCCCGGCGGTGGCCGGACGGGTCGGTGCTGTGCCGCCGGACATCACTATCCCGGGCCCGGGGCCGGCCACCGACAATCCGGCTCCATCCACGACGACCCCGGCCGCGCCATCCACCGAAAGCCCCGCGGCGCCGACGCCAGGCCGCTGACCAGCCCGCACAAAAAGATTGTAAGTACTCGCTATCTCTGCTAGCGTCGGCCGCTATGACGTACGACGTGATTGTTCGCGACGGTTTGTGGTTCGACGGCACCGGCGCCCCGCCGCAGGTCCGCAACCTGGGCATTCGCGACGGCGTCGTGTCCGTGGTGTCCGCCGGGCGGCTCGACGAGACCGGCTGCGGCGAGGTGATCGACGCGGCCGGCAAGTGGGTGGTGCCCGGCTTCATCGACGTGCACACCCACTACGACGCGGAGGTGCTGCTGGATCCCGGGCTGCGGGAGTCGGTGCGGCACGGGGTCACCACGGTGCTGCTGGGCAACTGCTCGCTGTCGACGATCTATGCCAGCTCCGAGGATGCCGCCGATCTGTTCAGCCGGGTCGAGGCGGTGCCGCGGAAGTTCGTCCTCGGCGCGCTGGAAGCCAAGAAGACGTGGTCGGGGCCGACCGATTACGTCCGGGCGCTCGACGAACTGCCGCTGGGCCCCAATGTCGGCTCGCTGCTGGGGCATTCGGATCTGCGCACCGCGGTGCTCGGTCTGGGCCGCGCCACCGATGACCGTGTCAGGCCCACGGACACCGAACTGGACCGGATGGCGGCCATGCTCGACGAGGCCCTCGACGCCGGTCTGTTGGGTATGTCGGGGATGGACGCGGCGATCGACAAACTCGATGGCGACCGGTACCGCTCCCGGGCGCTGCCGTCGACGTTTGCGACCTGGCGCGAACGCCGCAAGCTGATCGGCGTGCTGCGCCGGCGCGGCCGGATTCTGCAGAGCGCACCCGACGTGGACAACCCGTTGACCGGGCTGCTGTTCTTCTTGTCAAGCAGCCGAATGTTCGGGCGGCGCAAGGGCGTTCGGATGAGCCTGCTGGTCTCGGCGGACTCCAAGTCGATGCCGGGCTCGGCAACGATCTTCGGCCCGCTCACGCGGCTGCTCAACGCCGTCCTGGGCTCCAGCGTGCGGTTCCAACACCTCCCGGTGCCGTTCGAGGTCTACTCCGACGGAATCGACCTGCCGGTTTTCGAGGAGTTCGGCGCGGGCACCGCGGCGCTGCATCTGCGCGACCAGCTCGAGCGCAACCAACTGCTCGCCGACACCGAATATCGTCGCAGGTTCCGCCGCGAGTTCGACCGCCGCAAGCTGGGTGCGTCGTTGTGGCACCGTGACTTTCACGACGCCGTGATCGTGGAATGCCCGGATGAGGCGCTGATCGGCAAGAGCTTCGGGGTGATCGCCGACGAGCGCGGCCTGCATCCGCTCGATGCATTCCTCGACGTACTGATCGACAACGGCGAGCGCAACGTGCGCTGGACCACCGTGCTGGCCAATCACCGCCCTCGACAACTCGACAAGCTGGCCGCCGAACCCAGTGTGCACATGGGGTTTTCGGACGCCGGAGCGCATCTGCGCAACATGGCCTTCTACAACTACCCGGTGCGGCTGCTCAAGCGCACGCTGGACGCCAGCCGCACCGGCGTGCCCTTCCTCACCGTGCAGCGCGCCGTGTACCGGCTGACCGCCGAGGTGGCCGACTGGTTCGGACTCGACGCGGGCACCTTACGCGAGGGCGGCCGAGCGGATTTCGCGGTAATCGACCCGGCCGGTCTCGACGAATCCGTGGACGGCTACTACGAGGAAGAGGTGCCGTTCTACGGCGGGCTGCGCCGCATGGTGAACCGCAACGACGCGGCCGTCGTCGCCACCGGTGTCGGTGGTGTTGTGGTGTTCCGCAACGGGCAATTTCGTGACGGGTACGGCAGCACCGTCAAGTCGGGGCGTTTCCTGCGCGCCGGTGCGCGCCAACTGCAGCGGGTCTGACGATGGCCAGAACTCAGCAGCAGCGCCGCGAGGAGACAGTCGCGCGGCTGCTGGATGCCAGCATCGCGACCATCGCCGAAGTCGGCTACGCGCGTGCATCGGCTGCAGTAATCACCAAGCGCGCCAACGTCTCTGTGGGCGCATTGTTTCGGCACTTCGACACCATGGGCGACTTCATGGCCGCGACCGCCTACGAGGTGATGCGCCGCCAGCTCGGTGAATTCAGCAAGAAGGTTATCGAAATACCCAGCGACAAGCCGGTTTTGGAGGCAGCGCTGACCATCCTGCGTGACCTCACCGCCAACTCCACCAATACCGTGATGTATGAACTCATGGTCGCTGCACGCACCGACGAAAAACTCAAAGCCACTTTGCAGAAAGTCCTCCAGGAGTACGGCTCCAAGATCCACGACGCCGGGCGCGCACTGCCCGGGGCCGACAGCATCCCCGACGACGTTTTCCCGGCTCTGGTCGCGGTGATGACCAACACGTTCGACGGTGCCGCCCTGGTTCGGGCCGTGCTGCCGCAACCCGACATCGAAGCGCAGCGCATCGGGCTGCTGGCGTCGCTGCTGAACGGAATGTATGCCCCTGACGCCGGGCCGGGCTAAGGCGTTACCGGTCGGCGAGTGCGCTCAGCGCGTCGTCCAGGGTGCGGTACAGCGACATGATCTCGCCCAGGCCCAACAGGGTGAGCGGCCGGTGGGTGGCCGGTCCGTCGGCGACCACAGCGAACTTGCCAGAGTCGCCGATGTTTTCGTGGGCGGCGACCAGCACGCTGATGCCCGCCGAGCCCAAGAACTCGACCCGGGACAAGTCGACGACCATCCCGGTGGGGCTTTTGGCGCGTGCGGATTCAATGGCGTCGGTCAGCCACGGCGCACTGAGCATGTCCACACTGCCGCCCACCGACAACACGACGACCTGATCTGCCCACTTCTCGTCGACGTTGAAGTCGTCGGGTTGAGCAGGAGAACCCGCTGCGGCGTGGTGGTGTTCGGCCATCATCGATCCTCGTTCCTTGCGCGCGCCTGTGCGGCCTGTTCGCGACGTCGGCATGCTGGCAAGGGCTGTGAGCTCAACCCACAAGTGAACGGCGCCGGCGGGTGTCGGCGCGGTGCCGCGGAAGCCATATTCGACATCTGCCGAACAGAATGCCACGGCATTGGTAGATTAGCGCACCGATCCTAAAGCGTCCCGATGCCCGACTGCGGATCGAGGGCAAAGCCCCAGTCCAGCAGGGTCGCGGCCTGGTCCCAGTAGCTCGGACCGCCCTCGTGTACCAGCCCGTACATCATGGCGACCACCAGCCGGCGGCCGTCGCGGGCCGCGGCGCCGACGAACGTCTTGCGGGCGGCGTTGGTGAAGCCGGTCTTGCCGCCGATGGCGCCGGGATACCGGTACAGCAGTTCGTCCTGGTTGACGATCTGATGGTCGCCGCCGTCGCCCGGGAATGTCGCCGACGGCTCGGCGGTGATCTGGGCGAACACCGGGTTGGCCAGGGCGGCCCGGAAGATGACGGCCAGGTCGTGGGCGGTCGAGGAGCCCGAGCCGCCGGGGCCGTCGAGGCCCGACGGGGTCGCCGCGTGGGTGTTCACCGCGCCCAGCGACGCGGCCTTGGCATTCATCTTGGCCACGGTGGCCTGCGCGCCGCCCAGCATCTGCGCCAGCGTGTTGGCGGCGTCGTTGCCCGACACCAGCAGCAGGCCGTCGAGCAGCTGACGAGCCGTGTAGGTGCGGCCGGGTTTGACGCCCACGCAGTTGCACTCGACATGCGTGGCGCTCTCGTCGGCCACCACCGTGGAGTCCAGGCTCAGCTCGTCGAGAGCGACCAGGGCCAACAGCACCTTGATGGTGCTGGCCGGTGGGTGGCCGACGTTTTCGTCGCGGGCGGCCAGCACCCGTCCGCTGTCCAGGTCGGCGACGATCCACGTCTGTGCCGGCCCGTCGGGGATGGGCACCGAGCCGACCGGCTGCACGCTGGTATCGGCGGCCGCCGTTGCAGTGCATCCGACGACCGCGAGAAAAGCCGCGACTGCGGCCAGAAGCCTTCGCATGGGCGATTAGCCTAACCGGCATGCTGAGCCAAGCCGAGATCTCTGACAGGTTGGAGATCCAGCAGCTGCTGGTGGATTACTCGACGGCGATCGATACCCGCCGATTCGACGACCTGGACGCAGTGTTCACCCCGGACGCCCACATCGACTACAGCGCCTTCGACGGAATCGTCGGCCGTTATCCGGAGGTCAAGGCCTGGCTGGCGGAGGTGTTGCCGAACTTCGCCAACTACGCCCACATGCTGGGACTGCCGTCGATCCGCATCGACGGCGACACCGCCACCGCGCGCACCTTTTGCTTCAACCCGATGGTGTTCGGCGGCGAGGCGCCCAGCACGATGCTGCTGGGTCTGTGGTACGACGACGAGTTCGTCCGCACCGCCGACGGCTGGCGGATGAGCCGGCGCGTCGAGACCAAGTGCTTCGACCGCCGGCCCTGAGGCTGCCGGCTGGATTTCCTCCGGACCAGCGGCCTCTGGCACAATGGGCGGCTGCACACGCGAGGCAAAACCGGATCTCGGCATCCCGCCCGGATCGCTGAATTGCAGCGTGACACCACAGGAGCAATTCATGGCTGTGAAGATCAAGCTCACCCGGCTTGGCAAAATCCGCAATCCCCAGTACCGCATCGCCGTCGCCGACGCCCGGACGCGGCGCGACGGCCGCTCCATCGAGGTCATCGGCCGCTACCACCCCAAGGAAGAGCCGAGCCTGATCGAGATCGACTCCGAGCGCGCGCAGTATTGGCTTTCGGTGGGAGCCCAACCCACCGAGCCGGTCCTCAAGCTGCTGAAGATCACCGGTGACTGGCAGAAGTTCAAGGGGCTGCCCGGCGCCGAGGGCAAGCTGAAGGTCGCCGAGCCCAAGCCGAGCAAGCTCGAGCTGTTCAACGCCGCGCTGGCCGCCGCCGAGGGTGGGCCCACCACCGAGGCGGCGACACCGAAGAAGAAGAAAGCCCCGGCCAAGAAGGCCGCCAAGGCCGAGAAGGCCGACGAGCAGGCCGAGAAGTCCGAAGAGCCCGTCGCCGACACCGACACCGCCGGCGAGCAGGCCGAGCCGGCAGCCGAAAGCTGACCCCAGCCATGAGCACCGTCGTCGTCGACGCCGTCGAGCACCTGGTCCGCGGGATCGTGGACAACCCCGACGATGTCCGGGTCGACATGGTCACCAGCCGGCGCGGCCGGACCGTCGAGGTGCACGTCCATCCCGACGACCTGGGCAAGGTGATCGGGCGAGGTGGGCGCACCGCGACCGCGCTGCGCACCCTGGTCGCCGGAATCGGTGGTCGCGGGATCCGCGTCGACGTGGTGGACACCGACCAGTAGCAGTCATGGACCTGGTGGTCGGGCGCGTGGCCAAGGCGCACGGCGTCACCGGCGAGGTCGTCGTCGAGGTTCGCACCGACGAACCCGACACCCGGTTCGCGCCGGGAACGGTATTGCGGGCCAAGGGATCTGACGGCCGCGAGCGCAGCTACACCGTCGACACCGCCCGCGATCACGGCGCGAAGCTGCTGGTCCGGTTCGCCGGGGTGACCGATCGCGACTCCGCCGACACGCTGCGCGGCAGCCTGTTGGTCATCGACTCCGCGGACCTACCGCTCATCGACGAGCCCGACACCTATTACGACCACCAGCTGGAAGGCCTTCGGGTGCGCACGACGTCCGGCAGCGACATCGGCACCATCGCCGAGGTGCTGCATACCGCCGCCGGTGAGCTGCTTGCGGTTCGCCGCGGCGACGGCGGCGAGCTGCTGGTGCCGTTCGTCGGCGCGATCGTGACGACGGTGTCGCTGGAGACCGGCACCGTCGAGATCGATCCGCCCGAGGGCCTGTTGGAACTGGGGCAGTAGCAGTGCGCATCGACGTCATCACGATATTCCCGGCGTACCTGGACCCGCTACGACAGTCGTTGCCGGGCAAGGCAATCGAATCGGGTGTGGTCGAGCTCGGGGTGCATGACCTGCGCCGCTGGACCCACGACGTGCACCGCTCGGTCGACGACGCTCCATACGGAGGTGGCCCGGGAATGGTGATGCGAGCACCGGTTTGGGGTGAGGCGCTCGACGAAATCTGTTCGCCTGCTTCACTTCTCGTTGTTCCCACCCCTGCCGGCGCGTTGTTCACTCAGGCGACCGCGCAGCGGTGGAGCACCGAGAAGCATCTGGTGTTCGCGTGCGGTCGTTACGAGGGCATCGACCAGCGGGTCGTCGACGACGCCGCTCGGCGGATGCGGGTCGAGGAGGTCTCGATCGGCGACTACGTGCTGCCCGGAGGAGAATCGGCGGCGCTGGTGATGATCGAGGCAGTGGTCCGGCTGCTGCCCGAGGTCATCGGCAATCCGCTGTCGCACCAAGACGATTCGCATTCCAGCGGCCTGCTGGAAGGCCCGTCGTACACCAGGCCGCCGACCTGGCGCGGGCTCGACGTGCCCGACGTGCTGCTGTCCGGGGACCACGCCCGCGTCGCCGAGTGGCGGCGACAAGCCGCCGAGCAACGCACCCGCGAACGCCGCCCGGACCTGTTGCAGTAGGCGCGAGCAGACGCAGAATCGCACTCAGCGAAGCGGATTCGTGCGATTCTGCGTCTGCTCGCCCGTTAGATCCGGCCCTGCGGGAACATTGTCTTGACCGCCTGGGTGATCGTGGCCCGCGCGGTGGCGTCGTCGGAGGGCTGTAGCGACTCGATCACCATGATGTAGCGCCTGTCGGCGCCGACGATTCCGGTCGACAGGTGCATCCAGTCGCTGCCGATGCAGCACATCCAGCCCTGCTTGACCGCGACCGGCTCGGCGTACAAGCCCTCGGGGATGCCGAACCGCTGCGGGTAGCCGTCGATGCCGGTCGGGGTGGACTGGGCAAGGTTCTTGACGATGATGTCGGCCTGCTCCGCGGGAAGGCCGCCGGAGCCGGCCAGCAGCATGTCGTAGTAGCGGATCAGGTCGGAGGCCGAACTCATGGTGTCCCACCAGCGCCCGCTGCTGGGCGGCGTGGTGGAGGTCAGCCCGTAGCGGCCGGCGACCTCGGTGATGATCGACTCGCCGCCGCCCTGCGCCCAGAAATTCTCCGCGGCGCCGTCGTCGGAGGAACGCAGCATGGAGTCGAGTGCCTGGCGGTCTTCGGACGACAGGTGGATCTTGCCCTGGGACTCCGAGAGCAGCAGGTCGTCGGCGATGAACAGCTTGGCCACCGACGCGATGCCGATCAGGTGGTCCCTGCCGTTGGAGAACATCTGGTTGCTGGCGCGGTCGAACACCGCTACCGAGATCGTGGCGCCCTTCTCGGCGGCCTCGTCGGTGGCCTGCTGGATGCGGGCCGGTAACCCGCTCAGCGCGGCGGCCGGCTCTGCCAACGGCAATTCGGGCGGCACGATCGCCTGCACCAGCGGCGCGACCCGGCTCGTCCGGTGTTCCGGGAACCTTGTGTTGGAGGCGCCGTAGACCTTGGCTTCGCAGCCCGCCACCAGCAGCGTCGCCACCGCGGTGGCAATGAGCAGCATCGGGGGCCGCGCTCGCATGCGTCTCCTCACCGGTTACCGAGAAATGACTGATTCGGGGCTCGCCGCAACCGCCATCCGCCCGATCCGTCAGATTAACGTGTGACTTTCCGGTTCGTGTGGTTCGACCCCGTTCATATGTACCATCCGCACCCAGCCGAGACGGCCACGCTGAGCGGCGTTTTTATGTGATTTCACTCCCGCGCGGGCGGTCTGGCACAATTGACCAGTTGTCTCCAGCAGTTGCCGGCCGGCTGGCTGCGCCCCGCCTGCTGCGAGATGCGCCCAGATGCCCAACCCATCGGCTCGGTTGACCGCTACATGCCTGGTCGAATCGCCAGCCGCGAACCGCAAGGAAGTGTCTTCGCCATGAACACGCTGGACTTCGTCGACAAGGCGTCGCTGCGCGACGACATCCCGGCTTTCGGCCCCGGCGACACGGTCAACGTGCACGTCAAGGTGATCGAGGGCAACAAGCAGCGCATCCAGGTGTTCAAGGGTGTGGTGCTCCGCCGCCAAGGCGGCGGCGTCCGCGAGACATTCACGGTGCGCAAGGAAAGCTACGGCGTCGGCGTCGAGCGCACCTTCCCGGTGCATTCGCCCAACGTCGACCACATCGAAGTCGTGACCCGCGGCGACGTCCGTCGCGCCAAGCTGTACTACCTGCGCGAGCTCCGCGGCAAGAAGGCCAAGATCAAGGAGAAGCGCTGAGTGTGCCGCAGCTGCCGCACCTCGCCCTGGCTACGCTGATCTGGTGACCGACACCACCGACTCGTCGCCGGAGAGCCAACCCGAGTCCGGTCCGGGCGAGCCACACGTCGCTACCCGCGATCCCGCGGCGTCCATGCCGCAGACCCAGGAAACCCCGGAAGAGCCGCACGGTAAGAAGCGTGCCGCGCTGCGGGAAGTCGCGATCCTGTCGGCGATCGCGGTGGTTCTTTACTACGTCATGCTGACCTTCGTGGCCCGGCCCTACCTGATCCCGTCGGAGTCGATGGAGCCCACACTGCATGGGTGCTCGGGCTGCGTCGGCGACCGCATCATGGTGGACAAGGTCAGCTACCGGTTCGGCTCGCCCCGGCCGGGCGACGTGATCGTGTTCAAGGGACCGCCGTCGTGGAACGTCGGCTACAAGTCGATCCGGTCCGACAACCCCGTGGTGCGCTGGCTGCAAAACGCGCTGTCGTTTGTCGGCTTCGTGCCGCCCGACGAGAATGACCTGGTCAAGCGGGTCATCGCGGTGGCGGGCCAGACCGTGCAGTGCCGCGCCAACACCGGTCTGACTGTCGACGGCACGCGGCTGGACGAGCCCTATCTGGATCCGGCGACGATGATGGCCGATCCGTCGGTCTACCCGTGCCTGGGCAACGAGTTCGGGCCGGTCACCGTTCCGCCCGACCGGCTGTGGGTGATGGGCGATAACCGCACCCACTCGGCGGATTCCCGCGCCCACTGCACCAGCGTCCCGGCCGACGCGATGAAGGGTCTGCTGTGCACCGGTGACCCGATGTCGGGAACCGTCCCGGTGAGAAACGTGATCGGTAAGGCCAGGTTCATTGTGTGGCCGCCGTCGCGGTGGGGTGGTGTCGGTTCGGTGAATCCTCAGCAGAATCGGTAGTCATGGCGACCACCTGGCCGCCGCGAACGGTGATTCGTAAGTCCTCAGGGTTACGCACCCTGGAGTCGGCGCTGTACCGGAGCGGGCTGGGACCGGTTGCCGGGGTCGACGAGGTGGGCCGGGGGGCCTGCGCCGGCCCGCTGGTGGTCGCGGCCTGCGTGCTGGGTCCGGGCCGGTTGGAAAGCCTTGCGGCCCTGGACGATTCGAAGAAACTCACCGAGCAGACGCGGGAGAAGCTGTACCCGCTGATCCGCCGGTACGCGCTGGCCTACCACGTGGTGTTCATCCCGTCGATCGAGGTCGACCGGCGCGGTGTGCACGCGGCCAACATCGAGGGGATGCGGCGTGCGGTGGCCGGGCTCCCGGTGCGCCCCGGCTATGTGCTCTCCGACGGATTTCGGGTGCCCGGGCTGCCGGTGCCGTCGCTGCCGGTGGTCGGCGGCGATGCCGCGGCGGCCTGTATCGCGGCCGCCAGTGTGCTGGCCAAGGTCAGCCGCGACCGGTTGATGGTGGCGATGGATGCCGAGCATCCCGGCTACGGGTTCGCCGAGCACAAGGGCTATGCCACCCCGGCCCACTCGGCGGCGCTGGCCGAGTTGGGCCCATGCTCCCAGCACCGCTTTTCCTTCATCAATGTCCGTCGGGTGGCAACCGAATCGGGTACCCGCGTGGTGGCCGAGTGCAAGCCCGGCGAGCCCGATGGAGGAAGATGGGACCAGAACGGCGAGCAGAAGGACGGCTGAGGGCAATGAGTGCCGAAGATCTCGAGAAGTACGAAACCGAGATGGAGCTCTCGCTGTACCGCGAATACAAGGACATCGTGGGCCAGTTCAGCTACGTCGTGGAAACCGAGCGGCGGTTCTACCTGGCGAACAGCGTGGAGATGGTGCCGCGCAACGCCGACGGCGAGGTGTACTTCGAGCTGCGATTGGCCGACGCCTGGGTGTGGGACATGTACCGGCCGGCCCGGTTCGTCAAGCAGGTGCGGGTGGTCACTTTCAAAGACGTGAACATCGAAGAGGTGGAAAAGCCCGAGCTGCGGCTACCCGAGTAGCGGCGGGTCGCCGCCGCAGGACTCAGCGGCGATCGCAAGCGCGGTGAAGCCGGGCGCGGCGGGTCGCCGCCGCAGGACTCAGCGGCCCAGCGCCAGCTCGTCGTCGCCGAATTGAAGCTTGCCGCGGTTTTCGATGACCGTTCGCGCCACGTCGGCGAGTTTGACGTTGAGCTCCTGAGAGTTGCGGCGCAGCAGGTCGAACGCTTCGTCCTCGGAGATGTCGTGCAGCAGCATCAGCATGCCCACTGCCTTGCCGATCTCCCGGTTGGACAGCAGCCCGCGACGCAGGGTGGCGGCGTCTTCTCCCTGCGCAATCGCGTTGATGGCCACGCTGGCGAATGCTGCCAGCACGATGGCCTGCTCGGCCGATTCGTTGTTGAAGCGGTTGGGGGTGTCGCTGAACAGGTTCAACGCGCCGGCTTTGCGTTTATCGATCAGAATCCGAAACCCCATCGCCCCGCGCACCGGCGTCTCGGCGACCAGCCGGGCGGCCAGGTTATGCCATTGGGACGGCCTGGTCAGGTCGGTCTCGATTTGGGGGGCTTCTTCTTCGATGGCGTCGACGCACGGCCCGTCGCCGGCGTCGCGCTCCATGTCGTCGATGCGTTTGGCGATGCGGTCGCTGGCGCCGACGGTTATGTAGCGCTCGCCGCGGCGCGTCAGCAGACTGGCGTGGTCGCAGCCGGGTACGACCAGGGTCGCGGCGATGCAGAGGGCCGCATACAACTCGGCAGGGTCCGAGCCTTGATAGATGATCTCGGCCAGCGCGGCGAACACCGTCGCAGGATCTCCCTTGACGGGTTGGACCGATCCCTCCGCGCCGGTTTGTGCTTCGTCTGCCACGGTGTCCTCATCTCAGGCGCTTCCCGCCCACCGGGTGCGTCGGATCCCACGCTATACCCGGTTGACAGGTGCCTTCAGAGGATGCCGCGATTGCGGATGCGGCGGCTGGCAAGGAATCCTTGTCAGTTTCGGTTCTGCCTTTCCGGCTCCGCGCCCGCGTCACCAATGGTGCCGTCGTTGATCCCGGTCGTCGACGTCCCTACCTGAGCGCTGCCCGGCAAAGTCACCGCGGGGGTCTTCGTCGGATCGCTCCGCCCCGCATTCGCTACCTCTTCAGGATGGCTTCGCATGCATGTCCTTCGTTGCCGCGGTCGGCGGCTGTTTTTTAGTTGGGTTGGTCCGCCTGCGTGCGTTGGAGTCAGTGATGCGCCGCCGTCGTTGTGAAGAAAATTTCCCTGACCTCACGCAGCGCGTAGGCCACGAGCAGGTAGCCGGCGAATGGGTCAGCCCACCACCAGCCGATGAGGCTGTTGAGTAGGAGGCCGAGCAGCACTGCCGCGGCCAGGAAGCCGTCGATGACAGTTACCCGGCCTTCCGCGATAAGCACTGGATTACCCAGGGTGGCGCCGGTTCGAGTCTTACCGGATGCGAGCGCGAACATCGCCGCTGCAGTGATCGCGGTCCAAGCTATGCCTAAACGCGAGTGCTCGGGATGAAAGCCTGTAACTAGCACCATCGTTGACTGCACGAGCAGATACACCGCTAGCGCCCCGAAGCCGGCGCCGATGAGCCGCAAGGCGAACCGTTGACGGGCCTCTCCGGTTCCGGAGAGCTCCCAGATCACGACCAGTGAGGCGCCAATCTCTATCAGCGAGTCCAGACCAAACCCAGCCAGCGCCACCGATTTGGCTTCGATAGCAGCCACCGCTAGGACAAACGATGCCGACCCCATTCCATGCCAGGGTGGCATATTCCAGGGCAAATCCACGCTGAAGCAGAGACCGGCGCGCAACCTCGTCGAGGTGGCTCATCAGAGCCAGTCTCACATACAGCTTGCACAAGCCGAGATCGTCCATTGGCCGTTCAGGAGGGTTCGCGTCGTGGCGCGGCGGTGGGTTTTGGCACGGCTTGCCATTGCGTGCCAATACCGCGGGTGTATTAGGTCCAGCTGGAGCCGACGGCGGAGTCGGTGCTGGCCATGTTGGATCCGGCGGTTTGGACTTTTTGGCCGTGGGCGTTGG
>NZ_LQOM01000017.1 GCF_002101595.1 Mycobacterium celatum
GGAGGGGGTTTACGGGCCGGCGGGGGCGCGGTTTCCGCGCTCGTGGCCGGCGCCGCAGCGATCATCGACGCCACGATCGTGCCATGGGCGTCGCAGTCCGAGAGCCCGTCGCCGCCGCCCATCACGTAGTCACCGCCGGCGGTCAGGTGCGGCAGCCTCGGGTGGGGGGTGACCCCGGTGTCGATGACGGCGACCTTGACTCCGTCGCCCCGGCCGAACCGCCATGCCTCCGCCAAGTTCAGCATGTCCATGTATTTTGGCTGCACCCGAAAATCGGTGCCCGGCAACACCCCAACCTCGGTGCAGTAGGCGCTTTGCCGCATCGGCTGCGCCGGTCCGGGCGGACTGTCCGGCGGCACTGCGGCCGGGTCGATCACGGGTGGGTTGATCGCGTAGGCCGACGGCGATCCAGCCAGTGCCGCCGACGCGACGACGAGTGTGGTGGCAGCCAGGCTGGCCGCGCGGGCCCCGCGCCTGCTACCGGTACCGGATCGCTGCATAGACATTCATCAGCCACAGTGCCAGCGGGAAAATCGGCATCAGGCACAGGTATTCGATCCACTCCACGATCTTGCGGAACAGCGGGCTGTAGATGGTGTTGGGCACCACCGCCGCAGCGGTCAGCCCGGCCGCCGGAAGCAGCACGAGGATCCCTACGCCCACCGACACCACGAGCGGTGACGACAGCACCAGCACGTAGCGGACCACCACGGCCGCGACGATGATGACCGCGGTCAGGGCCAGCGTGATCGCCTGCCAGCGGTCGACGTACGAGCGACCGCGCAGCAGCAGGAACCCGGCAGTGGAAGCGGCCAGCAGCACAGGCAACCACCGCTGCCCGGTGTGCGGGTCGCACAAGCCGGCCAGGCACACCACCGTCAGCACGCCGAGCCCAACCAGCAAACCGCTCAAAAACGAGCGGGCACGCTCGGCCCGCAGCAGCACATCCCGCACCGAGGCCGGGCCCTCCAGAACCGGGCGCCCGCCGCCAGAGACCGTCACGGTGGTCGGCAGGTCAGGCCGGGCTTCGAACACCCAGCGACTGGTGGCCGACGGGAACACCGGCAACCGGATGCCGGACAGCCAGCGCGACATCGACGGCGCCGTGTGGTAGCCGATCACGCAGGCCAGCAGCACGCAGGTCATCAGCGTCACCGGGCCGGTCCCCAGCAGCATCCGCGCCGCGCCCGCGAGCATCGCGGCGGCGCAGATCGTGACGATCGCGGTGTAGATTCCCAGCCGCCGGCCGGTCAGTCGCATGGCGAGCATCGACCCGACACCGGCGACGGCGAAACCCAGCGCCGCATGCGGAGCGCCCACCGGTCCCGGCGGTGTCGCGGCCGCGGCGACCGAAAGCATCGCCAGGCCGCTGATCAGCACGGCGTCGCCGACGCGCCGGCCCGCCACCGATGTCGACCGCATCAGCACCAGCGTGGCCACGGTCAGCACGAGCACTGCGACCACGGCCGCATAGCTCGCGGTCAGCCACGAGTCATCCCGCCAGCGCCACCAGCCCAGCAACCCCGCGGCCAGCGTCACGCCCACGGCGACCATCGCGGCACCGACCTGGACCGCGACAACCGGGTCGATGGCGGCGAACCGCTTGGACAGGTTGACCGACACCGCCGTCGAGATGTGCTCGATGACCTGGGAGCGGTGCTCGGTGTCCTCGATGAACCGCAGCCACAACCGGTCGCCGTCGTAGATGTCCTGCTCGGTCAGCGACTGATTGGCCCGCAGCGGGGTGCCGTCGATCAGGCACAACGCCCACCGGCCGCGTCCGGTCGCTTCCAGCGGTGCGACGTCGAGCTCCCGAAGCCGGCTGTTGACGACCTTCAGCAGCGGGTCGACCATCACCGAAACCGGGGCGTTCGCGTCCAGCAACACACCGATCTGCACGTCGGCGGCCATGACCGCGACCACTGCCGCTTGTGGGGTGGAAACCGCCTCCGCGCCGGGCTGGGGCGCCTCGGCCACCACCGCGGTCACCGCGACACCTCTTTGCCGACGAATTGTGAATCCATGTGCCTCGCCTCGCGATTTATAATTGTGACTCCAGTCCCAATTCTCGAGCCAATTCTAGAGCATTTCGGGCGATCCGCACCCCGAGCGAATGGCGCCATCAAAATCCTTGGTGTGCACGGTTTTTCCCGCGCAATTGTTAAACTCTGCGATGCGTTTTCCACTCGCCGTAGGGCAGCGTGTCCAAAACGGTCTTCACCCCGACTTGAACCAGCTGCGGGGTGGCCGGACAGATGGCCAGCCACGCCTCCCCGGACCCGGCGGTGCGGGCCTGCTGGTACATCGCGATGCGGCCGCCGGAGCCGTCTTTCAGCGACAGCACCGACGCGCTTGGCGCTCTGGCGTCGTCGCGATACTGCCGGGCATAGACCGCCGCCTCGGCAGCCGGATCCGATAGCGCCTGCCCGAGCGCGGCCACCGTGGCCGCGCTGATGCCCAGGCGGCGCAGGTCGCCACCGGAGAACACGTTGAAGCCCGAGCTTTGCCACGCTTTGGTCACCTCGAGCATCTCGTCGAGCGGCACATTGACGGCGTTGATCGCCGCCGGATCGGCGTGGTGGATCGACTCCAGCCCGTCGAAGACCAGCGCCGCGATCGAGGCGGTGTCGGTGATCGCCACGTCGTCGACCGTGATCTCGTCGCCGACCCGCACCGCCGAGACCCAGTGCTGCCCACGCCGGGCCAGCACCACCCGGAATTCGTTGTCGGGGATGTCGCGCGACCCGACCGGCTCCTCTTCTTCGCCCTCTTCCTTTTGCTTGACGCCGTAGAGCAGCTTGCCGCGCGACAGCAGCGCGATGACCTCCAGATCGGGCGCCGCCAGCACTCGCATCCGGGCGGCCACCTGCTCGTTGACCGTGTCGTCGGTGACGATGCCCTGCTCGCGCATCACCGCCATGCCCGGATGCTCGTTGAGCCAGTCGCTGGAATCGGTGGAGACGTATGGCCGGCAACGCAGCTCGGGGGCGACGTGGCGGATGTCCAGCAGCGCTTGGAGCATCCAGAAACCCTCGACGTTGACGGTGATATCCGTCCGGGTGCCCTGTTGGTCCATCGCTACTCTCGTGTCTCTGTAGTTGGAAACCGCAGGACACGGCAGCACACCGAGGGGGGTGTGCTGCCGTGCCTTGCTTTCGAGTGTGCTACGCCCAGCTGGAGCCGACGGCGGAGTCGGTGCTGGCCATGTTGGAGCCGGCGGTTTGCACCTTCTGGCCGTGAGCGTTGGCCTGCTCGTAGATCACCTGAAAGTTGCGACCCAACTGGGTGATGAACTCCTGGCAGGCCGTCGACCCAGCGCCACCCCAAAAGTCCCCGGCAGCAAGCACATCGCGGATGATGGCCTGGTGCTCGGCCTCCAGGGAAGCGGCCTGGGCGCGAATCAAAGCACCGTGGGCGTCGACGTCGCCGAACTGGTAGTTGATCGTCATGGGAAGTGTTCTCCTAACGTTGTGAAAGCTTACGCAGATGAGGCGAAAACCGCAGTGGGTCAGCTGCTCAGGATCTGCTGGCTGGCCTGCTCTTGAGCTTCGTAGTTGTTGGCGTCGCGAATCAGCCCGTCGCGCACACCGTGCAGCATGTTGACGATGTTGCGGAACGCGGTGTTCATCTGGCCCATGGTGTCGTAGGAGGTGGCCTGAGCCGTCCCGCTCCAGCCGGCACCGGCAATGTTCTGCGAGGACGCCCACATCTTGCGGGCCTCGTCCTCGACGGTCTGAGCGTGCACGTCGAAACGGCCCGCCATGTCCCGCATCGCGTGCGGATCGGTCATAAAGCGCGTGGTCACTTGAATGTCTCCTTACTGGTCTGTGCTCTGGACCCGAACTCACGAGTGATAGCCGGACGGGTTACGCGGTGGCATAACCGCCGACCCGAATACACAACGGACGATCCCCCTTCCCCCTAACCGGCTGCCACCGTGCATTGGACGACGGTGGGACGAATTCCGGACCGCACGGACGCTGCGGCAGTCGTGAGATTCATCAATCAACGCTACTTCGGTACTCAGCCGGCCGCGATGGCGTTGGCGGCCTCGGTGGCCGCATACGAGCCCGCGCTGGTGCCCAGCGTGTTCACGAACATCTCGTGAATGGCCGCGGCCTGCGCACTGACCGCCTGGTACATCTGCGCGTGTGCGGCGAACTGTGCCGCGGTCAGCGCCGACACCTCGTCGGCCGCTGCCGGAACTACCCCCGTCGTTGGGGCCGCCGCAGCCGCGTTCTGGGAGCTCAGTGCCGAGCCGATCCCCTGCAGGCTTCCGGCCGCCGCCGACAACGCCTCGGGCTGTGTGGTCACGAACGACATCTAGCCTCCTCCTCCAAAAGTCTGAGCAATCGTTCCGTCCATGACAATAGATGGCCGTATTGATCGTCGCCGCCGCCAACGCCCCGTGTTCGCAAGTGTTCACCCAGCGACAACAACTGTTCATCTGCAGTAACAACTCAGTAACAAGTTGGGGACGCAAGTCGGCGCTCGCGACGCCGAAGTGGCCAACAACCTGGACGAATTCTGCGCTTGCGGATTGAGAATGGCTACCGGCCAAGCGCCGGCGCGGTCATGACTCGCAGTGCCTGACAGCCAAAAGTGCTCGCGCGAGCGATAAAAATCTTGCCGCGGATAAGCCCCTCGGATTCACCGGCAACGCACAGCTACCACTCAGCGTTTCGTGATTGGCCTGTAAGTGAACGAGCGGTAAACTGCCCGTTAACGATCGATGCGCACCGACGGTCGGGAGGTGACCATGACGAACTTGCCCGCGGTAGCCCTGGACAGCACTGTCGATCCTGCGGACCGGGCGAGTGCCGTCGACTTCATCAACCGCGTCAACCTGCTGTTCGATGCCTGGGACATCGATGCAATGGTCGAGGCGTTCTTACCGGATAGCGTGACCTACCACACCCACGGCATCAATCGTGGCCGGGCGGAAACGCGGCGCTTCTTCCAAGAGATGTATCCGTACAGCGTTCCCGGGGTCAGCCGCATCGCGACCAACCAGATCGTCGATCGCGACGGCGACGACGGAGTGATCGTGCGCTACCACAACCTGCTCATCCGCTATGCGCCGGAGCAGACGGGGCCGAAGGTGGTCCGGGGCGACGTGCCCGACGGCCCGGATGATCTGCCGGCCATCTGGGTCTACTCCGCCATGACGGACCGCTTGCGACGCACCGAGGGTGGCTGGCGGATTTTCGAACGCCACATCGGGACGACGACCATGAACGACCGTCTGCGCCCCGCCCCGTCGCGCCCGGGCTTTATGGACCCTTACCTGCCACGGGCAGCGTCGTGGTGAGTTGGTCGCACGCAGTTAGTCAATTCAGCCGACGCGCAGTGGCAATGTTTTGAGCGCGAAGGTCTTAGCCGGAAAAGCGATCTCGGGCACGTAATCCGGCGCAACCGTGAAATCCGGGATTCTTTTCAGCCACTCGCTGACGATCACGGTCAATTCCATGCGCGCCAAATGCGATCCCAAACAGCGGTGCGGCCCGCCGCCGAATCCCCAATGCCGGTGGACTTTGCCGTCCATGACCAGCTCGTCGGTCGACACTGCGTCGCTGCCGTCACGGTTGACCGCGGCCATGCACAACCGCACGTGTGAGCCTGCGGGTAGAGTCATGCCGCCGACGACGACAGTCTGCGTGGTGACTCGCGGCGCCACCGGTGCCGAGGGTTCCAGCCGGACGATCTCTTCGATGAAAACCCTGATCTGCTTCGGATTGTCCTGGAGCATGCTCCGCAGCGCCGGTCTGCGCGCCAGTTCCAGCAGGGAAAACCCTATCGCCGACGTCACTGTGTCCAGCCCGGCAAGGATCAACAGGTGGCTCATGCCTAGCAGCTCGAGATCACTGAACGCACCCTCGCCGGTCATGACTTTGGACAACATGTCGGTGCCCGGGTTCTGCCGGCGTTGTGCGATCGCATCGACAAGGTAGTCAAAAAGCTCGCGCGCCGAGGTGACTTCCGCCTCCGTCGGATAGGGCGAGTCGTTGATGATGGCGTCCTTCCAGGCGATCAGCTGGTCACGGTCTTCCAACGGCAGACCGTACAGATCGAGGAACACCTGAAACGGATACACATTTGCCAGATCCGCCATCACCTCGCATTCGCCCCGTTCGGCGATGGACTCGATCATTGCGACCGCATGTTCGCGTAGCACCGGCAGCGACTTACTCAACCCGTACGGGCTGAAATACGGCTGCAGGATCTTTCGGTACCGGGTGTGCTCCGGCGGGTCGAACGCCAGCGGCACCACCGGCAGCGGACTGCCCGGCGGTTGGAGCGCCAATCGCGACGAGAAGACCGTGGGATTGCGCAGCGCCGCGAGCACGTCCTCCCGGCGGGTCAAGTAGTAGAAGCCGTTCATGAACACCACCGGGCCGGCATCACGAAGCACCTTCCACCCGACGCCGCGGTCAGCCGCCATCGGCAGCGAGTAGTAGTCAAGCCGCGGTAGATGAAAGGTGCCAGCCCAGCCTCCGTCTACGGTGCTCATGCCACGCATCGTATGCGCGCTCCAGCAGTCTCCTAGAATCGACGTCGTGCGTGTGCCTGGGAGGAAATCCCCATGAGAGTTCGTCTGGAACAGTCGAAATGCGTGGGCCATGCCCAGTGCTATGCCGTCGACCCCGATCTCTTCCCCATCGACGAGTCCGGTTATTCCATCCTCGAAGAACACGAGGTGCGGCCCGAGGATGCGCAGGTGACTCGCGACGGGGTGGCGGCCTGCCCGGAGATGGCGCTCATCTTGGACGAGGATTGACATCGCTTCGTCAGCGGCCGGATTGCCGGCTGCACACCCGGCTACTCGCCGAACTTATTCCGGCTGCAGCTCAGCGTCCCGCTGGGAGTGCGGAAACCGGCCCCGTAGTGCGTTCAGCAGGCGGTGAATCTCGTCGATGCGCGAATGGATTCGCAATAGGTGCCCGGCTGGCCCGGTGCTGCCGCTCGCGGGTTGCTGATCCAGCGATTGTGCCATCCGGTAAGCGAGTTCGCGTAGTTCGGCGATCTCGGCTTGGAGTATCTCCTCGAAGAGTCGCGCCTGAGCTGCCTCAGCAGGCTTCACGGGGCGCATCAGCATGGTGCCCGTCGCGAGCGTTCGATGACCGTTGCCATTTTTCGGCGGGAGGCAGGCGCCGTGGTTTTGGTCGGGCGCAGTCCGCGGTCTTGCCAGAAACCCAGGTAACTTCACGGGCTGCGTCATATGACACTCCTAACCCGGGCCCCGACTGTTTACCAAGCCGCAACCTACCCTCCACCGCACGAAATCTCGCGATCTTCGAAACAATTTCCAACTGTTCATGTTTGGGTTACTGCCCCGACACTCTCGCGGCGATGCGTTCGCTGCCGTCCACCCCACCGTGCGGCCGCCGGGCGGGTCGTGTAGAAGAGTCTGATGGACGATCCGGCCCTTAGATCGGTCGATCCATCGATGTTGCGCGAGGCCATGGCCCGGCGGTTGTACCGTCGGTCGGTGGCCTCGGGCCAGATCACACTGCCGGCCGTTCCCGCCATGCTCGACGAGTACGTCACGATGTGTCACAACGTCTTCGCCGGCATGGGCGTGGAGTTCACCGCCGACCAATTCGCTCAGCTGAAGGCGGTCCTGGCGGCTCAGCTGACCCAGGCCTACACGGCCTCGTCGCGTTCCAACATCGTCATCTCGTACCACGCGCCGTTCGGCACCACCCTGCACTACCGCGTGCAGGCGGAATCGTCGACGATCGAGACCGAGTACGACCACTGGGTCACCACACGCGAGGGACCGCTGTTCGGCACCGAACCGGATGCCCGCGTGTGGGCTCTGGCCGGCGAAACAGCCGATCCCACAACGCATCCGGTGCTCGACATCGGCGCGGGAACCGGGCGCAACGCCCTGGCTTTGGCGCGAGGCGGCCACCCGGTCGACGCGGTCGAGATCAGCCCGAAGTTCGCCCACATCATCCGCTATGAAGCCGAACGGGAGTCACTCGCCGTACGCATCATCGAACGCGACGTCTTGGCGAGCGTGGATGGTCTGCGCCGGGACTATCAGCTGATCGTGCTCTCGGAGGTAGTGCCCGACTTCCGGACCACGCAGCAGCTACACGCCATGTTCGAGCTGGCCGCCCAGTGCCTGGCCCCCGGCGGACGCTTGGTGTTCAACGCCTTCTTGCCCCGCCACGACTACACCCCTGATGATGCCGCCCGAGAACTCGGACAACAGTGCAACACAATGATTTTCACCCGCGACGAGATGACGGCCGCGGCGGCCCCGTTGCCTCTTGAACTCGATTCCGACGACTCCGCCGGCGAGTACGAGAAAGCCCATCTGCCGCAAGGGGCTTGGCCGCCCACCGGCTGGTACGACAATTGGGCCAATGGCCTCGACCTGTTCGACGTCGCGCCGCAGGAATCACCTGTCGAATTGCGCTGGCTCGTGTACCGGCGTCGCCAGTGATGTCAGCCGGCGAACGGCGGGCGTGACATCACGGTGGGACGGAACCCGTATCGGGGGCCGGCACCCCCGGCGTGTCCGGCACCGGCACCGGCCAGTGGCATGCCGCCCAACAGGTTTCCGCCAGCCCCACTCTCCGGTGCGGCGGCGACGCTGCTGATGGGCATCGGAGCGTGCGGAGCCGTCAACGGGGCTCCGCCAATCCACGTGGGCGGTACCGACAATCGACCGACTGCGCCCGCGTTGCCTAAACCGGCTGACACCGCTGCCGGCGCGCCACCTCCGGCGCCGCCGCCCAACAGGCCTCCGAGCCCACCCAACCCTCCGGCTGCCCCCTTGGCGGCACCTCCGGCTGCTGCGGGTGGCAGAACCCCCGATCAGTCCCACGGTCTTGGCTATCTGCACAAAGTTGTTGCCCATACCGATGCTGAAGTACGGCAGACCCTCGGTGTTATATAGGAAGCCCCCGTAGGGCGCCCACGCGTTTACCAGCCCCGACAGCGATGTGGGATACGTCGACTGTCCTGACAGGAGCTGCCAAATTCCGAGGAACGGGTCTGTCGTGGTCGACGATGCGGTGGACGTCGGCGTCGCGAGACTTTGCAGCGCGGACGGCACCGATGATTGCAGCTGAGCCAGCGTCGACTGCGCGCTGGTGCCCGACGCAGTGCCGGCGGCGTTGGTCACCGCGGCGGCTTGAATGGCCTGCCCGGCCGGGTTGGTTGTCTGCGCGGGCGCGACGAACGGCGTCACCTTCGCGGCGGTCGCCGCCTGGCCCGCGTAGCCGTACATCGCGGCCGCGTCCTGGGCCCACATCTCGCCGTATTGCGCCTCAAGCTGCGCGATCGCCGGAGTGTTTTGGCCGAGAACGTTCGTGGCCACCAGCTGCGCCGTCTGAGCGCGGTTGGCCGCGATCAGCGGTGGGGGCACCGTCGCCGCGAACGCCTGGTCATAGGCTGCGGCGGCCGCCCGAGCCTGGGTGGCCGCCTGCTCGGCCTGCGCAGCCGTGGTCTGCATCCACCCCACATAGGGTGCCGCGGCGTTGGCCATCGACGTCGACGCCGGACCCATCCACTCCTCAGTGGCGAGCCGCGTGACCACGGTGTCGTAGCCGGCGGCGGCCGAATTCAACTCGGCCGCAAGGCTATTCCAGGCCGACGCGGCAGCCTGGAACGACGACGATCCCGGACCGGCGTACATGCGAGCGGAGTTGATCTCCGGTGGTAACGCCCCGAAATCCAGCACTACAACCCTCCTCAGCCAGCCGCGACCGCGTTGGCGGCCTCGGTGGCCGCATACGATCCGGCGCTGGTGCCCAGAGTGTTGACGAACATCTCGTGGATGGCCGCGGCTTGCGCACTGACTGCCTGGTACATCTGAGCGTGCGCGGCGAACTGCGCTGCGGTCAGCGCCGACACCTCATCGGCGGCGGCGGGGACCACCCCGGTGGTCGGGGCAGCCGCGGCGGCATTCTGCGCGGCCATCCCCGAACCGATACCCGTCAGGTTGGCGGCCGCCGCCGACAACGCCTCGGGCTGCGTGGTCACGAAGGACATGCGGTTCCCTCCTCAATAACCGTAAGTCTCAACGACCTCCAGAAAAGTCGCTCAGTCGTTAGGCTAGCTGGCCTGCGCCTTGCTGCGCGTTCTCCACGCCAACTGTTCATTCCCGGATCACTAGTGTTCACCCATGGGTATCGGCTGTTCATCCGCAGTTAGGTTTTCCGTCCACTTCGATAGCCCCTACCTGCACAAATCCGCCTAGCGTGCGCTGGTCATCGACAGGTTGCAGGCACGGGGCCCGGGTGCCGGCGCGCCGCCCCCGCGGTAAAAATCTCGTCGCGGATAAAGGCCGGTGGCGGGTTGGTCAGTTATCCGGCGGATGGGGGGCGGGTCATCACGCTGTAGCGGAAGCCGTAGCGGTGGGTGAAGCCGCTGGCGGTGCGCCGGCCCGCGCCCGAGAGCGGCATTCCGCGCAGCAGCCCCGCCGGCCCGTTTTTCTCAGCTGCGGCGCCGAGGCTACTGGCCGAGGACAACGCGGCCGACTCGTTGGCCTGGACAGCGCCGCCAGCCCAACTCGGTGGCACCGACAACCGGCCGATCGTATCGGCCTGGCCCACATTCGCCAGCACCGGCGAGCCACCACTGCCACCGAGACCTCCCAGGCCGGCAAACTGCGGCGTCGGATACCACGCACCACCCGAACCCGCCGTCGCTCCCCCAGGACCAAACGTCAACTGCTGGCCGATCGAGGCAAAAAACGAGGACATGCCGAGCGGGAAGTACCCCGCTATCCCCGTGGTTCGCTTGAGGATCGTGTCGAGGTTCGCCGACGTCAGCCCGGGGCCGGTGCCGAACGGTGGTGGCAGGAACGACGACAGCGACGAGCCGGACGTCGACGGCCCGGTCGCTGTCGACGTCGACGAAAGTTGTTGCAGCGCTTGGGGAACCGCCGTCGACGAGACCAGCTGCGGGGCGGTCGAGGCGGTGGTCTGCGCGGAGGTGCCGGCCGGCGTGGCGGCGGCTTTGGCCACCGCGGCGGCCTGCCCGGCCACCCCGATGGGGTTGGTGGTCTGCGGCGGCGGGGTAAACGGCGTCACCGTCGAGGCGGCCGCCGACGCCCCCGCATACCCATACATCGCCGCGGCATCTTGGGCCCACATCTCCATGTAGTGCGCCTCGGTGGCCATGATCGCCGGGGTGTTCTGGCCGAAAAAATTCGTCGCGATCAACGCCATCAACAACGCCCGGTTGGCCGCAATCACCGGCGGCGGCACCGTCATCGCAAACGCCGCCTCATAGGCCGCCACCGCCGCGCGGGCCTGATTAGCCGTCTGCTCGGCTTGCGCAGCCGTCGCACTCAACCAGGACACATACGGTGCAGCCGCCGCAACCATCGACATCGACGCCGGACCCACCCACGGCCCACCGGTCAACTCCGAAATCACCGAGTCATAGCCGGTCGCAGCCAAACTCAACTCCGCCGCCAACCCATCCCAGGCCCCCGCAGCAGCCAACAACGGCCCCGGCCCCGGACCCGAATACATCCGACCCGAATTGACCTCCGGCGGCAACAACCCGAAATCCACCCCTATCGCCGACGATCAGCTAGGTCGCTTTTCCGACCGGCGGCATCGGTGGCCGGGTATGAATTGGCGCTGTTGTTCAAACCGAGACCGGTAGCTTGTGATGCGCCAAAATGCCGCGCCGTCAGGAGCATTTCCAACTGTGTAGCCACGAATAGGGGTGCGCTTTCTTCTCAACAACGGCCAGCGTCAACGACATTGGGCAACTACTTAGTGCTTGTTGCTGAGATTAGGTTGCTATCGCTGGGCAGTGCCCCGTGAAGGTCGCGTCCGTTGCACCCCTCGTACCGTCGTCTGCGGGTCGCCAGCCGTCACGGCAACCGCGGTGGTCGGCGCACGTAACTTCCACTAGCTGCGTAAACAAAGCGGTAGGTCTCGGCGATCAGCACGTCGCGACTTGAGGTCCGTGTGTAGGCGGCGTGGCGAGACGGATAAAAATCTCGTCGCGGATAAAGGCCGGTGGCGGGTTGGTCAGTTATCCGGCGGATGGGGGGCGGGTCATCACGCTGTAGCGGAAGCCGTAGCGGTGGGTGAAGCCGCTGGCGGTGCGCCGGCCCGCGCCCGAGAGCGGCATTCCGCGCAGCAGCCCCGCCGGCCCGTTTTTCTCAGCTGCGGCGCCGAGGCTACTGGCCGAGGACAACGCGGCCGACTCGTTGGCCTGGACAGCGCCGCCAGCCCAACTCGGTGGCACCGACAACCGGCCGATCGTATCGGCCTGGCCCACATTCGCCAGCACCGGCGAGCCACCACTGCCACCGAGACCTCCCAGGCCGGCAAACTGCGGCGTCGGATACCACGCACCACCCGAACCCGCCGTCGCTCCCCCAGGACCAAACGTCAACTGCTGGCCGATCGAGGCAAAAAACGAGGACATGCCGAGCGGGAAGTACCCCGCTATCCCCGTGGTTCGCTTGAGGATCGTGTCGAGGTTCGCCGACGTCAGCCCGGGGCCGGTGCCGAACGGTGGTGGCAGGAACGACGACAGCGACGAGCCGGACGTCGACGGCCCGGTCGCTGTCGACGTCGACGAAAGTTGTTGCAGCGCTTGGGGAACCGCCGTCGACGAGACCAGCTGCGGGGCGGTCGAGGCGGTGGTCTGCGCGGAGGTGCCGGCCGGCGTGGCGGCGGCTTTGGCCACCGCGGCGGCCTGCCCGGCCACCCCGGTGGGGTTGGTGGTCTGCGGCGGCGGGGTAAACGGCGTCACCGTCGAGGCGGCCGCCGACGCCCCCGCATACCCATACATCGCCGCGGCATCTTGGGCCCACATCTCCATGTAGTGCGCCTCGGTGGCCATGATCGCCGGGGTGTTCTGGCCGAAAAAATTCGTCGCGATCAACGCCATCAACAACGCCCGGTTGGCCGCAATCACCGGCGGCGGCACCGTCATCGCAAACGCCGCCTCATAGGCCGCCACCGCCGCGCGGGCCTGATTAGCCGTCTGCTCGGCTTGCGCAGCCGTCGCACTCAACCAGGACACATACGGTGCAGCCGCCGCAACCATCGACATCGACGCCGGACCCACCCACGGCCCACCGGTCAACTCCGAAATCACCGAGTCATAGCCGGTCGCAGCCAAACTCAACTCCGCCGCCAACCCATCCCAGGCCCCCGCAGCAGCCAACAACGGCCCCGGCCCCGGACCCGAATACATCCGACCCGAATTGACCTCCGGCGGCAACGCGCCGAAATCCAGCACTAAGCCCTCCTCAGTGCGCCGTCGACGCGTTGAGCGGCTTCAACGGCGGCCAGCGGTGTGGTCAAGAATCGGTCGGGAGGCTCATTGGCGAGCGGCTGACTCGCGCCGGCCCACGAAGCGTGGTGTCTGCTCACAGCCGAAATGCGCTTTCTTCCCTCGGTAACCCTCAGCATCAACAATGTTGAGCACGGCCGCTCGTCACTGAACAGTCGCTCGTTGGTGAGATTAGATGGCCGTGCGGAGAATCGCCGTCGCGGACGCCAACTATTCATTCCTGGACAACTACTGTTCATCCGCGGATGGCAATCGTTCACCCGTAGTTCGGTTATCCGGCTTCTGACTGCTTCGCCTGTGTGCCCGTTCGGGCGGGGTGTCGATCGTGACTGAGTTCCACGGCGCGGTCGTAGCGATCGGCAGACGGGCAAGCGAACTATGGCACCACTTACCAGACTTTGATCGTTTTCACAGCTCGGTGGAGTTTGCTGGCCACGTCTATTCTCGTAGACTCGTGCCACTGTGAACCTTCAGAGCGCCAGCACGACTCGTACGATGGCAGATGGCAGTTGAGTAGCCCAATCGTGACGCCGCTGAGGCTGTTCGCCGTTCAGCCCGGTCGGTCGCACTCCAAGTGAGGACAAAATGAATCTCGATGTGCGCCCGCCGGAAGTCAACTCCGGGCAAAGCTATTCAGGTCGTACGTTCGGCGGAAGCCAGCCAGGCACGTTCCACCTACCGCGGCTGGAGCATTCCACGCTACCGATGGCCACCGATCGAGGTGTTGGTTGGAAGACGTTGCGCGACGCTGGACCAGTCGTGTTCATGAACGGCGCCTACTACCTGACCCGTCGCGAGGACGTGCTGACAGCGCTATGCAAACCTAATCTCTTCTCGGCGCAACTGGCGCTTCAGCCCCCCGGTAGCCCAGTGCCGGTGCTGCCTTCAGCGTCCGACCCCCCGGAGCACACCCGCTATCGCAAAATCCTGCAACCCTACTTCAGCCCGCAGGCATTTCGTAAATCCCGGCCCATGCTGGAGCGCCACGCCACCGAAATGATTGCGGCGCTCGCCGGCCGAAACGAGTGCGAGGCGATGGCAGATTTCGCGCGCCTCTACCCGTATCAGGTGTTCCTGGACCTCTACGGGCTGCCGCTGGAGGTCCGAGATAGCGTGATCGGCTTGAAGGACGCCATGGTGGCCGGCACGTCCGACGGGCACGAACTGTTGGTGTATTTCAGCGACGCCATCCAACAACGCCGGCAGAACCCGGGCTCTGACCTGTTGTCGCAAGTGATGACCGGTCCGGGCGATCTCAGTGATCTCGAGCTGCTCGGCATGACCCAACTGTTGGTTGTGTCCGGTCTGGACACGGTGGCCGCGGCGATCGGTTTCTCGCTATTCGAGTTGGCGCGCAGACCGCAGCTGCGCAGATTGCTTCACGATAATCCAGAGCAGATCAGGGTTTTCATCGAAGAGATCGTCCGCCTTGAGCCGTCGGCGCCGGCGGCGGCCCGGGTTACCACCGACTTCGTCGAGGTGGGCGGCATGACGCTTCCCCCAGGCACACGTGTGGTGTTGTGCACGGCCGCGATCAACCGCGACGGCAGCGACGCGACATCCACCGACGAGTTGATCATGGACGGAAAGATGCACCGACACTGGGGATTTGGCGGCGGACCACACCGCTGCTTGGGTTCGCACCTGGCACGCATAGAGCTGAATATCATCGTCGATGAGTGGCTCAGGCAGATCCCCGACTTCGAACTGCCACCGGGCTACACCCCCGAAATCAAATTCCCGTCGAAGAGCTTTGCGCTCAAGTCGCTACCGTTGAGCTGGGGCTGACCCGGTCACCGCCGGGCCGACCGGCTCGACGTCGTCAACTCACTCGCTGAAATTCCCACCTGACGCCTGGGTCAATGTATCGGTTGGCAGCGTGCCGGTGGTGCACCAGCCAGGTGTTCGCCATCGGGGATCAAACCCCGTGCTTTCTCACAGCTGGTGTGTGGATTGAGGGGTAGCCCACTCAGGCCGACATGCGGTGGTCGCTCAGCGCCTCGTCGAAGCGGTCTAGCGGGTTGCGGCCGCCAGCTTTGGCGCTACCTGCACGGTGCGCGCATTCGCCGCGGCGTGCGACGAGCCGATGGCAACCACCAGCACACCGAGCTCACTATCCCGCCCGGAAACGCCAAGGCGGCCAAGCCTTTCCCGCAACACCGTCACAAGCCGATCGTCCTCGCCGAGCACGTCCGCCTGGCGCACGCCGCGACGACCGCAGCCCCCGATTTGTCGGGGAATGTCGATACGCGCGTGATAGGCGTCTGCCAGCAGCAGCGGGGTGACCACTGCCGCGCGGGCATCCCGCAACCCGGCCAACACCTCGGCCAGCCCCGGCGAATTCTGGTCGCAGAACCCCACTCGCACGTCAAGACCGGGGCGCGTGCGCCGCAGCCGGCCAGCGACGGCGCGCGCATTGGCCGCGCATCGCGGGTCCGCGCTGCCGTGCGCGGTCAGCACCAGCGTAGTCATGAGGCGTGCAACCCGCATTCGGTCTTGGACAACCCCTGCCAGCGCCCGCTACGCGGATCGGCCTCCCGAGCGGGCTTGGCAGTGCATGGAGCGCATCCGATGGACGGATACCCTTCGTAGACAAGCGGATTGACCAGCACATCGTGCTCGGCGATGTAGTCGGCCATGTCCCGATCCGACCATGCGGCCAGCGGGTTGACTTTCACCAGCCTGAACTGCTCGTCGAAGCCGCGCAGCGCTTCGGACAGCGGCGCGACCTTGCGCAGCCGGCAGCATTCGTTGGGATTTCGGGCGAATAGATCCTTGCCCAGCAGTTCGTCCTGCTGGGCCACCGTGTGCTCGGGGATGACGTTGAGGACGTGGACGTCGTAGGTGGCATCGACGGCGTTGCGGATGCCGATGGTTTCGGCGAAGTGGTATCCAGTGTCCAAAAACACTACGGGCACCCCTGGGCGGACCTTCGCTGCCAGATCCACCAGCACCGCGTCCTGCATGCTGGAGGCCACCACCCAGCCGCAGGTGGCCCACCCGCGAGGCACGTTGACGCCCCGGAAATGATGGTCAGTCCAGCGCAACAGTTCGGTAGCGCTGGCGCCCTCCAACTCCTTGGCGCCGCGCGCCGCCAACTCGCGCAGTTGCGTTTCGGTCCAGCCGTTTGTCTCACCACTCATCGCAGGTCATCCTCGTCAGCGCGCATGGCCCACTGCGCGAAGCGTTCGCCGTCATGTCGGTGTTTGACGAAATTGCGCACCACCCGCTCGATATAGTCGCCAAGCTCACTGCTGCTGACTTTGTGCTGGCGCAGCTTGCGGCCGAACCCACTGTCCAGCCCGAGGCTTCCGCCCAAATGCACCTGGAAGCCTTCGACCGAACCACCATGGCCGTCGTCGATCATCTGGCCCTTGAACCCGATGTCGGCGACCTGGATCCGCGCGCACGAGTTGGGGCAACCGTTGATATTGACGGTGATCGGCACGTCCAGCTCGGCATTGATATCCTCGAGCCGGCGCTCCAGTTCGGGTACCAAAACCTGTGCGCGGCCACGTGTTTCGGCGAAAGACAATTTGCAAAACTCGATGCCGGTGCAGGCCATAAGGTTTCGCCGCCAGTGTGACGGCCGTGACGGCAGGCCCAGCGCGTCCAAGTCGGCGACCAGACAGTCGACATGCTTATCCGGCACGTCCAGAATGATCAACTTCTGATACGGCGTAAACCGGATCCGGTTCGAGCCAACGTGTTCGGCCAGATCGGCGACCGCAGACAACTTCGGGCCGGACAGGCGGCCGGCGACCGGGGACACCCCGACAGCGTTGAGTCCGTTCTTCAGCCGTTGCACTCCGACATGGTCGATCGGGTGGATCACCGGCGGTGGCGGTGGACCGTCGATCAGCGGCCGCTTGAGGTATTCGGTCTCGAGGACCTCCCGGAATTGTTCAATGCCCCAGTCCTTGATCAGGAACTTCATGCGTGCCTTGGAACGCAGCCGGCGGTAGCCGTAGTCGCGGAACACCGAGGTCACCCCTGCCCACACGGCGGGCACCTCCTCGAGCGGGATCCAGGCTCCCACTCGTTGGGCCAGCATCGGATTGGTTGACAGGCCGCCTCCGACCCACAGATCCAGGCCCGGGCCGTGCTCAGGGTGGTGCACGCCTATGAACGAGATGTCGTTGATCTCGTGCGCGACATCCTGCAGACCGGAAACCGCGGTCTTGTACTGCGCGGCAGGTCGGCGAAATCGGGCTTGCCGATATAGCGCCGCACGATCTCCTGGATCGCACAGCTCGGGTCGAGCACCTCGTCGAGCGATTCACCGGCCAGCGGTGAGCCCAGAATCACCCGCGGGCAATCACCGCACGCCTCTGCGGTCTGCAACCCAACCACGGCCAGCTCGCGCCAGATCAACGGGACATTCTCCACCTTTATCCAGTGCATTTGCAGGTTCTCGCGGTCGGAGATGTCGGCCGTATCGCGGGCATACAGTCTGGAAATCTCGCCCAGGGTGCGTACTGCAGCGGCCGACAGCGCACCGCCGTCACAGCGCACCCGCATCATCAAGTACCGCGACTCCAAGACGTCAATGTTCTCGTCGCCCGTCCAGGAGCCGTCGTATCCCTGCTCACGTTGGGTGTAAAGGCCCCACCAGCGGAAGCGGCCGCGCAGGCCTGTCTTCTCGATGCCGTCGAAACCACATTTGGCGTAAACGTTTTCAATCCGCCCGCGTACGGCGAGCGGATTGCCCTGCTTCTTGAGCTCCTCAGTCGCGTTGAGCGGCTCGCGCATTCCCAGCGCCCATTGGCCTTCGCTGCGCGGCTTGCCGGCAGGTGGTGCGGTCATCCACGTTCCTCCTCACCGTGCGGCCGGCGCGAATCGCGCAAATCACCGGTCGCTGTTGCGCCGACGTGGGCCCGCCAACCACCTGGAAGCACAGGCGCGCGAACCTACGACATCAAGGCCGGACATCGGCAGCTGCACGCTCGGTATCGGTATGCGGTAGCACATCAAGTGGGTGCGAAACGTGCTGCCGTGGGTGGACGGTCACCGGACCGTTATGCCATCGACGCTGGCGATCCTTCCGACCAGGGCGAATTTTTAATCACCGTGAGCAAAATTACCGGGGATCATTTAATGCAGCGTGAATGAACGCCGGGAATCGCCTGAGAAAACCGGTCCCGCACGGCTGGCCCGGCCCGGGGCTGACCATGCTATGCGAAGTGGTCTTGGCGACACCTAGGCTGGCGCACTCGCCGGAATGGGCCGCCTGCTGCGACCCGCGATAGTTGCGCGCGGCCTCCCTAACAGGCGGCACTCTTGCTCTAGATGATCGGGAACCAGCTTCCGACGACGTGCACGATTTCGATGTAGAGCGGGATGAATGGGGACCGTTAGCCGCCGGCCGGTGAGCGCGGAATCACAGTCGGCCGAACCTCGAACCGCGGAGTGGCGCCGCCGACCGCGCCGCGCCCGGCCATATTTGTGATCGGCATCATGGGGGGCACCGCCTGCTGGGCGGCTGCCTGGACCGCCGGGGTTGCGCTGGCCGGCAAGGCGCCGGCCGCAGTGGGGCTTATCGCCGACGCCGTCCCGGCCCAACCGGACGGCACCGACAGCGCGCCGATCGAAGCCGCCCGGCCCATCCCCGCCGTCACCGCCGAACCACTGCCGAGGCCGGAAAACCCCGCGGAGCCCAGCGCGCCGGCGCCGGAACCGAGTCCGCCACGCAGGGCCGATCCCAGCGCGTTAGCGGTGTTGCCCACGGCCCTGGCCGCAGTACTCGCTGCGTTGGCCCCGCCCATCGTGAACAATCGGGTGAGCATGCTCAACGGCATCATGGCCATCCGCGCCGGCATCGTCAGCATGCTCAGTGACGACAGCGACGACATCCCCGACGTGGACGACGACGAAGACGACCCCGACGACAGTGCTTGCAACGCCTGGGGTGTCGCCGAAATCAGTTGCGGGCCTGCCGACATCACCGTCTCGACATGCGTGCCGGCGGAGCTGCCCGCGGCCTGGGCCACCGCGGCGGCCTGGCCGGCCAACCCGCCCGGGTCGGTGGTCTGCGGCGGCGCCGTGAATGGAGTCAGTTTCGCGGCAGCGGCCGACGCGCCGGCGTAGCCGTACATGGCCGCGGCGTCCTGCGCCCACATTTCGGCGTAGTGGAACTCGGTGGCCGCGATGGCCGGGCTGTTCTGCCCGAGGACGTTGGTCGCGACCAGAGTGGCGAGCAGGCTGCGGTTGGCTGCAATTACCGGCGGAGGAACCGTTGCGGCAAAAGCGGTTTCATAAGCAGCGGCCGCCGTCGCGGCCTGCGCAGCGGCCTGTTCGGCTTGGCCAGCGGTGGCGGCGAGCCAGCCGACGTACGGCGTGGCCGCGGCCGCCATCGACACCGCCGACGGCCCCGCCCACGCCCCGCCGGTCAACCCGGAGATCAACGAACCATAGTGCGCCGCCGCGGAATTCAACTCGACGGCCAACTCCTGCCAGGCCGCCGCGGCGGCCAGCATCGGTCCCGAACCGGGCCCGGCATACATGCGCGCGGAGTTGATCTCTGGCGGCAGCGCCCCGAAATCCAGCATCGCTCCCCCTCTAGCCGGCTCCGACCACGTTGGCAGCTTCGGTGGCTGCATATGACTCGGCGCTGGCACCGAGGGTGGCGACGAACATGTCGTGGATCGCGGCCGCGTGCGCGCCGACCGCCTGGTACATCTGCGCATACGCGGCAAACTGCGCCGCGGTCAACGCTTCCGGCTGTGTCGTCACAAACGACATCAGGCACTCCCTTCACCACTACCCCATCAGTCACTGTTCAGCGACGTTAAAAAGGCAGGGTGAGCAGACGACAAGTGCCAGCTGTGCGTTGGCTATGAGGTGGCTCTGAGGAGCCGCTTACCGACGCAGGTCGGTGGCCGCGACCTGGACGAACACGCCGGTGTCCTCGGCCATCAGCAGGCCGCGGCCGCGAGGCAGCGGGCCGCCCTTCATCTTGCCGCGGATGAAGCCCTCGTCGGGGTCGGCATCCATCACCAGCAAGGGCGCGTTCGCCTGGTGCAGCGCCCGCAGCATCGGGTCGCTGCCCGCCGACGACCAGCCGCCGAAGGTGCGGGTGATGATCACGTGCAAGCCGACGTCGGCCGCCCTGGTCACCCAGGGTGCCGCCTTGTGCAGCGGCGAGTCGAAGCCCGGCGGCAGCTGCTGCACGTCGTCGATGATCAGGAAGATCTCCGGCCCGCTCCACCACGAGTGCGACAGCAACTCCTCGGCGGACAGCCCAGGCGGCGGCTCGCGGCGCGACAGCGCGGCGGCCAGCTGATCCATCATCGCGGCGACCCCGTCGAGGTTGTACGCGAAATTCTCGACGTAGTCGGAGCCCAGCGTGGTCAGCAGCTGACGACGCGGATCGACAAGCCACACCTGCGCGGACGGCCGCGACGTGGGCGGTGCGGTGCTGGCGCCGGGCGCGTAGATCCGCCCGATCTCGCGCATGATCGTGGCGAGCGTAGTGGTGCGCCCACACTCGCGACGGCCGGTGATCATCAAGTGCGCGTTGTCGTCGAAGTTGAGGTAGACCGGCTGGAGGTCCAATTCCGATACAGCCCAAGCGATTCCGCCCGCGCCGACGCCCTGGCGGCGATCGGCGGCGGCCAGTGCCTGCAGCTGCTCAAGCTCGAAGCGCGCCGGCAGGCGGCGCACCGGACGGGTCCGACCGACCGCCACCTGACTGACCGCCGCGGCCACGCTGTCGGACTCGAACACCGCGTTCGAGGTGCTGCTGAGCGCGGGCCTGGCCACCAGCGTGTGCAGGCCGGACTGCGGATCGCTGTCCAGTCGCACATAGTTCACCGCGACCATGCCGCGGCCCGGCTTGACCGGGACGTCCTTGGCGAACCGGGAACGCACCAGCTTGGCGTCCTCCACCGCGGCCAGCCGCAGCTCCACTCGGGAGCCGAAACCGCTACGCACCGGCGGCCGCAGCTCCGATTCCCGGTCGGCGGTGACGATCACGTGCACACCGAACGACGGCCCCTGGTTGATGATCTGGTTGACCTGCTCGATCAGGACCTCGTTCTCCTCGGCCAGCGCCCGGTAGTTGTCGATCACCAGGTAGACGTCGCCGAAGCCATCATCGGGCACGGGGCCCGGTTCGCCGGCGAACTTGCGCCGCCGGAACATCTCCATCGAGGCGATTCCGTGCTCGAGGAAGCTGCGCTTGCGGTCGCGCACCAACGCCAGCATCTCGGCGACCGTGCGCCGCACGCCGTAAGGGTCGGTGGGCCCGACCACCTCGCCGACGTGCGGCAGTCCCGCCACGGTGGTCAGCGCGGTGCTGCTGTAGGCCAGGCAGTAGAACTGCACCTGCTCGGGCGTGTGGGTCATCGCGGCCGAGCAGATCAGCGTCTGCAGCGCGGTGGTCTTGCCGGACCCGCCGGCCCCCAGGACCAGCACGTTGGCACCCGCGCCGGAGGTGTCCACGGTCCACGGCGGCTGGTCGTGCTTGTAGGGCCGGTCGATGATCCCGATCGGGAACACCAGGTTGCGGGCGCTGCCGTAGTTCTGCTGCCAGGGCCGGCCCAAAAAGCGGTTCACCAAGTCGTCGATCGCCACCGGCTCGTCGAGCGGCGGGTGCCACAACCGGTACGGCTCGAACGGGATCTGGCGCAGCCGGTCGATGATCACGGTCCCGACCTTCGGCGTGCGGATCGCCTCTTCTTCTTCCTCATCGTCGACGTCGACGTCGATGTCGACGTCATCGGTGTCGGTGATCACTTCGCCGTTGGTGATCTCGCGCTGCGCGTCGAGATCCGCACCGCTCACGCTGACTTCCAGCGGCGTGAACGCGGTGGTAAAGAGTTGCGGGCGAATGTAATCGACGCTGTGCACGAGCGGCGCCTGGCCGTCCTCGTCGAGCGACACGCCGCGGCGGTAGTCGCGCCACAGGAACTCGGCCTGGAAGCGGATGATCTCATCGCCGCTCTTGCGGAAATAGCCCAGCCCCGCCTGTGCCGGCAGATTCACCGCGTTGGGCACGCCGGCGGCCTGCGCAGCGCCGGCGGTGCGGGCTTTCAGCACCAACCGGTAACCCATGTTCTCCATGAGCTTTTCGGCCCGGCTCTCGATGGTCTGCGACGCCATCATCAGGTGGATCCAGTAGGCGCGGCCCTGCCGGCCGATCGAGTCGAGGACGTCGACCGCGGTCGGCATGATCCGGAACCACTCGTAGAACTCGTCGATGACGACCACCAGCATCGGCAGCGGCGGCATGTCCTGGCCGCGGGCCCGCAGCCGGGTGCGCATCTCGTTGTACTCCTTGGCGTCGTCGACACCGGCGTTGTCGCAAATCGCCTTGCGCCGGGCGATCTCGCCCCACAGGGCGTCCAGGAAGCGCTCCATCAGCGCCTGGTCTTCTTCCAGGTCGGTGATGATCCGCGACACGTGCGGCACCCCGGCGAACGGCTTGACGGCCGACCCACCCTTGAGGTCGGCGAGCACGAACTGCAGTTCGTCCGGCGGGTGGGCGAGCATCAGCGACTCGAGCACGGTGCGCACCAGCGTCGACTTACCCGAACCGGTTGTCCCCGACATCACGCCGTGCGGGCCGTCGCCACCCTCGTCGAGCGACTTCATGTCCAGGAACAGCAATTCGCCGTTGTCGGAGCGGTTGCCGAACGGCACCCGCAACCTCGACCGGCGCATCGAATCGCCGCGGCCGTTCCACAGGGCGTTGAAGTCGATCGACGCCGGATCCTCGATCCCGTAGTAGGACAAGATGTCTCGCGCACCGATGTGCGCCACCCGCTGGCCGATCTCCTCGTAAGCCTCGGCGAGCCGCCACTGCGCCATGCGCAGCGAGAACTGCTCGGCCTCGGATTCGGTCAGCTGGTCGGCCAGCGCGAAGAACCACTTGTTGTCGTCGATCACCATCCAGGTGTCGCGGTCGCGCGGCAGCGCCTCGATCACCCCGGTTTTGTCGAAGGTCAGCACCCGCTCGGGGACGGCCGTCCACAGCGCCGACCCGGTCAGGTCGAAGAACGTCACACCGTCGACGCCGCCGGTGCTGATCACGTATTCCCACTGCGGGTCCTCGATGTCGCAGATGACCACGTGGTGCGGGGTGGGTGTCTCCGCCGAGGAGCTGGCGTGCCGCGGCGTGAACGACCCACGGCCGGCGAACAATTCGGCTTGGTCGGCGGCGAACTCACGCACCGAGCCGTACACCATCCGCGCATTTCCCGCGGCGTCGCGGCGGCGCGGGTCACCGAAGTGGGGCAGCCACTTGACCCAATCCCATTGCGCCACATCGGAACTGACGACAATCATCTGGACGTGGTCGGGCCCGTGCGAGAACGCCAGCTGGCAGATGATCGCCCGCATCAGGCCCAGCGCCTGCTCGCGCTCGCCCACCAGCGAATACCACGGCTCGACCAGCAGCGAGACCATCTTGGGCAGGTTGTAGACGACGCTTTGGTAGCGGCCGAACTCCTGCAGGGCCTTCCCGGTCACCGGCTCCAGCTCGATGTCGGTCGGCATGTTCTGCGGCTCGCCCCAGGTCACCTCGGGCCGGGTCATTCCGACGCCGACGCGGGCAACCCCGAAGTTGAGGTCCTTGCCGTCGGGCTTGCGCTCCCACATCCGGGGCGAGCCCACGGCGGCCGACAAAGTGGTCGGCTCCGGGTGGTACCACCGGTAGTTGGCGTCCATGGAATCGGCGGATTCCTGGGCGGTTTCGCGCAGCATGTCCAGCATCAACATAAACTGGGCGCGCATCGCGTCGAGCTTGGGCCGGCTCATCTGCTGCTGCCCGCCGAACCGGCCACCGAACATCATCATCGCGACGCCGCCGATCATGAAGATCGGGAAGATCGCGCCGGCGCCCAGGAACATCCGCGAGCCGCTGGCCACGGTCATACCGACCATGCCGACCAGCAGGCCGACCACCAGCACGCCGACGACGACCAGCCACCACGGCTTGCCCTCGGGGGGCGGGACACTCAGCGGCGTCGGAAGGACGATGTTCTCCGGCTTGACTACCGGCGCCCGCTCCGGCGTGGGCCGCGCAAAGCCACGTTTCACTTGGGTACCGCCAATTCTGCAGGGTTCATGTCGGTCGGAAGGGTGTCATGGCGCACCAGCGCGTCAGCTCGTGACAGCGTCGGCCCGGGCGCCAGCAGACGTAACGCCACCCACGGCGCCGGACTCGGCGTCGAGGTCAGGCCCAGCGCGCTGCGTGCGTCGCGGGTGTTGTCGACCCCGAAGCGCACACCCGAATCAGAAAGCCACCACAGCGATTCCGTCGTCGACGCGCCGGGATCGTTGCCGGTGACCGCGACGAAGTTCGCAAAGTTGGGGCCGAAGAAGACCCGGTCGGCTTCCCGGCCGGAGTTGTCGGCCTTCACCAGCGACACCACTTTGTTGGTGTCGGACTGAGCCACCGGGATGGTCGGACCGGACACCACCTCGGTGCGCGCCCGCTCCTCGCCGGCGGTCTTCTCCCACCACCAGCAGGTCGCCGGGTTGTCGCGAATGTCCACCACCTTCAGCGGGCCATCCGGATAGGCCGACAGATCCAGGCCGGTCACCACCGGCATCTTCGCCAGGGCGGGCGGCGCGACCGTCACCAGATGAGCGCCCGGGGTGGCGCCGGCGTTCTGCAGGATCTGGGCCACCACCGGCGTCACGGTCTGCACACCGTCCATCAGCACCACCGAATATTGTTGTGGCCCACTGATTTGCGGAGTCACGAACACCGTCCCCACCGGACCGGGGGCCCCGGGGAAATTAGCCGGACTGCCGGCGTCGGGCACTTTGGGCACCGTCAGCTCGGGGCCCACCGGCAGGGCGTCGTAGAGCGCGCGGCTCATCGGCCGGGCCTGGGTGACTTGTTCCGGGGTAATGCCCAGGGGCAGCAGCACGGCCCGGTTGCCCGCGTCGATGCGCGATCGGCGGCCTTCCCGGATCACCCAGGTGTCGTTGCCGTAGCGCAGCACCACCGCGTCCGATCCGCTCAGCACCCGCCGGTGATTCGACAGGTCCGGGGTGCCGTCGATCACCGTCACGGTCACCGGGGACGGCGCCCCCACCCCGGCGGTCGAGGTGACCGCGTCACACACCAGCCACGACGACGACGTGGGTGTGGTCGGCGAGAACGAGGACGGGGCGCCGGGAATGCCGACCATCGGGCCGTGCGGTTGCTCGGCGATCTGGCTCGAGCGCACCTTGTGCGGGTTGTCGGCGCGGCCGGCGATCAGCCGGGCCGATGCCAGGTTCAGCGCCGGATACAACGTGTCGCCGACCCGGACGTACAGCGCGCCGGAATCGCGGTCGGCGATGATCGGCGACTCGTTCAGCTGGCCGGAGGGGTTGATGAACGACCACAGCAGGGCGCCCAGGCAGATCACCGCCGCCGCAGACACCGACGCCACGACGGCCAGCGTCTGGCGCCGGCCCGGTTCGATCTCCATCCGGACCCGCCAGCGGGTCAACGCCATCGCGGTCCGTCGCGCCAGGAACTGGTAGCCGGTTACTTGGGTGCGCGTCGACAGCCCGAGACCGTACCCCGAGCCGCGCTGGCCGCCCTGCTCAGACGGCACGGCGGATCACGCCCCGAACCGACGGAACGCCTGCAAAATGCGGATCGCCACTATTCACATCGATAACCGTAGGGCACCCCCACCGACCTCGCCACGCGAGACGCGATGTCGTGACCCGTCCCGATGGTGGCCTGCACCACAGCATCATCACTTGCCATCTGTCCTGCTGGAATCGTCAAGCCTTCATTGGAATGGTAGCGACGCGGAGCGAAGTCGGCTCGTCTTGCAAGATTGGCTGCATGACGCCCACTGCCCCGTCGTTGACCGAACTCGCCGGGCGGCTGGGAATCGCCGCCGACTACGAGGACTGGACCGGTCGGCGGGTGGCCGTGCCGGAAAGCACGGTGGTGGCCGTCCTCGCAGCGTTCGGGGTGGCCGCGGGTACCGAGGCTGAACGCGCCGCCGCGCTGAGCGCCCTCGACCGCGCGTATTGGGCCCGTCCGCTGCCGGCCACCATCGTGGGCCGTGCCGGCGCGCAGACCCGCTTTTGGGCGCATGTAACCCACGGCCATCCCGCCGAGGTGTGGGTGCAGCTCGAGGATGGAACCCTGCGCCGCAGCGTACGGCAGGTCGACAACTTCACCGAGCCGTTCGACCTCGACGGGCGCCTGGTCGGCGAGGCCAGCTTCGTGCTGCCCACCGACCTGCCGCTGGGCTATCACCGCCTGCATCTGCGCTCCGGTGACGAGGAGGCCGACACCGCGCTGATCGTGACGCCCGACTGGCTGGGATTGCCGGAGCGGCTCGGCGCTCGCCGCACCTGGGGGCTGGCGGCACAGTTATATAGCGTGCGGTCCCGAGGGTCGTGGGGCGTCGGCGACCTGACCGATCTCACCGACCTGGCGGTCTGGTCGGCGTCGCGGCACGGCGCCGGCTATCTGCTCGTCAACCCGCTGCATGCGGCCGCACCGACCAAGCCGATGGAACCGTCGCCCTATCTGCCGACGTCGCGGCGCTTCGTCAACCCGCTCTATCTGCGTGTCGAGGCGATCCCGGAGTTCGCCTACCTACCCAAACGCGGCCGGGTGTGGCGGCTGCGTGACCGGGCCCGCGACCGCGCAGCCGCCGACTCGATCGACCGCGACGGCGCATGGGCGGCCAAACGCAAGGCGCTGCAAGTCGTCTACCGCGTCCCGCGTTCGGCCGGCCGGCAACTGGCCTATGCGGCGTTCTGCGCGCGCGAGGGCTCCGCGCTCGACGACTTCGCCACCTGGTGTGCGCTGGCCGAAGAGTACGGCGGTGACTGGCGTCAATGGCCGGAATCGCTGCAGCACCCCGGCGCGCCCGGGGTGGCGGATTTCGTCGCCGAGCACGCGGCGGAGGTGGATTTCCATCGCTGGCTGCAGTGGCAGCTCGACGAGCAGCTGGGCGCCGCCCAGTCGCGGGCGGTGGCGGCCGGGATGTCGCTGGGCATCATGGCTGACCTGGCCGTCGGCGTGCATCCCAGCGGCGCGGACGCCTGGGCGCTGCAGGACGTGCTGGCACTCGGTGTGACGGCAGGCGCGCCGCCGGACGAGTTCAACCAGCTCGGCCAGGACTGGTCGCAGCCGCCGTGGCGCCCGGACCGGCTCGACGAGCAGGAGTACCAGCCGTTCCGGGCCTTGATCCGCGCCATACTGCGCCACGCCGGCGGGGTGCGCATCGACCACATCATCGGACTGTTCCGGCTGTGGTGGATCCCCGACAGTTCGCCGCCCACGCACGGCACCTACGTGCGCTACGACCACGAGGCGATGGTCGGCATCGTCGCGCTGGAGGCCCATCGCGCCGGGGCGGTGGTCGTCGGAGAAGACCTCGGCACCGTCGAGCCGTGGGTGCGCGACTATCTGCGGACACGCGGCGTGCTGGGCACCTCGATTCTGTGGTTCGAGCGCGACCGCGATGGTGACGGCGGCCCGCTTCCGGCCGAGCGCTGGCGGGAGTACTGCCTGTCGTCGGTCACCACCCACGACCTGCCGCCGACGGCCGGTTATCTGGCCGGTGAGCATGTACGGCTTCGGGATTCGCTGGGACTGTTGACCCGCCCGGTCGACGAGGAACTCGCCGCCGCCCAGGCCGACCGGGAAGCCTGGCTGGCCGAGCTGCGCCGGGTCGGGCTGCTGGGCCGGCACGCCGACCTCGACGAAACCGTGGTGGCCCTGCACGAGTACCTGGGGCGCACGCCGTCGCGGATGCTGGGCCTGGCGCTGAGCGACGCGGTCGGCGACCACCGCACCCAGAACCAGCCCGGCACCACCGACGAGTACCCCAACTGGCGTGTCCCGCTGTCCGGACCGGACGGTCGGCCGGTGCTGCTCGAGGACGTCTTCACCGATCCGCGGGCCGCCCGGCTGGCCGAAACGCTGCACGCCCAGACGACCCGTTAACCTCACGGGTCATGAAATTCGCGGTGGTCGCCCCGGTCGGCGCCGGTGTCACCGGTGACCCCGTGTGGATGGCGGCGTTTGCGCGGCATCTGGAGATCTGCGGCTTCGAGTCGATCGTGGTCGTCGAGCACACCGTGCTGGCGACCCGCTACGAGAGCGTCTACCCCTACGACAGCTCGGGCCGGGTGGAACTCGCGGCCGACTGCCCGGTCCCCGATCCGCTTGATCTGCTGGCGTTTTTGGTCGGCCACACCGAGCGGCTCGGTCTGGCCACCGGAGTTCTGGTGCTGCCCAATCACCATCCGGTTGTGCTGGCCAAGCGTGCGGCCACCGTCGACGTGCTGTCGGGTGGGCGGCTTCGGCTGTGTGTCGGCGTCGGTTGGCTGCGCGAAGAAATCGAAGCCTGCGGAACCGAATTCGACAGCCGGGGGCGGCGGGCCGACGAGCAGTTGGCCGTGCTGCGGGCACTGTGGGACGACCACTCGCACGGGGTCAGTCACCATGGCGAGTTCTTTCACTTCGACGACATCACTTGCTACCCGAAACCTGTTGCGGGCGCGCAACTTCCGGTTCATATTGGTGGGCACAGCGGCGCGGCGGCGCGACGGGCCGGGCGTTTCGGGGACGGATTTCAGCCGTTGGGAGTCGCCGGCCCCGGGCTGGCGAGGTTGCTGACGCTGATGCGCGACGAGGCCTCGGCTGCGGGCCGCGACCCAGAGCTCCTCGAGGTGTCATTGGGCCACTCGGTCACCAAGATCGACGCCGACCGCGCGGGCCGGCTGAGCGAGCAGGGCGCCGACCGGATCGTGTTGGCCATGCCGCCGATCACCGACATCGAGCAGGCCAAGGACGCGTTGTCGGCCTGCGCGCAACGTCTGTCGCTGCCGGCATGATGCTCATCGCAGCTAACCGGACGGCGCTCTCCGATCTGGTGCACCGATACGCCGCAGGCGTCGACGATCGCCAATTCGACGCTGTTGCAGCTCTTTTCACCGACACCGCTCAACTTGCCGTGCCCGACCCGCCCGCCGCGCTGGAGCCGGTCCAGCGGCACAGCGGGCGGGCGGCCATCGCAGCGGCGATCGCCAAAGTCGCCGTCACCGTGCGCACCGAGCACGCGATCGTGGGCGAGGTCTACGACGACGGCCCGCGACCCGATACCGCGCGGGGCCGCATCGCCTGCATCGCCCACCACTGGAGCGGCAATGCGGATCAGCTCACCGACGTGGTCTGGCATCTGCGTTACGACGACGAGTACCAGCGCACAGATGTGGGCTGGCGGATCGCCGTTCGCACGCTGACGATCAACGCCATCGAGGCTCGGCCGGCGCGCCGCCTGCGGTCTACCTAGCAGCGTCTTCCAGCAGATCGGCGGCCAGAGCGACGCTTTCGGCGGGGTTTGTCAACCGGGCGGCTACCTCGCGGGCGCGAGCGGCGCATTGCGGCGTAAGGAGTGATCGGAGGTCGGCCACCAGCGATTCCAGCGTAGTGTCCGAAAACTGGTGACCCGAACCGATTTTCAGGCGCGTGACCACGTCTGCCCAGAGCGGCTGATCGAGCCAGCGCCACAGGATCAACGTGGGGATTCCGGCCCGCATGCCAGCCGCAGTGGTGCCGGCACCGCCATGGTGGACGATCGCCCCGCACGCGGGCAGAACGGCCGCGTGGTTCACTGTGTCGGTGACCTTGACATGGTCGAACTGCGGGATGTCGCTGAATTCGCTTGCCCCAGAGCAAATCAACGCCCGCTCGCCCAACTGCGCGCATGCCTCGCCGATCACGGCGACCGTGTCGGCTGCAGATGCCAGCCGCACGCTGCTGCCAAAGCCGAAGTAGATGGGTGGTGTTCCTGCGGCGATCCACGCTAATACTTCGTCGTCGGCATCGGTGGGCAACTCCAGTGTCAACGCGCCGACGAACGGCCGTCGGTTGCTGCTTTTCGCCCATTGGGCAGCCAGTTCGGGGAAGCACAGCTCGTCGTAGGCCTGGATCTCCAGCGATGGGCCTGGCACCGTCTGCCCTGCCGGCAAACCCAGTGCTCGGCGTTGAGCCTGGTCCGCCTGCGTTGCCACGTTCTCGAAGAGCAATCCCGGCGCCAACTCCGGCGCCGGGAAGAAGTGCAGCGCCGCCAGCGGAATGCCGTAGTGCGCCGCGACGTTGGCGGCCAGCCCCTGTTCGCTGGTGCCGGTCAACAGCAAGTCGGCACCATCTGCTAGCCGGGTCAGCGTCGCACCCGATTCCTCTAGGGCCCGGCTGACGTGGTCCATCAGCTCGCTCATCATGCTGAGCGGATCCTGGGCATGGCGAGCCTGTGGGCTGGGGCCGTAGGCAATGGTGGTAAGCCCGGCCGCCTCGACGATGCCGATCATGTGCGGCGGGGCCGCCATGCACACTTCGTGCCCACGGCGCAGCAACTCGCGCCCCACCGCGGCGAAGGGCTCGACGTCGCCGCGGCTTCCGTAGCTTGCCAATGCAAATTTCATTCCGCAGGACCTAACTCGCGCGCCGTCCGGCGTGACGTTAGTAGCCAGGCGGCCAAGCCGCCGGGTTGGACTTCGCGCGGTGAGACGTCATCCGCGGCTGCGCGTCGGGTGTGATGAATCTCACTCGGTTTGCCGGCGACCGCTGCTGCAGTTGTGCTGCGGGCCACACCGATGTGTGCTCGTTGCGCAGCGCCAGAAGGATTTCGGCGGCCACCTGGGATGGTCGTGATGTAAAGCCGGCCGACCGGACCCGGTTTAGGTCAGCGCAACCGCGTGAACAAATCGCCAGTGTTACCGCATATTCGGAATATAGAACCAAATATAGCCGTAGATACGTCATAAATTGCGTAGGCACCCGTGAACCGCTTGCGAGAACCCGGCCATGACCAGGTAATTCACGGCCAGTGTTTCCCCGATGTTTACCGCAGTAACAATGGCGTCTCGTGTAAGTTCGGCCGCGTGACGACCACGGACGCTAATGGCCCCGAGGGGCGCATCGATTTGGCCGAGACCGACGTCGTACCGACAGACTCCACCCACCATGTTGACGTACCCGCCGACGTCGTCGACGTGGAGATGGAGTTGGAGCAGGGCTACCGCACCGAGGTGCACAAAGCCCACGACGTCGTCGATGTAGAGAACTACGGCGGCGGATTTGACCTCACCCGGCGGGCCACCGCGCCGAAACTGCGGGTGGGCCGCGACAAGTGGTTCAACCTGATGTGGCTGATTCCAATCGGTTTCGCGCTGCTGGTCGCCGGGGTGGCGATCGGCAAGGGCCTCTACCACACGCCCGCCGTACGAGAGTTCGTCGAGCGACACCCGGGTTCCGACCCGTCAGGCGTCATACCCGGCATGCCTGCCTGGATCGGCTGGACCCACTTCTTCAACCTGTTCATGATGATGTTCATCATCCGGACGGGCATCCAGATCCTCTGCGACCACCCGCGGCTGTACTTCAGCCGCAACTCCACACCCGGCAAGGACGAGTGGCTGCGGGTCGGCCCGCCGGTCCCGGACGACGAATACTGGACCGCCAACGCCGACACTGTCGCGCTGCCCCGGCATTTCGGGCTGCCCGGCTTCCGGCACTCGATCGGCCTGGCCCGCTGGTGGCATCTCGGCGTGGACGTGCTGTGGCTGCTCAACGGCGCGGTGTTCTACGTGCTGCTGTTCACCACCGGGCAGTGGCGGCACATCGTGCCGACCAGTTGGGACGTCTTCCCCAACGCCGCCTCGGTGGCCATCCAGTACCTGTCGCTGCACTGGCCGACCGACAACGGGTGGGAGGCCTACAACGGCATGCAGTTGCTGGCGTACTTCACCACCGTCTTCATCGCCGCACCGGCCGCGCTGATCACCGGCTTGGGCATGTCGCCGGCGCTCTCGCAGCGCCTCACCATCATCAGCAAGCGGCTCAACATTCAAATCGCCCGCTCGCTGCACTTCGTGGTGCTGGTCTACTTCCTGTTCTTCATCCTCGTGCACGTCACGCTGGTGTTCGCCACCGACGCGCTGCGCAACCTCAACCACATGTTCGCCGCCCGCGACGACAACAGCTGGGCGGGCTTTTTGGTGTTCATGGTGGCGATGCTGGTAACGGCGGTCGCCTGGGTGTGGGCCACGCCGTTCACCATCCGCCACCCGCGTGTGGTGCAGCGCGTCGGGTACGCGTTGATCGGGCCCTTCCAGCGGCTGCTGGAAAACCTCAACCCGAAGCCCGGCGCATTCACCGAGGAAGACATCTCGCCGCACCACTGGCGTAACGGCCGGTTGCCGGAGACCGTCGAGTACAAGGAGTTGGAGAAGAACGACTTCCGGGATTGGCGGCTGAAGGTTTACGGGCTCGTAGAGAACCCGATGGAGTTCTCGCTCGACGATTTGAAGGCCCTGCCCTACCACGACCAGATCACCCAGCACTTCTGCATCCAGGCATGGTCGGGTGTCGCCAAATGGGGTGGCGTGCAGATGAAGACGATCATGGACATCGTCAAACCGCTGCCCCAGGCCAAGTGGGTGGTGTTCTACTCGATGGGCCTGGGCGCCACCGGTGGGATCTACTACAACGCGCATCCCATCGACCAGATGTGGCACCACATGTCGATGCTGGCCTACAACATGAACGACCAGCCGCTGCCCTATATGCACGGCAAGCCGCTGCGGTTACGCAACGAGTTGCAGCACGGCTTCAAGCAAGTGAAGTGGATCAAGGGCATCGAGTTCGTCGAGCACTATTCCGAAATCGGTAGCGGCTACGGCGGTTACAGCGAAGACCACAAGTACTTCGGCCGCCACCAGACGCTGTAGACGAGCGCGGTCAGCCGGTCTTCGGCAGCGGAATGCCTTCGCTGGTGGAGAATTCGGCGTCGCTTTGTGTCGAGAGCCCCATCGACACCAGCGTCCGGGCGAAGAACATGTCGGTCAGATACGCCAGCGACACCGCCCACCGGTTGACGAATCGCGGTATGGCGTAGAGGTGATAGCCGCGCGTGACCACCTTCGCCGGGTATCCCGACAAGTGCACGCCCAGCGGATTGGCGACGGCGCTTCGCGGCCCGAGGTCGACGACCAAGCCCATGTTTCGGTGCTTGTACTGCTTCGGCTTGCCGTGGCCGAGGCTGGCGGCGACGTTGTCGGCCAGCACCTTGCCCTGTCGGATCGCGTGCTGGGCGGTCGGCGGGGTGATCTTCCCCGGCTGGGTCACGTCGGGAACCGCGGCAGCGTCCCCGGCGGCGAACACGTCGGGATGGTCGGGAACCTGTAGGTCGGTCTGCACCTTCAAGCGGCCCTTTTCGGTCGGCAGGCCGAGTGTCTCGATGAGCGGCGCAGCCGTCACCCCCGTTACCCAGGCGACGGTGTGGGTGTTGACTCGCGAGCCGTCGCTGAGCACCACGTAGTCGGGATGTACCTCTCTGAGCGTGACGCCCAGCCGAACATCGACACCGCGGCGCCGCAGCACCCGCATCGCCTTGTCTCCCAGCTTTTCTCCGACTTCGGGCATCACCTGTTCGGCCAGGTCCAGCAGCAGAAACTTCACGTCGCCCGGTTCGAAATCCATGTGCTTGGCGGCCGCGTCGGCCAGCGCGCGCAGCTGTGCGGTGAGCTCGGTGCCCGAATATGACGCCCCGACGACCACGATCGTGCGCCGCGCCTGTGCGCTTTCGTCGTCGGATTCCAGACAGGACAGCTCGAATTGCTCGAGGACGTGGTCGCGAAGATAGAGCGCTTCGGCGATCGACTTCAAACCCCTTGCATACGTGGCTAATCCGGGAATGTCGAATAGCCGGGTGACCGATCCCGGGGTGAGCACCAGCCGATCCCAGGACAGCTCTCGGGCGCGCTGCTCGAGGTCGGTGAAGGTAAGGGTGTGCCGTTCCAGGTCGACACTTTCGACGCGGCCCCGCACCGTGCGCACGCCATGGAGCGTGCCCGCCAACGGGATCGTGACGAACCGCGCGTCGACCACACCGCCTGCCACGTCGGGCAGCAACGGGGTGTAGAGCATGTAGTCGACCGGAGAAATGATTGTGACGTCGACGTTGTGCCTTCTCACCCGGCGGGCCAGTCGGCGTGCGCACTCGAAGCCGGTGAACCCACTACCCACGATCGCAACGGACGTCATCGTCCCCAGGGTAGCGACCCCGTCGTGTTACGGGCTGGCCAGCAGGGTGCCGAACTTGGCGGCGAGCCAGGGCTTGCGGCCACCGGCCAGCAGCTTGCCGTGGATGATCTGCGACCACTGCGACACGCGGCCGTAGCCCACCAGCAGGAACGTGACCGGATCGGCGGTGACGACGCAATCGGCCTTGCCGCCCGCCGCGCTCACGACGGCAGTACCGTCGTCGACGGCCATCCGATACCGGCCGCCACCGCGTATCCGCAGTTCGAAGCTGGTGTGCATGCCCCGAGTTCGCGACTGCCGCAGGTAATTCGGCGCCAGCGCCAGCGCGGCGGGTACCACCAGCAGCGCGTCGTCGCGGCTGATCGTCCACGGTTGCCCGGTGGCCCGCGCGATGTCCAGCCCGTGCACCAGCTGCTCGCCCAGCAACAAACACGTCATGAATGCCGGCTCGAGGACGAGGCTGTCGGCGGTGACGATCGGGGTGTGGTCGACGGCGGCGGCCGCGGCCAGGTAGTGCTCGGCCGTTTGGTGCAGCATGTCGGCGAGCCGACGTGGGTCCCGCACGCCGACATCGGTGAGGTGGCGATCGTTGACCGCGGTTCGCAACGTCGCCGGCGACCCGGCCGGGATCTCCTCGCCGTCGACCTTTCCGCGCGCATGGCGGGTCAGCGCTTGGGCGTATTCCCGCATATCGCCGACCACATGCGCCGCAGTCTCGGCGGCCGTCCACCTCAGCCCCGGCACGCGCGCGGCGGGATTGTCGATGCCGCGCCACAACTCGATGCTGCGTCCGACCGCGTCGGCCAGCGCCGCTCTGGTGTCTGCGTCGGCGCGCCGCACTTCGTCGACGGGCCCGGCGAGTGCAGGGGCTGGTTTCATCCGAGAACCTCCATCAGTATGAGATAGCGATACTATGTCACATAATTTGACTATGTCAATAGGCTGATGGGCATGCCGGGACCGACGCCGCCCCCGTCGCTGCGCGCCCAACAGGTTGCGCAGACCCGGGATGCACTGGTTCGTGCGGGCCGGGAGTTGTTCGGCCAGAAGGGCTTTCGCGAAACGTCGGTGGAAGACCTGGCGCGCGCCGCCGGCGTCACCACCGGCGCGCTGTATCACCACTTCCCCACCAAGACGGCGCTGTTCGAGGCCGTTTTCGAGCAAGCGCACACCGAGCTGATCACGGCAGCCGTCGAGGCTGCGCAGGACGCGTCCGCCGACCTCGACGAGCTCGCGCGCGGTTTCGAGGCATTCCTGGACGCCGTGCTGGAACCGCACTTGCAGCGCATCTTGATCCTCGACGGGCCCGCGGTGCTGGGGCTGGCGCGCTATACCGAGCTCGACGAGCGCTACGCTTTCGCGGTGATCGTCGAGGCGCTTCGGGCCGCAACGGAGGCCGGCACGCTGCGGGTCGATGATCCGGAGACTGTCACCCGACTACTGCTGGGCGCTCTGACGCGCGGTGCGATGCTGATCGCGAACTCTGCCAATCCGGTCCGGACGCGGCACGCGGTGGCGCAATCCATGCGTGCGCTGCTGAACGGCTTTGCGCCACTTTGACATTCACGCCACGACGCGGATCTGCTCCAATTGCGGGTCCGCGCAGTCGGGTAACGGCATCCCGGCCTGAAGGCCTGTACGGAGAAATTCGATGACCGCATCGTTGAGCCGTTCGCCGGGCACCACGACGGGAATGCCGGGCGGATAGGGCGTGATCTGCTCGGCGGCGATCCGGCCCGCCGCCTTCTCCGCGGCGACGAGTTCGGTGCGACCGAAGAACGCATCCCGCGGCAGCATCACGTTCTCCAGCTGCAACTTATCGGGCGTCGGTAGCCGCATCTGCGGTGGCCGGTCGAACGAGCCGGCCGCCTCTCGCCAGGCGGCCAACGCATCGACAAGACGGCCGGCGCTGCGTCGGTCGTCGGCAAAGGACAGTGTCGCCAAGATGCGCCGGTGATCGGCCAGCCCCACGTCGAGGTAGCGATGCTCGCGCAGCCAGTCGCGGGCCTGATACCCCGACGTGCCGGTCGCCGACACGTCCAGCAACACCTGCAGGCGGTCCAGGTCGTGCGACGCCTCCACGCCGAGCAGCTCATCCTCGAGAACCACCACGTCGGGGATCTCGCTGATCCGGTGTCGCACCTCAGCGGCCAAAGCCAATGCGGCACTGAGTAATTCACGTCCACGCTGCACCATCTGCCGGCGCCAGCCATCCAATGCGGCGTAGATCAGCACGCTGGGGCTGGTCGTCATCAACTGGTCCGCGCACGCCGAAAGCCGGTCGGGATCCACCAAATCCCCTTGCACGTGGTAGACCGAACCCTGCTCGAAGCCCGCCCCCATCTTGTGCACGCTGACCACACAGACGTCGGCGCCGGCATCCATCGCCCACGTCGGCAGGTCCGGGTGGAACGGCAAATGAGCGCCCCACGCCTCGTCGACGATCAACGGCTTGCCCCGCTCGTGGCAGATCTCCGCGATCCGCTGCAGATCCGCGCAGGTGCCGTACGGCGACGGACTGACGATCAACGCGCCCGCGGCATCGGGATACCGCTCCCATGCACCGGCGACCCGCTCCGGTGACGGCGGATGGGACAGGTGGCGTGCGGTGTCCCACCGCGGGGTGATCCAGCGCGGCTGGATACCGGAAAAGATCAACCCGCCGACGATCGACTTGTGGCTGTCCCGCGGCACCAGCAGCCCCGCGTCGGACCCACCGGCCACCGCCATCATCGCCGCCCTGACGGACAGCGAGCTGCCGCACGTCGAGAAGAACGCCGACGCGGCACCCACGGCGTCGGCCATCAGGTCCTCCGCATCGGACAGGTAGCCGCCGGTCGACCGCCAGTCGTCCAGGCCGCCGCTGGCCAGCACGTCGTCCCGGAACGGCTCGCGGCCCAGCACCGCCAACACCCGCTCGTCGGCGCCGCGGCCCTGACGATGGCCGGGCGGGCTGAACCCGTAGCGATCGAGCCGGTGGTAGGCGGCCAGCGCGTCCACTAGCGGCGCCCGGCTATGGTCCACGACGCCGTCCGATCATTGCAACGCCGCCAAGTTGTCGATCGATCGGCGCACGTCGGATTTCAGCACCCGGGCCACCAGCCGGCCGATCGGCCCGTTGAGCAACCCGCCCTTGAGCTCGGCGTTCAGGTGAAAGGTGGACCCCGGATCGTTGTCGCGGACGGTCATCGTCACCGTGATCCGTATCCCGCCGCGGCCACGGCCAGTCAGCTCGATCTCGTGCGGCTCGTCGTAGCGGGTGACTGTCCAATGCACGATGTTGCGAAAACCCTTCACCTTGATGCACGACGAGACACAGGTGCCTTCCTCGATGCGCGACGGGACCGGGCTGCGCCAGCCGGCAAAGATCGTCATCCAGTCACCGAACCGGCTCAGGTCGCAGGCCAGTTTCCACGCCGCTTGCGGTTCGAGGTCTGATGACGTCGAAACCTCTACTCGTGCCACGCCGTTTCCATACCCGCCGTCGGATCCGGTTAACCGGGTTTCAGATGCCCTTCCACGCTTCGTCGAGCTGGGCCGCGACGTCGATGACCTGCGCGGCCTGCGATTGCGGCGAATCGATTTCGTCGGCGACATACTTGGCGATGAACCGCCGGATCTCACCATCGACACCGGCGATGACCCGTAATACCTCGCCGCGGATGGTGTTCGACGAGACATGAACGGTGATGTCCGACGCCCGCGGCTTGGCGACGTCGACGATCAGCAACAGCGGTTCGGCGGCGCGCGCGGTAGCGCGTAACGCGATGTCGCCGTCGACCAGGAATCGCTGCTTGTCCAGCCGGAGGTCGACGAGCAGGTCGATCGCCAGCGGGATGTGGATGTCGAAGGTGATCGCGTCGCCCACGTTGCGCCTGATCTGCGGCTCCTGGATCTTGACCTTGGCGCTGACTTTGGCGATCTTGCCCGGGCCCTGGGCGATGGGGGCCATCTCGAACTCGTCACCGGCGATCTGGGCGAACGCCGCGCCGACGCGCTCCTCGGTAACGGCCACTTCGAAGAATCGCCGCCCGAAGTCCTCGTAGGTCATGTAGTCGAAGGTCTGCATAAGTTGATACCGTCTCACGTCCCGTTCTGAGCCGACGGCTGATCCCGCTGTGTCGGCTCGAGCCCGGTGTTATCCGACTTCGGCGCGGGTAAACCGGTGCCGACATGAGACTGCGCAGAAGCACCGTGGGTGGGCCGGGCTACCGCCGGGTTCGTCGCGGTCGCGGTTTCTCCTACATCGACGGGCAGCGCGAGCCGGTCGACGATCCCGAGGTGCTGGCCCGCATCGAAGCGCTGGTGATACCGCCGGCCTGGAAGAACGTCTGGATTTGCGCGCATCCGAACGGTCACATCCAGGCGGTCGGCACGGACGCCGCCGGGCGGCGCCAGTACCTGTACCACGAGCAGTGGCGGGCCGAGCGGGCCGAGGAGAAATACGACCGGGCGCTGAGCCTGGCGAAACGGTTGCCCGACTGGCGCATGCGGGTCCTCGGCGATCTGCGGGGCCGTGGTTTGCGACGCGATCGTGTCCTCGCGGTCGCCCAGCACCTGATCGATCGCGGCTACTTTCGGGCGGGCGGCGAAGAGTACGCCCAGGAGAACGGCAGCTTCGGGCTGGCGACTCTGCTGCGTGACCACGTGCGGCTGCACCGCGATTGCGTGGAATTCGACTACCCGGCTAAAAGCGGTGTGCGACGGACAGTTTCACTGGATGACCCGTTGGTGATCCGGGCGGTACGGTCGTTACTGCGGGCCGAAACCGACATTGCCCGTCTGCTGGTCTACCGCACCTCCGACGGCTGGAGTGAGGTGCACGCCGACGACCTCAACACCCGGTTCCGCGAGTTGGTCGGCGACGAGTTCAGCGTCAAGGATCTGCGGACGTGGCACGGCACGGTGTTGGCGGCCGAGGCGTTCGCGAACGCGCGGGAGCCGACGTCGAAAACCGCTCGCCGTCGCGAGGAAGCTGCCGTGATGCGTTCGGTTGCCGAGGAATTGGGTAACACGCCAGCGGTCGCCCGCAGTTCGTACGTTGATCCGCGGGTCGTGACGGCCTACGAGCAGGGCATCACGATCAGTCCGGCGTTGCGCCGTGCCGTGCGCGAGCGAAACCCATTGGGGCGTCAGCACGTGCTCGAGCAGGCCACCGCCCGCGTGATCAAACGGGTGTTCTGAAGCCGTTGCGCCGCAACAGCCTACAACGAATCGGCCGATCGGCCACCGCGTACAAAGAATGCCGCGGCGACCGCGAGCGCGCCGATCACGGCCACCGGGATGGTCCACGACCGGCGGCTGGACAGCGCCGACTGGCATTCGGCCACATAGTCGGTGTGCGGCACGACCTGGTTGAGGATCGGGATGTTGGCCACCGACTTGTTGTTCGCGGATTCGGCGCTCTTGGTGTCGCTGATCAGCGCGTTACCGCAGCCGATGTTGCCGCCATTCTGGTCGGACACCGACACCGGCACCAGCAGCCCGATGATGCCGACGACCAGAACTACCGCCCCGATTGCCAGAACCAGCCGTCGAACCGTCACAACGTGCTCCTTTGCCCGCGCTTGTGTCAGCGCATAACTACCACCCCGGATGAGCGGCTAAACCAGTGTGAACCACATCACACGGCGCCGCTTCGATTCGGCGTGTCCGCCCGCAGCCTGGAACCCTGAGACATCATGTGCGCGCGCAACACACCCGAACCGCGTCTCGCCGCCTTGCTGACCTGGCTCGGCGGTGGCCACCGGGATGAACTCGGTGAACGTCACGAGCGCTCCGCCCACGCGGTGGCCGGCGTGGTGGTGTTGCTCAACGCCGTGCTGAGCTGGCTGGTCGCGACGATCGCGGCCGCAGAATCGACCCGTTGGCCGGTTCTGGCCCTGCTGCCGATGACGCTGGTGTTCGGGGTGCTCGTCGGTGTCCTCAGCCGCGCCGTCGCGAGCGGCGCGGCGCGCGCCGGCTTGATCGGACGCGCAGCGGTCGCTGTAGCGGTCGGCGCCGTCGTAGGTGAACTGGCCGCGCTCGTCGTCTTCGCCGGCTCGGTCGACCGCCGGCTGGACGAAGAAGCCGCTCACCACGCCGAGTCCGCCCCCGCGGTCGCGCAGTCGGCGGCCGAGCTTCAGCGGCTTCGTGACGCGCGAAACGCGCTCGACATGGCCGTCGGCGAAGCGCGCGCACAGCGCGACGAGGCGCTGGTCGTCGCCCGCTGCGAGTATCATCCCACGCCGGCCTGCCCGCAGACTCACATCACCGGTGTGCCCGGCGTCGGCCCCGAAACCCGCACCGCGAACGAACTTCTCGCCGACGCGCAGCAGGAACTGGACAACGCCGTCGCCGCGCGTCAGCAGCGAGCCGGGCAGCTGGATGCTCAGATAGCCGACAGCGCCGGCCAACTCGCGCAGGTACGCCAGACCGCGATTTCCGATGCCGATCGCGGGTTCGGTGCACGCTGGCTGGCCTTGGGTGACCTCTGCGCGGCCAATTGCGGTGCGCTGCTGTTGCGGTTGGCCATTGTCGGGTTCTTCGTGCTGCTGAACATGTTGCCGTTGATCCTTCGCATGTGGCGCGGTGAGACGAGCCACGATCGCCGCGCGGCCGCTCGCGTGGAGCGTGATCGCGCCGAGGTGGCAGCGGACACCGCGATCGCGGTGAAACGTGCCGAGGTTCGGGCGGCCACCGAAACCCTTTGGGCTGAGCAGCAACTTGCCCAGACGCGGCTGGCCGTCGAAGCGCTCGAAGCACCGACGCCCATCCCGGAACTGCCGCCAAGCGACGAAATCGCCTCGCAGACAGCGAATCTGCCGATGCCGACGCGGGCCAGTCCCCTGGTTCCCATCATTCCCGGCGTCACCAAAGCTGCTGCCCGGTGGCTTGGCCCACTGGTGCCGACAATTGTCACCCGGGCGATCGACACCACAACGCAGCCGGTTCGCGCCGCCCGTCAGGTGTTCGAAGAGTCCGAGGAGATCACCTTCTCGTTCAGGCGCACTCGCAAGGTGATCGTTGCGGGCCAGGAATCTGCCGGGCAGCCACTCGCATCGACCGTGGTGAACGAGGGTCCGCGCAACGTCAAGGCGGAGCGCGTGGGCACCGAAGCCCGGGCCGAACTGCAGACCGCTGATGGCGCACCGCAATTGCCGCCCGCGGACTAGTTTTCGGTACCAAATAAGGTGATCTGCGTTACTTCTCCATCGCGAAAACGAAACATTAAGCGTACGTTCGGATCACACGTACATGGAATGCAGATTCGAAAAACCGCATTTACCTAGGTTTTTGAGACGGCTTATGTAGCGTAGGTCATTGGTGCACGTTAAACGTGGTGGCCGCCACAATTTTTGGCGGCCATCTGCGGTGTTGTTAATGTCCCGCCGCATGTTTGTTTTAGCATCGCTGATGACACTTATTCAACAGGTGTCAGGCACGCCGTATGTCACCGGCGGGGATTCCCCTGCGGGAACGGACTGTTCGGGCCTGGCTTCCTGGGTGTCCAATGCAGCCACGGATCGCCCGATATTCGGGAATAGGTTCAACACCGGAAATGAAGAGGCCGCCCTGTTGGCTCGCGGGTTCCACTACGGGACTGCGCCCGGCGCTTTGGTGATCGGCTGGAATAGTGGCCACACCGCCGTGACGCTCCCGGATGGCACTCCGGTGTCCAGCGGCGAAGGCGGCGGCGTCAGAATCGGCGGCGGCGGCGCGTATCAGCCCCAGTTCACCCATCACATGTATCTGCCGGTGGACCCGGAAGCGCTCGAGGAGGCCCCGCCGCCTCCGGACGGTGCCGTTCTAGTCGGCGCAGTGGCCCCCGAAGAGACCCCGCCCGCTCCCGCCCCAGACGAGGCCGTCGAGGCCGAGGCGCCTGCGCCCGAACCCGAGCCGGAGCCGGTACCCGCGGCCGACGACGCCGCTCCGGAGCTGTAAGTCAGCGCAAGAAACGCTCAACGTACGAACCGAAGCGCGCGGCCAGGTCGTGCTCGTCGAGCCCGAACATTTCGGCCGACGTCGCGACCTGGCCGAGCCGGCCGCGCTGATGGCCGGCCAGAAAGGACGCCATCGCCGCGCGCGCCCCGGCCGTGAGCCTCTCGCCGGCGAGGTCGTAGAGCCGTTCGGCGACGCCGAGCTCGTCGGCCATGAAGTCGTCGAAGCGGACGTCGACCGAGCGGTCCGAGCCGATGACGTCGCGGTCGCGCACCAGCGCGGCCAGCATCAGGTCCAGCCGGTCGATCCACGACGCCGCGATCTCGGTGACCGGTACCGGCGAGCGGTGCATCCGCGCGGTGTAGGTGATCATCGTGATCATCGACAGCGCCACCGGCACGGGGTCGCGGTGGGTGAAGACCACGACCACTCCGGGAAACACGGCATCCAATACCGGCAGCTGCTCGAGGTGCGACGGCGACTTGAGCAGCCAGCGGCGGCCACCGCGCAGGAACTGCAGCGCCTTCAATTGCAGGGCGAGGTATTCGTAGGCCGGCGTCTGGTCGTGGGCCAGGTAGTACTCGCGCCACCGCGGCACGTCCGCCAGGGTCTCGAACAGCATCGACGAGAAGGCGTTGGCCAGCAGCTGGATTTCCTCGTGGACGTGGTCGGTCGTCATCTCGTGCATGAGCCGAAAGTGCGGCATCACGGCATTCATGAATTCGACGGCCGCGTCCATCCGGGTGCGGCGCGGATCCGGCTCGATGCCCGCCTCGGCGGGCAGCGGAAACGGTTCGACGCTCTCCCAGTACGGAAGCGCGCGGAAGGTGGGCGCCGCCGCGAGCAGGTTGTGCAGGTGGGTGGTGCCGGTGCGCGGCAGGCCCGCAATGACCACGGGCGGCAGCAGCTCGATGTCGCGAATCTCCGGGTGCCGCGTGAGCAGGTCGGTGAGCAACAGCCGGTTCTTCAGCCAACCCAGCAGCTGCGCGTGGAAATTGACGATTCCGGGCCCGTGCATCCCGCTGACCTCGTGCAGCGCCGCGAGATAGACGTCGAGGCGCTCCCGGTAGTCGTCGGGTCCGAAGTCATTTAGCCCGGTCTCGGCCGTGGCCTTGGCGTGCAGCGCGTCGGCATCCAGCGGGCAGTCGGGCGCCATCGCCGCCATCAACTCGCGGACCTGCTCGATGTCGGGGCTGAAGCGGGGCTCGGCTAGATCGTCCAGGTAGACGGTTGTGGTGTCGGTCACGGCGACTTATGTTACTTTGAGTTTCGTAATGACGACGGAAATTGGCCGACCCCGCGACAAACGAATTGACGGCGCTGTTCTGCGCGCAACCGTCGAACTGCTCGCCGAGACCGGCTACGCCGACCTCTCGGTCGACGCGATCGCGCGGCGGGCCGGCACCAGCAAACCGGCGATCTACCGGCGCTGGCCGGGCAAGGCCCACCTGGTGCACGAGGCGGTGTTCCCTCTGGGCGACTCCACCGCGCTGCCCGACACCGGGTCGCTGGCCGGCGACGTGCGCGAGATGGTGCGCCGGACCGCCGCCGTGCTGACCACCCCGGCCGCCCGCGCGGCGCTGCCCGGCCTGGTCGCCGAAATGGCCGCCGACCTCACCCTGCATTCGGCGCTGCTGGAACGGTTCGCCGGGATCCTGTCCCGCGGCCTCTCGCAGCGCCTCGCCGACGCCGTCGCGCGCGGCGAGGCCCGGCCCGACGTGACCGCCACCGACGTGGTCGAGGCGGTCGCCGGCACCACATTCCTGGCGCTGCTCACCCGTGCAGACCAGCTCGACGACACGTGGGTGGAGCGCACGGCCGCCCTGATCACGAGAGGAATCAGCGCATGACCCACCAATCGACGGCCGCCTGGCGCGAGCTGCTGGACACCCTGGGCGGCCTGGACCGCTCGTTTCTCGAGGGCGAGCGCGCGGTCAGCGACGACCGGCACGTTGCCGACGGCTACCGCATGCTCGCGACCACGTTGGGGGTGGCCCTCGACACGTATTTGTTCGCCGAGCCCAGCCGGCCGATCTTCGTGGAGGTGAACACCCCGTTCCGGCGCGACCGCCGCTGGGGCGGCGACAACACCGACGCCTACTACTGCATCTGCCCGATCGACCCCAAACGCCGCTACCGGATCAGCGGCAACAAGGGCGACAGCGTCTACTTTTCGCTCACCGCCTACAACGAACCGTCGCCCGGCGCGTGGTCGGACCGGATCGTGGCGATCGTTCGCGACGACGATCTCGACATCGACGCGGACGGTAACTTCTCGTTCGAATTCGGTCCGGCACCCGATGCGGCGGTGCTGATGACCCGCGACTACCAGGCGAACCCGCTGACCGGCCGGCCGGTGAGCTGGCGCATCGAGGCGCTCGACGAGCCCGACCCGATACGCCACGGCGACGCCGAAACCGCTGCCGCACTACGGGCCAGCGCCGCGTGGCTGCGCACCATGTTCGCCATTGTGCCCCTTGCCGTCGGCGCACGCGGCGACGATGCACACACGCTTGGACACGAAACCGATCATGGCGCAAACCAATTCGCTGACCCGTATCAGGTGCCGGACGCGAATTTCGGGTGGTCGGCTCGCGATGCCTGTTACGCCTACGGCAGTTTCGTGCTGGACGACGACGAGGCGCTCGTGATCACCCATCGGCCGCCCGCCTGCCGGTTCTGGAATCTCGTGGTGTGGAACCAGTTCATGGCAACCCACTGCGTCACCGACGCGCGCAGCTCGATCAACGGGCATGCCGCGGTGCCCAATGCCGACGGTTTGGTGACAATCGTCGTCTCCCGCGGCATGACCGGGCACCCGAATTCGCTGACCACGCTGGACTATCCGCGCGGCAACCTCGCCTTCCGCTGGTTTTTGGCCGACGCGGTCCCGGACCGACCGCACGTGCGGCTGGTCAAGGCATCGGATGCACCGACGGCCGTGGACTGAGCCCGTCTACAACTGGGTGGGAACAGCACATGTGGTTTGTGCTCGCGCTGCCCGAACCACGCCGTCGGCGGTCCGGTCCGCCGGGGTATCGAGGTGTAGCGGGTCGATGGGTAGCCCGGCGGCCCGGCGCAGCACCAGCACCGCAAGTGCGGTGTCGGTTCGACAGGGCACGATCAGCAGAGTTGCGCTGGCCGCGCTGCCGGTGATCGTCATGACGTGCTGGCGCTTTGCTTCCCAGCCAAAGGAGTCCAGCTTGGGCGGGCCCTGCGACGCCGACCAGTTGACCTTGATGCCGATGATGTCGCCCAAGCGGGTGCCCAGGACCGCGAGCAACTCGGGCAGCTCCCGGGTGATACCCGGTGTGCGTGGCCACCATGCCCCGTCGATGTCGTTGCCGAGTTGCATCGACAGGGTCAGCCGTACCGGGTTGCCGCGACGGCGCATGACTCGACGCTACGCCACCGGGCGGCGGCCGTCCCTCATGGGCCAAGGCTGACCGGGTCGCCGGCGCGGATGGTGCCCGGGGTGAGCACCTCCAGGTAAACCCCGGCGCAGGGCAGCGATTCCACCAGGTTTTCGGCCACCGGCGTGCGCAGGGCATGCGGGGCTCGGGGCAGTGCGCCGTGTTCGAGCGTGGGAACCGCGCACCGCGACGTGGGCTTCAGAACATGAAGCCTCGCCTCTCCCACGGCCAATTCCCTTCCGACCCAGGTGTTTTCGGCGTAGGGCGGGTATCCGGGCGGTGTCTCGATCACCAGGTTCGGCCGATAACGCAGCGCTTCGGTGCCGATACGCTCGCAGGTGGCCGTCGTAATCGCATGCAGCGGCGCCAGATCGGTGAACGAGTCGCCCGGCGTCGCCTTGGCGATCTCGACGATGCGGGTATCGACCTGCGCGTCCAGGCCGAGCTCCAGCACCTGCTCGGGGTCGGGCCGTTCGAGCGTGGCACCCTGCGGCCGCTTGCTCACCAAGTGGACCGGCCGGCCGAGAAGCCCGGAGAGCAGGTTGTCGATGCCGGGTTCGTCAGCGGCCACAGTTGTCCCGTCTGGTATGCGGATGCGCACCCCGTCGGTGTCTGCGGTGGCGGAGAAGTGCAGAAGCTCACGCCACAACCGCGGCTGTTTGGCACTTGCCACCCGCCCGGTCGTGGCGTCCACCAGCGCCAGCCGCCGGTCCCCGGCGGCCCCGCCCTTGTCGACGAACAGCGTGGTCACCGTCTCACCGAGCATCGACTTGACCGGGTAGCGGCTCAAACTCTCCACACGCATCTGCAGCGGGCCGGCCACGGCTTTCAGTATGCGCTCACCTCCTCGCCAGCACCCAGGCCACGCCGTCGGCCTCGTCCGCTGCGATCAGCTCGAGTTCGGCAAACGCGGAGGTCAGCTCGCCGGGCGCGGCGCGAAACGGCCCGGGTGCGGCGCCGACCTCGCTGAGCGCGCTGATCGCCAACAGCCCCCCGGGGGCCAACCGCCCGATGATCGCCCGGTCGAGGCGACGGTCCCGGAACCGGTGGCAGACAATGACATTCGCGGGTGGGCCGCTCGGCAGACCCTGATCAAGATCGACCACGTCGAACCGGCAGCGATCCTCCACGCCGCTCCGGCGGGCCAGATCCCGGGCGTGACCGATGGCCACCGCAGAGACGTCGAATCCCCGGACCGCCATGCCGCGACGAACCAGCCACACGGCCGCAAGCCCCTGCCCGCAGGCCAGATCCAGAGCCTGGCCCGCGGTCGGGAACAGATCCTCGAAGTCCGCGAACAGCGCCGGCGGGCCGACCGCATCCGCCCGTGGTGGACCGCTGCTGGTGTAAATCTCGTCCCAACGAACCCGATCTTTCGTGGTCACTCGCTAAACCGATAGCCCTGTGCCAGTTGCGTCTTCGGCAAAAGCCACCACACGTGCGGCGGCGTCGTAGTCGGATGCGACGGGCGAGCGCCCGGCGAGCACCGGGCCGCCGCGCAGCCCGAGCCTGCCGCTGACACCGACGTAGCTGCCGGGCGGTATCGGCTCGCTGATGCAATACAGCGTTGGCGCCGCTCCCGCGTCGATGTCGTTCGCGAACCGGCCGGCCACGAACTTCACCGCTTTGTGCGCCAGCGACATCAGGGGCGAGTCGCCGACGTGCGACAGGTTCGAGGCCACCCAACCCGGGTGGGTGAGGTGCGTGACGACCGGCGCCCCCGCGGCACGCAGCCTGCGGTCGAGCTCCAGCCCCCACAGCATCACCGCGAGCTTCGAGGCGGCGTAGGCACCCATCGTCGTCCACTTGTGGTGGCGCAGGTGTAAGTCGTCGAGCCGCAGCGTCGCCGAGCGGTGTGCATCCGAGCCGACATTGATGATCTGGGCGCGCACCCGGGGCAGCAGCAGGTTGGTCAACGCGAACGGCCCAAGCAGGTTGGTGGCCAGCGTCATCTCGAAGCCGTCGACCGTCTCGGTGCGGCGCTGCGTCAGCGTGCCGGCGTTGTTGATCAGGATGTCGACCTCGCCGTCGATCAGGTCAGGGAAAGCGCGCACCGACGCCAAGTCGGCCAGGTCGAGTTTGACAACCGATGTCGAGCCGCCGATCTCCGCGGCCCGCTGCTCCCCCAGTTGGATGTTGCGCACCGCCAGGATCACGTGCGCGCCGGCGTTGGCCAGGGCGCGCGCCGTGCCCAGTCCGACGCCGTTCGTTGCTCCGGTCACGACGATGCGCCGGCCGGTCAGGTCGCCGAGCCGGCTTGGTGTCCACGGTGATGTCACGACCATTACACTAACGGCTTGAAGTGCAACGATCGCAAGTCGGGCCAGTTCTGCCGGGGTTATGCGACTGTCATAAGGAATCGACTGAAAGCGGAGTCCGGTCAAGGTGATTCGACGTGAGTGACAGCGCAGTGGAGATCACCAACCTGATCTACCGGTATGCCGAACTCCTGGATGCCGGCGACTTGGACGCGGTGGCGAGGCTGTTCGAGCACGGCCGCATCTGTGGTGTGGAGAACGGGCCGCCCCAGACGGTGTCCGCAGGGTCCGCCGCCGTCCGTCAGATGTACGAGATGGCCACCCGCATTCACGACGACGGCACTCCGAAAACCAGGCACCACACCAGCAATGTGCAGCTCTACATCGACGAGGCCGACGGGACCGCGCGCAGCACGTCCTATTACTGCGTCACCCAGGCCACGGCGGAGTTGCCGTTGCAGGTGATCGTGACGGGGCACTACAAGGACACGTTTCACCGGCTGGACGGCACCTGGTGGTTCGACACCCGGACGATGTTCGTCGACCAGCTCGGCGACGTCAGCCACCACCTGAAGTTCTGATCCCATGCGAGGCAGCGGCGCGTTCGAAGCAGCCACTCGGGTCGACGAGCTGTTCACGTTGTGCAGCAAGTGTTTTCGGTAGCATGCCAGACAGTGAGGAGCAGTTCATGGCAGAACATCCCGTCGCGACGGCATCCCAGCACGAACAAGAGTTGGCTGCGCTTGAACTGATCGAGCATCCCGTGGTCAAAGCGGCGTACCGCAGCGTCGCAGACCATTGGCTCCAGCGGGCAAAGCCATCGGATGCGATGCGGGAGAGGTTCGACAAGGCGTTCGCCGAGGTGATGTTCTCCGCGGCGATGTGGTCGTCCAACCAGGACAAGCTGCGACCCAAGGTCACCTGCATCACCCGGCTCGCGCATCCGGTGGACGGCCGCCGCATTCCCGGATCTCGTTGGGGCATCGACAATCCCGACAGCATCTACCGGGTCATCCCGATCTCCGGCGACGAGCGCTATGAGATCCACGGCCGGGTGGGCGAGAACCGGATGACCGAGAACTACTTCACACTGTGGGACGCGCAGATGGGCACTGTCGACGTGCTCAACGGCCGCACCATGGCGGTCGACTCCGACGGCAGTTTCACCATCACGGTCGACGCCCAGCCCGCCAATGGCCGGCCCAACCACGTCCAGACTTCGCCCGCGGCACACGAGTTCTACATCCGCGACGTGCTGCTGGACTGGGGTCGCGACGACCCCAACCATCTCGACGTGCGCCGGCTCGGCGGGCCACCTGCCGCAGCGGCACGCACTCTCGACGAGCAGGCCGAGGCGACCGCGGACATGATGGCCTATTTCGCAGATTTCACGGGCAAACTCAGCCACGGCGTCTACAAGATGCCGCCGAACAATTTCAACCTGGCGTGGTCGGCGGACAAGGTCGGCGCGATGCGCAACCAGGTCTATGTGATGGGGCGCTTCGACCTCGCCCCCGGCGAGGCATTCGTCGTCGATATGAATGACGGTGGCGCCGAATACTTCACCGTGCCGCTGAGCAACATCTGGGGCACCACGCTGGACATCGTCGACCGCACCGGCAGCCTCAACAAGGCGCAGTCGGTTGCCAACGAGGACGGCAGCTACACGTACGTGATTTCCCCGATCGATCCCGGCGTGGCCAACTGGATCGACTCCGATGGCCTGCGCGAAGGCATCCTCACCCTGCGGATTGCCGAATTCGGCGAGGCCGGTCCGCGCGCGGACCTGGGCGCACACGGACGTGTCGTCCAGCTGGACCGGCTCGACGCCGAGGTGCCGCAGTTGCCGCGGGTCAGCTCACACGGCCGGGAAGCCCAACTCGCCGAGCGGCGACGAACATATCTGCGGCGCCTGCCGGAAGGGACAGTCTAGGGATGGCGCGCTGGTTGATCACCGGATGCTCGACGGGATTCGGGCGCGAAATCGCCCGCGCCGCTTTACAGGACGGTCACCAAGTCGTGGTGACCGCGCGACGGGCCGATGCGGTGCAGGATTTGGTCGACGAGTTCGGTGAGCTCGCCCTGGCCGCCCAACTCGACGTGACCGACGCCGGCCAGATCGCGGCCGCGGTGGCCGCGGCCGAGGGTGCGTTCGGCGGAGTGGACGTGCTGGTCAACAACGCCGGTCACGGCTACCTGTCCGCGGTCGAGGAAGGCGAAGACGCCGAAGTCCGAAAGCTGTTCGACATCAACTACTTCGGTGCGGTCGACATGATCAAGGCGGTGCTGCCCGGGATGCGCGCCCGACGGACCGGGCACATCGTCAACATCTCGTCGATGACCGGATTGGTGGCCAATCCGCCCAACGCCTACTACTCGTCGACCAAATTCGCGCTGGAAGCCGTGACCGAAGCGCTGGCGGCCGAGGTGCGGCCGCTGGGCATCAAGGTCACCGCCGTCGAACCGGGGGCATTCCGCACCGATTGGGCCACCAGGTCGATGAAGGAGTCCGGCACTCCGATCGCCGACTATGCCGATGTCGCCGCGCGCAAGGACTTGATCAAGCAATTCGCCGACCATCTGCCCGGTGACCCCCGCAAGGTGGCCGAGGCGGTGCTGATGGTGACCAAGCTCGACGAGCCGCCGCTGCGGCTAATGCTGGGCCGGGACGTGCTCAAGGCGGCGCGCGACAAGATCGCTGCAGTGACCGCGTCTATCGACGAATGGGAAGCCGTGACAAAGGATGTCAACTTCCGTCAGGATCGTTCATGATCGCGCGCCATCCTGGCCCGCACGTCCTCGCGGAGCCGGGCTTTGGCGATCTTTCCACCGGACGATCGGGGCAGTTCGTCGACCACGACCAGCCGTTCGGGTAACAGCTCCTTGGAAATCCCCAGCGCCAACAAATGGTCGACGAGCTGCGGCAGCTCGATGGTGGCAGAATCGGCGAGTTCGGCGTAGACGCAGACCTTTTCGCCGAACACCGGATCGGGCATCGCCACTGCGGCCGCTACCGCGATCGCGGGATGCGTCGTCACGGCGTCTTCCACCTGGCTGGCGCTGATGTTCTTACCGCCGCGCAGGATGAAATCGGATGTGCGGCCGGTGACGCGCAGGTAGCCGTCGGCGTCGATCTCGCACATGTCGCCCATCCGCATCCACCCGTCACGGGTGAACAGCTTGTCGTGGTCGGCACCGTCGATGTAGCCGAGGCTGGTGGCCGGTCCGCGGCACGCGGGCTGGCCGCGTCCCGTCGCCGTGACGTCCCGGTCGCCGTCGAAGAGCCGGACCGACATCTCCGGCACAATGCGCCCGGCGGTACGGAGCCGGCGTTGCCGCGAGTCATCCATCGTGGTTGCGCTGAGCAGCCCGGTCTCGTTCGAGCCGTAGAACTGCAGGATGGTCGCGCCGGTGAGTTCCTCGAACTCGGCGGCCGGCCGGTACGGCAACGCCTCGCCGCCGGTGAAAACGACACGCAGCGAGCTCAAGTCGTAGTCGCGGCAGGCGGGGTCGGCTATCAACATCGTCAATTGTGTGCTGACACAGCACAATACGGTGACCTTGTGACGCGCTATCGCCTCGCACGCCGCCGTGGTGGTGAACCGCGCCATTCTCACCGCGGTGGCGCCCAGATGGATCGGAGTCGTGTGGCTGGTCCAGATCCCGAAGCCGAACGGCGTGGGTATGACAGGCAGGAAGATGTCCTTCGATGTCAATCGCCCGTTGGCGACTGCCTTCTGATGGAAATAGTGCCAACGGTTCTGGGTGTGCACCACGCATTTGGGCGACCCAGTGGTCCCCGACGTCGAATTGATCAGGAAGACGTCGTCGGCGCCGAGCCGGGAGTCGAGTGTCAGCCCCCGGGGCTTCGCGTCGGTGTTCAGGCGCAGCGTTTCATTTATGACGTGGGTGGCCATGCTCGCCACAGTTTCGCGCTGTCGATCGGTAATGAGGAGCCCGGGCTGCGTACTGCGCAGTATCGCGTCGACTTCGCGGGTGCCGGCGCGTGCGCCGATACCGACCACAACGGCGCCGCAGCGTTCTATGGCGACGAACAGCACGTGGATCGCGGCCGAGTCGACGTGCCACACCGCGACCCGGTCCCCGCGTGCAACGCCAAGGCCGACGAGTTGTTCGGCTAAAGCGGTTGCCGCAGCGTCGAATTCACTCCAGGTCAGAGACGTTACCGAGTAGTCGATATAGGCGACACGGTCAGGTGACCGTTCGGCGTTACGCCGGACCGCGTCGGACAGCGTGGAGTCGACCCACCAACCCGCCGCGTGATATCGGGCCGACTCCTCCGCGGTGAATGCCGGCGAACTTGCGATATCCAACCCGCTTCGCCTCATGGGAGCACCGTAACGCCGAGCCACGGCGAAAAAATGCCGCCCAATGCTTACGCTTCTTCAATGCACGCGAAGAGAACCGCCATCGCCACAGCGGCGATGGTGCTCGCGGGGTGCGGCGGGTCAAGCCATTCGGTGGCAACGGTGACGTCCACGGTGCAGCCGGTGATCACCAAGACGGTGACTGTCACCGTCCCGCCGCCCGCGACTCCGCTGCCCAAAACGACCATGGACACCGATGGCACCTACCGGATCGGCACCGACATCGAGCTGGGCACTTACCGCACCGGCGGTCGGAGCGCGGAGGGAGAATCGGATTGCTATTGGGCCAGGCTGCACAGCCTCAATCCGACAGACATCATCGATAACAACATCGCCAACGGTCCTCAGCAAGTCGCGATTCAGCCGGGCGACGTGGCGTTCCTGACGCACAGCTGCCAGCGCTGGGAGAAGACCGACTGACCATCTGGGAAGAAGTCCGTCAACTGCCTCGCGCTGCTTTACGCTCAGATCATGCGCGATCGGGACACGATCGACGCCGAGTTGCGGCGCCTGGCAGCAGCGCGCCGGTCAACCCGCGAGCACGGTCGTGCGCCGTCCACGCGTGAATTCGACGCGCTTCTCGACGAGCGCCTGGGACACCGGCCGGAGGCGCCCGAATCCGAGCCGCTTGAAGCGTCTGTCGTCAGGCCTTACCGACGTAAGAGTGTGCGGCTCCGCTTCGGCCTCCTGACGGCGTTGCCGCTATCCCTGATAGCGGTCGTCGCAGTCATCGTGGCGATGTACACGTTCCGCAACCCGCCGCCCCCAGCGCAGCCGCCCGCTGAAGCTCCGCCGCCGTCGCAAGCGCGACCCAACCCGGCTCCGCCGACCGCTCACCCTCCGCCGCTCGACATGGTCGACAAGGCATTCATCGACGCCCTGAAGCAGGAGGAGGTGCCGATTCCCAGCCGCGAATATGTGACCAGCCATGGGCATGCGGCCTGCGACTTCCTCGCGCAGCAACAAAACTTCGCAGACGCCGTGCATTTCGTGCAGCAATCGTCGGTGTGGGACGCCAATCAAAGCGCCTACGTCACTGCGGGTGCCATCGTCTCGTACTGCCCGCAGTACCTACCTACAACCTCGGGCGACATGCGGCAGGCATCCCAGACTCCTCTCCCTGATCTGCCCAACATCCAGGGTGACCTGGAAGGGATCGAAGGCGTTCTGCAGGGCATCCGAGACGATCTGCAAGGCATCACGGGTCACCAGTAGCCCCGGTCGGCGTCGGGCTGACATGATTGACGGAGATGAAAGCACTCGGGATCGCGGCGGCCATCGCCATAGCCCTCGCGCCGCTGCCGGCGGTAGCCGCCACCACACCCGGTGTGGCACACGCAGCTCCCTGCGCCGGTGCCGGATCGAACCCCACCTTCTGCGACGAATGCCTGTTCTGGGTGGCCGAATATCACCTCCGGTCGTCACGGTCGTGCTACGAAGAAGGGCCGCCGCCCCGCCCGGCCCAGCCGCCCTCGAGCGCCGTGCCGGTACAGATTCCGCCGGCTCCGCCGGTGCCTGTCGTGCCGCAGCCGCCACCGCCGAGGATGACCCAGGTCGTTCCCGCGCCGCCGAGCCCGGTTCATGGTCCGAAGATCAATCCGCTGCCGCCGGGGGCGTCGCGCAGCGCCCCGCTGGTGACACCGCCCAAGCGACTGGATGCGCCGACGCAGGCTGTCGAGGCTGCCAAGGCCGCACCGGCGACGCGGGTGAGTCCCGGCATGGACAAGATGCTGCAGGTGGTGGATTTCAACCACCAGGTGCAGACCGTGGTCGACGCCCACAACGGCAACGTTGACGTCATCAAGGCCGACAACCAGTCGATGCCACGCCCCCGGCTGTGGGACTACGTCGACTACGACGCCTACCACCGGCCGATGCTGTACAACCCGCTCAATGAAGCGATGACTTTCCGTTACTTCTACAACGGCGCCTACCGGGAGGCGTATGTGCCGGCCGGTGGCCGGATAGTGCTCGATGCGGCCGCAGCCGGTCTTTACCCGTTCACCGCGGTCGGCGACAGCCATGTTGCGGCAGGCAGCTTCCGCGGCGGGGCCTGGATACCACCGGAGGGGTGGGACGGCCCGCCGCCGCCGGACTACGCCCTGCCGCCCGCTCCGGAGGTGTACCGGGACGTCGTGGCCGAGATCCCCGCCGACGACAAGGCCGTGTCAGTCGGCCAGGTGCAGCTGGTGGGCCACGACGACAGCCAACCCGCGGGCAGCCGGGACACCTTCCTGCTCGACGACTCGACCCTGGCCTGGGGTCAGATCAACGATCCGGGCGGCAGCTCCCAGATCAAGGTGACCAAGACTCAGTCGCTGCCCGGTGTCGGGCCGACGGACAACGGCAGCTACCTGGTAGCGCTGGCCGCTTTGGAGGAGCCCAACCACTCGAGCGGACCCTGGTGGCCCTCGGCGTTGGGCTATGGGACGTTAGCACTCGCAGTCGTCCTTGTTGCCTGGGGCCTCAGCCGTGGCAACCGAGAAGAGACCTGACCCCTCGGACTTTGGTCGGGCTGACAGGATTTGAACCTGCGACCACTTGACCCCCAGTCAAGTGCGCTACCAAACTGCGCCACAGCCCGATACCGCCGAAAGCACACTGGCGGCAGGTCGAAAGCCTACAGGAGACGGCGGTTGTCGCTCGAACCCAACGCGCGACGTTCAGGCTGTGGACGAATGTCGGACTGTGGATAACCGCGGCTCTGGGCGCACGAATGGCAAACTTGTCGGTGCGTGTCGGTAGTGTTTCGAACATGAGTTCGATACACCTAGACGATCCGCCGCAGCTGGCTGCCGCGCTCGATGCGCTGGACGCCGCGGTAGCACACGTCCGCGAACTCGACTTCGCCAGCTACGAGCCAGCGGTGCGGCTACGCGCCCTGCAACGGCTGGAAACCGCGGCCCGCCGCCAGGCGGTGGCCGGCCACGACATCATCGTCGGCTTAACCAAGGAAGAGCCGGCCGCCATCGGTGGCGCGGTCCACAAAGTGGTCGCCGACTGGCTGCGCATCAGCCCCACCGAGGCCCGGCGGCGACTGCACAACGCCAAACAGCTGGCCCCGCGCACCACCCTGACCGGCCAAACACTGCCGCCCGAACTGCCGGCCACTGCGGTGGTGTGGCGCGACGGGCAATTGGATGCCCACCATCTGCGGGTGATCCAGAGCTTCATGCGCGACCTGCCGCACGACACCCCAGCGGCCATCATCGCCAAGGCCGAAGCGTTTCTGGCCGACCAAGCCACCCAACTCCGGCCCGAACAGCTGGAGAAGGTCGCCAACCGCTACGCCATCACCATCAACCCCGACGGCACATTCAGCGACCAGGACCGCGCCCGCGCCCGCGGCTTTAGCTGGAGCCCGCAGCGCCGCGACGGCATGAGCATCGCCAAGCTAACCGCCACCCCCGAGCTGCGCGCCAACCTCGACGCCTGGTTCGCCCGCTTCGCCGCCCCCGGCATGTGCAACCCCGAGGTCTCC